>NZ_JAUERX010000003.1:0-501402 GCF_041357695.1 Corynebacterium sp. CCM 9204
CCCCCCCCCCCCCCCCCCCCCCCCCCCCCCCCCCCCCCCCCCCCCCCCCCCCCCCCCCCCCCCATATTATCAGTGCATGAGCGGCACTTGACATGCAGAAACGCTGTCAACCGCAATGTCCAGAAAAACGAATACACCTTATTGGTGGTGAATTAGGTAACACATCGCACCAAATCTGCGATGTCGTCTTAGAGTCAGGATCGAGTACCTAGAAACTACGAGAAACACCTAATGGATGATTGCGATGGTTGACGTACATCTGCTGCTTTATGGGCTTCAAGTTCGGGACTCTTGCTATGCTGTGCCGTCGCGGCAGCTCCGGCTGCTGGAAAATGTCTACGGACCAGCGGTTATGTGGTGAATGTGGTGCAGGTGGAGTGGATGCCTTGGCAAATATCCATGTGGACATGCCTGTTCGGATAGTCGTGATAAACGGGAAGTTGCATCTGTTGTACATGGCGACCGTGGGCAAACCTGGGAAGAATCCCTGATACACTGAATGAAAAATAATGGTCTTCCCATTAGGTGAATTTTATTCTGGGTATGCATTAGATAGTTTATAAGGAGTTTTTATGGGTCGACACTCCGTTGGCACGCTGCCGCAGAGGCAGTCAGCCCCGGACGTGCCATCGCGAGAGGTTGCACGCAAGGGTAGAGGGCATTCCTTGCTCGTGCCGTTGGCACTGTTGATTATCGGGCTGTGCGTGCTGCTCTACCCCGTTGTTGCGACTCAGCTCAGCAATCTCCATCAGCGAGAGGTGGCCGAACAGTATTCCCAGTTGCTTCAGCAGAAACCCGAAGGGGAGCTCACTGAGCAGCTCATGCTTGCCGAGGAATACAACAGAAGCAGCGTCTCAGGAACGCTCCGCGATCCTTGGCGGGATGCTGAAGGTAACGGAGGACAAGAATATGACGCATATATGAAAATGCTGAGCATCGGTGATGTGGACAGTCCGATGTCGCAGATCGTTATTCCCGCTGCGGGGGTTAACCTGCCGATCTATCACGGGACCGGGCACAGCTCGCTGGACAGAGGCGTTGGGCACCTCTGGGGTACCTCGTTGCCGGTGGGTGGGCCAGGGACACACTCTGTACTAACCGGTCATACCGGGTTGACCAGGGCCACCATGTTCGACAATTTGACGGAGATGAAGGAAGGCAGCGTTTTTTACCTGAATACCTTCGGCAGGAAGATGAAATACCAGGTGGATGACATCTCGGTGGTGAAACCGGATGAGGTTGACTCGCTTGCTGTTGTACCGGGAGAAGACCTCGTCACCCTCATCACGTGCACTCCATACGGGATCAACGATCATCGTCTTCTTGTCCGGGGATTCCGGGTTCCCATGGATCCCGCAGAAGAAGTGGAGGCCTACTCAACGCCGCCGCTGGAATGGCAGTGGTGGATGAAAGCGATACTCGCATTCGTCGGTTGCTGTCTATTACTGCTCCTTGCCCTGTTTATTCGAGCGGCTGTCCGACGGATGAGGCACAGTAGCGGCCGACAACAGACGAAAGAACCGAAATCATGAAGAACCACTCCACCTACATGGGGGACCAGATGAAACGTATAACGAAATTAGTGGCCGCAGGACTCCTGAGCACGGCCCTGGTGGCCCCCGGTGGAATGATCGTGGCCCAGGCGAGAACCATCACTGGTGAGGTAGCGGACCTGACTATTGAGTCCATTGATGCCGGGCAAAAAGCCGGACTCAAGATTCTGACTCCGGACGCGGCAACCGCACCCCTCGCAGGAGTCACCTACATCGTGGAGCGGATTGACGGAATCGATCTCACCACGAAAGAAGGATGGGACCGTGCCGTCGCCCTGACGGAGAATCAGGCGCGGACCGCATCAAAATCCCACACGTTTACTGCCGTCACAGACGGCAACGGCCTCGCCACTTTCGAGGAACTACCGGTTGGTGTCTACTTCATCACCGAGGAATTGCCGAGTGATGCCCCCCGAAATCACCGCAAATCAAAACCGATGATCCTCACCCTACCGGTGGGGGATCCCGACACCGGAGCCTGGCAATATGAGGTGAAACTCACCGCGAAAGGGCAACCTGGATCGGAACCCACCGGGAGTTCCGGAACGGGAACCTTGATCGTACCGATACCGGTGCCGGTGCCGGTACCACCAGGAAAGACGTCGGAAAACCCGCCGCCCCCGGATACTCCGGTTGAGCCTCCCGTAATCAAGAAGGGCCCTCCGAAAAAAGGGATACCGGGACTTCCCGACACCGGTGCCAGTGTGTTCGGGGTCATCGGGATAGGGCTCGTACTCATGGTTCTAGGCATCTTCCTACTTCGATACCGGCGGAAAGATAAGAAATGAACCAAAAACTGTACGACCACCAGTTTTTAAGGATGATTTAATAGTGAATAATAAGGAAATTGGTCAGTTTAAGGTATGAAAAATAAAGAATTGTCCGAAATTAAGACATCAAGTAATAAAAGCAGAGAGGTTGGAATGAAACCCTCCGATAAGTTTCCCCTATTTAGATCTTTTCATCTCGAGTTGAAGAGGATGCAATGCTTCATTGTATCCACGCTTTTGGTATTTTCGACAGCTATCGCTGTACTTGCGGTACCACCTGCTTCCGCTTACCTGCCAGCAGATCTTCCGGCAAACGCTCAAGGCGACCCGGAAATTAGTGCCGTACTTAATCACACCACCCCGGGCGACCAAGAGCCCCAGCCCGGAGGAAAATTCGAGTACAAAGGCGAGATCGTTTTCCGCAATGTCTTGAAACCTGCAAAAACCCAGATTGGTCACATAACGATCAATCAGGATCCATTTGCCCCCTTCGATACTGAGCCGGACCAGAATTCGCTGAACGTTTCCGGAGCATCGGTAACGGGATTTGAGAAGCTGGAGGACGATAGTTGGCGTTGGACTATTGGAGATATTACCGAGGAGACCACCGCTACCATCACTCTGCCTGCAACTGTAAAACAGGATTCACCTGAAGGGTGGACTGTCAATGCAAGTATCAAGGCTGAGCTGCAGGCGCTGCCCGAAGTTGCTCTCAACCCTGGACCTCAGAAGTTCGTACCTGACTCTGGCGAATGTTCGGGTACTGCATACTTTAGCCAGACGCTCAAGGGGGGTGCATGGCTGGTAGACGTTAAGTTCGCTGACGCTAACGGCAATGGTCTCGTCGGATTCGTCGGTGATAACGAAATCGTTGATGGCAGTACTAATCCCACGGCTAAGAATTCGATTGAGTTTGTTCTTCCTGATGGCTACACGGGTCCCTCCTCAGATGAACTTCTTGCGAAAGGGCGGTTCTTGTCAAGTGACGGGACAAAGCCGGTCTATGCTGAGTCTGAAAAAATATTGAACGAAAATCCTGACGCGAAATGGCTAGATTCTTATAGTTGGAACTATGATCCGGCAACATACACCGGTGATACCTGGCTGCCGGCCGGCACCACAATCAACGTCAAACGACATATTGTCTTTGGCAATTGCCTACCAGGTGGATTTGCGAGTGACTTCGACGCTAGTAGGCAATTTATTGTAAATATACAGATTGGTCGCCCAGCAGTTGACGTGAGCGAAGGTGCGGCAGATACTTTCACCTTACCGGGCGAACCTCCAGTGGTTAAAGCATGTGAGGATATTTATTATACGGAAAGTTCCGCATCCTTTGGAAAGTCACCCTTGAAAAATCCGACTCATTTTGGGCGTATATCAAACTACACTGAAGGTGACCTTGCGTTGGCCCGCGATCTCGGAGAAATTAAAGCGGAATACAATCAATTCAGGCGATATGATTGGGTTGCGGCGGAGACAGGAATGATAGCCGTCAGTTCGTATGATGACGGTGCGCTAAAATTAAGTGACAAAATCTTTTACAATGCGGGAAATCGTGATAATAACTTCAAAGCTAGTAGTTGGGATCTGTTATCCTACCGCTACGCTGATGGCGCGGTACCTGTGTCCGATGATTCGCGTTATACACTGTATGAGCTTTCTCAGCCATCGTCAGGGGCGAAAGCGGCACCCTCCGCGAACTCCGCATTTGACCAAAATGGGCGTCTGTGGTCATTTGAGTCCGGGGATACTAATGGCAGTCGCTTGTATTCTGTAGATATTGCGTCATATACCGGTGCGAATAGTGTGCGTTGGAATACGAATGGAAACCTTCCATTCGGGGGCAATAACGATCAAGTTACCGACCTGGTTTTTGACTCTGCCGGAAACATGATAATCAGTAAAGATAACCGGAATGGGACTTCGGATCTTTACCGCATTGATGCCGCGCAACTAGCGAATCCGGGTATCGATTCTACCTCCGAACTATCGTATGAGCTTGTTGGTACAGTTGATCGAAAGATATGGGGTCTTGCATGGGGGTCTGACGGTAAGCTTTATCTGGGTAACGGAGCGGGAAGAAGCCTTTATCGTGCGACACTTTCGGCTGATTCTTCAGGTGGTGTTAGTACCGGGCAAGGGACGATTAACGCTGAAAAAGTTTCAGGAAATTTCGCTGCTGTTTCTATTCACCACGACAATGCTTCCTGCAACTTTGGCCCGAACCCCACGCCCGGGGGAAGTGGCCCGAAGTTCAAGGTTCAGAAATCTGCTATTGATCCAGTGACTGGTGCAGTGGTCCCGGCTGGTCAAGCGAGTCCGAACAAGGTCAAGTTCGGTGCGGATAAGACGGCTGATGTAGAGTTCCTCGTCACCGTTGCCAATACAGGTTCTTCGGAGGGCGTACCTCCCACGATTCAAGATTCATTTACGGCACCGAGCGGATTCACCATCCGCGATGTAACCGTCGATGGTGAAACTCAGGGCGCGAACGGTAATTTCACACTGACTAGCGGATCACTCAAGCCCGCCCCGGAAAAAGGATCATCGCGCAGTTTCCGGATCCAGGTCAAACTATCGTTTGACAAGTACCAGGATGTTTCCTGGTCGGATGTGAGGGAATGTGCATCCGGTACTCCCTTGCCTTCCGACAAAGGCCTTTTCAATAGCGTCGATATGGTTGATGATGCCGACGGCACTGATAACAACAGAGCCTGTATCCCGGTTACCGAACCGAAAACTGCGACCTTGACCTTGAAAAAGAAGATCGTGAATGTTAATGATCGCGAAATTGGTGATGTCGAATCAGATGCAGTTCGGGATAATTTCTTACTAATCGCGGGCGCTAATGCTCCTTCCGCTGGAACCTATGAGGGTACTTCGTTGGTCAAGGGACATACTGGAGTCTCGGAAACTGTCCTGGCTGCTGAGGGGGAAGGTTTGATTTATTCGCTATCTGAGTTTCCTGACTACGACGATCCCGATACTGCAAAGAAGGCTTCACAATATCAACAGTATAAAAAATGGTCCTGTCTCGATTCCGCGAACAAGGAACGCGTTTTAAGCGACTCGGAAAATGCGAACACGGTTGCTGTCAAACCGGGTGATAACATAACCTGTACGGTTAAAAACACGATCAATAGCGTCTATATCCTGAAGTTTGCTAATGGTGGCCGCTATAAGAATCCACATTCGGGTGCGAATGTGGAGCTTGATCCACAAACAGGAAAGGGTACGTTACGTTACACTATTCGCGTTCGTAGTGCTATGCCGGCCGGTCATCTTGCAAATAGTGGGCCCATTTTCGATCATTTTGTTCTGCCTGAAGGCCTTAAATGGGATCAAGACTGGAACGGGGGAAAAGCCAAAGTCTCAGTGGGCACTAAATATGCCGTATCTGACTCGACAAATCCAGACTATCCAGATCCCGTGGTCACCGGTCTGCGAACCGCGCTAACAGAGGATGAACTCGCTAGTGGGGTTCAAATAGTTGAAAATATCAGTAATGTTCGCAGGCACGGTAAACCTGATCCGGAAGCAGATGGTAGTCAGCCAGCTTTTTCCTATTATCTGAAAATTGATATCCCCGTTATTGCGGATATCACAAGGACGGAAAAAACAAATTCGGTTGGTGCTTCAATCGATTCCTCCGTATTTCACGATCATGAACAGGATCTTGGGCAATGTATCGAGGGCGTAAGTAAAGGACCTCTTGACAGCTATATTTTGTCGAAAGCTGAAAGAGATGCGGAGGATCCGAGTAGGAGTGAGGAACCCGGAGGTGGTGCGATCAATGGAGGTCGTATCCTCAACGAGGATCAAACGTCCACGGCTCACGCTGAACGTGATAACTACGCATGTATTCCGGTCACCCTCAAAAATCTGTGGGACGTTTCGAAGCTCGCTAAGACTAGTGAACCCGGGCAGTTCGATATCATCGGTAGTCCCGTTAAGGCGGATCAGGACGGAAAAGTTGTTGCTCAATACAAGATAAAGATTGAGAACAAGGGCTTTAAGCCCGGATATCACCCCGAAATCACTGACTCGCTGAAGTTCCACGGTGGCTTTGAAGTCGAGAGTATTGAAGTCAATAAATATGATGCTAGTTCGGAGGATGGGAAAGGGGCGAATGTAATCCCCACCCGACAGCTCTCGCCCAGGGAAGCTAATCCGGCGTTTACCATTCCGCAAGGTAGTGAATGGCTAAACAAGGGTGAAGCTCAAGAGTATTTAGTGACTGCAAGCGGCCGATTTAACCCGGCACCTGTCGGGGGTGGGTCTCCGGATCGTAGTAAAGCAGAAGTATGTGAGAATTCATCGTCTGCTAGTGGCTTTGAGCAAGGGTTGGCAAACTCCGTAAGCATCGATGCGCAGTTCGGTGATGATGGCTCGGATAATAATGCTTGTGTTCCCGTTGCCCCCCCCGGGTCGACCGGTCGTGATTCAGAAGTTCGATGGAGCGAATAACCCACTCTCGGGTGCCGAGTTTAAGATTTACCGATCTAAAACAGATGGCAGTGGTCCCTCGGATGAAGTTGCAGCGATTGTAACGGAGGATCTGTCAACTCCGGCAGTCAATGATTTCACGTCTGAAGAGTTAACTATCGGTGAAACTTATTGGCTTGTGGAAACGAAAGCTCCCTATTCGGAGAAGGCGGGTAAGGGGGCTGTCCAGCTTCTCGCAAAACCGCTCAAGTTCAAATTGACTTCCAGTGGTATTGAAGCTTACAATAAAGGCCAGGGAAATGCCGTCAGTCCAAATTCGGATAAAGAAATCGTGGTAGATGGCGGCACCTTCAAGATCAAAGGTGACGTAATCAACGTTCACGATAGTCGCACTGCGGAATTACCCAAAGCGGGTGGGCATGGCAACCTTCCACAGTTCTTGGTTGGGTTGATGATCCTCCTCTTGGGCGCTGCGTTCTTTACAATGCAGTCCGTTAGGGGGCGGCGAAGCTAATGGGCCCCGCTCCCTACGTCAATTGTTGGTCGAGATCTCCACCCCAAGTGTGGAGTTGACCCACCCATCTAAAACCACCATGCAATACCAACGGTTTTCCAATCAGCGGATACCGTTTCCCAACATAAAGGAGTGACTCAATGAGTCAAAACCGCAAGTTCACCAAAGTCATGATTGCCGGAATGTCGGTCGCCGGCATGTCCTTGCTGAGTGCAGGCCCCGGTATTCTTCTCGCAGCTCCGGCCTCTGCCGCGGACACCCAGAAGCCCCCGAAGATGCCTGCGACCGCAACTCTGAAGGTCAACAAGTTCACTGAGCCTGAAGATGGAGCCAACCGTCCGGCTAATAATGGTACCGAACAGACTCCGGATTCATCTGCGAAGCCGATCAAGGACGTCACCTTCACCATCAAAAAAGTTGATGGTGTCGACCTGACCACCAATGACGGTTGGCGTCGTGCAAATGCTCTGGTCGAGGAATGGAAAAATACCGAAAACAAGGCAAATGCCACTGGGATCACTATCGCGTCGGGTGACTACGCGGGTACTTATAATTTCGTTGACGTCAGCCCGAATGGTGCGGTTAATACCAACGCTGATGGTGTGGCGGAATTCCCTGATCTTCCGGCAGCTCTTTATGTCGTTTTTGAGTCGGTAACTCAAGAGGTAGTAGTCGCTGAGGGTACCGATGACGAGAAAACAGTTCCCGCAACTTCGGTGAACAAGGCAGAGCCTTTCATCGTCTCGGTCCCGCTGACGCACCCGACTGAACTGAACAAGTGGCTCGAGGTCGTGAACGTTTACCCGAAGAACGGTCTTTCGAGCATTACGAAGACCGTTGTTGATGCCGGTACCTCCACGGGTGTTACTTCGGGTAGCGTTGCTGGATCGCAGGGGAAATCCGAGGTCCGGTACTCCGTAAAGACCGAGATCCCGAAGGGGCGGAATATCAACCGCTACCAGATCATTGACCCGATCGATCACCGGTTGAACTATGATTCTGCTTTCTCGGACGACGCGCTCGTGCTCGTCGATAGCTCGGGTGCAGAGACGTCAATTGATCCGTCGAATTACAACATCGCCGTCCAGAGCGTTGATCCGGCGCCCACGGCCGGAAATACTGCCGCAGTTGGTCAGTATGTAACTGTGACATTCAACGAGACTGGTCGAGCGTTGCTCAACAGCAACAAGGGAAGCAGCGTCAAGTGGACCTTCGATGCGACATTGAAGAAGCCGGAATACGCCGGTCTCGATGATGCAGATAACAACACGGCGATCACGATTCCCAACCAGGCATACCTGGTTCCCAACGATGGGCTCCCGGCCTGGGATACTGACAGGGATACCGTTCCCGGCACTGATACTCCCCCCGGAACTCCCTCAACTGAGGTCGAGTCCAAGTACGGAACCCTTGTCATCGATAAGAAAGACAAGGAAGACAAGTCAGTCCTGCTTCCAGGTGCAGAGTTCGAGCTCTACACTTGTGATGCGTCGAAGACCATCATCGATCAGGTGTCGGTCAATGATAAGGATAAGTGGACTACCGATGACAACGGTCGGATCGTCATCAAGGGTATTCAACTGAATGACTTCAAAGACGGCAAGTCGATTGCGAATCCTACGGAACACTACTGCCTGAAGGAAACGAAGGCACCGGAGAAGGACGGAAAGACCTATGAGCTTCTTCCGGAACTTCTTCAATTCCAGTTGGTTCAGGCTGACCCCGACTTCAAGGAAAGCCTGGAAGTCCTGAACGTCCCGTCGAACAGTGGTTTCGACCTGCCGCTGACCGGTGGTAACGGCATCATCCCGATCATTGCCGTTGGTGGCCTGCTCGTCGCCGGTGCCGGCGCTTATGCAGCAAGCTCGGCACGTCGTGAGCGCAAGAACAACCAGTAACACCCCCTTGAAAAGCACTAGCCGCTCAAGGTAACGGCGATTCCCGCTCGGTTAATCCCGGGCGGGAATCGCTACATTCACTCTCAGGAGAAGCATGTCCACCGCAGTCGTCGAGCCCAGTCCAGCCCCGGACCAGGACCAGCAAGACAGTCATCCACGGTCCCGTAGGCAACGCTACGCGCCATTCGTCGCGCTCGCTGTCGCCCTCATCGGAATAGCCATCATGGTGTACCCCGTCTTCGCGACGCGGCACAATGATGTCCAGCACCAGATCAACGCAAACAAATTCACGGTGAGCGTGAACAACGCCGATCCCGCTGAACTGGAACGATCCCTCCAACAAGCTGACGCCTACAACTCTGATCTCTCCCAGGGACTGATCCTCGACCCGTTCCTGGAAGACCTCGTCCCCGACACGGCGGAATACCAGCATTATCTGGAACAACTTGCCGTCACCGATGCGATGGCGGTCGTGAAAGTTCCGAGCGCCGAGATAAACCTGCCCGTCTATCACGGCACGAGCGATGAAG
This sequence comes from Corynebacterium sp. CCM 9204, assembly GCF_041357695.1. NCBI lineage: Bacteria > Bacillati > Actinomycetota > Actinomycetes > Mycobacteriales > Corynebacteriaceae > Corynebacterium > Corynebacterium sp. CCM 9204. The sequence continues at coordinate 9,715 of NZ_JAUERX010000003.1, forward strand.
TACTCAAGAATGGCGTCGGACACCTCTTCGGGTCATCCCTACCCGTCGGTGGCCCTGGTACGCACTCCGTGATGACCGGACACACGGCACTCCCCAATGCGACACTCTTCGACCACCTCTCGGATGTCAAAGAAGGCGACGCCATTTACCTCAACACCCTCGGGCGCGAACTGAAATATGTGGTCAAGGAGATTACCGTTGTCGAACCCTCAGAGATCGACAGCCTCAACCGCGTACCCGGCCGAGATCTGGTCACCTTGATCACCTGCACCCCCTACGGGATTAACAGTCACCGACTCCTCGTCACAGGTGAACGCGTACCACTCGACCCCGCAGACGAAGCGATCATCAAGCGTGAAGAACCCGTCAAAGCATCCTGGACCTGGTGGATGATCTCGATCCTCGTTATCGGGATTGCCGCTCTCATCGGGGTCGGTGGACTCATCATCCGGCTGATTATCCTCTCTCGCCGCGCTGAAAGCGCAGCGTCGAAAGGTAGACACCATGCGCGATGAGGCAAACCTCTGACTCATCAGCGGTAGGACTTCTCCACGAAACGGGCCCCGGACAGTGAACCGGGGCCCGTTTCCTGTTCCAACTCACGTCGATGCCTGCAGGCCACATACCCTGATAACCCCGGCCTGACTCGGTCTACCCGGATAACGGGTTCCCTTCCCTCCCCGTGGCCCTGCCGTCTTTCGTTGCGGCCACGATATCCGCCCGCGCCCGCGCCACCCGGGATCGGATCGTCCCCGTCCGGACCCCAGCGATCCGAGCGGCCTCCTCATAGGTATAGCCGAGTACCTGCGTCAAAATCAGGGCCTCCCGACGATCCTCCGGAAGGGCGTCGATCAACATGCGGGCGTCGACCCACTCCGCCCACGAATCCGATGTAGCCGACGATGCTGCTGCATCCTCATACTCCACCACCGATTTCCGTGGGCGTGCCATGTCGTGGCGAATATTGTCCACCCAGACTCTGCGTGCCAGTGACAGTATCCATGTCCGGGCTGATGATCGTGCGGCGAACCGTGGGAGAGCGCTCATCACGCGGAGGTACGTTTCCTGGGTCAGATCATCCGCGATATCACGGTCGCCGAGATGTGCCAATAGGCGCCATACATCGCCCTGCGTGGCGGCGACGAACTCTGCGAGGGCGTCACGGTCGCCCCGTCCAGCTTTGAGGGCCAGTGCGGTGACGCGCGCATCAACCTGTGCCCGCTCGCTCTCACCAGGTGACTTCACCTCAAGAAATATACCAGCGTGACCGGGGGTCCGGGGTTGCGAGATGGTTTGTTCCTGCGCCTCTTGGGTAGGGGGTGGGCGGTGTATCCGTCGAAAGTTGGTATTTTTTTGCGCCGCTGGCATCCCATGATTGAATGGCATAGACTTTGAGTCACCGGCAACCGATAAGTAAAACTTAGGGTTGCTTCACCTTTACCTCACCCAGCCCGTTCGAGGAGATTCACCTGCATGACCAATCAGAATAAAACCCCCCGCACTCCGAGCGTCGACGATATCGTCGCCGCCGGCCAGTGCCCTGTTGCCCACGGTTCCACCACCAGCCTTGCCGGAGCTCCGGTTCCGAGCGAGAACCACTCGGTCACCCAGGGGCAGCAGGGAAGCGTCGACCTGCGCGACTTCCACCTCATCGAGAAGCTCGCCCACTTCAACCGTGAGCGTGTCCCGGAGCGCGTCGTCCATGCCAAGGGGTCCGGTGCGTTCGGTGAACTGACCGTCACCGAGGACGTATCTAAGTACACCTGCGCCGCACTGTTCCAGCCGGGCACCGTCACCCCGATGCTCGCGCGTTTTTCCACCGTTGCCGGTGAGCAGGGTTCCGCTGACACGTTGCGTGACGTGCGCGGTTTCTCCCTGAAGTTCTACACCACTGAGGGTAACTACGATCTCGTCGGTAACAACACCCCGATCTTCTTCATCCGTGACGGCATCAAGTTCCCGGATTTCATCCATTCGCAGAAGCGTATGCCCGGCACCGGTCTCCAGGACTGGAACATGCGGTGGGATTTCTGGTCCCGTACCCCCGAGTCCTCCCACCAGGTGACCTACCTCCTCGGTGATCGCGGTATCCCGAAGAGCTTCCGGCACATGGACGGATTTGGCTCACACACCTACCAGTGGGTCAATGAAGCGGGCGAGCGCTTCTGGGTCAAGTACCATTTCAAGACCCGTCAGGGCTGGGAGACCCTCACTGACGCGGAGGCCGCTGAGGTCGTGGCAGCGAATCCCGACGCTGACCGCCAGGACCTCTACGAGGCCATCGAGCGCGGCGACTTCCCCACCTGGGATGTCAAGGTGCAGATCATGCCCGTCGACGAGGCGGAAGGCTACCGCTACAACCCCTTCGACCTGACGAAGACCTGGTCGCAGAAGGATTACCCGCTGATCCACGTCGGTCACTTCACCCTGAACCGTAACCCGCGTAACTTCTTCGCGCAGGTTGAGCAGGCTACCTTCGCTCCGTCGAACCTGGTGCGCGGCATCGGTTTCTCTCCGGACAAGATGCTCATCGCCCGTGGTTTCGCTTACGCTGACGCCCACCGCTACCGCGTCGGGGCGAACAGTGAGCAGCTTCCGGTCAACCGCCCGGTCTGCCCGGTCAACAGCTACTCGCAGGATGGCTCGATGACCTACCAGTTCTCCGCCCCGGAGCAGCCGGTCTACACTCCGAACCAGACTCAGCGTGAGGGTGGTTATCTGGATGACGGTCAGACCTCTGGTTCCGGTGTTACCGTCGGTATCGCCGGTGACCTGGGTCTGTGGGACACCCATGGCACGGACTTCACTCGTGGTGCCTACGTGCAGCACGCCGAGGACGGTGACTTCGTCCAGGCCGGAATCCTTGTCCGTGAGGTTCTGGATGATGCGGCCCGTGAGCGTCTCGCCGGAAACATCGCGCGCACCATGGATGGCCTGACCAGTGAGGTCGAGAAGAACGTCTACCAGTACTGGACCAACGTTGACGAGTGGTTGGGGAACCGCGTCCGTGAGCTCCGCTCCGACGCTGCCAAGTAGTTAGTTTCACACCACCCAAAGCCCCACGGACACTGTTCGTGGGGCTTTGTCGTGTCCTTCGGAGAATAAGAGCTTCACATGTGGGAATGTGGACGCGTCATCTAGTGTTGAATGGAATATGCCCACGCAGAAGAACAATCCCAGAAAGTCCATCTATATTGCAGTGGTCGCTGCGATCCTGATCATCGTTATCGGTGTCGTACTCGCGCTCACGCAGCCGTGGCGGGCCTTCACCTCATCCACCGTCGACGAAGCTTTCCCTTCGGTAGCCCCCGTATCTGACTCTGGTAAAGAGCCGCCGATACACAATCCTGAAGCCACCGTAGGTAGTGATGAAACCGTAGCTCCTGTGGCGCCCATCGAAATCAAGGGAGGACAGTTCATCTCTCTCGACCATGACACCTCCGGTACCGCATTCATCGCTGAGCTACCTGACGGTTCTCGCGTCCTTAGATTGGAGAACCTCGCCAGCCTCGACGGTCCGGACCTGAAGGTCGTACTCACATCTCAGACCGGAAACTATGCTGACCTCGACGCCTCCAGCTACACCAGTCTCGGTGCGCTCAAGGCGACCCACGGCAACCAGAACTACACCATCCCGCAGGATGTTGATCTTGCCGACGTCAACAGTGTGGTCATCTGGTGCGAACGCTTCACCTCCCCCTTCGGTGCAGCAGAACTCACCGCCTCCTGATTCTGCCCCCAACACGTGAACTCCCCCACCAGACACGGCCGGTGGGGGAGTTCACGTCGTTTTAGCGTGTGGAGGTGGTGTTCCCGTCCGTGACGTCCGTGGAAGCCGGAGGGCTGCCGCTGCACACGGAGTCGACGGTGATCACGTCGGGTTTCTCGAACGCGTAGATGGACCGGCCGAGATAGTAGGTGGAAATGTTGGAGATGACGAGGAGTGCGGTGATGGCGATGCACGCACGGACGAGATCAGCGGCGCTGAACCCGGCAGTGGAAAAATCATGGAGCAGATGTGCGGCGAGGATCAGTGGGATCGCCACACCGATCGTCGGTCCCAGCAGATTCGCCCGGGACAACGCATCCGGTGATCGCCAGAGGGCAGCCGCGGTCACCAACGTCATGGAGGCGGCGAACAACAGGGTCAGACTGATAATGATCTCTATAACGGTCACTAGCGGCGTCCCTTCGACAGAATCCGGGCAAGGGAGATGGTGGTCAACAGTCCGAGCAAGCCTGCGAGCAGTGGAATCTCGTAGGAAATCGATGTCGGATTGACAAATGTCCACGTCACGAACGCGGCGATCATGGTGTAGAAGACCTTGTCCGCGAGGACGATCCGTGTGGTGTCCTCACGATGCTTCAGCAGCAGCACCAGGCTCGCCAGCAGAGCCAGCGTCATCATCACGATGGATACCGCGACGACGATGGTCAGAGCGCTCATCACTTCCCCTCTCCGGTACCCTGTCCAGGCGCACCATGATCAATCCCTCGGACGGAGGGAACCATGCGTTCCTCCATGTCAGCCAGACCCTTGAACACCTCCATGGCATCGGCCCCGTACACGGCCTGCACGAGAAGAATCTCCGGGCCGTTCTCATCCCCACCGTCGAGCCCCGCCGGACGCAGACCCAGTGCCAGAGTGCCGGGCGTCATCGTGATGCAGGTCGAGAACGCGGCGATCTGCCAGTCCTTGGTCACCCGCAGCGGATAAGCCACCACGATCGGGTGCATCAATGAGTGGCGGCGCACCACGTCACGGGCGACGGTGAACGCGCCAGCGAACACCTGGCCGATGAGCCAGACACCGAATCGGATCACATGGAACATCAGTGGCTCTCCTCTGCCGTATCAGCCCCAAGAACGGGCGAGTCCTCCGGGACAACACCGATGGCGGAAGGTACATCGCCGAGTACAGCGTGCTGGTAGCCATCGACATCGAGAAGCCCCTCTGCCGCAGTGGTCGTCACCGAAGTCAAGACCCCGGCACCAACGAACATCGCCACACTCAGAACAGCGAGCGCCGCACCCGGGGCGAGTTTGGATCCGGACACCAGAAGCGTGGCGGGGAAATCCTTCTCCTTCATGTCCTTGCCCCAGAACACACTGCGCCACAGGCGGAGCATGGACAACAGTGCACCGAAACTCGCCAGCAGAATAGCGGCGATGACGAGCCACGCCTGGACATCCCCGGCGCGGGCGACAGCCAGAGTGACATACAGTTTGCCCCACACACCTGAAAACGGTGGGAAACCGATGACGGAGAATGCGCCCATCACGAACACCGCGGATACGAGCGGTTCACGACGCATCAGACCCGACAACCGGGTCAGCATGCCCGTGCCGTAGGTCTCCTCCACGGCTCCGACCGTGAGAACGAGGGAACCGACCGTCACCATGTGGTGCAGAGCGTAGAGGATGCCGGCGGCGAGTGCCCGAACCGGATCGAGCGCCGCAAACGCCAGTACAACCAGGATAAACGGCATGCCGTTGACCATCTGGTAGGCGATGACCCGGCGCATGGTGTGCTCGGCGAGGCCCGCGAAACCACCCACCAGCATTGAGACGACGCAGACGATGGCGATCAGCCACGACCAGCGGGCATCAAGGTCGAAGACGACCGTGTAGATCCGGAATAGCGCATACACCGCAACCTTCGTGTGCAGCCCCGAGAACAGTCCCATCACCGATGGTGAGGTACCCGGATAGGTTCGGGGTAGCCAGGTATGCACGGGGAAGACACCGGCCTTCACGCACAGCGCGATCACCACGACGCCCATCGCCACGGTGAGTGGACCGTTTCCCGCGGCAGCCCCCGCGAGTGCAGCCATGTTCACCGTACCGGCGACCCCGTACACCAGGGCGACACCGATGAGCAGAACCGTCGAGGTGGTCAGGTTGACCAGTACGAACATCCGACCACCGGCGAGCCGGGACCAGGTTCCCGTCATGGCGATCAGACCGTAGGAGGGAAGCAGCATGACCTCGATGAACACAAAGAGGTTGAACAGGTCGGCGGTGAGCAGAGCACCATTGACACCCGCTGTGAGCATCAGGGCGAGGGCCGGGTAGAACCGGGCGCGTGTCTCACCGGCAACCAGAGCGAACAGATTGGAAGCAAGGGCGACCACGCAGGTGGTCAGAATCATCACTGCCGAGAATGGGTCGGCGGCGAAGGGAATTGCTATACCACCCGCATAGAGACCGACCGAGTGCGCGACCGTGCCTTGCGCCTCCGTGTGCCCGAACAACCATCCACCGGCGATGACCCCCGCACCGGGGACCGCCACCATCATGGAATCACGGACGACCCGCCACGGCGTGATCACAGCGAGAGCGGTAGCCACCAATGGGACAGCGACGAAAAGGGGGAGAACCCAGGAAAGATCAGTGTTCACGGTTTACTTCTCCTCCTTGGCCAGCCGGTCGGCGACACGGGCCGCACGGTGGGAACCGGGGCGAACTGGTGCGGCCGTTCGGCCACGTGTCTCCAGCGGTGACTCCTCATCAGGATCTTCCGCGGAACGGGTGTCATCCGAGCGTCCCAGCGCGGCCAGTGCGAGCATGAACGCGGTGGTCGCCATGGTGATGACGATGGCGGTCAACACGAATGCCTGCGGCAGCGGATCCGCCGCCTCATCAAGGGGGGTGCGTCCACCGAACGGCTCACCACGCCAGGCGTTGACGCCGGTGGCGAGGATGATGAGATTCGCGGCATGGCTCACGAGGCCCATGCCGAACACGATGCGCACCATACCCCGCTGCATGATCAGGTAGACGCCGCCGCCGAGCAGGAACGCGATGGTCAGTGCGAGAATCACTGTTTGTCTCCCTTCTGCTCGTCGGTGGTCCCGGAGGATCGGTGGTCCCGGTCGGTGCCGTGTTCTGCACCGACCGGGATGGTTTTCGACCCGCTCGACCTCCGTGGTTGTTGTGGGGCGTCGAGCCGTGATTCGGGACTGACATCGGGGGTCGTGGACAGGGGATGATCGCCGCCTCTATGGAACGGCAGAAGTTTCTTGTCGGCACCGGGGCGCAGGTATCCGCCGAGCGCGTTGATCGCGAGGGTGAGCATACCCAGCACCGCCAGGAACACGCCGACATCGAAGATCATCGATGTACTCACATGCTCCGGGCCTATGTGGCCGTGCAGGGGATAGAGGAATGACCCCTCGAAGAACCCGAGGAAACCGGAGCCGACGGCGGTGAGAATCCCGATACCGGTCAACAGATATGGGGTGTTCGGGCGAACAACAGGCTTGTCGGTGCCGTAGGCCAGATAAACGACCATGATCGCCCCTCCTGCCACCAGTGCGGCAATGAAGCCTCCTCCGGGGGAATTGTGTCCGCGCATGAAAATGAGGAACGAGAGGACACCGAGAACCGGGAGGAGATACTTCCGCACCTGCTCCAAAGGGACAACGTTGCGTGCTGGTGCGGCGAGGAACAACGGTTGGGTTCCATGCTGGAAAGGGTGCCTGGGTATAGAGCCGACGACTGCGGCGATGACGACGCCCGCCATGCCCAGCACCGCCAACTCGCCCAGGGTATCGAAAGCACGGAACTCGACGAGGATCGTGTTGACGATGTTGTCGCCCCCGGTGATCCCCGGTCCTTCATTCAGGTAGTACAGGCCAATATCCGACCGGGGATGCCTGCCGAGCAACCCCATCACGGCGGCGAACGCCGCGGTACCGGTAGCGACCCCGAGCACCGCAGCCGAGGTGCGGCGCTTCCCTGACGTGGCATGGAACTCCTCCGGCTGCTGCCGGATGACCATCATGACGATGACGACGATGAGCGTCTCAACGAGGAACTGCGTTAGCGCAACGTCCGGGGCGCCGAGCACCAGAACCTGCAGTGTCACACCAACACCGGTGGTGCCGAGGAGCACCGCGCCGGAGAGGCGGGTGCGTGCACGGGTAAGACCAAACACCGACACCACCACGATGAGCAGAGGAAGTAGGTCGATGGGGCGATCAATTCCGCCGATCCGCGGCGCGGGAGTAACCCCGTCGATACCCGGCGTGGCCAGTACCACCGTGGCGAAACCAAGGAGCACTAGCAGTGGGAACAGTAGATGCCGGGCAGGGGAGTACGAATCCGCCATGCTGCCCGCAGTTCTTCCCCAGCGACCGCACAGCTCCACGACACGGCGCAGCACGATGTTTCCGGTGAACGGCAACAGGGAACGACCGTCGAAAGCCGGGAGAATCCGTTTCCGTGCAACTACCCCGATGACGCCGACAACCATGACTGCTACGGAGATTCCCAGCGGAACGGTCAAGCCGTGCCAGAGTCCGAGGTGCAGATGTGGTTCAGCGGTGATCGACCCGACGACGGCGTCCAACGGTGCGTCCAGAGAGGCCACGACGAACGCCAACGGGAGGGACACCAACCCGGGCAGAGCCGCAGGGAGCCACAACTGGGCCGGAGCCTCGTGGACCGAAGACATGTCGCGGGGGCCGTCGACGAAAGCACCCAGTACGAGCCGGGCAGAGTATGTGAATGTGAACACCGCACCCACCCCGGCCGCCCCGAGAAGTAGCCACACACCGGCGGCATCCAGGGGTGCCTCAGTGAACGCCTCCAGCATGCTCTCCTTGGAGATGAATCCCATCATCGGCGGCACCGCAGCCATGGATAGTGAACCGACGAGTACACCGGTGAACGTGAACGGCATCTTGTTCCACAGCGGGCCGAGACGACGCACGTCACGTGATCCGGCCTCGTGGTCCACCACGCCGATGAGCATGAACAATGACGACTTGAACAGCGCGTGAGTCAGAGTGTGCAGTACTGCAGCAGCCAGTGCGAAGGGGGTGCCGATACCGATCGTGGCGACGATCCACCCCAGATGGGACACCGTTGAATAGGCCGTCAGTCGCTTCAGATCCGTTTTCTGGATGGCGAAGAGGGACGCCATCACGGCGGTGAACATACCGACGGTGATGAGCAGGAGGTTCCACACATGGTTGTCGTGCATCACGGTGGAGAACCGCAGCAGCAGGTAGATACCGGCCTTGACCACCGCCGCAGCGTGCAGGAACGCCGACACCGGAGTCGCTGCCGCCATTGCTTCCGGGAGCCAGAAATGGAAGGGGAACTGCGCGGACTTCGTGAATGCGGACACCGCGATCAGAACGCCCACCGTAGTACCCAACCGTGGATTCTCCGACCAGAATCCGGACGCGAGGATGAGGGAGAGATCCGTGGTGCCCGCCTGCGTCGCCGCTATGGTCAACGCCGCGAGCAACGTCAGGCCACCGGTGAACGTGAGGATCAGGGTACGCACCGAACCGGCCTCCCCGGCCGAGCCTGCCCGGGCGATGAGCAGGAAGGAACCGATGGACACCAGCTCCCAGGCGATGAACAGCAGGATCACGTCGTCCGAGAGTACGAGCAGCAGAACCGCAAGCATGAACGCCGACATGATGACGTAGAAACTGCCATTGGACTGCTTGTTGTGCAGATAGGACGCCGAATAAATGAAGACGACCGCGCCGATCACGAGAGCCAGGAGTGCGAAGAAGACACTCAGTGCATCCCCCCGTAACGCGAAGGTCGCGTGCTGGCCCGTGGCGATGAAATCACGCGCCCAGATGTGCCGGTAGGTGATCACCTCCCCGTCCATGAGCTGGGGGATATGCCGTGCCAGGAGTCCTGCGGCGAAGAGGAATACCGCCGCCAGTGGCCATCCGGCGCGGCGATCGAACACGCGGACAGCGAAGGGGGCGAGCCCGAGAGCGGCCGCCGCCAACGCGAGGACGATGAACAGCGTCACTTGGGCATCACACCTGCGTTTCTGGATGAGAGTCGTGAGGAGATTCGTGTCATGCTGGAGTCAGACATACCCTTGTAGACGATACCAGCCGGTCAGCACCGTCGGAGAGCCTGGTCGGAGGTCACGGGAATGCTGTCAGCCGTGGTCGTCGGGGAAGGTCATGCGCCGGGCAGAAACCCGAACGGACAACTGTCCGGTGCGCCGTGACATCCGGGCACCTGCGTTGACGATAGATTTCAAGGTATGAGACGAACCGGAATGACCGTCACCCGTGCCCTGCTGAGCCTGCTACTGCTCCTGCCGGTGGCTGCCGGAGCTGTGTACAGCACGGTAACGGATACGGATCTGACCACAGCGGGCAGCCCCAGACCCGATGACGGGAGGGAGAGTAACGGAACAGGGGTGGCAGTTTCTTCAGCCACGGGGAGCGCCGATCTTGTCGCAGTGCGCCGCGCGGCCGGTGAAGCGGATACCCAGGCGGGTTTTCTCGTCACCGGTACGAGAGAGCTCACTGTCGGCGCGGGGGAACTCGCAGACGGAAGCAAACGACTCTCGGAGGGGGCCGCGAAAGCGGCTGAAGGGGCGCAGCAGCTCACCGACGGACTGGTCAAACTGCAGGCGGGTACCGGGCAGCTCGGGGTCGGTGCCACACAGGTCGCCGACGGAGTCGCCCGCGCCGTCGAACAGATAGAAGCGATGCCCCTTGCCCGAGATCAGCTCCTCGGAGTCCTCGATGAACTGGATGCCACCCTCGCCACATCGAAACACCCGGAATCGCCGCGACTGCGGATGGAACTGGTCAAGCTCCGGGTTGAGGTGGTCAATTTCCGCGTCGATCCGCAGATGCTCGGCCAGTTGAATGAACTGCGGAGTGGTTCTCGTCAGGTGGCTGAACAGCTCTCCACTCCCGGGCAGCCGTTTCACGACGGTGTCTACAGTGCGGTTACAGGTTCCCGGTCACTGAGTGATGGCCTCCACGAACTCGATGAAGGGAGCCGTGCTCTACAGAGCGGCGCCGACGAACTCCGGGCGGGTGCCGAACGCATCCGTACCATGGCGGAGGCGAACGAAAACAAGGTCAATGCGATCCATGCTGGACTGACATCCGGACGCACCGGTAGCCCCGGTAACTCCCCGACGGACGTCGGAAATAGCATTGACACAGGCATGAACCCGATGAACGCATTGTTCACCGCAATACTCGTGTGGCTCGCGGCGACCTGCCTGTGGCTGGTCGGCAAACCGGTGCCCCGGCGGGTGGGGAACAGTTCTGGTACCACCAGCGGAACAGCGTTCCGCGTGGTATTCAGCGCGCCGGTCACCGCGATTCTCGGTGTCGCTGTGACTGGCGCAGCCTTTGTGGCCACTGCGGCGCGCCCCTCAGACAGTGTTTTACTCGGTGCGGTGCTGCTCGTCGTCACTCTCACTGCGGTGGCGGGATCCATTCTCGGGCGGGCGCTGATGACTCTACTGGGGCCGATGACCGGCCGGATCGTCCTCATCACCGGGTTGGCGGCCCAGGTGGGCGTCCTCGGGCATGTCTGGTCGAACACCGTGAACGGTGCGGAGGTGTCGACCTTCTGGCGGGTGCTCACTGCTCTGACTCCGTCCGGATATCCGGCAGCCGCACTGAGCGAACTCGGTTCCGGGACCGCAGGACCCGTGCTGTGGGTGACTGTCGCTGTACTCGGTGCCCTCGTGGTCTTCGGGGCCGTCATCATCGCGAGAATCGGCCCCGTCGCGGACACGGCCCCCGAATCTGCCCCGGGGTCGGGGGTTCCGGAGGGATGCGCTGGGCTGGTCCCCTCCGAAGAGCAGGCCACCTCGTTCGGTACCACAGGTGGCTGATCGCCGTGCCAAGGCATGCACCGGATACGGTGGCGGGTGTAACCGGGGAAAGAAAAACCTGTGGGCGGCGAACTGTTCAAGTTCGCCGCCCACAAGTGATGGTCGGGATAACAGGATTTGAACCTGCGACCTCCTCGTCCCGAACGAGGCACGCTACCAAGCTGCGCCATATCCCGGTGTGTAGAAACTATCTGCTACCCGGAACACTTTATCCTACGGTCGCGTTCCGGGCAAAACCGCAGATGGATGCTGGTTCACGGTCTGTGTCAGGGAAGCTCGGTGATGCGGAGGAGTGTTGCTGCGGGAGGGCAGAACAGCCGTATCGGAGCGTAGCGGGAGGTACCCAGCCCCTCGGATACGTGGAGGTACATCGGCCCGAACCTGCTGAGTCCCTTGGCGCGCTCGGGATTGATGCCGCAGTTGGTGACGATGGGGTGACCTCCGGGGAGGCAGATCTGGCCGCCGTGGGTATGACCGCACAGAGCGAGATGGTAGCCATCATCGGCGAAGCGCCGGAGAATTCGGGGTTCCGGGGCGTGTGACAGTGCGAGTGCGAGATCACAGTCCCGGTGTGGCGGACCCGCTATCGTGTCGTAATTGTCGAGATCGTGGTGCGGATCGTCGACACCTGCGGCGGCGATCCGCACATGCCCGGCCTTGAACTCTCTCCGGGCGTGGGTTGCGTCGAGCCATCCGTGTTCGATGAAGGCGGCACGCATTCCCCGCCACGGCAGTTCCACGTCACTGACCGGACGCCTCCGGTTGACGAGGTAGCCGAGTGGGTTGACCGGGCGGGGGGCCCAGTAGTCGTTGCTCCCGAACACGAAAAGCCCGGGCCGCTCCATCAGCGGGCTGAGTGCCCGGAGCACGTCAGGAACGGATTTTGGGTCCCCGAGATTGTCCCCGGTGTTGACCACCAGGTCTGGATCCGTATCCACGAGGGTGTTCACCCATGCGCTTTTCGCCTCCTGGCCGGGGAGCATGTGTAAGTCGCTGATGTGCAGAATCCGGAAGTCACTGCCGCCGCGCAGTGTACCGGGCGGCAGTACCGGGACCGTGACCTCGTGGAGCCGGAAGTTCACCAGTTCCTGGGTTCCCCAGGCGGCGAGGGCGGCCCCACCCGCGGCGGCTGTACCAGCGGCGGTGAGGGTGTATCGGAGGATGAGGTTCGTGTTCAGTTGCACCCGTCCAGCGTATCGTGGACGGCATGAGTGAGTTGACTGATGCCGTCCGTGCAGACCTGACCGCAGCCATGAAGTCGCGTGATGAAGACACCAAGCGTACGTTGCGTAGTCTTCTCGCGGCGATCCAGACCGAGGCTGTCTCAGGTGCCAAACATGAGGTCGGGGACGAGGACGTTCTCCGGTTGATAGCCAGGGAGATCAAGAAGCGTCGCGAGTCCGCGGAGATCTACCGGGAGGCCGGGCGCACGGAACTCGCCGACGCAGAGGAGACCGAGGCCGAGATCCTGTCGCGCTACCAACCTGCGCAACTCGATGATTCGGAACTCACGAAGGTTGTTGACGCTGCCGTTGCAGAAGTCGAAGCAGGAACCGGGGTCCCGGTCACGATGAAACAGATGGGGCAGGTCATGAAAGCAGCCCAGGCTGCAGCGGCGGGACGAGCAGACGGGAAACGGCTCTCCGCTGCGGTCAGGGAGCGGCTGCAGCGGGCCTGACTACGTTCAGAATCCGTTCTCCCGGAGAAGATTGTTGAGTGCGTTCTGCAGGCTCTCCACGGTCTCCCCGGGATCGGGCGCTTGTCGACGGTCGCGTGGCTGGGACTCGGGCGCCGGAACCGAGGGGACGGAGACAGGGCGGGACCCATCGGATAGCTGCAGGATGACCTCGCCACCCTCGAACAGGGGTTCCTGTGCGGGAACCACGTTGACGGCACGCCCGAGCGGTATCCCATTTCCTGGTACATACTGCGTCCGGATTGCGTAGCCCTCGGCGGTGATCTTCTTCCGTGCGTCATCCTCACTCAGGCCGGATACCTGCGGGAGGTCGGCGACGGCGGTGCCTTGTCGGTAGCGGCCGTCGACCATGCCGAGTCCTCCGCCAGTTGCGGCGGGGATCTGGGAAGCCGCACTAAACCAGGTGCGGGCAGCCTCCATACCACCGTAAAGATCCCCGTTTGGGCACTGGCGTAGTGGGGAGGTACACAGTGGGGAGATCGTGGTTCCGTCGTTGTAGATGTAGGGTGCTGCGGCGAAACCACTGTTCAGTCCCATGAAGGCGGCGGACTGGTGAGATTCGGTCGTGCCGGTCTTCGCAGCAGTGGGCGCCGACCATCCAGCCGCCCGGGCGGCATCGGCCGCTGTACCAGAGATGACGTCCTGCGAGAGACCCTCCTCGAGTGCGTACGCGATGCCTTGGTCAAGGACGCGTTCGCACTCCGGTTGATCCAGAGCGATTTCTTTACCGTGACGGTCGGTGACGCGCACGATTGGGTTCGGCTCACACCAAACGCCGCCGGAGGCGATTGTCGCTGCGACATTGGACAGCTCGAGTGGGTTGACCGCGGTGGGGCCGAGAGTGAAGGAACCCAGGTTCTTGTCCTTCATGTACTCCGCGATGGAGGACTCACCATCGAAGCTCCCCGGGTCCGTGTAGTCCCGGAGACCCAGTTTCACCGCCATGTCGACGGTGGGTTTCACCCCAACCGTCTCGATGAGCTTCACGAACGTCGTGTTGGGGGAGTGGGCGAGTGCATCCTTGAGGGTCATCTTCGGTTTGTAAACCCCGGCGTTTTCGACGCAGTAGGTGTTCGGTGGGCAGTTCTGCGCACCACCGGTACCGAGATTCCTAGCTTCGTAGCGGGTGGGAACATCGAGGACCGTGTCCACGCCGATACCCTTTTCGAGTGCCGCAGCCGCAGTGAAGATCTTGAACACAGAGCCAGCGCCGCTACCCACACGGGTCGAGGTCTGCGGGAGCACGGTCTCTCCGGCCTCCAGGTTCAGGCCGTAGTTTCGGGAGGACACCATGGCGCGGATGGGTCGGTCATTCTCCCCGGGCTCGATGACATCCATCACACCGGCGACACCGTCGGCCATGGGATTGACCTGGCTAACGACCGCACTGTGTGTGATGTCCTGGATGTTGGGGTCCAGGGTGGTCTCCACCCGGTATGCCCCCTTCTCGAGTTCATCGAGGCTGATGCCCTTCTCTGCTAGATAGCGAAGGACATGATCGCAGAAGAAACCCCGGTTTCCTGCGGCTATGCATCCGCGGGGCAGCTCGTTGGGTTTCGGGAGTACGCCGAGGGGTTGCTGCTTAATTTCCGCTGCCCCCTCCGGGGTGATCGCCCCAGTCGCGACCATCGTGTCCAGGACGGTGTTTCGCCGCAGAGTTACGCCCTCCTCATTGGTGTATGGGTTGAGGATGGACGACGACTGGACGATGCCCGCGAGCATCGCGGACTGTGCGACGTTGAGGTCACTGGCGGGGATTCCAAAGTAGGTCTGGGCGGCTGCCTCGATACCGTAGGCACCGTTTCCGAAGGGGACGATGTTGAGGTAGCGCGTGAGTATCTCGTCCTTGGTCAGGAGCTGCTCCAGATCGGAGGCCATGCGCATCTCGCGGAGCTTGCGTGCGTAGCTGGTTTCGGTGGCAGCGGCCTGTTCCGCCGCATCCTCGGCGTCGACAAGCAGCAGATAATTCTTCACATACTGCTGGTCGAGTGTGGATGCGCCCTGTTGCACGGACCCGGAGAAGATGTTGGTGACCATGGCCCGGATGGTTCCCTGCCAGTCGACGCCCTCGTGCTCGTAGAAACGACGATCCTCAACACTGACGATCGCCTGCTTCATTGAGGGGGCGATCTGGTCACCGTTGACTTCGAAACGACGCTGTTTATACAGCCACGCCATGTGGTTACCGTGGGCATCCACCATTTCGGTCACGCCGGGAGCCTCGCCATTGGTCAGGTCAGCGAGGTTGGATTCCATCGCCTCCTGCGTCCGGGCAACGGCAAGCCCGGAGACTCCGGCAACCGGGGCGACGACGGCTGCGCCGAGGACTCCGACGGCCACGATTGCGCCGACGGTCTTGGAGAGGGATTTCACGAGAGACACCCTTTTACCTTACGTAACAATTGCGCGCCCGTGGAAAAGTCCACTCCACCCACCGATGTGACGCATTCGACATCGGGTGTGCAGTGTGAATACACTTACATGCGTCAGTGAAGGCATGCAGTAGGAGAGATCAGCGATGACCGCATCACTTATCCAGGATCCGCGCACGAACCCCTACTTCGCCGGCGGCGCAGGCACCGCACCGAACGTCTCCACCTCCCCGAGTCGCGGTGACTGGGTCACCCGGGCCAAGTGCCGCGAAGGCGACCCGGATGCTCTGTTCGTCCGCGGCGCCGCACAGCGGAAGGCCGCAGTGATCTGCCGCCGCTGCCCGGTTCTCACGGAATGTCGCGCCGATGCCCTGGACAACCGAGTTGAATTCGGTGTCTGGGGTGGGCTGACGGAACGCCAGCGCCGGGCCCTCTTGCGTAAGAACCCGCACATCAGTAACTGGGCCGAGTATCTCGCCTCCGGTGGTGAATTGGTCGGCATCTAGCCATAGCCCGTATCGACGTTATCGGCATCTGCGCCCAAAGCCCGGTCAGCGTCCCGGATTTCAGGTGCACTCGCCGAGAGAGACTGCGCGAACTCCGATCCGTGCGCGGATCGTGGTGCTTTCCCCTGCGATGCCCGTCGCCTACAGTGTGAGGCATGACTAAAACCACCTGGGAATATGCCACTGTTCCACTGCTCACGCACGCCACCAAGCAAATCCTCGACACCTGGGGCGAGGATGGCTGGGAACTCGTCACCGTTGTCCCGGGGCCGAACCCGGAGAACGTCGTCGCCTACATGAAGCGCCCGAAGGACTGATATGGGGAACTCACAACGTCTGCAGGAACTCGGAATCACTCTCCCCTCAGTCGCGGCTCCCGCAGGGTCCTACCAGCCGGCGATTCGGGTGGGTGACCAGGTGTGGACCTCTGGTCAACTTCCCATCGTCGACGGCGCACTTGTCGCGACCGGCAAGGTCGGTGCGGACGTCAGCGTCGACGATGCCGCGCACCTGGCACGCACCTGCGCGCTCAACGCACTCGCCGCAGTAGATTCGCTCGTCGGCATCGACAACGTCTCCCGGGTGCTCAAGGTGACCGGTTTCGTCGCCTCCGCCGAAGGGTTCAACGCCCAGGCCGCAGTACTCAACGGTGCCTCCGACACCCTCGCCGAGATTTTCGGGAACGCGGGACGGCATGCGCGATCCGCCGTCGGGGTGTACGAACTACCGCTCGGTTCACCCGTTGAGGTGGAGATTGTGGTGGAAATCAAGGAGTAACACCGTACGTGGGCGCGACTGGCGGTTAAGCTAGTGGGCATGGAGCACCCCGCCTACAGCCAGCTGCGTCCGGTCACACCGTCAGCTGCAGTTGTCCTCAGTCCGAACCCGTCCTACGCGTCCCTGGAGGGAACCAACTCTTGGGTGATCCGTGCGGAGGGTGATCCACGGAGCATCGTCATCGACCCGGGACCGGAGGACGAGGGCCACCTCAACGTCCTCAACAGCAAGGCCAGCGAGGTCGCGCTGATCCTGATCACCCACCGGCACCACGACCACGCCGACTCCACCGGCCGGTTCCGCCAGCTCACCGGTGCGCCCGTCCGGGCCTTCGACAAGACCTACTGCCGCGAGGGCGACCCGCTGGAGGATCGGGAGATCATCTCACTCGAGGGCGTCACCCCGCAGATCGAGGTCCGCCACACCCCGGGGCACACTTCCGATTCCGCCTGCTTCTTCATCTGGAGCGGCGTCCCCCACGAGTCCACTCTCGAGGGCATCGTCACCGGTGACACCATCGCGGGCCGGCACACCACCATGATCTCCGAGACCGATGGCGACCTGGGCCTCTACCTCGACACCCTCCACATGCTGGAGAAAGAGGGCGACGGCATCCGCCTGCTCCCCGCCCACGGCCCCGATCTGCCGAGCACCGCGCAGATGGCCCGCAAGTACATCGACCGCCGCGAGCAGCGCCTCCGCCAGGTCCGCGAGGTGCGCGCCCGCCTCGGCAAGGACATTCCGCTGAAGACCATCGTCGACGAGATCTATACCGACGTAGACCCGGTGCTCCGGGGCGCGGCTGAGCAGTCGACCCGCGTCACCCTGCGGTACCTGGAAGCCAACGGCGAGTAAGAGAAACTCCGGGTCGTTCCCGCCGGTACACCGTCAGGGTAAACCCTGGTGGCGGTGGAAAGCCCCGCCCCTTTCCCGCGCGATGCGGAATGGGGGCGGGGCTTTCGGTCGTGTCGGCGGGGATGGAGCGAACTGGACTCCTACTAGCCGGAGAAGCTGAATCCCACGTCGTTGCCGTCTTCACCTGCCTTCAGGACAACCGGGTCATCCGGACGGATTCCCGTCCCGTAGAGATAGATGTCGGCATGGGAGGTGAGAACGAATTCCGGGACCGTCGTGATCGGGTTTCGTTCCAGGTAGACGTGGGCCCTGACCCCGGTCGGGTGGAGTCTGTGTTTCAGGAACTCCGGCATCTGAGTGATGCCGTTGCCGGACAGATGCAGATATTTGAGACTGGGCATCTCGCCGAAGGATTCCGGGATGTTGTCCCGCAGGAGATTGTCGGAAAGGCTGAGGTAGTACAGGGTCCCCATGTTCTCCCAGCTGTCGGGAAGGGACTCGAGGCGGTTCCCGCCCGCGTACAGCGTCGAGAGGGAATACAGTGTGGTCACCGATTCGGGTAGCGCGCTGAGCGCATTCCCGGAAACGTCCAGGGTACTCAAGGTGTGCAGGTTTCCGATGGAATCGGGGAGGGTTTTCAGGCGGTTGTCTGACACATTGAGTGAGTTGAGGAACTCCGCATTTCCCAGGTTGTCGGGGAGCGTCGACAGGCCTGTATTACTGATTTCAACCGAGCGCAGGGATATCACGTCAAACAGGCTCTCCGGGAGTGAGGTGAGCGCCGGGGAATGGGTGACTGTCAGACTGCTGAGTGAGGGTGAGTTGCCGATGCTGTCCGGAAGAGAGCGAAGATTCGCGTTGTATTCGAGGTACAGGCTTTTGAGTGACGTGATGTTCCCGATACTGGCCGGGAGGGTGGAGATCGCGGTGCGGTGTATGTAGATACTGTCCAGCGTGGTCTGCTGGCCCAGGCTCTCCGGAAGGGCCGCGAGGTAGGGCAGATTGCTGATCGAGATGCGGCGCAGCGGTGGGGCGTAGGTGGCATTAGCCGGGTGCTCGAACATCGCCGAGGGGAGATGTCTGAAATTGCCGTGCCTCAGAGTCACGGATGCGAGTGCCGGGAAGGTTCCCGCAGCCTCGTCGAAATCGTGCTGGGACGCACCGTAGATCTTGAGTTCGGAGAGGTGCGGGAGGATCGACAGATCGGGAATATGCGCGTTGTAGTCCATTGACCCTGTGAAAATATAGCCGATCTTGAGTTCCTCGAGACTCCTGATGTATTGGATCCCCTCGAGTGTCTCGTAGGATCTGTAGCTCCCGTCGGGCATATTCGTCCCGCTGTCAATGTCCAGTGACCGGATCAGTGCCCCGTCCAGCTCATCCTGGGTCACCGGAGAGGTCAGGTCCTCTTTGCCCAGTCTTTTGTTGATGAACACGCGCAGCGCTTCATCGGGGATGACGTTGTTCCTGTCGTAGCCGGGGGTGTCCCCGGTATCGCCGCCTGGATCGGAACCCGGATCTGAGCCATCTCCCGATCCGTCTCCGGTGCCGTCGCCGGAACCGCCACCCGGGTCGGTGGAGAAGCTGCACAGGTTGCGGTCATTGGACCAGAGCACCGCGCTGAAGCCGCCGATCCGCCGATCCCACTTCAGGTTCGTCAACGGGACCTGGGCGTGCAGGGAGAGACTCGGACGGAAGTTGGCCACCAGGTCACACTGCAGGTCGGTGTTGTTCAGGGTGACGGTGAGAATGGCCTCGATGGTGGCGTCGCCGTTGCTGGAGAGCGTCTGGTACAGGGAGATGTCCACGCCGGCGATGATGCCGGCGGTGATGGTCGCCTTGCCCTTGATCGAGATGTCGTCGACACCGGACGGGGTGAACCACCGGTGATCCACGGGGCCGAAGTTGTTGTTCTGGTAGCGGACGCCGGTCTGCATGCCGGTGGTGAAGCTCGGGTGGTAGTTGAAGTCACCCGTCGCATGGATGGAGGCCTGGAAGTTCGCCTTCGGGGTCACGGTTCCGTGGATCGGGACGGGCCCCACCGTGAAGGTGACGGGGTACGCGTGGGGAACGATGAGCGGGAAATCGAACTCCTTGTCGTAGGCGACGTGCTTCTCCAAGTCGAGCCGTGCGTTCATGGACACCTCGGCGGTCATGGAGAACTCTTGGACGCCCTTGAACAGTCCGGCGTCCAGGGTGAGGAAGGCGCGCGACTTCAGGTTTCCGGAGAGTTTCGCGGTATCCATGTCGGGGGCATATCGTTTGAGATCTGCGGTAAAAGGCAGTGATGGGCCGTCGAAGGTCTTGTTGAAGGCCCGTTCCTTAACAGTCAGTGGGGTGACGCCTTCTGCGGGGATGAGGGTGTCATCGGCGAAGGTGCCTTCGATGGTGATGGAACCAGGGGTCTCCTTGACGATGTCGCTCAGCGTTCCCTCGCTCGTGACGACGATCTCCGCATCCGGGTTCGAGGGATCATCGGTGACCGACTCGATCTTGACGATGGCGCCGGTCGGTGCGCCCGGTGACGGAGGGATGGAGAGGACCGTGCCCGGGAGGAGTTTGGATTCAGCGACGACGCTGTCCGGGATGACATGGGTTCCCTCGACGGTCACTTCACCGTCGTCGGTGGCGAGGATCGCCATGGCCTCGGCTTCATCGGCGCCGCGGGCCATCGGGTTAACCTGAACTTGCTCGATCGCCTCGTCCGGGCTGGGTTTGACCTCCTCGGTCTGCGTCGGAAGGTTGCCGGGCTCTGGTGCCGGGGTCGTGGGCTCTGGGGACGGGTCTGGCGTGGGCTCCGGGGTGGTGGAGGTTTCGCTGGTGCTCGGCTCCGTCACCGTCGGAGAGGTCGTCGTGGTCGAACTAGATGACGTCGTTGTCGGCGTTGGTGTCGGCGACGGCGTCGAACTGGGTGTTGTCGGTACCGGTGCCGGTGTCGTCGAGGTCTCCGGGGGAGTGGTTGTCTCCGTCGGGTCGTCCTTCGTCTTTCCGGAGGAGCCGCCCCCGGAGAACAGTCCGAAGAGCACTGCGCCGAGAGCCACGAGAATGGCCAGCGCCCCACCCAGTATGGCGAACTGCTGTGGTGAGAAACCCGGGGGCAGTGGTAGGCCCGCGAGTGCCGGGGGCAGTGGGGGTTCGGCGACGGGGACCGCTTCCACCCTGGTGTCGGAGAACTCCGCGGGACCGTCGTTGATGTTCTGCGTGATGGAGATGCCCGGTGCCGGGTCATTCACGGTGGGAACGGCGCCCGCCGGTTGCGCGAGGGTCACGAGAAGGCTGGCTGAGACAATGGCGGCTAGCAGCGTTCTCCCTGGTCTGTTCTGGAACACGTCGATTGTCCTCTTCCTGGAAAAGTGGTGGGTGCAGCCTGTTTCCGGACACCGGAGGGGCCGGGGTGTGGAGACCGGGCTGCACCGCCTGTTAAGTGAAGTAAACCAGCGGAACCAATATAAATTAGGGGAAAATCACCCATCAATTATCATGGCCTCAGCTAAAGTGCATGTTAAAGGCGCTAATTTTGCATGAAAAACCGAATAAGTAGCATCAACCTGGGGGCGATTTTTGGGGGAGGGGGGCGAAAAGCTGTTTTTCACGTCCCCACGCTCTCCCTGGGTCGGCATGGCCCGGGGTAGGAGGGGCAATGACCGGGGATTCCCCGTGTCGCCGGTACCTCCGGGGATGGGGTGGGCTACTCCCCGTGTTAGGGGCCGGTACCGGGCGCCCGGATGTCTGCGGTGGGACCGTCGGTCCGTTCCGGGGGGGGGCGCGTCCCCGACGGGTGACCGTCGTCCGAGAGGGCTGGGTCCGGTGTGGGTGAGAGACATCCGGTGGGCACGTGAAAACCCGCCTCACGGTCGGCGTGGGGCGGGTTGTATGTGGCTTGAACTAGCGTGCTCGCTTGGCAAGGTGCTCGGTGTCGCAGATCAGGACGCTCTTGCCTTCGAGGCGGATCCAGCCGCGGTGTGCGAACGTGGCCAGGGCTTTGTTCACGGTTTCGCGGGAGGCGCCGACGAGTTGGGCGATCTCTTCCTGGGTGAGGTCGTGGTTGACCCGCAGTGCCCCGCCCTCCTGGGTGCCGAAGCGGTTCGCGAGTTGCAGCAGGGTCTTGGCCACTCGGCCGGGCACATCGGTGAAGATGAGGTCGGCGAGGGAGGCGTTTGTCCGGCGGAGGCGGCGGGCCAGTACCCGGAGAAGCTGCTCGGAGATCTCCGGGTGGTCGCTGATCCACTTGCGGAGCATCTCGGAGTTCATCGTTGCGGCCTGAACCTCGGTGACGCACACGGCCGAAGAGGTGCGGGGGCCGGGATCGAAGATGGAGAGTTCACCGAACATGTCCGAGGGGCCCATGACGGTGAGGAGGTTCTCACGCCCATCCGCGGCGTGCCGGGCGAGTTTCACCTTGCCGGAGGTGATGATGTAGAGCCGGTCCCCGGGCTCACCCTCGTCGAAGATCGTGGTGCCGCGCGGGTAGCGCACCGTATCAAGTTCCTGGATGAGGTTGGTGACGGCGACGGGATCGACGCCCTGAAAGATACCTGCGCGGGACAGAATCTCCTGTACGGCTTCCACTCGTTTCTCCTAATCAGATGAAGCAGGTCCGCATGTAAGGGACAGGCTGGGTCCGCAGATTCTCCAGCTCACTTACTTCGCCCGTGGGCATGTGACGGAAAAACTTGTGCGGTAGAAATATAACGCTGTTCCCCAACACTCTACTATGTTTTATGTCACGAACGCACGCCTTGTGTGACCGTTTCGAACCCCCGTGGTAGTCCCCGGAGTGTTTCCCCGCGTTCGTGTGTCGCTGACCATCAACCAACCCTGCTGCAGTCGGTGCATTGTGCCGCTACTCGGTGAAGACCTCCACGGGTGCAGCGGTGGTGCATCGTGTGGAATAAGCCTCGAAGCGTTCCATCTGCATCGCGAACACGGCGAGAACCATGGGAACGAGAATTACGGCGATGAGGGTCATATTTCCATAGTCTAGCCCCCTTCAGGGTTTCACGGCATCGGATTTCGGAGTTGTCCCGAAACCCGACGTCGAAGGACGTTCCGGTGTCCGTCCTACTGCCGACTACAGTGGTTGTCATGTCAGCCTCTCCCTCCACACTCACCAGCCGGAACCGCCCCCGGGTGGGATCGCACCCGGCAGCTTCCGGTCGGGAGACGCCGCTCGGGCGCACACGTCGGGCCCGAAGAATTAACCGGACTCTCGCCGTCGGCTACCCGGAAGCTCGCTGCGACCTCGACTTCTCATCCCCCCTCGAACTTCTCGTCGCCACCGTACTCAGTGCCCAGACCACTGATGTCCGGGTCAACCAGGTAACTCCCGCGCTCTTCGCCGCTTATCCCACCGCCGTGGACTACGCCCACGCGGACCAGGAGGGGATTGAGGAGATCATCCGGCCGACAGGTTTCTTCCGGGCCAAGTCCCGGAGCCTCATCGGTATCGGCCGAGCCCTCGTCGACGATCACGGCGGAGAAGTCCCCGATAGCTTGGAAGAACTCGTGAAACTCCCCGGAGTCGGCCGAAAAACCGCGAACGTCGTCCTCGGCGACGCCTTCGGTGTCCCGGGGATCACTGTCGACACGCATCTCGGTCGGCTCTCCCGCAGAATGGGCCTGACACTCAACGACGATCCGGTCAAGGTGGAACGTGACTTGTGCGAACTCATCGAACGCCGCGAGTGGACGATCTTTTCGCACCGCATGATCTGGCATGGTCGTCGCGTCTGTCACTCCCGAAAACCTGCCTGCGGAGCCTGCTTCCTGGCGGCTGACTGCCCCTCTTTCGGCGCTGCAGGCCCCACGGAACCCGCCGAAGCTGCCCGCCTGATAACCAGCGACGACCGTGAACACCTCCTCGAACTCGCGGGAGTGGTTGCATGAACCGGAGTCTCGGTTGGGGTATCGCCGCTGCCCTCGTGTTCACTGTTCTTGTCATCCTCGCTGTGCCCGCGATGCTCCGTGCCGTCAACGAAGACTCCCCTGAACCCGGCACCCACCCGGTGCCGGTGGAGAGCGCCGTGGACCGGACATCCGTTCTCCCCGATAGTGCAGAGGGGCGCCCAGACTGTCCCGGCCCTGCCGTCGCCGGAGTGGAACTGGACTGCCTCGGGCACACTGCGGAGGCCCCCGCTGCCCGTCCCACGATCGCCGTCGTCTGGGCGTGGTGGTGTGCGCCCTGCCGCGAGGAGATGCCGCTCTTCGACAGTTTCGCGAAGCAGCACCCGGAGTACACCGTGGTCGCGGTCCATGCGGATGCAACCACGGAAGCAGGCGTCGACAAGCTCAATGACTGGGGCATTGGGTTGCCCAGTTACGCTGACCCCCACGGAATATTCGCGGGAACACTCGGATTACCCGGTGTCGTTCCGGTCACCGTGGTCACGGATGCTGATGGCGCGGTCCGTGGAACGTTCCCCCGGACGTTCACCAGTGTCGAGGAAATCCGTGCGGCAGTGGACGGAGCACTGTCATGACCGACCGTGACGCAGGAATCGGGCGGGGTGACAGACACACCGTCGTCGACCGGCCCGGTGAGAACACCGACCTACTGCCGCACGCTGCACCAGTGTGGATGCGCAGGCTCGTCGACAGTGTGACCTCGGGAGAACTGCACCGCCGCCTACCTGCACATTCCCGCTCAGGTGGTGACCGCGCCCGGCGCGCCGCCGTACTGATGCTCTTCTCCGGGACGGAAGTGTCCGCGGAACTTCCCAATGACGCCGGGATTCTCCTGACCCACCGCTCGTCGACGATGCGCTCCCATTCGGGACAGATAGCGTTCCCCGGTGGAAGGGTTGACCCCGGAGACGCTAACGCCGTCGACTGCGCACTCCGTGAAGCGTGGGAGGAAACTGGCCTCGACCGCACCAGCACCACACCACTCGCCCAGCTCGATGATGTGCACATTCGTGCATCTGGGTATCCGGTGCACCCGATCGTCGCCTACTGGCACACCCGTACACCGGTCGGAGTGGTCAGCCCCGATGAGGCAGACGAGGTGTTCGAGGTTCCTCTCATGCACCTCACGGACCCGGCGAACAGACTCACCGTCGGCTGGAACAACTGGCGTGGAACAGCGTTCACCATCGATGGTTTCCTCATCTGGGGATTCACCGCCGGACTGCTCGACGCCGCATTCCATCAGGCTGGCTGGGAACGCCCCTGGGATCGCGACACGGTGCACAACCTCCACGACGCCCTCGCACGCTCGCGCAATAATGAAGGGCTGCTGTAACTCGCGGCCAGAATATGATCCCGGACCGCCCCACCCCGCCCAAGGGACAAAGTAAGGAAGATCCAACGAAGTGACAGAGTCCCCGCAGCTTATTGTCGACGGCATACTCGTCACCGCCGTGCTCCTTTCTTTCTGGGGGGGGCTGGCGGCAGGGAGCGTTTGCCTCGGTACTGTCCACTGTCGGAGTGCTTGCAGGTCTGATCTGCGGCGCAGCACTCGCGCCTGCTGTGATGAGCTACACCGACTCGACCGCACTCCGATACCTTTACGCCCTCGGTACCGTCCTCGCCCTCGTCGCTTTCGGCAACCTCATCGGTGGAGTCACGGGTTCTGGGCTCCGCGAATCTGTCCGTTTTCGGCGCACCCTGATCATCGATTCCGTCATCGGGGCGATCTTCCAGGCGTTAGCCACCCTTATCGTCACCTGGCTCGTCGCCAGTACCCTCGCAAGTGGGATCACCGGACCCATAGCGCGGGGAATCCGCAATTCAGTGGTGCTCGGGATTGTCGACAAGTCCACCCCGGACGTACTGGACACCCTGCCCGACAAAATTTCCGCGATGCTCAACGACACCGGACTCCCGCCTATGGTCTCCCCCTTCGACGGCAGGGTCAAACACGTGGATGCGCCAGCCCCGGAAGTCAGTGACCCCGCCCTTGTCGAGGCACTGCGCCCCAGCGTCATCCATGTGCTCGGCGACGCCCACCAGTGCCGTCGTCGGCTCATGGGTTCCGGTTTCGTCGCTGCCCCCGATCTCGTCATCACCAACGCACATGTCGTCGCTGGGACAGATGAGGTGCTCCTCGACACCGTACTCGGCGTCAAGGAAGCCCGTGTCGTCCTCTACGATCCCGAGGAGGACATCGCGGTTCTCCGCGCCGAAAACCTCGACCTACCTGCACTGAAATGGGCACCTGAACCAGCACCCAGCGGTGTGGAAGCCATCGTCATGGGCTATCCCAAGTCCGGTCCCTTCGAGGCTGCGCCCGCCCGGATTCGTGAACGCCTTACCATCAACGGCCCCGACATTTACGCCACCGGACGTGTCGAACGTGAGGCGTACACGGTGCGCGGCACGATCCGTCAGGGTAACTCGGGGGGCCCCATGGTCAATGATCGGGGAGAGGTCCTCGGAGTCGTCTTCGGCGCAGCCACCGAGAACACCGATGTGGGGTACACCCTTACTGCGGATGAGGTGCAGGGCAGGATCGGCGACATCACTCAGCTCACCGAACCGGTGGACACCCGAGAATGCGTGGTCCGCTGATCCGGGCGGTCACTGCCGGGGGAGTTGATCAGCGAGGAAACCTGTGGCGAGTCTCGTGAAAGTCTTCGGGTCCTCGATATGGGGGAGGTTCTTGGTCCCGGGGACGGTTGTCTGAACCCAGTGCCCGACTGAACGGCGAGCGTTCCGCGCGGCGAGAGCCCGCCAGGTACTGTTCGCCCCACTGATCCAGAGCACAGGAGCCTCAACCTTCGTGGAGACCCACTTGGCGGGAAGCTGCGCCGTCTCAAGTCGGGCGTTCCGCATCATCGCAGGCCCCGCGTTATCGATTCTGGCGGCCTGAATCCGAAGTTCCAGGTAATCAGCGAAGCGACTGGTTCGATGGAAGGGAACCGCCGTGTTCGTTGCCAGGTCGAGGCGCGCCAGTTTCACGGGATCCGGAGCCAACCGTGCAGGGAGACGTACTGCCAATGCGCGGGTCAGCGGAACAGTGTGCTGCCAAAATCGCGCGGCGATGACGCGGTTCATCTCGATAGGGTGGGAAGCTGACACGGAGATGAGTGCATTGACGCACTGTGGATAGTTCGCTGCCAGCGTCCATGCGACCGCTCCGCCGGTACCGGAACCGATGACGATGGCGCCGGAATCACCGAGGGCGTCGATCACATCGGAGATGTCACCCACGGCGTAGCGCAACTCATACTCCCGGGGAGGTTTGTCAGACATGCCGTATCCGCGCATGTCGACGGCTGCGACGCGGAAACCGGCGGCAGCCAGCGGCTCCATCACCTCCCGGTAATCGAACCAGCCGCCGAACGCACCGTGCAGGAGCACGATCAATGGTGCGGTGGGATGACCGATCGTCGCCACATGGAAGCGCATGCCGCGAGCATAGACACGCTCGTGGCTCCACGGACCGTCGAGAGCGACGACGGACGGCGGATTCGGTTTTCCCTTCTTGCGGAACAAGCGTTTCACATCCTTTCCGTGGGGGCCGTGAAACGGGGCAGAATGACAAGCCCGCCCCGGCGTAAGACGTCGGGGCGGGGCGAAGGAGAGAGACAGACAAACAGTGTGTCTTAGGTAAGCATGCCTTTGCGGGATGACGTCTCGAGCTTCTTCTCGGCCTGACCGGGAACCAGGGTCTTGAGTTTCTGGACCGAATCAATGGTCTTCTTCGGGGCACCGACCTTCTTCACCTTCTTGTATCCGATGAAGGCGACCACGGCGGCGAGGACGACCATGAACAGGAATACGATGAGGAAAGCGGCCCAGCGGTCCAGCCAGGTGGCGAGCAGTTCTGCCAGGAAGAAGAAAAAGAAGAAAGAACTGTAAAGAGCGATGGTACCGGCGACCGCGAACATGCCGCCACCGACGGCACCCTTCTTGGCTTCCTGCGCTAGCTCGGTCTTGGCGAGCTCAATTTCACCACGGATCAGAGTGGACATCTGCGCGGTGGCATCAGAGACCAGGTCGCCGATGGAACCCTGGCCGGCTGCACGGGTATCGACATCGGACAGAGGGATGCTGCTCACTTTGGGGGTGAATGAGTCTTTTCCGTCTGTGAAAAGGCCATCGGAGTTGCTCACGGTAGGTTGTCCTCCACGTGGGTGAAATATGGTGTGTGCGACAGTACTGATTGAGAGTACGGGATGAACACTGCGGGGGCACTGTCAGTTCAATACAGTCAATCGTGCCATGAACACGGGCTTTGTGCGAACCGCAGGAGCTATGGAGTGCCCGGATCTGCCGGGGCAGGAGCCCCGAACGGTCGATGTGCTGACTGCGGGGAACACCCTGAAGGACGGTTACCCTGGTGCCGTGAAACCCAGACGAGATCCACTGGCACCACTGCGGGACCTGCCCGGAGTGTCGGAATCCGCTTCTCAAGCCCGAGCAGCACTCGCCGCCGTGCACCGCAGACCGGTCAATCTACGTCGTCCGGAGATCACCGGTGCAGAATCCGTATTGCGAGGGGCGCGTGCAGGAGCAATGATCGACCGGGCCACGGGCGAAGACCCGGAGATCCTCACCCGTGCACTGGACGTCTACAGCATCCTGGCCCCTGACCTCGTTCAGGAAACCGCACGCGTGTTCTTGCGTTCTCCGCTGCAAGTGCTGGCGCGAATGGACGTACTCGCGGGTGGCACCGGGCGTCCCGTCAGGGCCTCAGCCGAACTGGCGGTGCTGGCAACCACCGTGACCGCCGGTGCAGATCCGGATCTCCTGCCCGGGGTCATGCACGGCCAGATACTCTCTACCGTCCCATTCGGTGAACGTAGTGGTGTCATTGCGCGGGCCATATCCCGACTGGCTGCCGTGGCCGGCGGTTTTGATCCGCGGGGTCTGGCGGTGCCTGAGCCCTGGCTCAACCGTCACCGAGCGGAATACCTGGCTGCCGGAAAGGAGTTCGGTACGGGAGCAATCGGAGTGGGACGATTCCTTGATCTGCATCTGCGCTCGTATGTGGCGGGGGCGGCGGAAGCGGAGGGGATCGCCGCTCTTCTGTGAGTGGTGCAGGCGGCACACCCGTCATCAGGTTGCGGATCAGGCGCGGGCACGCCGGGCGAGCCAGAAGCCTCCCACCGTCACAGCGGCGATTCCCGCGGCGATGCCCGTACCAATCCCGACATCGCGGCTGCTCGGCATCTGGAACAGTGGCTCCGGGTTCTTGAACGTCCGAATTTCCCAGCCGCGCTGCAGTGCTGTCTTCTTCAGCGGCCGGTCAGGGTTGACGGCGACGGCGGTACCCACGGCCTCAAGCATCGGAATGTCGGTGGCGGAGTCTGAGTAGGCGAAGCTGCGGTCCAGATTGTAGGAGTGTTCGCGGGCAAGGTCGAGGAGCGCCTGCCGTTTGGCGGCACCCTTACAGTAGAAGAGGACTTCTCCCGTGAATTTTCCGTGTTCCGTACCCAGTCGCGTCGTGACGATGCGGTGGACTCCCAGTTCCCGTGCGATCGGTTCGACCAGTTCAGCGGCGGATGCGGAGATAATGATCACGTCATGTCCGCGCGCTCGGTGCTGTTCTATGAGTGCGCGTGCCTCAGCGTAGATCGCGGGGGTCACCACTGAATGAAGTGTCTCCTCGACGATGCCGCGGACCTGTTCGACATCCCATCCCGCGACCATCGACGCCAGGTGATCCCGAGTGGAGTCCATCTGTTCGGATGAATGCCCGGCGAGCATGTACGTGGACTGCGCCAGAGTCATCTTGAGGGCTTCTGCGGGGGTGATCAAGCCGTTGTTCATGAACTCGCGGCCATACGCATAGGCGGATGATCTGGCGATCACTGTCTTGTCCAGATCGAAGAATGCCGCCACTGGTGCAGTGGTGACGTCTTGGGTCGGGAGCTGTTCAGACACGGGAACCAGTGTAGCTTCATTCCCCGGTGAAAACCCACAGGTGGCATGAAGCTTGTGGGGCTGGTGTGAATCAATGTGGTTAATGGGGTGCTCCTTTCGCGGCCCGGCCCTCGCGGTTCGGTGCCGCGGTCTCTGGCTCGTATATCGGTGGAGGGCGTGATGCGGTTACATGCATGAGTCCATGCACGGGGGGATTGTTGAACCTGTCGAATGTCTATGACATAATTGCCACTGCTGGGCCCCGATATACTGTGCGGCCCGCCCCGGTCACACCCCCCCGAGACCGGGTTACGACGGCCCGCGTAACACCCCCCCGATACGCGGGCCGTCCCCATGTCCTCCCTATGTTCACGACCCGGGGATAGTCCACCGAGGCTGTTGAATTTTCCGGTTTCGGGATGGTTCTCCACAGCACAGTGGAACGCTCGTGCGACGGGATCATCGGATACGTGAGGCTCTGGTGTATGAGCACAGCGGACAAACCCATCCTCGTCGCGGTCACGGACCCGGTTCTCCATCCTGAGGCCATCCACGTGGCCACTGTCACTGGTCGTCCGGTCATCGATATGCCCGACCCCGAGGAGGTCAACCGACACGCCCGTCGGGCACACGCAGTCCTCGTGGATTCTGATGGTGCTGGTTGCTTCCGTTCCGGGGCCCGCCACCCGCACCTTTACCTCCTTGCAGCGGACCCGGGGCCGGTCGACTGGAGAACGGCGATGAGCTGTCATGCGGAGGCGGCTTTCGTGCTTCCCGCGCAGTCACCGGAACTGCTGGCGGCACTGGGGGATCAGACCACGACGGACACCCGTGGCAGAGTGCTCGGGATACTCGGTGCCGTTGGAGGGGCCGGTACCAGCACTCTCGCTGCGGCGGTTGCCCGCGAACTCGCTGACGATCGTCCACTTCTCATTGACGCTGTGGACAAGTCCGGCGGCCTGGATCTACTGCTCTGCATGGAGGACACACCCGGGGCCCGGTGGCCGGAGGTCACCCTGGGGCGTGGGCGTGTGGAACTCGATGATCTTCGCAATGCGCTTCCCCGAAGTGCTGATGGCATCACCGTCCTGTCCGCCGCCCGGAGCAGGATCACCGACCCCTTCACCTTGGATTCCGGAACACTGGCTGCGGCACTGACCTGCGTCCGATCGGGTTCCGGCACTGCCGTGCTCGACCTACCCGCCGGAGCCCGTGGCGCCGACCTCGCCGTCGAGTGCTGCGACCTCGTGATACTCCTGGTACCGGCGGAGGTTCGGGCGGTGGCTGCCGCAGCTTCACTTACCGCGAAATTCGCGGCGCGGAAGACACCGGTGTGCACTGTGCTCCGGCACCGGGGATGGTCCGGCATCGACGTTGCGGAAATGGAACGTTTCACGGCGACGGACTGTCTCGCGGAACTCGGACAGATCGCGGGCCTGGCTAAGTCATGTGAGATCCACGGGCTCCCGATGAGACCGCCGAAGGCTCTGGCGGTTGTTGCTCGTGCCGCCGTCGCCGAATTCCGGGATCTGTGATGACACGCAGAGAATCCCTCGTGGAGCGGGTACGTCGGCGCCTTGCCGAGGAATCCAGTCACGCGGGAGCCATTCTGGATCAGCGCCACACAGCCCAGGTCATCCGGCAGGAAGCCGGCGTGATCAGTGACGTCGAGGTACTCGAGGTGCTCCGTCAACTGCGGTACGACTCCACGGGCGCTGGGCCACTCGAACCTGTGCTCTCGGTGGAAGGTGTCACTGATGTCGTGGTCAATGGCCCCGACGAAGTCTGGTACGACAGTGGCGAAGGCATGCAGCGTGCGGAGAGCAGCTTCACCTCCGACGCGGAGGTCCGCCGTCTGGCGACACGGCTCGCGGCTCTCTGCGGCAGGCGCCTCGATGACGCCCACCCGTTCGCTGACGGAAGGATGCACCGGGCTGACGGTACCGCGGTCCGGGTCCATGCACTACTTTCACCTCCCGCCGAGAACGGGACCTGCATCAGCCTCCGGGTACTGCGGCAGGCAACGATGCGCCTGGAGGCCCTTGCCGCAGGGGGAGCGATGCCCTCCGAAATCGCCGAACTGTTGCGTTATGTGGTGCGTTCCCGGCACTCACTGCTGGTGGTCGGTGGGACAGGCTCCGGTAAAACCACGCTCCTATCAGCACTGCTCGCCGAGGTACCCCACCACGAACGTATTGTGTGCATCGAAGACACAGCGGAACTCCATCCGCCCCATCCTCATGTGGTCAACCTTGTGGCCCGCCCAGCGAACACCGAGGGGGCCGGTGAGATTACCATGTCCAGTCTGCTGCGGCAGGCACTGAGAATGCGTCCCGATCGGATCGTCGTGGGAGAGATTCGAGGTGCGGAAGTCGTTGATCTCCTAACCGCGCTAAACACCGGCCACGATGGAGGCGCGGGAACCGTACACGCGAACAGCCTGACCGAGGTGCCTGCACGATTTGAAGCGCTCGCGGCGCTCGGAGGTCTGCAGCGGACCGCACTGCATTCCCAGCTCACCGCGGCACTCCGGGTGGTGGTGTCAGTACACCGTTCCCCGGCCGGTGACCGACGGGTCCACCAGATCGGGGTCTTGCGTGACAATCCGATCAGGGTGTTACCGGTCTGGGATGCAGATGCGGGCGAACTAGCTGGTTTCGCTGACCTACGGGAGATGGTTTCCCGATGATTCCGCTCCTCATTCTGGCGGTCGCCTGTCTGTTCGGCCCACCCGCTCCGGGAACCCGGATCTCACGGGGTTGCCCCGTGAGATCCACCCGCGTCATGCCCGGTATCTTCCTCCTTGTCCTCGCTGTCCCCTTTGTCTTTCTCACACCGCTGACCGTCTCCCTGTCCCTGATTGTTGCGGTCATAACATGCACCTGGTGGGTCTTCAGTGCGCGACGATACCGGCAGCGGGCACGCGTCGCAGATGCCACCGCAGACATAATCAGTCGGCTCGTGGCCGATCTCCACGCCGGAACCGCCATGCCGGATGCCGTGAGATCCATATCAGAGAGTTTGGGGGAGCGCGGGCAAGTCCCGGCGTCGATCACGGAAGTGCTGTGTACCGCAGCCCGGCGTGCCGCCACGGGGTCGGGAGCGGCCATGACTCTAGCTGAGGCCGGTGATCTGCCTGATCTCGCCGCCGCCGGCCGGTTATGGGAACTATCCGAAAGTTACGGGATTCCCCTGGCCACGCTTCTTGACCAGGCGAGGAGCCGTACCGACGCTCGGATCCGTCACCGGAGTCGCACACAAGCCGCGCTCCAGGGGCCACAGGCGAGCGCCCTCGTGCTCACGCTCCTTCCTCCCTTCGGGATGCTGATGGGAATACTGATGGGGGCGCATCCGATCGAACTGCTGACCGGTGGTGGCGCCGGAGGTCTGCTGTTACTCGGTGGAGTGCTGCTCACCTGCGCGGGAATTGTCTCGTCGAGGATCATCGTTCTTCGTGCTGCAGGGGGTGCACCATGACAGATACGGCCCTCTGGGGCGCAGCGACGTTGCTCATTCTCGCCGCCGCCGCTCTCTGCGCACCACCTTCCCCGTTCCACCGGATTCGTGTGGCGACCGGACACGAACCCAAACAGCCTCGTGATCACCCAGCTCAGGCCTCGCCACTCGACGTCGCCGCAGACATTGAGTTGTTCGCAGCATGCACTGCCGCCGGACTCCCCACCGAAACAGTCATCACCGCAGTCGCTGCCGCCGCCGGTCCCACGACCGTGGACGCATGGCGGACAGCGGGGGCCCTGATCGCAGTCGGTGCACCCGGCGCTGATGCCTGGCAGGTGCTCACGAGAGTCCGGGGGCTCGATGAACTCGCGCGTATCGCCCTACACTCCGGGGAATCCGGAGCGACCGTATCCGCAGGATGTGAGCGCATTGCCCGTCGGTTACGCGAGGATGCCGCAGATGAAGCTGTAGGTGCGGCGGAACGTGCGGGAGTGCTTATCGCTTTGCCCCTGACCCTCTGTTTCCTGCCCGCGTTCATTCTCCTCGGGTTGGTCCCGATCGTGATCAGTCTCGGCGGTCAATTGCTCGGCTGAGGCCGGACATGGACCCCATCATCACCATCATCCAGAATCTCAGAAAGAAAAGTTGAGGAAAATACCATGACCCCTGAAACCACGCCCCCCACGCACTCCGCACACCCGGTTGCATCTGAGAGCCCGTACTCCGGGCCGACTGAGGTCGGCAAGGTGGCTACGCCCTTCCATTCGCTGTACAACGACGACGGCATGAGCACGATCGAATACGCCATGGGAAGCATCGCGGCAGCGGCGCTGGCTGCGGTGCTGTACACGGTGATCACGGGATCTGACGTCGTTGACGCGATCCGTGGCATCGTTCTCGATGCCCTGTCCGGCGGACCCGGTGCGTGATGCCGGAAACATCGACGCGCACGCACGAGCACGGATCGGTGACCATTGAGGCCGCCATCTCCATCAGTGCGCTGATCGTGGTCTGTGCCGTCATCGCAGCGGGCGTCGTGACTCTTTCGGCGCATGTCGCCGCAATCGATCTGGCGGGTGCCGTGGCCCGTGCACACGCGGTGGGAAAGGAGATCCACCCAGGCCCTGGAACCAGAATCGCCGTCACGGAGCATGCAGGGACAGTCACCGCAACAGTTTCCGTTCCCGCTCCGTTCGGGGTGGCCACGGCCAGAGCTTTCTATCCCGTGGAGTACCCCGGTGCGACAGAGTGAGAGAGGATCGACGACACTCATCGCCGCAACCGCCGCCGCCGCATTCATGGTGCTCGCGTTGATCGTGTTCGATGCCACCGGTGAACTTCTGGC
Source organism: Corynebacterium sp. CCM 9204 (assembly GCF_041357695.1). Classification (NCBI taxonomy): domain Bacteria; kingdom Bacillati; phylum Actinomycetota; class Actinomycetes; order Mycobacteriales; family Corynebacteriaceae; genus Corynebacterium; species Corynebacterium sp. CCM 9204. The sequence continues at coordinate 44,168 of NZ_JAUERX010000003.1, forward strand.
CAGACACCGCGCATGGGTCTCTGCGGATCTCTCGGCCGTTACCGCGGCGACGGCACTGTGGTTCGGTGATGATCCGTGCGTCGCGGCTGCCGGGACCGCAGCGCTCAACGCGGGAGGAGAACTCCAGGAGTGCAATGTCGACGGAATGGATGTCACGGTACTTGTCGCGGTGTCGGGTGCGACGGGGCGTGCCCGGGCTGGTCCCCTGTGAGATCAGTGCCCGGAGAGCATCGTCACCATCGCCCCGAGTAGCTTCAGTGCGCCCTGTTTATCCAGTGGTGAGTTACCGTTCCCGCATTTCGGGGACTGCACACACGAAGGACATCCGTCCTCGCACGGACAGGCACGGACCGCCTCGAAGGTGGCTGTGATCCACTCCCGGAAACGGGTGAAGCCACAGTCCGCGAACCCTGCGCCACCGGGATGCCCGTCATAGACAAAGACGGTGGGGAGACCGGTATCCGGGTGCAGCGCCGTGGAGACACCCCCGATGTCCCACCGGTCACATGTCGCGATCAGCGGCAGCATGCCGATCGCGGCGTGTTCTGCGGCGTGCAGGGTACCCGGGAGATCAGCCGGGGTAAGACCCATCGCAGCCAGTGTCGCCGGATCGATGGTGTAGGCGACCGCTCGTGTTTTCAATTGCTGCGCCGGATAATCGAGGGGAACCTGATCGAGCACTGTTCCGTCCATCAACCGCATGACATACCCGGTCACCTGCTCCGTCACCTCCACATCGACGTTCGCGACCCACAACCCCGGGAAAGGATTGTGCAGTTCCCCTTCGGTGGGATCCCCGGTGATGCGGATATCGGTGGTGCTCCGTGCGAAGGTCGTGTAATCGGGTATCTCCGTGTGGGCGAGGGCGAGGTGATCATCTAGCAGCAGGTCGTCCACGACGAAGGATTCGCCCTGGTGGAGATAGACCGCGCCGGGATGTACCTGGGACACCGCCCGTGTCGCGTCGACTGTCCCGAGTAGTCGACCGTCCTCTGAATCCACGATGGTGATCTCCCCATTTGCACCACCCCGAAGGGATACTGATGCGTGAGCGGTGTGTGGTTGCGGTACTCCTATTTCGTCATCGGTCAAGCGGTCTACCGCAAACCATCCTCGGGGGCGTTTCCGCAGAAACCCCTCCGTTGTCAACGTGTCGATGGTGTCGCGTATGGAGCTCGGGGAGCCTCCGGAGTGTGGCTCGAAAAGCTTGAGGTCCGCTTCCGTCAACGGAAACTCCACGGCCGCGCAGTAGAGGTGACCTCGTAGGACATAGGGGTTCGACGGGTCGAAGACGCTCTGCTCGATGGGGGATCCCAGCAGAGCTTCGGGGTGATGCACCAGATACGTGTCCATCGGATCATCCCTGGCGATGAATACCACGATGGACTCCTGACCGCGTCTACCGGCACGACCGGCCTGCTGCCGGAATGATGCGACTGTCCCGGGGAATCCTGCGGTGATGACGGCATCGAGACCGCCGACGTCGATACCGAGTTCCAGTGCATTTGTGGAGGCGACCCCCAGGAGTGTGCCATCGTCCAACTGCCGCTCCAGTCGTCGCCGGTCTGCGGCGAGATATCCCGCCCGGTACGCCGCAATTCGCTCGGCCAGATCCCGACGCCCCATTTTGGAGAGTTCGTCGGCACAGCGTAGGGCAACTGCCTCCGCACCACGACGGGAATGCACGAAGGTCAGGGTCCGTGCCCCCTCTGATACCGAACTCGCCATGATCAGTGCGGCCTCTGCTGACGCGGCCCGTCGTGATGGGGGCGTGGGCGTATCATCCGGAGGAGCGATGAATCCGGGTTCCCAGAGCAGCACCGTCCTCGATCCCGTGGGTGCCCCGTCATCGGTCACGGTTTCCATGGGGAGGCCCACCAGTCTGCTCGCGTGGCCACCTGGGTCCGCGATGGTCGCCGATGTGAGGATGAACACCGGGGAACTGCCGTAGCGGGAGCAGATCCTGCGTAGTCTGCGGAGGACTAGGGCGACATTTGCCCCGAAGATGCCCCGGTAGGTGTGACATTCGTCGATGACCACGAAGGCCAGGTGTCGCAGAACCCGGGCCCATCGGGCATGGTTGGCCAGGATTGATGTGTGGCACATGTCCGGGTTGGTAAAGATCATGCGGCTGGTGTCCCGGATGTGGTGGCGGACCTCGTGTGGGGTGTCGCCGTCGTAGGGCGCGGGATGGATGCCGCCGAGTCCGTCGACGTTCCGGGATAGTCGGCTGGCGGTGGCGAGCTGGTCGCTCCCCAGTGCTTTCGTTGGTGTGAGATAGAGCGCACATGCGACGGTGTCGGTGGCGAGCGTGGACAGGATCGGTAGGAGATAACCGAGGGACTTGCCCGATGAGGTGCCTGTGGAGACCACGACGTGGCGGCCTTCCCAGGCCAGCCGTGCGCACTGCTCCTGGTGGATGAACAGGCGCTGGATGTCTTCTTCCTCGGACAGGTGCCTCTGCAGTGGTGGGTGAACCCATTCCGGCCAATGGCCGTGTCGCGCGGGTCGTGGTGGGGTGGTGATGGAGAAGGTGCAGTGCGATTCGGGGAGCCGGGTAGCAAGAATTGCTCCTATTTCATCGCCTAATGACCTGATGGCCGCCATCGCACTCCCTTTATTAATCCTTTTGACCTGCGAGAATAAACTAATTTCCGATTCAGACTATCGCTCAGCGCGCAAACATGACACACTGGTACTCGGTCGCAGATTTTCATGCGGGGTACTTCGGTACACGCAGAGGATAGTGTCACGGAACCCAGGTTTCATCCAACAGTTTCTTAGGATTCTGTTTGAAGCCTGTCAGGAGGTATCCGTGACGGCCCGGTGTTCTTCGTCAGGTGAAGTTCAACCGCATCCTAAAGTTAAGAAAAAGGTTAAAAGTATGGCACAGGGAACTGTGAAGTGGTTCAACGCTGAAAAGGGCTTTGGTTTCATTGCCCCGGCCGATGGATCCGATGATGTCTTCGTTCACTACTCCGAGATTCAGGGCAACGGTTTCCGTACCCTCGAGGAGGACCAGCAGGTCGAGTTCGAGATCGGTGAAGGCGCTAAGGGCCCGCAGGCCCAGCAGGTTCACGCCCTCTAAGGTCTCACCACCTGACTTGAAAACCCGGATTTCCCGCAGTGATGCGGTGGAAGCCGGGTTTTCTGCATCTCTGGGCGGATTTTTAGCGGCTTCCTGAAGTGTGGCGAGTGTATCCGTATACCCAGCGTGAGGGGTGCCACCTGTCACTGTGGTTCGTGATGGTGCATTTGGAAGGTAAAGAAACTTAGGCGGCTAGACCCGGGTGGGGGTAATTCCCAGGTGCTAACTGTATGGCGGGAAAGTGGGTTTGTCCGGCGTGAACGGTGTACCGCAGGTGCATCTGAACGAGGAGTATCCCCGGTGATGCCGTGCAGTGGAGACATATACAACTGTGTACGGTAGTCGAAGATGAAGAACACCCACTGTTCGAGAGGTACGTAACCCAAGTGGCAGCAGCTAAGCGGTCAGGCACGAAACGACTGGTCATTGTCGAGTCGCAGACGAAGGCGAAGAAGATCGCCCCCTATCTGGGAAGCGACTATATCGTCGAGGCATCCGTCGGGCACATCCGTGACCTGCCGCGCGGTGCCGCTGATGTACCGGCGAAGTATAAGAAGGAACCTTGGGCACGTCTCGGGGTGGATGTCGAGCATGGCTTTGCTCCGCTGTACGTGGTCAGCGCGGACAAGAAGAAGAAGGTCTCGGACCTCAAGGCCAAACTCAAGGATGTCGATGAGCTTTACCTCGCCACCGACCCTGACCGTGAGGGCGAAGCCATCGCCTGGCATCTGCTCGAGGTGCTGAAGCCGAAGGTTCCGGTCCGGCGTATGGTGTTCAACGAGATCACCAAACCCGCGATCCTTGCGGCTGCGGAAAATACCCGCGAACTGGACGCCAATCTCGTCGACGCCCAGGAGGCCCGCCGCATCCTGGACAGGCTCTACGGTTACGAGATCTCCCCGGTGCTGTGGAAGAAGGTCATGCCTCGCTTGTCGGCCGGTCGTGTCCAGTCCGTGGCAACCCGGGTGATCGTCGAGCGGGAACGTGAACGGATGGCGTTCATTTCGGCGCACTACTGGGATATTGCGGCTGAGTTCGACACCGGTAACCCGTCCGCGGACGCGACCAACCCGCGAGTCTTCTCTGCACGCCTGACGGCTGTCGATGGGGCACGTGTCGCAGCGGGTCGGGACTTCAACGACCGAGGTGTTCTCAAGACCGATTCTGTCGTCGTCATCGACGAACAGCGGGCACGTCAGCTCGCGGATGGCCTCGCACAGTCGACGATGGCTGTTGTGGGTGTCGAGGAGAAGCCGTACACCCGCCGCCCGTACCCGCCGTTCATGACGTCGACATTGCAGCAGGAGGCCGGCCGGAAACTCCACTACACCTCGGACCGCACGATGCGTATCGCACAGCGGCTGTACGAGAACGGCCACATCACGTACATGCGCACCGACTCCACGACGCTGTCCGCGTCGGGCATTGAAGCGGCCCGGACCCAGGCTGTCGAACTCTACGGACGGGACTATGTCTCTGATGCTCCCCGCCAGTACACCCGTAAGGCGAAGAACTCCCAGGAGGCGCACGAGGCGATCCGTCCGGCAGGAGAGACCTTCGCCACCCCGGGTGAGCTGCACAGTCAGCTCGATGCCGAGGAGTTCAAGCTCTACGAACTGATCTGGCAGCGCACCGTGGCGTCCCAAATGGCCGATGCCAGGGGCACCTCCATGAAGGTGACCATCGCGGGTAACGCTGATGACGGGTCGGCCTGTGAGTTCGCTGCGACGGGGCGCACAATCACGTTCCCTGGTTTCCTCAAAGCATATGTCGAGGTGTCCCGACAAGCGGATGGCCGCGATGTGGCGGACAACGCGGAGAAGCAGCTTCCGCGCCTCAACGAGGGTGATGCCCTGACGATCTCCGACGTCACGGCAGAAGGCCACACCACCAATCCACCCGCCAGGTACACAGAGGCGTCGTTGGTGAAGAAGATGGAGGATCTGGGTATCGGGCGTCCGTCGACGTATGCGTCGATCATCAAGACGATCCAGGATCGCGGGTACGTCTATCCGCGAGGTAGTGCGCTGGTACCCAGTTGGGTCGCTTTCGCGGTCGTCGGGCTGTTGGAGGCGTCGTTCTCATCGCTGGTGGACTACGATTTCACGTCCTCGATGGAGGATGAGCTTGATGAGATAGCGGCGGGGACGGAGAACCGTACGCACTGGCTCAACGGGTTCTACTTCGGCAACGTGGAGGCATCCGACGCGATGGCGGAGACGGTGGCCCGGCTCGGTGGTCTGAAAGCGCTCGTCGGTGACAACCTCGAACACATCGATGCCCGCAGCGTGAACTCCCTGCATCTGTTCGATGACGAGGAAGGCCGGGGTATCTTCGTCCGGGTCGGACGCTACGGCCCGTACCTTGAGCGGCAGGTAGGTACCGCAGAGGACGGTTCCCCGGAACATCAGCGGGCGAATTTGCCGGATTCGATGACTCCGGACGAACTGAACCTTGCAGCGGCAGAGAAGCTTTTCGCTACGCCGCAGGGTGGGCGGGAACTGGGAGTCAATCCTGCCAATGGGCGGATCATCGTGGCCAAGGAGGGGCGTTACGGCCCGTACGTGACCGAACTGGTCACGGATGCGGAACGTGAGGGTGCTCTGGGGATTGCAGAGAAGGTTGTCGCCGAGGAGCGTGCTGCCGAGGACGCGCAGCGTGCCGCCGAGGGGAAGCGGGCGAAGAATTGGGAGACCAAAACCGCCGCGAACCAGAAGGAGAAGCGGGTCAACCAGATCATCGAGGAGACCCTCAAACCGGGAACCGCATCACTCTTTTCTTCCATGGAGCCGGCGACGGTGACGCTGGAGGATGCGCTGCGGCTGTTGTCTCTGCCGCGTGAGGTCGGAACCGACCCAACGGACGGTGAACTGATCACGGCCCAGAACGGTCGTTACGGTCCCTACCTGAAGAAGGGCAACGATTCCCGGTCGCTCGCGGACGAAGAGCAGATCTTCACTGTCACTCTCGACGAGGCGCGCCGCATCTACGCAGAACCGAAACGTCGTGGTCGTGCGCAGGCGGCTCCGCCATTGAAGACACTGGGTGACAATGATGTGTCGGGTAAGCCGATGGTGGTCAAGGATGGCCGCTTCGGCCCTTATGTCACCGACGGCGAAACCAATGCGTCGCTGCGGAAGGGAGACACCCCCGAGACGATGACTGACGTTCGGGCGTGTGAACTGCTCTCCGAGCGGCGCGCCAAGGAAGCCGCGAACCCATCCCCGGCGAAGAAGACTCGGAAGAAAGCGACCAAGAAAGCCGCGAAAAAAACGGTGAAGAAGACCACGAAGCGTGTGGTCAAAGCGGGAACGAAGAAGAAATAGCTCTGAATCGGACTGCGGCGGGTCCGGGCGGTAATCCGCATGGGCCAGCGGTCCCGGCCCTGATGATGGTCCATGTACAGTGCGGATTCGAGGTCGACCGCTGCGGGACAATCCCGGAGCCGCAGGGAGGATGTTCGCGGCATGTTCTGCTCAACGTGTAGCAGGTGGATACCGGCGTATTCGTCGGGTCCCGTGGTGTGCCCGCACTGCCGTACAATTCAACCGGCCCCGGATGGGGAACAATCCTGCGACTTTCTTAGCCCGACGCCGCCGAAACGTCGGCAACGCGGTTTTCTCTTCAAGACCGCCACCGCGCTGCTCTTCTTCTGTCTCATCTCGACCATCGGATTCGGGTCACTCCGCTTCTGGACGCCGCCGTCGACGGCATTCATGAGGAACCATGAGGGACCCTACGTATACGAGTACGTTCCGGTCGACCACATCAGTCGGAATGTGCTGGCCGCCATGATCCTGCATGAGGATGATCAGCTCGGTCCCCGGGTTCAGGCTTTTGACTGGGGAGATTTTCTGGGGCGGGCTCGGGCATATGTGACAGGAACCAAACAAGAGACCTATTCGACAATTCCCCAGCAATTGGCCAAAAACCTGTTCTTTTCCCCGGAACCCAGTGCAGTGCGCAAGGCGGTGGAGGTGTACCCGGCGTCGTTTCTCGCCTTCTCCCTGCCCGATTCCAGGATTATCGAGCTGTACGCGAACTATGCGGAATTCGGGGACGGTATCTACGGGGTATGCGCAGCGTCCTGGTACTACTTCGACACTCCACCGTGGTTTGTCTCTGAATCCGAAGCCGCCCAGCTCGCCGGAATGCTACCGAACCCCAAGGACGTCGTCCGGCTGCAGGGTGGCGGGGTGTCACACCCCGCCACCGCCGAATATCCCAGCGCCGCTTACCACATCAACGGTGCATTGAACGTTGACATCCCGCAGCGCCTCCGAGCATGGGGAGGGTGGGAAAACGTCATGGAGAGCATCGGAATCCACGACTCGGCCGGTGATCACTCGGATTCCAGGCCCTCCCCGACGTCATGTTCGGTGATGCCGGAGGGCATCCGTGCCCGGCTGTCGCGGGAGGACCCGGGATTCAGATCCCGGTGGCCCTGACGGACACGGAGCTATGCCCGCTCGGCGAGTGTCGCGCGGATAGGGCGTGCCAGTTGGGTCAACTCATGGCGCCCCCGCAGTTCCACGGACTTCAGCAGCGTCCACCGGGCGCGCTCGGCCTCGTTCGCGTCACGCAGGGTGGCGGCGGAGGTGAGCACCTGCCCAGGGGTGTTCTTGGCCAGTTCAGTCAGCCTCGCGGCCTGATTCACGGCGTCCCCGATGACGGTGTACTCGAAACGGTCATGCCCACCGATGTGCCCGGCAACGACGTGTCCTGCAGAGACACCGATGCCGCAGGATAACTCCATGCCTTTGAGCTCCTGACGTAGCTCACGGGCGGCTGCGAGAGCATGCCCGGTGGCGTCGGCGAGTTGAAGCGGCGCACCGAAGACAGCGAGAGCTGCGTCCCCCTGGAACTTGTTGATGATGCCCTTGTGCCGGTGCACCACATCCACGACGTGCTCGAAGAACTGGTTGAGTGCCGCCACGACCTCCTCAGGGGTGTGATTCACCGCGAATCCCGTTGAGCCGATGACATCGACGAACAGAACCGCCACCTTTCGATCCTCGCCCCCGAGGGTTGGGCGTTCCTCCATAGCCCTGTGCGCGACCTCCGTACCGACGTAACGGCCGAAGAGCTCACGGACACGTTGACGCTCCCGGAGACCGCGCATCATCTCGTTGAACCCGGCCTGGAGCACCCCGATTTCGGAACCGTCGTAAATGTCTACCTGGGTGGAGGTCTCCCCTCGTCGAACCTTGTTGATCGCGTCCTGTAGTTCACGGATAGGGTCAACGACGCTCATGATCACGAGCGCTGTAGCCGCGAATCCCGTCACGAGGGCCGCGAGCGCGAGCGCGATCACGGCGGGCAGAATGTCTTCGGGATCCGCCGTGAAATAACCGCTCTTCTGTCCAGCGATGAGCAGAAGAATGCCGATGGCCGGGATGCCGGTCGTGGATAACCAGGTGAGCTGGAGACGTCGCTGTACCGGAGGTTCCAGAGTGGAGTCCTCGAAACGGCGGGCGAGAGCAATCACCGCGACCGGGCGGACGAGCCGCGCCGCTTCAAGATAGGTCAGCAGGACGATGACTGATCCTCCGAGGAAACTCGTCAGCCCCACGACCAGAGCGTGTCTGGGAGACTCCTCCACCCCCGCGACGGTGGTGATGATGCCGATACCGATCATCCACACGGCCCCCGCGAGCGCGGACTGGTACACCGGTATTCGCATGACCAGATTGCGCACCATATTCGGGTCATGCGCCTCCGGGTGCCGCTGCCAGCGGAGTACCGGAAGGAACAGCGCTGCCGTCGCGATGACGCCCACGACGATGGCGAACAAGAGGTACCCGACAGCGAGTACCGGGAGATACTCCGCGCGGTGCGTCACCTCGGATGTGGCGGGCAGCGGAACGAGGAACTTCAGAAATAGCATGACACCCACGGCGCCGAGTACATTCGAGCCGAGCACCGTCGCGGCATACAGTGGCCACGAGGTACCCCACAGCCACCTGATGATTTGTGCGACACGACTCATGACCTTCACCTTATCCGGCCCGCCGGACACGTGCGTGGCGTTGCTTATAAGCTGGGGGAGTGAGCACGCCGAAGGCCCCCCAGAACCCTGCCGACGTCCCGGTGACCGGACCGGACCGGGACGGAAACGATGTCTTTGATCGGGTCGCGGGTTCCCCGGCCGTCCGCCGCACGCTAACGTCCGCAGCGGCGTCGGCACGCACCCGCGCAGCGCGGAGAGGCAGGGACGACACAGAATCGACCGGAGCCACGGAAGCGGGCATGACCCACTCATGGTTGTTCACCGGGCCTCCAGGCTCCGGTCGTTCGGTGGCCGCCCTCGCCTTCGCGGCAGCCCTCGTGTGCGGAGATTCGAATAGTACGGGATGCGGGAGATGCACCGCCTGCCGAACGGCGCTCGCCGGGACACACGCCGACGTCATCCACGTGGTGCCACACGAGCTGAGCATCAGTGTCAGTCGGATGCGCGACGTGATCCGGGACGCCTCCAAACGCCCCACCACCGCCGACTGGAGGGTCGTGGTCATCGAGGATGCTGACCGGTTGAGTGACGCGGCGGCCAACGCACTACTGAAAACGGTGGAGGAGCCCCCGGAACGGACGGTGATCATCCTATGCGCCCCGTCGACGGACCCCCGGGACATCGCCATCACGCTGCGCTCGCGGTGCCGACACGTCTACATCCCGACACCAGCGATCCCCGACGTCGCCCGCATTCTCGTCCGTGAACTCGGAGTCGCGGAAGGGGACGCGAACCTCGCCGCCGCAGCATCGGCCGGGCACATCGGGCGTGCGAGGAATCTTGTGCGCAGCACTGCGGCGCAGCAACGACGTGCACAAGTGCTGGGGCTCGCCAGACTGGTGTACGAGGGTGACCTCGCATTCCGGGAGGTGACCAACCTCATCCGCACCATCGAGACGGAAGCCGGGGAAACCCTCGATGCCCTCGACGAGAGGGAGACCGAGAAACTGGCCGTCGCGCTCGGAATGGGGGCGAAGGGCAAGGGAACGGTGAAAGCCCTGCGCGGCACCCGCACGGAGATCAAAGACCTGGAGGAGAAACAGAAACGGCGCCGCACCCGCTACCTGCGGGACGCCCTCGACCTCTCCCTAGTGGATCTCGCGGGACTCTACAGGGACGCCCTGCTCACCTCATCCGGGGCGCAGGAGGTGCAACGCATTCATCCGGACATGGCGGAAATCGTCGACAAACTCGCGGAACGCAACACCGCTGAAGCTCTGGTGGCGTGCCTCGACGCAATTACCCTCTGCCGGGAATCCCTCGGACAGAGTGTACGGCCCGTCGTGGCCATGGACGCGCTCGTCGGACGGCTCCGCAAAGCATGCGGAGTGTCCTGAAAAGAGGCCTTGCACTGGGCTTTCGTGTCAGCACCGTTCATGCGCTAAAGTAAGTGATCGGTACCAGTACCATGCCGCCTTAGCTCAGTCGGTAGAGCATTTCACTCGTAATGAAAAGGTCGCGAGTTCGATTCTCGCAGGCGGCTCCACCCCTTGTGGCGCTTTTGTTTTCTACGCTATTTTATCGCGCGCGTTGTGTTAGAGAGCGAAGGTGATTCCATTGCATGCATTCTTTCTAGACTTAAAGCCAGTACGAACAGCTATCGCTCTAGAAGTTGCTGTTGTGCTGCTTTGCTCTATCATCACGACTACGTTTTATTCCGCAGGGTCTCGATCCATCGCCTTTATGGTGACTCTCGCGCTCGTATCCTTCCTTCCACTTATCATAGGCATACTTACTGTCGGTGGAGCTAGCAGGATAGAGTCTGCGGAAATTATAGCGACTAGTGTGAGAGGGTTGAAGGGGGAATTAACCAGGCGCTTTGCGTCTCTCCTGACAGTCGGAATCATCATGATTATCTTGATGTATTCCGTGCTATCGCTATTCAAGGGTTGGCCCCGTAATGATGGTATTAGCACCCTTGTTTCTTACGTCTTAGGCGTAGTCATCGTGGCTCTTTGTGGGCTTCTCGCGATTCTCCTAGCTCAGCCGCCAAAGGTAGCCCTTCTTGCAGTTGTCATTTCCTGGATAGGGTTAACATTCGTTGTTGACCCCTATATCTTATCGTTTCTGATTGCTCGTATCACCCCACTCGTATTGCTGTTTTTCCTTGCTTTCATAGCATTCCGACGTCTCGAAGACGGAAAACTTTTAGTCGGAATGGAGGAATAAATGCGAATTATATCAAGTCTAAGGTTCTTGCTTCTACTTGAGCTCCGGAAGTTGAACCGGCAAAGAGTCCTTAGTATATGTTTTTTCGCAGTTGCGCTTATTGCGGTGGCAATCGCATTGACCTCGCCACGTTCTTACCCATTAACGGACCCGCGATTCGCTGTACGATACCTACAGACATTTGTTATGTTGGGTGGATTCTTGGGAATCGTCAATGGTGCTTTATTGGCAAAAACTGCGGGAAGCTTCGATTCGACTGAAATTGAACTCGCGGCACCTACTCCATATTTCATAACTCTTGGTGCGCGTTTCCTTGCGGTCATGATTAATGTCATTTTTTGGCCTGTGGTATTTTGTGCCCTGCTTACAGGGGGGCAACTGATTTCCGGCACGGCAGATGTGGCGATCACTGCAGGTGCAATTGTTTTGATTGGGCTTTTCGGCCTCAATTCGGCTGTGCTGATGGCTTTCTTCATTAGTTCTCTATTGCCGAAATCCCTCGGTCTCATAGCCGGTATAGCTTTTTGGGGATATTTGATTTTTGTACCAAATTCATTTGGCATACCAACTCTAAATGGTAGCGTTTTCAGCCTCTTGGGTGACCAGTACTGCACTCGCCTCTTTGCTGTCACTCCGATATTCGAAGGCTCATATATGGGTGGTTCCTCGTTAGTTTTACTCGCGGTAGTAATAATGACGTTATTCGTCCATATCTTGCTGTTTGGAGCGGCGTCAACGCTGATCAAGGGGAAGGTTCTTAAATGAGTAATAGCAAAGTTTCTGATCGGATGATTGCCCTTCACGAAGTTTCTAAAAGTTTCCCGGATCGGGGCGAAGTTATCCATAACATCAGCGCAGTGATTCCTCATGGAATCGTTGGTCTTTTGGGACCTAACGGGGCAGGGAAAACTACCCTTATGCGTTTACTGTGTGGAATCTACATGCCCAGCTCTGGTTATCTCACGTACGGTGATGATCGAATTGACGATAAGAAAGGCAGTGCTCGTTTCAAATCAGTGCTAGGTTATCTTCCACAAAATATAGGATTCAGCAAACACCTAACCGTGATCGAATCACTGCGATATATGTGTCACATCAAAAACCGAAACGATCTCGGGAAGTCCGAATCTTATCTTGAATCCCTTCTGGAGGAAGTTTCACTACTAGATTCAAGAAACCAGAGGGCAGGGTCGCTGTCTGGAGGGATGACCCGAAGGCTTGGTATTGCGCAAGCTCTCATAGGCGATCCAAGTGTACTCGTTGTGGATGAGCCTACCGCCGGACTGGACCCCGAAGAACGATTGCGGTTCCGGAGGCTTTTGGCACGGTTTGCTGCTAACCGCACTGTCCTGCTATCAACGCATATCCTCGATGACGTATCTAGTACCTGTGATCACGTAATGTTTATGCAATCGGGAACTATCATTGATAGTGGAATTCTTTCAGACGTAGTGAGGAAGGCTACAGGGCACGTCTGGATCACGCCCCCTCTATCGTCATCCCGAGCTCTTGGTAGCGAATATGAGATCGTTGCTGAGGAACCGGGAATAGATGGGACCCGTTATCGTGTCGTTGGTAACAATCCGGCGCCCGGCTTCGTCGACGCCACCCCCACTTTAGATGATGTCTACTTACTCAAGATGAAAGGTGAAATATCATGAAATTTGTAAGAGTGCTTTTGGGAACGTGCCTCTGTGGTGTGCTGGCGTCGCAGGTAACAGCTTGTGGCGCATTCCATCAAGAAGATTTTCCGACTGATGGCCCATTATTCAAAGCAACTGCAAACCCGATGAAAGTGACGAAGGAAGATCTCGGCCACTCTTGGCCTTTTGACGATATTTCGGATATTTCAGTGTCGTGTAAGCCGGACGGAGACGTTGTCATCCTGAGGGCAGAGTTACCCGACGGTACAGAATATGCCCTTAATGCCGTTGGTGCGAACGATGGTCTAACTCCGATAGAGGACCGTGCAAGTGGCAGTGTGGGGCCACTGCGATCGGTTGCCTTTGGCACGTGTGATTTTGACGGAAAATAACTCATGGCTTGGGGTTATTCGGTGAAAAATGAGCGCTTTGTTTTTAGGTCAGATGCCGCGAGATGAACAATAAGACTTTTTTGAGTAGATGGGTCGTTTTGTAGCTGCTTGTTTCCAGTCGGTCGTCTCGTCTTCGCTTTCTTGTCCGCCTTCGTGGCTTACTGAGCGACTTATGGCATCAAGGTCAGAAATGCACGTAGGTACTTACCGGGTTCTGCCTATTTTTAACTCTGTTCTCTTGGTGATCGTTGATGTCGCTAAATAGTACGTGGTTACCATAATCCTAGATCAGACTATTTTCGATTTTCGTTCTCGTATGGTACAGAAAGTAGCTTCCGCATTTTTGAATGACATCACTAAGACGTCACCAGGTAGCGTCATGTCACGCGCAACGGCGGTGCCGGGAAATGCGTAATCTGCATTCCCCTCGCGAACCCGAGATATTGAGGGAAGGGTCACACTATTTATCCGCGGCATAGCTATGATGACCCTCATTGGTATATTTTTGCAGGCCATGGCGGTGGGGATTCTCATTTTAGTCTGTGTCGCGCTTTATTTCGCTCTCTACGAGAGTGGAGTCTCTGACCGTGGAGATATAAAACAGTGTGGGCGTCTTGCGTATCAGTTTTGAAAATGTGGTTAAAGGTATCAAAACCGTCGAAGCGTTGTGTGTCGGAAAACAACGATCGTGTGAACGGTTGAGTCTGCTAAAGCAGCGAAGTCTCTTGCAATCAAAAATTATTCAGGCGTTTCGGTCCCTTCTTCGCTCAGCCGAATTCTCGTCTTGGCGCCCTGAGAGTGGTGGTTGCCAATGAAAAAGAGACCGACAGTCGGAATCTGATTCTGGAGCATGAACCGATTCTCGAGAGGACGACCCGCAGGCCTACTCAGATGGAATTTCCATAGTATTTGATAAAGTCTTCTTGAATTCAACGGGCATAAAGTATTGGATGGCCCATCGTTTTTCGTTGTCACACGTACGAGAGCTGCGCCAGTCGGTCGATCAGGATGAGGTAAAACCAGCTGGCTTGGTTTTTCTGATTGCTTTTACACGCCTGATGCGGGATCAACCTATCGTGCTGAAGCACTTCTTGGGACGGCTGCGGGGGTGGTTGGCATCTGGTCTGGTTTGCCCGTGGGGTGGGCCCGGGAGGAGGTTGCTGTGCCTAAGCCCTACCCGTGCGAGTTTCTGTGGTGACGGTATGGCGTTGCGAGGAGCCGCGAGCCTGGAGTGACGATCAAGCGGATCGCGAGAGGTCTCGGTGTTCATCCGATGACACTGCAGAAGTAGATAGGTCGTGCCGACATCAACGAGGGCGCGAAGCCCGGACGGGGTAGGGCTGACGCGGCCGGGCTGCGCGAAGCCCGCAAGCAGATCCGGCTGCTCGAGTAGGGCAACGAGGTTGAGCATCTGGCGGTGGAGCATCTGCCCCAGGCGAACCCGCCGGGAATAGATTCCCGGCTAGTGAGTGAGTTGGCTGCTGCAGGGTTACCTGTGGCGGTGGAGGTCTCGGTGCTCAAACTCTCCGGCTAGCCCTACTACCGGTGGCTGGTGGGCTTCGTAACCCCGAGTGAGGTGGTGGGGGCGTAGTGCACGAGTGTGTTGTTCGCCGCCCACCAAGGCGACCCCTGGGCTCGGGCATCGGCTCCTCGCAGACCAGGCTCGCGGCAACGGTGAAGCAATGCCGGACCAGGCCGCGTGGCCGATTGCGGCCAGAGATGGTTTGTTCAGCGTGTTCGGGACGCCTAGGCGGAGAACCAGGCTTGCAGGCCTGGTCCACCAGTGCACGATGCTCTCTGTGCTGTAGGCGGCGAGCATAGTCCGGACCCCGGGTGCGTGTTCGCTGTGGGCACGCTGAATGAGCTGTGGTTGACCAGACATCACCGGGCACAAGACCGCTGCGGGCAAGTTCTGGCTCTGTGTGCTCAAGGGACGTCTATCCGGGTCGGGTCGTGGGGTGCTCGATCGGCTCGAGGATCAAATCACGGCTGGCTGTTCGGGAACGATGTCGTTATCTGTGGTGACGTCGCCTGCTACGTCGTTTACAGCGGTAGAGGTAGTCACTTTTTTGCAGCCGGGAGTTTCTGGGGGGGGGTCTCGCCCGCGATGGCATGGGCCGGGTCGGGTCGAGCGGGAGCAATGCCGTTGTGGAATCGTTGTGTGCGTTCCTGTAGAACAATGCCCCTCGACCGGTGTACTTGGGTCACCTGCGGGTAGTTGCGGTTCGCGGGTGGTGGCCTGGATTGAGCGGGCCTACCGCCGTCGGTGTCGTCAGGCCTGTCTGGGCTGTTTGTCGCTTATCGGGTTCGGGACGGTCATGAGTACGGCCGTTGTACTGGTGGTGTGGCTACACCCTGTCACCTACCCGTACGGCAGCCCCCAATTGCCCCATGGTGATAGTTGCCAAAGCGACCTGTTATCCATCGGATGACTTTTCACCGCTTCTGAGGACAGTGCCTACGGACTCACCTACTCGGGATCTGGAAGAGTCCGAGGAACAGCTGATGCAGCAGTCCCCCGAGCGCGGCTAATACAGCGAGTACGGCCATGATCCCGGTAAACGCCCCGGTGCTTGATCCGTCGGCGCGTGCGGAATCCCGGTCCGCGAGCGCGGCGTCACGTGCGGATTCAGCCTTGATACGGGCCTGCTCCGCGAGTTCCGCGGCGGCTTCTGCTTCGATCCGTGCTGCTTCGGCCCGCTCTGCCCGTGCGGTGGCGTCTGTAGCTGTTTTCTCCGCTTCAGTGCGCGCCCGCTCGGCCGTGGTGAGTGCGGCCTCGAGGGCGGCGTGCGCCTGCTCTGCTGCGGCCAGCCGGGATTCGATTGCGGCCAGTGTTGCGGTGAGTGAGGTCACCTTTTCCTCGGCTGCGGCCAGTGCCTCCCGCGCGACGGTGAGTCGCTGTTCGAGTTCGGCAGTGTCGGCCGCATGCTCGGCTGCCGCCTCGGCGAGTGCCTCCTCAGCTGCTTCCGCGCGAGTTTTCTCCAGCGCGGCCGTATTCTCGGCTGCAGCCAGCTGGTCACGTACCGTCGCGAGTTCCCGGTGAGTCTCAGCCAGTGCATTCCGGGCCGCATCGCGGTCGTCCCGGATGTCGTGGAAAGCCTGCCGCAGCCCCGCCAGCCGGACCTGTGCGAGCCGGTTCGCCCGGTAGCTGTGCAACTGGTCGGTCCCAACGTCTCCATTTCCCCAACTGCGTTTATTGGTGACGTAGATGGTGCCGTCCCCATCGAAGGAGATGTGGTTCGGCTTCGCGCCGGCATCGAGGTTGGCCACCGGAATGAGGGTGTCCGCATCGATCGCGGTAACTGTGCCGCCGTCACGGTTACTCACGTAGAACAGATCGGTGACAGGCTCGTAGACCGCGGCCACGGCTTTGTCGCCGGTCGCGATGTCTGCCAGTACATCTCCTGACTCCAGGTCGATGATGAGGACGTTTCCGGTGTCCTGATTCGCCACCGCGAGGTGTCCTCGTCCGATGTCGAGCGCCACGCCGGAGCCACGACGCATCACCTGCGAGTCGAGTTGGTACACCTTCGCATCGGAGGGATCCTCGACGTTGATCCGGAGTGCCGCCGGTTTGTCGAGGCTCACGGTGTAGAGGGTGTGCGTGGACTGGTCGTAGGCCGCGTCCATGGGCCGGGTGAAGCCCTCGGGGAGCGGAATCGTGCCAATCTTCGTGGGAGCGGTGGGATCGGAACCGTCGTAGACGGTGATCCAACTATCATCCCGGCTGTACGGACTGGTGACGTACACGCGGTGGGTCGCGGAGTCCACGACCACGCTGCGTGGGTGGCCACCGTCGACCACCGGGAACTGGTGGATGAGACTCAGGTCGTTGGCGTCGTAGACCGCGACGGTGCCGCCCATCGTGTTCGTCACCCAGAGAAGGTCATTGGTGTCATCGATACCGATCCCGAACGCCTTGTACGCCTTGTAGTCGCCCTCGGCGGGTTCAGCGGGCTCAACTTCGTCGAGGACCTCCATCGTCGCCGGATCGACCTTCATGATCGCGGAGGGACTGCGGGTCTCCCGATCGAAGTGAGTCCGGGTGACGAACAGCGCTCCCTGGCGTGCGGAATATACCGACTGGTAGAGACCGCGGGGGAGTTCTCCGACGGTGACGTCGAACCCCTCTCCGCCGTAGGTGTCGTTAAGGGGGGCCACGACCGGGCCGTTCGTACGCAGCGGAGGCCCACCGTCAACGGTGTATCCGACGGTGATCGGCTCACCTATGATCGCCGGGTCCGCGGGAAGGGACACCGCCGTGGTTCGGGCGCGTCGGTTCTCCGGGACGGTCACCGGTGCGAGCAGGAGGTTGGCGGAGTGCCCCTCGATGCCGACGTGATCGATGACGGCGCCTTCCGGGAGGTTGAACACCTCGACGGCCACCGCAGCCCCGGGGCGGGGCGCGGTCTCGGAACCAGAATCGGGGTCGTGCACGGTGATCCGCGGGTGGGACCGGTAAGCCGTGGTCACGCTGTTGTCCCCGTCGCTGATGAGCAGGGTGTGCTCCTGTCCCGCGGTGAGGCGACTGGTGCTCAAGGTGTAAACGGTTCCTTTGAACGTGCCGTTCTCCGCGGTGACGGTGTCCACCAGGTTTCCGCCCCCGATGTCCCACTTCTGGGCTGTGCCGTCGACCTGCGCGGAGAGCACCGCCCCAGCCGGAAAACCTGTGACCTCCGTGCGGAGGACCGTGCCACCGGAGGACCACGTGAACGCATCGGTGACGACGATGGATGCGGTGCCCGCGGTGCTGGTTGACTCCGGTGCCGGGGCAGGCATGGCGGTGGCGTTACCGATGACGCCGATTCCCCCGGTGATGAGGGAGACGGTGACGATCCCGGTGAGAGCCCGCCGCCCGGCCCGAAGCTGTGGTCTACCCATGGTGTGCTCCTCTTTCCCAACTGCGCTGTGACGACCCTGAATTGAAGATAAGTGGAGGCTAACCTAAAAGTATGGGTCGTGGCCAGGGGGTACCTGGAGCGGCGTGGCCGACCCCGCCCGAGCGCCCCGTGCCCCTGAAAGCCGGACGAAGGTCTAACATCTCCCGCATGGTGGAGGAGAGACCCGAATCGCACGTGCCCGGATACGTCCGACCGGGGCACGCGTTCAGACGCGTCGCCGGGGAACGCCGGGCCTGGCTCCCCGTGGTGCTCAGCATGTTCACGGTGGCTTGGGGTGGGAACGAGTTCACGCCACTGCTCGTGCTGTACCGCCAGGCTGGGGAATTCTCCCCGGTGTTCGTCGATCTCATGCTCGTCGCCTACGCCATCGGCGTCGCGGTGGGGCTGCTGGTCACCGGCCCGTTGACCGACCGGTACGGGCGACGCCCGATCATGCTGCCGGCCCCGATCCTCGCGGTGCTTGCTTCGGTGATTATCGCCCTCGCGGAGCACACGGCGGGGTGGATGACCATCGGACGGTTCCTGTCCGGGCTCGCAGTCGGCATGGCGATGACGGGTGGCGGCTCGTGGGTGAAGGAACTCTCCGCGCCGCTGTTTGACCCGGGGGCCCGGCCCTCGTCGGGCGCGAAACGGGCGTCGATGGCATTGACCGCCGGGTTCGCCGTCGGCCCGGCGGTCGCCGGTGTTCTCGCGCAGTGGCTGCCCTGGCCCGGCCAGCTCTCCTTCGGTGTGCATGTGGTGCTGTCCCTGGTTCTGGTCCCCCTGCTCCTGACGATCCCGGAGACCCGGCAACCGGCGATCCACGCGAAGCGCCGGTCGGTACTGGATAGCTTGCGGGTCCCATCGTTGCGGAACCCCCGGTTCTACGCGGTGGTTCTACCCATCGCGCCCTGGGTGTTCGGCTCCGGGTTCACCGCCTACGCGACGCTGTCGGCACGCATGCAGGACCACGTCGCACACCCGTTGGCGTTCTCCGGTGCGATCACACTGTTGACCCTGGGAGTCGGTTTCGCCATCCAGCAGGCGGCACCTGCGATTGCCGGAACCGGAGGGCCCCGCGGCCCGGTCGTTGCGATGGTGGCGACCATCGCGGGATTCGTTGGTGCTGTCGCGGTGGTGCTCAATCCGTCTGTGCCGGTGATGCTCGTGGCGTGCGTATTCCTCGGTCTCTCCTACGGGCTGTGCGTTTACACGGGCCTGTCGGAGGTGCAGCGGATGGCAGCCCCGAACGAGCTCGGTGCCCTGACCGGTATCTTCTACTGCTTCACCTACACCGGGATGGCGTTCCCGGCTCTGCTGACCAGACTCAGTGACTGGTTCAGCTACCCGCTGATGCTCGGTTTCGGGGCGGTGGTGGCCATGATCGTGCTGGCCGTGGTGAGCGTGACGGGGCGCCGGTTCTGATGGTGGTATCCCCCGGTGGCGCTAGCCTAGCGGCGCCGCAGGAGCTTCACACCGATTCCCACGGCGATGATGCTGAGGACGACGATCAGGGCGACGACGTTGTCGATACCGGCCGCGAACTGCGCAACCCGGTTCTGTAGCCGGAACTGGGTTTCGGTGTCCAGCAGGGTCGGTAGAGCGGAGGTTCCGTGGCTGGTGAGGAAGAGGGCACCTATACCGATGAACAGAAAGCCGGCGGCGATGCTGAGTGTGTTCGTATGGATCGGGCCGATGTGTATCTCCCGGCCCCGGAGCCAAGAGGCCCGGCCGAGGTCGAAGCGGTCCCACAGGAGAGCCAGAAGAAACAGTGGGACGGTCATGCCGAGGGCGTAGCAGGCCATGACGAGCGCGCCGTAGACGGCGGACCCGCCGAGCGCGGAGGTGGCGAGAACCGCACCGAGGAGAGGTCCTGCGCAGAATCCCGCGAAACCGTAGACCGCCCCGAGCGCGAACACGGGCAGCCACCCGGTACCGCGGATCCGGTTGTTCATGGTGGAGAGGCCCGGGATGCGGAATCCCAGGCCCAGGAGGGACCAGAAACCGAAGGCGATCATCACCCAACCAGCCACGGCGATGACGGTGTCCCGGTGCTGGGTGAACAGGGAACTGAATCCACCGATTCCCGCGCCGACCGGGACGAGTACTGCGGCGAGTCCTGCGAAGAACACGGCGGTCCGTGCCACGAGCTGGCGTTTCGAGTTGAACGCGTAGGCGAAGAATGCGGGGAGAAGGAGCGCCGAGCAGGGGCTCAGGATGGAGAGTGCCCCGCCGAGGAACGCCCCGACTATGCCGATCGACAGCACTGTTAACGGGCCTCCTGTGCTGTCAATTCAGCCGAGGAACGGGTGTCGGCATCAGGAACCGCGTTCTCCCCGTCGGCCACGCGTTGGAGCTCTGTATTGATGACCTCCTCGAACACCTCAAGGGGTTGTGCGCCACCGATGAAGGTCTCTCCGATCACGAAACCGGGGGTTCCGCTCACACCGATACCGCTGGCGTAGGCACGGGCGTTGGCGATTGCTTCGTCGTATTTGTCGCTGGTCGCGTCCGCACGGAACTTCTCCATGTCCGGTACCCCGGCTTCTTTGGCGAAGCGGATGAAATCTTCGATCCCGTAGTTTGGGTGGCCGGACGTGTCCTTCGAGGAGGTGTAGAGAGCGTGCTTGAATTCGATGAACTTGCCCTGCTCTGCGGCGGCCCGTCCGGCCCGCGCCGCGGCTTCGGCGTTGGGGCCGTTGATCGGAAGATCATTCCATTCCATGCGCACCAGACCGGTGTCGACGTATTTGCTCAGGATCGTCGGTTCCGTGTTATTGGCGAACAGTGAGCAGAACGGGCACTCGAAGTCGGAGAACTCGGAGATGACGACGGGGGCGTCGATCGCGCCGATGGCGAAGGGATCGTGGACGTTGCGGCGGTGGATGTTGAGGATGTCCGATTGGGCCTGCAGCGGACCCCGCGGACCCCAGAACAGGGCATCGTAGCTGCCGTCGGACAGCTTCTTCGGTCCGCTACCGCGCGTCCCGTCTGCACCAGCTTTGACCGCATTGACGACGTCATCGTAGGACGGCGAGGAACCTGTTGTGGCCCCGGTGTTGTTCTCCGGGGCTGCGGTCGTGCCGATTGTGGCGGATGTGGTGGGATGATCTGCTGTGCGGTCTCCGATGACGTAGCCGACCAGACCCGCGATGATGACGAGAAGTGCGGTGAAGGCCCACAGCATCGGGGGGATTTGATTCGTTGTGGTTTCGGCGGATGCGGGGACGGAGGTGTTTTCTGTTGCGGTGGTCTCCGCATTCTCGTCGGACACGAGGGGCTCCTTCTCTGAGGGGCTTGGTGTGATGAATCGGTCAGTGTCTCATTGTCCACGATCGGTGGAGAAAACCAATCGGTCTGATCCGCTACACGGACGGATACTCGTCCTCCGGGCGGACGGCATTGCGCAGGGCGATGGCCCGCGCGAGACGTGCGTAGCGCAGGTCCTGTTCACGGAACCGCACCCACGCGCTCAAGGTGGTGAACATGAAAGCCACGGTCAGCGCATAGAGCAGCAGATCCGTGCCCCGGTCCACACCGACCCAGTTCGCCACCACCGTCAGATCATCCGGGCGGAGGACCGCCCAGATCGCTGCGAAAATGAACAGGATGAACCCGATCTTCACCCCAGCCTTGGCACGGGCCTTTCGCCGGTTGGACAAGAAGTACACGACGAGTGCGGTCGTGCAGACGAGGAGCAGGATCTGGATGAGCAGTTGTCCGGTGATCACGGGAGCCTCCTGGCGAGCAGTCCGTCGGCCAGGATGTTGACACCGTTGATCAGCGACTGGCCCTTACTCATCGAATATTCGGTGTAGAGGATGTCCACGGGCTGTTCGGCGACACGCCAACCGCGTTCATCGATCTGGGTGACGAACTCGCTGGCGTGGCTCATTCCGTTCATCCGGATGTTCAATTCCTCGGCAACCCGACGGTTGAATACGCGCAATCCGTTGTGGGCGTCGGTGAGTCCCATCCGCTTCGCCCGGGGGGACAGCATCACCACCGTTCGCAGGACGACGCGTTTGAGCAGCGGAACCTGATCCCCCTCGCTGCGTGGCCTGCCGAAGCGAGTACCGACGACGATGTCCAACGGCTCGGTGCGCAGCCGTTGGAGCATGGCCACGACATCCTTCACCTGGTGCTGCCCGTCGGCGTCGAAGGTGACGAAGTAGCGGGAGCCGGGCTGAGCTCGGGCATATTCGACACCCGTCTGGATCGCTGCACCCTGGCCGAGATTCACCGGATGATTGATCAGGTGTGCACCGGCGGCGTGGATGGCGATGTCGGAATCATCGGCGGAGCCGTCGTTGATCGCGACGATGTTGGGGAACGTCTCGCGGGCGGCGCGGATGACATCCCCGATGACGGTTGCTTCGTTGTAGCAGGGCATGACGAGCCAGGTGTCCCGGTAATCCGGGGTCGTGGCACCGCCGACGCCTGCGGTATCCGGTGAAACTGTGTCGGGAGATTCCATGATGGTGAACATGCTAGCCGACGGTGGGAGAGGTACAGGTGAGCGCCGGTGCACGGGGGAGAAGAGATGCAGGGGGAATGCCCCCGCTCGCGGCGTCCGCTCAGTCTCCTCTGTGGAAGAGCGTCCGGTACACCGATTTCAGCAGTCGTGGCGGTAATGCGCGGTAGAGGGTCCGCACCCCGAGATTGAGTACCGCTCGCCCACGCCCCACCAGGCCATAATCGACGAGGTTGCGCTGCATCTGGCGCTCGGCGGTGAACATTCCCCGTCCTGTGCGTCGGGCGAACATCTCATCACCCGTCCGAAACCTGGTCAATGGCTCAGGAAGGTTGTGGAAACGCGCCCCTCCGGTGAGCATCCGCGCCCACAGGTCGTAGTCCTCCATGAAGTGGACGTCCCGGTAACCCCCCGCCCGGCGGACGGCACTGGTCCGCAGCATCACACTCGGATGGTTGACAGGTGTGTTGATGCGTGCGTACCGGGCGATTGCGTCGTGATCCTCCGGCAGGGTGCGTACCCCGGTGATCGTGTCCGGATCATCATCGGTGAACTCGGACATCGCGGTACCCAGTACATCGATCTCCGGGTGCTCCGCGAGGTAAGTGAGTTGTACGGCGAACCGCTCAGGTTCCGCGATGTCGTCCGCATCGAGGCGAGCGAAGTAGTCCGTGTCGATCTCATCCAGCGCGGACTGGGACGCCGGACCCAGCCCCCGGTTCACCGGCAACTCAAGTTGCCGGGCGGACGGATTCTCCGCGAGGAAATCCGCCACCACCGTTGCGACGTCGTCCGGGACGGGACCGTCCCGGACGATGAGGATCTCCTCCGCCGGGCGGGTCTGTCCCGCCACCGAATCGAGGGCCTGCCTCAGATGGTCCGGGTTGTTTCCGTGGTAGACGGTGACGAGGGCGGTGAGCGTCGGCATGTGGTCAGCGTACCAGTGGCGCGGCACCCTGACGCAGGCCCGTGACGTGCACCAGGGCACCGGCGACAGGACCGATGACCAGTGCGAGACAGACATTCATCGCCAGGGGGAACGGGGCCAGGAAGACACCGAAGGCGACCATGCTTCCGGTCACCCATCCCGCCACATATCGGTTGTGCCGGTTGACCGCGAGCGTCGCGGTCCCGGTGATCATGAGCACCCCCGTGCAGGCAGCGCCGAACGTGAGCGCGGCGAGGACCGGACCCGGCACGACGAACCCGGCGCTGAAGAACACCCCCATGATCCACGGGCCGAGCAGCCAGGCAGCCACTGCACCGAGCACCCCGACACCGAACACCGCACTCAACGGCTTACGCAGCGCACCGAGCAGATCAGCGGAGTTCTCCACGAAATGCACGATCAGGGCTGACTGGAACCGTTGCAACGGTACGAGGATGGGGGCTCGGGTGAGCATCACCGCGAGCATGATTCCATCGACCGTGGTGTCCAGGCCCGCGTCCACGGAATCCCCGGCGACGGCCTTGACGAAGGTCGGAAACCCCACGATGAGCAGCGCCGTTGCCCCAGTGGCGAGCATTGCCGAGACAGCATTACGGACGAACCGCCCGGTACGCACGTCTGCGTCTGAACGCACTGCAGCCCGCGCATCGGCAGACATCCCCAGAATGACCAGCCACGTCGCTGCCCCGAGCACGGTGACCACGAGGAATACCGGCAGGCCCCAGCCCAGTGGCCAGGCGACCAGCACGAGGACGAGCCGAACCCCCGAATCCACCGCCATCAGCCAGGCGTACTGCGCCCACAGGCCACATCCGGACAACACACCCGATAACACTGCCTGATAGGTGTAGCTGACCAGGCCGACGGCCAGCAGCACCACCGCCAGTCCGTGATCCTCGACCAGAAGCCGGGGTGCCCACAACGGGCCTGCAGTGACGAGGACGAGTGCAACGATGATTCCCACCATCCCGGCAACCCGGAACGGGCGGGCACCCCGTGACGGTACTCCCTCGTCGGTCCGGGCACCGGCGACCGCCCGGGTCGTTTCCTGCATCAGACCGTCAACGACCCCGGCGAGCGCGAAGAACAGGCTCCAGAACGCCATAAACTGACCGAAACGCTGCACTCCCAGTGCCCAGGATGCGACGGTCAGGATGATGAAGCCACTGGCCGCGGCGAACACCGTCGCCAGGCTCAGCGCGCGCATCAGCCCGCGCTCCGGGTCCGGGACCGCGGCTCCGGGAATGGTGGCAGTGCCACGTTATGTAACCACGAATTCCACAACCCAGTCAGCGTGTCGACGGGCACCCCGACCTCCGTGCAGGCGGCCGACATCACCGTCCGTAGATCGATCGGTTCCACCACAGAATGCCGGTTCGCCGCCGTGTACCGGCGGATCGCGGCGAAGAAGACGGCGTCATCGTCGATCAGACACCGCAGGGCGTGCACGACTAGCGCCCCACGCTTGTACACCCGGTCATCGAACATCAGCGTCGGACCCGGGTCAGCGAGCAAAAGATCCTTCGGCAGCCGGGTCAACACCCGGTAATGCCGACGGGCCGGCTCCGCAGCGGGCACCCCGGTCGAATGCTCGAACCACAGCCACTCCGCGTAGCACGCGAAGCCCTCGTTCAGCCAGATGTCGTTCCACTGCGCCAGACCCAGGGAATTACCGAACCACTGGTGCGACAACTCATGCGCGATGAGTCGCTCCTGTTCCTTCCGGCCGTCGACATGATTTGAACCGAAGATGCTCAGGCCCTGGGCCTCCAGTGGAATCTCGAGGTCATCCTCGGTCACCACGACCCGGTAACTGGCGAACGGGTACGGGCCGAATAATCGGATGTACAGGCGCATCATCTCGACCTGATCCGCGAACTCGACCCGCGCCGCCGGAGCGGTCCCTGCGGGAAGGAACACGGACACCGGAACGGGCGCAGGAGCTGCGGAAGGGGCGGGCGTCGACAAGCGAGGATCGAAGTCGGCGGCATCGAACTCCGTGTACTGACCGACCTGGACGGTCGCCAGGTAGGTCGCCATCACGTGCTCCGTCCGGTAGTGCCACGACGTCCGTGACCCCGCCCGGCGCCGCTCCACGAGCTCCCCGTTGCACACCACCACGTAGGGATTGTCCGCTGAGACGATGATGTCGTAGCGG
Organism: Corynebacterium sp. CCM 9204; assembly: GCF_041357695.1. Lineage (NCBI taxonomy): Bacteria > Bacillati > Actinomycetota > Actinomycetes > Mycobacteriales > Corynebacteriaceae > Corynebacterium > Corynebacterium sp. CCM 9204. Next base: position 69,931 of record NZ_JAUERX010000003.1, read on the forward strand.
GCCTTCTCGTCCGGGGTGTCATCACAGGGGAACCAGCTTGGCGCGCCACACGGCTGCGACGCCACCAGGGAACCGTTCTCCAGCTCCTCCCAGCCGAGCGTCCCCCAGGGGCTGCGCACCGGGCGTGGCGAACCGGAATACGTGATCGACAGTGTGAATTCACTGTCCACCGGGATCTCCGAGTCGAAGGTCAGCAGCAGCTTGCCACGAGCGTGCCGCCAGCGGGCCACCTTGACGCGCACCGCGCCCGATCCACTCGTGGTGATCTTGGCCACCTTCAGTGACGGCCCCAGATCGAGGGTCAGTTGTTTCAGCGGCAGATAGTTCACCATCTCCAGCGTCGCGGAACCCGCGAGACGGTTCGATTCGACCCGATAGTCCAGGTCAAGACGGTAATGCCGGATGTGGAACCCCAGATTGAAGTCGACCCCGGTGTAGGAATCGCGGGTCCCCGGGATCGGGGAATTGCGCAGGCGTTGGCTAGTCATCGTGAGCGGATGATACCGCGCCGGGAGACACGTGTCCGACCTGACGATCCAGCCAGGCGAAGATCACCGACGACAATCGGGCCCGCTGGGCACTGTCTGCCGCACCGCCGTGCCCGCCCTCGGTGTTCTCGTAGTAGTCCACGGGCTGCCCCGCATCCGTGAGTGCCGCTGCGAACAGTCGCGCATGGGCGGGGTGCACGCGGTCATCGCGTGTCGACGTTGTGACCAACGCCGGTGGGTAGGGCCGCTGTGCCCGTGGCGTGACATTGTGCAGTGGGGAATACTGCTTCAGCACCTCGCGGAACTCCGGATCATCCGGGTCCCCGTACTCGGCGGTCCAACTCGCGCCGGCCGACATGCGGTGATAGCGGAGCATGTCCGTGAGTGGTACCTGCACCACTGCTGCCCCGAAGCGTTCCGGATACCGGGTCAGGGCCACCGCCGTCACCAGACCACCGTTGGAACCGCCCCACACGGCTAGCTGCTCCGGGGTGGTGTAGCCGCGCTCGACCAGATCCATCAGCACGGCCTCGTGATCCTCGTGGACCCGCAGCCGGTTGATGCCCGTCGCGCCACTGTGCCAGGCGGGGCCGAACTCCCCGCCACCGCGCAGATTCGCCTGCACGAACAACCGGTCCCGCTCCAACCAGCCGACCCCCGTCGAACCGAGATAATCGGGTAGGAGAGACACCTCGAAACCGCCATAGGCGTAGACCAGGCACGGGCGTGGTTGAATGTCGCTCCCGTCCGCGCCGTCGGCGAAACGTCCCGTGATGAAGTAGGGGATCAGCGTGCCGTCGGCGGACCGGGCATGGTGCTGCCGGGTACTGAGACCGTCGGCGTCGAACGCCTCCGGTGCGCGATATACCGTGTGCAACTCCAACGATCCGGGGCCATCCGAGAGATCACCACACAGCAGTTTTACAGGCTCCGTGAAGGACCGGGCCGCCAGCCAGACCTGATCGTCATCCAGCGGCGCGGTGTCCACCACGCTGACCGTCGCCAGGTCAGGTACCTCCAGCTTCGTGAGCCCAGATGCCGGATCGCCCAGCGGCGCGGAGAACAGAATCGTCGCCACCGTGTCACTCACCGTCAGGATGAGGTGGTTACGGGTCACCGATAACCCTTCCAGGGCACTCGACGGTGACGGGGTGAACACACAATCCAGCGTGTGATCCCCACCGAGGTAGGCATCCAGGTCCGTGACCCCCAGGCCACCGTCCGGAACACCGCCGAACCCCGTGCGGGGGCACACGAAGAGTTTCCCCCGGTGCACCGACACCGCACAGTCCTCTGGTACCTCGATGATCTGGAGCCCGGCATCCGTTTCCACGAAGGTCCGCTGCCGGTAGAAATCGAGTGTGCGGCGCACGAACAGGCGTTCATGTCCCGGTGTCGTGTCCGCCCACCCTGTCGTGGTGATGTCCGACTCCGGTCCAGCGAAATACAGTTCTGCTTCGGAGAGCGGGACACCACGCCGCCACCGCAGCACCCGGGAGGGATAACCGGACTCGGTGAGAGAACCCGCGCCCGTGTTGGTTCCGAGGAAGATGGTGTCCCGGTCGATCCAGCTCACCGTCGTTTTCGCTTCCGGAACGGTGAACGGATGATCCGTGACGAAATCCATTGTGTTGAGGTCGAACTCGCGGATAACCACCGCATCCGCCCCGCCTCGGGACAGTCGCACCAGAGCCCGGTCGTGATCAGGGGAACGGACGTGGGCACCCCGCCACACCCAGTTCTCATCCTCGGCATCGGCCAGGGAGTCGAGGTCCAGGAGGATCTCCCACACCGGAGACCCAGCACGATAGTCCTCCAGTCGCGTCCGTCGCCACAGGCCACGGGTGTGCTCCGCGTCCCGCCAGAAGTTGTACACGTGCCCGCCACGCCGACTCGGAAACGCGATCCGGTCGTTAGTATCCAGGACCCCACGGATGCGGGACTCCAGTGCGGCGCGATCCACCGTGGCATCCGGAGCGTCGAGAAGCGCCACGGTGTCGTCGGTGTGCTCCGCAGCCCAGGCGAGAGCTGTGGGGGAATGGATCGGTTCCAGCTCCGGGTGAAGGGAGGCCGGGGCGCCGAAGTCTGCCGGGTCGGTGGTCTGGGTCATGCTCGTCATCGTACCGGCCGACGGGAGCAGGAAACCCGCCGTCCGGAAGGGAACGACGGGCTTCGTGGAACGTCGGGGCCTAGCCTGCGGCAGGGCTGGCACCGGGTAGATCGGTGATCTCGAGGGGAGCGGGGTTGCGGAGCTCCTCGATGATCTTGTTGACGTCGATGGTGCCGGGGTCAACGGCCTTCTCGACATCTGCGGGTGTCATGACTTCCGCATTCGCGGCACGCCTATCGGCATCGGTGATCTCGTTGTCCAGGCCGAAGGCCTTGGAGAACGTCACCCAGGAACCACGGAGATCCTGCTGCCAGTACGGCCAGGAGTGGGTGCCGGTTGGGCGGAAGTTGAAGTCCGCCGGAATACCCTCGGCATCGAGCTTGGCTTTGAGGTCGTGGGTGCACTTGTTCGTGGCAGCCTCGATCAGGCCGCCTTCGATCACCAGGGTTGCGACTGTGGAGGAACCACGCCCGGCACTCCACAGGTCACTCTGTCCGGCGAGACCGGAGGCATTGGACACGTAGATCGCGGTGCCCTTGAGCGCCGCTGCATTGATGAGAGCATCGTTGTACGTCCACAGTTTGGAACCGAGCGGGCCCCACATCTGTTCCTTGGTGGCACCGCCCCTACCGAGCGTCACATCAATGAATGTCGGCCCGAACCCGTTCGAGGTTTCGGCGCAGCCGGAGAACGACCCGACTGCGTCATAGAAGCCCTGATTGTGCTCCGCGAGCAGCAGCGAGGACGTCGCCGTCATCGACATCCCGACGATTGCGCGCTTGCCGGAGGTGTTCAGTGCGGTTTCCAGGGGGCCCGGAAGTTCCTTGGTCAGGAATGTCTCCCAGGTCTGCTTTCCACCCAGGCTCTCAACGTCCTCCACCCAGTCGGTGTAGTACGAGAACTTGCCCTGCATTGGGATGGCCACGTTGACGTTCTTGTCCAGATAGAACTTGAGGGCATCGGACTGCATGACCCAGTTCGCGCGCCCTTCGCCTCCGTCTCCACCGTTGAGGAGGTAGATGATCGGACGCGGCCCGGCGGACTCATCGGCTTTGACGATGACGAACGGAACCTGACGGTCCATCGACGGAGAGTACGCCCACCATTCCGCGACGCGGCCCTTGTATTCCCTGTTGTACGCCTGGACCAGCTCGCGCCAGGCGAGGGCTTTGTTTCCGTCGTAGGCGGTACCGGGTTCGCCGATGTCGAGGGGCCCCTGGGTGATCTGGGCGGGAGGGAGTCCGTCGTTGACATCCTCGGGAGTTAGTTCAGCGGCCGCTGCGACGGGTGCGGTGAGAACCACGGATGCAGGGGTGACCAGAAGGGACACAGCGAGAGCGGTGGCTGTGACGGGGGAAGAGATGCGGTGGTGAAGGTTCACGGTGGAGCCAATCGGTCGTCGGGATGGAAGAAATGTGCGGGTCCGGTGGAGGACACCGGAAAATGAAACGTCCGGCCATCGGGGAACTGATGGCCGGATGGGTTTCTATTCGTCGAGGCCGAAGGCTCGGGCAAAGACGGGCCAGGAGTCACGGAGATCCTGCTGCCAGTAACCCCACGAGTGGGTTCCGGTCGGACGGAAGTTGAAGTTTCCGGGAACTCCCTGAGAATCCATCTTCACCTTCAGGTCGTGAGTGCACATGTTGGTGGCACCCTCAATGATGCCCCCGTTGACGACATGGATGAAGACGTTGAGCGGCTCGCCACCCGTCCACGGGGAGGTCCAGAGATCCTCGGTACCGGCGTAACCGGAGGCGTTGGAGACGTAGACCTCGGTGCCGCGGAGCTTGTCGGCGTTGATGAGGGCGTCGTTGTAGTGCCAGTTCGGGGTACCGAGTGGGCCCCACATCTGTTCCGGCGTGGCCCCGCCCCGGTTGAGAGTGAGCCGGATGTACTCGGGGGCGAGTCCACGGGAGGTTTCGGCGCAGCCGGAGAAAGAACCGACGGCGTCGTAGAAACCGGGATTGTGCTGGGCCAGGAGGAGCGAGGAGGTGGCCGACATCGACATACCGGCGATCGCGCGCCTGTTGGTTGCCCCCAATTTCGTTTCGAGGGGTCCGGGAAGTTCCTTCGTCAGGAACGTCTCCCAGGTCTGCTTGCCGCCGAGCGCGGGGACGTCCTCGACCCAGTCGGTGTAGTAGGAGAACTTGCCCTGCATCGGGATGACGACGTTGACGTTTTTCGTCAGGTAGTAGTCGATCACATCGGTCTGCATGATCCAGTTCGCTCGACCCTCGCCGCCGTCGCCGCCGTTGAGAAGGTAGATGACCGGGCGGGGACCTGCAGTCGGATCGGCCTTGATAACGACGAGCGGAATGTCCCGGTTCATCGAGGGAGAGTGAGCCCACATCTCGACGACCCGACTGTTATCGTATTCGCTGATCTTGTCACGCCAGATCAGCGAGGTGTTGCCATCATAGGCGGTTCCAGCCTCGACATCGCGGGGCCCCTCGGTGACGGTGGCGCGGGGGGTGTCTCCCGCTACCTGTGCCGGGGTGAGATCGGAGGCCAGTGCAACGGGGGCGGTAAGCGTCATACCCGTCACGGCTGCGGCGGACAGGGCTAGAGCTGCGACCGGGGCCGCGATGCGTCGGAGATTCCTCATGAATGTTCCTTGTTGTAGTCGTGCGCTGTATCGGGGAATGTCTTCCCGGCCGCTGCGTCCCGCTCCGGGATGCGGGGCAGTCGGCTGCGTCGTCTCCGTCATCCCTGGGCGAACTTCGGGATGGTGTCGGTTGACCGGATCTGACGGGTATGTCGTGGATCGTCACCCAAACGTTAGCACTCCGTGTCCGAGCGGTGCCCCACCCGGATTTTGTGGGGGAATCCAGTGCAGGGGCGGAAACGTGGTGGCGTGACGGGGTGTTCCGGAAACGCTCGGCACCCGCATCGTACGACAGCGGAGCCGCGTCTCAGCGTGTGTCTTCAAGTTACTGGTGTTGTTAATGTGACACAAGGGGCAATGGCGCCCGGGCTGTTCCGCCTTTGTGGCGGATGTCCCGTGTCCATCGCGCATAGCTGGGCGGGTCGATGCCCCGTCGGGCGTAACGTCGTAGACACCTCGTCCGTATACACCGGACAGTGGTACTCCGGTACTTCCCCGGTTCCATGCCCGGAGCCGACACCCTTCGACTGAAAAGGCAGAATAATCTGATGCAGGCACTCGAACCCATCATTCTCATGATCAACAATTTCCTCGGGGTCATCGCTCATGCGGGTTCCTCCGTGACCAGTGCACTCTCTCACGGAGTAGGGCGTTTCTGAGATCAGTACCCAGTGTTCCCGGGCTTCGCGTGAGCGTTGATTTCCGGGGGACAGAACGAGGGGTCCACCACGCACCCAGGTGTACGGTGGACCCCTCGTTTCAGCTTGGGCTCCGTGCGGGTGGGCGGTACTTCCGGTGTCTGTGGGGTGGGGCCGGGTTCCGCCGTAGGGTGACTGTCGGGTGCTGCCCGCGAATTGGTGGGGCATTTGCACGACATTCCTTGCACGGACACGTATCCTTGTGCGTGTGACTGAACATTATGACGTTGTTGTACTCGGCGCGGGTCCCGGTGGCTACGTGTCCGCCATCCGTGCTTCCCAGCTCGGCAAGAAGGTTGCCGTCATCGAGAAGCAGTACTGGGGTGGAGTGTGCCTGAACGTGGGCTGCATTCCGTCGAAGGCATTGCTGAAGAATGCGGAGGTGGCCCACACCTTTAATCATGAGGCGAAGCTCTTCGGCATTTCCGGTGACGTCTCCTTTGATTTCGGCGTGGCGCATGACCGGTCGCGGAAGGTGTCCGCAGGCATCGTCAAGGGTGTCCACTATCTGATGAAGAAAAACAAGATAGATGAGATCAACGGACTGGGCTCTTTCGTTGATGATCACACCATTGAGGTTACGGACGGTGACGATGCGGGAAAGAAGGTCACCTTCGACAACTGCATCATCGCCACCGGCTCAGTCGTGCGTTCGTTGCCCGGGATCGAAATCGGCGGCAACATCGTCTCCTACGAGGAGCAGATCCTCGACAAGGATTTGCCTGAATCCATGGTCATCGTCGGGGCGGGTGCCATCGGTATGGAGTTCGCCTACGTGCTCTCCAACTATGGTGTTGACGTCACCATAGTTGAGTTCATGGACCGGGTACTGCCCAACGAGGACGCGGATGTTTCCAAGGCGATCACCAAGGAGTACAAGAAGCTCGGTGTGAAGATCCTGACGGGACACAAGACCACCGCGGTCCGAGACAACGGCGACAGCGTCGAGGTTGACGTCGAGTCGAAGGACGGCAAGAAATCCGACACCCTCACCGTCGACCGGGTTATGGTCTCCATCGGCTTCGCTCCCCGGGTTGGGGGATTCGGTCTGGACAAGGCGGGCGTGAAGCTCACTGAGCGTGGCGCCATCGATATTGACGAGCGCATGCGCACCAACGTCAAGCACATTTATGCCATCGGTGATGTCACCGCGAAGCTTCAACTCGCACATGTCGCAGAGGCGCAGGGGGTTGTCGCTGCCGAGACGATCGCGGGTGCCGAGACGATGGAGCTGGGCGATTACATGATGATGCCGCGTGCCACGTTCTGTAACCCGCAGGTGGCTTCCTTTGGATACACCGAGGAACGAGCCCGTGAGCTGGCTGATGAGCGCGGTTGGGAGATCAAGACCGCCACGTTCCCGTTCTCCGCGAATGGTAAGGCGCAGGGGCTAGGCGAACCGGCCGGTTTCGTCAAGGTCGTCGCCGACGCCGAGTTCGGTGAACTGATCGGTGCGCACATGGTCGGATCCAACGTGTCCGAGCTGCTGCCCGAGTTGACCCTGGCTCAGCGCTTCGATCTCACCGCTGAAGAGGTCGGGCGAAACGTGCATACCCACCCGACGCTCTCCGAAGCGATGAAGGAAGCTGTCGAGGGCATCTCCGGACACATGATCAACCTCTGATCGACACTGTTCCAGGGCCGTACCGGTAAACCGGTACGGCCCTTGTCTTTGCCGTGATTCGAATCCGTGCCCGTGTCGTTCCCCACGTATCCGGGACGGGATCAGTAGGGGGCGACGGTCGAGGTGTGTGCGTCGATTTTCAGTGGTCGGTGCACAGGTGGGAATGCGCGCTGTGCACAGTCGGTTCTGGAGCACACACGGCATCCTGCGCCGATCGGAGTGGCGGCGTTGAGATTCCTCAAGTCGAGTCCTTCCGCGTAGACCGTCCGTTCCGCGTGGCGGGCTTCGCATCCGAGCCCGATAGCGAAGAGTTTCCCCGGTTCTGCGAAGCGACTGCGGTGGTGGTGCACGGTACGCGCGATCCACAGGTAGGTCCTGCCATCGGGCATCTGTGCGAGCTGACGCATGATCGTGCCCGGATTGGTGAAGGTCTCGTAGACGTTCCAGAGGGGGCAGGTCCCGCCGGAATGCGTGAAGTGGAAACCCGTCGCAGACTGCCGTTTGCTCATGTTGCCCGCACGGTCCACGCGGACAAAGGTGAAGGGGATCCCCCTCATCTGCGGTCTCTGGAGCGTGGACAGTCGGTGGCAGATGGTCTCGTACCCGGTACTGAATAATTGGCTGAGATACTCGATATCGTATCTGGAGTGTTCGGCTTCTGCGTGGAAACGTTGGTACGGCATGAGCAGTGCGGCCGCGTAGTAGCTCCCGACGCCCCGGATGGCGAGGATTCTGGATTCTTCCGAGGTGAAGTGTCCACCGTCGACTGCTTCGGAGACGAGGTCGGGTGCCTCGAGGTGCGCCAGCTCGGCCGCCATCCGGAAGGAACGTTGGCCGCTGGTCAATCGAGGGGAGAGGAATATCACGCCCTTCTCAGGGTCGAACCGGTGCAGGGTACCCTTCTGCCCTGTCCCCTTCCGTACTGAGATTCCGTGCCGGGAGAGCCTCCGGGTGATCGATGCCTCCGTCTCGCTCGGATCGGTGGGATCCGGATTGACCTTGACGGAGAGAATCTCTGCCGAGGTATCCAGTTCATCGAGATAGTTCTGGCGTGAGTAGAAGAAGTCCCGGACCTCTTCGTGTGGCATTCCGAGTGGGTTGTCGACGGCGCGGAGACCGATTTCCGGTTGCGGCGGGAAGTGGCGTGCGTCGGTGGCCAGGGAGAGTTTGTCCCTGACGTTTCGGTAGCGGCGGTGCATGTCCACCATCGCTCTCGCGAGTGAGGGATGGTTGTACACCAACTCGGAGAGTTCCTGGAGTTCCACTGGATCCGGGCAGATCTCCCGGTCGAGGACCACATCTTGTACTTCCGCGAGAAGACGCGAATCGTCGTCTCGGGAGAAGAATGTGGCGTCCACACCGAATGCCTCCGTGATCCGGAGAAGGACCGGGACTGTGAGCGGGCGCACATCGTGTTCGATCTGGTTGACGTAAGACGCCGAAAGGCCCAGCGTTGCAGCCAGGGAAGCTTGGCTGAGGTCGCGTTCGCGTCGAAGTTGCCGCAATCGGGAGCCCACATACGTCTTACTCATGGACCGTAGTCTAAGTGAGGGCGTATTCCCTTTGCAGGTGTTTGCTCGTGGAATGCACATATCTGCAATACCCCTCGAACTGGGGGAGATGGAAAATCTCGGGCGGCGGAGCTTTGCGGATGTCTGTGAAACGGGGGGAGTTGTCCGCCGCTGGTGCGAGGGGTGGTGATCTCTGTCGGGGGGATGAGGGCGTGGCCTGCATTGCTTCTGTCCACTGCTGGCGGTGTGGGCGATTGTCGCCGGTTACTTGACTGCCCCTGGGTGTCTGCCATCGGTGGCATCTTGGGTGGCTTGGCTCTGCAGGTGTGGCTAGATGGTTGTTCTGGTGAGGTTGCGTGGTCCCGCGGGGGGTGATTGGGGGGCTTAATTGCGGTACTGCGAGTGGTGCGGGGGTAGATTCAACTAAAGATTGATCCCGAATGGGGTAGGCGTGACACGACAAACCCTTATCACGTGTCAGAGATCACATCCTGAGATATTTCTCTAAATATGCCACTGTTTCGGCTGGTGGGGACGCTGGATTGGTCATGAGGGAATGTCAAAAAGAGGTAACGCTACCCTAAAGTTCATTAAAGCGGCAGGGTTGAGGCGTGTGAGCTACATCACCGGGTTCATTAACGGCTGGTTTGGCGGGATTAACGCGCCGTAAGGTTAGGTCAACACTGGAGGTGCCATGACTATTAAAGATATGGACCGTGACGCAATCCGTCACGGCAAAATTACTGAGAAACCGCTGCGTGAGCGGCCGAAGGTTCCGAGCTGGGCGCTGAAGCTGACGATGGCCGTGACCGGACTCATCTTTGGCGGCTTTGTTCTCATCCACATGATCGGAAACCTGAAGATCTTCCTGCCCGCCCATGACGGTGAGCCGGCGATCGACGTCTACGGGGAGTTTCTCCGAACCGTCGGTGAACCGCTCGTTCCCCGTGAAGGCGTGCTCTGGATCTTCCGTATCGTTCTGCTCACCGCTCTGATTCTGCACGTCTACGGTGCATTCGCGTTGACCGGACGCGCACATCAGTCACGCGGTAAGTTCCGCCGAACCAATCTGATGGGTGGCCTGAGTTCTTTCGCCACCCGCACCATGATCGTTTCCGGTCTGGTGCTCCTGCTGTTCATCGTCTTCCACATCCTCGACCTGACCCTTGGCGTCCAGCCCGCCGCCTCAGAGGTTTTCGAGCACGGGGCGGTCTACGCGAACATGGTCGCGAGTTTCAGCCGCTGGCCTGTGGCGATCTTCTACATCGCTGCGATGGTCGTGCTTTTCGTGCACCTCTCCCACGGACTGTTCACCGCAGTCAGTGACCTGGGGATCACCGGGCACCGCACCCGTGCCGTCCTCTTGTTCGTCTCCTACCTGGTACCTGCTGCCGTCATGGTGGGCAACATCTCCATCCCGCTGGCCATCGCCCTCGGCTGGATCCACTAGGCCACGGAAGGTAATCACACTATGAGCACTCACTCTGAAACCGCCACCAAGCCCGACTTCGTCCAGCCGCTCTCCTGCGTCGAGGGCGTAACCCCGGGGCGGATCCTCGAAGACCACGCCCCCAAGGGGGTCCCGATGAAGGACGCCTGGGAATGGCAGAAGGACCACTACAACCTGGTCTCACCGCTGAACCGTCGTAAATTCCGCATCATCGTCATCGGCACCGGCCTCTCCGGCGGCGGTGCGGCGGCAGCTCTCGGTGAGCTTGGCTATGACGTCAAGGCCTTCACCTACCATGATGCTCCTCGGCGTGCCCACTCGATTGCCGCCCAGGGTGGCGTCAACTCCGCCCGGGGCAAGAAGGTCGACAACGACGGCGCTTACCGCCACGTCAAGGACACCGTCAAGGGTGGCGACTACCGTTGCCGTGAGACGGACTGCTGGCGCCTCGCCTACGAATCCGTGCGTGTCATCGACCACATGAACGCGATCGGTGCCCCCTTCGCCCGTGAGTACGGTGGCACCCTCGCTACCCGGTCATTCGGCGGTGTGCAGGTTTCACGCACCTATTACACCCGTGGACAGACCGGCCAGCAGCTCCAGCTTTCCGCCGCGGCTGCGCTGCAGCGCCAGATCCACCTCGGTTCGGTGGAGATCTTCACGCACAATGAGATGGTCGACCTCATCGTCAAAGAAGAGGCGGACGGGACCAAGCGCTGTCACGGCGCGGTCATGCGTAACCTCATCACCGGGGAAATCACAGCACATACTGGTCATGCGGTGATTCTCTGCACCGGTGGCTACGGAAACGTCTACTACATGTCGACGTTGGCGAAGAACTCGAACGCCTCCGCCATCATGCGTGCATACGACCACGGTGCCTACATGGCCAGCCCGTCCTTCATCCAGTTCCACCCGACCGGCCTGCCGGTCAACTCGGAATGGCAGTCCAAGACGATTCTCATGTCGGAGTCTCTCCGCAACGACGGGCGCATCTGGTCTCCGAAGGAACCGAAGGACGACCGCGACCCGAACTCGATCCCCGAGGATGAGCGCGATTACTTCCTTGAGCGGCGCTACCCGGCATTCGGTAACCTAGTTCCCCGTGACGTCGCTTCCCGCGCGATCTCACAGCAGATCAACGCCGGTCTCGGTTGTGGTCCGATGCACAACTCCGCGTACCTGGACTTCCGGGACTCGATCGAGCGCCTCGGCAAGGACACGATCCGCGAGCGTTACTCCAACCTCTTCCAGATGTACGAGGAGACCATCGGCGAGGACCCCTACGTCACTCCGATGCGGATTGCTCCCACCTGTCACTTCACCATGGGGGGGCTGTGGACCGACTTCAACATGATGACCTCCATCGAAGGCCTGTTCGCCGGTGGCGAAGCAGGCTGGACCTACCACGGTGCCAACCGCCTGGGAGCGAACTCGCTGCTCTCTGCGTCCGTTGACGGATGGTTCACGCTCCCGTTCTCCGTTCCGAACTACCTTGGCCCGCTGCTGGGGTCCGAACGTATGGCGGAAGATGACGCGGTCGCCGTCGAAGCTGTCGAACGTGCACAGGCGCGGCTGGACAAGCTCATGAATATCAAGGGCACCCACGGTCCTGAGTTCTTCCACCGGAAGCTCGGGGACATCCTCTACTTCTCCTGTGGTGTGGCCAGGAACATCAAAGACCTCGCGGACGGGATCGAGAAGATCCGTGCGTTGCGCAAGGAGTTCTGGAATGACCTCAACATCACCGGTAATGCTGACGAGATGAATCAGGTTCTCGAGTACGCCAACCGAGTCGCCGACTACATCGATCTCGGCGAGCTCATGTGCGTCGACGCCCTGGACCGTGACGAGTCCTGCGGTGCGCACTTCCGCGATGACCACCTTTCCGATGAGGGCGAAGCCGAGCGTGACGACCTGAACTGGTGCTTCGTCTCCGCCTGGGAACCGAATGGCGAGAATAAGTTCATCCGCCACGCTGAGCCGCTGTACTTCGAAGCGATCCCTCTGCAGACAAGGAATTACAAGTAATGAAACTGCATCTCGAGATCTGGCGCCAGGCCGGACCCACGACCGAGGGTCACTACGAGTCCATCGATGTTCCCGATGCCGTGGAGCAGATGTCCATCCTGGAGCTTCTGGACCACGTCAACGAAACACTGATTGAGTCGGGCAAGGAACCCTTTGCCTTCGCCTCTGACTGTCGTGAGGGTATCTGTGGTACCTGCGGTCTGACGGTTAACGGTCGTCCACATGGGCCCGAACAGAACAAGCCATCCTGTCAGCAGCGGCTGTTCAACTTCTCCGACGGTGACACCATCAAGCTGGAACCCCTGCGTTCTGCCGCGTACCCGGTGATCAAGGACATGATTGTCGACCGCTCCGCACTCGACCGGGTCATGCAGCAGGGTGGTTACGTATCGGTGAATGCCGGTACCGCCCCGGATGCCGACACGCTGCACATGAACCATCAGACCGCTGAGCTCGCGCTCGACCATGCGGCCTGCATCGGTTGCGGAGCCTGTGTTGCAGCCTGCCCCAACGGGGCTGCACACCTATTTACCGGAGCGAAGCTGGTTCACCTTTCGCTCATGCCCCTGGGTAAGAATGAACGGGGTCGTCGGGCGCGTAATATGGTTGATGAGCTTGAGACCAACTTCGGGCCGTGCTCACTGTTCGGTGAATGCGCGGACGTGTGTCCGGCCGGGATTCCGCTCACCGCAGTCGCGGCCATCAACAAAGAGAGGGCCCGCGCGGCCTTCACCGCAAAGGATGCCTAGGGTCATCGTTCGATGAATCCGGGCCGACGGTACGATGACGAAAGGCAGCAACCGCTATGTCCGCTAATCCGGTGAAATCCGAGCAGTCGTTCCCACTGTTCGAGGGTGAGCCACACTACGTCGAGGGTTACCATCCCTCCAGCCTCGACGCACAGCACTCCTCACTTCTTCGCTTGTCCACGTGGGCCGGGATGGGGTTGATTCTGGCGTCCCTCGCTGGGTTCGGTGGCCTGGTCTACGGCCTCGGCTCATGGTCCGTAGGAAGCCAGCCGCATTGGGGAACCGTAGCCATCATCGGTTCCATCATCGCGGCAGCGTTCCTCGTGGGTGGCTTCTGGCTCATCCATCACGGGCGCCGCTACTACCGCGAGTACGCCGCACGCACCGGTCGGCACTGAACCCTAGAAGCGGCACATGCACTGACCCCTCAGCAGGCCCAATTCGGGAAGCTGTGGGGTCTTTTCGTTGTTGGGATCGGTAGAATCATCGGAATGCAACGCAAGATTCTCTGGATTCTGATCACCGTGTTCACCGTTCTTGTCGCACTCAGTCTCATTCCACGTGCCATTGAACTGTGGGATGCTGAACCTCCGTGGCGGAGCGCTGTCGCGCAGAGCCAGTTCTGACTGCGGCGATACCCGTAAATCGGAGGGTAACCGTCATAATGGTGCGATGGGCACACATGAATTCACCACGCACAGGGATGCAGAACCCCTGGCCGTCCCAGGGCCTTCTCCCGAGGTAGAGGCTGAACGGCGTCGACAGTTGCGGCGCTACAAGGCTTTTGCCACCGGTCTCCTCATCATCGCCGCTGCGATCTTCCTGTTCTGCAGATGGTTGGAGACCCGGCCCGGTGGAGTCGACCCCTGGGTGGGTTTCGTCCGGGCTGCGAGCGAAGCGGGGATGATCGGCGGTCTTGCTGACTGGTTCGCAGTTACCGCATTATTCCGTCGGCCCCTCGGATTGCCCATCCCCCACACCGCCATCGTCCGCAACAAGAAGGACCAGATCGGTGAGTCTCTCGGTGGTTTCGTTGGGGAAAACTTTCTCAACGCGGAGCTCATCACCGCCAAGGTACGCGCGGCCGGGATCCCCAACAGGCTCGGACGTTGGTTGTCGGAGCCAGACAACGCCGAGACCGTGTCCAGGGAGATCGGGCGACTCACCGGAAAGATCATCACCGCGCTGGATCCCGCAGACGCTGAAGCGGTAATCAATTCGACGTTAATCGAAAAACTTGCAGAACCGGAGTGGGGACCTCCCGCAGGCAAACTCATCGGCCAGCTCATCGAGGAAGGGAAGACCGAACCCATCGTCGATGAACTCGTGCACTGGCTACACATCAAGGCCGAGGACGCCGGTCCCTTCATCACCCGGATGCTGGACGAACGGCGACCCAGTTGGGCCCCCCAGATACTGAATGACGTGATCGGGGACAAAGTGCACCGGGAATTGGTCGAGTGGACCGCTGCCGTCGCCGCTGACCCGGAACACGAGGCGCGGCAGGCCGTGCGGCGTTTCATTCGACAGCTCTCCACCGACCTCCAGAATGATCCGGAGATGATCGGGCGTGTGGAGAAGATAAAACGGGACATCATGGGGTCCACTCCGGTACAGGGGGCGGCGGCAACCATCTGGCGTAGTGCATCGAGGTCCTTGCTCAGTGCGTCCGCCGATCGCGACTCCCTCTTGCGGTCTAAGACCAGAGAGCTTGCGATCACCTGGGGAAACAACCTCCTTGACGATGCGGCGCTCCGCGAATCACTCGACCGACGTGTCACCGGGGCGGCTGCTTTCCTCGCAGACAACTATGCGGAAGAAATCACCTCTATCATCAGCGAGACGGTCGAGCGCTGGGACGCGGATGAAGCCGGGGAGAAGATCGAGCTGATGGTCGGGAAGGATCTCCAGTACATTCGACTTAACGGCACCATCGTCGGCGCGTTGGCCGGACTCGGTATCTACGCCGTATCCCACCTGCTTTTCGGCGCTTGACGGGTGACCTGCAGGCACCGATCTGATAGCCCATCACAGAAGGAGTTTCACATGGCCCCCACAACCCCGAACGACAAGGGACACGAGGACACAACCGCATCTGACAAGTCGGCATCCGCGGGTGGACGCGACAGCGGTGTGCTGGCTGAGGCACTGGAGAAGCTCCGCGAGCCGTTCAACGCCTGGGTCAGCGCCGGAGCTTCCCTGGGGCCCTTAGTGGGTGAACTGGGGGACAAACTCCGCGCCGATCTGCGCCACGTGGATAAGCGCGAGGATGCGGATTCGGCCAGTGAAGCGGTCGGAGAACGTGTTGAGGAAACCGCGGACGAAGCCAAGAAAGCCGCTGAGAATCTCGGCTCAGCCCGTTCCACAGAGGAAGCGAAATCAGCGGTCGCCGGGTTCGCGGCAACCGCTGAGAACACACTGCGGGATCTGTCCGACTCCGTCCGCAATGCAGCCGGACAGGCCCGGGACACCGAGGCGGCCGAGCAGGCACGCACCGCATTTCAGGAGGCAGTGGAGTCCACCCGCCGTACCTTCGATGAAGCGGTCGAGGCACTCCGTGAGCGCAGCAGCAGGGGCAGTCGCGACACGGATGCTGCAGAGAACGCCTCCACAGTCGACGAACTTCGCAGTGCCGTCGACGACCTCGTTGCACGGGCGGGGGAAGTGGTTCGCGATCTGAAGAACACCGGAGGCGAACGGCTCGATGATCTCCGCACACGGGTCCAGGACTCCGGTTCGGAGAAACAGGAGGCCGCCGATATCATCGACGGAGAAGTCGTCCACGAAGGTGACGAAACCGAACCCGGAAAGTAAGTCCCACGGGGTGCCACCGGGTTAGGTCCCACCCCGTTCAACCCGATCCCGGAAAGGACCCCGGTCCGACATGGACATCTACATCTTCACTGCGCTTAAAGCTATCGAGGACATCAGCCGCCTTCTGATGGCGGTCGTCGGTCTACTCGGCATCATCGGGGCGGCATTGTGTGCGGCGACACGCGAGGACGCTTATACCGCTGCAGACAGGCAGCAGAAGTGGGTCTGGGTGGGATTACTCGTCGGTTCCGGGATTGCGCTGTTCCTGGTCATCCCGTTCATGTACTGGGCAGGCATGGTCATCATCGGAATCTACTGGTTTGATGTACGCCCCGAACTGAAGGATATCGTGGACGGGGAGACCACCTGGTGAAGCAGATGTGACGATGCCCCGGGTTGGTTCCGTGTGGGACCATCCGGGGCATCTCCATATCCGCCGTAGACCATCCCGGCGGACAACGTCGGATCAGTCGAAGACGACCGTGCGGTTGCCGTAGACCTGGACCCGGTCCTCAAGGTGGAAGCGGAGTCCACGGGCGAGAACGATCTTCTCGGCATCCCGACCGAGACGCTGCATGTCTGCTGGGGTGTCCTTGTGGGTGATCCGAATGACGTCCTGCTCGATGATGGGGCCGTCATCCAGCGCGGAGGTGGCGTAGTGGCAGGTGGCGCCGATCAGCTTCACGCCCCGCTTGTATGCCTGGTGGTAGGGGCGGGCGCCCATGAACGACGGCAGGAAGCTGTGGTGGATATTGATGGCCCGGCCCTCCCACATTTCACAGAGGTCCGGGGGGAGGATCTGCATGAATCGAGCAAGGACGACGGCGTCCGGTTCGTGTTCGTTGACCAGCTCCGCAACCCGGTCAAATGCCGCGCGCTTACCGACCGCATCCTTGGGAAACGGAACATGGTGGAAGGGGACACCGTGGTTCTCCGCAATACCGCGCAGATCCTCGTGATTACCGATGACGGCCGCAACCTCCATCGGGTAATCGTTCTGCTCGACGCGTCCCAGGAGATCATGGAGGCAATGTCCCTCTTTACTAACCAGAATGACAGCCCGCTTGGTACGGGCCGTATCCCAGATCCGCCAGCGGGCCGCAGCACCGAACTCAGCGGCCACCTTGTCGAACTCCTCCCGGAACACGTCGACCGGGGTGTCGAGCGATTCTGCCCGGAGTGCCTGTCGGGTGAAGAACCACCCGGAGTCAGGATCCGTGAAATAGTCCGCTTCAGTAATCCATCCGCCGTGCTGGGCCACGAAGGTGGAGAGACGGGCGACGATTCCCGTGGTGTCGGGGCAGCCGAGAGTAAGAACCAGTTGGCGTTCGGCGACGGGTACGGTGTGGGAGTTGTGGGCGTTGCTCATTTCACGAATTCTACCCCGGTGGTCAACCACTGTAGATCGGCCGGTCCGTCCTCGAACAGGCTAGGCTCGTGAACCATGAATGATTCCCTCACCCGTGACCGTCTAGCCCGCATGATCGACTACACTCTCGATACCCCGTGGGCGACCACCGCGGAAGTCCGTGCGCATGTGTCGAAAGCACTGGAGCTAGGCGTCGGGCAGGTCTGTGTGACGCCGTCGATGCTGCACGCGACGAGCGCTGCGGACGGGTTCGGTCTGAGGGTCGTCTCAGTCTGTGGTTTTCCTTCGGGTGGACACCATCAGTTGATCAAGGCCGCGGAGGCTCGCCTGGCCGTCGAATCGGGGGCCGATGAGGTGGACGTCGTGATCGACCTCGCTGCGGTTCGGACGGGGGACACCAACCGGATGATCGGGGAAATCGTGGCTGTCCGTGAAGCCGTCCCTGCACCGGTGACCCTCAAGGTGATCATCGAGACGGGACTCGTCGGGGAGGCGGAGATCCGTACTGCGGCCCGGGCGGCACGCACTGCGGGGGCGAACTACATCCGAACCTCGACCGGTTGGGTGGACTGCCCCGGTGCCACACCGGAGATTATCGGGATCATTGCGGAGGAGGTCGGGCACGGTCTCGGTATTGAAGCTGCCGGAGGAATCACGACGATTGGACAAGTCCGGAAACTCGTGGCGGCGGGTGCCACCCGACTATCCGTCGGCGCGGCGGCATCTGCGCTTCTCGACGCCGCCGCTGGTGACTCCGAGGGCTGAGTAGGCGGCTGTCAACCAACCTCGTCGAGATTGACGTTCTCACCACTGAGTTTGAGGTGCATGCCGTTTCGCCGTACGGAGACAGTATCAATCCGCATACCCTCGCCGAGTTCTGGAGCACTGGACTTCAGCGCCTTGCTGATGGCTCCTGTCACCTCATCGGGGAGCGTGAAACCGAACAGTCGGGTTTCCGTCGCTTCCATCTGGAGCTGGCCGTCCACGGCACTTGGCCTGATGATGAGCCTCGCCGCGCCATCCGTGAACTCGACATCGAGGGTGTCCGTCTCCGGATCCGTCCGGATGTCGGTGACCTGAACGAGGTTCTGCAGGAGTGCTCCCGCGAGTCCGTCTCCGGCGATGCTCGTCTGCTCGGCCATCGCAGCCTGCACCTGGGCGAGCATGAGATCGTCGGGGATCTTGGTTTCGATGGTGATGTGACCGGCAACGGGGCCATCGGGATCTCGTAGTGCGAGATCGGTGATGTGGATATCCGCTGCGGGCGTTCCCTTGATATCCGGCCCACCGTTACTCCCATTGCGGGTGATCTGGAGTGTGGCCGGTGTGGAGACGTTAACGGTGGGAATCGTCCCGGTGGCGATAGAGAGCAGGAGCGGGGTCGGACCGAACCCGATGTCTGGTTCGCGGCTGGTGACCACTCCGTTCAGGGTGGCCTGCTCATCGAAATCATCCTTGAGCTCCTTCGATATCACCATTCTCAGGGCGATTTCGGCGATCAGGAGAATGATCAACAGGGAGACAACGATTCCCAGCAGAATCTTCCACCAGATGGAACCACGTTTTTTGCTCACAGGTCTACTCATTTTTCCCAGTGTTCCTGATCTTGTCCTCCGGTGCCACATCCGCTGGTGATGTTACTCGGACGTGGAGGAATGCCGTCGAGAAACCTGCTGCGACTGTACAGTTAGCTCGGTTAAGCCACCGGATCAGGGGCCATGGTTTTCCTACTGCTAGAAGGTCGCCACATTTTCTTCAGGAGCAATGACGGACCAGGGCACGGTGAGGAGGCAATCCCTGACCGGACGTCGGATGGGGGTGAGGGGGATTCCCGATCCGGCAAGGATACGGCGGGCCTCCCGCCACCGGACGCGTGGCCCGTGCGGGGCCCAACCGGCCGCGTACTCCCAGGCACGATCGGCTGCGGTCAGAAGATCGTGGATTGCCTCACCCGGGAAATTCCGGTGGATGAGGATCTTCGGGAGCCGGGCTGCGACGTCGGAGGGGCGTTCCACATCGAAGGGGTCCCAGGCGAGGGTGAGCGAGACCGGGCCGTGGGCGTCGAGAAGCACCCAACTGCCCCGGCGTCCCAGCTCATCACAGGTCCCCTCGACGAAGAGACCGCCCGGTGCGAGCCGTGAAATCACGGTTTCCCATGCTGGATGCACCTGCTCGACGTCGTATTGGCGAAGTACATTGAAGGCACGGACAAGGTGTGGAGTGTGCCCGGCGAGTTCGAATCCGCCGAGCTCGAAAGTGACCCCGTCCCTGGGGGGAAGGACCCGCTCCGGGGTGATCTCCAACCCGGTGACGGTGATGTCCGGACGGAGCGTACGCAGCCACTGTGCCCACTCAACCGTCGTGGTGTCAGAGGCACCATATCCGACGTCGAGGGCCAACGGGGACTCTGCCCGCCGCACGATTTGCCGGATACGCGGTTCATGCACCATCCACCGGTCGCATCTACGGAGCCGGTTCCGGTTAGTGGTGCCACGGGTGGACACACCGATGGGCCGACCACGGCTGGCGGAGAAATCCGCTGCTAGATTATGCGCGTGATCGGCCATGAAGGGTGCTGTGAGTCAGTTGTTCTCGGAGATCCACTTCTCCGTCAGCTCGGCCTCGGTGACCGTTAGCTCGGCGACGGCGTCCGCGACCTTCGGTTCGATGGCGGGACCCATGAACGGAACCGTGACGTTGATCTCGTGGTTGTAGTGCATCGTGGCGGTGGCGTCATCACCGGTCAGCTTCAGGTCGCCGGCGAAGTCCACGGGGGCGCCCTTGACATCCGCCACGTAACGGCCCTCGGCCTCGGTTCCGTTCAGCGGACCGATCTTCACGGTGCGCTTGATCTTCAGCGCCTGGCTGATCATCGCGCGAACCGCCTCGGGCAGGAGGTCGGTTGGCATGACCTCGTAGAGCACGATCTCGACGCCTCCGTCGACCTCCTCGAAGGAATGCACCTCACCGGCCTCAGAGGAGAGGTTGGCGACGTTGTACTCCCAGTACTCGCGGTTGGTCAGTGCAGCGTGGACCGCTGCCGGCGGAAAATTGACGGTTGCAGTGTTCTCTTTACGCGTGGTCATGGGTTAAGACTACCGTTAAGGGGGTGTCTCCTTCATCGCTGGCCCACAGATTCAACGAACTCCATGTTGCTCTCCAGAATATTGACAGCATCCGGTTCGATCACGATTTCCGGTTCTCCGACGTCACGACCCTCCACCTCGGAGGGCGCCCGGTCGGAGCCGTCCGCTGCGCGACGACGGCCGCGCTCAGCGTTGCAGTCATGCGCGCTGACGCCCTCGACCTTCCGGTGTTGGTGGTGGGAGGAGGCTCGAACCTCGTCGTCGCAGATGGTGATCTGCCGTTGGTTGCTGTCGTTGTGGACTGCAAGGATGTTCACATCGACGTAGAACGGGGGGTTCTGCGTGCGGAAGCGGGAGCCGTGTGGGACGACGTCGTCGCCGCCTCCATCGACGCGGGACTAGGCGGGATCGAGTGCCTCTCCGGCATCCCCGGGAGCGCCGGTGCCACGCCGGTACAGAATGTCGGGGCCTACGGAGCGGAGATCGCCGATGTACTCACCCGGGTACTCCTGCTCGACCGGAGTACAGGTACCGTCGACTGGGTGCCAGCCGCAGCGCTCGAACTCGGCTACCGCACCTCGAACCTGAAACACACGGACAGGGGTGTCCTCCTCGCAATCGAGCTTAACCTCCGCACCGATGGATTGAGCGCACCACTCCGGTTCGGTGAACTCGCCCGGCGATTGGGCGTGACCGCCGCCGATGTCGGGGCCACCGACGGTGTACGTCGACCGGCGGCCCTGGTGCGGGATGCCGTCCTCGAACTGCGGCGCGGAAAAGGGATGGTCCACGACCCGGCGGACCACGACACCTGGTCCGCCGGGTCGTTCTTCACCAATCCCGTCATCGCCGACAGTGACGTCACGGACGTGCGGGTCGCCGTGGCCGCCCTGCACGGTGCCGCCGTCGCGGATGCGATGCCCTGTTATCCCGCAGGTGAAGGGCTGTCGAAGCTTTCGGCGGCATGGCTCATCGAGCGCGCCGGGTTCGTCAAAGGATATCCAGGCCCGGACGCGCAAGCCAGGTTGTCCACCCGCCACACCCTCGCGTTGACGAACCGGGGAGGGGCCACGACCGCAGATCTCGTGGCACTCGCCCGTGAAGTGCGAGCCGGGGTTCGGGAGGCGTTCGGCGTCACCCTGCACCCGGAGCCGGTTTGGGTCGGTGTCGACATCGACGGATGAGTGTCTCCGTTTCCCTGAGAACGGCAGGAGATACAGGAACGGCCCGCTCGAGGTATTTTCCATTCGGGTGGGCCGTTCCTGTCGGGGGAAAAGGCTACGCCCCCCGGTTTTCCTTGGATTCCTTTAGCGCCTTCTTCTCTTCCGTGCTGCCGTACCGTTCGACGAGCTGGTCCCGGACCTCCCGGCGGCGGATCTTGCCGATCTGGTCCCGCGGCATCTCATCGAAGTGGTAGAACCGCCGGGGAACCTTGTACCTGGTCAACAGCTCACGGCAGTGCTCCTTCAATCCCTCGGGGTCGAGGGCAGCGCCTTCTGCGAGGGTGATCGCCGCCACGACCGACTCCGAACCGTCTGAGCGGGGCATTCCCACCACGGTGGCGTCTGCGACGTCGGGGTGCGCCATC
This sequence comes from Corynebacterium sp. CCM 9204, assembly GCF_041357695.1. Classification (NCBI taxonomy): domain Bacteria; kingdom Bacillati; phylum Actinomycetota; class Actinomycetes; order Mycobacteriales; family Corynebacteriaceae; genus Corynebacterium; species Corynebacterium sp. CCM 9204. The sequence goes on from NZ_JAUERX010000003.1 coordinate 92,054, forward strand.
AGCGCCTCCTCCACCTCACCGGGATAGACGTTGAAACCACCCGTGATGATGACCTCCTTGATGCGTGCCACCAGGCGGATGAACCCGTCGGGCTCCATGACCCCGACGTCCCCGGTGCGGTACCAGCCGTCGTGGAAGGACTTCTCAGTGGCTTCCGGTTGATTGAGGTAGCCCTGGAAAACCTGGGGTCCGCGGACGAGAACCTCGCCTTCCTGGCCGTCCGGAACCGTGACGTCGAGGTTATCCGGGTCGGCGATCCGCACTTCGGTGTCGGGGAAGGGCACCCCGACGTAGCCGGGGCGGCGTTCGGGTGTCATCGGGTTTCCGACGATGATCGGTGAGGTCTCGGTGAGGCCGTAGCCCTCCACGAGGAGTCCACCGGTGTAGCGCTCCCACCGTTCGACCGTCCGGGCTGGCAGAGTGGAAGCGCCGCAGAAGCTGTTGCGTACGCCGGAGATGTCCACCCCAGCGGACTCGGCCGCTTCCACGATGCGCTCGTAGAGTGCCGGGACGCCGGGCAGCCAGGTGGGGGTGTTCTTCTGCATCGCCTTCATGATGAGCTTCAGGTCCGGGGCGGGCAGCAAAATGATCTCGCCACCGATGAAAACTCCGAGCGTGACGTTCATGGTCAGGCCGTAGGCGTGGAACATCGGCAATGCTGCGAGGAGCACCTCATCCTTTTCACCGAGTCCGGGGACCCAGTGTTTGCCCTGGATGATGTTGGCGACGAGGTTCGCGTGACTCAGTTGCGCGCCCTTGGGGGCACCGGTGGTGCCGGAGGTGTAGAGGATCAGAGCGATGTCGTCCTTCGTGATCTCCGGGTCTTCCAGGGTGCGGCCGTCGCCGCCGATCGCCTGCCCGATGAGAGCCTCCCACGGGACCGTGTTCGGTGCCTGTGCAGTCAAGCGGTCCCGCATCTTGTGGATCATCGGCAGAGGCAGCTTAAGGAGGAGCTGCTGGCCACGGGGCATGGCCTCGGTCATGTTGACGCTGATGATCGTCTCCAGGTGTGTGCGGCCGCGGAGCTTCTCCAGGGTTCCCGCAGACTTGTCCCAGCAGATGGCGACCCGGGCACCGTGGTCGTTGAACGGGTGTTCCAGTTCGTGGGCGGTGTAGAGGGGATTGTGTTCGACGACGGTGGCACCGAGTTTCAAGACCGCATAAAACGCGACAATGTGCTGTGGACAGTTCGGCATCAGGAGTGCGACCCGGTCACCGCGCCGGACACCGAAGGCGCGGAGGCCAGCGGCCGCCCGGCGGACCTGCCGGTCGAGCTCACTGTAGGACTGCGTACGGCCGAAGAAACGGGTGGCGTTCTTATCACCGTTGACCGCCAGGTTGTTGTTGTAGTGGTCGATCAGCGTTGCATCGCCGTACTCGAGACTGTGCGGCGTCCAGTCCGCGTAATGGTCGAGCCAGGCTTTTGATTCAAGTGCCGACATGGTGTCCCTTCGTAGGAGGATTGCTCACAGATGGGCGTACGTAACGCCCGCAGCGGTGTCGATGTCGTGGATGGTGGCCGGTGAACAGGCGCGATGAATCGCGCAACGGTCGTTACCGGTGTTTTTCTCATCCGGTTCGGAGAACGTCAGTACTTCCCGAGTATAGCGTCGGAAGGTGAGTGATCACTCACCTTCCGACCGCGTGGGAACCTCATGCATCGTCGAATTAGGATGGCTCGCATGCGCGTCGCGATGATCTCCATGCATACATCACCACTGCAGCAGCCGGGTAGTGGTGACGCCGGGGGGATGAACGTTTATATTGCCTCCACGGCCCGCCAACTGGCGCGGATGGGAATCTCGGTGGACGTGTTCACCCGTGCGACTCGCCCCAGCCAGGGGGAAGTGGTCGAGGTTGAACCGAATCTCAGGGTGGTTAACATTGTCGCCGGCCCTTACGAGGGACTGGACAAGGAGGCGCTGCCCACCCAGCTCACAGCCTTCGCCGGGGGAATCCTGTTGTTCGCCCGGTGCGGGGCATTGGCCTATGACGTGATCCACTCCCACTACTGGATGTCCGGCCAGGTCGGGTGGTTGCTCCGGGACATCTGGCAGGTTCCACTGGTGCATACGGCACACACGCTGGCTGCGGTGAAGAACGAACACCTCAGCGCAGCGGACTCTCCGGAATCGGAAGCCCGCCGGATCTGTGAACAACAGATCGTGGACAACGCCGATCAGCTCGTCGTCAACACGCGGGAGGAAGCCCTGAACCTCGAACGCCACTATGACGCGGAACCCGATTCAATAACCGTCATCCCCCCGGGGGCCGACACAGAATTGTTCACTCCGGGTACCGAGCGCGCCACCGAACGATGCCGCCGGGAACTCGGAATCCCACTGCACGCGAAGGTCGTGGCGTTCGTCGGCAGACTTCAAGAGTTCAAGGGACCGCAGGTGCTGATCCGGGCGGTTGCGGAACTAGCCGAGAGAGATCCGCAGCGCAATCTCCGTGTCATCATCTGCGGTGGACCATCCGGTCGATCCGCGACTCCGGAACAGTACCGGGATCTGGCGGAGGAACTGGGGGTCGAAAGACGCATCCGCTTCCTGGATCCCCGTCCCCCGGAGGAGCTGGTCACCGTTTACCGGGCTGCGGATGTCGTCGCCGTGCCGAGCTACAACGAGTCCTTCGGACTGGTCGCGATCGAGGCACAGGCCGCGGGAACCCCGGTCGTGGCATCCCGGGTCGGTGGACTCCCGATCGCGGTGGCGGAGGGGAAGACCGGAGTACTGGTCGACTCGCATGAGGCGGCGGACTGGGCGGATGCACTGGCCCGGGTGCTCGATGACGATGAGCTGCGGATCGCCATGGGGGAATCCGCGGTTGTCCACGCCGCGGAATTCAGTTGGCCGAGGACGGCTGCACACCTCGCGGATCTGTACCGCGAAGTCATCGGATACACACCGGAACGCTGTTATTCGCGCCGGGCGGCGGCCGACCGTCATCCGCGGTGACGTCAGTGTGAACATCCGGTGAATCCTGCCTGGGCTTTTCCGCCGGTTCCGGCACGATGTGGCGGGGCGTGGAACAATGGTGGTCATGAGTACCGGAAAGCTAATTCTGCTCCGCCACGGCCAGAGCCAGTGGAACGCCTCGAACCAGTTCACCGGGTGGGTGGACGTCGACCTGACTGATCAGGGTCGCGACGAAGCCCGCCGCGGTGGTGAACTGATGCGCGAGAACGACATCCTGCCGGACGTGGTCTACACCTCTCTGCAGCGCCGAGCGATCAACACGGCGAATCTCGCTCTGGACGCCGCAGACCGACACTGGATCCCCGTCGTCCGTGACTGGCGTCTCAACGAGCGTCACTACGGTGCGCTGCAGGGCCTGAACAAGGCCGAGACGAAGGACAAGTACGGCGAGGAACAGTTCATGGCCTGGCGTCGTTCCTACGACACACCGCCGCCTGCGCTGGAAGCCGATTCCGAGTTCTCCCAGGCACACGATCCCCGTTACGCTGATCTGGACAAGGTGCCGGACACGGAGTGCCTCAAGGACGTCGTCGCCCGTTTCGTGCCGTACTTCACCGAGGAGATCCTGCCCCGGGCGCTGGCCGGTGAGACCGTACTGCTCGCTGCGCACGGCAACTCGCTGCGTGCCCTGGTCAAGCACCTCGATGGAATCTCCGATGAGGATATCGCGGGTCTGAACATTCCTACCGGAATTCCACTGGTCTATGAACTCGACGAGAACGGGGCTGTCCTCAACCCGGGCGGCACCTACCTTGATCCCGAGGCAGCAGCAGCCGGTGCCGCGGCTGTCGCCGCCCAGGGTGGTAAGTAACCGGATCAGGTTCAGAAGCTGACGACCCGGAGGTTGACGGCAGGTGTCTCTGTCTGTGTGGGCGGGGTTCGTCGGCGGTGTGATCCTCACACTGTGGGCGGTACCGGCCGTTGAATTCCTCCGTCGGCGCCTCCGAACGAAACGCTCTGCCGCGACATTGGCGGAGCATCAGGTGACCACGGTCTCCCAGGTACTGCACCTCGCCGTGCAGGGTGCCCCGACAGCGGTAACCGTTGTCGGGCGTGGGGGGGACGTGGTCCTCTCCAATTCCAGGGCGCATGAGATGGGTATCGTCCACGAGCGCTCCCTGAACGAGAAGGTCTGGGAGTGTGCTCTCAAGGTCTTCGAAGACCGGGAGTCGCGGGTCATCGACCTCGCGGGGCCGGCCCGTCGCGCGGGTAGCCGGGTGATGGCGGTTCAGGCTGTCGTCAAACCGCTCACTCGCGTGGATTCCAGGTTCGTCATCGTGTACGGCACTGACGAGTCGGAGAATCTGCGGATGGAATCGGCTCGGCGGGACTTCGTGGCCAATGTCTCCCACGAGCTCAAGACACCGGTGGGGGGTATGGCGCTGCTCGCCGAGGCGCTCATCGAATCTGCGGACGATCCGGAGTCGGTCAGCTATTTCGGGGGAAGACTGACCAAGGAGGCACACCGGCTCGCCGACATGATCAATGAACTGATCTCCCTGTCGAAGCTCCAGGGTGCCGAGAAACTCCCAGGCATGGAACCGGTCTCCGTGGACTCCGTCATCGCGGAGGCGCTCTCGCGTAACGAACTGTCCGCAGAAAACGCGGGTATCTCCCTGGTCCGGGGAGCGGATACCGGTGTTGAGGTGGACGGGGACGCGAGCCTGCTCATCACCGCGGTATCCAACTTGATCGGCAACGCCATCAACTACTCTCCCTCCGAAACCACCGTCTCGGTGTCTCAGAAGGTCTCCGACGATGGATCCGAGGTGTACATCCGCGTGACGGATCGGGGGATCGGGATCGCTCCGGAAGATCAGAAACGCGTGTTCGAACGGTTCTTCCGCGTCGATAAAGCCAGGTCGCGATCCACCGGCGGTACCGGACTGGGACTCGCTATCGTCAAACACGTCGCAGCGAACCACGGTGGATCCATCACGCTGTGGTCCAGGCCGGGGACCGGGTCAACCTTCACACTCATTCTTCCCGTGCACCGTGCCGGGGAGGACGACCCTCCTGATGGTGTGGACCTAGCTGAATCCATAGAACTGACGAAGAAACCGGCGCCACTACGCGCCCGCAGAAAGGACCGTGCAACATGACCCGCATCCTGCTCGTGGAGGACGAGGAGTCGTTGGCCGACCCATTGGCCTTCCTTCTGAAGAAGGAGGGCTTTGAAGTGATCATCGCCCCTGATGGGCCGACCGCTCTGATCGAGTTCGGACGTAATGACATCGATATCGTGTTGCTCGACCTGATGCTGCCGGGGATGTCCGGTACGGACGTCTGTCGACAACTGCGTGCCACCTCGTCCGTTCCGGTCATCATGGTTACCGCCCGCGATTCCGAGATAGATAAGGTTGTCGGCCTCGAACTCGGCGCTGATGATTACGTGACCAAACCGTACTCGTCCCGGGAACTGATCGCCCGTATCCGCGCGGTTCTACGTCGTGGCGGTGACGTGGAGGATGAAGCTGGAGACCCCCAGGTTCTGTCCGCCGGTCGCGTGCGGATGGATGTGGAACGGCACACCGTCTCAGTTGCCGGAGAAGAGGTGGCGATGCCACTCAAGGAGTTCGATCTCCTCGAGTATCTCCTGCGGAACACCGGACGAGTGCTCACCCGCAGTCAGCTCATCGATCGGGTCTGGGGAGCGGACTACGTGGGTGACACTAAAACTCTGGACGTCCATGTGAAGCGGTTGCGTGCGAAGATCGAGGAAGAACCCTCCCGTCCGAGATACCTGGTCACCGTTCGGGGACTCGGTTACAAGTTCGAGGACTGATCTGCACCACCCCCACCCGGTTCCGGGGCCTGGTGAGCGGCCGCCGTCGCCGGGTGTGGGATGCCTGGTAAAGCGCCCGCTCCGAAGCCGGAATCATGGAGATAGTCCGCGGCCGCCCGGCGTTGCGCACAGTGCTCAGCGAGAACCGCATAGGCGTCTGCTCCCATTAGCGCGACCAGTTCCTGCCGGTGGCTCAACCACACAGGCTGCGTGGACGTGTGGCAGGCCGGTGACGTGGTGCAGTACCAGTCGAAATCCTCGCCGCCCTCGCCCCAGCCGCGGCGCGTGTACTCGGTGATTGTGGTGCGTAGGATCTCAGTTCCGTCGCCGCGGTCTTCCCAGTCCTCGAGGCGTCGTAGGGGAAGCTGCCAGCACACTTCGGGTTTCACGACGGTGAGATCTTCCCCAGTGGCGGTGGCCCACTGGTGTAGGGCACATCCCGCGCCGGTGGCCCAGCCTGCGCGGTTCGCGAAGATGCAGGCCCCTTTGACGACCACCGTCTTCAAAGCGGGCTCCGGTTCGCCGTCCTCTCCGTCGAGTTCATCCCATTCCAACCAGGGTTCGAGGGTGTCAGGTTCCCGATCTGCCGCGCGTTCCGCGAGCCATCCGTCGGCGCTGGCGGGGCGGAGCTGCCAGAAGTGTGCGGGCATCCGGGATACCGCGTCGACAAGTTGTTCCCGGTCCTCCTCGTCGCAGAGAAAGGCACCGTGCACGCAACATCCGACATCGGACTGTGTGGCGTCTATGCCCTTGCATGCTCCGGTGCCGAACTGGCACCGATAGTAGGACTCGAGCCAGGTCAGGTCGATTGAGAAGACGTGCTCGGGATCGCCGGGATCGGAGAACTCGAACCATTCTCGAGGATGGTCCGGTGGTAGTTCCGCGCCTGAACGGATCGATGCTGCCGCCGGTGAGCTGGCCGGAAAACCCAACTGCACCGGTCGCGACACGGGTTCGGTCTGCGGGCAATTCACACCTGCCTACGCTAGACCGTCTACCCTGGGAATGTGCGATTAGGTGTATTGGACGTGGGAAGCAACACGGTCCATCTTGTGGTGGTCGATGCCCGTGCGGGCGGACGGCCCACCGCAATGAGCGACTGGAAGACCACCATGCGGCTCGTCGAGTATCTCGATGACGCGGGTGCGATCAACGAGAAAGGTGTGAAACGCCTGGTGAAGGGGGTTGCTGAGGCCTCAGAGCTGACCAAGCAGCTCAACTGTGAGGACATTCTTCCCTTTGCCACTTCTGCGATCCGATCCGCCACCAACGGCCAGGATGTGATCGACACCGTCGAGCGTGAGACCGGAGTCCGGCTGGAGGTTCTCTCCGGTGAGGATGAAGCGAAGCTGACGTTCCTCGCGGTGCGCCGCTGGTACGGCTGGTCGACAGGTCGGATCATCAACCTCGACATCGGGGGTGGGTCCCTGGAACTGTCCACGGGGACAGATGAAACGCCGGATGCCGCGTTCTCTCTTGATCTGGGGGCTGGTCGGCTGACCCACCAATGGTTCGACACTGATCCGCCGAGTAGAAAGAAGATCAACGTTCTACGTGACTACATCGACGCGGAGCTGGTGGAACCGGCGAAGATCATGAAGCGTTGCGGACCGGCGGAACTCGCAGTGGGTACCTCCAAGACGTTCCGGACGCTTGCACGGCTCACTGGGGCCGCCCCGTCCTCGGCGGGTCCGCGGGTGAAGCGTACGCTGACGGCCCCGGGTCTTCGCCAGCTCATCGCCTTCATCTCTCGGATGACGGCTGCGGATCGTGCGGAGCTGGAAGGCGTCAGTTCCGACCGCTCCCACCAGATCGTGGCGGGGGCGTTGGTTGCGGAAGCGGCCATGCGTGCGCTTGGCTTGGAGCAACTGGAGATCTGCCCTTGGGCGCTCCGTGAAGGAGTGATCCTGCGCCGGACGGAACAGGGAATGGACTATGAAAGGACGCGCACATGAGCGAGAAGAAACTCACCGTGGCGGAGCTGATGGCGCGCGCCGCAGCCGAGGAAGGGCAGGGGGAGGGCTCTGTCCCCCGCCGCCGTCGCCGTCGCAGCCTGGATGAGGGTGGGGTTTCCGTCGCTGAACTGACGGGGTCCATTCGCGCCGTCGAATCCAAACCTGCAGAGAGCCGTCATTCGAGCGTGCCGCTGGATGACACCACGGAACATGGTGCGGAGACTGGCCCGGGAAGCGGGGAGGCGGGTGAAACCTCTGCGGCAATGGCGGCCCAGACCGCCGCCGACGACGACGGTGTGGATGTTGTCGATGACCGTGAGAGCACCGGTTCCGGGGAAGCCATCGGGGATGCGGACGATACCCGGGTGACCGCGGAAACCTCTCCCACGAATGTCCCTGAGCGGGGGGATGCCCCAGTAGTCACCGAGAACACCGTTCCCAGTACGGAGGAGACCGTCGTTCTCTCGATCGTCACCGACGACGATCCGATTCGTCTGACAACCGGAGAGTTCCCTGCTGTCACTCCCCGCCAGGTGCAGCAGGAGCGTGTCGCTGCACCGGCTGCGGAGGTGTCCACGGGCACCGTGATTCCGGTTCCCGGACCGGAGGCGGTGGAGGGCGCCCGTACCCCCGCTGTGGATGAGGCCACGGCAACGACCGAGATGGAGGTCATCCCAGGTTCCGGAGAGACCTCCGCCACGGAGGGCGCCGTCGAGGATGATCCGTCCACTGATGCCGATGACGATCTCGGCGCCGGGGAGTCCGAAAAGATATCGATTCCGGTTGTCATCGGGATGATTCTGCTCGGTCTCGTCGTGGGTGTTGCTCTCTTCTTCGGATTCGAGAAACTGTGGAGTCATTTCAACACCGCGATCACGGCTGTTCTCGCTGTTGCGGTCACTGGCGGCATCATCGGTGTCGTACATGCCCTGCGTACAGAAAGGGACGGACTGTCGATGTTCCTCGCGGGGCTGGCGGGGCTGGCGGTGACCTTCGGTCCGCTGCTCACGGCATGAGTTCGTTTCAGGAGTAGTTCGGATAAAACGGGGACTTCTGCGAACTCGGGGTGTTCATGGCATGGTGTAGGCCATGACGAAGATTGCTGTAATCGGTGGAGGAAAGATCGGGGAGGCCCTGATCTCAGGCCTCGTCAATGGTGGAATTTCTGCCAAGGACGTGCATGTGTCGAACCGGCGACCGGAGCGCGGCAAGGAACTCGGTGATGCCTACGGGGTCATTGATTTTACGGACAACCGACAGGCCATTGACGGTGTCGACATTGTTTTCCTCTGCGTGAAGCCGAAGGATGCTGTGGGAGTGCTCTCTGACCTTTCGGATGCGATCGACAACAATCCGGAGGACACCACGGTGATCTCACTGGCTGCTGGGGTGTCACTCAAATCCCTGGAGGATGTCGTGTCCGCGGGTACCCCGGTCGTGCGTGTCATGCCGAATACTCCGATGCTGGTAGGTCGAGGCATGTGTGCTGTGGCAGGGGGCCGTTTCGTCGGTGAAGACCAACTGAATCATGTCTGTGATCTGCTTGATACTGTCGGCGACGTCGTCATGGTCGAGGAATGTCAGATGGATGCCGTCACGGCAATGTCCGGCTCGTCTCCCGCCTACCTGTTCCTCGTCGCTGAAGCGATGATCGACGGTGGAGTGAACCTCGGACTCTCCAGAGAGCTGGCGTCCAAATTGGCGATTTCGACGTTGACTGGTGCAGCGCACATGATGCTTGAGGGAGATCTCGGGCCGTCGGAACTGCGTGCCAACGTCTGTTCGCCCGGTGGAACGACGATCGCCGCGGTACGGGCGTTGGAGGAAAGCGGTATTCGTGCGGCCTTCTACCGGGCGACGCAGGTATGTGCCCAGCGATCTGCGGAAATTGGCCGGATGAGCGCTGGTAAGTCCGGCGGGGTGGATGACGAGGACTGATTTTCCGGGGCTGTGTGGAGACTCCGGTTGGAGGGGACCGGTGAGAATTATTGGCACCGATACCGAGGGATCTTGCTGTTAGTGACGGCGTCTATCCCTGTGCGAGGTGGGACACGGATGGGGCCCCCGACCACTCATGTCGCAACAGTCACATGTTTCACGGTAGGCTTATCGAGGCACGTGCGTGACCGATCTGCGGGAGGGGAAGCCCGCAGCGCGCCACGGGCTGAAGGGTTGAAAGAATATGGCACATGAAGAAAACGGAACCTTTTTGACCGTTGCCGAGGTCGCGGAGATCATGCGCGTTTCCAAGATGACGGTTTATCGCCTGGTCCACTCCGGTGAACTGCCGGCGGTCCGGGTTGGGCGTTCGTTCCGCGTCCATGAAAAGGCAGTCAACGACTATCTCGATTCCTCCTACTACAACGTGGGTTGAGGGGTTGCTGTCACCGCTCTCATCCTGAGGGTGTTCCGGCCGCAGTGGTCTCGGTTATCCGGGCTGCTGCGGCCGGATTTTTTTGTGCTGACCGGCGGCGCCGGTATGATGGGGGTATTCGTGCCTGCGAACGTTTTCGGCGACCGCCGTTATGAAGCTGGTCGATCACGATCTGACGATGATGGCGGTGGTATCGCCGGAGTCCCCGGTCGATACGGTCGTTCCAATTGTTTCGGTGGTGTCCGGTGGGCTGAAAGTGCACTCGGTCCCCGTGACCGCACGCCGAAGACAGTGGGCAGGGTATGTACATACATCTACGAGCAAAAGCGAGGAAACCCCATGGGTTCTGTGATCAAGAAGCGCCGTAAGCGCATGTCGAAGAAGAAGCACCGCAAGATGCTCCGCCGCACCCGCGTTCAGCGTAGGAAACTCGGCAAGTAGGCTCAGGCCAGGATGACAGGCTCCATCCCCGTGATATCGGGGGTCGGGGCCTGTTTTTTGTGTCTTTATTCCGGAGGTCTTCCGACTGCATGGAGGTGTTCAAAGGGTTGCCCAGCCTAACGCAATGAGCCAGAGGAGGGTAAGGTTGCGGTCGTATGTCAAAGCCCTCCTCGGAGAGGGAAACCGAGTGGACTGGAGTCCGGACACATGACAATGACGCACCTGCGCCGCCCCCATCGCCTTCGGCGGATCCTCCAAGTCGGGGCCACGACAGTGGTACTCGCTCTGGGGCTCGCCGCCTGCAATTCATCGGTGGATGAATCCGGGAAAACCGAGGATTCCACTTCGGATACCTCGATGTCTCAGGGTGCCACGGAAGAAGCGTGGCCCCGCACCGTCAATGCCGTGAACGGGGAGGTCGTGATCCCTGCCGAACCCGAGCGCATTGTCTCCACCTCCGTCACCCTGACCGGAAGTCTCCTGGCGATCGACGCACCCGTCGTCGCCTCCGGAGCTGGTCAGCCGGACACCCCCTTCTCCGATAGTCAGGGGTTCTTCAAGCAGTGGGCTGATGTCGCGGATGAGCGTGGTGTGAAGCCGCTGTACACCAAGGAACCCGATCTCGAAGCGATTCTCGCGGAGAAGCCCGACCTGATCCTCGTGGCCGCCACAGGCCGTGACTCAGCGGTCGATCTCGTGGAGCAGCTTTCCCCGGTGGTGCCCACCGTGGTGATCGATTACGGTGACAAAACCTGGGAGGACGTCACCCGTCAGCTCGGCGAGATCACCGGACGTGAGAAGGAAGCGGACAAGGCTCTCAGTGACTTCGATGCCCTCGTTTCGGAGGTTGCCGACGCCATCACCCTGCCTGAGCAGCCCGTCAATACGATGGTCTACCTGCCGGACGGCAAGGGCGCGAACGTATTTACTGATGAAGCTGCGCAGAACCGGCTTCTGGCGTCCCTCGGCTTCGAGATTGCCCCGATCCCCGATTCGGTCAAGGGCAACGAGTCCAAGGGAAAGCGCAGCGACATCGTGAAGGTTTCCGGTGAGAATCTCCCGGTGGCCATGAACGGTGAGACCGTCTTGCTGGCCGCTGCTGCAGAACAACTCGTTCCCAAGGTTCTCGCGGATCCAGCGCTCGCAAATACCGCTGCCGTCCAGAATGAGCGGGTCTACGCTCTCGGTGCTGACACCTTCCGGCTGGACTACTTCTCGGCCACCGATATGGTCGAGCACATCCGGGAGCTCTTCGCCTCCTGATCTCCGGTATGCACTCCTCAACGACAACCCACGTTCCGCCCGCTCACCAGGATCACCCCGGTAGCGGGCGGTTCGTGCTGGTGATCTTCCTGCTCATCGGCGTTTTGCTAGGGAGTACGATGATGAGCCTCACAGTAGGTTCACGCGTGAACTCCATCGGCGAGGCACTGCACAGGGTGCCGGATGCGCTGAACTATCTCCTGGATGCAACGGTGTTACCGGGGGACGTCGATGAACTCACCGTGCTGATCGGAACATACCGACTGCCGCGTACGATCCTCGCGGTATTGTGTGGTGCAGCACTCGGGGCAGCGGGGGCCGTCATCCAGGGGCACACGAGGAACCCTCTCGCGGACCCGGGTGTCCTGGGCATCAACGCAGGGGCCGCCGCTGCGGTGGTCACCGTGATCGGGGCAGGCGTTGCGACGACCGCCTCCGGCTACGTTTATCCTGCGATGGCGGGATGTGCGGCCGTCACGATCCTCATCTTCCTGCTTTCCTCCGGTGGACCGACGGCCGCGAACCCGGTCACCGTCATTCTCGCGGGAGTCGCTGTCAGTGCGTTGCTCATGGCGTATGTGCATCTCATGGTGTTGTCCAGTGATTTGGTGTTGGACCAGATGCGGCTCTGGGCGACAGGATCACTCGCCGGACGCCGGATGGACGTGGTCACCGCCACAGCTCCGGTGATCTGTGTGGGACTCATACTTGCGCTCGGTCAGGCGCCGGGACTGAACCTCCTCGCTCTGGGCACGACGACGGCGGCGAGCCTCGGTCTGCCGGTCACCCGGGTCCGGATTCTGGGCCTCGCGACTGTGGCTCTCCTTGGTGGCGCGGCGACGGCGGCGGCGGGTCCGTTGTCCTTCGTCGGTCTCGCCGCACCACACATCATGCGTACCCTGGCTGGACCTGATTACCGGAAGATCATCCCGGGCTCGGCGATGGCGGGAGGCATACTGACGCTCTGGGCGGACATGGCTGGCCGCGTCATGGCCAGACCCGACGAGATGGCCATGGGAATCGTCCTTGCGCTGGTTGGAGTGCCCGTGTTCATCCTCCTGGTCCGGAGGCGGACGGTGGTGGGGCTGTGACCGGTATTAGAGCAGTGCGCATCGGGCGGATATCCGTCGTCTGGCGGTTACGTCCGCTTCTCATCGGTGCGCTCCTCCTCGTCCTCGGAACAACCGTGTTCACCGTGGGACTCGGACTGGGAAGTTATCCTCTGGATCCTGCTGAGGTCTGGCGGATCCTTCTTGGCCGTGGAACGGAGATCGAGCGCACCATCGTCTGGGATCTGCGCCTGGGGCGGGCGGTTGTCGCCCTGCTCGTCGGCGCATGTCTCGGTTTTTCCGGGGCGCTCACTCAGACTCTGGCCCGTAATCCGCTCGCCAGTCCCGACATTCTCGGAGTGACCCACGGGGCGAGCTTCGCCGCTGTGAGTGTCATCGCTTTTGCCGGTACCGGAGGTGCCCTCGGTCACGGGACAAGCCTGCTGCTCGGTTCTATCGGAATGACGTTCACTGCAGTCATCGGGGCGCTCGGTACCGCTGTTCTGGTGTGGTTCCTGGTAGGTCGTGAGCGGAACAACATGTTGAGCCTCGTGCTGATCGGTGTCGCCGTGTCGATGTTTCTGGGCGCACTGAACACCTGGATCATCGCACGCACCACCCTAGAACGTGCGGCGGCCGCGCAGCTCTGGCTCACTGGCTCACTCAATGGCCGTGACTTCGCCCATGCTTGGGCACCCACGGTGGTTCTGCTGGTCGCGGTTCTCGCTGCGGGGTGGCTCGCCTTCGTTCTCGGGGCGCTTGCGCTGGGACCGGCGACGACGCACACACTAGGGCACCATGTCACGGTGGCGCAGGCGGCGCAGTTGGTGACAGCGGTGGTGCTCGCGGCGGTGGCGGTCAGTGCTGCGGGACCGATCGGCTTCGTCGCCTTTGTGACCCCCCAGATCGCCCGAATCGCAGCCGGCTCACCGACCCCGCCCCTCCTGTTGTCCGCGTTGACCGGAGCGGTAACGGTCGCGGCCGCGGATCTCGCCGCCCGGGCATTGCTTCCCTGGGAAGTCCCGGTCGGGATTGTGACGGCCCTCGCCGGTGCCCCGGTACTGCTCTGGATGATCATCTCCCTCAACCGGAAAGGACACTGATGCCTACCACCAGCGAACCCCGACTCCGGGTCCGTGGGCTGACCGCGGGCTACGGGAACACGGAGATCCTGCACGGCATCGACACCGACATCCCAGCGGGGCGGATCACCGCCTTGATCGGCCCGAACGGTTGCGGTAAATCGACACTTCTCTCGTGTTTCTCGACGCTCCTGCCATACGGTGGATCGGTCTTGCTCGATGATCGGGATCTTGGCTGCGTACCACGTCGAGAACGGGCACGATTGCTGGCTCTGCTGCCGCAGGCTCCGACGGCACCCGACGGGCTCACGGTGGCGCAGCTTGTCGCGAGGGGTAGGCATCCGCACCAGTCGTGGTGGAGTCAGTGGTCCACGCGGGATGAGGCGGAGGTCGGTCGTGCACTGGAGATCACCGGCGTCCGGGATCTCGCGGAGCGGACCCTAGATCAGCTTTCCGGTGGACAGCGGCAGCGGGTATGGATCGCGATGACTCTGGCGCAGGACACCCCGACGCTCCTGCTTGATGAGCCGACCACCTACCTGGATCTCGCACACAGTATCGATGTGCTCTCTCTCGTGCGTAGCCTGTGCGACGAAGCGGGCAAGACTATTGTCATGGTTCTGCATGACCTGAACCTCGCTGTACGTTACGCCGACCACCTGTTGGTGATGGGGGAAGGGAAGATCGCGGCGAGGGGGACACCGGGAGAGGTGATGAGTCCGGAGATGCTCCGTGACGTGTTCGGACTCAAGGCACGTATCGTTCCAGACCCGGTGACTGGTGGGCCGATGGTTGTTCCGGAGCTGGTGTGACGGTCGGTTCCTAGCGGCGCTTGGCCCATTTCCAGCCGGCGACGGTAAAACCTGCCCCGAAGAGAGCAGGAAGGCCGAATGTGCGCACCGCCTTGCGCAGACTGCGGTAGTCACGGATCTCCCAGCCCCGGGATCGTGCTTCCTTGCGGAGATCTGAATCCGGGTTGATGGCGACGGCGGTTCCCACCATCGACAGCATCGGGACGTCGTTGATACTGTCCGAATATGCGGCGCAGCGCTCCAGGTCCAGCCCCTCGACGGCGGCCAAGGCCGCGACGGCGTGGCGTTTACCGGGGCCGTGGAGGATGTCGCCGACGAGCCGGCCCGTGAATTTTCCGTCCTTCACTTCAGCGACGGTACCGAGTGCGCCGGTGAATCCGTAACGACGGGCGAGGATCTGCGCCAACTGCACGGGGGTGGCGGATACCAGCCACACCTGGTGCCCGGCCGCTAGGTGGGTTTCGGCGAGCTCCCGGGTTCCGGGCCAGATCTTCTCGGACATGTGGGTGTCCACGATCTCCTCGCACAGTTCCACCAGTTCCGACACCTCCCGTCCCCTGATGAACTCGAGTGCCTGCTGCCGCCCTTCCGCCACGTCCTCGGCGTTCTCGGAACCGGTGACACGGAATTTCACCTGCTTCCAGATGACGGGTAGGACCTCGCTGACCCTGAAGTAACGCTTCCGGGCCAGACCGAGTGCGAAAACGAGGATGGAAGCACCCTGGATGAGGGTGTTGTCGACGTCGAAAAAAGCGGCGGCACCTATGTCCTGCTGGATCGCGGGATCAGGTGTGTTGACGTGTTTGGACCCGGCGGCTTCGAAGGCCCCGGACACCGAGGCGATGCCGGAGGTGAAGTCCTCCAGATCGAGATCAAAGATTTGCGCGATGGCTGCGGCTGCAGCGGCCTCACCTGCGGCCCGCTGGGTGGACTCGTCGATGGGGGGTAAAGCGGTCTCCTCCAGGAACCTGCGGAGGTTACCTCGGGATGCGGACCAGCTCGCGAGGAAGTCCTCGGGGCTGCCCGGGATACTGTCATCTGGAATGGGAGTGCTCACGCGCGTCAGGTGCCTTTTCGTCAGTGGAGCGTGCAGTAACGTCTCCAATCGTAGGGCACCCGGCGACCGTGCCGGGTGCGGGACGAGATCGGGCGCCGGTGCCGGGATTCGGATGGAGGCGGAAATGGGCGAGCATATTGTGGAGCTGATGGTCCGTGAGGGATGCGGGTCATGTGTGCGTGTGGCGACACAAATCAGGCCTGTCGTGGGGGCAGCAGGGGGGGTGCTTTACCTGCGGGATGTCGATACCGACCCTGAACTGGCGATGGAGTACGGTGACCGGGTTCCTGTCGTGCTCATAGACGGTGAAGAGTTCGCTTGCTGGGAAGTGGACGATGACGAGTTAGCGCAGGCTTTGTTGTAGGAAATCGGGCGGCAGGTTACTTTTGAGCGAAGATGGCGCGGGGTGTACCGCGGGGTCAACCTTTTGATTGATGGCTAATTTAGTCAGGTTGATCCACCAGTGATGATGAAGCAGTGAAAGCGGTGAGGTCTACAGCATGAGCGTCCTCGTGGTCGGCATGTCGCACCGGTCGGCCCCTGTGGCTGTCCTCGAGAAGGTCAGCATGAATGACGCGGTTCGTGAGGAGGCGTCACGGGCCCTGATCCGGCGAGCGTCGCTCTCGGAGGCGATGATCGTCTCGACCTGCAACCGGGTCGAGATCTACTGTGTCACCAACAGTTTCCACACCGGGGTCAATGATGTGGTGGAGGTGCTTCACGCCATGTCCGGGGTGGACATGGCGGTTCTGCGTCGTTCCCTCTACGTCCGCTATGCTGACGCCGCCGCCGAGCACATGCTCGTTGTCACGGCAGGGCTCGACTCCATGGTTGTCGGTGAACAGCAGATTATCGGGCAGGTGCGGACCGCTTATTCGCACGCCCGCGAACTTGGTACCGCAGGCCCCACCCTTCACGCCCTGGCCCAGTGTGCGCTGCACACCGGTAAACGTGTGCACACCGAAACAGACATCGATGACGCAGGTGCGTCCATGGTTTCCTTCGCCTGCTCCGAGGCGATCCGGCAGATGGGGCTCGAGGGTGTCGAACGACCTCTCGAAGGAACAACCGCGATGGTTCTCGGTGCTGGTGTCATGGCGTCACTCGCGGCGACCCATCTGGGGCGTTTGGGTGTCGACGGCCTCGTCCTCGCGAACCGAACCCGGAGCCGTGCCGATGTGCTCTCCGAACACGCCCGCGAAGCGGGGGTATCGGCCCGGGCGATAGACTTCGGGGAGCGTGCCAGAGCCTTGTCTGAGGTCGATCTCGTCGTCTCAGCCACGGGAGCTGATACTTTCACGGTCACCCGGGGGGACGTGCCCGTGGGGCGGGAGCTCACTTTCGTGGACCTCTCCCTCCCCCGGGACATTGATGACGCGGTCGCGGAGCTCCCCGGTGTTCGTCTGGTCAACATCGGGCGGTTGTATGAGGCGCGTCGTGACAGCGGTGATGACAGTCATGCGCAGGCGATGCGGATCGTGTCGGAGGAACTCGAATCCTACTCTTCCGCGCAGCGGATTCGTGATGTCGTCCCCGCGGTCGCGGCCCTGCGTCGACATGCCTCTGATCTGGTCGGGACGGAGATGGAACGCCTCGCGCAGCGGACCCCTACCATGTCTGACGCCGACCGCGAGGAAGTTGCCCGAACCGTTCGGCGCGTCGTGGACAAACTGTTGCACCAGCCGACTGTCCGAGTGAAAGAACTCGCAGCACATTCCGGGACCGTCTCCTACGAGTCTGCGCTACAGGAGCTCTTCGGCCTCAACCCACCGCAGTCGGCGCGTCCCGTCGCGGTCGCTGCGGTAGACCTGCCGGTGGGGGACATCAGCGCGATCACTTCCATCCGCGCCAGCGTCGCGGATACCATCGCGGGTGCCTGACCGGTTCCTCCACACCCCGGGCGTTACACCGGCGGTCGAAGGGCGCTAGAGTTCGAAGCGACGGCGTTCTACCCCGCAGACGCCCCACGACCCGGTGGCGCCGGCCCGCGCCGCAGAAAGGCAGCCGCAGTCATGACCTTCCGCATCGGTACCCGTGGATCCCAGTTGGCTACCACGCAGGCAGGAACGATCCGCGATACGCTCATCTCCGCGGGCTTTGACGCCGAACTGACCATCATCTCCACACCGGGAGATCGTTCGCAGGCTCCTGTCGAACGCATCGGGGTCGGCGTGTTCACCCAGGCGCTGCGTGACGCCATGGCGGCAGGAGAGTGTGATCTGGCGGTGCACTCCTTCAAGGATCTGCCCACGGCTCCGGATCCCCGGTTCCGGCTCATCGTGCCCGTTCGCGCGGATTCCCGGGAAGCACTCATCGCTCGCGACGGTCTGACACTCAGTGAGCTCCCCGAGGGGGCACGCGTAGGCACCTCTGCTCCGCGGCGGGTGAGTCAACTCCGTGGCCTGCGCCCTGATCTGGACATCCAGCCGCTTCGCGGAAACATCGACACACGTATGGGGCACGTCTTTGACGGGCGTCTCGATGCTGTGGTTCTGGCCTACGCGGGGCTGGAACGCACGGGAATGGGTGAACGGGCCACCGAGGTCTTTTCCCCGGATGTCCTGTTGCCGGCGCCTGCACAGGGCGCACTGGCGGTGGAATGCCGGGAGTCTGACCCTGATGCGGTCGCCACCATCGAGACGCTTTCCGACCCGGCTGCGTCGGCATGTGCAGCGGCTGAACGACGCATCCTCTCGAAGCTGGAGGCGGGGTGTACCGCTCCCGTCGCCAGTCACGCCACCATCGAGGACGGCCGTATCACCCTCACCGCCGGGGTGTTCGCCCTGGATGGGTCGACCAGGCTGGTGCTCTCCGGTGTCGCGGACGTGGCTGAGCATCTCAAACTCGGAGATGATCTGGCGCGACAGCTCCTCGACCGCGGTGCCGCTGACGTCATGGCGGACGCCGGAGAACGGGAGCACTGACCATGGTGCGCCTTGAACTCACCGATACGGCGCTCACCGTGCACTTGAAATGGTGGGAGAAAGCCGCAGCCAGGCGCAGTCACCTCACCGTTCCCAGGCGCGCGATCCTCGCGGCACGTCCACTGGACAATGCTGCGGCCGCGGTGGAGGGGTACGCCGGTTCGCAATTGTCGGGCACCTCCATCAGCGGCGTCACCCGGTCTGGAACGCTCACCGGGCCAGCAGCCCCGGGAAGCCCCGGATTCACCTCGACTTTCGCTGTCTGTCACGGTACTGAACCAGGTATAGAGATTCTGCTGGATCACCCGACCGTGCAGCGGATCGTCGTGGTTGTCGCGGATGCCGAGGAACTGGTCTCCAGACTCGACGTGAACTCGGTTCCCGCCCGTGCCCCCCGTAGTATGCGCTCCCCCTGAGAGTCTCGCCGGTTTTCAACGCCGCCGCCGATGCTTTATCGTTGTCCTGGTATGCGCTCAACACTCCCGGTCGGCTGACCGATCCGGGTACTCCGGGTGCTGTAGCCCCTCCGGGGCATCTGGCACCGAACCCGGACCCAGATTTTTGTCCGTCACGTGCGGCGTCCCACCGGGCCGCGCCCGAGAACCCAAGCCTTGAAGAAAAGACACACATGAGCATGGCCCAACCGGCCCCCGAGGCCCAGGAACCCGCGACGGGGAACGTCATCTTCGTCGGTGCTGGTCCTGGAAACCCCGACCTGCTGACCGTCCGCGCCCGTGAGGTACTCAGTCACACAGCCATCGCGTTGACCGATTCAGGGATACTCAGTGGTGTTCTCGAGATCATTGCCAGTGAATTGGCTGTCCCGCAGGCGAAGCTCGACGCCGCCGAGAAGGAGTACGCCCGCCAGTGTGCGGAAGCGAAAGAAGCCGGTGCGCGCCGTAAGCCGCCGCGGCCTCCCGCGCCGACCGCAGCGGAGATCACCGAGGTCTCGGATGCCGGGCCGGAAGATATCGCGAAGCTTCTCGCGGAAGGAGTTGCGGACGGCTCCGACGTGATCCGGCTTGTCGCGGGAAACCCGTTGACCAGTGATTCCGTCCTGGCGGAGATTAACGCGGTTGCCGCAGCCGGTCTGGAGTTCCAGGTTGTGCCCGGGATGTCCGTTCCTTCCACGGTTCCGGCCTTCGCCGGAATTGCGCTGGGTTCCACCTACACTGAGACGGACATCACCCGCGGTGATGTCGATTGGGGCCAGCTCGCGACGGCTCCACAGCCACTCGTGCTGCAGGCCACCCGGGAGCAGCTTTCGACGATCGCCGACGAACTTCTCGGACGTGGAATGTCCGCGCAGACACCCGTGTCCGTGACGGTGCACGGTACAACCCGGCTGCAGCGTACCCACGACACGACCCTATCCACCCTGGGAAAGTTGGATGCGGAACTGCCAGGGCAGCTCGTCGTGTCCCTCGGTACTTCCGTGGATGACCGCTCGAAGTATTCCTGGTGGGAGAACCGACCGCTCTACGGGTGGCGTGTTCTCGTGCCGCGTGCCAAGGAGCAGGCAGCCGCGATGTCGACCCGCCTCGCCACACACGGGGCGATTCCGCAGGAAGTACCCACGATCTCCGTGGAGCCGCCACGGAATCCCGCACAGATGGAACGTGCCGTCAAGGGCATCGTTGAGGGGCGCTACCAGTGGATCATTCTCACCTCGGTGAATGCGGTGAAGGCACTGTGGTCGAAGATGACTGAATTTGGCCTGGATGCCCGATCCTTCGCTGGTATCCGAATCGCAGCGGTCGGGCACAAGACGGCGGCTGCGATCCGTGACCTGGGGATCACCCCGGAGCTCACCCCGCGGGTCAACAACCAGAACGCGGCCGGTCTGGTTGAGGTGTTCCCCGACTACGACTCTGATCTCGACCCGGTGGGTCGGGTGCTGCTGCCGCGTGCGGACATCGCGACGGAAACCCTCGTTGAGGGACTCGTCGACCTAGGCTGGGAGGTTGATGACATCGTCGCGTATCGCACGGTTCGTGCGGCGCCTCCGAGCGCCGAGATCCGCGAGATGATCAAATCCGGTGGGTTCGATGCGGTCTGTTTCACCTCCTCGTCCACTGTGCGTAATCTCGTCGGTATCGCAGGTAAACCGCATCAGCGGACGATCATTGCCTGTATCGGTCCGATGGCTGCAGCGACGGCGACGGAACTCGGGCTAAGGGTCGACGTCCAGCCGGAGGTCGCGGGTGTCGCTGAACTCGTTGATGCCCTCGCTGCGCACGTGGCTGCCCTGCGCGCAGCCGGGCAACTCCCGCCGCCGCGCAAGAAGCGTCGGGCGCGGCGGACGACGTCCTGATTCCACGCACGGGGCCGTGCACGGCCGTCGGCGGGGGAGTAGGACGTTAAGTGAGTTCTTCTTCCGACACCCGATTCTTCCGAGAGGTCTATTTCCAGTGACTGCTTTCTCCCCGTCAGCGCGCTCCCGCAGTCTTGTTCGGCGACCGCGCCGGTTGCGTACCACCCCGGCGATGCGTGAGCTGGTTTCCGAGAACATGCTCCGGCCCGCGGATTTCATCCTGCCGATGTTCATCGCGGACGGTATCGACGAGCCCAACCCGATCAGTTCCATGCCTGGCGTCGTGCAGCACACCACCGATTCTCTTCTCGCGGCGGTGGAGCAGGCGCGTGCTGCGGGTATCCGCTGCATCGACCTGTTCGGTGTTCCGCTCCCCGGTGACAAGGACGCCACAGGTTCCGCGGCGTGGAGTGCGCACGGCGTACTGAACCGCGGCGTTGCGGCGGTCCGTGAACGTTTCGGCGACGAGATTCTCGTCATGGCGGACACCTGTCTCGACGAGTTCACCGATCATGGGCATTGCGGTGTTCTGACCGAGGATCCCTCGGGGCGGATGATCGTCGACAATGACGCCACCGTCGAGCTGTACCAGCAGATGGCCGTCTCCCAGGCGGAGGCCGGTGCGCACATCGTCAGTCCCTCCGGGATGATGGACGGCCAGGTCGCGGCCATCCGTGAAGCCCTCGATGACGCGGGGCACGGGGACGTGGCGATCATGGCGTACTCCGCGAAGTACGCGTCCGCCTTCTTCGGCCCGTTCCGTGAGGCCGTAGGTTCTTCCCTCGACGGTGACCGCCGAGCCTATCAGCAGGATCCCGCGAACTTCCGGGAATCACTCCTGGAGGTAGAACTCGACGTCGCAGAAGGTGCCGACTTCGTCATGGTGAAGCCTGCACTGCCTTATCTCGACGTTCTGCGTGCCGTCGCGGACAATTCTCCTGTCCCGGTCGCGGCCTATCAGGTGTCCGGTGAGTATGCGATGATCGCCGCTGCCGGCGCGAACGGCTGGGTCGATGCCGACGTGGTGATGATGGAGTCGTTGACCTCCATCAAGAGGGCGGGGGCGGACCAGATCCTGACCTACTTCGCGGTCGACGCGGCCCGTCGCCTGCATGAGGCATAGAATCCCGGAGTGGTGCGGCACGCACCCCGATCCGATGGCTCCTCCATCAGCCGCTACCGTGGAGGTTATGGCCCGGACGGGCATGAAGAACTTATCCGCATGATCCACGTTCCCGACGACAGGACACCCGTATGACGCTGCAGACCGGGCGGCCCCAGGAGACACCGTCCACCACCATTCCGGAATCTGTGAGACTCGCCGTTCAGCTCTGGTGGGCGATGGTGCTCTTCGAGATCATTCACCAGGTGTTCAACGTGGTGATTGGTTTGATCGATCCCTCCGAGGTGAAAGCCAACGTGGATTTCGGACAGACCGCCGGAGTTCCCGTCGAGGCGGTGATCACGGTCGCTATCATCATGGCCGGGGTGCTCGGTATCGGGATGATGATGTTTCTTGGTTTCGCGGTTTACTCCTACGCCAGGAACAGTGACAGGAAGTGGCTGCGGACGCTGCTCGTGTTCTTCAGCGTCTACTTCGTGATCCGTGCCGTCGTGGTGTTCACCGCGACGCCGACGGGTACCGCAGTACCGACGGCACTCTACCTCGTAGACGGTAGTCTGCAGATCCTCACGGCGGTCGCGGGTGTCCTCGGCATCGTCTTCAGTCGTCGGGGAGATGCGCTGGAGTGGCGGGAGAAGCGGGATTCCGGGGACCGGGGTGGCCGGTCCCCGGATGATTCAGGAAAGTAACCGGGAAACTCCGTGTCCCGTGCCCGGTTCCGGGTAGATTCGAAGATCGAGGACACCCGCTTCCCGGGGAACCGGGATGTTCACCTTCCGACCAGCACCAGGAAATACCGTGACCCCGAAAAAGGATGCCCCCGCGAACACCGGTGGTTCGATTTCCCAGAAACGTACCCACGACAGCACTCCGAAAGACCTGAGAGCGGCGGAACGCCAGGTTGAGGCGGCGATCACCGAGGCCAGGAAAGCCGCAGACAAGGCGGGTCTGGGTAATCGTACTGACGAGGAGTCGCTCCACCTGCGCCTGGCTCGCCGCTCAGGTGGTGGTTGGACGTCTTTCGCCCTTGAGCTGGAGGGGGTGAAGTCTGCGGTGCACGTCACCGAGATCCAACGTGCCCTGAACAATATCGACGGTGTTCGTGCGAGTGTGATCTATCCGACGTCGACGGCGTGGGTCACGGTCCCCGACGACGTCAACCCCGAAGATCTCATCGAAAAGCTCGCGGAGGTCGGGGTCAAGGCGTACCTGACCCGTTCATCCCTGCGGCGGCGTGCGGAGCGTCTTGAGATCGCCAACCGTCGTAAACGGTTGGCCCAGCACCGGCACTCACGGTCGGGGCTGTCGATCCGGGGACTGGGGCGGCGTCCGGGACAGAGACACTCCCGGGAGGAGGAGCAGGCGTGTCGGGACAGAGGGAGGCTGCGCTCCGATGTGCGCACTCTTCCCCGCGAAGCGGAACCGACCGATGTCCTGTTCACCGCCCGTGCGTTGATCACCCCCCTCCGATTCCTGATCAGCCTGCTGCTGGCCATTCCGGTTCTCGTGATGAACTATGTACGGGATCTGCAGTTCGACTACTGGCAGTGGACCTGCCTCGCGCTCGCGACCCCTGTTGTCCTCTGGGGTGCGTGGCCGTTCCACCGCGCGATGGTCGGGGGCCTCCGGCGAGGCATGTCGGCTCTCGATGCAGCGAGTTCCGCAGCGATCCTCTCCGCATATCTGTGGTCGGTGATGATACTGACCTTCACGAAGGCCGGCGACGTGGGGTGGACCTCCGCACCTGAATGGCTCGCCGTGAACCACTCGATCTTCTCCTCCGGGGAACTCTTTCTCGATGTGGCCTGCGGATCGACCGTTCTACTCCTCGTGGGTCGCCTCGCCACCCGGTCGGGCCGGAACTCTCTTCTCGACGAGGAGGGACAGGACATCGAGTCCGCGGTGTCCGAGGTGACTGTCGTACGGAAGAACACACGCAGCGGTAAACCGGTGAAGAAGAAGATCCCTCTGCAGGAGATCCGCGTCGGAGACGACATCATTGTTCCAGCCGGAGAGGTCATCCCCTCCGATGGGAAGGTCATCGGTGGCGCGTCGACGATCGTTCCCGGTCTCATCGGTGGCGGCAGGCAGACCCTCGACGTCAAGGTCAACAGTGACGTCTACGCGGGTGGCGTGAATCTCGGAGCGCCCCTGAAGATCCGTGTGCAGCGCACCGGCTCCCGTACCCGGTTGGCCAGCATGCACAGGTGGATCGCTGAGGCGTCGCAGTACCAGAACAGGTCTGCCCAGTTGGCCACCCGTTCGGCGTCCCTTCTCGTACCGTGGGCCCTCAGTCTGGCTACCCTCGACTTCGTGCTGTGGTGGTTGATCAGCGGAAACCTGAATGCAGCGTTCGCCACGGGCCTTGCCATTCTCGCCTGTGTCGGGCCGGTGGGGCTGGCGTTATCGACACCGATCGCGATGCGCCTCGGAATCGAGACCTCCGCGCGACGTGGGGTATTGATGCGCAATGCGGAAACCATGCGGGAACTCGACGAAGTCACCACCGTCATCTTCAACCGGGTGGGAACCCTGGCGAAGGGCGAAATGGGATTGGAGACCATCACCACGGAGGCCGGTGAGAATCCGGAGCTCGTGCTCCGCGTCGCCGGTGCCCTCGCCATGGAGAGCGATCATCCCGTCTCCAAGGCCCTCGTCCGGGCGGCACGGGAGGCTCGTGATTCCGGCGCTGGTGGTGATGAGATCCCGCACTGGATCGAGGTCAACCACGTCCGGATCACGGAGGGCGGAAATTTCTCCGGGCAGGTCGATATTCCGCTGCCGGACTCTGACGGAAATCTGGAGATTCGCACCGTTGAAGCGATGCTCTGGCGTCCGCGTGACCTCTCGGAACTCGATGGTCGTCTCGCGACGGCCTCGGTTTCCGGCGGTACCCCGCTCGTTGTGAGCTGGAAGGGAAAAGCCCGTGGAGTGATAACCCTCTATGACAAGGTCAAGGAGGACGCGATCGATGCGATCGCGGAGCTGGAGAACCTTGGCCTGGAGACGGTGATGCTCACCCGTGACACCTATCCTGTCGCCCGGCGTTTCGCCGACAACCTCGGCATCTCGAAGGTTCTCGCGGGTATCTCCCCCGGCAAGAAGGACATCGCGGTGCGGAGCGTACACGCCCGTGGTGAGACCGTCGCGATGATCGGTGACTCATCCGTCCTAGGCTGTCTCCGCGTCGCGGACATCGGTGTCCTGATGGGATCTGCAGATGACCTTGACCATGAGGAAGCGGATGTCGTGCTGTTGCGTGACGATGTCGAGACGGTTCCCGAGATGATCGTCCTATCCCGGCGAGTTTCGGCGCTCGCGGACCGGAACATCATCCTCGCCTGGGCCTACAACGGTATCGCGATGGCTGCGGCAGCGGCAGGTGTTCTGCCTCCGATGGCGGCGACCGTGCTCATGGTCGCCTCGTCCCTGATCATCGAGTACCGCTCGCAGCGGGTCCGGAAATTCTGACCGGACCCGACGACGGGCCGAGCGCCCTGGAATCAGTTCTCCACCAACGCAGCGGCCTGTACCGCGGTACTCACCGCTGGTGCCACGCGGGCGTCGAGAGGCGAAGGGACGATGTAGTCCGCATCGAGGTTCTCTGCCGCGATCGCCGCGATTGCCCGTGACGCCGCGAGTTTCATCGCCGGGGTGATGGCGGTCGCCCGGGCCGCCAGAGCGCCCTGGAAGATACCGGGGAAAGCGAGCACGTTGTTGATCTGATTCGGAAGGTCACTCCGCCCGGTCGCCACAACAGCCCCGTAGCGGCGGGCCAGATCCGGGGCGATTTCCGGATCCGGGTTCGCCAGGGAGAACAGAATCGGATCCGAGGCCATGAGTTTCAGTTCCTCCTCGCGAATGTGCCCCCTGGACAATCCGATGAATGTGTCCGCACCGGCGAGAGCCTCGGCAACACCACCCATGACGCGGCGCGGGTTGGTGATACGCGCGAGTTCCTGCTTCACGGAATTCAGGGGTGTACGGTCCGGGTGGATGATGCCCCGCGAGTCGAGCATCACGACGTCCCGTACCCCGGCGTGGACGAGCATCTTCGCGCACGCGACCCCGGCTGCACCCGCGCCCGAGATCACGACCTTCAGGTCACCGAGCTTCCGGTGCAGGAGAGTGCACGCGTTGCGCAGTGCCGCGGTGATCACGATGGCTGTACCGTGCTGGTCGTCATGCATGACCGGAATGTCGAGGGCATCGATAAGTCGCCGTTCCAACTCGAAGCACCGGGGCGCGGAGATGTCTTCCAGGTTGATTGCCCCGAATGACGGAGCCAGTGCCACGATCGTCCTGAACAGTTCATCGACGTCGGTGGTGTCCAAGACCACCGGAATAGCGTTGAGGCCGGCGAAACGGCCGAACAGTTGAGCTTTGCCCTCCATGACAGGCAGTGCTGCCTTCGCCCCGATGTCGCCTAACCCCAGGACGGCGCTCCCGTCGGAGATCACCGCGACGTTGCGGCCCGCCCAGGTGTAGTCGTGTGCGAGTGCGGGGTCCTCCCGGATCGCCTCGCACACCCGCGCGACGCCAGGAGTGTAGGCGATGGACAGGTCGTGGACGCTGTCCAAGGGTCTGCGGGACGAGGTTCCGATCTTGCCGCCCTCGTGCGCCGCGAAGATCTCAGCGTCAGTCAGTGTTGTCGGATGATGGTCGCTCATGCCTGTGTCCTCTGTTGGGGGAAAGAAAGGTGACGTCACTATTTAAACTCTCCACAGGACGTGAAGGTGTGCTTCAGAGGAGGAGTGTGAGAGAGGTCTCGCTCCGTCGCGCCGGTGATCTGGCTTTACGGTCTGGGTGTCAGGCAGGATGGGAGTCATGACAGCATCCACACCGGCGGCCCGCCGCTCGCTCGACAACGCTCCCCTCCTTGACGCCGCAGCAGGCCGGACCCCTTCCCGCCCGCCGGTGTGGTTCATGCGGCAGGCCGGGCGCTCCCTCCCGGAGTACCGGAAGGTCCGCGAGGGTATCGCGATGCTGGATTCCTGTTTCATGCCTGACTTGCTCGCCGAGATCACCATGCAACCCGTCCGCAGGCACGACGTGGATGCGGCGATCCTCTTCTCCGATATCGTCGTCCCTCTCAAAGCGGCCGGTGTCGACGTCGAGATCGTCCCCGGTCGTGGCCCCGTGGTTGCCTCCCCGATCCGCAGCCGAGCCGACGTTGACGCCCTCCCGATCCTCGATCACGAGATCGAACCCGTCGCCGCCGGCATCGATCTCATTCTTGACGAGCTGACCGACACCCAGGCACTGATCGGGTTCGTCGGCGCCCCGTTCACCCTAGCCAGCTATCTCGTCGAGGGCGGGCCCAGCAAGAACCACCAGGTGACCAAGTCGATGATGCACGCCGACCCTGACACCTGGCACGCGCTCATGCGCCGCATCGTCCCCACCGTCACCGCCTTCCTCCGCACCCAGGTCACCGCGGGAATCGACGCCATGCAGTTGTTCGACTCCTGGGCAGGATTCCTCACCGAACGCGACTACCGCGACCATGTGCTGCCGTACTCCACCGAAATACTGGCGAGCATCGCTGGCGAGATCCCGCGCATCCACTTTGGTGTGACCACCGGCGAGCTTCTCGGCTCCATGGCGGAGGCCGGCAGTGAGGTCATGGGCGTGGACTGGCGCGTGCCCCTCGACAAGGCGGCCCGCCGGGTCCGTGCCACCAGCGGACCGAAGGTTCTCCAGGGCAACCTCGACCCCGCTCTCCTGTTTGCCGGAGAGACGGTCGTCGAACAGGAGATCGCCCGCATCCGCGGGGAGGCTGCCGCCGCGATCGCCGCGGGCGACGCTACCGGCCACATCTTCAATCTCGGCCACGGTGTGCTTCCCGACACCAACCCCGAGGCGATCACCGCCGCCGTTGCCGCGATCCACGCCGGGTAGAACTTACATTCCCCACCTGGACCCGCGGGAACCGGTGCGTGTCGGGGTACTAGGCTTGGTCGGGGACCACGCCCGTCCGCTATCACGCACTCTTCCCACAGGAGCACTGTTTAACCCGTGAGCACCTCGTACGCCATCATCGGGGCCGGTCTCGCCGGCCTCACCGCCGCCCGCGAGATCCGTACCCTCGCCCCGGACGCACACATTGACGTGTTCGAGGCCACCGATCGCATCGGCGGCAAACTGCACACCGTTGCTTTTGATGCGGGCCCGACGGACATGGGTGCAGAGGCATACCTCGCATTCCGCGCGGACGCCACCGATTTCTTCACCGAACTCGGACTCGCTGACCGCATCGTGCACCCCGGGCCGCACACCTCGATGATCTACTCCGGCGGGCGGCTGCACCCACTCCCGCACGACACCGTGATGGGAATTCCTTCGGTCTCGGCAGCCCTCGGGGACCTCATCGGAGAGGACACCCGGGCGCGTATCGACGCCGAGGGGGACGCGCCGGGCATCGACTGGACGGTCGGGGGAGACACGAGCGTCGGCAGCTTGGTGCGTGAGCGCTTCGGGAATGACGTCGTCGATCACGTTGTTTCGGCACTGCTCGGCGGCGTGTATTCCTGCCCCGCGGATGAACTCGGTCTGCGCGCCACGGTTCCGCAGCTCGCCGCGGAACTCGACGCCCTCGCCGAGGCAGGGGAGTCCGTCACCCTGAGTCGGGCCCTGAAGAACCTCGACGAGAAGAAACAGGCCCGCAAGACCCTCACCCCGAAGGAGAAACTCACCCCGGAAAAGACTCCCGTGTTCGGTGCGTTCCGTGGCGGGTACGAGGAACTCTACGAGGAACTCGCGGAACAGTCCGGGGCGGACATCCACCTGGACACCTTTGTCTCCGGGATTGTGCCTGATTCGGGGAAATACCGTGTCACCGGCGCCGGTGACACGGTCTACGACCGGGTTCTCGTCGCCGTGCCCGCTCCCACTGCCGCCGTCCTCCTGCGTGGGGTCGCCCCGGCCGCCGCGACCGCAGCACGGGATGTGAAACTGTCCTCATCCGTCGTCGTCGGCATGCGTTTCGATTCCGCAGACGGACTACCGGACCATTCCGGGGTGCTCATCGCCGCCGACGAACCCGGCATGCACGCCAAGGCGTTCACCTTCTCGTCGAAGAAGTGGCCGCACATCGGTGAACGGGGAGGGGCCTTCGTGCGCGCCTCCTTCGGCACCTTCGGTGACGATTCCATGCTGAAGATCGATGAGGACGAACTCGTCGATCACGCCCTCGACGACCTGCAGAAAATCACCGGATTCGACGGGCGCGCTGCTGGTCTCTCCGAGATCTACACCCAGTACTGGTGGGGTGGGCTACCCCGGTTCTCCGACACCCATCTCGCCACCGTCGCCACCGTGCGAGCGGCGCTCGACGAAATTCCGACCGTTGCGGTGTCCGGGGCCTGGGTCGACGGTGTGGGTGTCCCGGCGATCATCGCCGGAGCCCGGGCAGCGGCGCGGAGACTCGTCGAAGCCAGTTAGCTCGTGTGCTCACGGGCACATCGTCACCGGGATCGGTGAAAAACAAGGACCGGCCCTGGGCTCCCACACGAAGGTGGGCAGTGGAACCGGTCATGTTACCGATGGTGCTACCGCTCATGGCGTTGGGCGCCAAGAACCAAGTTCTCCGGTACGGAATGGCGTGCTGCCGCCCGAGGTGCCGCACAGGACGTGGTACCCGCGTCGGCACCGCCTACAATGGCCCCATGACTTCACGCTTTCCGACGTCCCAGAACACCGACGGCTCTGCACGCTGGTTCGAGCGCGCCCGTGCACTCACCCCGGGTGGAGTAAACTCGCCGGTCCGGGCCTTCGGTTCGGTCGGCGGGCAGAGCCGTTTCATTGCTTCGGCGAAGGGCAGTCATCTCACGGACGTTGACGGTAACGACTACGTCGACCTGTTCTGTTCCTGGGGTCCGATGCTCATGGGGCACGCGCACCCGGAGATCGTCGCCGCCGTGCAGGATGCCGCCACGCGGGGCCTGAGCTACGGCGCCCCCACCACCACCGAGGTCGAACTCGCCGAGCTCGTCGTCGAGCGCACCAGTGTCGATGAGGTTCGGTTGGTCAACTCCGGCACCGAGGCCACCATGTCGGCCGTCCGCCTGGCGCGCGGATACACCGGGAGGGCGAAGGTGCTGAAGTTCGCCGGCTGCTACCACGGACACGTCGACGCGCTGCTGGTCTCCGCAGGCTCCGGGGTTGCCACGTACTCCCTCCCGGACTCGCCCGGAGTCACCGGGGCGACCGCTCAGGACACGATCGTCGTGCCCTACAACGACCTTGACGCCGTGCGTGCCGCCTTCGCCGAGAACGACGGTGAGATCGCCTGCATCATCACCGAAGCTGCCGCCGGAAATATGGGTACCGTCGCCCCGGTGCCCGGTTTTAACGCGGCACTGAAGGAGATCGCCCACGACAACGGTGCGCTCCTGATCATCGATGAAGTGATGACCGGGTTCCGTACCTCCTACTCCGGTTGGTACGGCGTCGACGGGGTCGCCGGGGATCTCACGACCTTCGGAAAGGTCATCTCCGGAGGCCTGCCCGCGGCTGCTTTCGGTGGGCGGGGCGACATCATGGAACACCTCGCTCCCGGCGGATCCGTCTACCAGGCGGGCACACTCTCCGGGAACCCCGTCGCCGTGGCCGCGGGGATGGCGTCACTGCGGCTGGCGACCCCGGAG
Organism: Corynebacterium sp. CCM 9204; assembly: GCF_041357695.1. NCBI lineage: Bacteria > Bacillati > Actinomycetota > Actinomycetes > Mycobacteriales > Corynebacteriaceae > Corynebacterium > Corynebacterium sp. CCM 9204. The sequence goes on from NZ_JAUERX010000003.1 coordinate 122,862, forward strand.
GTCTACAACACGGTGAACGCCAACGCCGACCGGCTCGACGCCCTCGTGTCCGAGGCACTGACCCGCGAGGGGGTGGCGCACCACATTCAGCGTGCCTCGAACATGCTCTCCGTCCGTTTCGCTGATGGAGAGGGCCGGAATTTCGCGGACATGCAGGCGGCCGATACCTTCCGCTTCCCACCGTTCTTCCACGCGCTGCTGGACAACGGGGTGTTCGTCTCCCCGTCGGTGTTCGAGACCTGGTTCGTCTCATCTGCGCTCACGGACGATGACTTCGCCCGCATAGAGGCCGCCCTCGTTCCAGCGGCGAAGGCCGCGGCCGCGGCTAAAGCCTGACCCAGTCCAAGCCTCCACACCACGACCGAAAGCGCCCCATGAGCACCACGATTGTCCATCTCGTCCGGCACGGCGAAGTATTCAATCCCGAACGCATCCTTTACGGAAGGATCCCCGGATACCGGCTCTCGAGTCGGGGCCGGAGTCAGGCCGCATGCACGGCGGCGAGTTTCGCGGGGCACGATGTCACCGTGTTGCGTGCATCGCCGATGCAACGGGCTCAGGAGACTGCAGAGCCAATCTCCGGGATCACCGGCTGCGACATCGACACCGATGATGCGCTGCTCGAGGCGGGGAACCGGTTCGAGGGACTGCGTACGAAAGGCTGGCGGTCCCAACTGTGGAATCCGACCCGTTGGCCGTTGCTGGCCCGTCCCTGGGCACCGAGCTGGGGAGAGCCCTACACCGAGATCGCCGAGCGCATGATGGGGGCTGTTGAACGGGCTCGTCGTGACGCGGAGGGACACGAGGCGATTCTGATCAGCCATCAACTGCCCGTTGTCTGCGTCCAGCGCACCGTACAGGGGCTACCGCTCGCTCATCTCTCCCGTCAGTGCAACCTCGCCTCCGTCACTTCCCTCGTATTTCAGGGGGACGAAATCAGCGACATCTACTACACGGAACCCGCGCAGGAGATCTAGTGATGCACCGCCACCCCCGTTCTGTCCCTGCCGTTCTAGCTGCCGTGGCGATCCTGCTCGCCGGATGCTCATCGTCCGGTGATGGAGACACCCCAGCTCAGAAGGCGGCGACATTCCAGTTCGCGTCGCCCGGTGGTGCGCGTGAGATCACCTATCCGGAAGATGAACGACGACCCGTCACCCCGTTTTCCGGTGAGTCTCTCCAGGAACCGGGGAAAACCATTGACCTGGCGGACTATGAGGGGCAGGTCGTGGTACTCAACGCCTGGGGTCAGTGGTGCGGCCCGTGCAGGACGGAGTCCGATGACCTCCAGCTCGTGCAGGAAACCATCGAGGGCCGCGGTGGCACGGTTCTCGGTATCAACGTCCGGGACTATACTCCGGAGATTTCCCGAGACTTCATGGAGGATAACGGGCTGACCTACCCTTCTATCTATGACCCGCCGTTCAAGACTGCGGCGGCTCTCGGCGGAGTGCCCGCATCAGTGGTACCCACCACCATCGTCCTCGACCGGCAGCACCGCCCGGCAGCGGTGTTTCTCCGGGAGATCACCGCCGACGACATCCTCGCTGTCACCGAACCCCTCTTGGAGGAATCGCGGTGACGGGCGACTTCATCCTGCTCGCCGATTCCGGATTCGGGTCCCGGTTTGCCGAAGCCGCCGTTTCCGGTCCGCTGTTACTCGGTCTGCTCGCTGCGGCGCTCGCCGGATTGGTGTCCTTCGCCAGCCCCTGTGTGATTCCGCTCGTCCCCGGCTACATGTCCTATCTCGCCGGGGTGGTCGGTGGTGAGATGGAGTACTCGTCGGACACCGGGCCCCGCGTCGCGAAGCGCGGGCGGTGGCGCGTCGCGGGCGCGGCCCTCCTCTTCGTCCTCGGATTCACCGTGATCTTCGTCCTGGCCACGGCTACCGTGTTCGGGGCGATACAGGCACTCACCCTGAATGCTGAACTGCTGCAACGTGTCGGGGGTGTGGTCACCGTCGTCATGGGTATCGCGTTCCTCGGTTTCATCCGGCCACTACAGTCCGAGCACCGTCTCCATCCGCGTCAGTGGTCAACCTGGGTGGGGGCCCCACTACTGGGTGGTGTGTTCGCTCTCGGGTGGACCCCGTGTCTCGGTCCGACGCTCGCTGCGATCATCTCCGTTTCGGCAGGAACCGAGGGAATGACGGCGGCCAGAGGAGTCGTGCTGATCATCTTCTACTGTCTCGGTCTGGGGCTTCCGTTCCTTCTCGTGGCCCTTGGCTCGGCATCCGCGATGCGTGGGGTCGGCTGGTTACGGAAGCACTCCCGGGCCATCCAGATCATTGGGGGAGTGACTCTCATACTCGTCGGTCTCGCTCTGGTGAGCGGACAGTGGGCACACTTCATCAACTGGGTTCGACAGTGGACCGTGGAATACGGTGGGGTGCTGATCTAGGGGAACACGTCGACACGGCGGGAAATACGGCGTTCCGTGGAGCCGGACGACACAACCGATGGCGGAGCCGCCCTTCAGATTCGCGAATGAGGTTCCGGGTGTGACGGCTGGTAGATTGACACGTCGATGACTCAATCCGGGGCGCAGCCACCCCGGCCCCTGTTTCCTGTTGGAGGACGAAGACCCCGACGATGTTGACCACCCTCTCCAGGTATCCGCTGAAGGCATGGCGCTGGCTCACCAGCATGCGCACCGCCCTCGCGTTGCTTTTCCTCCTCGCCCTCGGTGCGATTCCGGGAGCCCTTCTGCCGCAACGGCAGCTCAACGAACAGACGGTCATGGACTATATCGCGGCGAATGGCAGGGTCGCGCAGATCTATGATCGGCTCGAACTGTTCGATGTGTTCAGTTCTAGTTGGTACACCGCGATCTATGTCCTGCTGTTCATCTCCCTGATCGGCTGTATCCTTCCCCGTTCTTTCGAGCACTACCGGTCCATGCGCAGTCGGCCGGTACGTACCCCGCGTAATCTCTCACGGCTACCGTTGCACGATTCCGGTGAGGTGCCGAAAACCCCGGATGAGGTTCTCGCGGAGGCTCGTGGTCTGCTTGGGGGGTGGCGTGTTGCGGAATATACCGCGGATGAGGATCGTGCTGGGGCACGCTCGTTGTCGGCGGAACGCGGGTACGCGCGTGAGTTCGGCAATCTCGTGTTTCACCTGGGTCTGGTGGGCATTCTCTTCACGATCGGTCTCGGCAGATTGGTGTATTACGAGGGACAGGTGATCGTCGTCGCTGATGGAGAGAACCCGCAGTTCTGTAACACGGCTTTCGCGAACTACGACTCCTACAGGTGGGGGACTCTGGTCGATGGCACCGACCTCTCACCATTCTGCGTCGAGGTCGAGGATTTCACCGCGGATTATCTGCCGAACGGGCAAGCTGAGATGTTTACCTCCAATGTCCGGTGGGCGAAGGGCGACGACATCTTCACCGATCCCTCAGCGTGGCACCCGTATACCCTTAAGGTGAACCATCCGCTGAGGATCGAGGGTGACCGGATCTATCTCCAGGGACATGGATTCGCCCCACAGATCACGGTCACCTGGCCCAACGGTGAGTCCCGCTCGCAGACCGTGCAGTTCCGTCCCGACGATCTCACCTACTTTCTGTCTTCTGGGGCGATGCGGTTCGATCCGCCGGCTGGCATGTATCCGGATCTGTTCGAGCGGCGGCAGAACCAGATTGGTATCCAGGGGTTGTTCGCCCCTACTGCGGAGTTCACCGGGGAAAACAATGAGCTGTTGAGTTCAGCGTTCCCGGCTATGCGGGATCCGGCGGTGGCTATCGACATCTACCGTGGTGACACAGGTCTCGACGCGGGACGCGGGCAGAGCATCTTCAGTCTCGATTCCGGCCAGATTCACAACGGTGCTCTGCAGAAGATTGAACGCGTCAATCTTCTGCGGGGCGAATCGGTGACTCTGGACGATGGCACGAAGGTGACGTTCGATGGCGCGCACGAGTTTGTTAACTTACAGATCAGTCATGACCCCACCCAACGGTGGGTTCTCGTCAGCGCCGTCGCGATGCTCGGAGGGCTCATCCTCTCTCTCGCGGTGAAGCGTCGACGTATTTGGGTCCGGGTGCGTGCCACTGAGGAAGGTATTACCTTCGTTGAGACGGCGGGGTTATCCCGCACGGACAGTGCCGGATGGGGCGAGGAACACGGACGTTTCCACCGTCGTCTTCTGGGTCTGCCGGAGGATCTCGATGAGGGGGAAGATGAGCAGGACCCGACCTGAATTGCCGGGTGGAATCACCCCGATGAGGTAGCGTAAGCTGGCCTTTTGAACATCCGTGGCCCCTTGGCCCGGCGAGAACCCCGTAACCGAGAGTTGGACTTGATGCCCGTCAACAGCAATCTGGCATATTTCTCCGATCTGTCATACCGGACCGCGTTCGCGATCTATGTCCTCGGACTCGTTCTCGCACTCGTCTACTACATTCGCCGGTCCAACCAGGTGTCGTCCACCACGATGACAGGTATCCGTGAGCGGGAACTCGTCGGTGTACCCGGGAATGGAACCATCTCCGCGTCCTCTCAAAAGGCGGAGACTGGACGGACATCGGCGCGTAGTGTCGAGAAGCTCGGGGGCATGGTGCAGTCGTTGCTGTGGCTCGGCCTCATCCTGCAGGGGGCATCGATTGTACTGCGTGGCCTGTCCGCCGGTCGGTTCCCCTGGGGCAACCTCTACGAGTACATTTCACTGGTCACCTTCCTCACCATGGCCATCGCAGCAGTCGTCATCCAGCGGAAAGACCTACGCGCCATGTGGCCATGGCTTCTCGTGCCGGTGCTCATCCTCATGTTCTACGGTGGCACGAAATTGCATGTCGCCTCTGCGCCGGTGGTCCCTGCACTCCGGTCGTTCTGGCTGCCGATCCATGTCTCGATCGTCTCCTTCGGCGCCGGAATCTGCATGCTTTCCGGGGTGGCGTCGCTGCTCTACCTCTTTCGCCAGGTCCAGCCGAAGGGCGAGGAGCGCGGCAGGATCGGAGAAATACTCCGGCCGCTTCCGGGTGCCGACACGCTGGACCGGATCGCCTACCGTACCGCAGCCTGGGCGGTGCCTGTTTTCGGTCTCGGCGTGATCCTCGGTGCCCTCTGGGCGGAATCCGCGTGGGGCCGTTTCTGGGGGTGGGATCCCAAGGAGACGATGTCCTTCGTCACCTGGATTCTCTACGCCGCGTACCTCCACGCCCGCTCGACACCGAGCTGGCGCAAGGCGGCGCCCTGGATCAACATCGCGGGTCTCACGGCGATGGTGTTCAACCTGTTCTTCATCAATCTGGTGACCACCGGCCTGCACTCCTATGCGGGTCTCCCCAACTGACTCTCCCACCGGGTGCATGGACCCTCCCCGTTTGCGGGGAGGGTCTTCTGTGTGTCTGACCGGAGGTGGGGCTCCGGCGTGGAGCCCCAGGGGTGGGATTCCACGAAAAATCATCGAGACCGGAGAAACATAGGGCAGGTGTCGACAACCGGGTGCCCGTGAGCCTCTGTGGCGCCGGTGCTGTAGGGTTCTCGCGTAATCAATCAGACGTCCTACCTCACTCCGGAGTGATCCACCGTGCTTTCCGCTGTCCTTGCCCTGGGCCTGATCTCCGGTGTTCTCATCGCAGTTCCGGGGCCCAGCGTCCTGTTTCTCGTGGGGCAGGCACTCGCGGTGGGGCGACGTCCCGCGATGGCGGGGGTGGCGGGTAACTGTCTCGGTATCGCGTTCACGGGTGTCATCGTTCTGATGGCGGTGGGAACGATTGCCGCGACGGCAACGGGCTTCCTGACCATTCTGCGGTGGTTGGCCGTGGTGGTGCTCGGTGGTCTGGGTATCGTCTACCTGCGTTCCGCGTGGCGGCTGCACCGGGACACCGTAAGCCTCGACATCCCGGAGGTCGCGGACGGGGATACCGGAGTGAAGGCGGCGTTCGTCTCGGGTCTGTTCGTCGGTGCGTCGAATCCGAAGGGGATCATCATGTTCGGGACGATCGTCCCCGGCTATCTTCCGGTGGGGGCGGATCCGCTGCCCGGACTGATCATCCTGAGTCTGGTACCCATGGTCGTCGGGGTGCTTATCGACGCCGCGTGGGTGGAGACCGCGGCCCGGGTGCGAGGTTGGTTGACGGGGGCGAAGAACGGATTGGTGTGGATACAGGCGGTCGGTGGGCTCCTGCTTCTCATCATGGCGGGGTTCGTGGCGGCAGGTCACTGAGCAGGCCGTGCGGGGGATTCCGCCCCGTAGAATCGGCTGCATGAGAATCCTCGTCACCGGTGGAGCCGGTTTCATCGGCTCGAATTTTGTTCGCAGTACCCTGGACAAGCGCCCCGATGCCAGTGTCACTGTCCTGGACGCGATGACCTATGCCGCCAATCCCGCGAATCTCACTGGACTGGATCCCGCGCGGTTCGCGCTGTTGAAGGAGGACATCCGCGCGGCGGACCTTGTCGATGACCTCGTCGCGGAAACGGATCTGGTGGTGCATTTCGCCGCCGAAAGCCACAACGACAACTCGCTGCGTGACCCCTTCGCCTTCGTCCGTACCAATGTGGAGGGCACCGTCACGCTCGTGGAGGCTGCGGCCCGACACGGGGTACGGTTCCACCACATCTCCACCGACGAGGTGTTCGGGGATCTGGCGCTGGACGACCCGGCCCGGTTTACTCCGGAAACCCCCTACAATCCATCGAGCCCGTACTCGGCGTCGAAGGCAGCGAGTGATCACTTCGTCCGCGCTTACGTCCGCTCCGCGGGGCTTAGGGCGACGATCAGCAACTGCTCCAACAACTACGGGCCGAGGCAGCACCCGGAGAAGTTTATTCCCCGGCAGATCACCACACTGCTGGAGGGCGGAACACCTCGGCTCTACGGGACGGGCGACAATGTCCGGGACTGGATCCACGTCGACGATCACAATGATGCTGTCTGGGCGGTCATCGAGCGAGGAGAGGTCGGGCGGACCTATCTCATCGGTGCGGACGGGGAGCGGTCGAACCGCGAGGTTGTGGGGGATCTACTGGAGATCTTCGGTCGTGACCGCGATGACTTCGTGCATGTGACCGACCGTCCGGGGCATGATCGTCGTTACGCGATCGACGCTGCCTCGACGACTGCTCTGGGGTGGAAACCCCGCTACACCGATTTCCGGGCCGGGCTTGAACAGACCGTCGACTGGTACCGGGACAACCCCGAGTGGTGGCGGGAGGCGCGCGCCGCCGCGGAGGCGAACTACGCGGAAACCGAGGCGGTCATCGGCTAGCGCCCGTGCGCGCGGATAGACTGGTGGCATGCCTCAACCGCACCCGGACCTGCCCGAGATTCTCGTCGATGATCCCCGAGTTTTCCCTGATGCGCGGGGGAGTTTCCATGAGTGGTTTTCCGCCGCCCGATTCGAGGAACACACCGGGTACCCGCTCGATCTGCAGCAGGCGAACCTGAGTGTCTCCCGGCCTGGTGTGGTGCGGGGACTGCATTTCGCGGACGTTCCGCCTGGTCAGGCGAAGTGGGTGACCTGTGTACACGGACGGGTCCTCGACGTGGTGGTGGATATCCGGGTCGGATCGGACACCTTCGGCCGACACGTGGCCGTCGAACTCGACGACGAGAATCGGCGCTGCCTCTATATCCCCGTGGGGTTCGCCCACGGGTTCGCCGCCATCACCGAAGCGACCGTCGTGTACCTGACCTCCTCCGGATACAACCCGGATGCCGAGCACGGTATCGATCCCTTCGATCCGGAACTCGGGATCGGGTGGCCGGTGGCTGAAGGGGAGCGGATCGTGTCCGACAAGGATGCGGCCGCCCTCTCGCTGGCCGCTGCTCGTGCCGCCGGGATTCTCCCGGATCTCGGTGATTGCCTCGCATTCGAGTCCGAGCTGAAGAACGGCTGGGCGCTGGCAAATGAGGACGCCGGACTGTGAAGGGCATCATCCTCGCCGGTGGCACCGGGTCGCGCCTGCACCCGATCACACTCGGGGTGAGCAAGCAGCTCGTTCCTGTCTATGACAAACCGATGATCTACTATCCGCTGTCGACGCTGATGCTCGCGGGTATCGATGACATCCTGATCATCACGACACCCGCCGACCTGCCCCAGTTCGAGCGGTTACTCGGCGACGGTAGCCAGTTCGGGATCCGGTTGAGCTTTATCACGCAGTCCGAACCGAATGGATTGGCTGAAGCGTTCATCCTGGGGGCGGAGCATATCGGTGATGACTCGGTAGCGCTGATTCTCGGGGACAACATCTTCTACGGTGCGGGGCTGGGTACCCAACTCCGCCGGTTCACACGGCCGGAGGGAGGCGCGATTTTCGCGTACTGGGTGGCGGATCCCTCCGCCTACGGGGTGGTCGAGTTCGATGATTCCGGTCGTGCGCTTGCATTGGAGGAGAAACCGGCCGAACCGAAGTCCCATTATGCGGTCCCAGGCCTCTATTTCTACGACAACGAGGTGGTCGACATCGCCCGTGGTCTGACACCGAGTGCACGGGGTGAGTTGGAGATCACCGACATCAACTCCGCATACCTGGAGCAGGGGCGTCTGCAGGTCCAGGTGCTGCCCCGGGGCACGGCGTGGCTCGATACCGGGACGGTTGACCTGCTCATGGCTGCCGGTGATTTCGTGCGCACCATTGAACAGCGGCAGGGGCTGAAGATCGGATGTCCCGAGGAGGTCGCCTGGCGGATGGGGTACCTGAGTGACGTGGAACTCGCGGAACGGGCGGAAAAGCTGCGGAAATCCGGGTACGGTGACTATCTGCTGCAGACGCTGCACCGGGGGCGGTGAACCACTCCGCAGATCCTGTGGTCGAGGCCGATCAAAGTTCGTGGATCAGGGCGTGGACGCGGTCGAACTCGTCAGGGTTAACGGTGTAGTACGCCCACTTCCCGCGTTGTTCCCGGTGGACGAGCCGGGCAGCAGCCAGTTTCTTCATGTGGTGTGTGATCGTCGGCGCGGAAACTTCGAGGGCCTCGGAGAGTTCGTGCGAGCAGATCTCATTCGTCTGGCTCTCCGCAATGAGATAGAGAAGCTTGAGCCTCGTCGGATCTCCCAGGGCCTTGAACAGCTCGCTGGCGCGTTCGCTGAGTTCCGGAGGGAGTGCCCTGATCACTCCATCATCCGGGGATAATTCCGGACTTTCACCAACTGTGATACCTCCTATTGTGGGGGCGTTCTGGTGGGGGTCCACCGGTTGACCCGCAAGGTCGGTGATCTGGTTCATGGTGGGCATGCTGACCAATATAGCGCAACTGTGGGTAGCCTAATAACCGCTGGTTGCCAGGTTTTTATCCGATCGTCTCCCGGGTGATTTGTTGTGTCGATCCTGTGATGGTGACACTCCCTCGATCGGGGGCGTGTCGGATTCTTGTTCTGGAGATTCCCCGAAACCGGGGGTGTGCTGCTTGTATTGGATTTGATTGTTTGTCCCGGATGTCGGGGGAAGCTCCGTTCCACGCTTCGGGGATATGTCCCCAAAGAGTGGCTAAAGTCACTGCTTCGTGGTGTCGGGGTCTGTTGGCCCGTGTGATTCGCCCCTGTCGCCACCGTCATCCTGATCCGGCTCATCGTTGTACTTCGATCGCGCGCGGCGGATGCGCTCGTTCTCCTCGCGGGCAGCCTGCTCCGCTGCACGGCGTTCCTTGAAGCGTTGCTTCTTGAGATTCCAGAGAAACTCGTCGTCATCGTCCGGGCCTTTGATCTGTGGCTGTGCGGGTACCGTACGGTGGGTCCGCCAGCTACCCGGACCGAAAGCCTTCCACACCAGCACGATCACGACGATGATGAGCAGCAACAGTATCAAGCGTCCCACGGGGATTCCTTCCGACGGAGTTACCCCAACAACAATACGGACCGTGGGGTGCGGTTTAGTAGTGTCGATGGTTGTGAGTGAAAACCCCGTCAATGATGCCCCGGAACTCGATCAGGATCTGCGTGGTCGTGTCCGACGCGACATGGTGCTCTACGGCCTCGCCCGCCTGGGCCTGTTTCTCCTTCTGACCGTGGTGATTCAGGGGTTGGCGATCCTCGTCGGGGCACCGGTACCCCTCGTTATCTCATCCCTGCTGGCGCTGCTCGTGGCCTTCCCGTTGTCGATGTTCGTGTTCCGTTCACTCCGGATCCGTGTTACCCGGAATCTCGCCGATTGGAACGCACAACGGCGTGCACACAAGGAGTGGGTGAAGGCCCAGATCGCGGACCGCTAGGGGCGCTGTGACGGCCTGGTAGTGGAAACGGCGAGGCGTGGACATCCGCTCGCTGGCCGTCAGCCGAAGCCCAGCGCCACCGCAGTTACGGCGGACCACATGAGCATCGTATTGCCCGTGGCTCCGAGCACTGGAATGAGCTCCGCGCCCGTCTCGCCCCGGATGACGGGTTTCGCCGCAGCCAATGACACGGGTAGTGCGATGAGGGCGGCCAGGGCGGGCGGATGCCCGGTCGAGAGGATGAGGGTCATGAGATACGGTACGGCGGCCAGTACGACCCATAGTGTGCGTGTGTGCCGTTCGCCGAGCCGTACCGCGAGCGTGATCTTTCCACTGGCTTCGTCCGTGGGGATGTCTCGGAGGTTGTTTACGAGGTTCACGGCGGCGGAGAAGCAACCCACCGCGACAGCCCCTGCGAATCCCACCCAGGTGATATGACCCGACTGAGTGAACTGAGTCCCCAGCACCGCGACGAGGCCGAAGAACACGAATACCGCGACTTCACCGAGCCCCCGGTACCCGTAGGGCCTGGATCCGCCGGTGTAGAACCAGGCTGCGGCGATGCAGAGGGCACCGAGCAGAACCAGCCACCAGGCGCTCGTTGCGGCGAGGGCAAGTCCGCACGCACCGGCCACCCCGAAGGCGGCGAAGGCGGCGGTACGGACGTGTTCCGGGCGGGCGAGCCTCGATCCGGTCAGGCGGAGTGGGCCGGATCGGTCGTCGTCGGTACCCCGGATCCCGTCGGAATAATCGTTGGCGTAGTTGACCCCAATGATCAACGCCAGTGCGACGGTGGCCGCAGCCACGGCCTTCCAGGCGACGAACCCGTTCGCGTCTGCGGCCGCGCCCGAGCCGATGATGACCGGAGCGAAGGCATTGGGCCAGGTGCGTGGGCGTGCTCCCCCCAACCAGTCGGCGAGGCTCGGGGAACGAGTTGTGGTGGAATCAGCCATGACACCATCTTGGCTGACGGACAGGCCGGAGGGGGAATCAGAAAATCTGGATCACCGGGTGGGACCGGTGAACAGTCTCTCTACGGCGGCGCGGTCAGGTTTCCCGGGGCCGGTGACCGGCATGTTGCGCAAATGCCGGATCTCCTTCGGTAACTGCCACCGTGGGAGGTCATCGAGCCCCTCAATGACCTCCCAGGGGTCGAGGGAACCTGTGTAGGCGGCAACGATGGCCTGCCCGAGCCTGGGGTGCGGGATACCGGTGACACAGGCCTGATCCACCCCGTTGATGTCGAGCATGGCGCGTTCGACGATTCCGGGGTGTAACTTGAGTCCCCCTGAATCTATGAGGTCATCCATCCTTCCTGTGACGTGCAGCACCCCATCGACGAGTTCGCCCCGATCCGAGGTGGCGAACCAGCCCGGAATCGCGAAGGGGTCGTCTCTCGGGGGTGGCGTCCGGTAACCGGCCGCCACCATCGTCCCGCCGATCAGGATACGGCCGTCGTGGACCTTGATGCGTGCTCCGGGGATCGGGCGGCCATCGTACACGCAGCCTCCGGTGGTCTCTGAAGAGCCGTAGGTGGGAATAACCCGGATTCTCAAACGGTCGCAGGACTCCCGCAGGTGGCGTGGAAGGTACCCGCCGCCGACGAGGACTGCATCGAAACGCCGTAGTGCCTCGATACCGTTGAGCGTATCCAGGGCCTTGGCGAGTTGCAGGGGAACGAGAGCGGTGTAGACGGGTGCCTTGTGGGCAGTGGCATCGTTTGCCAAGTTCTGGGCCAGGTGTGTGAAGGCGGTGACATCGAATCCGCGGGACACGTCGAGGCAGGATGGCTCCGTACCGGCGACGAGTGAGCGGACGAGAACCTGTAGGCCCGCGATGTGGTGTCCGGGCATCGCCAGGAGCCAGTAGCCTTCCCCGGACAATGCGGAATGTGTGGCATCCGCAGCAGTGACGAGATTGGTGGGAGTGAGGAGTGCGCCCTTCGGGGTGCCCGTCGACCCTGATGTCGCGACGACCAGTGCGACCCCCGGATCGACGGGGTCACCGGGACGTTGGGAGCTGATCAGTAGTTCCGCACGTTCCCGATCCGCCCGGCTGTGACCACCGGGAAGTGGAAGCCAGGTGACGTTCCCGGCGATCGCCTCTGCGAGATCCGGGAGGATGGCTGCGGGATCGTCCGGTGGTACCGGAAGCGGGCGCAGAATGCGGGTGCTCATGGGATGAGAGTCTACGTCCGGGGTAAGTATTTCTTAAGAAGCATTCAGGCCGAGTGGTTCCAGAACGGAATCCCGGAGGTAAGACAGTGTTTCTTCGGTGGGGCGTAGACCGTGGAGGATCACCCACGCGAGTTCGATGTCTTCCCTGTTGGCGGGGGTCATTCCGGCATCGATGAGGTACCAGACGAACAGGTCGTCATCCTCGTGGAGCAGATCGCGGATATGGATGGATTCGGTGAGAACGGTCAACGGTGCGGGGATGGGGGTGGGGGTGGGGCGCAGCCAGTCGAGGATCCGGCCGACGGCGCTACGGAACGGGCTCGTGGCGGACACGCGTAACAGTGACATGGTGTCGGCTTCCTTTCTGTGGTGCGGAGAGTTCCGCGGTCAACGCCCCGGATCCGGTAGTGGATGATCGACTATGATGGGGCGAATAATTAGTTGGTTAATATCAATGATTGATCAGATTAGTCATTTGATGGTGTGCTCGCAACTCTGACCTGCTGGATGGCGTGTTGAAACGACTCCGGCCCCGCACGCGGTTAATGCTTGCGGGGCCGGAGTCGCTGAAAATCAGGGGAGCTTGACGGGGCTCGGGGCTTTCTGGTGTCTCAGTGTGCCTCGGTGCCGAAGATGTCAACGCCGAAGGTGTCGTGGAAGACGCCCTTGGTGATCCACAGTATCCCGAGGACGATCGAGGCGATGATCACGGCGAAGCACAGACCGGCGAGTCCTTTCCTCCATACGGGAACGGGCCGGGTACCGCCGATGGTGTCCACTGCGGAGGGTGAGGCCAGCCGGACACCCACCGCGAACAGTGCCGGGAGGCCGGCGCCGAGGACGAGACCTGCGAGAATGACCTGGAGCAGGTCGGAGATCAGGGTGGTGATACTCATGAGTTGATCCTCCCGGCATGTTCACTGTTCTGGGGTTCGAGGGTGTCTGTCGGCAGGAGTGGCTCGCCGTTGTCGGTGGTCGGTTCCGGGGGTGCCACGCGGTTTGTGTGGGAATCCCAGGCGGCGTTGACGTTTCCGGAATGTACGGGTGCCCGGCGGGAACGCGCCCAGATCAGGGTGGCTAGGGCGATCAAGATGGTGAAGGCGAGGATGACCCCGACCAGATCATTGGTGATAAGTCCCACGGCGTGTGCGAGCAGCCATGTGAGGCCACCGACGAGTGCGGCTGCGGGGAGCGTGATCATCCAGGCCATGGCCATGCGCCCGGCGACGCTCCAACGGACCTCCGCGCCCTTCCGCCCCAGTCCCGAACCCATGATCGAGCCGGTGGCGACGTGAGTCGTGGACAGTGCCATACCGAAGTGCGAGGAGGTTAGGATGATGGCCGCGGAAGAGGTCTCTGCAGCCATTCCCTGGGGTGAGTCGATCTCCACGAGGCCCTTGCCGAGCGTTCTGATCACCCGCCAGCCCCCCATGTAGGTGCCGAGTGCGATCGCGATGGCGCAGGTGAATTTCACCCAGAACGGGATGTTGGCGTCCGTGCCGAGACTTCCCGTGGCGACGAGGGCAAGAAAGATGACGCCCATCGTCTTTTGTGCGTCATTCGTGCCGTGGGCCAGGGAGACGAGGGAGGCGGAACCGATTTGGCCCCACCGGAAGTAGCGGTTTTTCTCTTTTTCGGGGACCGGACGAGTGAACCGGTACACCAGCGAGGTTCCGACGGTGGCGACCAGTCCCGCGACAACGGGTGCGCAGAGGGCGGGAACGACAACCTTGGCGACGACGCCGTTCCAGGCGACCCCCTGCATGCCCAAGGAGGCGACAGCGGCGCCGATCAGGCCACCGAAGAGTGCGTGTGAGGATGATGATGGGATTCCGAGAAGCCAGGTCAGAAGGTTCCATACGATGCCGCCGATCAGCCCGGCGAAGACGACGAGGAGCAGTTGATGCGCCTGACTCGGGTCCGCGAGGTCGAATTGATCGAGATCGACGACGCCCTTGGCCACGGTTGTGGCGACTTCCACGGAGAGAAACGCCCCGACCAGGTTGAGTACGGCGGAGAGTGTTACCGCCACCTTGGGTCGTAAAGCTCCGGTCGCGATGGATGTGGCCATGGCGTTGCCGGTGTCGTGGAAGCCGTTGGTGAAGTCGAACGCCAGGGCCGTGGCAACCACGATGAGCAGGATGATCAGTTCGGTCACATCACAGAAGTATGCCGCAGGACCCTCTCCTTCAGGAGTGGGAAAACAGATGATCGGAAGTGCAGTGATGAACCGGTTCGGTCACGTCACCCAAACGGGGGTGTTCAATTGTAGTTTTCCCTTTCGATGGATTTTGCTCATCCATCGTTTCACCAGCGTTAACCTCTTTTTGGGGTGTGCCTGTTCCTGTGTGAATGACGGAGTGTGGTCATTGTGGCGTTCCGGAGACGGAAAGATGAATTTTAGGTGAATTCTGCCGTGGTATGGGTCACCGGCGGGGCCGATGGACCGGCGCAGGGGCTCCCCGCCCGGTCCTGTGGGAGCTGTTTAGTAGTAGTACGGGAACGCCGACCAGTCCGGTTCCCGCTTTTCCAGGAAACTGTCCCGGCCCTCGACAGCCTCATCGGTCATGTACGCCAGGCGTGTCGCCTCACCGGCGAACACCTGCTGTCCCATCAACCCGTCGTCGGTGAGGTTGAACGCGAACTTCAGCATCCGCTGCGCCGTGGGTGACTTGCCGTTGATGGCCCGAGCCCACTCCACGGCAACGTTCTCCAGCTTCCCGTGGTCCGCAACCTCATTCACCGCCCCCATCTGCTGCATCCGTTCCGCGTCGTACGTCCGCCCGAGGAAGAAGATCTCGCGCGCGTACTTCTGGCCCACCTGCTTCGCCAGGTACGCCGAGCCGTAGCCGGCGTCGAAGGACCCGACGTCCGCGTCGGTCTGCTTGAACCGTGCCTCCTGGCGCGAGGCGATGGTCAGGTCGCAGACGACGTGCAGCGAATGGCCGCCTCCTGCGGCCCACCCGTTGACCACAGCGATGACCACCTTGGGCATCGTGCGGATCAGGCGCTGGACCTCCAAGATGTGCAGGCGCCCGCCCTCGACCTTCTCCCGCTCCGTGTCGACGGTGTCGGCGGTTTCACCGTCGGCGTACCGGTATCCGGAGCGGCCACGGATGCGTTGGTCCCCACCTGAACAGAACGCCCAGCCACCGTCCTTCACGCTGGGGCCGTTGCCCGTCAGCAGGATGCACCCCACATCGGGGGTGCGGCGGGCGTGATCGAGCGCCCGGTAGAGCTCATCGACGGTGTGCGGTCGGAACGCGTTGCGGACCTCGGGCCGGTCGAAGGCGATGCGCACGATGCCGTTCGCCCGACCTGCGCCGATATGCCGGTGGTAGGTGATGTCGGTGAGATCGAATCCCGGGACCTCGCGCCACTGCGTCGGGTCGAAGGGGTTGTCGGTGCTGTAGTCCGGTGTGTCCATGGGGACAACGGTAGCGTTTCGTATCCTGGGGACCATGCCGTTCACCCACGCCCCCCTGGACCCCCACCTCGTCGAACTGATCGCGATCCTCGACGCCGATGAACTCATCGGCCGGTCACACACCGTCGCACTGCCGATGCGGGTGCGGTTCCGGGGCATAACGAGCCGGGAGGCGCTGCTGATTGAGGGACCCGTCGGCTGGGGGGAGTTCGCCCCGTTCCGTGACTACGGGCCGGACGAGGCCGCAGCCTGGCTGGCGGCAGCCCTCGAGATGGCGTACCTCGGGGCGCCGGCCCCGCAACGGGACAGCATCGAGATCAATGCGACGGTCCCCGCCGTGGAACCGGGGGAGGTCCCGGAGATTCTCGCCCGATTCCCGGGCTGCCGCACAGTCAAGGTGAAGGTCGCGGAGCCGGGACAGACCCTCGATGACGATGTCGCCCGCATCGCCGCCGTCCGGGAAACGGTCCCGCATGCACTGGTCAGGGTCGACGCGAACCGTGGCTTCACCGTGGACCGCGCGCTCGACGCGGCCCGCGCCTTCGGTCCACTCGACTATTTCGAGCAGCCCTGCGCCACCACCGCGGAACTGGCGGAACTGCGCCGGCGCCTGGTCCGTTCCGGGATTTTCTGCCGGGTCGCGGCCGATGAATCGATACGGCGTGCCGGAGACCCGTTCGCCGTTCTGGAGGCCCGGGCACTGGATGTCGCGGTGGTGAAGGTCGCCCCACTCGGCGGAGTGCGTCGGCTGCTCGACATCGCGGAGAAGATCGCCGACCACGGGGTCTCGGTCACCGTCGCCAGCGCCCTGGACACTGCGGTGGGGGTGAATGCCGGTCTCGCCGCGGTGGCCGCCCTGCCCGGACATACGGATGACGACGAGATCGACGTCCCACCCGCCCCGGCTGGGCTGGGAACCGGTGGATTCTTCATTGAAGACGTTGTCGACGCTGCTGCGGCGGGGCGGAGCATCGTGGATGGTCACATCTCCTGCGCCGCCGTTCAACCGGACCTGGACCGGCTCGCGGGTCTCGAGGCGGACACCGCAACCGTCGACTTCTGGCATGCCCATCTGCGGGAGTCCCTGGAGTGTCTGAAGCGACAGGTCGGTGTGTGAAAGGTCATCCCGGGTGACCCGGTTAGACTCTGCAGAACATGACTGTCCCCGCCACCGCAACCGCCGCCGCGATCATTGCGGAACTCGTCGCCGCAGGAATCCGGAACGTCGTCGTCTGTCCCGGGTCACGCAGTGCTCCGCTGGCCCTGGCTGCGGCGGCCCGCCCGGAGCTGACGCTCCATGTGCGGCTTGATGAGCGTTCCGCGGCGTTTCTCGCTCTCGGCATGGCACGGGTGGACCATCGGCCCGCCGCCGTGATTGTCACATCAGGTACCGCCGTCGCCAACTGTCTGCCCGCGATGGTGGAGGCACACCACAGTGATCTACCGCTCGTCATCCTGGCCGCTGACCGGCCTTCCCGGCTCGTTGGCACCGGCGCGTCGCAGACCATCGATCAGCAGGGGATCTTCGGTCGTTTCGCAGACTGTGCTTTCGTGGAGGCGGGATCCGATGCAGGGCAGGCCGCGGCCGTCACCCGTCGTGCTCTCGCTTATGGCCGGGTGCACCTGAATGTCGCGTTCGATGTGCCGCTCGTGGATGACGAGCTTCCCGCTCCGGCGGAGCTTCCGGTCGGTGTGCCCCCGCGACGTCGACCTCACCGGGACTGGGGCACCGCGCACCTCGACCTGACCCGCCCCACCCTCGTGATCGCCGGTGACGGAGCCTGGCCGGTGGAGGAACTCGCCGGGGTCCCCACCATCGCTGAACCGACCGCCCCAGCCCCCGACCGGCCCGTGCATCCTGCGGCCGCAGGTGTCTTCACCAGGGAACAGGTCTCCGCAGAAGGGCACGTTCTGCACACCCGACCGGAACAGATCGTCGTCATCGGGCATCCCACACTCCACCGCGATGTCCTGGCGTTGATATCGGATCCCGGTATCGAGGTCACCGTGCTCACCCGGTCCGACGGGTACACCGATCCCGCGGGCACCGCGACGCGGGTCGTCAGTCGGGTGCGTGTCGACGGGGAGCCGACGAAGCAGTGGTTGAAGCTCTGTGAGGTCGCGGGGGAACAGGCTGCGGACGCGGTCCGCGAGATTCTTGACGGTGAGGAATTCGGTTTCACCGGATTGCACGTCGCTGCGGCGGTCGCCGACGGCCTTGCGGTTGGTGACACCCTGTTCGTCGGGTCGTCGAACCCCGTCCGCGACATCGCGCTCGTGGGGTTGCCGTTCGACGGTGTCGCCACCCACGCCCCGCGCGGAACCGCCGGCATCGACGGCAGCGTTTCCCAGGCGGTCGGCGTCGCCCTGGCCGCGCAGGCCCGTGACAGAATCTCGCCGCGTGCCCCGCGCACCGTCGCCCTGCTCGGGGACGTGACTTTTCTGCATGATGCCGGGGGCCTGTTCATCAGTGACGGGGACCCCGTACCGAACAACCTGACGATAGTCGTCGCCAATGATGACGGCTGCGGAATCTTCGAGACCCTCGAATCCGGAGAACCCGGGCTACGGGGTAGCTTCGAGCGGGTGTTCGGCACCCCACACGGCGTCGATCTCTCGGAGCTTGCGGCAGCTTACGGTTGGGAGCACCGCAAGGCGGAGAACACCGCTGACCTCATCGGCGCACTGGATGAGTCCATCGAACTCCCGCATCCGCCGCTGATCATCGAGGCCCGGACCACCCGCGCCACCCGCCGGGATCTGCATGCGGCACTGGTGAGCAGAGTGGTGGGTCGGTGACCGCGAGGTCGAACCGGGTCAACCCCCGGACGGCACTGCGCCGCGTGCCCCGCGACCGAATACGCCGTCGCCTGCACCAACTGGTAATCCTGTTCTGGCTCTCGGCCATGCTGATGGTGTCAGCGATGATCATCGGCCCCTGGCTGAACGACCGGGCGATATCCGCTGATCGGGGACAGGCGTACGCGACGGTCACTGACGCGGGATGGTGGCGGACAACTGTCGAATACCGGGACGAGAACGGGCTCCTCCGGGCTCCCCGGGGAGGTGTGCTTTACCCGAGCGACCTGGCAACCGGAACCGGGATCTGGGTGGACTACGACCGAGGAAACCCTGACCTGGTGAAGGTCTCCGGGAGGGACTTCCGGCGGGCGATCCCCCCGGCACTACTCACCGCGACTGCAGCCAGCCTCATCGCTGCCACAGCCTGGTGGCTCATAGCGATGCTCGATCGCCGACGGACCAGCCGGGAGGAGAGACCGGACGGTGACTGAACAGCGACTCCGGATCGCCGTCGTCGCTGAGTCCTTCCTCCCCAACGTCAACGGTGTCAGCAACTCTGTCCTGCGGATTCTCGAGCATCTCGCGGGGCAGGGACACCAGGCCCTCGTCATTGCGCCGGGTGCGCGTGATTTCGAAGAGGAGGTGGTCTCCTACGCGGGGTTCCCGGTGGTGCGGGTGCCCACCGTGATGATTCCGCTGATCAACTCTCTCCCCGTCGGTGTCCCGGTACCACTCGTGCTCAGGGCGCTACGGGAGTTCCGGCCCGATGTCATTCACCTGGCCAGTCCGTACGTGCTGGGTGCTGCGGGGGCGCTCGCCGCCCGCAACCTGGGGATTCCGGCGCTCGCCGTTTATCAGACAGACGTTGCAGGGTTCGCTCTTCGTTACCACCTCCGGCTGCTCATTTTCGCTTCCTGGCGGGTCACCCGCATGATCCACAATTCCTGTTCCCGGACGCTCGCACCCTCGACAGCGGCAATCGAGGCGTTAACGTCCCACGGGATCACCGATGTCCACCGTTGGGCGCGGGGTGTGGACACCGTGCGGTTCAATCCGGCCCACCGCAGTGAGCGACTGCGTCGCTCCTGGGACCCGGGCGGTGAGCGGCGCATCGTCGGCTATGTCGGTCGGTTGGCGGCGGAGAAGGGCGTCGAGCGGCTCGTCTCCCTGGTTGGCAGGGATGATCTCCAGCTCGTGATCGTCGGCGACGGCCCCGAACGTGACCGGCTCGGGTCCATTCTGCCGGGCGCGGTGTTCACCGGGGCGCTTCATGGGGACATGCTCGCCCGTGCGATGGCCAGCTTCGATGTGTTCGTCCATCCCGGTGAGTTCGAGACGTTTTGCCAGACGATTCAGGAGGCGCAGGCCTCCGGTGTACCGACGATCGGGCCCCGTGCCGGTGGGCCGATCGATCTCATCACCCCGGGTGAGACGGGGGAGCTTCTGGACGTCGCGACGTTCAGCGTGGATCTTCCTGCTGCGGTGGACCGGGTCCTGGCGGAGCGGGAGGTCATGTCGGCGGCGGCCCAGGCGCGGGTGTCGGGTCAAACCTGGGACAAAGTCTGCGCGGAACTCATGGACCACTACCGGCAGATCCTGCGACACCGATAATTCCGGACATCGTCATCCTCCCGTCACCCGCCCGTGACCCCGGCGCCCAACTGCACACCCATCATCGGGAACATGCGTGTAGCCATTGTCGCCGAATCCTTCCTCCCCAACGTCAACGGTGTTACTAATTCAGTACTCCGGGTGCTCGAACACCTGCACCGCCACGGGGATGACGCTCTCGTCATTGCGCCGGGTGCGCGTGATTTCGAAGAGGAGGTGGTCTCCTACGCGGGGTTCCCGGTGGTGCGGGTGCCCACCGTGATGATTCCGCTGATCAACTCTCTCCCCGTCGGTGTCCCCGTCCCGGCTGTCAACCATGCATTGCGCGCCTTTCGACCCGATGTGGTGCATCTCGCCAGCCCGTTCGTTCTCGGGGCTGCGGGAGCATTCGTGGCCCGCCAGCTCAGGGTTCCGGCTGTCGCCGTCTATCAGACCGACGTTGTTGGTTTCGCGGAGAAATACCACCTGGCGGCACTGTCGGCTGCTGCGTGGGAATGGACCCGATTGATCCACAACTCCTGCGCCCGCACCCTTGCCCCCGCCACTCCCGCGATCAAGGCTCTGAGGGCTCACGGGATCACCGATGTCCACCGTTGGGCGCGGGGTGTGGACACCGTGCGGTTCAATCCGGCCCACCGCAGTGAGCGACTGCGTCGCTCCTGGGACCCGGGCGGTGAGCGGCGCATCGTCGGCTATGTCGGTCGGTTGGCGGCGGAGAAGGGCGTCGAGCGGCTCGTCTCCCTGGTTGGCAGGGATGATCTCCAGCTCGTGATCGTCGGCGACGGCCCCGAGTACGGCGTCCTGCGGGATGCATTACCGGGTGCCGTGTTCACCGGGGCCCTCGGGGGAGAGGACCTGGGAAGGGCGTACGCCAGCTTCGATGTGTTCGTCCATCCCGGTGAGTTCGAGACGTTTTGCCAGACGATTCAGGAGGCGCAGGCCTCCGGTGTGCCGACGATCGGGCCTCGTGCCGGTGGGCCGATCGATCTCATCACCCCGGGTGAGACGGGGGAGCTTCTGGACGTCGCGACGTTCAGCGTGGATCTTCCTGCTGCGGTGGACCGGGTCCTGGCGGAGCGGGAGGTCATGTCGGCGGCGGCGCTCGACCGGGTCGCCGCCCGGACCTGGGAAGGTGTCTGCGGTGAACTGCGCGGACACTATTCGGCGGTTCTCGCTGACCAGTGTCGGACGGAACACCCCGGTGGGGTACGGCCCGGGGCGTGGGCACGGTGGCGTTAGTCGTCGCGTAGCCTGGGCCACGTGGTTAAGGCATCCCTGGACAAGAATCCCGACGAGGTCGCGCGGATGTTCGACGCTGTCGGTGCCAAGTACGACATCACGAACACGGTGCTCTCCCTCGGACGTGACCGCCACTGGCGTCGGCGTACCCGGCAGCGCCTCGATCTGCGCCCCGGGGAACGGGTCCTGGACCTCGCCGCAGGTACCGCTGTGTCCACCGTCGAACTCGCCCGCTCCGGGGCATGGTGTGTGGCCTGTGACTTTTCCACCGGAATGCTCGCGGCAGGTGCTCATCGTGCCGTGTCCAAGGTCGCCGGGGACGGCCTCGCCCTGCCTTTCGCAGATGCCTCCTTCGACGCGGTGACCATCAGTTTCGGTCTCCGTAACTTCGCCGACACTCGCGCCGGCCTCCGGGAGATGGCCCGCGTGACCCGGCCCGGGGGACGGCTGACCGTCGCCGAGTTCTCCACTCCCGTTATTCCCGTGTTCGCGCAGGTCTACAAGGAATACCTGATGCGGGCACTGCCGGCTCTTGCCCGTCTCATCTCCTCAGATCCGTCGGCCTACGAGTACCTAGCGGAATCCATCCGCGCCTGGCCGGATCAGGAACAACTGGCCCGTGAGATCGCTGCCGCCGGGTGGACCGAGGTTGGCTGGCAAAACTTGACCGGAGGCATCACGGCCCTTCATTCCGCTGTGAAACCGAGCTAGGGGGTCAGCTCCAGAGAACCGTGTTCGTGCCCTGCATCCGGTACAGGCCACCCGTGGCGAGACGCCACGCCCGGGCCACCGCGTCACGGTCCTCGTCAGTGACGAGGTTGCCCATCAGTCGTGCTGTGGCGCGCATCAGTGGACCTGCCTGCGGCCCCCGGAAACCGAGGGGCCCGACCATCGGGAGCAGTCGCGGGTAGGTGAGCAGTCGGGCTGCGGTCCGGGCGAGCAGGAAGGCCTCCCCGTAGTTCTCTCGGAGCACCCGGGGCCACACCACCGTCAGATCCCGCCGCGGGTTGATCAGGTCGACCGCGAGATGTGCGGTCTCCAGACCGTAGTCGATGCCCTCTCCATTCAGAGGATTGACGCAGGCCGCGGCATCACCGATGAGCATCCAGTTGGGGCCAGCGACCCCGCTCACAGCGCCTCCCATCGGCAACAAGGCTCCCGCTACATCGGTCACCGGCCCGAGCCCCCAGGTGGCCCGCTGGAGAGTGGCGTAGTGGGCGAGCAGTTTTTTCGTGTTCACCTTTGCCGGGCGGGAGTTCGTCGATAATGCGCCGCACCCGATGTTCACATGACCGTCAGACAGCGGAAAAATCCACCCATAGCCGGGTTGCACCATCCCGTCGGGATCGCGAAGCTCCAGGTGAGAGTGAATCCACTCCTCGTCGGAGAACGGGGTGCTGCAGTAGGCGCGGGCAGCCACCCCGTACACCTCACCCCGGTGCCAGACCCGTCCTAGCAGCTTGCCGAAGGTGGAGCGCACACCGTCTGCGACGAGTACCGTGCCGCAGCGGACCACATGCTCTCCACTCGCTGTTGACAGGGTTACCGATTCCACCCTGCCTCCGCCGAGCGTCACGTCGACTGCGGGGGATTCCTCGTACACGGTGACACCCTCAGTGGCGCGTGCCGAATCCAGGAGTAGCGCGTCGAGTTCTGTGCGTCGCATTGCGGAGCCTTCGACTCCGAACGGTGATGATGGCCACGGTGCTGTCACATCGCCGCCGAAACCGTGCAACTTCAAGCCGCGTGAGCGGTATCCGTGGGCGATCTCCGGACCAAAACCGAGAAGCTGGAGTTGATGCATCGCACGTGGAGTCAATCCGTCGCCGCACGTCTTGTCACGAGGGAAACGTGCGGCGTCAACCAGCATCACCTCAAACCCGCGGCCAGCGGCGTGGATCGCGGCAGCAGAGCCCGCAGGACCCGCTCCTACGACTAGGACGTCGACTGATTCGGAAATATTCACCGCACCATTGTCGCACCCGTTGTAGGCACCAGGTTTTTACCCCGGAGTGTCCCGGGAACGCCTGCGTCGACTACGGTTGATTCCGGGTCTGATCCGGGCCCGCGGTGGTCGTCGCGCGGGAACGTGACACCACCCGTACATCCGCGCTGGACGGCGTTGATGTACGGGAACCGGAAACGGCCCAGCACACCACTCCAATCCGGCGGCCGGTCCAGCCCGCCGCGAGAAGACAACGAGGGCAACGACGCATGAGCAACGGCCGCACCGTGTCACACGGGTCAGGTGACCACGATAAGATGTCCTCCCCTGGGACGTCCGTGAACCTGGGTGATGAGCAACTCAATGAAGCCATCTCCACCGGTATGCGCGAGGTCGAGGAACTCCTCGGCGACGAACTCACCGTCGGTGAGGATTTCGTCACCGACAAGGTTCGTTACCTGGCTGCAGCGGGAGGGAAGCGTTTCCGCCCCATGTTTGCGCTCCTTGCCTCCAGATACGGGGTGAACCCGGGCAGTCCTGACGTGGTCAGAGCCGCAGCGGTGGTGGAAATGACCCACCTGGCAACCCTCTACCACGACGATGTCATGGACGAGGCTGAAAAACGCAGGGGAGTGGATTCGGCGAACTCCCGTTGGGGGAATTCGATGGCGATTCTCGCCGGTGATTACCTCCTGGCACGGGCCTCCCGGATCATGGCTCAACTGGGAGTCGATACCGTAGCCCACTTCGCCGAAACCTTCGGAGAATTGGTTACCGGACAGATGCGGGAGACTATCGGTGCCGGCGACGGTGACCCCGTCGAGCACTATCGTGCCGTGATCCGGGAGAAGACAGGTGTCCTCATCGCCTCCGCTGGGTACCTGGGAGGGTTACACGGTGGGGCCACTCCTGATCAGATCACAGCACTGCAGCGTTTCGGCTATGCCATCGGCATGGTTTTCCAGATCGTCGACGACATCATTGACATCTACTCGGATTCTGCCCAATCGGGGAAGACCCCGGGAACGGATCTAAAGGAGGGAGTATTCACACTTCCGGTGCTCTATGCCATGGAGGAGGACAGTCCCGTTGGTGCGGAGCTCCGTGAGAAACTCACCGGTCCGGTCACTGACGATGATGAGGTGTCTCGTGTCCTTGATCTGCTACACCGCTCCACCGGCAGGGAGAAAGCACTGGCTGATGTTCGTCACTATGTTGACCTTGCGGAGGCAGAACTACGCAAACTACCGCAGAACGACACCACGACGGCGCTTCGGAATCTCACGAGATTCACGGTCAGCCGCGTCGGATGATTATTCGGAAACCCTGAAAAAGTAGTGTGACGTGCGGACTTGCGCACAACCGCCGATGCCGTAGTAGAGTGTGCAGTGCACCGCGAAAGCGATGTACGCCAGGTTGCCCGAGCGGCCAAAGGGAGCGGACTGTAAATCCGTCGGCTTAGCCTACGTTGGTTCGAATCCATCACCTGGCACCGCAGTAGAGGCCCGTCCTCGGCTTGTTCTTCCAAGTGAAGTTCCAGTCGGGGACGGGCTTTGCGTTTGTTTCCAGGACTGGGTTGGGGAATGAAGTGGCCGCCCGGATGTGGTCGAGAGAACGGGAATGTCCCCTTAAAATGTGTATTGAGCTGGTGATTTGTGTAGCTCTAGGTAGTCGGGTTAATCTTTGTGAGGCTTCAACGGAACGGGCGCTTGGCGTACACGGTTCCAGAGGCTGTGCCCCCTTAGCTCAGTCGGCAGAGCGTTTCCATGGTAAGGAAAAGGTCGACAGTTCGATTCTGTCAGGGGGCTCTGTTGTTTTTCCCGCTGGGATCACCTACGGTCACGGTAGTGGGGAAGCCACATGGCGGTGTAGCTCAGTGGTAGAGCAAACGACTCATAATCGTTGTGTCGCGAGTTCAATTCTCGCCATCGCTACTGGGATATCATTCCACCGTCCGGGCGCTGAGAAGTGTCGGGACGGTATTTGTTTGTCTGATATTCCCGCGTTTGCCCCACTGCAGTGGTGGTGCTTTATCGGCCCATTGCGTATCTGGTAGGGTAGTCGCGTACTGCTGAATGCAGTGTATGAAGGGGCGTAGCTCAACTGGCAGAGCAGCGGTCTCCAAAACCGCAGGTTGCAGGTTCAAGTCCTGTCGCCCCTGCAAAAACTTCTATGCACACGCAGAATCAAGGAGCACCGTACCGTGACCGACGAGAATAAGCCGCAGCCAACAGGTTCGGCGCGTCCGGCCGGTAAGCGCCAGATTGCGGGGGTGTCCACCACAGGTAGCGATGCCTACGCGGCGAAGCGAGCCAAGGACTCTACCTCTACCGCAGGGGACAAGGATGACAAGGCGGGGCTGGGGTCACGCATTGGCACTTTCCTTCCCGAGGTTGTCCAGGAGATGCGCAAGGTCATCTGGCCGACCACCAAGCAGATGGTTATTTACACGGTCATCGTGCTCATTTTCCTCATCACGCTGACCGCATTGGTGTCCGGAGTGGATTTCCTGGCTGGTCTCGGAGTTGAGAAGGCGCTCACCGCCAACTAGAATTCCGTGTGAGAACAAAAAGTACGCAGTATCCCGCCAGGCCCGCCGTGGTCCGGCGGGATATTTCATGAGGTGGGCAGCGTAGAATATGACCACGAAACCCGACCGGGGTCGGCTCCCCTCTCCGCGCCCCACCCCAACAAGCACCCAATGGAGTACACCCAGATGAGCGACGACAACACCACGACCGAGAACGTCGGACAGAGCACCGACGAGAGCACCATTCCTGAGCAGCCGGTGCAGGAAGCCGACCTGCAGATGGTGGAGGACTCGGAAGGGCCGACCCTGGGTGATGTCACTGCTGAGGATGCCGCCGGTGAATCTGAACCGGAGACGGCTATGGCGGAGCCTACGGACGTTGCTTCCGCCGCGGCCGCCCTGGGCGATGCAAGTGCAGCCCCGGCAGAGCAGAGTGATGAGGACACGGCCCTCGCAGAGTACAAGGCACGGCTGCGGAAGTTCCTCCGTGAGCTGAAGAAGCTCCCGGGTCAGTGGTACATCATCCAGTGCTACTCCGGCTACGAGAACAAAGTGAAGACAAACCTGGACATGCGTGCCCAGACCTTGGAGGTCGAGGATTCGATCTACGACGTGGTTGTTCCGATCGAAGAGGTCATCGAGATCCGCGACGGCAAGCGTAAACCCGTCAAGCGTAAACTCCTTCCCGGCTATGTTCTCGTTCGCATGGACATCAACGACCGTTCCTGGTCCGTTGTGCGGGATACCCCCGGGGTTACCAGCTTCGTGGGGAACGAAGGCAACGCGACACCGGTCAAGCATCGCGATGTTGCCAAGTTCCTGATGCCGCAGGAGACCACACCTGTGGAAGGTGCGGATGGTGCCGTTGATACTTCGGGTGAGAAGCTCGTCGCGCAGCCGTCCCCGTCCGTCGCAAAGCAGATCGAGGTGGACTTCCAGGTCGGTGAAGCCGTTACCATCCTGACCGGAGCCCTCGCCTCCGTCTCGGCGACAATTTCGGAGATTGATGCTGAAGGCGGCAAGCTCAAGGCTCTTGTCTCTATCTTCGGACGTGAGACTCCGGTCGACCTGACCTTCGATCAGGTCGAGAAGATCAGCTAGGGGCATAGCACTGGGACTGTCTGAGCCCGCCCGGCACAGATTTACTGTGGCGGGCGGGCTTGTGTGTTTCGGGAAACTGGAGTATTCTGATTAGCCGCGTGTATGCGTATTTCGCAAACCGGTGAAGAAAGAAAACACCGCGAGAGTGTATGCCTGCGGATACGCGCAGAAACATTTTGAATCGGGCCGGGGCTCTCACACTCCGGTTCGGTTCGTCGACATCCACACACATCAATCCCCGGTGGCCGGGTTACGCCTTCAACGCAGTCGGAACTGCGGGTGGGGCCCGGCATCCGGACGACGACAGTGGTTGTGCGGCACCGGATGAATAACTCCGGGATCGCCCACCCATGGACATCGGCCACCGCCGTCGGTAACAAGGAAGAGGTATTACGATGCCCCCGAAGAAGAAGAAAAAAGTCACCGGCCTGATCAAACTGCAGATCCAGGCGGGCCAGGCCAACCCTGCTCCTCCGGTTGGTCCCGCCCTGGGTGCCCATGGTGTCAACATCATGGAATTCTGCAAGGCCTACAATGCCGCGACCGAGCAGCAGCGCGGAAACGTCATCCCCGTCGAGATCACAGTCTTCGAGGACCGCTCCTTCGAGTTCAAGCTGAAGACGCCTCCGGCAGCGAAGCTGCTCCTGAAGGCGGCTGGTCTGCAGAAGGGCTCCGGTGTTCCGCACACCCAGAAGGTCGGCAAGGTCACCATGGCTCAGATCAAGGAGATCGCCGAGACCAAGAAGGAAGATCTCAACGCCAACGACATCGACGCTGCAGCGAAGATCATCGCCGGCACTGCCCGCTCCATGGGCATCGAGGTTGAGGGCTGATCCCTCAATCTGCGCTCCGTGTACCCGCTGCGGTGCGTGGAGCCGGTGGAAGGGCCCGCTTCGGCCCGGACCACAGTTTCCAACCACTTTTCACCACCAGAAAACTAAGGAATCACAATGAGCAAGCAGTCCAAGGCGTACCGCGCCAAGGCCGAAAAGATCGACAAGGGCCGTATCTACGCACCGATTGAGGCTACTCGTCTGGTCAAGGAGACCTCCTCCGACAACTTCGACGCCACCATCGATGTCGCGGTACGTCTCGGTGTTGATCCCCGCAAGGCCGACCAGTTGGTGCGCGGTACCGTCTCCCTGCCGAACGGAACTGGTAAGACCGTCCGTGTCGTCGTCTTCGCTGCAGGCGAGAAGGCAACCCAGGCTGAAGAGGCCGGTGCCGACATGGTTGGGACTGATGAGCTGATCGAGAAGATCCAGGGCGGGTGGACTGACTTCGACGCCGCGATCGCCACCCCGGATCAGATGGCGAAGGTTGGCCGCGTTGCCCGCGTCCTCGGCCCCCGTGGTCTCATGCCGAACCCGAAGACCGGAACCGTGACGATGGATGTCGCGAAGGCTGTCACCGAGATCAAGGGCGGAAAGATCTCCTTCCGCGTTGATAAGGCCTCGAACCTGCATGCTGTGCTGGGCAAGGCTTCCTTTGACGCTGAAAAACTGGCTGAGAACTACGGTGCGCTCATCGATGAGCTGCTGCGTCTCAAGCCCGCATCCTCGAAGGGAACGTATCTGAAGAAGGTCACGATCTCCTCGACCAACGGACCCGGAATCCCGGTGGATAACACCGTCGTCAAGAATTATCTCGACGAGCCGCAGGTTTAAAACGGGAACGGTTTTCCCGGTTCCTTCCGGATGAACCCCCTGGCCCTCCAATATGTGAGGGCGAGGGGGTTCGTCTTATGGAGAGGGGCGCGACGCACCTCGTGGTGCCCCGGAACCGGCTGTGGGGAGGGACTCTCGCTTGGATTCGGTACGGGATTTGACGGTAGCGATAGCAAAGATTACAATAACCAGTTGAAGTTTGAACGGCGCGTATCGTGTTGCGCCGAGCTCAAGTTTCACCGAAGACCGTCGGTCATCCCTCAGAGGATCGAAGGAGTCCGCCATGTTGCGGATCGGCCCACGCAGGAGACACTTGGAGCCACTTACCTCCTACCAGGTATGTGCCCCGTGCTCTTGCACGGGGCTTTGTCGTGTTCCGGCCGCATTGTGGACGGTGCAGCGGAGAAGGCCCCGGCGGATCAGATGACATACACACATGAGGAAGGAGGCGAAGTAATGGCTAACGCAAAGAACGTCGCCGCAGTGGCTGAACTCAAGCAGCGTTTTGAGTCCACCAATGCCGTCGTGCTCACCGAGTACCGCGGACTGTCCGTGGCTCAGACCACGCAACTGCGTAAGGCTCTCGGCTCGGACGTCACGTACTCCGTCGCCAAGAACACCATGATCAAGCTGGCTGCGAAAGAAGCCGGCGTTGAAGGTCTTGATGATGTCCTGACCGGTCCCACCGCAATCGCCTTCATCGAAGGCGAGGCTGTTGACGCAGCCAAGGCGATGAAGGACTTCGGCAAGGACAACAAGGCGTTCGTGGTCAAGGGTGGCTACATGGACGGCGAATTCCTGAGCGCAGCTCAGGTTGAAGCCATCGCCGAGCTGGACAATCGCGAGACCACCCTCGCGAAGCTGGCTGGCGCCATGCAGGGCAGCTTGGCAAAGGCCGCAGGCCTGTTCAACGCACCGGCTTCCCAGATCGCACGCCTCAGTGCTGCGCTCCAGGAAAAGAAGCAGGGCGAAGAATAAGTCGTTTCCGCCACACGGCATGAAACGCACAGAGTTATACCACCGCACAAACTTTTCGGTCCGGTTCGTCCGGGCCACCAACTGAAAGGACTGCCACCATGGCTAAGTTCACCAATGACGAGCTCATCGAGGCTTTCAAGGAAATGACCCTCATCGAGCTCTCCGAGTTCGTGAAGCTCTTCGAGGACACCTTCGACGTCACCGCCGCCGCTCCGGTCGCTGCTGTTGCCGCCGGTGGGGCCGCTCCGGCCGCCGCTGAAGAAGAGAAGGACGAGTTCGACGTCGTGCTCGAGGACGCCGGTGCCAAGAAGATCGGCGTCATCAAGGCTGTCCGCGAGATCGTTTCCGGCCTGGGTCTGAAGGAGGCCAAGGAGCTCGTTGAGTCCGCTCCGAAGGCCATCATCGAAGGCGCGTCCAAGGACGATGCCGAGGCCGCCAAGGCGAAGCTCGAAGGCGCTGGTGCAAAGGTCTCCCTGAAGTAATCCTCTGGGTTCCACTTCTGTTCCCGTCCTCTGGCGGTGACAACTTGAACGGTCCCTACCACTCCCGTCAAGGAGTAGGGTAGGGACCGTTCGCCTTTTCCAGTCCCACCGGAGAGCGGCGAGCAGATGGACCGGGTGCGTAGCGCGGCCCGCATCGGAGGTAGCATCGGGGGCATGCTTGCGAAGTCGCGTATTTTCTCGGTGTTGCTCCTCGGGTTTGGATCAGCTCTCCTCACCTGGGGACTTGTGTCACCGCATTTCTTTCACGACGACGGCAGGCTTCCCCTGTCGCTGGAAGATACGACCCTGACAGTTCGGGACGACACCGCGGAAACAACGGTGAATCCCGGTCCCGGTGAGATCGTGCCCGGGCCGGTGATCCGGCAGCATCACGTCGAACTCGTCGATCCCGCCGATGCGGAAACTGTGACCGTCCGGATCGGGTCGACGATGATGCGCGAGGCGGACGTGGATGATATCGAGCGTCTGGTCGAGGCATCGGTGTGGAGTTTCGTCATGGACCGCAGGACAGGTGAAGCCGTCGGTCCTGCGACGATGACCTCGCAGCTCGGCTTGCCTCCATCGGAAGTCCCGGTGACGGGTCTATGGGCGAAGTTCCCTGTCAATCCGGGAAAAACGACCTATGAGGTTTTCGATGGCTCGCTGCGGGGCAGTGCACCGGCGGTGTACATCGATTCTGTTGTATTGGGCGACCGCATGGTCAACATCTATCGGCAAACGATTGAACCCACGAATTTGGCCACTCGCTATGCGGACTTCTTCAACACCACTACCTTTGATACGGAAGACGGTGGTACGGAACCCGGCTACCTCTTCTATTCCGCGGAGCGCGACTGGTACGTCGATACGGAGACGGGCCTGATCGTCGATATTCGGGAGAAACTTGACAGCTATTACGGAACTCGCGATGGGGAGGTCCGGAAACCGGTTCTCCGGTTCGATGGTGCCGGCACTCAGGAGTCAGTCGACGGTCTTCTCGCGGAGGCGGCGAGAATTCCCGACGGCTCGGGCCAGCGCACGTTCACCAGGATTCTCCTCGTTCTCGGAGGCTTCCTGATGCTCGTCGGGCTACTCGGCGCGTTCTTCGGTTGGCGTCGGCCGAGGGGGCCGGTGGAACACCGTGAGGGTGTTTCCGGGTAACGGAGCTAATTTCCGGGGACGCTGTGCATCGAAGCGGGGCCGTATCTGTTAGGGTGGCGCCTGCACCTCCCTCTTCGCCCGGCTCGGCGAGTTCGTCGGAAACCCTTTCTCCGGGGTCCCGTCCGCTTATCACCGGAAACTGGCGCTTTACAAGCTGTGGGTATTGGTATAGGCTAGGTCGTTGCGCTGGAATATCTCTCCGGTTATGCTGTCCGACCTTGACCAATCGGGTTCAAAAACCCGGTTTGACAAGGTCATTCAGTGCTATCCGGGGATGAATGGTTCCACAGCAGACCAAATGCTAAAAATTCTAGCGGAACGGGCCCACCATCGTCGTGGGTGTGCCCACCGCGTGAGGTGCTGGAAGGACGCATCTTGGCAGTCTCCCGCCAGACCAAGTCAGTGACCGAAATCCCCGGAGCTCCGCAGCGTTATTCGTTCGCGAAGATCACCGAGCCGATCGAGGTGCCTGGACTTCTCGATCTGCAGCTTGAATCTTTCGCGTGGCTCATCGGAACGCCCGAGTGGCGTGAACGTACCCAGGCCGCAATGCCCGAGGGTACCCGAGTGAGCAGTGGACTGGAGGACATCCTCGAGGAACTGTCCCCGATTCAGGATTACTCCGGAAATATGTCCCTGTCGCTGTCGAAGCCCCGTTTCGACGAGTTCAAGAACTCGATTGACGAATGCAAGGACAAGGACATCAACTATTCGGCTCCGCTGTATGTCACAGCGGAGTTCGTCAACAACGAAACCGGAGAGATCAAGTCCCAGACGGTCTTCATCGGTGATTTCCCGATGATGACCGACAGGGGCACCTTCATCGTCAACGGCACCGAGCGTGTCGTCGTCAGTCAGTTGGTGCGTTCTCCCGGTGTCTACTTCGACCAGACCATCGACAAGTCGACCGAGCGGCCGTTGCATGCCGTGAAGGTCATTCCTTCCCGTGGTGCCTGGCTTGAGTTCGACGTCGACAAGCGCGATACCGTTGGTGTCCGCATCGACCGGAAGCGTCGTCAGCCGGTCACCGTACTGCTGAAGGCACTCGGTTGGACGACCGAGCAGATTGTGGAGCGCTTCGGCTTCTCGGAGATCATGATGTCGACCCTGGAGGCTGATGGTGTCTCGAACACCGACGAGGCACTCCTGGAGATCTACCGCAAGCAGCGTCCGGGTGAGCAGCCCACGCGTGACCTCGCGCAGTCCCTCCTGGACAATTCGTTCTTCAAGGCGAAGCGTTATGACCTGGCGAAGGTCGGCCGGTACAAGGTCAACCGCAAACTGGGGCTCGGTGGCGACAATGAGGGCAACCTCACGCTGACCGAAGAGGATATTGCCACCACCATCGAGTATCTCGTCCGGCTGCACGCGGGCGAGACCTCGATGAAAGCCCCGGACGGTCAGATGATCCCGGTGGAGACCGATGACATCGACCATTTCGGTAACCGTCGTCTACGTACCGTCGGTGAACTCATCCAGAACCAGGTCCGTGTCGGTCTGTCACGGATGGAGCGTGTCGTCCGTGAGCGGATGACCACCCAGGATGCCGAGTCGATCACCCCGACCTCACTGATCAACGTGCGGCCGGTCTCCGCCTCGATCCGCGAGTTCTTCGGAACCTCGCAGCTCTCACAGTTCATGGACCAGAACAACTCTCTGTCCGGGCTGACCCACAAGCGTCGCCTCTCGGCGCTCGGTCCCGGTGGCCTGTCGCGTGAACGCGCCGGCATCGAGGTTCGCGACGTGCACCCGTCGCACTACGGGCGCATGTGCCCGATTGAGACCCCTGAGGGCCCAAACATCGGCCTGATTGGCTCACTCTCCTCGTATGCTCGGGTCAACCCCTTCGGCTTCATCGAGACCCCCTACCGCAAGGTTGTCGACGGACGTCTGACCGATGACATCGACTACCTCACAGCGGATGAGGAGGACCGACACATCGTCGCCCAGGCGAACACCCCGTACGACGAGGACGGACTGATCACCGAAGAACAGGTGGTCGTGCGTATGAAGGGCGGGGACAACGAGGTTGTCGAGCGCGAACGCATCGATTACATGGACGTTTCCCCGCGTCAGATGGTCTCCGTCGGTACCGCGATGATTCCGTTCCTCGAGCATGACGACGCCAACCGCGCCCTGATGGGTGCGAACATGCAGAAGCAGGCCGTGCCGCTGGTCCGCGCCGAGTCGCCGTACGTCGGCACCGGTATGGAACTGCGCGCAGCCTACGATGCCGGTGACCTCATCATCTCCGCGAAGTCCGGTGTCGTGGAGAACATCGCCGCAGACTTCATCACCATCATGGGCGACGACGGTATCCGTGACACCTACATGCTGCGTAAGTTCCAGCGAACGAACCAGGGCACCTGCTACAACCAGAAGCCTCTGGTGGACATGGGGGACCGGGTCGAAGCCGGACAGGTTCTCGCCGACGGTCCCGGTACCCACAAGGGCGAGATGGCCCTGGGGCGGAACCTGCTCGTCGCGTTCATGCCCTGGGAAGGTCACAATTACGAGGATGCGATCATCCTCAACCAGCGTCTGGTGGAGGAGGACGTTCTCACCTCCATCCACATCGAGGAACACGAGATCGACGCCCGCGACACCAAGCTCGGTGCCGAGGAGATCACGCGTGAGATCCCGAACGTTTCCGAGGATGTCCTCAAGGATCTCGACGATCGTGGCATCGTGCGCATCGGCGCCGACGTCCGCGACGGAGACATCCTCGTCGGTAAGGTCACCCCGAAGGGTGAGACTGAGCTGACCCCGGAAGAGCGTTTGCTGCGTGCGATCTTCGGGGAGAAGGCCCGTGAAGTCCGCGATACCTCGATGAAGGTTCCGCACGGTGAGACCGGCAAGGTCATCGGCGTGCGCCGCTTCGCTCGCGAGGACGACGATGACCTCCCGCCCGGAGTCAACGAGATGATCCGTGTCTACGTCGCACAGAAGCGCAAGATCCAGGACGGCGACAAGCTCGCGGGACGCCACGGAAACAAGGGTGTTGTCGGTAAGATCCTTCCCGCCGAGGACATGCCCTTCCTGCCTGACGGCACGCCGGTCGACATCATTCTGAACACCCATGGTGTTCCGCGTCGTATGAACATCGGCCAGGTTCTCGAGGTTCACCTCGGCTGGCTCGCGGCCGCCGGTTGGCACGTCGATCCGGAGGACGCCAAGAACGCCGAACTCATCAAGACGCTGCCGGATTCGCTCTACGATGTCCCGCCGGAGTCCCTTACCGCCACACCGGTGTTCGACGGTGCCTCCAACGAGGAACTCGCGGGCCTGCTCGCGAACTCCCGTCCGAACCGTGACGGTCAGACCCTGGTCGACGGCAACGGCAAGGCTCAGCTCTTCGACGGTCGTTCAGGTGAGCCCTTCCCGTACCCCGTGTCGGTCGGCTACATGTACATGCTGAAGCTGCACCACCTCGTCGACGAGAAGATTCACGCCCGTTCCACCGGCCCGTACTCCATGATCACCCAGCAGCCGCTCGGTGGTAAGGCCCAGTTCGGTGGACAGCGTTTCGGTGAGATGGAGGTGTGGGCGATGCAGGCATACGGTGCCGCCTACACTCTTCAGGAACTCCTGACCATCAAGTCCGATGATGTCGTGGGCCGCGTCAAGGTCTACGAGGCGATCGTCAAGGGCGAGAACATCCCCGATCCGGGTATCCCGGAGTCGTTCAAGGTTCTCCTCAAGGAGCTCCAGTCGTTGTGCCTTAACGTCGAGGTCCTCTCGGCTGACGGCACCCCGATGGAGCTGGGTACCACGGACGATGACGAGTTCGACCAGGCAGGTGCCTCACTGGGCATCAACCTGTCCCGCGACGAGCGAACCGACGACGTGGCCTGACAGCGAACGGACACCGCACGACGGTCTGACCGCAGGCCACCGAACCCGCGAGGGAACGGTGGCCTGCGGACGGGCAGCTAATCACCGATATTCTTTTCTTCACACAACACCCCCGGAAAGACGGGGGGAAAGGGAGTTACGTGCTTGACGTCAACTTCTTCGACGAACTCCGCATCGGCCTTGCGACGGCCGATGACATTCGCCGCTGGTCCAAGGGCGAGGTCAAAAAGCCGGAGACCATCAACTACCGAACCCTGAAGCCCGAGAAGGACGGCCTGTTCTGCGAGCGGATCTTCGGACCCACCCGCGACTGGGAGTGCGCCTGCGGCAAGTACAAGCGTGTCCGTTACAAGGGCATCATCTGCGAGCGCTGTGGCGTCGAGGTCACCAAGTCCAAGGTACGTCGTGAGCGCATGGGCCATATTGAGCTGGCGGCCCCGGTCACCCACATCTGGTACTTCAAGGGTGTCCCGTCGCGTCTCGGCTATCTGCTGGATCTCGCGCCCAAGAACCTTGAGCGCATCATCTACTTCGCCGCCAACATCATCACCTCCGTCGACGACGAGGCTCGCCACAACGACCTGTCCACTCTGGAAGCGGAGATGCTCCTGGAGAAGAAGGACGTCGAGGCTGACGCCGAGTCCGATATCGCAGACCGCGCCCAGAAGCTTGAAGAGGATCTCGCGGAGCTCGAGGCCGCCGGAGCGAAGGCTGATGCACGCCGCAAGGTACAGAATGCCGCGGACAAGGAGATGCAGCACATCCGGGAGCGTGCAGAGCGCGAGATCGCCCGACTGGATGAGATCTGGAACACCTTCGTCAAGCTCGCACCTAAGCAGATGATCGTCGACGAGACGATCTACTCGGAGCTCGTCGACCGTTACGAGGACTACTTCACGGGTGGTATGGGTGCGGAAGCTATCCAGACCTTGATCCGAAACTTTGACCTCGACGCTGAGGCCGAGGAACTGCGCACCATCATCAACGAGGGTAAGGGCCAGAAGAAGGCCCGGGCGCTCAAGCGACTCAAGGTCGTCGCTGCGTTCCAACGCTCCGGTAACGACCCGGCGGGCATGGTCCTGGACAGCATCCCGGTCATCCCGCCGGAGCTGCGCCCGATGGTCCAGCTCGACGGTGGTCGGTTCGCCACGTCCGACCTGAACGACCTCTACCGTCGCGTGATCAACCGCAACAACCGCCTCAAGCGCATGATCGATCTCGGTGCACCCGAGATTATCGTCAACAACGAGAAGCGGATGCTGCAGGAGTCCGTCGACGCACTGTTCGACAACGGTCGCCGCGGACGACCCGTTACCGGGCCGGGCAACCGCCCGCTGAAGTCGTTGTCCGATCTCCTCAAGGGCAAGCAGGGTCGTTTCCGTCAGAACCTGCTTGGTAAGCGCGTCGACTACTCCGGTCGTTCCGTGATCATCGTCGGTCCGCAGCTCCGTCTGCACGAGTGCGGCCTGCCGAAGCTGATGGCGCTGGAGCTGTTCAAGCCTTTCGTCATGAAGCGGCTCGTTGAGCGTGAGTTCGCGCAAAACATCAAGTCCGCGAAGCGCATGGTCGAGCGTCAGCGTCCCGAGGTCTGGGATGTGCTCGAGGAAGCCATCTCTGAGCATCCCGTGATGTTGAACCGTGCTCCCACCCTGCACCGCCTGGGTATCCAGGCCTTCGAGCCCGTGCTCGTCGAGGGTAAAGCCATTCAGCTCCACCCGCTCGCGTGTGAGGCATTTAACGCCGACTTCGATGGTGACCAGATGGCCGTCCACCTGCCACTGTCCGCAGAGGCACAGGCCGAAGCTCGTATTCTCATGCTTGCCTCGAACAACATCCTCTCCCCGGCGTCCGGTAAGCCGTTGGCCATGCCCCGACTGGACATGGTTACCGGTCTGTACTTCCTCACCCTGCAGAAGAACATCGATGAACTGGGTGGTCAGGGTGCCTACGAAGCCGCGACCGGGAATGGCCCGGAACGTGGTGTCTACAGCTCCTTCGCTGAGGCGATCATGGCCTACGACCGGGGCGTCCTCGGTCTACAGGCCCCGATCAAGGTTCGGATCTCCCACCTTCGCCCGCCGGCGGACATCGAAGCGGAGCAGTTCCCCGACGGTTGGAACCGCGGTGACGTCTGGATGGCGCACACCACTCTCGGCCGGATCATGTTCAACGATCTGCTGCCGTGGAACTACCCGTATCTGGAAGGCGTCATGGTCCGTAAGGGCGGCGGCACCGACAAGATCATGCTCGGTGACGTCATCAACGACCTCGCCTCCCGTTACCCGATGATCACCGTCGCGCAGACGATGGACAAGATGAAAGACGCCGGTTTCTACTGGGCCACCCGGTCCGGCGTCACGATCACCATGTCCGACGTGCTCGTCCTTCCGAACAAGGCGGAGATCCTCGACCGTTACGAAGCTGAGGCACGAGAGGTCGAGCGCAAGTATTGGGTCCAGGGCGCACTCACCGAACGTGAGCGCTACGACCGTCTGGTCGAACTCTGGAAGGATGCCACGGACACGGTCGGTAAGGCCGTCGAGGACATGTACCCCGACGACAACCCGATCCCCATGATCGTGAAGTCCGGTGCCGCCGGTAACATGCGTCAGATCTGGACCCTGGCGGGTATGAAGGGCATGGTCGTGAACTCGAAGGGTGACTACATCACCCGTCCGATCAAGACCTCCTTCCGTGAGGGCCTGTCCGTTCTGGAGTACTTCAACAACTCCCACGGTTCCCGTAAGGGCCTGGCCGACACCGCGCTGCGTACCGCCGACTCCGGTTACCTCACCCGTCGTCTCGTCGACGTCGCACAGGACGTTATCGTCCGCGAGGAGGACTGCGCGACCCGACAGGGCATCAAGGCTCCGGTGTCCGTCGAGGTCACCGATGCACAGGGCAACGTGAGCGGACATCGGCGTCACCAGCTCGTCGAAACCTCGGTCACCGGCCGGGTTCTCGCAGCGGATGCCACGAACTCCTCTGGAGAGGTCATTCTCGCCGCAGGTTCAGACCTCGGTGAATTGGAGATCGACGCACTCGTCGAGGCAGGTGTCGCCGAGGTTAAACTCCGCAGCGTTCTGACCTGCCAGACCCCCACCGGCGTCTGTGCTAAGTGCTACGGCCGTTCGATGGCGTCCGGCAAGCAGGTCGACATCGGAGAAGCCGTCGGCATCGTCGCCGCGCAGTCGATCGGCGAGCCCGGTACCCAGCTCACCATGCGTACGTTCCACCAGGGTGGTGTCGGTGGTGACATTACCGGTGGTCTGCCGCGTGTCCAGGAGCTTTTCGAGGCCCGCGTTCCGAAGAATAAGGCGCCGATCGCGTCCGTCGCCGGAACCGTTCATCTCGAGGACGAAGGTAACTTCTGGACGTTGACGATCACCCCGGATGACGGCTCGGACGAGGTCATTTACGAGAAACTGTCTAAACGACAGGGGCTCGCGATGATCAACGCCCCGATGGAGTTCTCGCCAGGTTCGCACATCGACCGCACCCTACAGGAGGGCGACCATGTTGATGTGGGCGACCGACTGCTTC
This sequence comes from Corynebacterium sp. CCM 9204, assembly GCF_041357695.1. Taxonomy (NCBI): domain Bacteria; kingdom Bacillati; phylum Actinomycetota; class Actinomycetes; order Mycobacteriales; family Corynebacteriaceae; genus Corynebacterium; species Corynebacterium sp. CCM 9204. The sequence continues at coordinate 161,543 of NZ_JAUERX010000003.1, forward strand.
GTGGTCCGGCGGACCCGCACGACGTCCTCGAGGTCCTCGGACGCCGTGGCGTTGAGCAGCACCTCATCGACGAGGTGCAGGCTGTCTACCGTGCTCAAGGTGTGGCAATCCACGACAAGCACATCGAGATCATCATCCGCCAGATGCTGCGGCGTGGCACCGTCATCGAATCCGGCTCCACCGAGTTCCTTCCCGGTACGCTCGTTGACCTTGCTGAAGCGAAGATCGCGAACGCCGAGGCTCGGGCGGCGGGCGGCGACGTCGCCGCACTACGCAGTGAGATCATGGGTATCACGAAGGCCTCGCTCGCAACCGAATCGTGGTTGTCGGCGGCCTCCTTCCAGGAGACCACCCGCGTGCTCACGGACGCCGCGATCAACAAGCGCTCTGACAAGCTCATCGGGCTCAAGGAGAACGTGATCATCGGTAAGCTGATCCCTGCCGGTACCGGCATCTCCCGCTACCGCAACATCTCGGTCAAGCCGACCGAGGCGGCGCGGAATGCGGCGTACGCGATCCCGACCTACGGCGACTCGATCTACGGTGACGACGGTTACGGTGAGTTCACCGGGGCTTCCGTCCCGTTGGACGACTACAGCTAAACCGTTTCCTTCGGGGGAGAGCAGCTCTCCCCCGTGGGCAAGGCCCCCGGTGGTGCTTCGCACCTTCCGGGGGCCTTGGATTTAACGGTGTCTCTATTCCGCCGATACCGTGGTATTGGAGGTGAGGTTGGATTCCTGTGGCTGGTGAGGTATGGTAGTTAGTTAGTCCCACGTCTCCATGGTGGGAGCCTGAATTTCCCCGGTAGGCCAGCGAGAGCGGCTGACTGGGTTTCGCGTGTTTTCATTACGTTTTGCGCGATCAGGCGACAAGCAAGGAACGTACAGTACTCGGTCGGCGTCATCGAACCGAGGAAGCCGATCAGACAAGAAAGACGGTTCATGCCCACTATTCAGCAGTTGGTCCGAAAGGGCCGCCATGACAAGACCACCAAGGTGAAGACTGCGGCGCTCAAGGGTTCACCCCAGCGTCGTGGTGTGTGCACCCGTGTGTACACCACCACCCCGAAGAAGCCGAACTCGGCGCTCCGTAAGGTCGCGCGTGTTCGACTGACCTCCGGCATCGAGGTTTCCGCCTACATCCCCGGTGAGGGCCACAACCTGCAGGAGCACTCCATGGTGCTCGTGCGCGGCGGCCGTGTGAAGGACCTTCCCGGTGTCCGTTACAAGATCGTACGTGGTTCCCTGGACACCCAGGGCGTCAAGGACCGCAAGCAGGCCCGTTCCCGCTACGGTGCGAAGAAGGAGAAGTAAGACATGCGTAAGTCTGCAGCGCCGAAGCGCGAAGTAGTCAAGGATCCGGTCTACAACTCCGAGGTCGTCACCCAGCTCGTCAACAAGGTGCTCCTGGACGGTAAAAAGTCCACCGCACAGCGAATCGTCTACGGTGCGCTTGAGGCCTGTCGCGAGAAGACGGGCACCGACCCGGTCGGCACCCTGGAGAAGGCTCTCGGCAACGTAAAGCCTGACCTTGAGGTACGCTCCCGGCGCGTCGGTGGCGCCACGTACCAGGTGCCCGTCGAGGTTCGCCCCGGCCGCGCCAACACCCTCGCGCTGCGGTGGCTCGTGAATTTCACCCGCCAGCGCCGTGAGAAGACGATGACCGAGCGTCTCGCCAACGAGATTCTGGATGCCGCCAACGGCCTCGGTGCCTCGGTGAAGCGTCGCGAGGACACCCACAAGATGGCAGAGGCCAACCGCGCCTTCGCCCATTACCGCTGGTAACAGCAGTAGATCAGCTCATGGCCCCCTCGCCGAACACACCGTGTCACGCACGTTTCATTGGATACCCAGCGTATCCGGAGTGTGTATTCAGACCTGGTCCGGTGTCGGGGTCATTGCGCTAATCCACGGTCGTCCGTTATCGGCCCGCTCTCGGACATGAGTCGCGGGTCGCGAGACGGTCGGCGCCGTTCACCTTCGGTTCATCTGAGGTGCCTAAGCTCTCCACGAGCGGCTGGCCCGGGTTTCGGGCCGTGGCGCGGTACGGCAAAGAATTCATATCCACCGGTGACAACATCGCCCGAGCAGACGCCCGGGTAATCACCAAGAACCAACGAGTTTGGGGAACACTGTGGCACAAGAAGTGCTTACCGACCTGAATAAGGTCCGCAACATCGGCATCATGGCCCACATCGATGCCGGCAAGACCACCGCTACCGAGCGAATTCTCTTCTACACCGGCATCAACCGGAAGGTTGGCGAGACCCACGACGGCGCCTCGACCACCGACTGGATGGAGCAGGAGAAGGAACGCGGCATCACCATCACCTCCGCCGCCGTTACCTGTTTCTGGAACAATAACCAGATCAACATCATTGACACACCCGGTCACGTCGACTTCACCGTTGAGGTCGAGCGTTCTCTTCGTGTTCTCGACGGCGCGGTCGCTGTTTTTGATGGTAAAGAAGGCGTTGAGCCGCAGTCAGAGCAGGTGTGGCGTCAGGCCGCCAAGTACGAAGTTCCGCGTATCTGCTTCGTCAACAAGATGGACAAGCTGGGCGCCGACTTCTACTTCACCGTGAAGACCATCATCGAGCGCCTCGGTGCCAAGCCGTTGGTTCTTCAGCTACCCATCGGTGCTGAGGACGATTTTGACGGCGTCGTTGATCTCCTGAACATGCGCGCCATCACGTGGCGCGGCAAGGTCGACATCGGAACCGAACCGACCTACGAGGACATTCCGGAGGATCTCAAGGAGATCGCCGAGGAATACCGCGAGAAGCTGCTTGAGGCTGTCGCCGAGTCTGACGAAGAACTCATGGAGAAGTACTTCGGGGGCGAGGGTCTGTCGATCGACGAGATCAAGGCCGCCATCCGTAAGATGACCGTCAACTCCGAGGTTTTCCCGGTTCTGTGTGGTTCCGCGTACAAGAACAAGGGGATCCAGCCCCTACTCGATGCCGTCATCGATTACCTCCCGACTCCACTGGACATCGGTGAGGTTCACGGGCACAAGGTTGGCGACGAAGCCGTCGAAATGTCCCGTAAGCCCAGTGTGGACGAACCCTTCTCCGCTCTGGCTTTCAAGATCGCCGCACACCCCTTCTTCGGTAAGCTCACCTTCGTTCGCGTTTACTCTGGCCGTGTCGATCCGGGTGCCCAGGTCATGAACTCGACCAAGGGCAACAAGGAGCGCATCGGCAAGCTCTTCCAGATGCACGCCAACAAGGAGAATCCGGTTGATGAGGCCCGCGCAGGTAATATCTACGCGTTCATCGGCCTGAAGGACACCACCACCGGTGACACCCTCTGTGACCTCAATGATCAGATCATCCTGGAGTCCATGGACTTCCCGGATCCGGTTCTGCAGGTTGCCATCGAGCCGAAGTCGAAGGCTGACCAGGAGAAGCTCGGTACCGCCATCCAGAAGCTCGCGGAAGAGGATCCCACCTTCACCGTCAAGCTCGACGATGAGACCGGTCAGACCGTCATCGGCGGCATGGGCGAGCTCCACCTCGACGTCCTCGTCGACCGTATGCGCCGCGAATTCAAGGTCGAGGCCAACGTCGGAGCTCCGCAGGTCGCGTACCGTGAGACGATCCGCAAGCCCGTCGAGAAGCTCGAGTACACCCACAAGAAGCAGACCGGTGGTTCGGGTCAGTTCGCCAAGGTCGTTATCGCTCTTGAACCGTACTCACCGAATCCCGAGGATCTTGAAGAGGGCGAGTCCGCCACCTACAAGTTCGAGAATGCCGTCACCGGTGGTCGCGTCCCGCGCGAGTACATTCCCTCTGTCGACGCCGGTATCCGCGATGCCATGCAGTATGGCTACCTCGCAGGTTTCCCCTTGGTCAACATCAAGGCCTCGCTACTTGACGGCCAGTACCATGAGGTCGACTCCTCTGAAATGGCCTTCAAGGTTGCTGGTTCGCAGGCGCTGAAGGAAGCGGTCGCGAAGGCCAAGCCTGTACTCCTGGAGCCGGTCATGGCCGTCGAGGTCACCACCCCCGAGGAGTACATGGGTGAGGTCATCGGTGACGTCAACTCCCGCCGTGGTCAGATTCAGGCCATGGAAGATCGTGCCGGCGCGAAGGTCGTCAAGGCGAAGGTACCGCTCTCCGAGATGTTCGGTTACGTCGGCGATCTGCGCTCAAAGACACAGGGCCGCGCCAACTACTCGATGATCTTCGACTCTTACGCCGAGGTTCCGGCCAGCGTGTCGACGGAGATCATCGCGCAGCGTAACGGCACCTCCAACTAGGTGCCGTTCGCCCGGGTGTCCCCCAGTCGACGCCCGTGTGACCCTGTTTCTTCCACGCCGTCGTTGGCGAAGAAACAGGGTCACCCAGCCCGGAGCTTTCCGGGTACGGATAGCCAGCGACACAAAGTTGTTCCGCTGGGATGAATCCGCTATAACCTTCCAGTCGCGGGTAACGGTCCGCTGAATTTCCGGGCACCGGATGTTGAGCCGGCCGTTACCCGAGGTACGGGCCTCACCCGTGGTTTGAAAACTGCGCGTTGAGCACCTAGTATCAGGTAACTGGCACAAAAATGAACCAGTCATACTCGTATGCCCCCTTTCAAAAACGTGGGGCTGCCGACAGTATGGCACTACCACCTATGTGGCTGCGAGAGTCGTAGCCACCGCGAAGTCCAGGAGGACATACAGTGGCAAAGGCGAAATTCGAGCGTACAAAGCCGCACGTCAACATCGGTACCATTGGTCACGTCGACCACGGTAAAACCACCACCACCGCAGCCATCACCAAGGTCCTGGCTGAGGCATACCCGGATCTGAACAAGGCCTTCGCCTTCGATGCCATCGATAAGGCGCCGGAGGAGAAGGAGCGTGGCATCACGATCAACATCTCCCACGTCGAGTACCAGACCGAGAAGCGCCACTACGCGCACGTTGACGCCCCCGGTCACGCCGACTACATCAAGAACATGATCACCGGTGCGGCTCAGATGGACGGTGCCATCCTCGTTGTCGCCGCCACCGATGGCCCCATGCCCCAGACCCGTGAGCACGTTCTGCTCGCGCGCCAGGTTGGCGTTCCCTACATCCTCGTTGCACTGAACAAGTGTGACATGGTCGACGACGAGGAAATCCTCGAGCTCGTTGAGATGGAAGTTCGTGAGCTTCTCGCTGAGCAGGAATTCGATGAGGATGCCCCGATCATCCACATCTCCGCTCTGAAGGCCCTCGAGGGCGACCCCGAGTGGACCGCGAAGATCGTTGAGCTCATGCAGGCCTGCGACGACGCTGTTCCGGATCCGGAGCGCGAGACGGACAAGCCCTTCCTGATGCCGATCGAGGACATCTTCACCATCACCGGTCGCGGCACCGTCGTCACCGGCCGTGTTGAGCGTGGCCAGTTGAAGGTCAACGAGGAGGCCGAGATTCTCGGTATTCGCGAGAAGTCCATCAAGACGACCGTCACCTCCATCGAGATGTTCAATAAGTTCCTGGACTCCGCTGAGGCCGGCGACAACGCTGCTCTGCTTCTCCGTGGTATCAAGCGTGAAGACGTCGAGCGCGGCCAGATTGTGGCTAAGCCGGGCGCCTACACCCCGCACACCGAGTTCGAGGGTTCCGTCTACATCCTGTCCAAGGATGAGGGCGGCCGCCACACCCCGTTCTTCGACAACTACCGTCCGCAGTTCTACTTCCGGACCACCGACGTCACCGGCGTCGTGAAGCTGCCGGAGGGTACGGACATGGTCATGCCCGGCGACAACGTTGACATGTCTGTCACGCTGATTCAGCCGGTCGCCATGGACGAAGGCCTGCGTTTCGCTATTCGCGAGGGTGGCCGTACGGTCGGTGCAGGGCGCGTCACCAAGATCACCAAGTAATTTGATGATCTGAACCATCTTGGGAGTGCGTGGGAGTAAATTCCCCGCTGTTCCCGGATCATGAAACACCCCGTTTCCATTTTTGTGTTGGGACGGGGTGTTTCGCTGTGTACAGGTCCCGGGAACGCGTTTCTGTACGGTTTCTTCCCCGGTTTTACCTTGGGATGGCTCGTGAGGAAAGGCACGCTTGGAAGCTTGTTAACTACTCTCCCCGGGGGAGAGGCGTGCTTCTATAGGATTTTTCGTTCGCGTTGGAGAGGGGAGAGAAAATATATTTTAGTCGGTGGGCTTGATTGTGGGGTGGGGTGCACTTTGCTGTGAGTCGAGTCCCGTGCAGGGCTTGTCTCAGGAAAACTGGCTAGGCGGTTTTTCGGGGCGGAACGGCTCTCAGTGGCTTAGTAGCAGTATCCGGGGGTAGCGGGTTTTGGTCGTACAGCTTGTCGAGGAGGCCGCCGTCACAGGGATGGTGGAAGAAGGCGCGCTTGTTGATGTCCGGAAGGAAGTCTTTCGTAGCCCGTGATGTCCATTTCCGGAACCTTGGACCAAAAAGTCGGAATATGCCGGACAGCCTATGTCGGCTCGTCTCGGCGGACGGAATGTCGGTCCGTGATCATACCTGGACCCGGTGGGACCGCGTATGCGGGCCCAAATAAAAGCTGTTGAACCAAAGTTTGTCGGCGGCGAAGAAACATGGTTCAGTGAGGGAGGAAGCTGTGCTTGAAACGGTCTCATTCGGAGCAGACATTAAAATAGAGTTTGGAGCATGTTGTTTCCGTCCTGTATTCCCGGTGTTGCTCCGTCCATTCTTCGTGAGAACGGAGCCTGCCTGCACAGGCTCCCTTCTCCAGAACCCACAACGGCGAAGATAGTATTGTTGGATCGGTAAGAACAGGGTTCGTCTAAAATACAGTGTTCGCATGGTATTCAGTAAAAATTGGATGGATCGTTGTCGGTTCTGAATTCCGATGCTCCGAGACCCTATTTGATGTTGCTCTTGGAGGACGGGTGCACTTTAGACATGGAAAAACCCCTTGCTGCTCTGTTTTCCCGAACCGGTTGATGGGAAGAGGATGAGAGCAGAAGGGGCACCATTATTGAATTTCTTGCCCGGATACTGGTGTTCAGATGTCGTGGTTCTGAGGTACGCGCTCGATGTGTATCCGGTAAGAAGTTGCGATCTCGCGATCCCTTACCGCATCCCGAAGATCGCGTTCCGCTTGTTCAACCGCTTTGTAGATTCCCGGAACGCTGCAATCGGGGTCAGCGTCGATGGTGAACTCCATGGTGGTGAGACCACGATCGACTGCAACCCGTCGTCGTACCCTGGAAACCCCGGGAGCCGCGTCGATTGAAAACGCTACCGCGTCGGCGAGGTTACCGAGATGGAAGCTGATGTCTCCCATGTCGGTCGAGGCAACACTCGTCACCACCGATACTGACCGGCGCCGCACATTCACGATGATTAGCCACAGGCCGATGATGATACCGGCAGCCACCGTAACGATGAGCGCCCAGAGATACCATGCTTGGTCTGCGGCATTACGCCACATTTCTTGGTCGGCGTAGGCGGTGATGCGTTCAGCTTGTTCAACATCGAAGAACAGTGCGATCGACCAGGCCCCAAGGAGCGTGAGAAGGAGGCCGATGATGAACACGAGCAGTCGATCGACGAAAGCCAGTCCATGGCTCATTTGTTGGTCTCCTTCTTCTGGACACTCACGTTTAGTGAGGGGGAACCGCCGACGAGACTGACCAAGGGTTCGAGAGAACGCTGCAGATTGTCGCGGAGTTCGGAGTCCTGTGGATTACCGATAACGGTCACGTTGATGCTTCGCTTCTTGGCCACAGTGTGAGCGGCCATGACCCCGGGGATTCGCTGAGCGCTGGCTGTACACATCCGTGCCACATCCACGGGGCGCATCCAGACCGCTACGGCCGAATCCAGTTCGCGGTGGGTCTTGGTCCGCGGACGCAGAGATGCCCAGAGCAGGAGCAACCCGAGAATCAAGGTTGCGATACCAGCAGGAAGCATCCAGTTCCGATAGGTCAGATGACCGATCCAGTCAGTGGCAGTTGAGATCCATGGCTGCCAATCGATGTCGGTGTAACGAATGTAGAGATCGCGACCTGCGACAGCAGCCGCTGCGATTAGCAGTACACCGAGGACGATCGCCAGATACCGCGCGACCGGACTGGCTGCGGGCCGGTGTCCCCGAACCGTCTGGATTTCACTCATCTCTCAAAACCGCCTTTGCGTTGGCAGGGTCGACATGCACCGGGATGATGGTGGTGCGTTTGACTGTGATCGGCCGAAGTTCCTTGAGTTTCGGGGTTGGCGGAGTTCCCGAAGCCGAGCTACGAACGCGATCCACTCTTTTATCCACACGTGGTTTCTTGTCCACCTGAAGTGGGTTTCGCTTGACTGGACGTACCCGGGCCGGTGTCGGTTGTTTAACGGGGCTTACTCGGGGTGCCTCGGCATGAATCTGGGCGAGACGATGGGTATCCGGAGCATGGACGCGTCGGAGCCGACGCGCCTTCGGGGTCTCGACCTTCCGTAACGGTGCGGGGTGCGGCAATTCGACTGACCGAGGCTCTGGAGCATCGGGCACGCGCACGGAAATTACCTGTCGAGCAGGAGGAACCGCAACGGTGTACGTCGGGAGTTCGGTTGAGGAGATCTCCCGTAGCGGAGTGGGCGCGGGTAACGAGATTTCTTTCAGGGGTTGAGCTTTGGGAACTGTTATGGGGCGTAGCTCGGTGTCGGATGAGACGGTTGGAGAGAATACCGAAGTTGCGGCTTCACCGGTCACAGAGATCGTCCGCAGATCCTTTGGTTCAGCCGCAGAGATCGGTGCTAGGTCACCACCGGGGGCAACCTCAATCTCTCGAAGTTCGCAGTGATCAGACTCTGAGACCCGAATAGGAGCAAGCTCCCCATTCCCGGTCTGAACGACGATTTCTCGGAGATTCTCGTACTCCCCGCTGCATCGAACTTCATCGAGAGATGCGTTCCTGGCGGTCACGACAACGGGTCGGAGCGGAGGGGTGGTGTCGAAAGACATGAGTTCGGCCTCGGTGACACGCTCTCCACCAGGGACGATCGGACCGACGGTGACGTTGACTCGAACGACCGGGATATCGGTCATATCACGGATCCAGTCAAAAATAGCTGTCCGTACGGTCTCGGCCACGCGGGTCACGGGCGACGGCCAGATGACTGCGACATAGGCATCAATGGAGACAGCGTCCGAGTTACTATCCAGCTCGACATCGAAACGAGGGTATCCGCGCCCCAATACGTCGAGGCCTCCGGAATGCTCGGTTGTCCCGGGGACGCTTGCCGCAGCCTGCCGCACAATTTTGGTGACGGTCTTCTCGGAGATCTTTACCCAACCGCGGCTCGGATTGTCGTCTTCAGGCTCATCGGGAGGGGCCAGGCGTTCGGGGACTGCGACGCGCTTGGTCTCGGAACCGTGATTATCGTCGGAAGACTGGGAAGACGTTTCGGCCTCGGAATCCGGGGATTCTCCTGCCGGAGAAGAGCCGGCATCTTCGGAGTCGCCATCCCCGCCCTCGATATCAGGAGCGATGGAGAGGTCGTTGTCTCCGGATTCGTCATCAAAAGTGTTGGATTCACTGGATCCAGCGTGATTCTCCGGGTGATCCGTGTGGCTGTCATCCGTGGTGACTGATCGCGCTGTCATCGAACGGTCTTCGGTCTTTGACACCCGGGGTTCGGAGGTGAGCTCCTGATGGGTCGAGAGCGCGGAGGGGTTAGGGCTTACTTGATCACCTGATAGCTCCGGGTTCTCTGGTGATTCCTTCGGTGCCGGTGTTTCGGACGAAAACGTTTCCGGAGATGTCGACGTCGTATCCTCGCGTGCTGCGGCGTCGCCGGAACCCGTAGCGGACTTGTCACCGTCGACGAGGATTCCATTCTCCCGGAGAATGCGGCGGTCTTCGTCGACCTTGGCGTCTTCGCGGGCTATTTCGATGAGGGCTTCGTCTGCCCGGCGTTCGGCTTCGGCACGGAGACGGGCTTCTACAGTCTCAGCGTCAGTCGGCTCCGGCGTGATAGAAGTTTTTTCCTCGTTGGCCGAAGCTTCGGAGCCGGGTGAACGGCGCTTGGAGGGGCGGGACCTTCCAGAACGTTTCGTCAACGAGATTACCCCCTGTTGCCGGAGCCGTTGATGACTGCGCGGAGATCTATTTTTCCTTCAAAGTGGGCGCCGATGATGCCACCAACGGTAACGAACAGCAGTGCCCAGAGGAAGCCGACCAAGCCACCGAAGATCACGGCAAAAGCAAAAGCGAAGCCGAGGATTAGTCCGGTCACGGTAAGAGATTTCATGACACTCTTTCAGAGTTGAAGTGTTGTGGGAAGAAGGCGTGGAGAACGGAGTGAAGGCGGGCTTCCGGTCATTCAGCGTCGCTGAAGAAGACGTCAACCGGCTGGGTGATGTACTTTTCTGCGATGGTGCGAACTTCCCCGGCGAGTGTGCCGAGGTCCGGGAGTTGTGACAGATCTACGATGAGATGGATTTCCATCCGTGCCTCATCCGGGCAGCCACGGGGCGTGAGCAGGTGAAGCCCACGTACCCGTGCTCCCGGATAGAGCATCGCAACCTCTCCGAACTGCCCGCCGTGCATGCCGGAGACTCCGGGGACCGAGAGAATCTCATCCCGAAGTGCTTCGGCCTGCTCGTGGGATAGGGGATCAGGTTGCACGGAATTCCTACTTGACGCGGGGAGCGTGATCGGTCTGGGCCTCGGGAGCTTCGAGCTCCTTGGTCTCTTCGTCGTCATCGCTCTTGTCGTCATCGAGATCCAGGTGGACGTCGTGTACGGTCACGTTGACCTCGGTGACCTCAAGCCCGGTCATACGCTCGATGGCATTGATGATGTTACGACGGATGGCGTCGGCGAGCTCGTGGATCGCAACACCGTACTCGGCGACGATCGCGACATCGGCGGCGGCCTGGGTTTCACCGACCTCTACGGAAACACCCTGGCGGACGTCAACACGGGAACCGGCCATGTCGCGCAGAGCGCCGAGGGCGCGGGCTGCACCGCCCCCGAGTGCGTGGACACCGGAAACCTCACGGGCTGCCATGCCTGCGATCTTGGCGACGACAACATCGTCGATGTGGGTGCGGCCGTGCTCGGTCTCGAGTGCGGAGTTGTACTCGGGGCTGTTGTCTTCGACGGTGGCGGGGGTCTTGCTGTCGGACTTGGTCTCGCTCATTGAGATGCTCCTCATGTAGTCAGGTGATTGGGGATGCACCATGTTGGCGGTGCACTAGGTCGATACTAGGTGAGGGTTTGGCAGTCTCGCCGCCCTGTGTGCAATACGTTACATGTTTGTCACTTTCCGGGGGTTGGCTTGCCAGCAGGCCGGTGCTGTGTTTCAATGCTTGGGTTGCTTCAACACGATTTTTACGCTTGCGACGACTTGACTGGCTACTGTCGGTTATTGAGTCAACCAAGGGTAAATCGCTGGTGAGGCAAACATGGCACCTGGTGCCTCTGGTTTCCCGGATTTATCGGGTCATCAAAGGGATCTCGGTGTCTCCGCACTCTTGGTCGCACAGCGGCCGGGAAGTGGAGGCCGGGAAACATCACGGGAACATGGCAAATAAACAGCGGCAGTAGGCAGGATGCCCGCCCACGTCAGTTGCGGCCGGTGAGTACTTCTCACTAATTATTCCCCACACCTGACGTCGAGTGGACCTCATCCCGACGACCTGACATACCTCATAAGCTCACAGTAACCTTTCCCCGCTCGGTTAGCCGGGCCAGAAGGAAATTGGTCTCTGTGTCGCATTGCTGGGGGAGTTGTTTGTGGTTCATGTGATCCGGTGAAGGCCCGGTCAGGTTTCCAGACAGGTTCAGGTCAAGACAACTGGCGTTGCGCCCGAGTTTCCGTGAGACACGGCCGGACAACGTTATAGAGATGACAACAGCGACCCCCACCAATCATCGCGATGTGGGGAAGCGAAGAAAGAGGACAAACGTGGCGGGACAAAAGATCCGCATCAGGCTGAAGGCCTACGACCACGAGGCGATCGACGCGTCCGCGCGCAAGATCGTCGAGACGGTCACCCGTACGGGTGCACGTGTCGTCGGCCCGGTGCCGCTGCCCACTGAAAAGAACGTTTACGCCGTTATTCGTTCTCCCCACAAGTACAAGGACTCGCGCGAGCACTTCGAGATGCGCACTCACAAGCGTCTCATCGACATCCTTGACCCGACACCGAAGACGGTTGACGCGCTCATGCGCATCGACCTTCCCGCAAGTGTCGACGTCAACATTCAGTGATCGCGTAACCAGTCTTTCAGCCAGTGGAGAATAAGTAATGAGTGAAACAGAGATCAAGGGCATTCTGGGCACCAAGCTCGGTATGACCCAGGTCTTCGACGATGACAACCGGGTTGTTCCGGTAACCGTCGTCGAAGCTGGGCCGTGCGTGGTCACCCAGATTCGCACCATCGAAAATGATGGCTACAACGCCATCCAGATCGCCTACGGCGACATTGACCCGCGTAAGGCGAACAAGCCTGCCGGTGGTCACTTCAAGAAGGCTGGCGTTACCCCCCGTCGGCACGTTGCGGAGATTCGTATGGACGATGTCTCCGGTTACGAGCTCGGACAGGACGTCACCGTCGACATCTTTGAAGGCATCACCTTCGTTGACGTCACGGGAACATCCAAGGGTAAGGGCTACGCCGGTGCCATGAAGCGCCACGGTTTCGCCGGTCAGGGCGCCTCCCACGGTAACCAGGCCGCACACCGTCGTGTCGGCGGTATCGGTGCCTGCGCGACCCCCGGACGTGTCTTCAAGGGCACCCGGATGGCAGGGCGTATGGGTAATGAGCGCGTCACCACCCAGAACCTTAAGGTTCAGAAGATTGATGCCGATGCCAACCTGCTGCTCATCAAGGGTGCGATCCCTGGTGTGCGTGGCGGCGTCGTAACCGTTAAAACCGCAGTGAAGGGCGGTGCACACGCATGACCAATCTCAAGCTTGACGTCCAGAAGGCCGACGGAGCAACCGCCGGCCAGGTCGAGCTGCCGGCCGAGATTTTCGACCGTGAGGCATCAGTTGCGCTGATGCACCAGGTCGTCCTCGGACAGCTCGCGGCCAAGCGCCAGGGCACGCACTCCACCAAAACCCGCGCAGAGGTGTCCGGTGGCGGCCGCAAGCCGTTCCGCCAGAAGGGAACCGGTCGCGCTCGTCAGGGCTCGATCCGTGCCCCGCACTTCGCCGGTGGCGGTATCTCGCACGGCCCCGTGCCGCGCGACTACTCCCAACGCACCCCCAAGAAGATGAAGGCAGCCGCGCTTCGCGGGGCTTTGACCGACCGGGTCCGCCATGAGCGCATCCACGTTGTCAGCGAACTGGTCGAGGGCCAGACGCCGTCGACGAAGTCGGCCCGTGCCTTCATCGAGCGTCTGACCGAACGCCGCAACGTGCTGGTCGTCCTCACCCGTGAAGACGTCACCTCGTGGAAGTCCGTCCGAAATCTTCCGGGCGTGCACATCCTCACCGAGGATCAGCTGAACACCTACGACGTCCTCAAGTCGGACGACATCGTGTTCTCCGTTGAGGCTCTGACCACCTTCATCAACCGGGCCACTGGCGCGGTCAAGGAGGAGGAGAACTAATGAGCACGATCGCTAACCCGCGTGACATCATCATCGCCCCGGTGGTGTCCGAGAAGTCCTACGGACTGATGGAGCAGGGCACCTACGTGTTCTTCGTCTCCCCGGACGCCCACAAGACCCAGATCAAGATTGCCGTCGAGCAGATCTTCGGTGTGAAGGTCGCCAGCGTGAACACCGCTAACCGTGAGGGCAAGCGTAAGCGCACCCGTTCCGGTTTCGGTCAGCGCAAGGCCACCAAGCGCGCCTTCGTGACGCTCGCTGAAGGCAGCGATTCCATCGACATCTTCGGCGGTTCGGCCGCGTAAGCGCGCCGAAGGTAAGGACTTAGAGAACCAATGGCTATTCGCAAGTACAAGCCGACTACGCCGGGCCGGCGCGCAAGCTCCGTGTCGATGTTCGAGGAAATCACTCGCTCGACGCCGGAGAAGTCGCTGCTGCGCCCCCTGCACAAGACCGGCGGCCGTAACGTTCACGGCCACATCACCACCCGTCACAAGGGCGGTGGACACAAGCGCCAGTACCGCCTGATTGATTTCCGGCGGCACGACAAGGATGGCGTTGAGGCTAAGGTCGCTCACATCGAGTACGACCCGAACCGCACCGCCAACATCGCCCTGCTGCATTACGTTGATGGTGAGAAGCGCTACATTATCGCTCCCCGCAACCTGCGTCAGGGTGCCATCGTCGAAGCTGGCGCCAATGCAGACATCAAGCCCGGCAATAACCTGCCGCTGCGCAACATCCCGGCCGGTGCCACCGTGCACTGTGTCGAGTTGAAGCCCGGTGGCGGCGCCAAGCTGGCCCGTTCCGCAGGAACGTCCATCCAGCTTCTCGGTAAGGAAGGCAAATACGCGATCCTGCGTATGCCCTCCTCCGAAATCCGCCGCGTTGACATCCGCTGCCGTGCCACCATCGGTGAGGTCGGTAACGCCGACCAGATCAACATCCGTTGGGGTAAAGCGGGTCGTATGCGCTGGAAGGGCTGGCGTCCGACCGTCCGCGGTGTCGTCATGAACCCCGTCGACCACCCGCATGGTGGTGGTGAGGGTAAGACCTCCGGTGGTCGTCACCCCGTTTCCCCGTGGGGCCAGCCTGAAGGCCGGACCCGCCGCCCGAATCGTCCGAGCGACAAGCTGATCATGCGTCGTCGCCGCAGCAACAAGAACAAGAAGCGCTAGGAGGTAACAGACAATGCCACGCAGCCTCAAAAAAGGCCCGTTCGTCGATGAGCACCTCCTCGCCAAGGTTGATGCACAGAACGAGAAGGGCACCAAGCAGGTCATCAAGACCTGGTCCCGTCGGTCCACCATTCTCCCCGATTTCATCGGACACACCTTCGCCGTCCATGACGGTCGCAAGCATGTCCCGGTGTTCGTGGATGACTCGATGGTCGGACACAAGCTGGGCGAATTCGCCCCGACCAAGACCTTCAAGGGTCACATCAAGGACGACAAGAAGGGACGTCGATAAGCGATGAGCGAAGACACCATCACGTCCGCAAGCGCGACCGCCCGTTACGTCCGCGTCACCCCGATGAAGGCACGCCGGGTTATTGATTTGGTCCGCGGCAAGTCCGTGGCCGAGGCCCTGGCCATCCTGAAGTACGCTCCGCAGGCGGCCAGCGAGCCGGTTGCCAAGGTCGTCGCTTCAGCGGCCGCAAACGCCGAGAACAACTTCGGCCTGGACCGCGACTCACTCGTCATCTCCGAGGCTTACGCCGACGAGGGACCGACGATGCGTCGTTTCCGTCCGCGCGCCCAGGGTCGTGCCTTCCACGTCCGCAAGCGCACCAGCCACATCACCGTGGTTGTTGAGAGCCAGAAGGGAAGTGCTCAGTAGTGGGCCAGAAAATTCATCCCCACGGCCTCCGGCTGGGCATCACTTCCGACTGGAAGTCCCACTGGTACGCCGATAAGCAGTACAGCGATTACGTCGCTGAAGACATCAAGATCCGTAATTTCCTGTCCAAGGGCCTCGATCGCGCCGGCATCGCCGATGTCGTCATCGAGCGCACGAGGGACCGGGTCCGCGTCGACATTCACACTGCCCGTCCGGGTATCGTGATTGGTCGCCGTGGCTCCGAGGCCGACCGTATTCGCGGCGAGCTCGAGAAGCTCACCGGCAAGCAGGTCGCCCTCAACATCCTTGAGGTCAAGAACATCGACGCCAACGCTCAACTGGTGGCACAGTCCATCGCGGAGCAGTTGACTAACCGTGTGGCTTTCCGCCGTGCGATGCGTAAGGCCATCCAGTCCGCGATGCGCCAGCCGCAGGTCAAGGGCATCAAGGTCGTGTGTTCCGGTCGTCTCGGCGGCGCTGAGATGTCCCGCACCGAGCGTTACCATGAGGGCCGCGTCCCGCTGCACACGTTGCGTGCGGAAATCGACTATGGCACCTACGAGGCCCACACCACCTTCGGCCGTATCGGCGTGAAGGTCTGGATCTACAAGGGTGACGTTGTTGGCGGCAAGCGCGAGAGTGAAATGAACGCTCCGTCCGACCGTCGTGGTCGTGGTGGCGCCGAGCGTCGCGAGCGTCCGCGCCGTGGTGGCCAGCGTCGCCAGCGCGCCGAGCAGAAGCAGGAGGGCTAGACAGATGCTTATCCCTAAGCGCGTCAAGTACCGCCGGCAGCATCGTCCCACCCGGACAGGTGTGTCCAAGGGCGGAAACCGCGTTACCTTCGGTGACTACGGTATCCAGGCTCTTGAGCCGTGCTACATCACCAACCGTCAGATTGAATCCGCGCGTATCGCGATCAACCGCCACGTCAAGCGTGGTGGCAAGGTGTGGATCAACATCTTCCCGGACCGTCCCTTGACCCAGAAGCCGCTTGGCGTGCGTATGGGTTCCGGTAAAGGCCCCGTCGAGAAGTGGGTGGCCAACGTCAAGCCCGGCCGCGTTCTCTTCGAGATGAGCTACGCCAACGAGGAAGTCGCCCTCGAGGCACTCCGTCGCGCAGCCCAGAAGCTGCCCTGCAAGGTCCGCATCATCAAGAAGGAGGACCAGCTCTAATGGCTAACGGTACCCCCGCATTCGAGCTCCGCGAGCTCAACGCCGAGGAGCTTGTCACCCGCCTCAACGAGGCGAAGGAGGAGCTTTTCAACCTCCGCTTCCAGATGGCCACCGGCCAGCTGACCAACAACGGTCGCCTGAAGACGGTCAAGCGTGACATCGCCCGTATCTACACGGTCATCCGTGAACGTGAGCTGGGTCTGTCCGTCGTTCCGGGAGCTGAAGGCTAATCATGAGTGAGGCAAACGTGAACAACCAGGAATCCACCAACGAGAGGGGCGCCCGCAAGGTCCGCACCGGCTACGTTGTCTCGACGAAGATGCAGAAGACCATCGTTGTCGAGCTCGAGGATCGTCGTCAGCACGCGCTGTACGGCAAGACCATCCGCACGAATAGCCGCGTGAAGGCCCATGATGAGGACGGAACTGCCGGCGTCGGCGACCTCGTCCGCATCATCGAGACCCGCCCGCTGAGCAAGGACAAGCACTTCCGTCTCCTCGACATCGTCGAGAAGGCACGCTAGTTCTCTACCGGAATCAACTGTTCGCCCTTTCTGGTTCATCCGGAAATACTGTGAACGGACGATCAAACGAATGCCCCAACCAGTTTCTGGTTGGGGCATTCGTTGTTTTTCACTCGTCTCGCCCGGGCAGTCAACCCCGCGGCAGTGGCGTCGGTTGCGGATTAGGCATCCGGATATTCACTGACCGCAGTGAGGTGAGAATCAATGACGCCTTCTTGTACCGGGTCCTCGAGGGAGGGAAAGTCCTGACCGTCCCGCGTAGCCACGGGCTCTCTGTGTAGGCAGGGAAACAGAAACATGTGTAGGTGAGTTACTCGCATTGGCCCCAACGGACTTGGCAGATCACGCGGGGTGATAGTGCTCCCCGTTGATGTCGGTATCTAGATCTTCGAGGAGTTCATGCGCGGGGCTCTGAGCGACAGTCTCGTCACCACTGGTCATATCTGTGCGGCGCGTGACTTCCTTGGGGTGCGTATCTGGCACATTCTTCATTGGGATTCCGAGAAATGGCTTCTGAAGTGTGCGAAGGGGGAGGATGGAGGATTAGCTAAGCGGATACTGAGATTAGATGGAAGGCCCTGACAGGGGCCTGGATATTAGATGAGTCTGCCGGCAATGTAAGGTAGATACGAGCTAAAAGCTAAGGCTGCCCTACGGCGGGTAGCGATCCTCTGATGTCGTGGACCCGTATGTGGTTTTCACGCGCTGTTATGCCGTCGGATCTGGCGGACGGAAGAACCCCCAATATACAGGAACGAGAAAAGCCCAGTGAGTACCCTCACCATCGTCGGAGCAGGCCCCAAGGCGGTCGCGGTGGCTGCCAAAGCCCACGTCGCCGGACGCCTCGGACTGGAGGTGCCGGAGATAATCGTTGTTGACCCCCATGGCATCGGTGCGCACTGGTTGGCCTCCGGGGGTTGGACCGACGGTCGCCACCGGCTGGGCACCCCCCCTGAAAAAGACGTGGGCTTCCCCTATCGGACCGAACTTACCGGTGACCGGGATATTGATGCGAGGATTGACCGAGAGATGGCCGATCTCTCATGGGCGGCCCATCTCATTGACACGGGCAGCTACGCGGACTGGATTGACCGGGGTCGCCCCCAACCGATGCATTGTGAGTGGGCCGATTATTTGCGTTGGGTCGGTGACCGGATTGAGCTGAGTCCGGTACCGGGACGAGTGACCAATGCCGAGGCGATCGACGAGGGCTGGCGGATTCGGGTCGAGGACACGATCTCGGGGGCCCCGAGTTTTCTCTCTTCGGAGGCTCTCATGCTCACGGGGCCGGGAACGAGTGATCGACGTTTTCTCCAGGACAGCAATGTTCTGAGTGTCGCGGGTTTCTGGGCTCGGGTGGCCGCTGACGCTCGTTTCACGGGGCGTGTCTGTGTTGTCGGTGGTGGAGAGACCGCTGCCAGCATCATCGAAGAGCTCACTGTTCACCGTGTCTCAGAGATCATCACTGTCGCACCTACCGCGTGCCTGCTCTCACGAGGAGAGAATTTCCAGGAAAACGGGTTGTACACGGATCCTGATGTGTGGACCACACTGGACGCCGCGACGAGGCGTGCGATGCTGTGTCGAACGGACAGAGGAGTTCTTTCGCTACAGTCGCTCGAACTGATCAGTCGTGACGGTCGGTGTAGACATGTCATGGGGTCGGTCTCGACGGTCAAGATGGGGGCGACGGGGCCGGTCGTCCATGTCGAGAACCCCGCAGGGTCGATCGTGGTGGATACGGTCATTGACGCCCGTGGCGCGGACCCGTCCTGGTTCCTCGGCCTGCTGGGGACGGAAGCATGTGCGCAACTTGCGACCGCGGCCGGGATGGACCAACGTGATGGCGCGAGTAAGGGGGGTCTTGTGGCCGGAATCGAGGGAAGTATCCGCAGGGATCTCACGGTTGATGGGATGAACTCCACTCTTGTTCTCCCGACACTCGCGGGTTTCAATCAGGGGCCAGGTTTCGGCAACCTCAGTTGTCTGGGGCTCCTCGCGGATAGGGTTCTCGGTGGTCTCTCCGGAAATGATGACGGATTGGTTTCCGCGGGGTCTCCGGCTACCTGTGACCGTGCCTGATCTGTCCGTCCCGTGATGACGGGCTGACGTAAGCCAACTATGACTGATAGACGAGAATGGACCAATGATCTCGACCTCTCCCAACCAGATGCGCCCGGTGCCCGCTAGGAACCGTGGTCCGGCGGTCCCGGTCGAACCCGAGACCGTCGACGCGATGATCCGGCTCGCTGCACGGTGTTACCCGGATCTCGACGCGGTGGTCGCGGCTGACGCGACCCTGACCCACGGTGAGTTCGACTCCCGAGTCAATGCGTTCACTCGGACTCTCCTCGACGCGGGTGTCTCGACAGGGGACCGGGTCGCGGTTGTCGCTCGCCGGTCGGCCGCATTGCCGATCGCCGCAGCGGCTGTGATCCGCGCCGGTGGCGTCTATACCCCGGTGGATCCCTCGCACCCGGCGGAGCGTATCGCGTTCATACTCGAGAACGCTGATCCCGTTCTGGTGCTCACAGTCGGCGACGTGGAGATTCCCGGGACGGATCTGCCGGTGATTCCGGTTCCCCTGGCTCCGGAGGGGGACACTTCCACGGTCGAGCCGGAGGAGCTCACCCGTCCGGTAACCCCGGAGGATGGGGTCTACCTGATCTATACCTCCGGTACGACGGGCACCCCGAAGGGTGTGCTGAATGTCC
Organism: Corynebacterium sp. CCM 9204; assembly: GCF_041357695.1. Taxonomy (NCBI): domain Bacteria; kingdom Bacillati; phylum Actinomycetota; class Actinomycetes; order Mycobacteriales; family Corynebacteriaceae; genus Corynebacterium; species Corynebacterium sp. CCM 9204. The sequence continues at coordinate 181,322 of NZ_JAUERX010000003.1, forward strand.
ACCGGGGTGCGGCCGCCCACATGCAGTGGTTCGTGCGCACGCTGGGGCCGGTCGAGGATTTCCGGTGGATGCAGAAGGCGCCCGTGGGATTCGATGTGAGTGTTGCGGAGATGATCACTCCGCTGGCCGGTGGCGGTGCCGTCGTGTTGCCCCCGGCAGATTGGTGGCCGGGGGATGTCGACGGTTTTGTGGAAGTCATCCGGAACAACCGGGTCACGGTGCTGTCCATGGTGCCGAGCCACATGAGGGTCGTTGCTGAGGTTCTTGAGGACTTCGGGGACTCTCTCGATGCACTGAACGGACTCCGGTTCCTGCTGCTCGGCGGGGAGGCCGTCCCGACGGATCTGGCGCAGCGCTGCCTGGATGAGATCGGATGCCGGATACTGGGCCTGTACGGTCCGACGGAGGCGGCCATGGATGTAACCTGTGTCGAATACACTGCGGATTCGACCCCGCCCTGTCCAGAGGGTACCTGTCTGCTGGGTCTGCCCGAGGACAATGTCACCGTCCATATTCTCGACGCCGAGGGTAATGAGGTCGGCGACGATGAAACCGGGGAACTGTATCTGGCCGGCGTGCAGCTCGCCGCCGGTTACATCGGCGATGAGGAACTCACCGCCCGGACGTTTGTGCCCAGCCCCTTCGAGGGGGACGTCGGTGGGCGGATGTACCGGACCGGTGATCTCGCGGGCTGGCACCGAGGGCAGATGTATTACGCCGGGCGGGTCGATGATCAGGTGAAGATCCGCGGTAACCGGGTGACCCTCGGTGAGGTTGAGTCAGCACTGAGTGGGCTTGACGGTGTCCGTGCAGCCGCGGCGGTGGCTGACACGACGGGTGAGAATCCGGAGTTGCGGGGATTCATCGTGGCTGAACCGGGATGTCCGGACTACGACGCCCTGGCTGCACAGATGCGGGGACGGGTTCCCGCCTACGCGGTTCCCTCGACGATCACCTTGATTGAACAACTTCCCGTCACCGGGAATGGGAAGCTGGATCGCCGAGAACTGATCCGGATCTACCATTCCCGGAAGTGACTTCCACCCTGTCGATGTTTTTCATACAGTACTTCTCCAAGGAGCCCCTGCACCATGACCAAGAATTCCAGTGCCATTCCGGATCGTGCGGAGGCCACGGAGCTCATCGCACGCCACATGAGCGAGCTGACCGGAACCGACCTTGTGCCGGGTGATGACTTCTTCGCGTGCGGGGGACACTCGCTGTCCGCGATGAAGCTGCTCGGTAGGCTCCGGCGTGCCGGGCTCGACGTGGGTGTTGACACGATCCTCACCCACCGGACTCCGGAAGCCATCGCCACGGCGGTCACCGCTTCTGATGGTGATGGCGCCGCCCCCCGTCCGCAGTTGCCGGGTGAGGGAGTTCTCGTAGATTTCTCCGGCGGTGAGGGCGCCCCGATCTTCTGTTTCCATGCCGTTGTCGGCTTGGCCTGGAGCTACGCGCCCCTGGCGGGGTTGCTTAAGGGGGACTATCGGGTGATTGGTGTGCAGCTCCCGGACGCGGAGACCACGCTGTCGATCGGTCTCGATCATGATGCGCTGTGCCGGTACTATCTTGACCTCGTGCGTCAGGTGCAGCCCGAGGGGCCTTACCGGTTGCTCGGGTACTCGTCCGGGGGTGCTCTCGCACACACGATCGCGGGGATGCTGCAGCAGGACGGTGAGGTTGTCGAGTTCCTCGGTGTCATTGACGCGTATCCGTCGGGGATCTCTCCGGACACCCCGAATGGCCTGGCTGCGGCGTTGGACACTTTCATCCGGCATCATAAACCGGGCGAGGAGATCCCGGAACTTCCCGGCGACGGTGGATTCGGTGACATACTCGCGGTCCTGGAGCATTTCGATGACGCACTGATCGGGGAGATGATCCGGGCGGCGAACGCCCCGAACTTCTCGGATGAGGAGATCGACGCCATGAAGGACGCCTCCGGCAGGTGCTTCATGATTCACATGACGGCAACACGCTCGCCCTATACGGGGCCAGTGCTTGTTCTCCGAGCCGGGGACACGACGGATATGGCGGGCCTGAATTGGGAGCCGCTGAAGGCATGGGAGGACCTGGACGGTGTGGAGCCGGTCAGTTCACACACCGTGGACAGCGCCCACCTCGCAATGAGTTCCCTTGAGGCGTGGGAATCCATGGTGCCGGTCATTGAACGTCATCTCACCCGGGGGCCGGTGTAGCTCCCCGGAAGATGCTGGGGGGATGAACACCCGATAACTTTGTTCGCTCCTCCGGGGGTTCGGTAGCATGAGGGTTTCCTAACCTTCTTCCCCACTTTTGGAAGGGCCTTGACAAATATGGCGCGGAGTAGTCGGCACCACGACATCTATCCGATCAGTATCCGGGAGCTAGAGGTGATCCGGGCGGAGGATGTCACGCCCGGGATGCGCCGGGTGGTTCTCGGTGGGCCGGGTCTTCGGGCACACACCCGGGACGGGTACGAGGTGCCTGAGTTCATCAGTGATGGATTCGATGATGATGTGCGCATCATCTTCCCTGATCCCGTCACCGGATCGAGGCCCTATCCACCGCCGACAGGGGATGGGCGGTTGCAGTGGAATGAAGAGGTCAACCGGCTGTTCCGGACCTACACGGTACGGCACTTCGATGTGGTCAAAGGTGAGGTCACCATCGATTTCGCCCGCCATGGCCACGGCCTCGCGGAAGGTTGGGCAGTGTCCGCGACACCTGGGGCGAAGGTGTGGGTTGCAGGTCCGAAGCGGTGCGGCGTGTTGCCCACCCACACTGATCATCTCATCCTGGTGGGGGATGAGACGGCGCTCCCCGCGATCAGCCGCTGTCTCGAGGAACTATCCGGGTCCGCGTCCGTGACCGTGCTCGTGGAGGTTGCGGAGCGGTGTCATATCCAGCAGCTCGACAGCACCGCCGCAGTGGATCTGCGCTGGATCGTCCGTGCCGATGGTGGGGATCTCGCCGAGGAATTCGCCAAGATGGACTGGCCGGAGGGCCGCGTCTACGTGTGGTGTGCCGGGGAAGCGGGACAACTGCGGGCAATGCGCCAGGTCATCAAGGACCATGATGTTGATCCGGCGGATCGGGAACTGACCGGCTACTGGCGTGAACAGACTGAGGGGGACGGTGGCGGGGCGGCCCCGGTGCGGGCGTTGGCGCGCCTCGCGGATGTCTCCGGTGGGCTGGTGCTCCGGGCGGCGGTGCGGACCGGGATCTTCACTGCGATTGGGGCCGGTCATGACACCCCGGCGGCGCTCGCTGCCGCGACCGGCATGGATGAGTCGATCACGGTGCGTTTCCTCCGGTATCTCGAATCGCAGGCGTTGCTTCGGCTCGTCGTTGAGACGCAGGAGGACGGCCCGGTTGTCACCGGTGTCCGGTTGACGGCGATGGGCCGGGAACTTGCTGACCCGGAATCGAGTACGGTGCAGATGCTCGCGGGTCCGGGGCTGGTGAAGCTGTTGGCGTTTCTGCGTCTCGACGCAGCAGTGTGCAGCGGTGGTGCGGTTGACCTCGGTGCCCGGGCGGACGCGGGGGGCCTCGACGTCGCGGGGACGGTGTCCCGGGTGGTGGGCAGTCAGCAGGCGGCAGCGGCCGCGTGGACGGCGCCCGCCGTGATAGCGGCGCTCGACCTCCGGGCGGACGGCGACCGTCGGCCAGTGGTCGGCTTCATGGGGGCCGCCGCAGCGGCATATGCGGAGGAGTGCGCGCACCGCCGAACGGATGTCTCCGTGGTGTGCCTGTGTGCGGCGGAAGAACCGGATGGGCAGCGCGCAGACGGGGTCGTCCGCCGCGGTTACGTGCCGGGTGAGCAGGTCTCGGGCGTCGATACGCTGGTTGTGGTGGACCCGTTCGCCTGCGCGTTCCCCGGTGGTGTCGACGAGGTGCTCGCTGCCACTGGAGTCCCGAGGCTAGTCCTGGTGACACCGCAAGTGGAGGAGCACGCCGGGGATGCAGAGGACTACGAGGCCGACCTCATCCGGCTGTGTGTCTCCGGGGCATCGGTTCCCACCCGCCGAGACATCCGGGATGCGCTCGGGCGGGCTGGCTATCTGCTCGACACAGCAGAACCCGCCGGGTGGGGTTTCTGGCGGATCACGGCTACTCGACGGTAGTCGCAGAATCGGAGAGAGCGTCTCCCCTACCCGTAGCTGCTATTCCGGGTTATTCAGCATGGGGATGATGGCGAGCGGTCCTCCGTCCTGGATCGTGAGTTCGTGGGCGAGGCGGGAGCATTGGGTTATCCGGCATGTCGAATATGTGCTGGTGTCGGTAGAACTAGGGGTGGGGTAGGGGGGTGGGTTGCCGCATTTCGTCCGGTATGGTTCAATGATTCGGTCGCTGACGTGGGTCGGTTCGCCGTGCGTTTCCGAGCGCGGGCCGAGACCCTTCGACATCGCAGGTACTGTCGGGCGGACTGTGTCCGGTTGGCCGGTGCTTGCTCATGTACGGTGTTCGTCGCCTTCACCGGGTTCTTCCCGGAGCGTCAGTGGCCGTGCAAGTACATCAGACCGCGTGTGTTCGGGTCGGAAATCCGGCGCACATTGAAATCCAGGTCAGGAGACCCATAGTGATTCAGCAGGAATCGCGTCTGCGGGTCGCCGACAACACTGGTGCACGGGAGATTCTGTGCATCCGCGTTCTCGGTGGCTCCACCCGACGCTTCGGCGGTATCGGTGACGTCATCGTCGCCACCGTCAAGGAAGCCACTCCCGGCGGCAACGTGAAGGCCGGCGAAATCGTCAAGGCCGTCATCGTGCGCACGAAGAAGGAGACCCGTCGTCCGGACGGCTCCTACATTCGTTTCGACGAGAACGCAGCCGTCATCATCAAGAACGACAGCGATCCGCGCGGTACCCGTATCTTCGGCCCCGTCGCCCGTGAACTCCGTGAGAAGAAGTTCATGAAGATCGTCTCGCTGGCACCGGAGGTAATCTAAATGAAGATCCACAAGGGCGATAACGTCCTCGTCATCTCCGGTCCGGACAAGGGCGCACGCGGCAAGGTCATCGAGGCCTACCCGAAGCGTTCCAAGGTCCTGGTCGAGGGAGTCAACCGCATCAAGAAGCACGTCGCGAACTCCGCGCCCGAGCGTGGTGCCGAGTCCGGTGGCATCGTCACCCAGGAAGCGCCGATCCATGTCTCCAACGTCATGGTCATCGATTCCGACGGAAACCCGACCCGCGTCGGCTACCGTGTCGATGAGAACGGCAAGCGCGTGCGCATCTCCCGACGCAACGGGAAGGACATCTGAACATGAGCGAGAACTACACCCCGCGTCTGAAGACCCGCTACCGCGAGGACATCCGCACCGCGCTGTCTGAAGAGTTCAACTACGACAACGTCATGCAGATCCCCGGCGTCGTCAAGGTTGTCGTCAACATGGGCGTCGGCGACGCCGCCCGTGACGCCAAGCTCATCAACGGCGCACTCGAGGACCTCACCCTGATCACCGGTCAGAAGCCGGAGATCCGTCGGTCTAAGAAGTCCATCGCCAACTTCAAACTGCGTGAGGGCATGCCCATCGGCGCCCGCGTCACCCTCCGCGGTGACCGCATGTGGGAGTTCCTGGACCGCCTGCTGACCGTCGCCCTGCCCCGTATCCGCGACTTCCGCGGACTGTCGGATCAGCAGTTCGACGGCCACGGCAACTACACGTTCGGCCTCACGGAGCAGACCATGTTCTACGAGATCGACGTGGACAAGGTTGACCGTCCCCGTGGTATGGACATCACCGTCGTCACCACGGCAACGAACAACGATGAAGGCCGTGCCCTGCTCCGCGAGCTGGGCTTCCCCTTCAAGAAGCCGGGCCAGGAGCGCTAGTCTCCGTCAGCCCGCCGACAAGGCCGCCCTCCCCGAACCTCGGGGAGGGCGGCCTTTCGTCATTGTAGATGCGGCGCCGGTGCACACGCACCGGGTCATTGAATGAGATCAGCGACCCGGGCAAACACCTCGGGGGACACCATGCCCGGATGCGTGGTCTGCATCCGGTGGACACGAAGGTCACCGCAGAACGGTCGCCACGTCTCTTCGTCCATGTGCTCCGGGTTGAGTTCGGCGCGGAACATGTCGATGGTTCCCGACCACGGGATCGTGCGGTGCTCCCGCATGATGCGGGCGTTGTGCCCGATCATGGTGGTGACGGAGGAGAGCACGGAATCGGGGAGCGCGCTGAACGCCCCGGGTGCGGCGCGTAGTGCGGCGACGACGGTGGCGGTGTCGAGCTTGCCGTAATCGTCCGGATCCTGCCCAGCCATCACGAGAACGCCGCGGAGCCGCTCCTGGTCGTCTGGGGCGGGTTTGCCGCGCCAGAGCTCGGCGGGGTAGGCGTCGAGGAGGACGAGGTGACGTACCCGGATACCGGTGTCGGCGAGCCGGACCGCACACGCCTGGGCCAGTACACCTCCCACTGACCAGCCGACGAGCTCGACGTCGGTGATGTCCTGTTCGGCGCAGAGCGCCAGGATGTCCGTCGCGGCACGTTCAGCGGCCGCAACGATGGATGCGACCATCGGGGGACCGTCGGGAACCAGACCCGGGGACTGGACCGCGAACACGCCTCGGCCGCTGTCGAGGAAGGGGATGAGACGGGCGTAGGACCAGCCGATGCCGCCCGCAGGGTGGAAGCAGAATACGGGGACCCCGGCGCGGTGCGGGCGCAACGCCAGCAGAGGCCGGAACCCGGCTGACCCGGAGTCGTGATCGCCACGGGCGGTGAGGTGGGCGGACAGGGCGCGGATCGACGGGGCCGCGAACACATCGGACACGTTGAGGTCCAGACCGGTCCGCTCCCGGAGCACTTGGGCGAGTCGGACCGCGCTGAGTGAGGTTCCCCCCAGATCGAAGAAGTTGGCCCGGGCTCCGGGCCGGATCCCCAGCACCTCCCGGAAGGCGTCGAGCAGGGATTCCTCCAGCGGGCCGACGGTGGGATCGTCGTCGGCGTCTGAGTCCACGGCAGGGGGATCGGGGAGCGCCCGGATATCGAGTTTCCCGTTGGTGGTCATCGGGAGAACATCCACGGTGACCACGGCGGACGGGATCATGTAGGCGGGAAGCCGACTGCGGGCGTGCTCCAGGACGGAGTCGGTGTCCGGTGGTGCGGAGTGGTTGCGGGGAACGATCCACGCGATGAGCGCATCCTCCCCGGAGCCGGGGAGCGGCCGCACCAGAACCGCGCTCGCGGCGATGTCGGGGTGTGCCGAGAGAACCTCTTCGATCTCGCCCGGTTCGAGTCGTTGCCCACGGAGTTTCACCTGGTTGTCGGCGCGCCCGAGGTAGAGTAGCTCGCCGTCGTCACGCCACCGCGCGATGTCCCCGGAATCGTACATCCGTTCGCCGGGATGGAACGGGTCTTCGGTGAAACGTTCGGCGCTCAGATCCGGGCGGCCGACGTAACCGGTGGCGACCTGGACCCCGGCGAGGAAGAGCCTGCCGGGGGCGCCGATGGGGAGTAACCTGCCGATCGGGTCGAGGACATGGGTTCGGGTGTTCCACACCGGGGCACCGATCGGGATGGTCGTTTCACCGGGGCGCACCGTGTGCGCCGTGACATCGATGGAGGCTTCGGTCGGTCCGTAGAGATTGTGCACCTCGACCCCGAAGCGTTCGCGGCAGGTCGATGCGGTACGAGCGGGCAGCGCCTCGCCGGAGGTGATGACGGCCCGGAGTGCTGGGAGGTCGATGCTCCCGGTGTGCCACCGGAGGAACGCGTCGAGAGCTGAGGGGACGAAGTGACAGATCGTGGTTCCCGTCTCCCGGAGGACCGGAAGCAGCTCACCGGGATCGCGGTGGGCATCCGGTGCGGGCACCACGAGTCTCGGGCCGTGGGTGAGCGGAAGGAGGAATTCCCACCCGGATACGTCGAAGGAGGCCGGGGTCTTCTGGATCAGGGTGTCGTTCTCCCCGATGCCGTAGTAATCCGCCATCCACGCGAGGCGGTTGAGGATTCCCTCCTGCGGCACGGCGACGCCTTTGGGGGTTCCGGTGGAGCCCGAGGTGAACAGAATGTAGGCGGTGTCCCGGGCTGTTGCGTGCGGGGCCGGGGCGGGGTCCCACTGGGGTGGTGCGGCAGGTGCGGGGCGCAGCACCGTTTCATCGAGTTCGATGATCGGGCTCAGTTCCGGTGTCGGTGTTCCGGTCGTGCGCTCGGTGATGAGAAGGTGTGGGTCTGCGGTGGCGAGCATGTCCCGGCGTCGTTGTTCGGGAAGTGCGGGATCGAGGGGCAGCCACGCGGCCCCAGTGAGTGCGGTCGCGGCAATTGCGGTGCATAGTGCGGGCGAACGGGTGAGCTGCAGCGCGATGGTTGTTCCTGGTGCGGCGCCGTGCTCGTGGAGGACCGCGGCCAGGCCGTCGACGTCGGCCCAGAATTCCTCCCGGGTGATCCACTGCCCGTTCCACCACAGGGCCGGTTCGGTGGGCCTGGTGGTCAGGTCGGCGGTGCGCCGTGCGTGGATCAGTGCGTGGAGGGTGGGGTCGTCACCGTCGGGGAGCGTGATCGGGTGTGTTGTTCCGTTGAATTTCTCCAGTAGGATTCGGCGTTCGTCGGCGTCGATGAGGTCCAGATCACCGAGGCTGAAGGCGTCATCATCGGCGGTGATGTCGGCGGGATCGACGTGGGCCAATTGGTTGACCAGGAGCGCGAGCCGCCGGGTGTGTGCGTCGAGCTGCTGTTGTTGTGCCGGAGTGCCGTGGGCGAGGGAGTGCAGGGTCATGCTGCCGTCGTCCTCGGACTGGAAGATCAGCTCGACATCGGCGACCGGGCCGACGGAGAGAGTGGTCAACTCGCCGCGCACCCCGTTGAACCGGAATGTCGGGGTGAAGGGGCGCAGGTTGATGGTCGGCCCGGTCATCCGGTGTGCGGGGTCGCTGATGCGCAGTAGTCTGCGGAGTTCCTCGCCGCGCAGCGTCCCGTGTGACCGGAGTTCCGCGAGCGCCGCGCCAGTCGCGGTGACGGTGTCCACGAACCGCGCGCGCAGGTCCGCGGTGTCGAGGCGGAGCGGGAGCAGATTGACGGCGGGGACGAAGTCGATGCTGCGGCTGCCCATCGGGCGGTTCATCAGGGGGATACCGAGGGTGATGTCTGCGGATCCGGTGACGGCCGCCGTGTAGTGCGCGGTGACGGCGGCGAGGGCGTCCAGCTCGGTCACGCGCATCGTGCGGGTGAGGGCGCGGAGCGCGACGCGGGCGTCATGGTCGATGGTGGCGTGGGAACGCAGTGGGCGTGCCGGTCCCCGACCGTCCGCGGGGAGAATCGTGGGCGGATTCTCGGCGGCTACCCGCGCCGGATCCCGCCAGAAGGCGAGGTCATCGTCACCGGGGCCCGGGTGCGTGGTGGCCCAGTGGTCGCTGAACGGTGTTTGCGGGGCGTCGCCGCCCGTGGCGCGTGCCGTGTAGCAGGCCGCGATCCAGCGGATGAGCGCGCCGATGGCGTATCCGTCGGCGAGGATGTGGTGGAAGCGGGCCAACCACAACGGGCGGCCGTTCGCTCGCTGCATCAGGTGATGTCCGGTGAGTTCGGTGCCGGAGATCTCGTCCCCGCGGGTCATGGCGGGTACGGCGATGGTACGGCTGGCCCACTCGTCGATGTCCGCGTCGGCGTCGAGAGTGCCGGTGATGATGCTTATTGACGCAGGTTCCCACTGCGGGTCGGTTTCGGCGCGCAGTGTTCCTGAGGTGGTGCGGAGGAACCGGCAGCGGAACGGTTCGAGTGTGGAGAGGCAGTCGCGGATGGTGTCCGCCAGAAGTTCGAGGTCGATCTCCGCGTCAAACTCGATGAGTTCGGCGCACTGAAATGTCGTCCCGCCGGGGTCGGCGGCCTGGGCGAACCAGATGGCGGCCTGTCCCGGACCCATGTCATGGACGGCTGTGCTGGTGGTCATGGGTGATGCTCCTCGGCGGGGATGGCGGCGTGGAAGGGGTGTTCGCGGCCTGTCTCAGGTGAGTGCGGTGATCCATTCGTCGAGGGTCTGCAGGGACATGATCTCGTGGAAGTCGACCGTGGCGCCGTCGGCGCGCCAGGTCTCGACGAGGGTCACGGCGCGCAGTGAATCGAGTCCCTGTTCCACGAGTGGTGCGTGCGGATCGAGGGTGTCCGGGGTGATTCCGAGAATGTCGGCGGTGTCCTCGGTGATGCGGGTTCCGGTGAGTGCGGGGGTGTCGCTCATGGATTAATCATCCTTGCTGGTGTCGGTGGTGAGGGTTGCGGCGAGTCGGCGGCGGAGGGCCTTCCGACTGATCTTTCCCACGCCTGTCAGTGGGAAGGAGGATTCGAACTCGAAGCGGTCCGGCAGTTTGTAGGCGGCGAGCCCACGGAGGGTGAGAAATTCCCGGATCTCCGTGGCGGTGGGTGGCGCGTCGCTGATGATCCAGGCGCAGGACCGTTCCCCGAGGTAGTCGTCGGGGATTGCGACGAGGGCGGCATCGATGATGTCGGGGTGCGCGATGAGATGGTTCTCCACCTCCTCCGCGGAGATTTTCTCGCCACCCCGGTTGATGTGGTCCTTGTCGCGGCCCTCGACGATGAGATGCCCGGTAGGGAGTCGGCGGACGATGTCACCGGTGCGGTAGAAGCCGTCGTCGGTGAACGCGCCGGGATCGGCACCGTTGAAGTAGCTGCGGATCGTGTACGGGCCACGGGTGAGCAGATGGCCGGATTCGCCCTCGGGGACCGGGTGTCCCTCGTCGTCGAGAATGAGGATCTCATCGGCCGGGGAGATGGGCCGACCCTGGGTTCCCGTGACCACGTCCTCGGGATCGTCGGCGCGGGTGTAGTTGACCAGCCCTTCCGCCATCCCGAACACCTGCTGGAGCCGACACCCGAGGACCGGGGTGACCTTCCGGGCCGCTTCGGTGGGGAACTTCGCCCCTCCGACCTGCAGTACCTCCAGTGTGTCGAGGTGGGCGTCAATCCTCGGGCGCAGAGCCAGCCAGGTCATCGCCAGAGGCGGAACCGCTGCGGTCATGGTGACCTTCTCGGCGTCGATGAGGTGGAACACCGAGGTTGGTGTCGGGTCCTCGGTGAGGATCACGGTGCCCCCGGCCCACAGCACACCGAGCACACCGGGAGAACTCATGGTGAAGTTGTGCGAGACCGGAAGGACGACGAGCATCCGGGTAGCGGGACTGAGCTGACAGATCCGGGCGGACTCCCGTACCGAATAGAGATAGTCGGCGTGGGTGCGGGGGATCAGTTTCGGGATGCCGGTGCTTCCCCCGGAGACCTGGAGGAACGCCAGTTCCTCCGGTGCCACCGGTGCGGGGGCCGGAAGATCGGCCACCGGTTCACCGCCGAGGGAGGCAAACTCCGCAGGGTCGGGCCCGGCGATCATCACCTGCACCGGGTTCGGCAGCGCCGGTAGCACCTCGCGGGCCAGGTCCCGGTAGTCGAAGCCGTTGTGGCTGCCGGGTGCGATCCAAGCCGCGGCGTTCGTGCTCGCCAGGAAATGTCTGAGTTCGGCGGCGCGATGAGCGGGAAGGGCGAAGACGGGACGCGCTCCGAGGTGGAAGAGCGCGAAGATGGTGGGCAGGAACTCCGTGGTGTTGGGGAGCTGAACGACGACGAAGTCTCCCCGGGTGATGCCGAGATCCCGGAGCCTGCGGGCGGTGGCGTCGGCGGCGGCGTTCAGCTCACGGTAACTCAGCCGGTGGTCGATGCCGTGCAGGTCATGCCCGACGACGGCCTCGTTGTCACCGAAGCGTGCGGCCGCCTCCCGCAGGAAGGTGGCGAAAGTGTCGTCGTTCCAGTACCCGGCGGCGCGCCAGGCGGCCATGTCCCCAGCAGGGTAAAGGGCGGTGGTATCAGTGTGTTCGGACATGTCGTGCCTTCGGTTCAGGGGTGGTGTGGATTCCGAGTGCCGCGCGGAGCGGACCGAACTTCGTCCTCGTTTCCCGGACTTCTGTGTCCGGGTTGGAGGTGGCGACGATGCCGCCGCCTGCGTGGGCGCGGATCTGGTGGGCGCGGGAATCGACGACGCAGCTACGGATGGTGACGCGCCATTCCCCGTCGCCGTGTTCATCGGCCCAACCGACCGTCCCGGCGTAGAACCCACGTTCCGGTTCGTAGGTTCGGAGTAGGTCGAGGGCACTGCTGGTTGGATGTCCGGCGACAGCCGGCGTCGGATGAAGTGCCACGGCGAGTTCCAGCACCGAGACCCGGTCATCGGCGAGGGTCCCGGTGATCGGGGTGCCCAGGTGCCAGGTGTGGGAGGTACGGGTCAGGGACGGACGGCGGGGGACATGGAGCTCGGTGCAGTAGGGGCGCAGGACGCGGTCGATCTCCGAAGTCACGTAGGCGTGCTCATCAAGATCCTTCGGGGAGAGCAGAAGCTCGGTCGCCCGGGCCTCGTCCTGCACCGGGTCCGTGGAACGTGGTGCGGTTCCCGCCAGCGGATGCGATTCGATGCGATTCCCGCGCTTCCGGATCAACAGTTCCGGGCTGGAACCGACGATGGTTTCGCCGAGGTGGGAACGTCCTGCGACACTGATATCGACGAGATACCCGGTTCCGGTTCCGGACCCGTCGATGAACCGTGAGAGCAGAACCTCCGGGTTGACGTCCCGGTCGAAGTGGTAGGTCTCCCGTCGGGCTAGAACGATCTTGGAGACCTGTCCCTCTTTGATCGCAGCGACTGCGGACGCGACACGTTCGGCGTGTTGCTCGGTGCTCGGGTGCTCGTCGATCCGCGTCGGCGCGGGGATGTGGCCGTCGGGAAGCTCCGGGGTGCCCAGATGATGCCGGTAGTGGTCCGGGGTGAAGAGCGCCGGAGTCTCCGCCGTATAGAAGGGGAGTGCCCCGACGATGAGCGGAACCGTCCCGGTCCGCAACGCTGCGACCGCATCGCCCGGAGTAGGCCAGAACCGCGTCACTCCGGTCGCCGTCAGGGTCGATTCACCATCGGAGAAAATAAACTCGCGCACGGTCACTCCCCTTTACCCGGTGTGGTGAACTGCTCAAGAACATCGCCCGTCCGGAGTGCGACACCGGCACGTCTGCCAACCCACTGCACCGCAGAACGGTGCTCATCCGCGGAGAAATCGGCGACGGCATCGGCGACGAGGAAAGGCTGAATGTCATTCATGAATGCGTCTGCCGCACTCACCTGGCACCCCATGTGCGCGTACACCCCGGTAACCACCAACTGGTTCCGCCGGGCGAAGGAGAGTGCCTGCCGTAGATCCGTCCGCTCGAAAGCGGAGTAACGCCATTTGGTGATGAGATGGTGGTGTGCTCGCGGAGCCAGCTCCGGAATTACCGCAGCATCCTCCGCGTCCGAGATACCGGTGCCCCAGAAATCGGTGAGCAGGCCGCGCCGGGCGGGTGCCTGGGCGGGCGGCTGCACCGAGTAGAACACCGGTGCCCCAGCCGCATCGAAGGCGTCGATGAGCGCCCTGATGTTCGGGATCATCGTCGAGACGGGTTCCCGGGAACGGTCGTAGGCTGCGAGGAAATAGGCCTGCATGTCATGAACAAGTAGGGCGGCGTGCCCGGGATCGACACTCCAGTCGACAACGGGTTCAGGAACCGGAGCATCGGGGGGACAGGCCGCCGAGAGAGGATAGGGCGCGATGAGGGGAATAGCCATACGGGGGAGATTCTGCTTTCCGCGAGTGGGGGAGAGGGGCTCGGATCAGGCGTCGAGGGTGGCGCCACCGTCGATACGCAGGTCGTGCATCGTGATGTGTCGGGCGGCCGGAGAAATGAGGAAGGCGCAGGCTCCGGCGATGTCGGAGGGATCGGCGAGCCGCTGCAGTGGGATCCCCAGACGGTACTGCTCCGGAGTTCCCGCTATCACCTGCGCGCTCTGATCACTGCCTTCAGGCCACATACCGCGCAGCATGGGCGTGTCGGTGGAACCGGGGGAGATGACATTGCACCGGACCCCGTGCGGGGCGCACTCCAGGCCGAGAGTGCGGACCCAGGAGGTCGTGGCCGCTTTGGACGCGCCGTAGGCGGCCATCCCGGCTCGGGGTACGGCTGCCGCGTTCGAGGAGACGACCACGAGGGAACCGCCGCGACGTTCGACGAAGCGGCGCGCGACTGGAGCGCAGACCGCGACCGTGCCGAGAAGGTTGACCTCCAGAGAGAACCGCAGGGCAGCGGGGTCGGGGTTCAGGGCGGAATCCGGTCGCAGGACGCCGGGAGTGTGGACGAGGGCATCGAGTGGATCGCTGTCATCGAGGTCGGCGATCGCAGCGGCGATGGAGTCCGAGTCGGTCACGTCGTACTCCGGAAGGTCCCAGGCGCTCACCCGGTGTCCGAGGTTCCGCAGGTGCTCAACCACCGCGGAACCGACACCACCCCGTGCACCTGTGACCAGGACGTGGAGAAGGGTGGATGATGACTGTGACGGGCATTCGATCCCTGGCATGACGGAGCGGGGCGCCTTTCGCGAAGAGGGGTGGTGCAGTAGTGCCGAGGGGTCCGGGGCGGACCCGGGAAAACACCGTTAATTAGGTTAGGCACCACACAATTAACAGGCTTCGTGCCGGTGTTGTCAACAGCGGGGGCCCGGCTGGACGGCTTCGCTTGTGGAGCCATCCCGTGTGTCGGGTGGACACCCCGCCGTCATGCCCGAAGTTTGGGCTCCGTTACTATTGCCGACGTTCAGCTTCTCCTCATCTACTACTTCTTTGAAAAAGGGGTTCGACCCAGGTATGCGCGTTATTTTCACCGGTTTTGCCACCTTCGGCTATCGTTCCATCACGGCCCTCGCGGACAGTGGGCACGAGATAGTGCTCGTCTGCACCCAGCCGCCGATCGATGACCCCTACTATGCGGGAATGGACGAGGATGTCGCCGCCTTCGCCAGGGAACGTGGGATTCCCGTTATCGAGACGAAACGCCTGGACGGGGCGGCAGCCGACGCCATCCGGGCGGCGGAGGCGGATTTGATGGTGGTGACGAACTGGACGTCGGTGATCGCCGAAGACGTGTACGATGCGCCGCGCCTGGGAACCCTCAATATTCATGATTCGCTGCTGCCCAAGTACGCGGGATTCGGGGCCCCGAACTGGGCGCTGATCAATGACGAGTCCGAGGTTGGCGTCACCGGGCACCTCATGGCGGAAGGGTTCGACACTGGCCCCATCGTCGCCCAGCGCGCCACCCGGGTCACGGATTCTGACGATGCACTGACGTTGACCAACCGGTGCCTCGACCTGGTGGGCCCGGTCCTGCAGGATTCCCTCGATTTCCTCGACGCCGGTAAGACACCGACTCCGCAGGACCCGGAGCAGTGGACCTACTTCCACCGCCGTCGCCCCGCCGACTGTGGGATCGATTTTTCCCTCGGTGCTCGCGCGGTGTTCAACCTGGTCCGGGCGAGCTGCGACCCCTTCTTCAACGCCTGGGCCTACCTGGGGGAGCAGCGCATTTATGTTACGGACGTCGAGATTAGCCCGATGCGCTTCGGTGGAACGCCGGGCCGTGTCGTGACTGACGGTGAGCATATCGTCGTCGTCGCCGGTCCCGCAGCCCACACCGGGCGTGAATACGGTGTGCAGATCAACCGCATCAGGTTGGCGGACGGAACCGACATCGACAATCCCGGGAGGATCATTCGGCCGGGGATGTATCTGCGGTTGACCCCCGGGAGGTAGTGGATACTACCAGTGACATAATTCTAGAATTCTAGAATTATGTCACTTCGCCATGCTTCCCGCCCCCTCACCACAGCCATCCTGTCCGGCGTCCTCGGCCTGATGGCCTGTGC
Source organism: Corynebacterium sp. CCM 9204 (assembly GCF_041357695.1). Classification (NCBI taxonomy): domain Bacteria; kingdom Bacillati; phylum Actinomycetota; class Actinomycetes; order Mycobacteriales; family Corynebacteriaceae; genus Corynebacterium; species Corynebacterium sp. CCM 9204. The sequence continues at coordinate 197,029 of NZ_JAUERX010000003.1, forward strand.
CCCGACACCACCAGAAGACGGGGGAGACACCGCACGGCACATCACCACCGCATGCCGCCACGGTGACACCGACCTGACTGAATCCTCCGGCTGGGTAGCACACCTCGCCGCCCATCCAGACGACTCCGCAGTCTTCATAATCCCCGACGCCACCGCCCCCGACGGTCCGGACACCGTACGGAAGAACGCTGATACCCCACTCGACATCGCATCCGCAGCGAAAGCCATCCACCTGCTCGCCTACGCCGACGCCATCACCGACGGCACCATCGACCCCGACACCCCGGTTCCCGTCTCCGAATGGGAGTCCTTCTACCTGCCACTCGATGGTGGGGCGCACGCAGCGGCACTGGCCCGACTCGGTATCGACAGGAGGGAACCGTCCCCCGGGGTTGCCGTTGCAGCCGACCCGGACACCACCGTCACCCTCGACTATCTCGTCAGCACGATGATCATCGAATCCGACAACGCTGCAGCGGACTGGCTGGCCGACACACTGGGGGAACCCGCCCTCACCGCAGCCGCCACCAGAGCAGGATGGGACAACCCCCACATCCCCAACTACCTCGGATCACTGCTCGCTGTCCTCGATCCCGACAGTGCAGGAAACCCGGACGCTGCCTCCCGCAGATACCGCGAAGATCCCGAATGGGCCGCCACCATCCTCCACCGCGCATCCGGCGGGTATTCCGAGCAGCGGGACATCCTCCGCGGAACAGCGACCGCCACCGCAGGCGACCTCGCCGCCGTCTACACCCGACTCGCCACCGGCGAGCTCGGCCCGGCTGGGGACATCGCACGACGTCACCTCGAACACGCCCCCGCACCCGGCTACACCGCGATCGGACACAAGGGCGGCAGTTTGCCCGGCGTCCTCGCCGACGCCATGGAGATCCGCCGCGAGGACGGAACCCCGGCGGTCGCGGTCCTGATCTCCACCGCGATCCCGGAAGCCGACTATACGGACACACTCGCCGCCTTCGCCTGGCAGGACCTAATACTCCAGGCAGTTGACTCCCACGACATACGTGAACAGCTAACCTGTGGAGAATGACTGAAGCACAGGAACTCGCGGACCTCCGGAAACGCGTCACCGACCTTGAGTCCCGCGTACGGAAACTCGAGCATCCAGAGGTGCCGGGGCAGTCCCAGAACCACGCAGACGAATCCGAGGCCGGTGCAATCACCGGAACGATCCACTACAGCGGCGAACTCACCGCACCACGTCAGCTCCGCTGGACGATCACCCTCGACGCAGACACCGTGCGTTCCGTGCCGAGCGACGGGATCACGGAGGTTTTGGCCGCAGTGTCCAGTCCGGTACGGCTGATCATCCTCCGGGAACTCCTCGTCGAACCAGCTAGTGCCAGGCAACTACAGGAACTCCTCGGCTACAGCTCACCCGGGCCGCTCTACCATCACCTCAAGCCCCTTCAGTCCGCCGGAATCGTGGCACGTGACGGGGACGGAAAATACCAGATACCCGGCCCCGGAGTCGTGCCGTTGCTGATCCTGCTGGCGGCCGCCGGTGATGTCGCCGGAGAACTCGACACCGGGATGGGGAAGCGGCGGTGACCGGGATGACGCACGTCCGAACGAGGTTGATGGTGCTTCTGCATGCTGGATTTCTTTTGCTGTTACTCCGCTGGTCATCTTCACTGAATCGGTAAATACGCAGTTCAGCCAGCTTGTTTTTGGCTGGAGGGGTGCGTTCAATGGCTCAGTGTGAAACTCAAAGATCTCTCCTCGCTGTTCTCCCGTGACCGCGCCTCCCAGGTCCGTCCCGCTCGCCGGGGCGCCGCGGTGGCCGCAACCCTCACCGCCGGGGCGCTCGCGCTCGCGTCGTGTTCATCCACCGGCGGAGCCCCGGAATCTTCCGGTGGCGCCGCCGGTGGTGGGACCGTCGACACGCCCCGCGCGGTTGTCGCGATGGTGAGCCACGGAGCTCCCGGTGACACATTCTGGGATCTCGTGCGCAAGGGCGCGGAGGATGCCGCGAAGAAGGACAACATCGAGCTGCGTTACTCCTCCGATCCGCAGGCGCCGAACCAGGCGAACCTCGTGCAGTCCGCGATCGACGCCGACGTCGACGGTATCGCCGTGACACTCCCCAACGCCGAGGCCATCGGACCGGCCGCGAAGAAGGCCGTGGATGCGGGGATCCCCGTCGTCGGGCTCAACGCCGGAATGAACGACTACTCCGACTACGGCCTGTCCGCCTTCTTTGGTCAGGATGAGTCCATCGCCGGTGAGCTTGCCGGAGAGCGGCTCGCCACCGAGGGGGCGAAGAAGGTTCTCTGCGTCATCCACGAACAGGGCAACTCCTCCCAGGAAGCCCGCTGCGGCGGAATCAAGAAGGGCCTCGGGACCTCCGGGGACATGGAGATTCTCTACGTCAACGGGATGGACATGACCTCCGTCGCCTCCACCGTGCAAGCGAAGCTCGCCCAGGATCCCTCCATCGACTGGATCATGGGGCTTGTGGCCCCAGTTGCGATCACGAGTGTCGACGCTGCGAAGGACGCGGGCAGTGACGCAAAGATCGCCACGTTCGACACCAACGCCGAACTGGTCAAGGCCATCAAGGACGGCACCATCGCGTGGGCCATCGACCAGCAGCCCTACGTGCAGGGATACCTGGCTGTGGACGCCATCTGGCTCGCGATCCGGAACGGATCGACCCTCGGAGGCGGCAAGCCGGTCCTCACCGGCCCCTCCTTTGTTGATTCGACGAACGTCGATGCCATTGCTGACGCCGCAACGGAAGGTCTTCGATGAGTGGTGGGGACACGTCCAGCGGTGACACGGACGTGACCGAGGGGCTTACCCCGTTTTCTAACGGGGTGGTCGACGACCGGCTGCGCGAGCGCACCGTCTTCGATCGGCTCATTCGTCGTCCGGAACTGGCGAGCCTCGTCGGCGCCGTCATCATCTTCACGCTCTTCATGGTCGTGGCGCCGCCGTTCCGTACACCTGATGCATTCGCCACCGTTCTCTACGCCTCTTCGACGATGGGGATCATGGCGCTGGCCGTCGGCATGCTCATGATCGGAGACGAGTTCGACCTCTCCTCGGGTGTTGCGGTGACGTCGGCGGCACTCGCCTCGGCGATGCTCAACTATCACCTACACCTGAACTCCTGGGTCGGAGCGTTCCTGTCCCTCGGGATCGCTCTGGCGGTGGGCGCACTCAACGGCTTCCTGGTCACCCGCACCGGGATACCCTCCTTCCTGATCACGCTCTCGGTGTTTCTCATGCTGCAGGGGCTCAACCTCGCGCTGACGAAGCTCATCGCCGGACAGGTGGCCACGCACTCCATCGGGGACATGGACGGGTTCGCCTCCGCCAAGGGACTCTTCGCGAGTTCCGTCAGCATCGGCGGGGTGAATGTGAAGGTGACCGTGTTCTGGTGGCTGCTGTTTGTCGCGATCGCGAGCTACATCCTGTACAAGACCCGCTTCGGGAACTGGGTCTTCGCCGTGGGCGGCGACAAAGCCGCGGCTGAGGCGGTCGGCGTACCCGTACGCAGGGTCAAGATCGTGCTGTTCATGTTCGTCGGCTTCGCTGCCTGGTTCGTCGGTATGCACAATCTCTTCGCCTTCGATTCGATCCAGGCGGGCCAGGGCGTCGGCAACGAGTTCCTCTACATCATCGCCGCCGTCATCGGAGGCTGCGCGCTCACCGGGGGTAAGGGAACCGCCGTGGGAACCGCCATCGGCGCCCTCATCTTCGGCATGACAAACCAGGGCATCGTCTACGCGGGATGGAACCCCGACTGGTTCAAGTTCTTCCTCGGCGCGATGCTCCTGTTTGCGGTCATTGCCAACAGAACGACAGCCAACTACACGGAGAGCAGGTAGGAACAGGCAGATGAACACCACCAGCACCCTGCCCGAATCCCGGGATACGGGTACCGCCATCGTCGAACTACGCGACGTCGCCAAGTCATATGGTGCCTTCAACGCACTCTCCGGAGTCAATCTCACCGTCCGGGAAGGCGAGGTCACCTGCATCCTCGGGGATAACGGAGCGGGTAAATCCACACTCATCAAGATCCTCTCGGGACTTCACTCCGCGACCTCGGGTGACGTGCTCATCGACGGTGAGATCGCCCACTTCCGTGGACCGAAGGACGCCCTCAACGCCGGTATCGCCACCGTGTACCAGGACCTCGCTGTCGTCGGAACCATGCCCGTCTGGCGAAACTTCTTCCTCGGTCAGGAACTGACCACCGGTCCGTTCGGACACCTCCGGGCAGCGGAGATGCGCAGGATCACCCGTGATCAGCTCCTGGCGATGGGAATCGATCTTCCTGATGTCGATGTCCAGGTGAACCGACTCTCCGGAGGACAACGCCAGGTCGTCGCCATCGCGCGGGCCATCTACTTCGGGGCCCGCGTCGTCATACTCGATGAACCCACCGCAGCACTGGGTGTCAAACAATCCGGTATGGTGCTCAAATTCGTGGCTGATGCCCGCGATCGGGGAATCGCCGTCATCCTCATCACCCACAACCCGCACCACGCCTATCTCGTCGGAGATGAGTTCATCGTCCTCGGACTCGGCCGACAGATCCTCGCTGTGAATCGGGAGAACACGAGTATCGATGAACTTGCCCTCCAGATGGCCGGCGGCGGCGAACTTGATGCTCTGGAGCATGAGCTCAAGAGAAACTGAACCACCCCCGTTTCCCCGCAGGACGTGAACGGACAATGACGATCCGGTGAGCACCCGGCGGGATAGTGTTCCTGCCTCTGGCGGGTGCCCTAGACTGTCGGCCATGTCGTACCGTCGCCACGTTGTCGCCACCGTATCCTCCCTCGCGTTCGCAACCCTCTGCGCACAATCGGTACAGGCGATCGAACTGCCTCCCGCGCCAGGGCAACTTCCGGGTCAGGAGATCGCCGTCCATCACGATGGCGCACCGGTGCCCGTCCCTTTCGGGCCGCAGGACTACGTGGGCTACATCTCCGACATCAGTTCGCATCCCTACGGCATCTATCTCGATGTGATCGGCTCATTCGGGGAAATCCGGGAGAACCCGGATGTGATGAGTTCCAACCTGGAGCAGGTTATCGCGGTAAACAATGCCGCTAGGAACGACCCCGCCCGGATTCTCCGTGCACAGGTGGACGCGAGGGCGGACCGGGACGGTGTGCTTGATCCCGTGGCTGACGCCCTGGGGCCTGTCCTAGCGCAGCATTTCCGGGCTGCACTCGCAGAGAACCGGCTCCCCAAAACCCGGATGCTGCTCGGTGGTGGATGGTTCGCGCGTGCCGGTGGCCCAGCCAGCTCTACGTTCGTGGAGAAGGAAATCTTCGACAATCCGCGTCCCTTCGTCGTAGCGCCCGACCGCATCACCAAATTCGTCGCGGCGGACCGGGATTTCTACACCACCTCGAAATCCTTCCCCTCCGGGCACACGAACCAGGCCACGTGGACAACCACGCTGCTGGCTGTGATGCTCCCGGAGTTCGGTCCACAGATACTCGCCCGTGGGTCTGAGTCGGGGGAGCACCGTTTGGTGATGGGCGTGCATTATCCGCTTGACGTCATCGGCGGCAGGATGACCGGTACCGCCGCTGCAGCGGATCGGTGGAATGATCCGAAAATGCGGGCCAACCTCATCGCTGCCGCCGCTGAGATCCGGGCGGAGTTGGAATGGCGGTGCGGAGCCTCCCTCTCCGAATGTGCGTCGGTGGGGCCCGCATACTCCGCTGATCCGGTGGGGGACTACACCCGGCGGATGAATTACGGGTTCACTCCGATGGGAGATACGGCAGCACCGATGATCGTGCCGCAGGCAGCTCCTGATCTGCTTCTCGGGGCATTTCCAGAGTTGTCTTATGCGCAACGTGCGGAAATCCTCCGTAAGACAGCCGGACCTGCCGGGATGCCCCTTGATGTGACGGGTTCTCAGGGCTCTTGGCAGCGGTTGAATCTGGCTGCGGCGTTGGCGGCTGATGTCACCGTGACCCCGGAAGGGGGCGTCATCCTGGGTGGGAACTGAGCGTTGTTCTCCCCTTGTAAACGGAATTCGTTAGGTGTCGGGACCAACAGCTTGCTTACTGCCGTTCAACTGCGGTAACGTGATCGGTTGGACTTGCGTTCGCTCGTGATCATGCTGCCCCGTGCATCAGGATGCGGGTGTCGTGCAGGTCCCTTGTGACAATACCGTCACGAAAACGTACAGACGTTCCACTCCTACTTTGTTGTAGGCCCCCCGCCCGATGGCGTCCATCGGTTACTGCTGGCAGCGAGCTGCACCACTACTAAGTGGATTGTGGCGACAAGTGGCCAGGGAGAAGATGATAACGCCGGGTGGTCATTAGCGTGATCAGGGGAACCGCAACGAGAAAGGCTACTGGTCTGCCATGACCATGACTGATCCTATCGCCGACATGTTGTCGCGCGTGCGTAACGCGAATAACGCGTTCCACGACACCGTGTCGATGCCCTCCTCGACTCTCAAGGCGAACATTGCTGAGATTCTGAAGCAGGAAGGCTACATCGCCGACTACAGCGTCGAAGATGCGAAGGTGGGCAAGACCCTTTCGCTGACGCTGAAGTACGGTCCGTCCCGCGAACGCTCCATTGCGGGTGTTCGCCGCGTGTCCAAGCCGGGCCTGCGCGTTTACGCCAAGTCCACCAACCTGCCGAAGGTTCTCGGAGGCCTGGGCGTGGCCATCATCTCCACGTCCCAGGGTCTGCTGACCGATCGTCAGGCTACCGAGAAGGGTGTAGGCGGAGAAGTTCTCGCCTACGTCTGGTAAGGGAGGATTGAGCAACAATGTCGCGTATCGGTAAAAACCCGATCGTCGTCCCGAACGGCGTCACCATCACCATCGACGGCCAGAATGTCGAGGTCAAGGGTCCCAAGGGAACCCTGGCCCAGGCGATCCCGGCTCCGATTACCGTCGTCCAGGAGGAAAACGAGATCGTCGTTTCCCGCCCGGACGATCACCGCAAGAGCCGCGCCCTGCACGGCCTGTCCCGATCACTCGTCAACAACATGGTTGTCGGTGTCACCGAGGGCTACACCATCAAGATGGAAATCTTCGGTGTCGGTTACCGCGTTCAGGCCAAGGGCAGCAACCTCGAGTTCGCTCTCGGCTACAGCCACCCGATCCTGATCGAAGCTCCGGAGGGTATCACCTTCGCCGTCGACGGCAACACGAAGTTCTCCATCACGGGTATTGACAAGCAGAAGGTCGGCCAGATCGCCGCGAACATCCGCCGCCTGCGCAAGGATGACCCCTACAAGGGTAAGGGCATCCGTTACGCCGGTGAGCAGATCCGCCGCAAGGTCGGAAAGACGGGTAAGTAATGAGCAACACTGCACAGAACAAGCGCCTCCCCATCGGTCGGGATATCTCCACCCGCCGTCGTGTCGCTCGCACGCGCCGCCATGCGCGCCTGCGCAAGCACATGCGTGGAACAGCGGAGACCCCTCGTCTCGTGGTGCACCGCACCTCGCGTCACATGCACGTCCAGATCATCGACGACTTGGCTGGCCACACCCTGGCTGCCGCGTCCACGATGGAACCGGAGATCCGTGGCATCGAAGGCGACAAGAAGGCCCGCGCCGCCAAGGTCGGAACCCTCATCGCCGAGCGTGCGAAGGAAGCCGGCATTGAGTCGGTCAAATTCGACCGCGCCGGCTACAAGTACCACGGACGTGTCGCCTCTCTGGCTGACGCCGCCCGCGAAGGTGGTCTGAAGTTCTGATGACCGCTTTCACCAAGATCAACAACGGAAGGATCGCGTAATGCCGGGACGTGAACGGCGTGACGGCGGACGCTCCGCCGATAGCACCACCAACAGCAAAGACAACAACAACCGCAACGAGCGCCGTGGCGGAGGACGCCGCGATGATCGTCGCAATCAGCAGCAGGACGAGCGTAACCAGTACATCGAGCGCGTCGTCACCATCAATCGCGTGTCCAAGGTCGTCAAGGGTGGTCGTCGCTTCAGCTTCACCGCTCTCGTGATCGTGGGCGACGGCCAGGGCATGGTCGGCGTCGGTTACGGCAAGGCCAAGGAAGTTCCCGCGGCCATCCAGAAGGGTACAGAGGAAGCTCGCAAGAACTTCTTCCGTGTCCCTATGGTCGCCGGAACCATCACGCACCCGGTCCAGGGTGAAGCGGCAGCGGGCATCGTCATGATGCGCCCGGCTGCTCCGGGTACCGGAGTCATCGCCGGTGGCGCTGCCCGCCCGGTGCTCGAGTGTGCTGGTATCCAGGACATTCTCTGCAAGTCCCTGGGCTCCGACAACGCCATCAACGTTGTGCACGCTACCGTCGCCGGTCTGAAGCAGCTCGTTCGTCCCGAAGAGGTCGCCGCCCGCCGTGGCAAGACTCTCGAAGAGGTCGCCCCGGCTCGGATGCTGCGCGCTCGCGCAGGCAAGGAGGCTTAATCAATGGCCCTCAAGATCACCCAGCTCAAGGGCACAGTCGGTGCCAAGAAGAACCAGAAGGACTCGCTGCGTACTCTCGGTCTCAAGCGCATCCGCCACTCTGTGGTCCGGCCCGACACCCCTGAGGTGCGAGGACTGGTCAACGTGGTGCGCCACATGGTCGAGGTTGAAGAAGTGGCGGGGGAGTAGGTAGTTAAATGAGCGATCCCATCAAGCTTCACGATCTGCGTCCCGCCAAGGGCGCGAACAAAGCTAAGACCCGTGTCGGTCGAGGCGAGGCCTCCAAAGGTAAGACCGCTGGTCGCGGTACCAAAGGTACCAAGGCTCGCAAGCAGGTTTCGGCAGCATTCGAAGGCGGCCAGATGCCGCTGCACATGCGTCTGCCGAAGCTGAAGGGCTTCAAGAATCCGGCGAAGATCACCTTCCAGGTGGTCAACGTCTCCGATCTCGAGAAGGCATTCCCCGAGGGCGGCGACATCACCGTCGCTGACCTCGTGGCAGCCGGCCTCGTCCGCGCCAAGCAGCCCGTTAAGGTGCTCGGCAATGGCGAGATCAGCGTCAAGGTCAACGTCACCGCCACCAAGTTCTCGAACTCCGCGAAGGAGAAGATCGAGGCCGCAGGTGGTTCCGTGACGGCCGAAGGCAAGTAACAGAAACGCCTGAGACAGGTCGCAGGTTCCTCCCGGTTTCCGGAAATGGACAGGCACCTAAACGAAAGCCCCCGTACTCCCCGTAACAGAGGAGTACGGGGGCTTTCGTTATCTGTGACGACCCCTTGCTGGGGGAAGAGCCTTCTCTCGGCTGCGGTTTCTCCTTGTACGGTGTTCCCGATCTCCCTGGCGGACAGTGTTACCTGTTGATTTTTGGAGACAGGGACACAGTGTTTTCAAAGCATGTGGGCCGAAAGAGACCGAGGGAAGGCCACTAGGTACGGCACTAGTAGTTGGCACCTGCTTAAGCTGGTACTGGCGTTAACTGATTCCTGGGTTCCTGCGCAGCAACGATGCTGGAATATGGGCATGTCTTCATGTGTGTTTCAGCCCCAGTATGTGTGCCCTTTGCAAGGGGCTGGTAGGATTACGTAGTCGTACAACTTCTGTGCCACTGACCGACCCCGCCGCCAGCGGTTGCCGGGTCCGATGGGGTATATCGAAGAAGAATCTCAATTACCGTCACCTTCTCCATGAAACCGCGGACCCTCGTCGTAGGGTCGAAGCCCATCGGGGCTTTCTGCGGCGGGGGGAGCCAGCAGGAGGATATGTGTCCGCCATCGTCTCGGCATTCAAGGACGCTGATCTACGCAAGAAGATCTTGTTCACTATTGCGATGATCATCTTGTACCGTATCGGTGCTCAGATCCCGTCCCCGGGCGTCAATTACGGCGCGATCGCGGGTCGGTTGCGTGATCTCACCCAGGATCAGTCCAGCGTCTACTCGCTGATCAATCTGTTCTCGGGCGGTGCGTTGCTCCAGCTCAGTATTTTCGCGGTTGGCATCATGCCGTACATCACTGCGTCCATCATCACGCAGTTGCTCACCGTCGTCATTCCCCACTTCGAGGAGCTCAAGAAAGAGGGGCAGTCCGGACAAGCGAAGATGACGCAGTACACCCGTTATCTCACGGTTGCTCTGGCACTCCTGCAGTCTGCGGGGATTGTCGCTCTGGCTGATCGTGGGCAGTTGCTGGGGTCGGGATTTGAGGTGCTCATCCCGGAACGTAATATCTTCGACCTGGTTCTTCTGGTCTTCGTCATGACCTCGGGTGCTGTTCTGCTGATGTGGATCGGTGAACTGATGACCGAGCGTGGTATCGGAAACGGCATGTCCCTCCTGATCTTCGCCGGTATCGCCACCAGGCTGCCGACGGATGGCGCGGGGATTCTGGCGAGTTCCGGCGGTCTCGTCTTCACCATGGTTCTCATCGCGGTTCTCATCCTCGTCATCGGCGTCGTCTTCATTGAGCAGGGACAGCGCCGTATCCCGGTTCAGTATGCGAAGCGCATGGTCGGCCGTCGTCAGTACGGAGGGACATCGACCTATCTTCCGCTGAAGGTCAACCAGGGTGGTGTTATTCCGGTCATCTTTGCTTCGTCGATCATCTACGTTCCGGTTCTGATCACTCAGATCATCAATTCTGGGGGTACCGTTTCCCCGGACAACTGGTGGCAGAACAATGTCGTCCAGTATCTGCAGACACCGTCGTCATGGCAGTACATTGTCCTGTACTTCACCATGATCATTTTCTTCAGCTACTTTTACGTGTCGGTCCAGTACGACCCCAATGAGCAGGCCGAGAACATGAAGAAGTACGGTGGATTCATCCCCGGGATACGTCCCGGTAGGCCCACCGCCGAATACCTTGGTTTCGTCATGAACCGGCTTCTCTTCGTAGGCGCGTTCTACCTGGGTATCATTGCCGTATTGCCGAACCTCATGCTCGATTTGGGGGTCGGTAGTTCGGCCGGGTCCACCCCGTTCGGTGGCACCGCGATCCTGATTCTCGTGTCGGTTGCACTGACCACGGTGAAGCAGATTGAAAGCCAGTTGCTGCAGTCTAACTATGAAGGATTCCTCAAATGAGACTTGTTCTCCTTGGTCCCCCTGGTGCGGGCAAGGGTACTCAAGCCGCCATTCTCTCTGAGAAGCTCAATGTCCCGCACATCTCCACGGGCGATCTCTTCCGCGCCAACATCGGTGAAGGTACCCCGCTCGGACTTGAGGCCAAGAGCTACATGGACGCCGGAAAGCTTGTCCCGACGGATGTCACCGCGAGGATGGTTGAGTCTCGGCTGGCGGAAGAGGATGCTCGTGAGGGTTTCCTCCTCGACGGTTTCCCTCGGACGGTTGAGCAGGCTGAGCTGCTGGAGAAGATGCTGGAGAAGTTGGGGCATGAACTTGATGGTGTCATCCAGTTCAAGGTCGCCGAAGATATTGTAGTCGAACGCATGCTCTCCCGTGGTCGCGCAGATGACAATGAAGAGACCATTCGGACCCGGCTGGGTGTCTACCGTGATGAGACCGCGCCCCTGATCGATCATTACGCCGACGTGATTATTCCCATCGAAGCCGAAGGCTCCGTCCAGGACATCAACGAGCGCACCATGGCGGCCCTGAAGAAGTAATCGGGGTTTTCGAGCCGTAGCGCGCATGGAACCTAAATAGGGTACGACGGAGGACCGGACCGCATCGGCGGCCGGTCCTCCGTTATTTCGAAGGATCTTTCGAACGGGCCTTCTCGCGCACCATCATCCATCAATTCAATGAGGAGCAGAACTAGATAATGGCCTTCCGAAAACGCCAACGAACGATGCCCACGCGGACACCCGGAGAACTCGATGCGATGCAGGCCGCAGGGGAGATCGTGGGGAAAGCGCTCCAAGCGGTCCGTGCTGCGGCCGCCCCTGGCGTCAGCACTCTGGAACTGGATGCGATCGCTGAGGCGACGATCCGGGAGCATGGGGCTCATCCCACGTTTCTCGGGTACCACGGCTTCCCGGGATCGATCTGTGCCTCGGTGAATGAGGTCATCGTTCACGGCATCCCGAAATCGCAGACGGTCCTGGCACCAGGTGACCTTGTTTCGATCGATTGTGGTGCAACACTCGACGGGTGGGTGGGTGATTCTGCTTGGACCTTCGGAATCGGGGAGCTCGATGACACCTCTGAAAGGCTCAACGATGCGACGAGATGGGTTCTCGACGAAGGGATGAAGGCGATGATCCCGGGCAACAGGCTGACCGATGTGTCCCATGCGCTCGGCCGGGCCACCGCTGTCGCCGCCGAAAAATTCGGGGTCACGCTCCATATCGTGGACGGGTACGGGGGCCACGGAATAGGGCGGGAGATGCATGAGGACCCGTTTCTCGCTAACGAGGGGAGGCCCGGAAGAGGACCCGTCATCGGCGAGGGGAGTGTGCTCGCGATCGAACCAATGCTCGCGGTCGGTACGCCGGACTCAGCGGTGCTGGAGGATGACTGGACGGTGGTGACACTCGATGGTTCCCGTGCCAGCCATTGGGAGCACACCGTTGCTGCGACTTCCGGGGGACCCCGGATTCTCACGCCCCGGTACTGATTAGAGTGGTGGTATCGGCGGGGGAATTCCACGTTTACACGGTTACGGACTAGGATAAGCAGCCATGTACCCAGCTATCACCAGCAGAACCGCGGGGACGTCAGTGCCGCGCCGTCGAATCGCCGCTGTCGTTGTCACCGTCGCCCTCGGTTTCCTGTTCTCCCCGGCAACGGCGATTGCCGCTCCAGATGTGGGGTCATCGGGGGGGTCCAGTAATCTCAATGATGACGCCTGGAACGTCCGTAATGATATTCATCAGCGTTCCGCCGGATTGCCTCCGGTCATCGGAGATGGGGTCCGGGCTTTGACCGACGGTACCGTCGATGTGTTTTTCCCCGGTCTGATCGCTCAGCGCGAAGCGGAGCAATCTGCACGGCAGGAACCCGCTCCGGCCGTTACCGAACCCGCTTTCGACCGGGGATCCTGCCCGCCGGCGGCGCGTGCGTGTATCGACCTGACGAAACAACGGACGTGGCTGCAGGAGAACGGTCGCGTCACGCATGGTGCTGTACCGATGTCCTCGGGGGCCTCGGGCTGGGAGACTCCGAAGGGCACACACTACGTGAATCGTAAGGTACGGCACGAGATCTCCCGCGAGTTCAATAATGCGCCGATGCCTTATTCAGTGTATTTCACGAACACCGGAATCGCTTTTCATGAGGGTGATGTGAACTTGTGGTCGCACGGTTGCATACACCTCAATCACGATGATGCCGTCCGATATTTCGATACCCTTCAGGTCGGGGACATGGTGTACGTCTACTAACCTGCGGTGTCTCTCCAGATGGGTCTACCCCGGTGATTCACTGAATCACCGGGGTAGACCCATCTGTGCCGGGATTGCGCTACTGGACTGTTCCGCGTATTGTCAGACGTTGGTGTGCACCATCATGCGCACCGCTTGTCGGAATAGGCAATGCAGTCAACTATCTACCGGAGAACGCCTCACAATATGTGCGGTACCGGAGAAACGTGGAGGATATGGCTAAGAAGGAAGGCGCCATCGAGGTTGAGGGCCGAGTAGTCGAGCCTTTGCCGAATGCGATGTTCCGTGTCGAACTCGACAACGGGCACAAAGTTCTTGCACACATCAGCGGCAAGATGCGCCAGCACTACATCCGTATTCTGCCGGAGGATCGCGTCGTCGTGGCTCTGAGCCCCTACGATCTGACCCGCGGACGCATCGTCTACCGCTACAAGTAAGAAAAACATCAGCCTCCACACTCACCGCACGTGTCCTGCGCTGTACTGATTCCCTGGATCAGTCATCATGCGCTCCGTGACACGTGCATCATGCACCTTCGGCATCGGTGGCCGAAGCCCCGTGTACCCCTGATCCACTTTCCGGCATCCGCCCGGATGAAGCATCAGCAGACGGGGACGGGTGTGGGGAAAACCACCGGACCAACCGGAAGGAAACTGCCATATGGCACGCCTTGCTGGAGTTGACCTCCCGCGCAACAAGCGCATGGAGGTAGCTCTGACCTACATTTACGGCATCGGGCCCGCCCGAGCCAAGAAGCTGCTGGAAGAGACCGGCGTCTCTCCGGACCTGCGCACCGACAACCTCACGGATGAGCAGATCGCTGCTCTCCGTGACGTGATCGAAGCAACCTGGAAGGTCGAGGGTGACCTCCGCCGCCAGGTTCAGGCGGATATCCGCCGCAAGATCGAGATCGGTTGCTATCAGGGACTGCGCCACCGTCGTGGTCTGCCCGTCCGTGGCCAGCGCACCAAGACCAACGCACGTACGCGTAAGGGTCCGAAGAAGACGATCGCCGGAAAGAAGAAGTAACTCATGCCTCCTAAAGCACGCTCTGGCGCGCGCCGCACTGGCCGTCGCGTCGTAAAGAAGAACGTGGCGCACGGCGCCGCACACATCAAGTCCACCTTCAACAACACCATCGTGTCCATCACGGATCCGAATGGTGCGGTCATCTCGTGGGCCTCGTCCGGCCACGTTGGCTTCAAGGGGTCACGTAAGTCGACTCCCTTCGCTGCCCAGATGGCTGCCGAAAACGCCGCCCGTAAGGCGATGGAACACGGAATGAAGAAGGTCGACGTCTACGTCAAGGGCCCGGGCTCAGGCCGCGAAACCGCTATCCGTTCCCTCTCGGCCGCCGGCCTTGAGGTCGTCCAGATCACCGACGTGACGCCTCAGCCGCACAATGGCTGCCGTCCGCCGAAGCGCCGCCGCGTCTAGCAGGGAAAGGAAACAGACACACTATGGCTCGTTATACCGGCCCAGTCACCCGTAAATCCCGTCGCCTCCGCGTCGACCTCGTCGGCGGAGATATGGCCTTCGAACGCCGCCCCTACCCTCCGGGGCAGGCTGGCCGTGCTCGCATCAAGGAGTCCGAGTACCTGCTCCAGCTCCAGGAGAAGCAGAAGGCTCGCTTCACCTACGGCGTCATGGAGAAGCAGTTCCGTCGCTACTATGCTGAGGCGAACCGACGCCCCGGTAAAACCGGCGACAACCTGGTCATCCTCCTCGAGTCTCGTCTCGACAACGTGGTTTACCGCGCTGGTCTCGCTCGGACTCGTCGTCAGGCACGTCAGCTCGTCTCCCACGGACACTTCACCGTGAACAACAAGAAGGTCAATGTACCGTCTTACCGGGTTTCGCAGTACGACATCATCGACGTGCGACCGAAGTCCCGCAAGATGGAGTGGTTCGAAGACGCACAGGATCGACTTGTCGATTCCGTCGTCCCGGCCTGGCTTCAGGTTGTTCCGGACACCCTGCGCATCCTCGTGCACCAGTTGCCCGAGCGTGCTCAGATCGATGTTCCGCTGCAGGAGCAGCTCATCGTCGAGTACTACTCGAAGTAATCGGCTTGTCCTCGGCTTCTCGGCACCGGGAAGCCGGTCACAGGACAGTCGTCGCGTGGCTTTTGCCACACCGTCATCTGTCTGCCTATTGACGTCAAATAGTGGGCGTCACCAAAGGAGATCGTCACCACATGCTCATTTCAACGCGTCCGGAGCTTCACGAGGAGTACATCGACTCGTCTCGTTCCCGGTTCACCATTGAACCCTTGGAGCCCGGCTTCGGGTACACCCTCGGCAATTCCCTGCGCCGTACGCTGCTGTCGTCCATCCCTGGTGCAGCGGTCACGAGCGTCAAGATCGAGGGTGTCCTCCACGAGTTCACCACGATCTCGGGTGTCAAGGAGGATGTCAGCGACATTATCCTGAACATCAAGGGTCTCGTACTGTCCTCGGATTCCGAGGATCCCGTCGTCATGTACCTCCGCAAGGAGGGGGCTGGTGTGGTTACCGCAGCGGACATCGAGCCTCCGGCGGGTGTTGAGGTCCACAATCCGGACCTCCACATCGCAACGCTGAATGAGCAAGGCAAGATCGACATCGAGCTGGTCGTCGAGCGTGGGCGAGGTTATGTGCCCGCCACCCTGACCAGTGATTCCGGAGAGATCGGTCGGATTCCGGTGGATCAGATCTACTCTCCGGTTCTCAAGGTGAGCTACAAGGTCGAGGCAACCCGTGTCAAACAGCGCACGGACTTCGACAAGCTGGTCATCGATGTTGAGACGAAGAACTCAATCACCGCCCGTGACGCCCTGGCGTCAGCAGGCAAGACACTGGTTGAACTGTTCGGGCTCGCGCGCGAACTCAATACCAATGCGGAAGGCATTGATCTCGGTCCCTCAAACCAGGAGACCGAGATCAACGCCAACTACAGTATGGCCATCGAGGACCTGAACTTCTCCGTTCGTTCCTACAACTGCTTGAAGCGTCAGGAGATCCACACCGTCGGTGAACTCGCGGAGTGCACTGAATCGGATCTGCTCGACATTCGGAACTTCGGTCAGAAATCGATCAACGAAGTGAAGATCAAGCTGGCCAACCTGGGTCTGACGTTGAAGGACGCACCGGAGGACTTCGATCCCTCGACCATTGAGGGATATGACGCCGAGACCGGTGACTTCATCGATATCGACGGCGACGATTCCGAGTAATACCCGGGTAGCACGCCCAGGCGGCCACCGATGGTCCACGGATCGAAGGACAGTGGTCGCCGCGCTCACACACACGTACACGAGGAGTACCCCCAATGCCCAAGCCCAAGAAGGGCGCCCGTTTCGGCGGTTCGGCGCAGCACCAGAAGAAGATCCTGGCGAATCTCGCTGCCCAGCTGTTCGAGCACGGCGCTATCAAGACCACCGACGCCAAGGCGAAGCTACTTCGCCCGTACGCGGAAAAGCTCATCACCAAGGCGAAGAGCGGCACCGTCGCTGACCGTCGTAACGTCCTCAAGCTGGTCAACCAGAAGGACGTCGTCGCTTACCTGTTCAATGAACTGGCTCCGAAGTTCGCGAACCGTGATGGCGGCTACACCCGCATCATCAAGCTCGAGAACCGGAAGGGCGACAACGCCCCGATGAGCCAGATCTCACTCGTCCTCGAGGAGACCGTCTCCGCGGAGGCTACCCGTGCCGCCCGCGCCGCCGCTTCCAAGAAGACTGAGGAAGAGGTCGTCGAGGTCGAAGCTGACGAGTCCACCGACGGCCAGGCGGCTGAAGAGGCCGCTGAGGCGGAGCAGGATGACGTCCCCACCCCGGCTGAAGCGGAAGCTGAGCCGGAGAAGGTCGAAGACGAGAAGTAATTCTCGCGTGAGGTTCATCATCCTGAGGGATTGAACCGAAACGAGAACCCACCGCACGCATCTCCTCGTGGGAGAAGAGCGTGCGGTGGGTTCTCGTCGTTTTTCGGGCGCAACCGGGACATAGAAGAATCGCCATATCGCCGTCCACAGGGGCCGGTCTGTAGACTGATCCGCTGTGAAAGCTCCCCAACGCGCCCCGGATCATTCCGGGTACATTCGGCTTCGTCTCGATCTGGCCTATGATGGTACGGACTTCCATGGCTGGGCGAAACAGGTACCACGAGATGGCGAAGAGCTACGTACGGTTCAGGGAACCGTCGAAAAGGCTCTGTCGACCATACTGCGGTGTCCCGCCATGTTGACAGTCGCAGGGAGGACTGACGCGGGAGTGCATGCTAACGCCCAAGTTGCGCACATTGATGTCCCGGCCACCAGTCTGGACACCCGTTCGATCGGCAACGATCCCTCAGCTCTTGTGCGCCGACTCGCCCGACTTCTCCCCCCCGATGTTCGGGTACACCGTTGCACGAGGGCCCCCGAGGGTTTCGACGCCCGTTTCTCCGCGCTTCGGAGGCATTACGCCTACCGCGTGACCACGCATCCCCCGGGGGCGCTACCGACACGATCCAGGGACACGGCACACTGGCCGAAACCGGTGGATCTGGACGCCATGCGTGAATCGGCGCAGGTTCTCACCGGGCTCAACGATTTCGCGGCGTTCTGTCGGGCGAAACCTGGCGCGACCACAGTTCGTGATCTCCAGGCGTTCACGTGGCGGGACATCTCCACCGCTGAAGAACCTGAACTCTATCTCGCTGAAGTTACCGCGGATGCATTCTGTTGGTCCATGGTGCGATCCTTGGTTGGGGCGTGCCTGGCGGTCGGAGAAGGACGTCGTTCCCCCGGATTCACGGGTGGATTATTGAGTGAGCGTACCCGTTCCCAGCAGGTACCGGTGGCACCGGCGAACGGTTTGTCCCTCGTCGGAGTTGATTACCCGGATGACAGTGAATTGGCTCGACGGGCTGAGGAAACGCGGGGAGTTCGGGTCCTGAAGGGTGAGGAACACCGGGCCCGGGGAAAGGGATGTCCGGAAGGTAACCCCTACTTCGGAGAGATATTCTAGGCGGTCCCATCTGTGCAGACCCGGAGAACGGCGCGAGTCCTGCATGCGAGGGCCGCTCGGAGGGTTACACTCTTGTAGTCGAACAGTTTTCGGTTGGGTGAACCGGAACATCCCCCGTGGAAGCACACGTTCGGTTCTGGCAGGGGCCGTGATCCGGCTGGCGTGGAGGTGAGGAAATTCTCGTGGACGTGTACCAGGCAGCTCTCATCGCTGTAGCTGTATTCACATTGCCTGGATTTCTTGTCTGCAGGGTCTCTGGGCTCCGGGCGCCTTGGGCTGGTGCGGTGTCGATTCCCGCGAGTTTCGGAATATACGGACTCGCTGCCTGGTTCTACGGACTCACTCCTTATGCCTATGATTTCCGTAGCGTCGGAGTGTTCACCGTGTTCATCCTCGTGCTCGCGACTGGGTGGAGACTAGCGGCGCTAGCCATGGACCGGAGGCGACGTGACCGATTCCGGGAGGTCCCGGACTGTGGTGAGGAACCGGTATCGTCAGATACCGGGGAGGATGCTGGTGGCGCGTCCGATATGTCCTGCGATGTACCACCGATCCCAGACTCTCCTCCGGAAGCCGGTCCTGAGCAGGTCGTTGCTGTGGCGCCGGACCGTTCTTTCGTACGCACCGTGGAGATGGCGTCCCATCGGGGACAGGAGCCGGATTCTCCCGCGGAAGGTTTGAACGGTAACCCGGTTCCGCGGCACCGGGTTCCGAAGGAGATTCCTCCGGAACCGGGATCCGTGGATGCGGAAGTGGCTTTGGCGAGATCGAAGCAGCGTGAGGAACGCTGGCTTGCAGGCTCGATTCTCGATCCCGTGTGGGTCCTTCCGCTGTCCGGCGTACTGGTCGCTTTTGTCCTGCTGCTCTCACGCAGCCTGGATCTGCTGCGGCAGACCCGGTACGGAATGGAGAACATCTTCCAGGGCTGGGACGTGCACTGGCATGCGAGCGTTGTCCGGTTCATCGAGGAAACCGGGGTTGCATCACCGACGCGGATGGGGGAACTCCAGAATATTGAATCCCGTGAGGTTCTCTTCTATCCGACTGCGTGGCATGCCGGGGCGGCTCTGGTCCGGGAACTGACGGGGATGTCCGTGATCGCGTCGATTAATCTGGTTTCGGTCGTCCTACCGGCGATCCTGCTTCCGATGGCCGCCGCTGTTCTGGCCTGGCGGTTGGTCGGCAACCGGGGCGTCACGGCACAGATCGCGGCGGGGTTTGCGGCGATCATAGTTGTCCCTATGCCGGTTCTTTACTGGGTGGGCTACTACGTCGGTGCATGGCCGTATCTTGCGGCGATCGGTATGGCTTTCATCGTTCTTCCCCTGTTCATGTCGGTACCTGCTGTACCTGTTCGAGCGTTCGCCACCGTCCTTGTTTTCGTTGGGATGGTGGAGACTCATCCGTCGGCGGCAACGATTGTCGTGATCGGGCTCGGCTTGTGGTGGTTGCTGGCCATGGTCTGGCGGCCGTCGAGGAAACCGTCGAATCGGCGGGAGGAGATATGGTTCCGGGTACGGGACTTCCTCATTCTCGCTTCGACTGGTCTTGTCGGAACACTTGTCTTGCTGCCTCAGATTCTCACTGGACTCGGGCAGAGTGAGGAGGTCAAGTCTTTTGTCGCTTATGAAGATTTGACCCGGAGTGAGGCCTGGTGGGTTGCAATCCAGATGCAGACGCGGCACGCCGGTGACTTCGGGGTTCATGAACCCCTGTTGTGGGCGGCCGCAGTGGGCGCAGTCGTGCTTATCGTGTGGCGGCGCAATTTTTGGGCCCCGTTGTTCTGGTTCCTCAGTGTCGTTGTCACCGTGAACTCACTTCTTCCTTTCGGAGATTCGTGGTGGAGTGGCTTGGCTACGCAGATCGGATCGCTGCATTACAACACGGGGCATCGCCTCGTTATGCCGGTTGCGCTACTTACCGCTGCTGCGGCGGCGGTGGCACTCGCTGCTGTCGGACGGCTGATACTGCTGGGACCGATACGTCGTTACGTGCGTGTCTCGGTGCCGTTGTCGGTTGTGGCTGCGCTGGTGGGCGGGTTCTTTCTCATACAGGAGGCCGAGGATGAGATGCGTGTCGTCTCTGATTTTGCGATCGGGGCTGCCCGGGACGGGCGCATGGTCGATGATACGGATCTGAAGGCGTTCCGCTGGTTGGCGAAACAGCCGTTGGCCTACAGTGGAACGATCATGAGCAATCCGGCAGACGGTTCCGGGTGGATGTACGCGTACAATTCGCTGCCCAGTGTTTTCCGGCATTACCTGTGGCCAACTATTCCACTGACCAGTGCGACGAACCGGCTGTACTGGAACCCGAATCGGCTCGGTACCGGTAACTATGATGACCCGGATATGGAGAATGAGCTGGATCTCGCGGCGCGGGAGCTGCGCGTCCACTATATCTATGTGTCGCCACCTAGCTTCTGGGCGTTCCAGGAACCGGTCCCGGAGATGGAGGTTGAACTCTGGCATACCCCGGGTGTCACGCCGGTGTATAAGGACCGACAGGTGTCAATCTACGCCGTTAACGAGTGGTTCACCGATTCGGAGCTGGATTTGATGCGCCGTCCCGGTAATTCTCCCGAGCCGCTGCCGCCGCTTCCGACCCGCGCGGAGGTCGGGGTCGCACCGGTAGGTTCCGGTGATGGCCTACGCCCGTATCACCATCGTCCTAGTAAACCCCTGCAGGGGCCTGTGGAACATTTTGAATCGGAGCTTGAGAGAGCGAGAGCTGCGGAGGAAGGCCCGTTCGCTGACGCAGCGTGACAACGCCTGTGCTTGCCCGAGAACAGAAGATGCCTTCAGGCTTCATGTTCGATACAATCGTGGGGGAGGCATCGGTGAATGGGGTCGAGAATCCTCGGTCTCGTTCTGGCATACAAGGGATGAGCCGGGGGTGGAACGGTGGCCGCGTGATCAGGGGCGCGTGGGCCGCGTGTACACCGACACCGATGTCTATGTTTCTCTGTCCCTTCTGTTTTTCAGACACCGGAGCCCTTGATGAACCAGTTCCCGCTGCCCACCACCCGCGCACAGGTCACCGGCCACAAGTTTCTCGCCAGACGCCTCGAGCATGGTCTGGTCACCGGGGATACGCGGCTGATCCATGATCCACTCGGCAGACGTCGGCGGGGCATGCTCGTCGGGGTTGCGGGATGTGTGCTCGCAGGTCTTGTTGCGGGGGCGATGGCGTTTTTCATCCCGGAACCGGATCCCGGTGATGCTCCGGTGATTCGTGCGGAATCGGGAGCGCTCTATTCCCGTATCGACGGTCGGCTCCACCCCGTGAGCAACCTGACCTCGGCCCGGTTGATCGTGGGTTCGAATGTCGACCCCGTCGATGCTGCGGACTCTGTTCTGGCGGAGCTGGATCGGGGGGTTCCCGTAGGAATACCAGGCGCTCCGGGGATGGTGGCCCGTACGGTTCCGGAGGGCCTGATGTGGAGTGTGTGCCAAGTGGATACTGACGTGACGGTGACGGTCGGGCGACCGCCTCCGGAGCCGTCATCTCACACGGCGGTTCTGGCCACCGTCGATGGTGTGGATCATGTGATCACAGCCAGAGGTCGGGTGACGTTGCCGGATCCCACCACGCGGTTCGGCAGGGTGCTGCGCAGGCGCCTTGGAATCACTGTGGGGACACCAGCCTGGTCTCCACCACATGAGATCC
Organism: Corynebacterium sp. CCM 9204; assembly: GCF_041357695.1. Classification (NCBI taxonomy): domain Bacteria; kingdom Bacillati; phylum Actinomycetota; class Actinomycetes; order Mycobacteriales; family Corynebacteriaceae; genus Corynebacterium; species Corynebacterium sp. CCM 9204. Next base: position 218,942 of record NZ_JAUERX010000003.1, read on the forward strand.
TCAACGTGATCCGTGAACTGCCGGGCTACGAACTTCCTCCGAATTCCGGAGTGCTTCTCGGAAACGGGAGGGAGTCCTGGCTGCTGCGTCCTGACGGAATCCTCCGGGTGACGCCTCTCCAGCGGGGAATACTCCTCGATCTCGGGGCCACTGAGCGTGCGACCCCCCAGGATGGCCCGGCAGCACGACCGGACGCTTCTCCGGAAGAAATCAGGCTCCCCGAGACAAGATTCACCTGGGTTGATCCTTCCACTACGACAATCTGCGCAGTAGGGGCGGATGGACGTCTGGGAATCATCGAGGAGGCAGCCGATCGAGGTATTTACGCACGGGGAGTGGGTGTAATGCTCTCCGGAGACTCTATCGCCACCCGCTACGCACCGGTCACCGCCACCGGAATCGGTACCGACACCGGGAACGGTTACTACCTGGTTTCCGACACAGGACGCCGACATGCTGTCGGTACCGTGGAGGAACTCGCGGTCATCGGGGTGGAGAATCCGGTGTCTGCGCCCTGGTCGATTCTCCGGTTACTGCCTGCCGGTGAGTCGCTGACCCGTGAGCGGGCAGTGGAACCCCGCTACTGACCGTTCCGAGAACGTCGTTGTCTCCGGCTGTGCATGATGATGAAGGCCGGGCCGATGAAACACAGCAGTGAGATGAAGGTCGTGATTGTTCTTCTATGGAGTGCGGTGGATGGCGGATCGGGTGCTGTGATCGTGACTGGATGGGGAGTGCCCCGATAGTCCGCCGCCAGGTGAGTCACGACCTTGTCCGGATTGACGGCTCCGGTCGCAGGGTCGACGGCGGATGCCAGTCTGGCTCTGATTCCGGCTGCAGAATCAGTGGGATGCAATTCCATCAGCAGCGCTGCGGTGCCACTGACCACCGGTGCCGCAAAGCTGGTCCCCTCGAATGCTCTGACACCGGTACCGTCTGTGAGACCAGCAGCCAGTCCGGTTCCTTGGGGTGAGACAGCCACGGGGATACGACCGGATGCTGATAGCAGGGGACCGGGGCCTTCAACCGAGTACCCGGAGATGTTGTGCGGAGTGTCGAGAGCCGCGACAGACACCACCGTGGGCCGATGTGCCGGGAGCACGGTGCTGCCCGGTGGGCACTGGGCACTGACGTTGCCAGCGGCGGCGACAACAACCACCCCGAGTTCCTCCGCACGGTTGAGGACGGAGTCGAAGTCGCGGGTGTCAACCTTGTCGGCGAGCGCGGGATGTAGGCAACTCGTCAAGGAGACGTTGATGATCCGGGCACCTTGATCAATAGCCAGGTTGAGCGCCGAAGTGAGCGTAAGGAGGTTTCCTCCGGAGCCGGGGGACTCGGCGGCACGGCTCCGACTGGTCTGGCGGATGCTGAGCAGCTCGATCCCGGGAGCGACTCCGAGGACGCCGTCTTCGGGAGATGGTTGTGCGGAGAGGACTCCAGCGACGATGGTCCCGTGTCCGTCGCAATCATCCAGAGCGCCGTCGGGAAGAGGCGGAGCCTCGGGTCGACGCTCGCGGGGAACCACGAGATCGCCACCTGCGACGGGAGGTGGCAACCGGGGATGCGGTGAGATCCCGGTGTCAATCACCGCCACCCTGACACCAGCTCCTGTGGCGAACCGGTGTGCCCTGGTCAGGGAATCGGGAGGAGGTCCGAGTTCCATGATGAGCGACGGTGTCGCGGGTACCGGGACGGCACAGTCTGGGTCGAATTCTGGTGGGGCGGCGAAGGTCGGGGTTGGGATCACCATCATGAGAACGATGATCGCTCCGGTGCAAGTGATGTGATGCCACCTCATCAGAGACCCCTGATCAGGATGAAGACACCGAGGATGTGTGCGGCCAGGGGAAGCACCACTGCGACGGCGAGTGTTTCCAGCCGCTCCAGCCAGTTGACCGCGACGGGCCGGAGTTCACCGACTCTCGGCCCCCACAACGGAAGGGTGAGGATGGTGAGCGCGACAACCGAGCTCACGGATGCCACGCCGACTGAATCATCCAGGACCCCGGATAGCACCACTCCTACCGCGGCACACAGTGACCAGACCCATAGTGCCCACACCGCGAGCGGATTCCGGTGGCGGAGTGCGTGCAGGACAGTGGCGACGGTCGTTGCAAGACACAGAGCCGCAGAAAAAACACCGCCGGACCATCCGACGATCAGGACACAGATACCGGCAACCACCGAGGTTCCGGCGAGCGCTCCGGAGAGCACTGAACGGGCGAACCTGGCACGCTCATCGATGTCCGGTGCCGGGTCCTCTGGTAACCCGATGTCCTCCCCGGCAGGTGGCAGCCGAGGAACCGTCAACCCGGCCACACGGACGGCCACGGAGGGAAGGACCGCCACCACAATCAGTGCCAGTGCCAGTGTCGCTGCGGCTGCACCCGGATACCCGCCGGGGAATGGCAACGTGCATGCGCCCAGGGATACGAGGAAGAGACTGTTTCCGAGTGCAGCGGTGAGCGCCGGAGTCATCCGACAACAGAACCAGCAGACGGTGAGTACCACCCCTCCGGTGAGGCATCCGCCGACAACCGCGGCACTCACCGCGGGATCCGGACCTGCTGTGAGCTCTGCTGCGCCGCGGAGGATGCCCGAGATCACGGCGACGCTGACCGACGCGACAGCGCCGACCACCAGCACTCCGGTGGTGGAGACCACGTCGTTGTCATTGTCCCAGCGCCGAGCGCTGAGCCGGGAGGCGACCACGACGCAGAGAAGGGCGAGCATGGCCAGGCGGAGAGCGGGTGGTACACCATCACTCCCGGGTACGGTTCCCGTCACCGCGAGGAGAGTGCAGGCGATCAGTCCCCCAGCTACGGCGACTGTTCCGAGGCCTCGGAATGATCCCTGTTTCTCTCCGTCCGCGAGTACCTCGGCGGCATCTCGGAGAACCGGGGCTTCCGGAACGGTACCTGGAGAGAGTACGAGGATTCCACCCTGGCGGAGGGCGGTGTGGGTTAACGGGACAGCGGTCTCCACAGGTACACCCACTGCTGTGGACGCCACCCACGGGCCGGGGTGCCCGGGGATACCTGCGAGATCAAGGATGTCCGGAAGAATCTCGGCGATACTGGCCCGCACCGGAAGCGCGAGTTCGATCTCCGGCGGTGGGAGTCCCGGTGCGTCCGGGTGGAGATCGACGGCGTCCGGAGCGATCCGGACGGTGATACGGAGAGCGTGGTCGGTGGCCACTATATCCCCCTGTGCGGTGGTTGCGAACGGCATGGTCAAATCACCTCACCGCTTGACCCGGATACCGGACGGAGTGGCGGAGAGGGTGATGTAGAACCTGTGCAACCTTCTCAAGAATGACCTAGAATCGTCTTCGTGTCCAACCGGATGTGGGGATCCGGGTACGTTTTTCCGTCGGACACCGTTTCTGCGTCATTCATCCTCCGGTCCGCCAGGACGGGGGTGAGTCTAGGTGCGCAGAAGATCGGTGCGCCTTCGGAACCGACCCCGGAAAGCACGAGGAACAGCCGTGCCCGCTCCCCGCAGTGACGGAATCGTCGTACCCCGAAGCCCTGCTGAACGCGAACCCGGGCCACCTCCACCGGTGGGCGAACTGACGGTCGATCCGGTTCCACCGGTGGCCAGGCCTCGACCGGTCCCCCTCGTACGTTTGCTGATGCCGCTGATCATGGTGGTCGTTGTCGTGGCGATGGTGGGTGTGATGATGATGAATGGCCGCGGGCTGAATCCGGGGCTGTTGGTTTTCCCGTTGATGATGATGATCAGCGTGTTCGCCATGGTGAATCCCCCCGGCGGGGATGATCCCGATGAGCAGCGGAGGGTTTACCTCCGTCATTTGGCGGCCGTGACGGACCAGGCACGTCGCAACGCGAGGGAACAACGGGCGTATGAATTTCACCGGCACCCGGACCCGGGGACTCTTCACAGTCGTGCCGGGTCGTCGCGGATGTGGGAGCGGCGTGCAGTGGACCCCGATGCGCTGGAGATCAGGCTCGGGCTCGGTCCCGTTCGTTTGTGCACTCCGGTTGCCGTCGCGGATTCGGGGGCTCCGGAGGATCTCGATCCGGTCTGCATGGTTGCCCTACGACAGATGATGCATACTGTCGGCGTCGTGCGGGACGTTCCGTTCTCCCTTCATCTGGGGGCCTTTCCCGTGATCGGGGTCCATGGCCCGGATGCGGAGGGGCTCGTGCGTGCGATGGTCGCGCAGATGGTTTTCCATCACGGCCCCGAGGCCGTCGGGGTCACCTCGACTCTGCCGCAGTTCGAATGGATGAAATGGCTGCCCCATTCGCGGAGTCCGGGTAATGCAGACTTCCGGGTTCTGATCACGGGCCCCGGACATCGGGGAGGAGTGTCTGTCGGTGGTGCGGGAACCACCGTCATCGACATCGACTCACGTCCCGGTACCGAACTCGGGAACATCGCCAGGGCTGAGGGGATCCTCCTGCACGTCGATGGTGTCGTCAGCGTCGATTCAGTCGTGGGGAGGGAAGAACTCGGGATCGCCGACATCCTCACAGTGGACGAGATCACGGCGCTGGCGCGTGCCATCACTGGCTATCGACGTCCCCTTTCTGAGGCGACGTCTGACACAGGCTCCGACCTGCTTTCGCTACTGGGGATCGGTTCGGTTTCCGAGCTCTCCCAGTCGCCCGTCTGGGAGAAACGGCGGGAGAACCGACTCTCGGTACCCATCGGGGTCGACGATAACGGGACGCCACTGGTGCTGGACATTCGGGAAGCAGCTCACGGGGGTGTTGGTCCGCACGGACTCTGCGTTGGAGCTACGGGGTCCGGGAAGTCAGAGTTGTTGAGGACGCTTGTCGTTGCTCTCGCAGCCACCCACAGTCCCGTGGATCTCAACCTGGTGCTCGTGGATTTCAAAGGCGGGGCGACGTTTCTCGGACTGGAAAGGTTACCGCACACCTCGGCGGTGATCACGAACCTGTCGGATGAGGCACATCTCGTGGAGCGCATGCACGACGCGATCTCCGGCGAGATCAACCGACGTCAGGAGGTGCTACGTCGTGCCGGTGGCTTCGCGAATGTGACCGAGCACAATGCGGCGGCGGAAAAGCGTGATGATCTGGAGCCGTTGCCCGCGCTGCTCATCATCGTAGATGAATTCTCTGAGCTGCTCGGTCAGCATCCTGACTTCGCGGATCTGTTCACGGCTGTCGGGCGTCTCGGGCGGTCGTTGCAGGTGCATCTGCTGCTGGCCAGCCAGCGGCTCGATGAAGGGAGGCTGCGTGGACTGGAGTCCCATCTGTCGTACCGGATCGGGCTGAAGACCTTCTCCGCTGCTGAATCACGGCAGGTACTGGGAGTACCGGACGCCCATTTTCTCCCGTCACGCCCAGGCACCGGATATCTCCGGGCGGAAGCTGCACAGCTCACCAGGTTCCGCGCCGCTTATGTGTCCGCTCCGATCTCGGTGGGACAGACGGGGCTTCCAGCGACGGTTGCTTCCGTGCCTGTGGTCCGGAAATTCGATTCCTGGGCGGATGTGGATACTGACCCGGGACAGGAGGGGAACGGGGATCCCGATGTCTTGGCCGCACTCAGTGGGGATGGGCCGACACTTCTTGACGTTGTGGTCGGGGCTGCGGTGACGGCCGCCGCAGATCAGGAAATGTCGGCGCACCGTATCTGGTTGCCTCCGTTGCCATCCTCGCTCGGCCTTGGGGAGGTGCACCGGACGGCGGGGCTGTCGGACGTGTGTCACCGCCCCGGTACCGTGGGTTTCCTGGCCTGCGTACTCGGAGTGATCGACAGACCGTTTCTGCAGCGCCAGGATCCGCACCGCGTCGACTTCACGGGTACTGGTGGGCACATTGCGGTGTGTGGTGGGCCACAGACCGGTAAATCGACGGCGCTGCGCAGCATCGTGCTCTCCCTCGCCGCTACGCATGACTCCGCGGACGTTCGTTTCTACGTGCTTGACTATGGTGGGCGCAGTCTCGGTGACCTGGCTGTTCTCCCCCATGTGGCAGGGTGCGCGGGTAGAGGTGAGCCGGAGAAAACCCGGCGCATCGTCGATGAGGTACTCGGGTTGCTCGATGGGTACGAACACCGTCACACATTCCTGGTCGTGGATGGTTGGCAATCGGTTTCCGAGGTGTCGGAGGACCTCCGGGACTGCTTCGCGCGGATTGCGGCGGAGGGGCCGGGCAGTCACGTCCATCTTGTCGTGTCCACACAGCGATGGACATCGATTCGTCCTGCGATTCGTGATCTGATCAGTCATCGCCTGGAATTGAAACTCACCGAGTCCCTGGATTCCCTCATCAACCGGAGGACCCAGGAGAATCTTCCGGCATTGCCCGGGCGTGGTGTCACGGGGGACGGGGAACCGATGCTCGTGGCCAACTCGGGGGCACAGGATCTCGCCCATGTACTCCGGGTATCCCAAGCGGCGGGGTTCGTACCGGTGCCCCGGCTCCGTGAACTGCCGAGGGACGTCCTGCTCACAGATCTGCACCCCGGGGGACATGCGCAGGATGCTCCAGCCGGGATCATCATTGGGGTGGGTGGCCCGAGACTGGAGACTGTCACGTGGGATCCGGAGGTCGACGGTCATCTGGTGTGTCTCGGGTCCCGGGGATCTGGGAAATCGACCCTTGTTTCGACGGTTGCCGCGGGTGTCACGGCGCTTGGCCCTGCCACGGCAAGAATGGTGATGATCGATCCGCGCCGCACTCATCTCGGTGAACTCGACGAGACGATGGTCGCCTCCTATGCAGCCACGACGGATGCCATAGCGGCAGCGGTGGCGAATACTCTCGCGACTCTCACGGGACGCCTTCCCGGTACCGAGATCACTCCGCAGGAACTGCGGGCGAGATCCTGGTGGTCAGGCCCGGACATCTTCCTCGTCATAGACGACCACGACCTCCTCGTGGACGGTGTCCTGTCACCCTTACGGCCGTTGATTCCACACGCACGAGACATCGGGCTCCATGTCGTTCTCGCCCGTAAAGCGGGAGGTGCTGCACGAGCGATGTATGACCCGTTCATCGCCGAGCTGCGGGATCAGTCTCCGGCGGTGCAGCTTCTCGACGCAGACCGTGAGGAAGGCTCCCTCTTCGGTATCCGTCCGCTTCCCCAGCCTCCGGGGCGGGGTACCTGGATGACCGGAGGCAGCGTTCACGGTATCTGCCAGATAGCCCACCCCTAATTCCAGGGCATCACCGACCCGACAGAAAGGCATCCCATGCGTATCACCATCCTGGATACCGCCACCGTTTTCGAGATGACGGACCCCAACGGGGAACCAACCACGATCTGCCGAAACGATCTGGTCCCCGATGACAGCACACTCTGGCTCGATGCCGTTGTTGATCAGGCGAGAGACCTCGTCGGTGGAGATTGGAACGACAACCCGGTCACCGTCGTTGCTACCGACCCAGGATCGGCCGCACTACTCGCCGATATCCTCGTCGCCGATGGTGCTGAGGTTCAGTTCGGCCGACTTGCCCGGCCGGATGATGAAGGAATCGTCGGTTCTGAGTCTGGTGCGCCCACGGAGGTGGCATTCCGGATCAGGAGACCTCGTACGGGTAGGCGACACCGCTCCACGTTCCGCCCGACGCTCTTTCATATCGCGGTCGTTGTCATTGTGCTCTGTGTTGCGGGTGTCGCATGGTGGAGTGCGGCTCCTGATGCGGAGGACACGGACACCGTCGGGGGCACCGGAGTTCCCACGAGTTCCGTGACACGTCCAAGCGCTGCGGCGGAAAAGATTCTCCGGGGGCAGCCGATGGAACCGACTCCTGACCCCCCTACACCGGCACCTGCGCCGGTGGGCGGCGTTGTTCTCGAAGCGGGCAACATACGGGTGATGACACCGGCCGGATATGTCCTCAACCCGGGAGACCGGGGCGGAGTCACAGCCACCGGTCCTGATCCGGATCTCCGGATACACCTCTCTGCGGATCCACTGCTCGGAACTCCCCCGGGGATCGTTCTCGAGGAGGTGTCGATGCAAGTGGAGACAGACCCTGTTTTGCACCGTTCCGACCGTGCGGGACGGAGACCCGGAGCTGAGGTGGTCACCTACCGGGAGTCCCCGGGGGACGGGTCTTTCGTGGAGTGGATCACCTGGGTCGAGGACGGGCACCAGATGAGTGTGGGCTGCCATACCCGTATCTCCTCCACAGTCTCACAGCGGGCGATCTGCCGTATGGCCACGGACAGCGTTGGCCTGCGAAAAGAAGAAATTCCTGAATTTTCTCCTGAATGAGGGAACCGTGAAGGCCTCGGACGGGTCTCACCATGGTGAAAGAGCAGAACAGGCCCGCCATGGTGGACAACGGACTGCTTTTTCCCCGGATTCCGGGTGACAACGGAGAACGCATGGGTCGTGTTCCAGGCAACCCACACAACCAGGAAGGCTAGAAGTGAGTCAGATATTCCGTACCGAAGCCGCTGTGATGAAACAGGCGGCAGCCAACGTCGATGCGACGAATGACGACATTCGTAATGAGCTTGGGCGACTCCGCTCGGTGGTCGAACAGGTTCGTGGATCATGGGACGGCGCTGCGCAGGTGTCCTTCGATGAGCTCATGGGTCGGTGGAACACCGCAGCCGTAAAACTCCAGGAATCCCTGGGGAGCATCTCCGAGAACCTCCGCGGTAACGCCGGAGCCTTCGAGAACGTCGAAGCCCAGAACGCAGATGCCCTCCGCCGAACCGATGTCGCCGGATTGCAGCTCTAGGTACCCGGTCGAACACGAGACAAACAAAGGAAACAAGTATGGAATCCATGATCCGTTACCAGTTCGGTGAGATCGCCACTGTTGTCGGGGACATCCGCGCGACATCCGGCCGTATCAGCCAGCAACTGGAAGAGATCAAACGTCAGATCCGCCCGATGACCGAGACCTGGGAGGGAGACTCGGCCGCTGAATACCAGGCCGCCCAGCAGAAATGGGACAACGCCGCCCATGAACTCACTGTCATTCTCGATACGATTGCGCGAACAGTGGGGGAGGGGAATGACCGTATGAGTGACATTAACCGTCGTGCGGCCGCGAGCTGGAGCTGACGGTGTTTCTTTCTGGTCCCCGGGGTGTTGAGGGAGGTGACGCCACGAAAAATCTGTTCAACCCATGAAATTCCCGTCCATCGGATCCGATGCGCCCCTGTGCAACCACACGTCGCCTGTCGGATCCCCGATACCGAATCTGCGTCACCGATGGTTCTCGTCCCTTGATTAGTCTCCACGAACATCCGTGGAGCGGAGAACCGCTCCGGTGCTGCTCCCCGTTCCCGGTCGCGGTGCATCCGTGGCCCAGCTTTGCACCCGTCTCATCCTGGCCCGGGAGAGAGGTCCTGACCACGTCCGGTCTCCGGTGTCCCCCAGCACTGTCATGGAGACCTCGTGGGCGTGGGCGTCTCATCCGGTCCCGCAGTCGGGATGGGTGGCTGCTCCTGTGTCCGGTGTAACCGGGAAGAGATGATGACACCGCGCCACGATCGGCTTCTTTTTCTTTCGTGTGCGGGTATGCCCGGACCACCTGCCTGGTGTCGGCATCGTCAATGGTGGTACGACGTTAAGGGTTGGAGATTCTGCTTCCATCCCCTAAGCTGATGTGTCTGTGTGTGGAGTCCCCTGTTGACATCATCGCGTTCCTCCTGTTCCGGTTTCGCCGGAGGGATACGGGATTGCTGTTCGGGGGACAGCGGGTCGCTACGGGTCTCCACCGGCCGCCGTATCCGACCATCCGCATGTTGATTCGTGGCCGGCAGTTTTCGACACAACGCTCTTCAAAGGAGTCATTTTGTCTACTTACCACCCGAGAAGCGGTGACATCACCCGTAAGTGGTATGTCATCGATGCCACCGACGTGGTGCTCGGCCGTCTGGCCACGCACGTCGCTGACCTGCTGCGCGGCAAGGGCAAGCCCCTTTACGCGCCGAACGTCGACTGTGGTGACTATGTCATCGTCATCAACGCCGACAAGGTCCACATCTCGTCGAACAAGCGGGACCGTGAGTTCCGTTACCGCCACTCCGGTTACCCGGGTGGTCTGAAGACCATGACCCTGGGTCGCTCCATGGAGCTGCACCCCGAGCGCGTCGTCTTCGAGGCGATCGAGGGCATGATGCCGCACACCAAGCTCACCCGTGCGTCGGTCAAGAAGCTGCGCGTTTTCGCCGGCTCCGAGCACCCGTACGCTGCCCAGAAGCCCGAGACCTACGAGATCAAGCAGGTGGCCCAGTGACCGAGAACAACACCAACGAGCCCCAGGCCGCTGAGGCCTCCGACATCGCCGCCGCGCAGGCAGCGACCGAGGAGTTCACCACCACGATCGGCGACGCGATCGCTCCCGAGGCGACCGAAACCGACATGGATGCCCCGGTTGCTCCCGCTGAGCTGGATCACCAGATCCAGACCGTCGGACGCCGTAAGCGCGCCATCGTGCGTGTGCGTATGACCTCCGGCTCCGGCCAGTTCTTCTGCAACGGCCGCTCCCTGGAAGAGTACTTCCCGAACAAGCTGCATCAGCAGTTGATCAAGGCCCCGCTCGCCCTGATCGACCGGGAAGGTCAGTTCGACATCCACGCCAACCTGCACGGTGGTGGCCCCACCGGTCAGGCGGGTGCTTTCCGGCTGGGCATCGCTCGTGCGCTCATCGCCTACAACCCGGCTGACCGCGATGCGCTGAAGAAGGCGGGCTTCCTCACCCGTGACGCCCGTGCCGTCGAGCGCAAGAAGGCTGGTCTGCACAAGGCCCGTCGCGCTCCGCAGTACTCGAAGCGCTGATCTTTTCCCCGGATCCATGCCCCGTCTACCGAGGGTACGGTGCGAGCCGTCGTTTCCTTTCCCGGGAACGGCGGCTTTCGCCGTTCCCGGTGCAGGGCGTCGCGGGAATCAGGGGAGGGCTGGCTGTGCAGCAGCACCACTCTCATCTGCGGTGATCCGTGCCTTCTGATGGCCTGTTCGCCGGAGAAAAACCCCGGCTGACCTTCCGGTGTCGGTGGGCGGGCATAATGGACACATGACTCGACTCTTCGGAACTGACGGCGTACGCGGACTCGCCAACAAGGCGTTGACGGCTCATCTGGCCCTGCGCCTCGGTGTTGCCGCAGCACATGTCCTCACCAAGGAAAACCGCACCTCCAAAAGGCGCCCGATGGCCATTATCGGACGGGACCCGCGGGTGTCGGGGGAGATGCTCGCCGCAGCTCTCGCGGCGGGCATGGCGAGCCAAGGAGTCGACGTGCTCAGGGTCGGTGTCCTGCCGACCCCGGCCGTGGCTTTCCTGACCGATGACTACGGTGCCGATATGGGCGTGATGATTTCGGCCTCGCACAACCCCATGCCGGACAACGGAATCAAGTTCTTCGCTGCTGGCGGGCACAAGCTCGCAGACGAGGTTGAAGATGAGATTGAGGCGGCCATGGCACGTCTGCCGGAAGGTGGCCCCACCGGGCACGGGATCGGTCGAGTTCTCGAGGAGGCGCATGACGCCCAAGAACGGTATCTGCAGCACCTGTCGCGGTCAATCGCCCGTGATCTATCGGGCATCAAGGTCGTCGTCGACTGCGCCAACGGCGCAGCACACGAAGTCACGCCGCTGGCTTATGGAACCGCTGGTGCTGAAGTCATCGCTATCCATGATGAACCGAATTCCTACAACATCAATGACGGATGCGGTTCCACACACATCGACCAGGTGCAGCAGGCCGTGATCGAGCACGGAGCGGATATTGGTCTCGCTCACGACGGTGATGCGGATCGTTGTCTCGCCGTCGATGCGGAGGGGACCGTCGTGGACGGGGACCAGATCATGGCTATTCTCGCCATTGCCATGAAGGAGAACGGTGAGTTGCGCAAGAACACGCTCGTCGCCACGGTGATGAGCAACCTCGGTCTGAAGATCGCGATGGAGGAAGCTGGTATCACGTTGCGTACCACCAAGGTGGGGGACCGGTACGTTCTCGCTGATCTCAATGCCGGCGGATTCTCACTTGGCGGTGAACAGTCCGGCCACATTGTCCTCCCCGACTACGGGACCACCGGTGACGGAACCCTGACGGGCCTCGCACTCATGGCACGGATGGCGGAAACCGGAAAGTCCCTCAAAGATCTTGCCGCTGCGATGAAGGTACTACCGCAGGTTCTCATCAACGTTCCCGTGTCGGACAAGACCACGATTTCCGGGAACACACGGGTCTCGGAAGCGATTACGGCCGCAGAGGGGGAACTCGGAAGTACCGGGCGTGTTCTCCTTCGTCCTTCCGGGACTGAGGAACTCTACCGGGTCATGGTTGAGGCTGCTGATGCGGAGACAGCGCGCCGGGTGGCTGGGCGACTGGCCGCAGTCGTCGCCGAGGTCTGATCAGTTCCACTTGAGGTGGTCGTTCCGCCACTGGCCGAGAATACCCCTGAAAATACCCCCACGCTGAGGAGATATATTTCCTTTTGTGCAGGTCACTGTATTTTTCATGGTTTCTCGTACCAGCGTGTCCGCAAACCGGATCCCTGTGGGAACCATTCGGTGCTCGTTCCCGGTCTAAGAATCAACAATGATGATGGGAACCCCTCGCCCTCCCCGACGAGCTTCTCCGGCGCGGAGCAGGGCACCGAAGAATGAGGTCTGAACGTGGAAAACGGTTACTCTCCCGGTGCGCAGGTGACGAGCACCACGGCATCTGTGTACGTCGACAGCAGTACCGTCGAAAAGCTCAGGGAGCTCCTGGACGAGGTAGTCAAGCAGCAGCAGGAGCACATGTCAGCGTCGCCCGCACCGGTGGGGGGGAACCTGGGCCGGGGGTTCGGGGACTTCGCGGGGGAACTGGACCGGCACCTTACGGCGCTGCACCAGGCTACCGCCTACCGGCTGGAGGCCATCAGAGCGGCTACAGTGGCTGCTCTGGAACAGATCGATTTGATGGTGGCCGAGGACGAGGCATTCGGTGACCAGTTGAAGGGACGCCTCCAGTGAAGGACGGAACGGCTACTACGTTCGAGGATGCCGGTACCGGTGCACGTATGCTCCAGGTGGCGGTGGAGAATTACTGTGAGGTGGTCGCTGATCTTCGTACCGCAGCACGGGGCACCTGGTCCGGGCCGCAGGTGACACCGGAAGAACTGGCGGAGAACACCGGAACCATCGCAGGTTTTGAGCCGCAGGTTGTCCTGGACACTGCCGCAGCGGTCCGAGGGAAGACAGATCCGGGAGCAATCGTCGCCAGGTTCGCTACGGCGGCGAGTGTACTCGGGGAGGAAGGACTGGGTGGAGTCATCGCCCGACATCTCGGGCTTCTCGTCGATGACTTTCGGGCGCACTGCGTCGCACAGGATGAGATACTGGCCAAAACCTTGCGGGCGATGTCGGCGAACGCGATACTGTGCCGGATGTCCGGTGAAGTAGCGGGGGTGACTGTGCGGGCGACGCTCTCTGCCATCAGGGCGCAAGTCAACATGATTGACATCGCACATGGTGACGGGGACTGGGAGTGTTTCCGGGAACTCGTGGGAGCAGCAGCGGTACTGGTCGATGAATGTGCCCGTGAGATTTGGGCACTCTGCGTCGATCGTGATGAGACGATGTGCGAGGGGCTTAACCATCTGATGACCGGGCAGGCAGCCGTCGCGGGTGCGCCCCCGGTTCCGCTGCCACCGGCAGCGGAGGCACACTTCGACAATGACCACTATTGTGCGGGTTCACACGAAGTCGATGAGGTGCAGTCGAGTTCCGTGGTAACCGCTGAGTCATCTGTGGGAGCTTCTGGAGGGTTCTCCGCCACCGCACCGGAAGTCAGTGTCACCCCGGAACCGTGTGTCGGAATTCTCGGTGCGGTCGGTCTGGGAATCGCATTGATTAGTGTCGGGATACTCGTCGAACTCGCGCACTGCGCGGTGGAAGAATGTGGTGATGTGGCGTGCGGGCCGGAGCCGGATCCCGTCGCGGAGAGTGAAACTGACACGACCCCCTGCCCTGAACCCCGGGAAGTGCCGGAGCCGGTGTCCGCCCCAGTCCCGGAAACGGTACCGCAACCCGGACCGATGTCGGCGTCTGAACCGGAGCCGGTGCCTGAGAAGAAGCCTCAGCCGGTACCAACTCCCGAGCCCCCCGCACCAGGGTCCAAGCATGACGGTGGTTTCCGATCCGGTGAGGGAACATCAGGTACCACCCGGAAAGCGGGGCAGTGGTGAGTGACGAATTCGACCGGTTCATCGCACAGTTCGAACAACGCTCCATACAGCGGTTGACCGAATTTGAGAAGGCGCTCGACCGGGTCCACCGCTCGGCGCGTGAAGCGGCAGAAAAGAAAGCGCGGGAAAGGCACCGGGACGGGGAACCGCCATCCGGCGTGCGGAGCGCCGGTGGCCCCCGGGTACCGGATCCTGCGAAAAAGACCGTTCCCGCTGCCATCCCCCGGTCACGGGCTGCAACCAGGGGCGTGCTCCGCCGGGGATGGAGCTGACACCTCCGGGATCGGGTGCTTGAGTTCGGGAAACCTGCAGAGCGCTCGGGCCTGCAGCGGTGGACACATGCCCCCGATGATGGTGTAGCGGCGGCGCGGGTGCTCTTGAGTGAGTTGATCCCTAAGAGCCGTGTTCCCGAACCACCCGGCTGAAATGTGCCTGTGGTCCGCGTAGCTGGTTCTGGGTAGCTCCACTGCTATAGTGTGGGAGGCGCGCAGTGCTGTCAATACTGGGGGTGCAGCCCACCTCCCCGTGCAATTGGGTGGATCAACCACAACCACCACGAAAGGCTGACGATGCCGCTAGACGAGACCTTCGACAGCGTGCTCTCCGAATACACGGTCAGCATCCCGAACAGGGAGTACCCGGACGGCCCCAGGATTCCAGTCAAAGGGGCGGGCTCGCTCCTCGATCTGCTCGGCAAGCTCGCGCAGGAAGCCACGACAGTGAACGGGGTTCCTCCCCTGGCGGAGGAAGTGCTCGCAGCCAGGGTCGATGGAAGGTATCTCAATGCTGACGTGTACGAGCGGGCGATCCGCGAGACGGCTGCATCCCTGTACCGGGTGAATGCGGACGACGTCGTCGTGAAGCAGTGGGGTGTTCCACCGGTGGAGAATCGGAAACGGGAGCGGCGCAGAAGCTGGTTCCGTGGGGTCACCATCGTCATGGCCGGTCTACTCATTCTCGAGGCCCTCAAGGTGCTCGGGGGACTCGGGATGATGGTGTTGTTCTTCTTCTACTGACGGGAGCGCGCCGAACCGAGGTCGACGGGATGTGGCGTTTCCATCGGAGGCTGGCGCGCCCACCCTGTGTACCGTACCGGGTGGGGATGACGGTTTTCCGGATCACCACCCGACGATCAGGAGATCGGGGACTCGGCTTCCTCCGCTACTTCCTCTGCGGTGTACCCGGTGACACGCTTCCCGGGGTCAGCCTCCGGGTCGGAGAACTCGGCGAAGTTCTTGTCGCCGCCCAACTGGTGGAGAAGGAAACCGGTGAGTAGTGCACGGGCCGCCTCCTGCGCGGAGAATTTCGGAAGACCAACCCCGATCAGAAGATTGGTGCGGATGCGCTCAGGGAAACTGAACTGGGTTCCTTTGTCCACCGTCCTGTACACGACATCGTCACTGCCCCAGTTCGCGGCGATCTTTGCGGGGCTTCCGGCGTCGATGAGGAATGCCCGCCCTGAGCCGACGATGAGACCGGGGACGGTCATGGCTTTCGCTGCTTCCTCACAGGATGGACTCGTGGCGGCGGGATAGAGTGCACCCACCGCATGTACTGCGGAACGGTCCACGGCCGCGAGGATCGCGCAGCCGGCCCCCATTCCGTGCCCGGCCAGGCCGAGTTTTCCGGGGGCGACGGTCACTTTTCCGGCGCCGAGCTTCACTCCGCCGAGGATCTGGAGGCAGGTCTCCATGTCGGCGACCAAGCCACGGTGATCCGGGATCATCCCCCGTTCGGTGTCGGGCGCGGCCACCGCGATCCCCCAACTGGCGAGGTGCCGCAATGTCCGGTGGTACTTGTCGACACCGGTCATCCAGTCATGCCCGAACACGACACCGGGGATTCCATCTCCCTCGGCGGGGGTGTATAGCTTGCCAGGGACACCCGCGACGTCGAGATTACCGACCATCACTCGGTGCGGTCCGCGCCTAGACAACTTGGACATTTGCTTCTTCAGTTTCTGAGCCACGCTCCCCAGGATAGTTCACGGTCGCACATCACCATATTCTTCACATTCACAATGTTCGGCCGAGGTCGGGTGATGCACGGAGACGGCGAGGGGACGCCGGGGTGACAGAAGAAAGGGGCATTGATACACATGCGGGCCAGACCGGGGACTGTTCTCCACTACTGTTGATCGCATGTGTGGAATCGTTGGATATGTAGGTAAGCAGCAGGGGCTCGATGTGGTGCTGGAGGCACTGCGACGGATGGAGTACCGCGGGTACGACTCCTCCGGGATCGCGGTCATCGGCGACGACGGCGGCCTGCAGGCCGTCAAACGCTCCGGGCAACTGGCGAATCTGGTGGACAAGATCGCGGAGACCGGGCGCGATCATTTGGGAGGTCATACCGCCATCGGGCACACTCGGTGGGCCACACACGGGCGCCCCACCGATGAGAACGCCCATCCTCACGTCTCCTTCGACGGTCGGGTCGCCATCGTGCACAACGGCATCATCGAGAATTTCGCCCCACTCCGGGAACAGCTTGAGCGCGATGGCATCGAGATGCTCTCATCCACCGATTCCGAGGTCGCCGCGCACCTACTTGCACAGGCGTACAACAACGGGGAAACCGCCGGTGATTTCCGGGCCAGTGTCCTGGCGGTGCTGAACCGTCTGGAGGGTGCGTTCACCCTGCTTTTCACCCACGCGGACCACCCGGGTGAGATCATCGCTGCACGCCGCTCGACCCCGCTGATGGTGGGAGTCGGGGAAGGCGAAACCTTCCTCGGCTCCGACGTCGCCGCATTCATCGAGTTCACCCGTGAGGCCGTGGAACTCGGGCAGGACACCGTCGTCGTCATCAACTCCGATGGTTACGAGCTTCTCAACTTCGACGGTAGCCCGGCAGAAGGCAAGCCCTTCACCATCGACTGGGACCTCGCCGCAGCGGAGAAGGGCGGATACGACTCCTTCATGATCAAGGAGATCCACGAGCAGCCCGCCGCTGTACGCGACACCCTCGCCGGGCACTTCGTCGACGGGCGCATCCGGCTTGACGAGGACGGCCTCACGGACGATGATCTACGCAACCTCGACAAGGTGTACGTCGTCGCCTGCGGTTCGGCCTACCACTCCGGCTTACTCGCCAAGTACGCCATCGAGCATTGGGTCCGCATCCCCGTCGAGATCGAGGTAGCCAGCGAGTTCCGCTACCGCGACCCGATCCTGGACAAGCGGACCCTCGTCATCGCCGTTTCCCAGTCCGGGGAGACCGCCGACACCCTCGAGGCCGTGCGTCACGCCAAAGCTCAGGGCGCGAAGGTCCTCGCCGTCTGCAACACCAACGGCGCGCAGATCCCTCGCGAATCCGACGCTGTGCTCTACACCCACGCCGGGCCAGAGATTGGTGTCGCCTCGACGAAGGCGTTCCTCGCGCAGGTTGCCGCGAACTACATCGTCGGCCTCGCACTCGCGCAGGCGCGGGGAACGAAGTACCCGGACGAGATCACGGACATCTGGGAGGATCTCGAAGCAATCCCCGCGAAAATCGAGAAACTACTGAGTTGTGATGAGAAGGTCGCGCAGATCTCAGACGCTCTCGGAGCGATCCGCACCATGCTGTTCCTCGGGCGTGGTGTCGGATTCCCCATTGCTCTGGAAGGCGCACTCAAACTCAAGGAACTCGCCTACATCCATGCGGAAGGGTTTCCCGCCGGTGAACTCAAGCACGGCCCGATCGCGCTCATCGAGGAGAACCTGCCCGTTGTGGTCATCGTCCCCAGCCCCAGCGGGGTGAAGGTCCTGCACTCCAAGATCGTGTCCAACATCCAGGAGATCCGTGCCCGGGGCGCGAAGACCATCGTCATCGCCGAGGAAGGGGACACCGCCGTCGAGCCGTTCGCGAACTGGCTCATCCGCATTCCCGAAACCTCATCAATTATGCAGCCGCTGCTCGCCACCGTGCCGCTGCAGTTCCTCGCCGCCGACATCGCCCGGCACTGCGGTAACGATGACATCGACAAGCCACGGAATCTCGCGAAGTCCGTCACCGTGGAGTAGTCTCCCCCTTCGTCACCGACCGTCGCGGCTCACGCGGCGATGTCACGGTACGCCCCGCGCCACCTCTGGCCGCGGGGCGTACTCGCGCGCGATCCAGCCGAGGAAAGGAATCGACAACGTTGTCCGACACCGCCGACCGCACCCCCTGGGCGGGAATCGTCATGCTGGGTCTGGGAATCTTTGTGATGACCACGATGGAAGAACTGCCCATCGGTGTCCTGACCCTCGTCGCCGATGACCTCGGCACCTCCCACGGCACGGTCGGTCTGGGCGTCACCATCCCCGGAATCCTTGCGGGAATCGTCGCGATCTTCGCCCCGAAACTCGTCGGGCGCACCGACAGACGGTTCATTCTCGCCGGGGCACTGGCCGCGAACGCGATCTCGGGAGTGCTCTCGGCGCTCTCTCCCACCGCCGGATTCTTTCTGGCCTCCCGCATCCTCGTCGGGGTGGCTCTCGGCATGTTCTGGGCGCTCCTCGGTGCCACCGTCGTCCGCGTTGCCGCGAAAGAGGACGCCGCGAAAGCACTCACGGTCGCTTTCTCCGGCGCGGCGGCCGCCATCGTACTCGGCGTCCCCCTGGCGACCTGGCTGGGGGAACGCACCTCCTGGCAAGAAGCATTCCTCGTTGTGGCGGGTGCCGCCCTCCTCATCGCGGTTGGCCTGATCCTGCTCGTCACAGCGGCCACGACCACCACTGCGGTCAGCCTGGGCGACATCGCGGCGACCGCCCGCCTGCGTGGTGTCCAGTTCGGAGTGGCTTACACGCTCATCCTCGTCACCGCGCACTTCACCGCCTACACCTACGCCTCACCGCTACTCCAGGACCTCGGTGAGGTACCCGTCACCGGGATCAGCACCCAACTGTTCATCTTCGGGATCGCCGGACTCACCGGAAACTTCCTCGCCGGGCCCCTGATGAAACGCTCCCTCAACGCCACCGTCGTCATCATCCCCGCCGGAGTCGTCGCTGCCCTGCTCGCCTTCGCTCTGTTCGTCGGCTCACCGCTGTCCGCCGCGCTCGTCATGCTCGCCTGGGGGTTGTTCGGCGGCGCGATCTCCGTGGTCTCCCAGGCATGGGTGCTCCGCGCCGCAGGAGATAACGCCGAAGCCGGATCCGGCCTCAACTCCGGGGCCTTCAATATCGCCATCGCGTCGGGGGCATTCATCGGGGGACAGGTGGGCGAACATCCCCTGCCTTTGTTCACCGGCGGTACCTCCGGTGGGAGTGAGACGATCCTGCTCGTCGCCGGAGTCGGTGTCGCCGCGGCCTGCGCACTCGCCGTCACCGGGGCGCGCGTCACGCGGAAGCGGCGACGGGCTCGGGTGCAGGTCGGATGAACAGTTCTACCATGGATTTCATCGCCGTCACCTTCCAGGAGATGAAACCATGATCCCCGTCCACATCCCGGACACCGTCCGTGCCGCCGAGCGACCGCTGCTGGAGAAACTTGGTGGGGGCCTCATGAGGCGTGCGGCGCACTCTCTGGCGGTGGACTGCGACCGTATCCTGCGCGGCCGTCGAAGCCCAGGTGCCGCCGGCGCGAAGGTTCTGGTCCTCGCAGGCTCCGGGGGAAACGGCGGTGACGCGCTGTTCGCCGCCGCCGAACTCGCCCGCCGTGGTGCGGGTGTCACCGTGTGGCCCGTCGGCTCGACACTGCACGGGGAGGCGTCCACATTCCTCGGAACCCGCGCCCGCTGGCGTGCCCCCGGGGAACAACCGGCCGGAGACGTTCGGGATGCCGACCTCATCATCGACGGGATCGTCGGAATCGGCGCATCCGGCGGTCTGCGGGGGCACGGTGCGGACGCGGCCCGGATCATCCGCGGCTGCGACACCGGAGACCCGGACACCGGTCCGACCGTCGTCGCCGTCGACATCCCCAGCGGTGTCGACCCGATGACCGGGTACGCCCACGACGACCATCTCCCCGCCACCCACACCGTCACCTTCGGGGCACTGAAACCCGTGCACATGTTCGGCGCGGAACACTGCGGAACCGTCATCTGCCACGGCCTCGGGATCGACCGGGAACTGGAGAACCACACCCCGTACGCCCGCCTCGTCGAACGTGGGGACCTCGCAGCCTGGCCGCGGCCCGGTCGTACCTCGGACAAGTACACCGGGGGAGTGGTGGGCATCCACGCCGGGTCCGGGCAGTACCCGGGGGCGGCGGTGCTCGCCACCACCGGGGCGCTACGTGCCACCTCCCCGATGGTT
Organism: Corynebacterium sp. CCM 9204; assembly: GCF_041357695.1. Classification (NCBI taxonomy): domain Bacteria; kingdom Bacillati; phylum Actinomycetota; class Actinomycetes; order Mycobacteriales; family Corynebacteriaceae; genus Corynebacterium; species Corynebacterium sp. CCM 9204. Next base: position 239,318 of record NZ_JAUERX010000003.1, read on the forward strand.
CGCTTCGCCGGAAGCTGCCACGACGCGGTGATCACCGCCCATCCGGAGATTATTGGCACACCGACGATCGCCGAAGCGGGCCGGGTACAGGCGTGGGCGGTGGGGCCCGGAACCGGAACCGGGGAGGATGAGGCCACGATTCTCGCGGACCTCCTCGCCACCGACCTACCGGTGCTTCTCGACGCCGATGCACTCACCCTCGTCTCCTCCCGCGCGGAGCTCGCCGACATGATCACCACCCGCGGGCACCGGGGTGTATTCACCGTGCTCACCCCGCACGATCGGGAGTTCGAACGCCTCACCGGTACCGCCCCGGGGTCCGACCGAATCGCCGCCGCCCGAGCTCTAGCGGAGAAACTGAACTGCTGCGTCCTGCTCAAAGGGCGGGTCACCGTTGTCGCCACCGCCGAAAAGTGTTTCCTCGTCGACGCCGGATGCTCCTGGGCCGCCACACCCGGCTCCGGGGACGTACTGAGCGGTATCATTGGTGCCGCCATCGCCCACCGCGCCGACCCAGAGATGGTCGCGCTCGCGGCGAAGGTCCACGGAGAGGCGGCCCGGGCCTGCGGCGGTCCCGTCCCGTCCAGCGATATCGCCGCCGCCGTCCGGGGTGTTGTCCGGATGGCAGTGAATCCCGTTAGATAACGGGCAGCATCGGGCACGGACGGGCGTCGACAAGTGGGGCGACGTGAACGCGAGAGCCAGTTTCCCGCGTGGCAGAATGGACAACCATGAACTTGCTCACCGCCCGTATCGACCTCGCTGCCATCGCGTACAACACCAGACTGCTCAAGAAGCGTGCGGGTGCGGCGCAGTTGATGGCCGTGGTCAAAGCGGACGGATACAACCACGGCGCAGCGAAAGTCGCACAAACCATCGCCGCTAACGGCGCCGATCAATTTGGTGTGGCCACCCTCGCCGAGGCACACGAACTACGGGCGGCAGGCATCACGCAACCGATACTGTCCTGGATCTGGACGCCCGAGCAGGACCTCCGGGCCGCGATCTCTGACGGCATCGACCTCGGCGTCAGCTCCGTGGAGCAAGCCCACGCCGTCGTCGCCGCCGCCCGCGCGTGTGGGCGTACCGCCCGGGTCACCGTCAAAGCCGACACCGGCCTCCACCGCGCCGGAGTACCTCGATGCGAATGGAACGGAGTATTCGGGCTGCTCGCCGACGCGCACGATGCCGTCAACGTCACCGGGATATTCTCGCACCTGGCGTGCGCCGACGAACCCGGAAACCCCGAGAACAATGCCCAGGCACAACGCCTCAAAGACGCCATCGCGGCCGCCCGGGAAACCGGACTCAATCCGAGCGTCAACCATCTGGCGAACACTCCGGCAGTACTGACCCGGGATGACCTCGGTTTTGACATGGTACGACCGGGACTGGCGCTCTACGGCCTGGAACCCGTTGCGGGATGGGACAACGGACTACGCCCGGCGATGACACTCGCCGCCACCGTCACCGTCGTGAAACCGGTCGACAAAGGCGAAGGAGTGTCCTACGGGCTCACCTGGCGCGCCGGGCACAAAGGCGTACTCGCCGTCGTGTCCATGGGATACGCGGATGGGCTCGCCCGCGGTCTGGCCGGCACAATAGAGGTCACCATCAACGGACACCGGTACCCGCAGGTCGGCGTCGTGTGCATGGATCAGATCGTCATCGACCTCGGATCGAACCCGCACGGAGTCGCGATGGGGGACGAGGCCGTGATCTTCGGCCCCGGTACCTCGGGTGAGATGACCGCCTACGATCTCGCACGCGCCCTCGACACCATCCCCTACGAGATCATCTGCCGCCCGCACGGGCGCGTGGTCCGCGACTACGTGGGGCAGTGACCGTATCCCTCATGCAGCACACAGTGGGAGAAGACCGATGAAGTCCACGTTCCCGACCACCGGAACCACCCGGCTGGAGACCGCCGCCGACACCCGCGCGTTCGCTGCGGAACTCGGCGCAGCGCTCGAAGCGGGGGATGTGGTGATTCTCGACGGCCCGCTCGGCGCGGGCAAGACGACCTTCACCCAGGGCCTGGCGGAGGGGATGGGGGTGAAGGGCCGGGTCACGTCCCCGACGTTCGTCATCGCCCGCGTGCACCGCTCACTCACCGGAGGCCCCGACCTCATCCACGTCGACGCCTACCGGTTGTTCGGGGAGGACCCCGACGCCGAGGTCGATGCCCTCGGGGCCCTTGACTCCCTCGACCTGGACACCGAACTCGATGACGCCGTCATCGTGGCCGAATGGGGTGGAGGACTGGTGGAACAACTCGCCGACACCTGGCTCGAGGTCACCTTCGACCGGGAAACGGCCGTGCGGGAGGACCCGGAGTCGGAGGCGCGGCTTGTAGAGTGGGGAGTGGGGAAATCCCGCTAGAACTTCAAAGTCAGGTGTATGCTTATGGCACGGGCTCTCGTACTACAGACCGTCGAAGGGAACAAAAACTATGAAAAGGAAAGAGATGCTAATCGGATAAAATGAAAATAACGGAAACTGATCATTGTCGGAGCTACATAAAACAACCAAAGAAAAGGTCGAACGCAATATAAAAAATCAACTACAACATCCACAATATCAATTCTAAATAAGACTTATTTGGGAGCTTGATCGACGGCGAGTATCTACTACTTACTCAGAAACTTAATTTCTGTGAATTCAAATAGCGTATCTTGAAATTCGCAAAAATTGTTATTTTCGGAAACTCTGGAGAATAAATGACATTTAATGCTCGGGTTGTTCAAAAACATAATAATATAGACCTGGATGCAGTTAGCTTCAAAATACAAGACCTCCTCGATGGTAAGGGTAAAACCTTCGATGATTTGCTTGGCACGCTGCGTAGTGAATTCCCATTTCTTTCGAAGCATGATCTTCATCGAGCTCTTGTTCGTGTTTCATTCGACATAGATCAAGACCTTCGTTATTTTCCCATTTAGAGATAACTTGAAGGAGGGCTTTATCAATGGCGAAGCCAAAGGAAAACAAAAGAGTATTTTCAGTTTCCCCTTCTGTTGATGGCTGCAAAAAAAAATCTGAGGAGTCACCTTCTTCTGGGAAAGAATCGAAGCTAAGTGGTCGTAAAAAGCCAGGCAAAGATGGAAGATCAGAAGCGCAGCGCGATGTCGATAGGATACTTTACTCGGCAGCGTGGCGCAGACTTGGTGGAGTTACACAGGTCTGGACGCCGTTTGGCGACCGACCACTGTTGCACAATAGATTAACTCACTCGTTGAAAGTTTCCCAGATAGCAAAGGGGGTGGCAGAAAAGCTACTTATGGACAAAGGTAATAGAGATACGCTGGCTTCTTTGGGGGGATTAGATGTTGACGTATGTGTTGCTGCTGCAATGGCGCATGATATAGGACACCCGCCTTTTGGCCATATTGGCGAAAAGATTTTAGATGATGCTGCTCGAGAAATTCTCAAATTAGAGGATGGGTTCGAGGGAAATGCTCAATCTTTACGGATCGTGAGTACAAGGAGGCTAAGAAAAGCTGACTATCAAGGAATGGACCTATCAGTAGCTACATTGGCGGCAATTACGAAGTATCCGTGGTCGCGTGCGCCCAAGAGGCCAGAGGGAGAGCATGAACAGTCATTGCGAAGCGACCCAAGTTATAGAAAGCACTGGTATAAGTTTAATTTTTATCAAAGTAATAGTCACATATTAAAGGATATTCGATCATGGTCTCCGGTTGGTGATGAGATACAAACACTCGAAGCTTCCGTTATGGACTTGGCTGACGATATATCTTATTCTGTACATGATATTGAGGATTTTATTTACTCTGGGATCCTTAGTCCCAACGCTGTTCTTTTTGAGATGGAGAAATATTTGGAGCTGCTAGGTCTAGATACAACCCCTAACACCACTAAAGAAGAGGTCAAGAAAACGCTAGAGGGGGTGGATTACCCTGGGGGGATTGATGATCGCGCTGCTAGAGATGAGGATGTTTCATCGCTCAACGGCATTGAAAGAAAAACTGAAGAAGTAATATTTAGAGATTCCGGACTGGGCAAGCTCGCCAAGAAGTTGTCTCTGGATTATCATGGTTGGTTTGATCCTACTTGCTTCGTGTTTGGCGTGGTCTCGTTGTCTCGGTTTTTTGAAGGATTGACCTACAGTTACCTAGGCGAACGCCGAGTTCCTATGGAGGCGGATGTTCACTCAATGGCCTCTAATCTTGTTGAGAGATTTCTCAAGGAACTCGAAGTTTCTCGTATCCCTTTCTGGATAGGAGGGCCGCATGTGATGGTTGGGAAACAAGCGTGGCATGAGATTCAAATTCTAAAGTTCATTACAAAAACTTATGTCGTTGATCATCCAGATACGGCTCTGCTTCAGCGTGGGCAAAGTCATATAATTCTTGAGCTGGTTGATCTTTTGCTGAAGTGGGTTAAAAATGACTTTGAAAGGCTCCCCTATCAGCTGCAGGTCTGGATAAGGGAGTCTCAAATGGTTTCTGCAAATGGGGAGTTGATTGGTTACGGGCGCGGACAGTTTTCGTGTGGCCCAGAGAAAAATCGTGCCATTATTGATTATATATGCACTTTGACTGACGAAGAATGTATGGTTTTATATAGAAAGTTGACGGGTCAATTAGTTCATCATCCTTTCACGGTTGCTTTCTAAAATCTTAACCAGTTTCCGTCTAAATAAATTACCCTTCCTTCATTTTGTTGACAGGGTATAGATTTTTAATATTAAGGCACTACTGCTTGAGGTTGGTTCGGGGATGTGATTTGAAAAGTGTGTTAATGTGAGTTCCGGCTTTTTGTAGTGCTGGTCTCGTAGTTTGATTCCACAAATTTATTTCGTCTATGGCGACGGTATTGTGTAGTCTAAAATACGGCTGGTTCTCTATGGTCAGATTTAGCTATTTTGAGGTATTTTGACTATGCTTCCCGTGTGTATATTATCGCTTTGGATACCTCAACTCCGACTACCGTTATTGGGGTCGTAACTATAACAGTTGATGCAGGCGGTGACTGCGGTGCAGGGTTGGAATCGCAGTCGACCGCTCGATTTTTTTCCGTTGCAGAGCGCATCCTCCCGGACTGCCGCCAGCACGGTGAGCGTCTGACGCCGTCGATCCTGGAGTGTCTCGATGAGGCCGGTGTGAAGCCTGCGGATCTCGACGCGGTGGTCGTCGGGTGCGGGCCGGGGCCGTTCACCGGTCTGCGGGTGGGGATGGCGACCGCGACCGCCTTCGGGGAAGCGCTCGGTATTCCGGTGCACGGTGTGTGCTCGCTGGACTCGATTGCGATCCAGCTTGCGGAAAAGAATCCCGGACAGCCCCGGCTTCTCGTCGCCACCGATGCGCGTCGGCGGGAGGTCTACTGGGCCAGCTACGAGTGCACTGACACCGGTGGGGTACCTGTCCGGGTCGGGGGACAGGCGGTGAACAAACCCGCTGATGTCGTGCAACTCGCTGGTGTCGTCGGTTCGCTCAGCGTCCCGGGAGGCCTGGCGGAGAAGCTCCGCGTCGGTACACTCGCCGAGGTCCCGGCGTTCGACCTCTCCCCGTCGCCGGTGTCGCTCGTCCGCGCCGCCGATCTGACCCGTGAACCGGAGCCCATCGTCCCGCTCTACCTGCGGCGCCCGGACGCGGTGCCGCCGAAGCCGAAACCGATCAGCCCGGCCGTACCGGACGTGGAACTGTGATGGGTTCCGTCATTATCCGGCGTCTCGCACCGAGCGACGCGCAGCGGTGCGCCGAACTGGAGCAGATCCTCTTCCCCGGGGATGATCCGTGGAGTGCCGCGGCGTTCCGTTCGGAGATGGGCAACCCTTTCTGCCTCTGCCTCGCGGCGGTGGAGACCGGGGGCGCGGATCAGTCCGGTGGCGCGGGCGCCATGTCTGAGGGAACAGGCGAGCTCGTGGGCTACGCGATCCTCGCCATGGTCGGCCCTCCGGATGACCCCGAGTTCGAGGTGCACACCATCGGCGTGGACCCCGCACACCAGCGCCGGGGAATCGGCCGCCACCTGCTGGAGGCCATGCTCGCCGCCGCTGATGAACGCTCCGGGCCGGTGTTCCTGGAGGTGCGGTGCGACAATGAACCGGCCATCACCCTGTACGAGCGGTACGGTTTCGTCCGCCTGGGTGTGCGCCGCAACTACTATCAGCCGTCCGGTGCGGACGCGTACACCATGCGTCGCGATCCCGTATCAACGTGGACGGCCACCGAAGACAACCTGTGAGGACACGACCTGTGAACACGTCGACCATTCCGGAACCGGCACAGAACGACGCCGACACGATCCGCCGCACCATCGTCATGGGCGTCGAGAGTTCCTGTGACGAGACGGGCGTCGGCATCGTGCGCATCGCCCACGGTCCCGGGGTGACACCTGAACTGGAGATCCTCGCGGACGTCGTCGCCTCGTCGATGGATCAGCACGCCCGTTTCGGCGGTGTCGTGCCCGAGATCGCGTCGCGTGCGCACCTGGAGTCGATCGGTCCGGTCACCCGGGAGGCACTCCGGCAGGCGGGCATCGACCGCCCGGATGCCGTGGCCTGCACCATCGGCCCCGGGCTCGCCGGTGCGCTGCTCGTGGGCGCGAGCGCGGCGAAGGCCTTCGCGGCGGCGTGGGGGGTGCCGTTCTACGCGGTCAACCACCTCGGCGGGCATGTCGCGGTGGCGACACTCGATGGCCGGGACCTGCCGCATTCGGTGGCGCTGCTGGTCTCCGGTGGTCACACGCAGTTGCTCGAGGTTGACGGCGTCGGGCTGCCGATGCGTGAGCTGGGGTCCACGCTTGATGACGCTGCGGGTGAGGCCTACGACAAGGTTGCGCGTCTGCTCCGCCTGGGGTATCCGGGTGGCCCGGTCATTGACAGGTTGGCGAAGCAGGGGAATCCGAGGGCGGTGGACTTCCCGCGGGGCATGATGCGCCGCGATGATTCCCGCCACGACTTCTCCTTCTCCGGGTTGAAGACGGCGGTGGCTCGCCACGTCGAGGCCGCCGAGCGCGAGGGTCGGGTCATTGATGTGCCGGACGTGTGTGCGTCCTTTCAGGAGGCCGTGGTCGACGTGCTCACCCGGAAGGCGGTGCGCGCGTGCGGGGATGTCGGGGCAAAGGTGCTGCTTCTCGGCGGGGGAGTGGCCGCGAACTCCCGGCTGCGGGAACTGGCGGAGGAACGCTGCCGTGCCGCTGGTGTCGAGCTGCGGGTTCCGGAGCTGAAGCTCTGCACAGATAACGGCGTGATGATCGCGGCTCTCGCCGCGCACCGGATCGCTGCGGGTGCTGGGCCGAGTGAGCTGTCGGCGGGGACGGACCCCGGCCTCGATGTTGAGATCCCGCAGGTGTAACCCCGGGAAACAACCGGGTACGCGCCGGTGAATTGTCGGGGAAGATGTCCCGACACCGCCGTTTCCGGTGCGTCGGACGGGATACCGTGGCTTCGTTGAACTTTTGTCTGTCCCGACGAAACCCCTGGAGTATCTCCCGCATGAGCATCGGTTACCTGGTCTACCCCGATCTGACCAGCCGCACCCTGACCTTCGAGATCGAGGAGGCCGCCCGCTTCCTCGGAGACTTGGAGAATGACCGCGTCTATGTCGCGTTCCAGGATGACGGCGAGACTTTGGCTGCGCTGTACTCGGCGGGGGCGAAAGCGAATGGCGCCGAGCCGAATCCGGTGGCGTCGATGGCCCGGAACCAGGCCGCGACAGGAAACTCCCGATTCCTCACCGATCCGGTGTCGGCAATCTGTGGGCCGGTCATCTTCATCGGCGCGGACGGCGCGGATGTCACGGAGAAGGATATCGCGAAGGTTGAGCGCGGTATCCAGGCGGTGCGCAACTATCGGGAGGATGAACCCGATGAATACGCCCTCTGGCGCGGTGCGGTACTGAACATCGCTCGCCGGGATGTTGAGGCGGGGAACGGGTAGCCCGGCATGGCGTGGTTTCCCCACTAGTATCGCGGGGGAATGATTCGCCATCCCGAGGAGGTTTCCGTGTCCCGCAGTAGAGTGATCCGTTCGGTGTGCGCGGTGTTGGTGGCCTGGGGGATGGTGGGGGCCGGGAGTCCCGCAGTGGCTGGTACCGTGTCGGATCCGGTGGTTCCGTTTTGTCCGGACCCCATGGTCTTGGCAGCCCGGGGTTCGGGGGTCGGAAACACAGGTTCGCGTGAGTATCCGGGTGCTGCGGGCCCGTCGACGGGGTGGGAGGGCACGGGAATATCCCGGCTGCTTGAACGGGCTGATCTTCACGGGTTCACCGTGTCTGCTCTGGATTTGGATGAGTATCCGGCGGTGGAGGCGTGGCGATTCGATGAACTGCTGGAATCCGTTGAACGGGGCAGAAGATCGGTGGTGCGGCGTGTCGGTGATCTCCAGCGTTCCGGCTGTCAGCCGGTGGTGATTCCTGCCGGTTATTCACAGGGGGCGATGGTGCTCAATGCTGCTGAGCATGCGCTGTCGAACTCCGTGTATCTTCCGGGTGTGTTTTACCTGGGCAATCCGCTTCGTGATGGCCAATCGCCTCGCGCTGTGGGCAGTGCGCCCCTGCTTCCGGGGAGGGCGGTGCTGTCGCAGACGCCGTGGGAGGCTCCCGTGCCGGGGTTGAGCGTACCGGGGCAGGACGGGATCGACTACTGCTACCGGAATGATATCTTCTGTGATCCTGGTGGGCTGTCGGTGCAGACGCATCTCAGTTATTTCACGGATCTTCCCGGTGAAGCGAGCGCGGACCGTGCTGTCGTGGATGCCTTCTCCGATTGGACGGCGCAGGCGCAGGAGCGAATCTCCGGGGCTGGACGGGCGTCGGTGACACGCCCGGTGGAGGGCGTACTGATCTTGGATACGGAGGATCCGGTGGTGCTCGCTGATCTTGCGCGCGGGGCATCGCGGATTGTGCGGGAAGTGTCCGATTCGCATCCGGATGCGCGGATCGGGATCGCGGTGCGTCGGGATGGTGAGGTTCGGTGGCTTGTGTCCCCGACCCGGGACACTTCTGAGTTGCTGTCCGCCCTGCTGCACCCGTCTGGTCTGCTTACGGGGGATAGCGTTGCTGTTTCCGCGCCGGATTCCAAGCTGGTGCGGGAGATGATCACGGTCGGGGATGCCACCGTCTCGGTGGGGGAGCGCACTTTTTCATATTCGTCGGCTGGGGTGTCCGGTGCGGTGCTTGCGGCCTTCGAGACTATTGCGATGGCCCCCAATGCGGTCCTTGATGCTCCGGGGATTTGGTTCTCCGGCAGAACCGCGGGGTTGACGGGAATGCTCTCCCGGGTATTCACAGGGGGGCCTGTACGCCAGTATCTGGATTTCGGGGACGGCACTGGCGCGGTCATCCCGGCGGATGACTACGTTGAGCATGTGTGGCAGCGCCCCGGAACGTATGAGGTGACGTTGACGGTGACGGACTCCGCCGGGCGAACCGGTACTGATCGCAGGTGGGTTCGGGTTTATCCCGGGGATGGTGTTGAGTTGTCGGCTAGAGTCGGGTCTTCGTCTGGGAGTGCGTGAGGTGGGTGATCGAACCACGGTGGCACCCCACACGGTTGAGTGCTGGCACTCGCGAGGGTAGAGTGCCAGTAGGTTGTTTGACACACAGTTGTTCACCCGCGACGACGGCTGTGCTGGGCAAGCTCAACCGGCACAATCACATTCAACTTCCCGAGCACATGGAGGAATTCATCGTGGCGAACGTCAACATCAAGCCCCTCGAGGACAAGATTCTCGTCCAGATCAACGAAGCTGAGACCACCACCGCATCCGGCCTGGTCATCCCGGACTCCGCCAAGGAGAAGCCGCAGGAAGCCACCGTCGTGGCCGTCGGCCCGGGCCGCTTCGATGACAAGGGCGACCGCATCCCGCTGGACGTCAACGAGGGTGACACCGTCATCTTCTCCAAGTACGGCGGCACCGAGATCAAGTACGCGGGCGAGGAGTACCTCATTCTCTCGGCCCGTGACATTCTCGCCGTCGTGACCAAGTAAGAGGGTTTTTTCATGGCTAAGCTGATCGCATTCAACGAGGAAGCCCGGAAGGGCATCCAGGCCGGCGTGGACACTCTGGCTGACGCGGTCAAGGTCACCCTCGGCCCGCGCGGCCGTAACGTCGTGCTGGACAAGCCCTTCGGTGGCCCGACCGTGACCAATGACGGTGTGACCATCGCCCGCGAGATCGACGTCGACGAGCCTTTCGAAAACCTCGGAGTCCAGTTGGTGAAGTCCGTCGCGGTCAAGACGAATGACATTGCCGGTGACGGTACGACCACTGCGACGCTGTTGGCGCAGGCCCTCATCAGGGAGGGGCTGCGTAACGTCGCGGCCGGTGCCAACCCCATCGAGCTGAACCGCGGCATCGCGGCCGGTGCTGAGCGCACCGTCGAGCTGCTGCTGGAGCGTGCGAACGAAGTCGCCTCCACATCGGACATCGCGAATGTCGCGACGGTCAGCTCCCGTGACCCGGAGGTCGGCGAGATGGTTGCCGGCGCGATGGAGAAGGTCGGCAAGGACGGTGTCGTGACCGTTGAGGAGTCCCAGTCGATGGACACCACCCTCGACATCACCGAGGGCATCTCCTTCGAGAAGGGCTTCCTCTCTCCGTACTTCATCACCGACATCGATGCGCAGAAGGCGATCCTGGATGACGCACTGATCCTCCTGGTACGCAACAAGATCTCCTCCCTGCCCGACTTCCTCCCCGTTCTGGAGAAGATCGTCGATTCCGGCAAGCAGGTCCTCATCGTCGCCGAGGACATCGAGGGTGAGCCACTGCAGATGCTGGTGGTCAACTCGATCCGGAAGACGCTGAAGATCGTCGCCGTGAAGTCCCCGTACTTCGGTGACCGTCGCAAGGCGTTCATGGATGATCTCGCCGTCGTCACTGACGCGACGATCGTCGATCCGGAGGTCGGCATCAACCTCTCCGAGATCGGTCTCGATTCGCTGGGGTCCGCACGCCGCATCACGGTGACGAAGGACTCCACCGTCATCGTTGACGGCGCGGGTAGCTCGGAAGCGGTCGAGAACCGTCGTGGCCAGATCCGTCGAGAGATCGAGTCCACGGACTCGTCCTGGGATCGGGAGAAGGCACAGGAGCGTCTGGCGAAGCTGTCCGGCGGTATCGCCGTCATCAAGGTCGGCGCCGCCACCGAGACCGAGGTCAGCGAGCGCAAGCTCCGCGTCGAGGACGCCATCAACGCCGCTCGTGCGGCTGCGCAAGAAGGTGTCATCGCTGGCGGTGGTTCCGCACTCGTGCAGATCGCCCACGAACTCAAGGTCTACGCTGAGGAGTTTGAGGGGGACGCCAAGGTTGGTGTCCTGGCGCTGTCCCGGGCACTGGTGAAGCCTGCCTTCTGGATCGCAGAGAACGCCGGTGTCGACGGTTCCGTCGTCGTCGCCAAGACCACCGAACTGCCGAATGGTGAAGGCTTCAACGCCGCCACCCTCGAATACGGAAACCTCATTGAGGCGGGCATCATTGATCCCGTCAAGGTCACCCACTCCGCAGTGGTCAACGCCACCTCCGTCGCCCGTATGGTGCTCACCACCGAGGCATCGGTCGTGGAGAAGCCCGCCGAGGAAGAGGATTCTCAGGCAGGTCATCATCACTAGGTCGAACGCCTGACACCGGCAGAGGCCCGGCCCCACTACACCGAACGTCCGAAGTTCGGTGAAAGGAGGGCCGGGCCTGCTGCATTCCATGGGGAAACCGTATTCTTGGTTCAGTCAACAGAGACCGTCCGAGAAAGGTATCGAACGATCCATGAGTCAGCCCGATGACGTACGCGCCGAAAGCCACAACTTCCAGGTTGATCTCGGCGGGATCGTCGAGATCCTCAGCCGGAACCTCTATTCCGGGCCCCAGGTCTTCATCCGGGAGCTTCTGCAGAATGGGGTCGACGCGATTACCGCGCACCGGGCCATCGACCCGGACTGCCCCGCAGAGATCCGTGTGATTACCGACGGCACCACGATCAGCGTCACCGACACCGGCGTCGGCCTGACCCCGGAACAAGCGGAGGGGCTGCTCGCCACCATCGGTGCCTCATCGAAACGCGATGAATGGGGGATGTCCCGCAGCGACTTCATCGGGCAGTTCGGTATCGGACTGCTGTCCTGCTTCATGATCTCCCCACAGATCACCGTGCACAGTCGCTCCGCGACGACTCCGGGAAAACCGGTGCGCTGGTGCGGGTCCAACGATGGAACATGGTCCTCGACCGTGGTCACCGACGATGAAATCCCACCCGAGCTCGTCGGCCCTGGCACCACCGTGACTCTCGAAGTCATGCCGGGAGAACGGCACGCCGAGCATGAGGTACTGCGACGCAGGATCGTGTCCTACGGCAGTCATCTTCCGGTCACCGTCACGCTCGCCCGCAGAGGAGCGGAACCGGAGTGCCTCAGCGAGACCACCGCGCCCTGGGAGATGAGTCATGCCGCCGCCGCACGCTGGTGCCGCGACGAATTCGGCTTCGACCCCTTCGACCAGGTTCCCCTCGACGTTCCCGCGGCAGGTCTCCACGGGATCGCGTTCGTGTCCGCACGAGCGGGGCATCCTGGCCAGGAACAGCACCACCGCGTGTACCTCCGCAGGATGCTGCTGTCCGACCGGGCCTATGATGTCGTGCCGGAGTGGGCGTACTTTGTCCGTGTAGTCGCCGACGCCGAGCATCTCAAACCGACGGCCTCCCGGGAGGGGCTGTTCGATGATGAACTGCTGGAGGAAACCCGGGACGGTATCGGCGCTGCGGTCCGGAACTGGATGAACACCCTCGCGGATAAGGAACCCGCGCGATTCCGGGAGTTCCTCGCCCTCCACCTCACCGGTCTGAAGGCGCTCGCCGTGACCGACGCGGAGACCCGGACGCTCGTCGCCTCCAGCGTTCCCTTCACCACTTCTCTCGGGATGCTCACCCTCGATGAGGTTTTGGACCGATACGGGAGGATTGCGTATACCGCCACCGATGATCGTTTCCGCGCACTACGCCCAGTGGCCGAAGCTAATGATCTCTGTATCGTCAATGCTGGTTTTTCCTACGATGAAGAGGTCATCGATCAGGTCCGGCTAGATCGCCCGGAGGAGGACATCGCTGAACTTGATCCCCGCGATGTTCTCGGTGTGCTCGAGAATGTTGAGCTGGGGACGGAGGCGGCGTTGATCCCCCTGGTTGATGCGGCGGAGCAGGCACTTGAGGGACAAAAGTTGAATATCGTGGTACGTAAGTTCCTTCCGGCCACGATGCCTGTGCTTTTCCTGCCGCATCCGGACGCCGCAGGTCGGGCGCTTGAGGAGCGTCAGCGCCGTACCGAGGGGTTGTTCGCGGGGTTGGTTGATCTCATGCATCCGGAAAAATCTGATGATCATGCGCCCCAACTGATCCTGAACGCCAATGCCGCGATCATCCACCAACTTGCGGGTGCCGCGGTTGGTGGCGGACGATCTGTCGTCGTTGAATCCTCGGTCAGAGGATTCTACGTCCAGGCTCTGTTGAGCGGCAGACACCGTATGGACGCCCAGGTGCGGGCCTGGTCCTCCAATCTCTTCACCGAGTTGATCAGTGCATCACTCGGTGACGGCGGCAGTGTATGAATCAACTACCCGACAATACAGGAGAAAACCCATGACTGACTCTGATAATCAGCATGATGAACTTCGCCTTCTCATGCACCGTGCCGACAGCACACCGTGGGGAAGTACCTGCAGTGAGCTCTGGGCGGAGGCAGCTCAACTTGCCGTCGACAGTGAGCGGCTTGAAGAAGCGCTGATTTGTCACGCCGAACTGTGTACGGCCTATTGCATGGACGGGCGGAACTACCGCTGTATCGCCCCGTTCTCCTACGTTGAGGAGATGCGGTCCCACCGCCCCGACCTGTTCAGCACCGAACTCCATCACAAGCACGCCTGGAATCTGAAGTACGTGTTGTCTGCGGTGGCGAACAACCCTGACGTACCCGTGGCACAGTACCGCTCTCTCCTGGATCTGATGGCGGAATACTACCGGGAACTGGGGGATCCGGGGCGTGCGGTCGCGATGCGGCGCCTGGGTTTCCTCCGGAACACCGGCGGGAGTGGAGTAGAAGATACCTACGCAGAGTGGCTGGACCTCCCGGACTCCGAACTCGCTGATTGTGTCGGCTGCAGCCCAGAACAGCGGGTCGAGTACCACGCCAGTCGTGGTGAGTGGGAGACCGCCCGGGAGATCGGCGAGGCTGCTCTCCCCGAGATGGAGAACAGTTGCTCGTCACAGCCCGAGGGGCTGTTGACCGAGATGCTTGAGCCGTGGCTGCGAACAGGGGCGGATGACCGCGCGTGGTCCGCTCACGTCCGTGGATATCGCCGTTACCGCAGAAACGCGAGTGATCTTGCGCAGCATTCTGACCACATTCGTTATCTGGCGCTTTCCGGTGCGGCTGGCCGCCCGGAACGATTGGAGCGGGCGGAGAGCATCCTGATCCGCCATCTTCCCTGGTGGGAACGCGCCGAGGACCACCGGGACCTGCTGAATCTCGCCGCCGCCGCCGTCGTACTCATTGACCGGTTGCCTGGTGCCACGGACCGCAGACTGGACGTCACGCTGGCGGGTGAGAACCTGCCGTGGGTGACCGGCATCGAGACACTCACTCGCCCGACCCTCTCCGAGGCGCGAGCCTGGTTCCTCACTCTCGCAACGTCGATCGCCGAACACTTCGACGCCCGCCCGGGCATGGAACACGCCGTGCACGTCGCGTCGCTGCAGAGGCTCATCAACCCGGAACCCGTCGCCCCACTGCCCGCACCGGCAGAGGGGGCTGTCGCCGATGTGTCCGGCATGTTCACCCCAGATGAAGTCGACTACAGGGTCGTTATCCCCACGGAGGCCACAGCCGGTCCCGCTGCGGACGTGGCACCCGGCCCGGATGGTGACGAGGATGGTGAGCCTCCCGTGGTCCCCATCGATATCACCGGCTGGTGGCGTGGCAACGATCTCGCGGAAGCCCTCGCTGCGAACGCCGCGGTGGGGAACGAGATCGAGACCGTCCACTGGCACCACGCGGTCCACCTGCTCCTCGACCATCCCGGGCTGCGCACCTCAGCGGAGGCCGCCGGTGTACCAGGGGAATTGGAGCATGCTTGGCGGCGTGCTGTCCAGGATGCCGAATGGTTCCTCGGTGTCGATCTCGACGCCGAGTCTGAGGAACTCCCGGGTACGACCGGGGACCCCGCGTACCGGTTGATCGAGGATGCAGCGGCTTCCCTCCGTTCGGGGCAGGTCATGGAGGCCTGCCAAGCCGCGGACACCGCGATGCGAACCGGGTCGGCTGAACCCGTCGGTGTCCGACTGGCGGCGTTGCAGTTCCTCGCGAGAGGTGCACATGACGCAGGCTACGTCGACGAAGGCATCGACTGTGCCCGGCAAATGCTCAATCTCTGCGCTGCCGCGGAACTGCCCGGACTGACGTTCATCGCCGCACAGACACTCGCGGAACTGCTGATCTCCGCACGTCGGTACCATGAGGCCGCGGAAGTTCTCGAGACCTCGCTGATGAAGATCTCCGAGTATCCCGGATCGCGTGCCGAACTGGATCTGCGGCATTCGCTGGTCCGGGTTTTCGCCAAACTGGAGTTCCACGACGAAGCGGGAGAGGAACTGCTCAAGATCGCTGCACACATGGTTCGGAGGAATGAACGGGAGCGGGAGCTCGGGGCACTGCAACAGGCGGCCGTCGCGTTCGACCATGCCCAGGAAACCCGCCGCGCGGTGTCGACCTGGCATCGGATCATCGAGGTGTCCCACTCCATGTGGCAGGACGCCGTTAACGGTCTCTCGGTGGGGGACAGTGTGGACGGGCAGATGCAGGAGCAGGTGGACAAATACCGAGAGGCATACGCTCTGGCGCTCTACAAGTGCTGTGCCACGGCGGTGAATCAGCCAGGATATGTCGGTGACGCCGACATGGCGGTGGTTGACGATCTTCTCGACACCCTGCGTGCCCTGGTCAACGATCCCGAACACCCTGGGCCGAAGACCCAGGCATGGCGGGAGGCTGATTGGTTGGTCGACAAAGCATACATGAATCTCTGTGCTATGCGGTTCCTCTCCGCAGTGGACTATGCGAATGCGGCGGCCACCGGGTTCGAGAGCATGGAAGAACCCGCCGATCAGGCGAGGGCGCTGATGATCGCGTCTGACGCCCGGTTCTACGGGGGTGAACCGGAAGCTGCGGCAGAGATTGCCCGTGACGCTGTGCGGGTGCTGTCAGCGAGGCGTTTCATCGGGCACCCCGTGCGCCGTGCCGCCGAACACCGGATTCGGGAGGCTGGCACGGCCTGATTTTCCATCTTTCCGGACAATGCGACATCTAGATTTGCTGCGGCAAACTAGAGTGGACTCTGTATGAATGACCCCGGCTTTTCGATACAACGACCGGGAACCGCATGAAAGGAAATACCATACATGGCGTTACCCAAGGTTACCTTCACCCGGGTGGAGAATTTCCTGAAATCCGAGGAGCTCAATTTCGGCAGGGATGATGACAATGACATCGTCGTCGGTTTTGATGGACTCACCTTCTTCATTACCGTCCAGGAGGATCTCCTCCGCCTGTCCGGTTGGTGGCACGCACAACTGGGAAATGATGATGCGGTGGGACGGGCAGTTTCTGCAGCCAACTCGCTGAATCAGGATCTCGTGATGCCCAAGACCGTTGTCGCCGGAAGCGGCCCGAGCATCATTTTCGAGAATTCACTGAAAACCGCCACGGGGATGACAGACGAGCAGCTTGGTTCATTCATTGTCACGTCATTCCAGTCAAGTTTCATGGCGGCAGAGAGACTAGCTGCCGATCTGCCCGATCTCGCGCCCGTCGTCGAAGAGGAGAACAACTGATGGCATGGTTCAAGTCCAAGGGCGCGGTGGACGCGCCCACACCGGTCACCCCGGAACGCCTGGAAGCGGCCCTTTCGCGCCAGGAGATCACAGCGGATCGGGCGGATGATGGTGCTCCTCGCTTTTACTGTTTTATCAACGGTTTCCCTGTCGTGTTCGATGCCTCCTTCGATTTCTCGGTGGTGGTCAGTGCAGCTACGTTCGAGCGCCTGTCGGAGTCTCGGGAAGAAGAGGTTCTCGGCTGGGTCAAGTCCGCGAATGCCGACACCCACTTTGTTACCACCGTGCAGAATCGTGACGAGAACGGTGTTTTCGTGGCTGCTGATGGTGCCATATTCACGAGCCAGGGGCTCACCGATGAACAACTCGATGATCAGCTTGAACTCATGCTCGTCGGTGTATTGAGTACCATGAGCCGTTTCTACGAGGAGTTTGACATCACTCCCGAGGACCCCGGGAACGACAACTGATCCCGGTAACGGATTCCGTCATCCCCGGGTACAGGTCGGGTGGGACATTCCTGTGGATGGAACGGTGATCTGTGAGTATGCGTCCCTCCCCTGGATGGTTCACCCGACGGGATGTGATCGGGAGGTGGCTGAATTGGGGACCCCGGTGGTGAACGACGCTGGTGGGGTGCGTAAAAAGTCTCATCTCATGCGTCTCGGGCGGTACCTGTTTTCCACCGATCTCCGGTAAGACTGGCTGCGTCGGGCCCCTTCGTCCGCTTCGTGAACTAGAATGACCAGACAGAAAACTCCGGTGGGGTTTCAGGCAGCTTCTTCCTCTGGTCCATTCGGGGTGGCTGGTGTCCAGATTTTCGATGAAGCAGGGGTCTACGGCGTGAATGATGCGGAGAGCGAACTGGCGGCACTCGTGCCGTTGGCGGCCGGTGGTGACCGGTCTGCTCTGCAGCGGATCATGGAGATTATTCACCCGATGGTCCTGCGCTACGCTCGCGCCCGGATCGGGGGTGGGCGTCATCCTGCGCCGGAGGACGTTGCCCAGGAGATCTGTCTGGCGGTGGCGACCTCGGTGGCGAACTATGTGGATCGGGGGCGTCCATTTATGGCGTTCGTCTATGGTATCGCCTCCAATAAAGTGGCGGACGCTCACCGGTCGTTGTCGAGGGATCTGTCGAATCCCACCGATGATGTTCCAGATTACGTGCGCGATGGGGACACTCCGGAAGACTATGCGCTGGTCAGCGATGGTAGTAACAGAGTGCGTGAACTTCTCGATTCATTGAGTGACAAGGCACGCGAAATTATCACCCTACGGGTGTTCGTGGGTTTGTCCGCGGAAGAAACCGCGCGAATTGTGGGGAGCACCCCAGGCGCAGTCAGAGTGGCCCAGCATAGGGCGCTTGCAGCACTGCGGAAGAAGCTGAATGAGCAGGAGCATCAGGCATGAGTGACCGCCGATCCGAGGGCGCAGGTGCGCATGGGGGACAGGGAAATGACCGGTTCCTCGTTGACGCCTACCTTGACGACCTCGCCCGGGGTATCGATCCTTCCGGAGGGGAGGACGCCCTCGCCGGGCTTTTGCTTGGCCTCAAAGCAGAGGTTGATGAACCGATGCCTCCAGCGCCGAGGCTCCCTGAGTGTGGGGTACCGGGGGCTGGACCTGTCACGACCCGATTCGCTCCCGTTACCGCTGCTCCCGTTCAGGAGAGCCCTGTTGTGGAGGGGGGCGCCCGAGTGATTGATCTTGAGGAGCGTCGGAGAATTGTGCCGGGTTTCGTCCACGGAATGATCGGCGCGGCTGCGGCGACCCTCGTTATCGCAGGTGGTGGAACGGCCATCTACAATGCGGAACCCGGTAGCGCACTGTGGGGGGTCAACGCCGCGATGTTCGGAGACCATGCCTCCGTCGTGGAACTCGCCAGTACTCTGGAAGAAGCCGACAACCGTAACGCGAACGGTGATGTCGCCGGAGCGCTCGAACTGCTGGAGCAGGCGAAACTCATGGCGAAGGAGATCAATGCACGCAACACTGACAAAATCGACGCGGACAAACGTCCTCCGGCTCCCCGCACCGTGACGGTCACTGTAACACCGGAACCGCAGCCCCCGGTGGAACCGGAGACGGTCACCATCACCACCACGGTCGGTACTCCTCCGCAGCTCCCGAGTAGTACTGTTCCACCGGTATCGTCGGTCATTCCGTCTCCGTCGGTGACCCCTCCGACGACATCACCGCTGCCGGTGCCTGATGACGGTGGTGAGGTCACCGAGACTTTCTCAGTTCCTGATGGTGACGGGGAGAACGCCGATAACGTCGGAGCTTCGGTGAATGAACGGGGAGGCTCCCGGCAAGCGCCCGGTGCGGGCGAAGATCTATGAGCTGATTTTTGGAGAAGGATAAAGCCCCGTACCTATTTCTGGGGTACGGGGCTTTTCCGTGCCCGGGTATCGGGCGCGTGTGCGTGCGGAAGTACTACTTCGCGTCCATTCCGTCGAGGAAACCGAGGCAGTAGTCCCAGGGGACGTATGCGGCGGGATCAGGGCGTGCGGATGGTTCGTGTACCGGCGACAGCTCCCCGGCGAGCGTGGCGCGCATGTTGGCAGCCATGATGTCCCAGTCGTAGTAGTGCTGCTCGTCGCAGTCCTCGCACATGAAGAACACCCCGAGGACACCTCGGGGTTCCAGAGCCCGACGGAATTCACCGACGAGTTCCAGGTCCTCGCGGACGCGCTCACGGTCTTCGGCACTGAGTGGCGGCATCGGTTCATCCGCCTCAAGGAACGACGCGGGATCGTTCGGGTCACCCGCGAAGGGGTCCGGCGGCATCATCGAATCAAAGTTCACACAGGCCACACTAAGGGTGCAGCCGGTAAACGGCAACCAAAGACAGGTGAAATGACCCTGTGGCCGGTGACCCCCGTGACCGCCCCGCGCGCTACTGTTGTATGTTGTGACACCCTCCCGTCCGATGACGCCCCGGGGTCTCGTTCCTCGCTGCGGGGATTCCGGGGTTTCCGGGGCGGGTGGATGCGACGTGTCGATCCAGCTCCAGTTCCACCCTAGATAAAAAGGATGACCCACCTTGACTGACAATCACGTCTCCACCGGGGGCGACGACCCGAACAAGGTCGCACTCATCGGCCTCACTTTCGACGATGTTCTGCTGATCCCGGATTCCTCCGACGTGATCCCCAGTGAGGTGGATACGTCCTCACAGCTCACCCGGAATATCCGGCTGAATATTCCGTTGATTTCCGCTGCGATGGACACGGTGACGGAAGCGCGCATGGCCATCGCCATGGCGCGGCAGGGTGGCATGGGTGTTCTGCACCGCAACCTGTCCGTGGAGGACCAGGCTCAGCAGGTGGAGATGGTGAAGCGATCCGAGTCCGGTATGGTCACCGATCCGGTTACCTGCACCCCGCACATGACGATCGGTGAGGTGGATGCACTCTGCGCCCGTTACCGGATCTCTGGTCTGCCGGTGGTGGATGAGGCGCGGCGGCTCGTCGGTATCTGCACCAACCGGGACATGCGTTTTGAGCAGGATTACTCTCGGACGGTTGCCGAAGTGATGACGGCGATGCCGCTCGTCGTGGCGAAGGAGGGCGTGAGCAAAGAGGATGCTCTGCAACTCCTCAGTGCGAACAAGGTGGAGAAGCTCCCGATCGTCGATGATGAGGGGCGTCTGGTTGGACTGATCACCGTCAAGGACTTCGTCAAGACCGAGAAGTACCCGGATTCATCCAAGGATTCTTCTGGCCGGCTGCTCGTCGGTGCTGGTATCGGTACCGGTGAGGATTCATGGGGCCGTGCCGCCGCGCTCGTCGATGCGGGGGTCGATGTCCTTGTGGTGGACACCGCACACGCTCACAACCGGGGTGTTCTGGAGATGGTGTCCCGGGTGAAGAAGGAGTTCGGGCACAAGGTCGACGTGATCGGCGGCAACCTCGCCACCCGTGCTGCAGCGCAGGCCATGATCGATGCCGGTGCGGATGCCATCAAGGTCGGCATCGGCCCCGGTTCCATCTGTACCACCCGCGTCGTCGCGGGTGTCGGTGCGCCGCAGATCACCGCGATCATGGAGGCCGCAGTACCCGCCAAAGCGGCAGGTATTCCGATCATCGCGGATGGTGGCATGCAGTTCTCCGGTGACATCGCCAAGGCACTGGCAGCCGGCGCATCCACCGTGATGCTCGGTTCCCTGCTCGCCGGAACCGCAGAAGCACCGGGTGAGACGGTGGTCGTTAACGGGAAGCAGTACAAGA
Organism: Corynebacterium sp. CCM 9204; assembly: GCF_041357695.1. Taxonomy (NCBI): domain Bacteria; kingdom Bacillati; phylum Actinomycetota; class Actinomycetes; order Mycobacteriales; family Corynebacteriaceae; genus Corynebacterium; species Corynebacterium sp. CCM 9204. The sequence goes on from NZ_JAUERX010000003.1 coordinate 260,391, forward strand.
TGTACCGCGGCATGGGTTCTCTCGGTGCGATGCAGGGGCGTGGCCTGAGCGGAGAGAAGCGGTCCTTCTCCAAGGACCGCTACTTCCAGGCGGACGTCAAGAGCGAGGAGAAGCTTGTCCCGGAGGGTATCGAGGGGCGTGTCCCGTTCCGTGGCTCCATCGATGCGATCACCCACCAGCTCGTCGGTGGTCTGCGCGCAGCCATGGGCTACACCGGTTCCGCTACCATTGAGGATCTGCAGCATGCGCGCTTCGTCCAGATTACGGCGGCTGGTCTGCGGGAATCCCACCCGCATGATATCCAGATGACCGTTGAGGCCCCGAACTACTACCAGCGCTGAAGCCACCGCTTCGCCCACCGGGAGTTGATTGCCCGGTGGGACCCAAAACATCCAAGGAGCATCACCCATGCGTGACATTGTCGAAATCGGAATCGGGCGCGAGGCCCGCCGCAGTTACGAGCTTGCGGACATCCAGATCATCCCCTCCCGTCGGACACGGTCCTCGAAGGACATCGACACCTCCTGGCACATCGACGCCTATACCTTCGATAACCCGTTCCTGTCTCACCCGACGGATGCGTTGGCCTCACCGGAGTTTATCGTGGAGATGGGGCGTCAGGGTGGTCTCGGAGTCATCAACGCCGAGGGACTGTGGGGGCGTCATACCGATCTCGATGCCGCAATCGCCAAGGTCGTGGAGGCCGGTCGCATGGAGTTGACGGAGATGTCCGATCCGCTGGGCTTCGGTTCCCCGAGCACCAGGGTCCTGCAGGAACTGCATGCTGCACCGATCGACGAGGAACTGCTCTCCGCGCGGATAGCCGAGGTACGCGCCTCCGGAGCTACCGTTGCCGTCCGGGTCACTCCGCAGCATGCTCGGGAACTCGCGCCCGTAGTCATCAAGGCGGGTGCTGAACTGCTGTTCATCCAGGGCACGATGATCTCCGCAGAGCACGTCGCAACGGGTGGTCAGCCACTCAATCTCAAGGAGTTCATCGGTTCACTGGACGTTCCCGTCATCGCTGGTGGGGTTGCGGACTATACGACCGCTCTGCATCTCATGCGCACTGGAGCTGCGGGGATCATCGTCGGGGGCGGGACGAACACCAACGACCTCGCGCTGGGCATCGGTTGCCCGATGGCCACAGCGATCGCGGACGCCGCGGCAGCCCGACGTGACTACCTTGACGAGACGGGCGGCCGCTACGTACACATCATCGCCGATGGGGAACTCGATTCCTCCGGGTATGCGGTCACCGCAATTGCCTGCGGCGCCGACGGGGTTATGCTCGGCCGTGCACTCGCCCGGGCCCGCGAAGCCGCTGCGGGTGGCTACTTCTGGCCACACACGGCGGCACACCCACGGTTCCCCCGTGGCGCTGTCGAACCCTCTTGGGCGCACATTGTCGAGTCAGCGGAAGAGTCCGGTGACAACCTCGACCAGATGGCGCGGCAGCCCTCCCTGGAGACGGTGCTGCACGGCCCGTCCACCGACCCCAATGGTTTGCTCAACTACGTCGGCGGGTTGCGCCGGGCGATGGCCAAGTGCGGGTACACGGACCTGAAGAGCTTCCAGAAGGTTCAGTTGTCCGTCCGTTCCACCGTTTTCTGATCACCGACGTTCTATCCATTGGTGCGGCGCAGTACCGGAGAAGCAGAGCGCGGCTCTGGGTGCGGTAAAGTACGTCCCGTGACTGACTCAAAGCAAGCTACCGCAACGAATCACCGCCCGGTGCTCGTCGTCGACTTCGGCGCCCAGTACGCGCAGTTGATCGCACGCCGGGTGCGTGAGGCTCGGATCTACTCCGAGGTTGTCCCGCATACCGCCACGGTCGAGGAGATCAAGGCAAAGAACCCGGCCGCGCTGGTACTCTCCGGTGGCCCGGCTTCGGTCTATGCGGATGGTGCGCCGGAGCTACGCGCTGAGCTGCTCGATCTGGGTGTCCCGGTGTTCGGCATCTGTTACGGATTCCAGGCCATGACCCACGCCCTCGGGGGCACCGTTGCTAACACGGGTGACCGTGAATACGGCCGCACCGACCTGAGCATCAGCGGCGGTACCCTGCACAAGGGGCTTGAGGCGACGCACAAGGTGTGGATGAGCCATGGTGACGCCGTGCACGCCGCACCGGAGGGATTCACCGTTACCGCCACCTCTGCGGGTGCCCCGGTTGCGGCCTTCGAGTGCCCCGAACGCTCGATGGCTGGGGTCCAATATCACCCGGAAGTCTTGCATTCCCCGCACGGCCAGGAGGTGCTCACCCGCTTCCTCACGGAGATCGCAGGGCTCGAACAGAACTGGACCGCCGCGAACATTGCCGACGAGCTCGTCGAGTCGATTCGTGCACAGATCGGCCCGGAGGGGCGTGCTATCTGTGGTTTGTCCGGCGGCGTTGATTCCGCCGTGGCCGCAGCGCTAGTGCAGCGTGCCATCGGTGACCGGCTGACGTGTGTGTTCGTCGATCACGGTCTGCTGCGGGCGGGGGAACGGGAGCAGGTTGAGCGGGACTTTGTTGCAGCGACCGGAGCGACACTTGTCACCGCCCACGAACAGGACGCCTTCCTGTCGAAGCTGGCCGGTGTGACTGACCCCGAGGCCAAGCGCAAGGCCATCGGTGCGGAGTTCATCCGCTCCTTTGAGCGTGCCGTCACCGGTGTACTCGAGTCTGCACCAGAGGGATCGTCGGTGGACTTTCTGGTGCAGGGCACCCTTTACCCGGACGTCGTTGAGTCCGGTGGTGGATCCGGTACCGCGAACATCAAGAGCCACCACAACGTCGGTGGTCTACCCGACGACGTCGAGTTCGAGCTCGTTGAGCCGCTCCGACTGCTGTTCAAGGATGAGGTCCGTGCCGTGGGCCGGGAACTGGGGCTGCCACAGGAGATCGTGGGACGTCAGCCGTTCCCGGGACCGGGTCTGGGCATCCGCATCATCGGTGAGGTCACAGCCGAGAGATTGGAAACGCTGCGTGCCGCTGACCTGATCGCCCGCACTGAGCTCACTGCAGCAGGTCTGGATGAGGAGATCTGGCAGTGCCCCGTGGTGCTGCTCGCGGACGTCCGTTCCGTCGGAGTCCAGGGGGATGGTCGCACCTACGGGCACCCGGTCGTGCTGCGCCCCGTGTCCTCCGAGGATGCGATGACCGCTGACTGGACCCGGATTCCCTATGACGTGCTGGAACGTATCTCTACCCGTATTACCAACGAGGTCGCCGACGTCAACCGTGTCGTTCTCGACTGCACCTCGAAGCCCCCGGGAACGATCGAGTGGGAGTAGGCTCCGGCCTGCCCCCTGACAGAGAGGGCCCCATGCGTAGCGTGGGGCCCTCTCCCGTGTGTTGCCTGCAGTGGAAGATTATTCGCAGGCGATGCCATCCCCGTCACGATCGAGTTTGCGGCTGTACCCCGGGTTGCCCGCGTAGAGTGGTGCGGCACCGGCGGCGCGAGCCTCGCCGCAGTTCGCGAAATAGGTGGCTGCGGGTGCCGGTGCAGTGGCCGGCACTGGTGTGGGGGCCGGTGCTGGTGCGATGAAGCCTTGCATCTGATTGTTGCTTTCCTCCACGGGTGCTGGGGCGGGAGGCTCTTCTGAATTCGTCGTTTCCGTTGTCGTCGTTGTTGTTATCGAGTCGGTTGTGCGCTCTGTGGTGGTTTTGCTGGATGTTTCTGTGGTGGTTTTGCTGGATGTTGTGGTGATCTCTTTGTCGCTTCGGGTGGGCTCATCGGAGTCGCAGGCGGTGAGCATGCTGATCGCCATGATGGCGCCGAGAACGGCGGACGTCATTTTTGCGGTGTGTGTGCGGGTGGGCACAGTTTTCCTCTTTTCGGGTCGGCGCATCGGAGTGACAGGAGGGAACGGTGAGAGCGTCAGCTCTCTACCGTAGGGGACGGGGAGACCGAGTTTTTGTTTTTTCCTGGAAAGGGGAGTAACTCGGGGGTATCTTCTCCGTAGCCGCGGGATGATCGGGATAGATTCTTGGACGTCGGGCATGGGTTACTGTGGAGAAAAGCCACCGTTCGAGGTGGTCAGTTCTGACCCCGGGCGCCGGATTGGTGTATGCCTGGGCCGATACCCGTCGAAGAAGAGGTGGCAGTCAGCGTGGACAGGAACCCCACACGTATCGTCCTCCCCGGTGTGATCAGTGCTCTGATCGCGGTCGTCGTGATGATCTTCATGCTCCTGGTGGTAGAGGGTGGTTTGATCGCCACCGCGATGCGTCTGGGGTATTCCGGGCCGACGCTCCAGGCGACGGCCGCCGGTGCCGGCGACCTCGATCCGGGGGAGCAGGTGGAGCTGCAGCGCGAGATCGCCGACCTGGCGGATTCCCGTGGGGTGTCGGTGTTGGCATCTCGTAGTGATGGTTCGGGGGTGTTCGCGGTGCATGACCCGGACGGTCGTTTCCACGTCGAGGGGGCGGGTGAGCTGGATGCTGAGCTTGGGAAGGATCGCACCCTGGTCTCCACCGCACTACCGGAGAACTTGAAGGATGCGCCGTTCAACTCGGAGCTGTCGGGTGTGTGGTTCATTTATGTGGCGGTGTTCAACGGACTGCAGGACGATCCGATCGCGGGAACATTCCCCGCCGGTGCCCTGGTGGGCAAGACCCCGGTCGTGGCGCTGCAGGGCTTCGAGGTCCCGGGCCCCCGGGACACGTGGCTGTTCGCCGGTGACGGGGCACCCGAGCTCGCAGGCACCGTCGGGGATGTTCTCCGGTCCGCCGGTCTCGATGACGTGGAGACCACCGTGGCGCTGCCCCGTTCCGGCAGTGACTTCGCCGGTTCCACGTTCGGGAAGTTCAGTGTTGCGACGATGCTGCTCCTGCTTGCCGTGGGTGTCGCTCTCAGCGTGAGCCAGCTACGTCGTGTCGACGGCCGGGCAGGGCTGATCCGGTTCGCTTCCGTGCTCGCCGCGGGTGCCGGGGCCGGGGTGCTCGCGGTGTGGCTGGTGTACCTCGTCAGGCTCAGTGCGACGACGCTCGTCGGTTTTGGCACGGTGTTCACCGTCGGGCTGCTGTCTCTGCTGTTGTGTGCCGTGATTTGGGCGGTGATCATCGGGGCCGTCCTGATCATCCCCGCGAAGATCTCCCTCGGCGACCTCGGGAAGGGGAGAGCTGTGGTGGACCGGAGGCGTGGTCTGCCCGGGGACCTGGCGTCTGTTCCGGGATGGGCGGTGCTCTGTGTCGTCGGTGGTCTCGTCCTCGGTATGGCGCTCACCTTCGCGACCGCCCGCAGTGGCGGGGAGATGCGGGAGCTGGGGGTCGTAGCGAATGAACCGGACCGGCCCGTCAGCGTGCTGCGGACATCCGACGTGGATCCCGAATTCCAGGCCCAGATGGAGGAGATTTCGAAGGCGTTCGAGGTACGCCCCGATCTACGGGTGCTCGCCGGGGAGATGGAGGAGGATCCGCGGCTCACCGCGCAGATCCCCGTCGCCGACGACAGAGTCCTGCTCATCGTCGGGCAGCCGGAGGCGATCCCGGCCACCGGCCAGCTCCGCCAGGGGGTCGCCGTGGTGTGGGGGGACACGGAGGCCATCACCGATTCCGGTGTCACCGACGGCCTCACCGTCATCCGGGAGGGGAACGATCCCGCGGCGGTGTCAATGCTGGACGGCACCGGTGCACCGAACCGTCCGGACAACCGGCCCATCGTGGCCCTCACCCCGCGAGACTTCGAGCGTCTCGACCCCGACCTGCTCCCGGGGACACGTGAACTCGCCGAATCCGTCACGTGCCTCTGCGCCCCGGAGGAACTCGACCGGGTGGCGTCTCCGCTCACGGCCCTGGCAGTCGGCGGGCTATCGGACAGCTATATCTATCCCATCGCGCGTGACGGCGTGTACACCGATGTCCAGCGGTCCTCGGCCACGGCGGCCCTGCTGACCGCGCTGCTGTTCGCGGTGGCCCTCTCCGTGTTCTACCTGCTGACACTCACCGCCGGTGCCCGGATGTGGGAACGCCGTCGTGCCGACTACGCGGCGGACCGGGACGCGGGGGTCAGTGGTTTCGTGCTGCACCTGCGTCGTCAGTTGTTCACCGCCGTGCTCATTACGGTTCCCGTCGCCGCTGGTTTCATGGTGGCCTACCGGCAGATCGCGGGCGGTGATCCCGCCCCCACGTTGTACGGTGCGCAGCTCGCGGGAGTGTGGGTCGCTGTGTTCGTCGCGCATCTGCTGGTCGGTCTCCCGGGGTTCGTCCGGGTCAGAGAGCTGCTCCGTATGGAGGGCGGTGACTCGGAAACCGGCCACGACGGCCGAGACCGTGGTAGCCGGTTCGACGGTCTGCGGGAGCGGTTCCGGGCCGTTCTCCGTGGACGGGAGTGACCCGCCGGTTATTTGGTGTGGACCACGACCGTGCCGATTCCGTTGCTGATGTCGAGGGTGAGTCGTTCGCCCTCGGCACCGGGGTTGTAGTCACCCGGGGTGCACACCAACTTGCCGACCCCGTTCGAGCAGGTCACGGTGACTGGCACATCGGTCGGCAACCACACGATGGTCTTTCCTACCCCGTTGGACACCTCCACCTTCCGGCTTTCGGCCAGGGGTTGCAGTCCGCGCAGGTCCAGTTCGGTTTTCCCGACGCCGTTGTCCACGTCAGCGGGGAGAGTAGCCCCGGACGTTGGGGCGATGCGGGTCGATCCGGTGTCACCTCCGACCTTGAAGTTGATCCTGGGGGTATTGCCGACTGTGATGGTCAGGGCCACGAGGGCGCCGATTCCCAGGATCAGTGCGGATTTTCGTAGACCTCCTCGGGAGAGGAGCCCCACGCCGATCCCGGTTCCCCCGATGAGTGCCCCGAGACAGGACGTCCAGGCCAGAGTAGGAATGGCAAGAGCGAAGAATGCCGTGCCGACGCTGAGCGAGATCAGCCCGATCCCGCCCGCAGCCCCGATCATGAGGGCGATGATCCCGCCTGCGGTGAGCCACCGGCTCCTGGTGGGTGGCGGTGTCGGGACGGGACCCGGCTCCGGGAGGTTCCACAGCTCGGGTACCGTGCCCAGCGGATCCCAATCGGGCGGCACCGGCTGTGCGTCCGGAATGTCGTAGCCCTTGGCAGGCTTCAGGTGCACGAGACCGGGGTTCGGCGAGACCTTTATCCGACTGTCTCCGGAGTCCGGTGACGGGTTTCCGGTGGCAGGGCCTGCTTCGGTGTCGGAGGTTTCGGGGGAAGTGACGAGCAGCCCCTCCGGGGGGACCGGTTGACGGCTGTGCAGCAGCCACCATATGGCGAAACCGATGAGCGTCGTGAGCAGAGTCGACGAGGACAACAGGTCGGAGGAACTGGCAGGCCAGGCGATCAGTAGCATCACGATGATCAGCGTGTAGCCGAGTGAACGTTCGCTCTTCAACCGGGGGTCGGAACTCGCCCGGACGATCGCCTCGACCGGGGACACCGGGACGGACCAGCGCGGCATGATGAGCCACGCCAGGAGATAGAGCAGCACTCCACCACCGCACAGGGCGGCGACGACGAAGGCGATACGAATGAGCGTGGGATCGACGTTGAAACGGGTACCGATTCCCTCGCAGACGCCGGCTATCTTTGCGTTTCCACCCTGGTCGGAGGGAATACGGGGCGGACGGGTCGCCCACATCTGACGCAGGGTGTCGCTGAGGTCACGGGAATCGGGGGCCGTGGGGGGAGGTGTGCTGTCCATGTCTTCATTTTGATCCCCGGCCCGGTGGCGGCACATCGGGGACCACCCTGAAAAACAGGAAATCAGGGTGGTCCCCGATGCCCTCTGACGGAGCCGGTGCGATCATTGACATCATGGCGACGCCCCCTGCTCCGGCCCAGACACGACCACGGCCTTATCCCCGTTTCACCCGGGTCCGTCAGGGGCGCGTCATTGGGGGAGTTGCGACAGGGCTGTCCCGGCATTTCGGGGTCGATGTTCGGATCGTGCGGTTGCTGCTCGCCCTCAGTTGCCTGCTCAGCGGTGCGGGTGTGCTCTGCTACGCGTTGATCTGGGTGCTGTTCAGTCAGACGGACGGAGAGCCTGTCCCGGGGTCGCCGGAGACATCACGGACGGATCATCTTCTGGTCGTGCTCGCCATTATCGGTGCGCTGGTGGCCTTCGCGCTTGTCACCGGTTCGACGGCGGTGAGATGGTGGCCGCTTCTGATCATTGGTCTCGGAGCCGTCATTGTCTGGCGCACCTATGACCGCGGCATGGATTTCTCGGAGCTGCGTGGTGGAGTACCCACGCTCCTGGCTGGCGGGACGCTCGTGCTCACCGGCATCATTCTCGTTCTGGTGAACTGGGAGAATCGGCAGGCCTTCGGGACGACTCTCATGGCGGTTCTGCTCACTCTCGCGGGAGTCGCGGTTCTCGGGGTGCCGTTGTGGTTGAAGATGTGGGAGGAACTCACCCGGGAACGTGCGGAACGTCTCGCGGCTGCCGAGCGTGCCGAGATCGCCTCCCGGCTGCATGACTCGGTCCTGCAGACACTTGCGCTGATCCAGAAACGCGCCGGGGAGGACACTGAGATCGCCGGACTCGCCCGCAGTCAGGAACGTGAACTCCGGCAGTGGTTGTTCGGACAGCAGGAGAACGCCGCGGCAGGTGCCGCCGCCACCGTGTTCGCCGCGCTGGAACTCGCGTGCGGGGAGGTGGAGGACACCTACTCCGTCCGGATCGCACCGGTCACCGTCGGCGCGGACAGCCCTCTCGCCGAGACCACCCGCGCGGTCATCCTCGCTGCCAGGGAGGCCATGGTCAACGCTGCCCGACATTCCGGGGTAAGGGAGATCGATGTCTACGCCGAGAACCTCGCGGGGGAGCTGTCCGTCTACGTTCGGGATCGCGGATGCGGATTCGACCCGGCGAAGGTCCCGGACGGACACCATGGGTTGGCGGAATCGGTGCGGGGTCGGGTCACCCGCGCCGGTGGCACCGTGCAGATCAGATCCGCCCCCGGGGACGGGACCGAGGTCATCCTCCGCGTACCTGTAGACGGGTAATCTCGGGGGTGGGCAGATGCGGCAGGTGAGGTGAATGGAGCGGGCATGATCACGGTGTTTCTGGTGGACGATCACTCGGTGTTCCGCGCTGGGGTGCGGGCGGAGCTGGCTGGGGTGGTGGACATCGTCGGGGAGGCGGGCACCGTGGCCGAGGCCGTCGAAGAGATCATCTCGACGAGTCCTGACGTCGTTCTCCTTGATGTCCATATGCCGGATGGTGGTGGATGCGCTGTGATCCGGGAGGTCAGACGCCGGTGTCCGGACACGGTATTCCTTGCGTTATCCGTATCTGATGCCGCCGAGGACGTGATCGCCGTGATCCGTGAGGGTGCCCGGGGTTACGTGACCAAGACGATTTCCGGGGAGGAACTCGCGGACGCGGTGCGTCGGGTTAGGGACGGAGATGCGGTGTTCTCCCCGAGACTCGCCGGATTCGTCCTCGACGCCTTCTGTGCACCGGACGCCGGAGCCGGTGTCGGCGTGGTGGATGCCCCCGAGGCGGACGAGGCGGTCGAGAAGCAGCGGGGTGCGCCGTCGTCGGATCCGCTCGTCGATGCGCTCACTCGCCGGGAACTTGAGGTTCTGCGGTTGCTCGCCCGCGGCTACACCTACCGGGAGATCGGTGCGGAACTGTTCATCTCGATCAAGACGGTGGAGACCCACGCCTCGAATATCCTGCGCAAGACCCAGCAGTCCAACCGGCACGCACTCACCCGGTGGGCGCACTCCCGTCAACTGGATTGACCGAACTCTGATCTGGTTTATCTGCAGCGAATCAGGGCTCCACGGGTGGAGCTTGAAATCGGCCGCATGTTCCAGTTGACTGGCCGTATGAATGGCACATATGTTCGAGGGCTGGGCGGTGTGTCGCAGGTTCCCGATCTGACCGGGCTGAACCGTCAGGAGCGCATCCGTGCCCTGAAATCGACTCTGCTGGCGATGGATGGCACCGTGGGACGGGCACGCCCGGTGTCGCCGTATCGTGCCGCGATGATGACAGCGATTGAGCAGGGGGCGGTGATCGCGGTACCTGATGGACTATCCGGATTTCTGCCGGGCGGGGGCCTTCCACGGCAGGCGGTCACCACAGTGGGGGACTGTCCGGCACTCGTGGTGGAAATCCTCGCTGCCGCGACTCGTGCGGGGGCCGCGGTTGCGGTCGTCGGCTGGCCGGACCTGATTCTCACCGGTGTGGTTGATGCTGGTGGTGATCTTGATCGGGTCGTGGTCATACCTGACCCGGGGGACAGGCCACTCGTCGTTACCGGAATGCTCGTAGAGGGGATGGATCTCGTCGTGCACTATTCCCGGGAGCCGATGAGGATCGGTGCGGGAGGATCGAGAATCCTGCTGTCCAAGGTACGTCGTGGAGCTGCCGCGCTGGTCACCGTAGGTTTTCAGCTCTCTTCCTCGACGCTTTGTATCTCTGCTGATGTGGTCGCCTATCACGGTATCGAGGCAGGTGGTGGGCGGATTCGGGCAGTGGACCTTGACGTCTGTATCTCCGCTGGGGGTGCTTCGGTGCGCCGTACCCGACTCCGGATCGGGCGGATTCCTTCGGTTGCGAACACGGTCGCCGGGGAGATTCTGCGGGTGGATGATCTCCCCCTGGAATCATCGGGATTGCGTCGGACGGTGCGGGTGGGATGAACTGGGACAGAGTCATGGCTCTATGGTTCCCCGACTGGCCCGTCCATGCGGCACTTCTCTCTGGCACGACTCCGGTATCTGGCAGTGACAGTGCGGTGGTGGTCGCAGGTTCGGGCACATCCTGTGGAAAGGTGAAGGTGTGTGGACCACAGGCCCGGGCTGTCGGGATCAGACGTGGGATGCGGTTACGTCAGGCGCGGGCCGTGTGTCCCGGGCTCATCGTGTTCGAGGACTGTCCTGACCGTGATGCACGTATCTTCGAGCCTTTCGTCGCTAGTGTCTCGGGTATCGCGGCCACCGTCGAGGTGCTCCGCCCCGGACTTATCATCGTCGATGCCGCTGCCGCGGGGCGCTATCACGGTGGTGAGGACGCGGTCGCGCAACAGCTCATCGATTCCGTGGGAATCGCGGGTGTGGACTGTCTCGTGGGAATCGCAGACGAGATTCCCACCGCGCTCATCGCCGCCCGGGTGGGCGCGGTCGTGCCAGCCGGGGGATCGCGGGTGTTTCTCGCTCCGAGGCCCATCCGGTTAGCTGCGGCGGAGGAAACCCTCGGCTGTGATCCAGACGTGGTCACCGTTCTTGCGGAACTGGGGGTGTCGACGTTCGGGGAGCTCGCTGCTCTTCCCGCGACAGCGGTGACCACCCGATTCGGTGTTCCGGGTGAGAAACTCCACCGTTTGGCGTGTGCGGAGAGTGACCGTACTGTTCTGGTACGGCAGCCGACCGCACCACTCCAGGTGGCTCACCGTCCTGATTCTCCCGTGGGAAGAATCGATGAGGCGGCATTTCTGGCGCGTTCTCTGGCTACCCGACTACACGGGAAACTGGTATCTGCGGGATTGTGCTGTCAGCGATTGAAGGTCCGGGCCACGATTCTCGTCGGAGGAGAGGAAAGCGTCCTCGAACGGATCTGGCATACCCGGGAACCGTTGACGGAACAGGCCACCGCGGAGCGGGTGCGGTGGCAGCTTGACGGTTGGCTCACCGCTCAACTCGCGGCGGGTGATGGTACCGAGGACACCGTGGATTCCGGCATCGTGGAGCTTGTTCTGGAACCCATCGAGGTCATGCTTCCGGAAGATGAGGGTTTGTGGGCTGCGCGGGGCTCGGATGATGGTGGTGCCCGGAGGGTGATCACCCGGGTGCAGTCGATACTTGGAATGGAGGCTGTGCTCCGGCCACAACTCACCGGAGGGCGGAGTCCAGTCGAACGTATCAGGTACGTGCCGGTCGGAGAGGATCGTTCTGCGACAAAGGATCCGCGGGGGCGATGGCCGGGAATGCTGCCGGGGCCGTATCCCGCGCGTCGTGGCGGTGGTCCGCCGAACCCAGACTCAGGTATCCGTCTCGTGGATGCTGGTGGGAAAGGCGTGCGGGTGACGGCGGAGGCGTTACTCGACCGGATCCCGTGCACCGCATACGTGGGTGCGACCCGTTACCGGATCACCGGGTGGGCGGGACCGTGGCCCGTTGATGAATTGTGGTGGGAGCCGGAGTCCGCCCACCGGTGTGCGAGGATGCAGATCATCGCGGAGGCTGTCTCCGGTTGTGATGACCGGGCGTGGCTTGTCGTGTGGGGGTCGGGAAGCTGGCGGATCGAGGCGAGTTACCGTTGATCCCTTCAGCTCTGTTGCAGGTGGATCAGCCCTGGAGAATATCGATGACGAGGCGGGTCGGGTTTGTCAGTACCTGTGCGGAGTAGGGTCGTTTGCCACCGTTGACGCCGATGACGAATTGGGTGCGTCCCTCGAAGGCGCCTGCGGAACTGACACCCGCGACGATGGGGCCGGGGCCTGTGACCTCGCCGAGTTGCGGTTCCTCCATGTCGAGCGCGAAGGCGTAGGTCGTGCCGTCGATGTTCACCTCAAGGGCTGTGTCTCCGAGGAATTCGATCGGGAAACCACTGCCCTGCTGGGTGGGGCGATCGGTGTAGTTGATGAACCAGCCGGGCGATCCGTTTCCGGCGAAGTCGAAGACGACGCGGTCGAAGCCCTCATGCGTGCCGAGCCGCACGCCGGTGACCACGAGCTGCGCTGCGGGCTCCGGACGGAGTGTTTTCATCGTGATGTCTGCGTCGCCCAGGGGGGTCAGACCTGCATCGGCACGAGGGGTTCCGGTCGCGTTCGTTGATTCCCGGCTCTCCGGCGTAGATGTTTCTGTCACCGTGGAGGTCACGGTGCCGTTCGAGGTGAGGGTCTTCAGCTCGGGAGTGTTCTCGGGTCCGGTGCCGCAGGAGGTCAGCGTGAATGCCGTGATCGCCACGAGCGCCGTGAAAGCGCGCCGCGGCAGGCACCGTGGCGTTGTGGTCAGTGGCGTGGTAATCATGTGTCCACGGTAACTGTGTGGGGGCCGTGACGGAACTGAATAGGACGTTCAGCAGCGGATCGTGAGGGAATCGTTGTAAAACCACGGTCTGGGCGAAACGTCTGCGGGTGATGCTTTTCGGGTGGGGTTATTCTGGGCGTATGAGTTCCGAGCCTGAACCTGGCCGTACACCACGGTGTTCTGATGCCCGCGGTGAACCGCTGCCCGGAACCGCGAAGAAAGGGATGATTTATCTCATTGTCGAGCATCCACACGGCTGGGGCCGTGACGTGCTTGATGGTGAGGCACTGGGAAAGGACCTCGCGGACCGGATCTCCGCGAAGATGAAGAAAGCGGGCGCTGCATTCCACCTCATCCGCAGGCCCGGAAGGGGCCGGGGCACGACAGATTCCCGCCGTGCCTACCTGGCTTTCACCTCAGGTCCTGACCCGGACGCACCTCCACCGAGTGTGGAGGCCTTTGATCTTCCCGGTGGTGTCACCGACATCTTTGACATTGATCTCTCCGGACCCGGGCGAAACACCGGGCTGGGTGCCCGGACTGTCACACATCCGTTGGTTCTGGTGTGCACCCACGGTAAACGGGATGTGTGTTGCGCGGTGAAAGGACGCCCCATGGCCAGTGCAATGCGGGCGGCAGCCTCGTCCGCGGAGGGACTCGTCCGACGTCTCTCAGAGGCTGCCTGCGGTATCGGCGGAGTAACGGCTGAACCCACCGTGGACACTGAGACTGCGGCTGACACCGTGTGGGAGTCCTCGCACACCGGGGGGCACAGGTTCGCGCCATCGATGATCCTGCTGCCCTGGGGCTACTCCTATGGTCGGATGAGCACAGATCAAGGGATGGCTATGCTGGGTACACTCGCCCGTGGTGAGCTGCCGTTACCGGGGCTGCGGGGGCGGGGCTGCGTGGATGGTCCAGGTCAGGCTGCAGAGGTTGCTGTCGCCGTGGAATTGTCCTCTGCTGGGTGTCCGGCTGCTCCGGGGGAGCTGGTGATCACGGATCCGGGCGCTGGGAACGTCGAATCCGTGGTGCGTATGGTCACCCGTGCTCGAACCGGTGAACAGTGGTTGGTTCACCTGGAACACCGTTCGCTGGGGGAGGTGTTGAAATCCTGCGGTAAGCCCCCGGCGGCAGCCGATGCGTGGGAGGTTACCGCGATCAGTGGCGTTCGGAATGTGAGGTGACTGGGGTGGAGTGATCCGTGGGGAAGAAAAAAAGGGGGCCGACGTGGTCATCATCCCACGTACGGCCCCTCATTGCTGACGGATCAGCGGCGCATGACTTTCTTGGACAGCCAGTTGCCCAGGAGCTGGGCGATCTGCACGATGATGATGATCGCCAGTGTCGCCACCAAGGTGACAGACCAGTTGAAGGACTGGTAGCCGTAGGTGATGGCGAAGTCACCGAGCCCGCCGCCGCCGATGATGCCGGCCATCGCGGACATGTCGACCACGGCGATGAACAGGAACGTGTAGCCCAGGATCAGTGGGCCGAGTGCTTCGGGGATGATCACTGATGTGATGATCTTCAGGGGAGAAGCACCCATTGCCCGTGCGGCCTCGACGACACCGGGGTCGATGGACACCAGGTTCTGCTCGACGATGCGAGCCACGCCGAAGGTTGCTGCGATGGACATCACGAACATGACCGCATTCGTGCCCACGGTTGTACCGATGACCTTGAGCGTCAGTGGGCCGATTGCGGCGATGAGGATGATGAAAGGGATCGGGCGGACGAAATTCACCAGCAGGTTGAGTATGGTGTAGACGAATTTGTTACGCAGTACTCCCTGATCACGGGTGCTGTAGAGCAGGACACCGATGATCAGTCCGAAGAATCCGCCGACGACCATGGTCACGATAACCATCAGCAGTGTGTCACCGATCGCATCGATGAATGTGCCGCCGAAACGGTTCCAGTCGAAGTCCAGTGCATGGGTGGTGATGGTCATCGGAGGATCTCCTCGATGTCGGTGGTACGGTCCAGGGAGGCCCGGAACTCCTCGATGGGGGCGTCATCGCCGGTGAGCCGGACGGTGATCTTCCCGAAGGAGTGCTGTTCCAGGGTTGTGATACCGCCGTGGACGATGTTGATGGACACACCTGCCGAGCGGGCGGACGCGGCGGCGGTGAAGAACCCGGAGTTCTCGGTGAGATTGATGGTGAACAGGCGTCCCTCACCGGCGAGGAGATCATCGGCTTCGACGTTATCTGGTGTGTTGCGTAGCGTTGTGGCCACGAATTTCTTCGCGACCTCCGTCTTCGGGGCGGAGAACACCTCGTAGACGCTGCCCCATTCGACGACTTTGCCGTTCTCCATCACCGCGACCTTGTTCGCGATCTTGCGTACCACGTCCATTTCGTGGGTGATCACCACGATCGTGATGCCAAGTTCCTGGTTGACCTTGTGCAGCAGATCAAGTACGTCGTGGGTGGTTTCGGGATCCAGCGCGCTGGTGGCCTCATCCGCGAGTAACAGTGACGGGTTGGTTGCCAGAGCACGGGCGATACCGACGCGCTGCTTCTGCCCACCGGACAACTGTTCGGGATAGTTGTCGCCTTTGTCACTCAGGCCGACGAATTCGAGGAGCTCCTGTACCCGGCGCTTACGTTCCGAGGCACCCACCCCGGCGAGCCTCAGCGGATAGGCGATGTTTCCGGCTGCGGTGCGGGAGTTGAACAGGTTGAACTGCTGGAAGATCATGCCAATCTGACGACGCAACTGGCGTAGCTTCTTTTCTGGCATCCCGACGACATCGACGCCGTCGAGGAGCAGTTCCCCGGAGGTCGGGGTATCCAGTCCGTTGATCATCCGGACCAGTGTTGATTTACCGGCGCCGGAGTACCCGATGATGCCGATGATCTCACCCGGTTCAACGGTGAGGGAGACATTGTCGAGGGCGGTCATCGAGGTTTTGTTGTTGGTGAACACCTTGGTGATGTTCCGGAATTCGACCCTGGTTCCCGGCTGTGAGGTGTCGGTGTCTGCCACGGTGTGTGCTCGATTCTGTGGGGAGGAGCAGGTTTGTTGTTGGGGATGCCGCGGGTACGGCGTGCCTCCGGCCCCGGTGAGTGTTCCACCGGGGCCGGAATGCCTGGTCACTGTCCTTCGTTGAGGACTGTGACCTGCGAAAATATCTGCCTTACTGGTTCTTCAGTTTGTCCTCGAGGCGCTTCAGAATCGCCTGCAGATCAGCAGCGGAGCGCTTGACCGGTACGGACGTGCCCTTGGACTCTTCAGCCACGGCTTCGGTGACGGCGTCGCCCTGCCAGATCTCGACGAGTTCCTGGATGTTTTTGTTGTCGGCGTCCTCGGCGCGGACAACAAAGGCGTTGATGTATGGCTCGGCTTCCTCGGAGGAGGGGTCATCGGCGAAGACGGAGGACTTCGGATCGATGTTGGCGCGATCCAGGAAGGTGTTATTGATGATGGCCGGCTTGCCCTCGTGGTAGACCGTGGTGGTCTGCGGGGCGGAGACGGGAGTGACCGAAACCTTGGACTTCGACTCGTCGATATCTGCCGGAGTCGGGGTGATGAGGCCGTCTTCCTTCAAGGTGACCAGATCGGCTTGAACGAGGACGTTGATGGCGCGTCCCTGGTTCGAGGAGTCATTCGGGATGGCGACGGACTCACCCTCGATGCCGTCGAGGGAGTCGTGGTTCTTCCAGTACAGTGCCAGCGGAACGATCTCGGTGGAACCGACGGGGGTGAGGGTGTCACCGGTGCCGTTGTTGTACTCGGAGAGGAACTTCAGGTGCTGGAAGAGGTTGACGTCGATCTGTCCCTCGGACAGGGCCTTGTTTGGGGTGTTGTAGTCCGAGTAGTTGACCACGTCCAGGTCGATACCGGCCTTCTCTGCCTCCTCCTCGAAGACCTCCCACGCTTTGCCGCCGGCGTCGGTGGTGCCGATGGTGACCTTCGTACTTTCTTCACCGGTGGCGGAGTTGGTGGAGTCGGCCGAGTCGTTGCCACAGGCGACGAGGGAACCCGCGGCGAAGATGCCGACGGCGGCGATGGTGGAGAAACGGCGGAGGTTCATGGTTCAGGCTTTCTGTCGGGGTCTGACTGACATCTGTTTCACCCGTTGTCGGGGTGAATGAGCTGCACGGAACCGCTCCGGTGAAGGAGCTAGACAGAGCATTCTGTCGTTCCATTCGTATTACCGTAGCAGTGGATGCCGTTCATGTACAGCTTTGTCTAGTATCTGATCTCCGACCGGCGTCGAAGGGTGGGGCTGAAGCCCTTTCTGGACTGTCCTCCGGGTTTCATTATTCGCTAATATGTTCTATATGGAATGGGATGCAGGGTTGGCAGACGCCGGAGGTTTGCCGATGGACTGGCGCATGCTGGAGCGCATGCTCTCCGGGGAGATGTGGAAAAGGAGCGGTTCTGGTTCTTGCGTGGATGAATCGGGTTCGAATAGGGGGAATCCCACTCGTTCCGCATGTTTCACCCCGTTCGCGGAACTGCGTGCGCAGAGTTCCTACAGTTTCCTCTCCGGGGCGTCGGATCCGGAATCTTTGGTCGAACGTGCAGTCGATATCGGGCTGGAGGCCCTCGCCGTGACAGATCGGGACGGGTTCTACTCTGCGGTCCGCTTCGCTGAAGCCGCAGCGGGAACCGGGTTGGGAACGGTCTTCGGTGCGGAACTTTCTCTTGGTGGTGGAGAGACGGAGGTTCTCTGTGTGCTCTGTCGGGGAGCGGACGGCTACCGGAGACTCAGCCGCACCATCACAGCGGCTCATATGGGTGCAGGCGGCAAAGGGAAATTATCATACCCGGGTCTCACAGACCTCGCCGTGCTGGCGGAGGGAACATGGCAGATTCTCGCCGACGTCACCTGGGCTGACCGTTTGTCTGAGCTGATTGATGCATTCGGTGTCGAGCAAGTGGCAGTGCAGGTGTCTTGGACGATGTGCCCCGGGGACGCGGACGCAAACGAGCATCTGCTCGCGGAGGCCCGGCGTCTCGGGCTGCGTGCACTGGTCAGTGCCGTGCCCAGGGCGGCCACCCGGCACGATGCCCGGGTGGCTGGGGCGAAGCACGCACTCCGGCTCCGTTCGGGCCTGGCAGGTGCGGTCGCTGATCTACATCCGATGGGAGGTACCTGGCTGCGGAGCGGGGCAGACATCGAACGCGCACTGCCCGGTAGTGATGAACTGCGGAGAACGGCATTGGAGATAGCCGCAGAATGTGCGTTCACCCTCGATCTCCTGACACCGGGGCTGCCCCGTTTCGGTACTCCCGTCGGGCACACGGAGATGAGTTGGCTCCGGGAACTGACGGCACGACGTGCCAGGGAAAGGTATTCAGGCAGGGGAGCAAGCCTGCGGGTCCTCGCCGGGGCGCAGATGGAACACGAATTGGACATCATCGAGAAGCTCGACTTCCCCGGTTACTTCCTCATCGTCTGCGATCTGGTGGATTTTTGCCGGGACCGTGGCATCCTCTGCCAGGGGCGGGGTTCTGCGGCGAATTCCGCCGTCTGCTTCGCACTCGGCATCACCAACGTTGAACCTGTCGGGGTGGGACTGCTCTTCGAGCGTTTCCTCTCCCCGGAGCGGGATGGTCCACCGGACATCGATCTGGACATCGAATCCAACCGCCGGGAGGAGGTGATTCAGTATGTCTACTGCCGTTACGGTAGGGACAACGCCGCGCAGGTAGCGAACGTCATCACGTATCGACGTCGTGGGGCGATCCGGGATGCCGGACGGGCGCTGGGATATCCGCGGGGAGCGTGTGATGCATGGGCGAAAGAGGCTGTTGAACCACCCACGGATGTCATCACTCTCGCGGAGCGGTTCATCGGTCAGCCCAGGCACCTTGGGATACATTCCGGGGGGATGGTTATCTGTGACCGCCCCATCGCCGATGTTGTGCCCGTGGAATGGGCACGTAAGGCAGGGCGCAGCATCGTGCAGTGGGACAAGGACGACTGTGCGGTGGCGGGCCTGGTCAAGTTCGATCTCCTCGGTCTCGGGATGCTTGAGGCACTGCACCACATGATCGACCTCGTCGCCGAGCACCACGGCAGAACCGTCAACCTCTGGGAACTCGATCCGGACGAACCGGAGGTCTACGCCATGCTCGCGCGTGCCGATGCCGTCGGCGTGTTCCAGGTGGAGTCCCGTGCCCAGATGTCCACCCTCCCGCGGCTGAAACCCCGGGAGTTCTTCGATCTGGTCGTCGAGGTCGCGCTCATTCGCCCCGGACCCATCCAGGGCGGCAGCGTGCACCCCTACATCCGACGACGTAACGGGGATGAACCAGTCACCTACGACCACCCCTGCCTGGAACCCGCGCTGGCCAAGACTCTCGGTGTGCCGCTGTTCCAGGAACAGCTCATGCAGATGGCGCGCGACGCTGCCGGTTTCACCGGCGCCGAGGCGGACACACTTCGGCGTGCCATGGGATCCAAACGCTCTCCGGAACGCATGGCGCGCATCCGTGATCGGTTCTTCACCGGACTCAGGGAGAATAACGGCATCACGGGGAAGACCGCGGAGAATCTCTGGAACAAGATGGTCGCCTTCGCAGCCTATGGTTTCCCCGAATCACACTCCCAATCATTCGCGTCCCTGGTCTACTTCTCTGCCTGGTTCAAGTACCATTATCCGGCTGAGTTCTGTACCGGCCTTCTGCGGGCACAGCCGATGGGTTTCTACTCCCCGCAATCTCTCATCGCTGATGCCCGGCGTCACGGAGTTCCGGTCGACCCGGTATCCGTCAACGACTCCGGTACCGTCACGGACTGCCCCGGCGGGCGGATACGGCTCGGCCTCGACTTTGTTCGAGGACTGGGGGACAAGGCGGTGCAACGGATCATCGCGGCCCGGTCCACAGGTGGGTCGTTCACCGGGGTCGCGGACCTCGCCAGACGCGCGGACCTGAGCATCGCACAGACCGAGGCGCTGGCCAGATCCGGTGCCACGGACTGTCTCGGGATCGAACGTCGTCAGGCCCGGTGGGAAGCCGGCGTCGCCGCAACGGAGAAGAATGGGATGCTGCCGGGGATCTCCGGGATCGCCGCTCCCGCACTGCCCGGAATGACCGCCTTCGAACTACTTGCCGTCGACATCGCCGCGACCGGCGTCACCCACGACAGGCAGCCGGTCGCTCTCTTACGTACCGCGCTCGATGCCCGGGGCATCATCCCGGCAGATCGGCTGCTCGAACAGCGGGACGGGGCCCGGATCCGGGTCGCGGGCATCATCACCCACCGGCAACGCCCCCGGACCGCCAGCGGCGTGACCTTCCTCGGGATGGAAGATGAGACCGGGCTGATGAATATCATCGTCTCACCCGGGCTCTGGGCCCGGCAGCGACGACTCGCCCGAACCGCCCACGCTCTGATTGTCCGGGGCATCGTCCAGAATGCGTCCGGTGCTACGGCGATACTGGCGGACCAGCTCGAACCGTTTCCCGCTGCGGAACTGCTCTCCACGGGGGCCAGGGACTTCCGGTGATCCCTGCGTGGAGGACATGAATTTCGGCATAGTGGGGCCATGATTGAGGCGCCTGATTCGACCCCGCTCAACCGGGTATCTCCCGAACTTGCGAAAGCCCGACTGCTCATTATCCTCCCTGTCCCTGCCGCCGTGGCGTTGGGCTGCGCGGGCGCGGCCTTATGGTGGACCCCCTGGCTCTGGATCGGTGTTGTCCTCATGCTCATCATCACGGGGTATCTCGCCTGGTTGATACCCGCGCAGGTCCGTCTCCTCGGGTGGGCGGAGACAACGGATGAACTGCTTATTACCAAAGGAAGGATCTGGTGCACGTTCACCGTCGTACCCTACGGGCGCGTGCAGTTCGTCGACGTCAGCTCCGGGCCGGTGCAACGCCGGTTCGGGCTGAAGACCCTCACCCTGCATACCGCATCATCAACGTCGGACAGTGAGATTCCCGGACTGGATTCGGCGACGGCTGATGCCCTCCGGGATCGTCTCGCGGTCAAGGCCAGAGAGA
This sequence comes from Corynebacterium sp. CCM 9204, assembly GCF_041357695.1. Classification (NCBI taxonomy): domain Bacteria; kingdom Bacillati; phylum Actinomycetota; class Actinomycetes; order Mycobacteriales; family Corynebacteriaceae; genus Corynebacterium; species Corynebacterium sp. CCM 9204. The sequence goes on from NZ_JAUERX010000003.1 coordinate 281,302, forward strand.
GGATGAGCGGGCTGTGAGCGGCGTAGGAGAATACCGGCGGGTGCACCGGATCAGCCCACTGTTGCACTTCTGGACGGTCCTGCTCGCGCTCGGGGCCATTGCGGTGGGAAACATGGGGGAGTCGGTGTTTGAGATTTTCGGGGGCCTGATCTCCGGGCAGATTCACGTGGATGTTCGTCCCCTGTTGATCGGGGCCAGTGGGTTCATCGCGGTGTGTGCACTGATCTGGCTGTTCTCCGGCATCTGGTGGCGGGCCATGGGATACCACCTCACCGGAGAAGAGATCGTTCACCGGCAGGGGGTGGTGAGTGTCCGGGTCCGTACCGCCCGCTATGACCGTATCCAGGCGGTCGACATCGTGGAATCGGCCATCGCCCGGCTCTTCGGACTCGCGGCGGTCCGCATCGAGACGGCGGGTGGGGAGGACTCCGTCATCGAGATTTCCTATCTGCGTAAGAAGATGGCTGAGCAGCTCCGGACGGAGATCCTCGGTTTGCTGAGAGGAGAGACCGTCGGAGAGGACGCACAGGAGGCCCCGTCGACTGGATTCCCGAATACGGAATCTGATTCGCTGTCGGCTGCCGGTGACATCGTCGTGGCCCCGATTCCTGTTGCCAGGTCGCTCGCCGCTGCATGTCTCTCCGGGTGGTTTCTGTTTGCGTTGCCGGTGCTCATCATCGTCATCATCCGACCGGGAGCACTGGGGATGCTGTGGCCCGTATTCATCGGTTCGCTTCCGTCCACGTGGAACATCATCGACAACTCCTGGCGTTTCACCGTCCGTCGAGAAGGCGGGGAAGACCTGGATATCACCTACGGGCTCGCTGATCGCCGTCGACAGACGCTGAAGCTCTCCCGGGTGCATTCCGTGGAGGTCCGGCAACGGGTGTTCTGGCGTCTCCCCGGGTGGTGGTCGGTACGCGTCTGCGTGGCGGGCTATGGGATATCGGAAGGAGCCGGGACGACGAAGATCCTCCCGGTGGGTACCCGGGAAGAGGCGATCCGGATTGCTACGCTGCTCAGCCCGTTGACAACTCCGGAGGTCGAGGAATCAGCGCAACCGGAGGGGTGGACGCGTCCGGTGTTGCGGAGCCCGCTCCGGGCCAGGTGGGTGTCACCGATCTGTTGGCGTCGCCGGGCGGTGACGTTTGCTGGTGGACGGGATCTGCCGGAGGCCGTGATTCTTCACGGAGGTCGGTTCTCCCGCCGGGTGTCGATGGTCGCACTGCCGCACATTCAGGAGATCACCCTGGAAACAGGGCCGGTCGGCCGGTTGCTCAACCTTTCCTCGGTGAAGATGCACCTGGTGGAGGGGCCGGTGCTGATGGTGGCGGACAACCTGGAAACCGAGGACGCTGTGTGGCTGCTGGAACTGCTGCGTCATCGCCGGTTACCTGCGTTGACTGCTGGCGGAGGTGGGTGTTAAAGGCTGGTGCGGTGTGTGGGTGGCCCCTGAATGAGGGGGCTGCAAATCTCTTCGCAGCGATTTTGCAGTGTTTTGTGCTGGGAGAATGGCGCATTTACATGTGAGATCTGCAGTATTGTCCTCAATAAGTTCAACGGCTTGAAGATTTGGGTTTGTTCAACTGGTGCATTTGGGTATGGTTATCATGTACTTACTGGTGGGTGGCTCCCGTGAACTCCCGAGTGGGCTCTGCGGTTGTCGGCCCGGAACTGCTGAAAAGAGACTGCGAACCATGAAGCTCGGAAAAGCTGCGGCTATCGCCGCCTGCACCGCTGCATCGCTCGTCCTGACCGCATGCGGCTCGGATTCCGGATCCGGCAGTGCCGGAACCGGGGAAGTTGAGAAGGTGTCGGGTGAGTCGGTGAAGGTGGTGGCCACCACCACCCAGATCTGTGACTACGTCACCCAGATCGCGACTGATGAGTCGGATGACGCTGAGCTTTCCTTCAATAAGACCGGCTCGGACGGGAATACCACACATTTCGGTGCTGAGCCGAACAAGGCCAAGTCGGAGCTGGATCTGACCTGTATCCTGGCCCCCAATGCTTCCGCGCACGATCACGAGATGACGCCGCAGCAGATGCAGGCGATGGGTGAGGCGAACCTCCTCATGGTCAATGGCGTGGATCTGGAGCACTTCCTCGACCGTGCTGTCGAGGCATCCGGATTTGGCGGCACCCTGGTTGTTACCAGTGGTTTCCTCACTTCGGGCGAGAAAGACAACGAGAAGGCCGTACTTGAGGCTGAAAAGGAACTGCCCTACAAGGTCTACCGTGGTGTGGAGCAGGTCGATATCAACGAATGGCCGTTCGCTGCACCCGAGGGCGAAGAGCCAGAGTTCATCTACGATCCCCACGTCTGGACCTCACCGCACAATGCGATGGTCCAGGTGAGGAATATCGGTGCTGCACTGGAAGAGGCATCCCCCGAGAACTCTGCCCTGTTCAAGGAGCATGTCGGACGCTTTGAGAAGGAACTCGATGAACTCGACAAGTGGGCCGCTGAATCCTTCGCTTCGGTTCCGGACTCAAACCGGGTGCTGTTCACCTCTCATGATGCCTTCGGTTACCTGTCCAAGGAATTCGATATCAACTTCATCGGAACGGCACTGACTGACTTCAATGATCAGGCTGATGCCACGGCTGAGCACATCGCCTCCGAGGCTGACAAGGTCCGGGCATCCGGCGCCAAGGCTTTGTTCGCGGAGAATTCAAACAACTCCAAGTCGATCGAGGCTATCGCGAGCGCTGCCGGTGTCAAGGCTGTCATCGGGGATGACGCTCTCTACGGAGACTCGCTCGGTCCGGACGGGACCGATGGTGAGACCTACATCGGTTCCATCATGCACAACGTCACGAACCTTGTCCGTGCCTGGGGTGGCACGGTGGCTCCTGTTCCGGAGATCCTCAAGGCTTACACCCCGAAGGACCTGTAGACAGGCTCTTTCCTCACGTTGAAGCGAGTTGGCCGCGTCCCGTTCTCCGGGATGCGGCTCTCGTGCGTTCGGGGACTTAACAGCATTCACTTTCACCAATAATAAATACAGGTTCCATCAAGGGAGAATGTTCATGGCAACAACACAGTCTGCTCCGGCGCTGCGCTACGTCGATGCGAGTTTCAGTTACGGTGGCCCCCCGACGCTGACCGGAGTCACCGGTGAAATACAGCCCGGGGAAGCGCTCGCGCTCATCGGGCCAAATGGAGCGGGTAAAACCACGCTGCTGCGTGGCATTCTCGGGACTGTCAGTGTGTCGGGAACGATGGAGATTCTCGGGCGCACGGACGGAAAGGTCCCTAAGGGATCCATCGGATACGTACCCCAGGTAGCGGAATTGGACACCACGTTTCCGGTCACTGTCCGACAGGTTGTGATGATGGGTCTCTACGCGGAACTCGGTTGGTTTCGTCGCCCCGGTGCAGCGCACCGTGAGCGTGTTGATGCCGCCCTCGAGAGGGTCGGCATGTCCGACCGTGCGAATTTGAGGTTCGGTCAATTGTCCGGTGGACAGCGTCAGCGGGTGCTGCTCGCCCGTTCCATCGTGGCCTCTCCGAAGATGATCCTCCTCGATGAGCCGTTCAACGGTCTCGATGAACCCAACCGTGAGGCCCTGCTGGGGATCATTCACTCGGTCAAACGGGAAGGTGTGGCGGTGGTGGTGTCCACCCACGACTTCAAGCTCGCCTACGAGTGTTGCGAGGATGTTGCGCTGCTCGCCGGGCGACAGATCGCCTTCGGCCCGATAAGTCGGGTTCTCACACCGGCCAATCTTGAGCAGGCGTACGGCAGTCGTAGCACCGACCAACTCGTTGGATCGGGACTCGAGGAGGAACTTCATGTGGGATAGCGTCATCGTCGGCGTCACCGATGCCGTCGAAGCCCTCCGGTTGGCCGTCGTGGATGTTCCGGGTCTCCAGACGGTTGCGGCCGCGCCGTATCTCTTCCGTCCCTTCCTCATGCTCATGTTCCTCGGCGTCGTCGCAGGCCTCGTCGGTGTCATCATCAATCTCCGCTGCCTGGAATTCAACGCCGAAGCGATGGTGCACTCGGTGTTTCCGGGTATTGTCGCCGGCGCGGTCTATGGTGGACTCGATATGATCATCCCCGGTGCCGCGATCTGCGCGGTGTTCATTGTCATTGCACTCACCGCCGTTGGCAGGCGTAACACGAAAGTCTCCGAATCCGGAACCGCCGTCGTGCTCACCTCATTTTTTTCCGCTGGTATCGTGCTCTCCCTGTACAAGGGTGACCGATCAGGTCAGCTTGAGGCACTGATGTTCGGGCGCCTCCTCGAGGTGACTCCTGATCGGTTCGTCGAGTCCATCGTCGTGTGCCTCGTTGCACTCACCATCATCACCCTGTCCTGGAAGGAACAGATCTTCACGGCCTTTGATCGTGATGGTGCCCGTGCCGCGGGGATCTCGGGCTTCACCGTGGACCTCATGGTCAACGCCGCCATCGCTGCCGTCGTCGTGTCTTCCGCCTCCGCAGTGGGTGTACTCCTCGTTATCGGTTATCTCGTGGTCCCCGGTGCGACCGCCCGACTTCTGGTTGATCGCGTTTCGTTCATGATTCCAGTGGCTATCGCAGTCGGCGTCGTCGGCGGTTATGCGGGCATGATCATCATGACATTGGACACCCCGCATCCGGTTTCTCCCCAGGCATCGGTTGCACTGTCTGTCATCGCACTGTTCTTCCTTGCACTTCCGATCCGGTGGATTCGTAGCAGGTTCGTCGGGAACAAAGTCCCCGTTGATCCGGACGAGACCACCAATCCCGTCAGAATTCCCGCCGGAGGTGCAGTATGAGCTTCTTCGATTCCACCTTGTGGACGATCCTCCAGCTCCCGATCCTTGAGATCGTCGTCGTCGGTGTGCTCGCTGGTCTGGTCGGTGTCCTGGCGGTGCTCAACCAACGGGTCTTCTTCGTAGAGTCAGTTGCCCACGGTACTTTTCCCGGAGCGATCCTCGGTGTTGTTCTCGGCAAGGGAATCGCCGCAGACTGGAACCTGGATAATGATACGCAGCATGCAGTGCTATCGCTCTTCCTCTTTGCCGGTGCACTCCTGGCGTGCGTTCCCCTGTCCTGGCTGATGCACCGGCTGACCCGCATCTCCGGGCAGTCTTCCCAGGCGTCGGCGGGCATCGTCCTGACTCTCGGGTTTGCCCTCGGTTACTTCCTGAGCAAGTGGTTCCAGCCGTTGCCGCTGAAGATCGAGTCATTTCTCACCGGATCGGTGCTGAGTGTCAACCGGACTGACGTTCTCGCTGCAGTGGTGGTTCTCGTGATCACTCTCGTGGTTCTGGGGGTGTTCGGGCGCCAGTTGATCTTCTATGCTTTCGACAACGGTGGCTACCGCGCCGCGGGGCACAGTGCCGCGGTTGCGGAGGGAGTGATCCTGGGGCTGATCTGTGCCACCATCGTCGTGGTGATCCCCGCGGTGGGGACCATTCTCTCCATCGCCCTTGTCGCCGCTCCCGCTGCTGGGCTGCAGCCTCTCGTGCGTTCGACCAGGGCGCTGTTCATCGCGGCGCCCATCGCGGGGGTTGCGATCGGAGCAGTGGGTCTCATCTTCGCCGTCAAAGCCAATCTGTCGGCCGGTGGGATGATCGCATTGACCGCGGGCGTCTTCTACGTGGGGTGCCTGGTTGTCGGACGGTTCCTCGTCCGTCGCGGATAGGACCATCTCCAGGGAAGGAACACATAGTGGCAATGAGCCTTGCGGATCTGCCTGACAGATCCCAGGACTACCTCAAGGTGATCTGGGACATCTGCGAGCGAACCGGCGAAGCTGCGGCGCTGAAGGATGTCGCGGCACAGACCGGGCAGAAGACCTCGACCGCATCCGAGGCGGTTCGCCGCTTGACCGAACGTGGTTTGGTGAGCCACCGTCCGTACTCGGGGGTGACCCTCACGGAGGAAGGCACCCGCCTCGCGCTGGGGATGATGCGCAGGCACCGACTCCTGGAGATGTTCCTCTGCACCACACTCGGGTACACGTGGGACGAGGTCCATGAGGAAGCTGACGTTCTGGAGCACTCAGTCTCGGAGAAACTCATCGAGAGAATAGATGCTCACCTCGGGCACCCGGCACGGGATCCCCACGGCGATCCGATCCCCGACACTGACGGGGAGATGATAGATGACGTCTCTGAATCGCTCACCGGTGTCGAGGAAGGAAATCGCGTCACCGTTGACAGGGTCAGCGACCGGGACCCTGAACTGCTGCGCTACCTCGCGGACCACGGCATCCGCCCGGGGGCCAGACTAACGGTTCTTTCACCACCGTTCCCGGGGATGTCTGTGGTCCGGGTCGATCGCCCCGCAGGGGCCAAGGAAGAGCAGACACCTGTTGAGGTACCGATGACGGCTGCGGGCATCGCCGCCATCTCCGTCACCCGCGGCTGACCCGGCGATTACACCGCACCCGGATAACCCATCTGCCGCCAGGCCTCGTAGGTAGCCACGGCGGCACAGTTGGACAGGTTCATCGACCGACGTCCAGGTAGCATGGGTACCCGGACCTGTTCGGTGATGCGGGCGTCAGCCAGCGCGGCGTCGTCAAGTCCGCTGGTCTCCGTGCCGAACAACAGGATGTCCCCGGGACGGTAGCTGATGTCCCCGTACCAGCGTGCAGCGGATGTGGTGAACGCGAAAACCCTGGCCTCCGGTAATGAATCAAGCGCCGCCGTCCTGTTCGGGTGGACGCTGACGCGTGCCAGATCGTGATAGTCGAGCCCCGCGCGCCGGAGATTCTTCTCCTCGAGATTGAACCCCAGTGGCCCCGCCAGATGTAGGTGCGCACCCGTTCCGGCGCACATCCGGATCGCATTTCCCGTGTTTGGCGGGATGCACGGGCGGTCGAAGATCACGTGTAGGAACGGGGAAACACTGGCCTCACTCATGAAAACCGATCCTAGTGTCCGGAGCCCAGATATCACGGTACAGCTCGGAACCTGCGGGATTCCGGTAAGGCGTGGAATAATGACCCGTGTGACTGCACAGAAACTTGACGGACAGCTCTACCGGGACGAGATCTTCGATGACCTGAAGAGGAGAGCGGAACGACTCGCCGAGCGTGGCGTTGTTCCGGGACTTGCCACCGTGCTGGTCGGCGATGATCCGGCGAGCCACAGCTACGTCAAGATGAAGCACCGGGACTGTGAACAGATCGGTGTGAACTCCATCCGGCGCGATCTCCCCGCTGATGTGAGCCAGGAAGAACTCAACGCCGTTATCGACGAACTCAACGCCGATGATGCGTGTACCGGGTACATCGTCCAGTTGCCGTTGCCGAAGCATCTCGATGAGAATGCGGTTCTTGAGCGCATCGACCCGGTCAAGGACGCGGATGGCCTCCATCCCGTGAACCTGGGCAAGTTGGTGCTCAACGAACCTGCACCACTGCCCTGTACCCCGAACGGAGCGATCCACCTGCTCCGGAGGTTTGGCGTGGAACTTAACGGTGCCAAGGTCGTGGTGATCGGCCGTGGTGTGACCGTTGGTCGGCCGATAGGCCTGATGCTCACCAGGCGCAGTGAAAACTCAACTACCACGCTCTGTCATACAGGGACGAAGGATCTCGCGGCGGAGACACGTGCCGCCGATGTCATCGTAGCCGCAGCGGGGGTACCGCACATGCTCACGCCGGACATGGTCAAACCCGGTGCTGCGATTCTCGACGTCGGAGTTTCCCGAAAGGATGGGAAACTTGCTGGTGACGTCCATCCGGATGTCTGGGAGGTGGCAGGGGCAGTATCCCCGAACCCCGGTGGAGTCGGGCCGTTGACCCGAGCGTTTCTCGTACGTAATGTCGTGGAGCGTGCTGAACTCCTGGCTGGAGTAGAGGGATCCCGGAAGTAGGTCAATGATGACCTCTCCCTACATACCGGGTGTGGATAATCCGCATGACGTCGGTTTGCCCCCGTCCAGGCTTCCGCGTGTCATCCAGTGGACTTTTCTGGTCGTATTTCTGAGTGCACTCTTGATCGCCGTTGGCTTCGCGGTGACTGAGCATTGGCGCCGCGCGACTTTTCTCCTCGGCGGTGCGCTGATCTGGCTCAGCCTCCTGCGTTCTCTCTGCGATTCCCGGGTACTTGGGGTTCTCGCCGTTCGATCACGGCGTTTCGATGGTTTTTTCACCTTGTTTGTCGGTGGCGTCATGGTGTTTCTGGCGGTGTCCGTCGATCCGCTCGGTAGTTGAATCCATTGGTCCAGCTACTGGCTGTCCTCCACGTCGTCCATGAGGAGAAGGAAGCGTCGTAGTATCCGCGCGACTTGACGGGTTTCCGTCAGAAATGCGTCGTGTCCCACAGGTGAGACGATCTTCGCCATTCCCAGTAGGTTCCCGACATTCCGGGAGATGTGTTCCTGCTGGTGGTAGGGGTAGAGGATGTCGGTGTCCACGCCTGCGACGAAAGTGGGAACGATAATTCCCGAGAGAGCCTTGTTCAACCCGCCCCGTCCACGGCCGATGTCATGCCGATTGAGGGCCTCGGTCAGTGCGACGTATGATCCGGCGTCGAAACGTTCGACAAGTTTCCGTGCCTGGTGGTCAAGATAGCTCTGGACCGCGAAACGCTGCTCCGGACTACGGAATTCTCCCAGAGGATTTTCGCCGCGTTGGGCATCCGCTCCGAAACGTTCATCAATCTCCTGCTCACCGCGATACGTCAGGTGCGCTATCCGACGTGCCGCGGCCAGCCCCTGGTGGGGGTATCCGTCGGATGAATGATAATCGCCGTTCAGCCATTCCGAATCGTTCGTTATCGCGGATATCTGCGCCGATTGGATGCCGATCTGCCAGGCGCTGGCTCGTGCCGAAACTGCCAGAACCGCGGCGGCCCCGATCCGCTCCGGGTGCATGAGGGACCACTCCAGTGCGCGTGCCCCGCCCATGGAACCGCCCACGACCGCAGCAACCCTGTCAATACCCAGAATATCGAGAAGCTGACGTTCCGCAGTCACCAGGTCGCGGATGGACAGAGCCGGAAAGCGGGAACCCCAGGGTTGGCCGTCCGGATGGAGTGACGATGGACCTGTCGATCCGGAGCAGCCTCCGAGGGCATTCGTGCATACGACGCAGAACCGATCCGTGTCCAGGGACTGTCCAGGGCCGATCAGTCCGTTCCACCAGTTCACGGCGTCAGAGTCACCGGTGAGCGCATGCTCGACGAGGATGATGTTCGTTGATCCGTCGGGTTTCCGGTGTAGATCGCCCCACCGTTGGACGGCAATCATGGCGTCCTGGATCAAGCCACCCGCCTCGGTACGGACGTCCCCGACCGGGTACAGCGCCACTTCTCCCGGTGTGGGCAGAGGTAACGGTCCCGGTGACGACGTGGACTGTTCCACGTGTGCGCTGTTCATTGGGGGCCTCCGTTGGATAGACGACGCATGCGCCCATCCTAGATGTACCGCTCTGTCTAGTTCAATATCTCTCGGGGAGTTCTGAAAGGTCGGGTATTTTCGCTGTTTGACGGGTGTTTGGCGGGATGGTGGAGCGTGGCGGCTCCTCTTGTGAACTAAGCGGTCTGTTCCTGGTCGGGGGCGGGGTGCGAGGGAAAGACCGTGGTGGAGTCATCGTCGCGGGAATCGTTTTCCGGAGTCCGGCTCGACCAGGCTGGGGACATGCCGGGCATGAACCAGACGATCGCCGCGACCAGGGTCGCCGCTCCTCCCGGCGCCCAGGGGAACCAACTGCCCGGGGTGAAGAAGAACACCAGCCCACAGATGACCACCGAAATCGCCCAGAGCACAGGTACCAACAGGTCAAGGCGTAGATTTCGGACTACCGTGTACTCCGCCCAATCTTCCGCGGGGAACCTTGATCGCGCTTCGTTTCGGATCTTCCGGTGTATTTTCAGACTGTTCGCCACGAGGCAGAACATCAACAGGCCGAATCCGGTTCCCGCCACGATGAGATCCCCGGCCGCGGCCCCGAACGCGAATAGTGCGGCAGACACCGTCATGCCGAATCGTTCTCCCCTGGTCGGAGGTAGCGGAACGGTTGGGTCGATGTCGGGGTAGAGCCGGTCAAAGGTGGGGTCGGTCATGGCTTGTGTGACTATCCTTGGTGCAGGGGGACGGGGTGTGGTGGTCGATGTGCAAAGTAAATGCGTTAGGTTAGTCTAGCCTGGTGCAATGTGAAGTGTGCTCACCTTTCATGACGGATACTCCGATAGTGGAGGCCCGGTGCCGCATTTCGTAAAAGACTTTTCTCTCGGACGTCTTCCCTGACCATCCCTCCGAGAGTTCACCATCCAGAAAGGACGGCGCATGATCCTGCGTTCGCCATTCACCCGCCCCGGACGGCGTACCACCGCCGTGATAGCCGCCGCGGCGGCAGCGGGGTTCATGGTCTTCCCGGTTCTGTCCGCCGATGCCCAGGACTGCTCCGAGTCCTACACGAAGATCGACGGTGCAATGCGGTGGGGATTCAAGCAGTCCTTCCGTAGCTACATCAAATCCGGAGGTACCCGGGGAGGTTGGGACCTGAACGGCGTCGGATATGAGGATGGGGCGGGGCAGTTCATCTTCACTCCGGACCCGAACGGAATGAGGGTCGTTGACGCGGACACCGCGACAATTCCGTTGCAGGGTTCCCTCCGATTCTTCGGCCATGAAGGAGAAGGCGGGCGTGGCCCCGGTGAGTATGCCCTCGATTTTACGCTCTCCGACATGAAACTCGTCGTCGACGGATCCGCAGCGACACTCGTCGTCGACTACAGGGGCCTCGAACTCGAAGATGGCACCACACAGGTTAAGGGTGAAATCAGCGCGGATGACGCGAATTTCATGGATATCCAGCTCTCGAAAACCCCGGACTTCACTTCCGATTCACTGGATCTCACCGGAAGCGTGAATCTCTCTACTGACGGTGCGGGAATCTTCGGCGGGTTCTACGATGCCGGTCAGGAGTTCGATGATCTCGCACTGAACGCGAAACTGGAGAAGGTCTGCGGAAAGCAACCCGCCCCAGGGGGCGGGACCAGCGGTGGAAAGAACACCGGGACCAAGTCCGTCGGTATCAATGTTGTCAATTCCGTCAACGATCACCTTGACGCCCTGAACAACCTCATGGGGACCGCCGACAAGTTCATGGGGAACAGCGACAAGCTGTACAAGCGTTTCACGGAGGACCGGAACTCCCTGACCGGTGGCCGTGGGAGCGGAACCGGTGCGACCGGAACCGGCGCTTCTCCGGGGGCCGGCGGGAAAACCGGCGCCGGTGGTGGCGCGATGACGGGAGTCGGCACAGGTACCGGATCCAGAGGGGGAACCTCCGTTACCGCAGCACGCGGAACCTCGGGAAACGGAGGTGCAACTTCGGGCGCCGGGGCCAACACGGGGAGCGGAGACGTCTGCACGGACGATGGCTCACTCGGGGTCGTTGAGGCGCAGGCCGCATGGGCCGTCAAGACGTCATTCCAGACTTACATTTCGGGCGCGATCGCCAAAGGGGGCTGGGATCTCAACGGTGTCGGGCATAGCAACGGTCAGTTCCTTTTCTCGGGTAACTCCGGTGCGGTGAACCCGACTGCCGGGACCGGCTCACTCCTCATGCCTGGCTCGGTCCATTTCACCGGCCATGGTGGAATCCTGGATCTCACCATCACGGATCTGGAAATCCAGTGGAACGGAAACTCGGGTGTTCTCATCGCGAATGTGAGCTCCAATGACATGGAAGGCGCCTCCAACAACTACGGCCGCATCGCGGTGGCCAACCTGGCGTTCAGCCAGTTGGATGTCTCTTCGACGGCTGTCGAGGGCCAGACCAGTTCCGTCACCCTCACCCAGGCGGGGGCCTCCGCCTTCGCCGATTTCTATCCGGTTGGGCAGGAAATGGCGCCACTGAGTTTTGCTGCGGCACTGGGCGGATCCGCCAGTTGTGCGGCAGGTCAGGGGGGCAGCACTACGGCGTCCGGGGGAACCGGTGGGGCCAGCGGGGGAGCTCCGCGGGCCGGAGCGAAAAAAGATGGAACGTCCGTTTCACCGGCAACGAAACTGGGTCGTTCCGGTTTGGGGAGTTCGGTGAGTGGTGAGAACAATGACGGCTTCACTGCCGGGAAGGAGGGGACCGGACGGTTCAAGATCAAGTCCTCCGGTTCCGGGTCCCATGATACGGAGAATGTGGCCGCGAGTAGTGAGACCGGTACATTGACCACTCCGCTCCTGCTCATCCTCGCGGCCTTCATCGTTGCAGGCAGTACCCTGACCTCATTTGTCTCCCGGAATCCCGCCGGATAGCGCAGAAATCAGTCCGCCATGGCGGCGGGTATCCGTTCCACCAATCCCAGCGAAAGGCCCCACGTGTTGACCTCACGAACACGACTCAGCTTCCGATCACAGTTCTTCGGAAAAGCCCGCGTGATGCTCGTCATGGTGGCGTGCACGGCGACCGCTCTGGTCGGTTGTTCGGGCCCTGATAGCGGACCCAGAGTGGCTGGTGGAGCCGCTGAGCCCGGTATCAGTGCCGAGCTACCTCCGTTGCCTGACCCGGCGGACCTGCCTGATCCGCGGGCCCTTACCGGGGTTAACGCTGTGACCGGCATAGGGGAACCCCTTCCTGTTACTGATAATCCACAGCCTTCATTACCTGTTGAGTTGACCGATGCAGACGGTTACGACGTCGTGGTGGATGATGTTTCCCGGATCCTTGCACTGGACATTTACGGTGCGTATACAAAAACCCTCATCGGACTGGGTATGCGTGACGCCATCATCGGACGTACCGTGAGCTCCGATGAGCCCTCGCTGGCGAACCTTCCGGTGGTCACCCAGGGTGGGCACAACATCAACGTCGAAGCGGTGCTTGAGCTAAACCCCAGCCTCGTCATCGTCGATCACTCCATCGGACCGCGTGAAGCCATTGATCAGATCCGCGACGTCGGAGTTCCCGTTGTCGTCATGGAACCGCTGCACACTGTTGATGGTATCCGTGAGGACATCCAGAATCTTGGGTCGGTTATCGGCTTACCCGATGACGCGGAGGTGCTCGCGGAGCGTTCCGTCAGGGAATATGAACGCGCGGTCGAGAACATTCGCACGATCGCTCCGGAGGATCCTCTGCGCATGGCGTTTCTCTACGCCCGTGGCACCGGGGGAGTCTTCTTCATCCTCGGTGAAGAAGACGGAGTCAACGAGTTGATTACAGGTGTCGGTGGTATCGATGTTGCAACCGAGAATGGAATCCGTACTGCGTCCCCCGCGAACGCTGAGGCTCTCGCGAAGCTCAACCCTGATGTGTTCATCATGATGGAGAAAGGACTCGAATCGACAAACGGCATTGACGGTCTGCTGGAACGGCCCGGTGTCGCCCAGACCATTGCCGGACAGAACCGTCGTGTGGTCACCGTCCCGGATGGTCAGGCCCTCGCGTTCGGTCCACAGACCGGTGATCTTCTCCAGCGTCTCGCTCTCGAACTTTATGCGCCGGAGTCGAGGTAGATGGCGGCACCGGTCAAATCCGCCGGGCGAGGTGAAACCGGGGCACCCGTTCGCGGTGACGCATTCCAGGCAAGGAGACGCAACCGAATCATCCTCTTCGTGATTCTCGTGCTCTTGCTGCTCGGGACCACGGTGTTTTCCGTTATGGTTGGGCAGTACACGCTGAAAGCCTCTGAGCTCCCGGGTCTTTTCGCCGCAGGCCCCGGGCAGGATTCGATCCAGCAGTCGGTCCTGTGGAACATCAGGTTGCCCAGGCTTGTTCTGGGAATCATCGTCGGGGCTGCTCTGGGGGTTGCCGGGGCACTGATGCAGGCGGTGTTCGCCAACCCGCTCGCCGAGCCGAGCGTCATCGGGGTCACTTCGGGTGCTGGTGTCGGCGCCGCCGTGGTGATCGTCTTCAACTGGACGTGGTTTGGTACCTCGACAGTGCCTGCGGCGGCATTCGTCACGGCAGTGATCACCACGGTTGTGGTCTATCAACTGGCCAGACACGACGGTCGGGTGCACGTCCTCAACCTCATCCTGACCGGAATTGCGGTCAACGCCGTTTGTGGGGCCGCTATTTCACTGCTGGTCTACATTGCTCCGGCGACATCCAGGGAACAGATCATCTTCTGGCAGATGGGTTCCCTCAATGGGGCCCAGTGGAAGTACGTCACCGTAGTATTTCCCATCATCATCACGGGAATCCTTATCTCACTGTTTCTCGGTGGTGCCCTGGACATCCTCGCGCTCGGGGATAAAGCTGCCGGGCACATCGGCGTCAATGTACACACCGTCCGGATCGCGGCGATCGGAGCATCGACTCTCCTGACAGCCGGTGCCGTGGCCTATGCAGGCCTCATCGGGTTTGTCGGGCTGATCATTCCACACCTCCTCCGTGGGATCACCGGCCCGTCGAACAAGATCCTCATGCCTGCCTCCGCCCTGGCTGGAGCGGTACTCATCGGGCTCTCGGACATCGCGGCACGGACACTGATCCCCTTCGCAGATCTCCCGATCGGTATTTTCACGGCGATCGTCGGAGGCCCCACCTTCTTCATTCTGCTTCGCCGGATGATGCGCCGAGGAAGGGCATGACATGAGCATCCTGGAAACCCGCGATGTGAGCATCGCATTCGGGGAACGAGTTCTGTTGCGTGATGTCTCGATCACCGCCAATGCCGGGGAGGTGCTCGGCCTGATCGGCCCAAACGGGGCCGGCAAGTCGACGCTGCTCTCCGCCATCAGCGGTGATATTCCTATATGCGGTGGACGTATCTCCGTCAACGGTCTCGACCCATCAACAGCCACTCCTCTCGAGTTGGCCAGAACCCGATCGGTCATGCTCCAGGACGTCTCGGTGTCCTTCGCTTTTCTCGTCCGCGATGTCGTCGCCATGGGGCGCCGTCCGTGGGCGCGTACGAAACGGGCCCGCAACGATGAGGCATTCATTGATGCGGCACTGAAAGCCACAGAGGTGGAACACCTCGCTGAACGTGACATCATGACGCTTTCCGGTGGAGAACGGGCACGTGTGGCGCTGTCCCGGGTGCTCGCTCAACAGACTCCCTTGGTCCTTCTCGATGAACCCACCGCCGCGCTCGATATCGGGCACCAGGAACAGGCGCTCGGTCTCGCGCGGGGGATGGCCAGAGCGGGGGCTGCGGTCGTGATCGTCCTGCACGACCTCAATGCAGCCGGAGCTTACTGTGACCGAATTGCCTGCCTCGCCAAAGGCGGTGTGGTTGCACAAGGCACCGTCGGAGAGGTGTACACCGAAGAGATCCTCAGTGATGTCTACGACTGGCCGATCCAGGTCCTTCGCCCGACGGCAGACCAGTTCCAGGTTGTTCCAGAGCGTGGAATGGGAAAGAAAATCGGTGCCGCCGTCGATGAGTTACTCGACCTCATGAATACCTGATCACCCACACCAGGAACTACCGAAAAATGGAGAGAACAATGAACATCATCGGAAAAAGGTCCGTGGCTGCAATTACCGGAGTCGCCATGGGTGTTCTGACACTGACTGCTCCCGGTGCGGTTTCAGAGGCGGTGGAACCGGAGTGCGTCGTGACGGCGGGTTCTGCGTCGTGGTCGATCAAGGATAGTTATCTCAGGTACTTGAAGTCTCCCGCGACCAACGGTGAGGTGATTGTTTCTGATGGTGTGACTATTGATGATCCGGGGAAGGGGCCGTTCGTTTTTGGGGTGGATGCTGAGCGTTCGTCGGTTGAGTCGGCGTCGAAGGCGGTGTTCGGGCTCAATGGCACGATTGTGATTCACGGTCACAAGAATGGTGATAAGTGGGAACTGGATCAGAAGATCTCGGATGTGAAGGTTGCGGTTGACGGTAAGTCGGGGCAGATCATCGCTGATTATTCTTCTGTGAAGTATCCGAATCGGGAGGGGGATGCGCCGTTCGTTGCTGATGATGCGGTGATTGCGAACGTGACCTGGGATGCGGCGCCGAATCTTGTTGCTGGTGATGTTGATCTGTCCGGTGCGAAGGTGCTGTTGACGGAGAAGGCTGCTGCCGAGTTGTTCTCTGGTTTCTATCAGAAGGATATGGAGATGGCTCCGCTGCAGGTCAAGACGAAACTCAGCGGAACGTGTGCGACACCCGGGGCAGTCCCAGAGCCTGCACACCCAGAACCGACACCCCCGGTGATCGATGAAGGGGACGGCGGGATGCGGGGCTCGTCCATTGGTCCGGAGCTTTTCAAGACACTCCTCACCAATCCCGTCAATGGAGTCATGAGTATTTTCGTGATGATCGGAGCGGCAGCAGTCTTCGGTGTCGTGCTGCAGCATCTGGTGGCGCTGCTTAGAAGATGATCGAGGGTGATTGGTGGAACCCCGAAGAGGGGCAACCTTCCGGCTCCGGAAAGATGTTGTTGATGGGGTATCCGACTCCGTTGCCGCAGACTTCCGGGGTTGACCTGCCACAAGCGGGGGTGAATTCGGAAAATCAGTGTTTTACTGTTGACCATCCTGGATCCCCTAAGTACGGTTAGCCTAATCTAAAAATCTGTCGATCACTCTGGTTGGCATGTATCTCCAGGAGTTTCCTTTGAAAAACACTGTTCGTTTTAGCGCTGGCGCTTTCGTAGTGTCCATGGCCGCTGGTTCCCTTCTCGTGCCTGCCGGGATCGCGGTGGCCGCTGAGCAGCCGAAATGCGTCGTTTCGGTCGATGAGGGTTCTGCGTCGTGGTCGATCAAGGATAGTTATCTCAGGTACTTGAAGTCTCCCGCGACCAACGGTGAGGTGATTGTTTCTGATGGTGTGACTATTGATGATCCGGGGAAGGGGCCGTTCGTTTTTGGGGTGGATGCTGAGCGTTCGTCGGTTGAGTCGGCGTCGAAGGCGGTGTTCGGGCTCAATGGCACGATTGTGATTCACGGTCACAAGAATGGTGATAAGTGGGAACTGGATCAGAAGATCTCGGATGTGAAGGTTGCGGTTGACGGTAAGTCGGGGCAGATCATCGCTGATTATTCTTCTGTGAAGTATCCGAATCGGGAGGGGGATGCGCCGTTCGTTGCTGATGATGCGGTGATTGCGAACGTGACCTGGGATGCGGCGCCGAATCTTGTTGCTGGTGATGTTGATCTGTCCGGTGCGAAGGTGCTGTTGACGGAGAAGGCTGCTGCCGAGTTGTTCTCTGGTTTCTATCAGAAGGATATGGAGATGGCTCCGCTGCAGGTCAAGACGAAACTCAGCGAACAGTGCGAGGATCCGAAGGATCCGTCCGACCCCAAGGATCCGTCCGACCCCAAGGATCCGTCCGACCGAGGTGGATCGAGCGTCGGTGGCGACGGCTTCAATCAGGTCGTGGACAATCTGAAGGACATGCTCAACAAGCTCTTCAAGAACAACGGGGTTGTGGCTGCGCTTGGTATTGGTGCTGCAATCGCCGCCATCGCGGCAATCGCACACCATATCAACATGATGATGCACCGTTGATCCGGAGATTTTCTCTGAGAGTATGACGACGCAGTGAAAAGTGGCCCCGGGATAATTCCGGGGCCACTTTCATCTTCTCCGGGTTACATCATTTTGCGGGACAGGGCGGATCGGCGAGGACTCGAGTGGCTCGCCGCTACTTCGTCGTCGGTAGGTGTGGAACAACTCTCTGGTGGTTCTTCGCGGTGGAGAAGGCTGTTCGTCGATACCTGATTCGATATCAACCTCTGAGGGGTACCCGTCATTGTCCCGTTCCTGGTTTCAAGGCGCTGACCGGGGCAGGAGGGGTCATGTGGAGGGATTCGGCGAGACGGTGAAAACTAGTTACTGCACGGATGGAGAAACAACACGTTATCGGGCGTCTGGCAGTGTCTTTTTGAACGTAGTGGTTTCAGAACGTGGCCCCGGGTCCGTTTGGTGTGGAGCCGGGGTGTTCTAGGACTGGGGTTCGGGATCTATTTGATCGCGTCGAAACCGCGCTTCAGATCGGAGAGGATGTCATTGATGTCTTCGATTCCGACGGAAAGTCGGATTGTTCCCTCCGTGATTCCGGCGCGCAGCAGCTCGGCTTCATCGGACTGGGAGTGAGTGGTGGATGCCGGGTGGACAACCAGTGAACGGACGTCGCCGACATTGGCGACGTTGGAGTGCAGCTTGAGGGCGTCGATGAACGCCCAGGCCTCTTCGCGGCCTCCGTTGATGGTGAAGGAGAGGACAGAACCTGTGTATTTCAGTTCGAGCTTTTCCTTCACCTTGTTCCATGGGGACTCGGGGAGGCCCGCGTAGTTGACTGCAGTGACGTTCTCATTTTTGGCGAGGAATTCGGCGACTTTCGCCGCATTTTCGTTGTGACGCTCAAGACGCAGCGACAGCGTGTCCAAGCCCTGTGCAGTGATCCATGCGTTGAACGGGGAGGGGGCAGCCCCGGTGTCGCGGAGGAGACCGACACGCGCCTTCAATCCAAACGCTGCTGCGCCCAGATCCGTGTATTTCAGGCCGTGGTAGGCCGGATCGGGGGTGACGAAGTCGGGGAAGATGGGTTCGCCATTGCGTTCGACGGTCCAGTCGAATTTACCTCCGTCGACCAGGATTCCACCGAGTGCTGATCCGTTTCCGGTGTAGAACTTCGTCGTTGATGCGACGACGATATCGGCGCCGAGGTCTAGTGGCCGGACGAGAGCTGCGGTGGCGAGGGTGTTATCGACGATCAGCGGGACGTGGTTGTTGTGTGCGACCTCGGCGATGGCGGGGATATCCAGGACGTCGGCTTGTGGATTGGCGAAGGTCTCGCCGTAGAAGGCGACAGTGTTGTCTTGTACCGCGGACTGCCAGGAGGCCGGGTCATCTGGATCGTCGACGAATGTTGTCTCAATCCCCAGTCTGGGAAGAGTTACGCCCAAAAGGGTGAGCGTTCCGCCGTACAGGCGTGGTGAGGCCACGATGTGGGAACCTGCCCGGGCAATATTGAGAATTGCCGCGGTCTCGGCTGCCTGTCCGGAGGCGAACAGTACGGCGTGTACCCCACCTTCGAGAGAGTTGAGACGGTTCTCAACCGCTTCCACGGTCGGGTTCGTGAGGCGGGTGTACACCGGTCCCAGGTCCTCGAGGGCGAAGCGCTGCTTGGCGTGTTCCGCTGAGCGGAAGACGTATGAGGAGGTCTGGTAGATCGGCAGATTCCTGGCTGCGGTTTCTGAATCGACCGGCTGTCCGGCGTGGACGGAGCGGGTATCGAAGCCCCAGGAATCGGCGATGCTGTTGTCGTACTGGGTCATGGTGATCGGTGTCCTTCGTCAGAATCGGAGGTGTTTTCGGCGTTGTTTTGCGCTGGTGATCACCGTAGTTCAGGAACGGAGAAAAAGTAAACAGCTTGGTCTATTTTTTGGCAAAGATAAAGGTAGATGGGGTGAAAAAAATAGACAGATCGGTTCTTTGTTGGGGCGTTTTGGAGCGTTTGCTCAGTCACGTGAGTGCCGGTTTTTTCTGCGGGCGTTCTTTATTGCCGTTAGGACGGTCGCGAGGAGTGCTGTCAGCGTGATGGCCCCTACAATCCAAATCCATGTGGGGAGAGGAGTCGCCTTCTTCAACTCGTCCGCGCAGTCGAGCAGGCTGTTCCTCAGGTGTTCCTGGGTTCGGTTGTACTCTGCGGCCCTGTCATTGAAGAGTTCCGCTTTGATCTCATCGAGGCGGGTTCCTGTTGCAGCCTGGCTCCGCAGCGCATCCCTGATCTGTGCTGCTGGATCTGTGGCAATCGCTGCGGCTGCGGCGCGAGTCTCCTGCTCCGTGTATTCGGTCTTATGATCGGCAGCGGAACTCTCCACGCCCGCATCTTCGGCGGTTGTGGTGGTTAGCATTCCGAGGCCTTCTGCTCCGCCGACTGCGCCTATTCTCCGTTGAAGGTCGGTGGGACTCGGGATATCAGGTGCGTCGGTTGAGGAATCGTATTTCTCGATCGCGGAGCGTAGTCCCGGGTCGAGTGCGTCCAGCTCGTTCAGTCGCTTATTTCGGGCTTCCTCTTCGAGCGTCGTCCAGAACCGTACAACGTCGGAGTTCTCCTCTTCTGGATCCACTGTGCAGACCATGCGGGTGGTGTCCGCTGTGACGGTGTAGGCTCCTGCGGGCGTTATCCATGGTGTACACAGTGTGAATGTGCATGTTGCGATAGTTGTTCCGGCGAGGATCGACACTCGGGGTGGGAGGGGTGGTGGTGTGGTTATGGGGGACGTGCGTCGGGGCATGTGACCATTATCCGTCCAATTCCTGATCTGGGCATCGGTGGACTCTGTGTGGCGAGTTTCTGGCTACGGTAGTGATGCGCCTAAGTATTCTCGATCAGGACATGTCACGTATCCATTTTGTTCACCATTTGTTCAGTCTTCAACTCTAAGGTCTCCCTGGCACTCTCCTCCCGGAATAATGAGAAATGAAAGAGAATATCATATGTCGACAGGCACGCTAGAAGCCGTCTCAAAGGTCGTACAGGCCGATACCCGGGCGGATAAGTGGTGGCACATCGGATTCGGCTCAATGCTTGCCATCGCCTTCGTCACTTTTACTCTCTGGTCCCATGGGTACGTCGGTGAGGGTGCGAACACGATTGTTCTGTTGACCGCCATCGTGTTCGCCATGTTCATGGCGTTCAACATTGGTGGTAACGATGTTGCCAACTCTTTTGGTACGTCCGTTGGCGCCGGAACTCTGTCGATCAAGCAGGCACTCATCGTTGCCGCCATCTTTGAGGTCGGCGGTGCGGTTATCGCTGGTGGTCAGGTCACTGACACCGTGCGAAAGGGAATCGTCAACCTGAACGGCATCGAACTGGAGCCGATGCAGTTCGTATGGATAATGATGTCGGCACTGCTCGGTGCTGCAATCTGGCTGCTCATCGCAACCAGGATGGGGCTGCCGGTTTCCACTACTCACTCCATCATCGGTGGTATCGTCGGCGCTTCACTGACCCTTGGATTTACCACCGGTGTAGCGGGTTGGGAGATGGTGCAGTGGTCTCAGATCGGTCTTATCGCCCTGTCGTGGGTACTCTCTCCTCTCCTTGGAGGGGTCGTTGCGTTTGGACTTTTCTGGCTGGTCAAAAAGCATATCCTCTCCTACAATGAGCGAGCCGACCAGCGACTTCGGGAGGTTAAAAAGGAGCGTGCGGAACTCCGTGAACGGCACAAAACCTCTTTCCAGCGATTGAGCGAACTCCAGCAAATCTCGTACACCAATGCGATGGTGCGGGACTCCGCACTCATCGAACAAGGTGAGTACGATCCTGAGGAGTTGGAGTCCGAATACTACCGCGAACTGCATCGCATCAATTCCCAAGCGGATGATGTTGAGGCGCATAAGGCATTGGTGACCTGGGTTCCGATCCTTGCTGCCCTCGGATCCCTAGTTATTGGATCCATGTTGCTGTTCAAGGGGCTGAAGAACCTGCACCTCGGTATTTCATCGGTCGGCAACTACCTCATCCTCGGGATGGTTGCTGCAGCCGTCTGGATGGCGGTTTTCATCTTCGCCAAGACTCTGCAACGGACAAATCTCTCCCGGTCCACATTCCTGTTGTTCTCCTGGATGCAGGTATTCACTGCCGCCGCATTCGCGTTCTCCCACGGTTCTAACGACATTGCAAACGCCATCGGTCCGTTTGCTGCGGTTATCGACGTGTTGAAAACTGAGACGATCAACTCCAAAGCCGCGGTTCCGCCGCAGGCGATGGTAGCCATGGGCGTCGCCTTGATTACGGGCCTCTGGTTCATCGGCCGTTACGTGATCAAGACGGTCGGCTCCGACCTGACGAAGATGCACCCAGCTTCCGGATTCTCTGCGGAACTCGCCGCTGCGGGCGTCGTGATGGGTGCCTCGGTTCTCGGACTCCCGGTTTCCTCCACGCACATCCTCATTGGTGCGGTGCTTGGTGTCGGCGTCGTCAACAGGGCTGCTAACTGGAAACTCATGAAGCCCATCGCCCTCGCCTGGGTGATCACTCTTCCATGTGCGGCCCTGGTCGCATCCACCACCGTTCTCGTGCTGCCGCTCATCTTCGGGTGATCCTGATCGGTAAGTGACCCGGCGCTCACACACTCCCGGGTCTGCGGGATTCGATGAGGGGTTGTGGGCCTCTGTGTCCGTTTCCCGGGATCCAGGGCGGTTACTCCTGCACAGGGGTACGAGAAACCCGCCACTCCGAATCGACGGGGTGGCGGGTTGTTGTTCTATGGGGGCTTGAAGACGGTTACTTCTTCAAACCATCGATGATGCTGTTGAACTTCTCACTCGGGCGCATGACGCCGGAGGTCTTCTCATCGTTCGGCTGGTAGTAGCCGCCGAGGTCGACGGGCGCGCCCTGGACCTCGATGAGAGTGGCGTCGATCTCGTCGATCGCGTCTTTCAGTTCGCCGGCGACGGTGGTGAACAGTTCGGCGAGTTCGGTGTCCTCGGTCTGCTTGGCCAGCTCGTCCGCCCAGTAGGTAGCGAGGTAGAAGTGCGAGCCACGGTTGTCGATCTCGCCGACCTTGCGCGAGGGGGACTTGCCGTCGTTCAGGACGCGCTCGGTGGCGCGGTCCAGGGCACCAGCGAGCACGTTGGCGCGCTCGTAGCCACTGCGGGCGAAGTGGCGCAGTGATTCAGCGAGTGCGAGGAACTCACCGAGAGAGTCCCAGCGGAGGTGGTTCTCGGCCTGGAGCTGCTGGACGTGCTTCGGGGCGGAACCACCGGCACCGGTCTCGAACAGGCCGCCGCCGGCCATGAGCGGCACGACGGAGAGCATCTTGGCGGAGGTGCCGAGCTCGAGGATCGGGAAGAGGTCGGTGAGGTAGTCACGCAGGACGTTGCCGGTGACGGAGATGGTGTCCTCGCCACGGCGGATGCGCTCGACGGAGAACTTGGTGGCCTCAACCGGGCTCATGATGCGGATGTCCAAGCCCTCGGTGTCGTGCTCGCCGAGGTACTTCTCGACGAGTTGGGTGAGGTTGCGGTCGTGCGCGCGCTCCGGGTCGAGCCAGAACACGGCGGGCATGCCGGACTGGCGGGCACGGTCCACGGCAAGCTTGACCCAGTCACGGATCGGGGCGTCCTTGGCCTGGCAGGCGCGCCAGATGTCGCCGGTGGCGACCTCGTGCTCGATGAGAGTTTCACCTGCGGAGTTGGTGACCTTGACGACGCCGTCGGTGGCGATCTTGAAGGTCTTGTCGTGGGAGCCGTACTCCTCGGCCTTCTGTGCCATCAGTCCGACGTTCGGGACGGTGCCCATGGTGGTCGGATCGAAGGCGCCGTTGGCGCGGCAGTCCTCGATCACGGCCTGGTAGACACCGGCGTAGGAGGAGTCGGGCAGCACCGCGAGGGTGTCCTCTTCCTGGTCATCCGCGTTCCACATGTGGCCGGAGGTGCGGATCATGGCGGGCATGGAGGCGTCGACGATCACGTCGGACGGGACGTGCAGGTTGGTGATCCCCTTGTGGCTGTTGACCATCGCGAGTGACGGGCCCTCAGCCAGCGCCTTGTCGAAGGCGGCCTTGATCTCGGCGCCGTTGTCCAGGTTCTCCAGGCCGGAGTAGATCGCGGCCAGACCGGACTCGCCGTCCAGACCTGCGGCCATGAGCTGCTCACCGTAGGTGGCGTAGACGTCTGCGAAGAAGGTGCGCACGACGTAGCCGAAGATGATCGGGTCGGAGACCTTCATCATCGTGGCCTTGAGGTGCACGGAGAACAGGACGCCCTCATCCTTGGCGCGCGCGACCTGGGCGGCGAGGAATTCCTGCAGCGCGGCGGCGCGCATGACGGTGCCGTCGATGACCTCGCCCTCGAGGACCTTGAGATTGTCCTTCAGGACCGTCTCACTGCCGTCGGTTGCGACGTGCGTGATGGTGAGGGTGTCGGCGGCAGGCATGATGACCGACTTCTCGTTGTGGCGGAAGTCGCCGTCCTCCATGGTGGCGACGTTCGTCTTGGAGTCGGCGGTCCAGGTGCCCATCCGGTGCGGGAATTTACGGACGAAGTTCTTCACGGCCTCCGGCGCGCGGCGATCGGAGTTGCCCTCACGCAGGACCGGATTGACGGCGGAACCCTTGACGGCGTCGTAGCGTGCGCGGACGTCGGCGTCCTCGTTGGTCTCGACCTTGTCCGGGTAGTCGGGCAGATCGTAGCCCTGGGACTGCAGCTCGGCGATCGCGGCCTTCAGTTGCGGCACCGACGCCGAGATGTTGGGGAGCTTGATGATGTTGGCCTCTGGCGTCTTCGCCAGTTCGCCGAGTTCGGCGAGAGCGTCATCGACGCGCTGATCCTCGGACAGACGATCCGGGAACTGCGCCAGGATGCGGCCTGCGAGGGAGATGTCGCGGGTCTCGACGTCGATGCCTGCGGTGGAGGCGAAGGCTTCGATGATCGGCTTCAGCGAATAAGTCGCGAGCAGAGGTGCTTCATCGGTGCGGGTGTAGATGATCTTAGCCAAGAGGTTCTCCCAAAATTATCGGACAGGGTTCAACTGTCCAGAATACCTGTTCAACATTCGGTCGGTGGTGTTCTTACCCTTGAAAAGGGTGGAAATCAGGATTCATCGCCGTCCAAGGCAAACGACCGCGATGGCGCGGAAGTGGTGCCACTAACCCGGTTCGGGGGTTTGACCCGGTTCGGTGCACACCGCCCTCCCGGACATTGAATTAGTCACGATCACCTTCCACGGTGCAGCGTGTCAAACTGCTCCGGAGTAGTGTGCGACCGTGCAACTGAGAATAATCCGCGAACTCACAGAACCCAGACGCCGCCCGATTCCCGTCCAGACGGAGATTTCGGAAGCTCGACGCCGATGGACGATGCTCGCCCTTGCCGCAGGTGCCTTCGGTATTGGTACCACCGAGTTCGTGTCGATGGGACTGCTGAATCTCATTGCCGCCGACTTCCAGATCGGGGAGGATTCCGCAGGTCGGATCATCTCCGCCTATGCGCTCGGGGTTGTCGTCGGCGCTCCGCTGATCACGGCGGTAACCGGAATGATCCCGCGACGGCGGCTCCTGCTCCTTCTGATGCTCGCCTTCACCGTCGGCAACGGCCTGTCGATGCTGGGGGAAAATTACCACCTGTTGCTCGTCGCCAGGTTCATAGCGGGGCTGCCGCACGGTGCGTACTTCTCTGTGTCGGGCCTGGCTGCGGCATCGCTGGCTCCGGAAGGACAACGTGGCCGTGCCGTGGCTTTTATCGGCCTCGGATTGTCCGTCGCCACAGTTGTCGGTGTACCTGCCGCCCAGGCACTCGGGGAACAGTTGGGGTGGCAATTCGCCTACGCGCTCGTTGCGGCTATCGGCACGGGAACTCTCGCCGCGTTGTGGCGTCTCATGCCGCACATGACCAGGATGCCTGCGACCCATCCGGCAACGGAACTTGGTGCTCTCACAAATGCCCAGGTATGGCTCACTCTGGCGATCGGAACCGTCGGTTTTGGTGGCATGTTCGCCATCTACACCTACATTACTTGGACCATGACGGAACACGCCGGGATGCGCTCTGACCTGGTCTGGCTGGTGCTCGCCACCTACGGTATCGGGATGGTGTTCGGAAACATCGTCGGTGGTCGGCTGGCGGACCGGAATCTGGAACTCGGTATCGCCGTGTCACTCGTGTCCATCGCGGTGGCTCTACTCATTTTCTCTGTCGCCTCATCCGACCCGTGGCTCGGCACGATCAGCTTCGGGGTGGTCGGATTTTGTGGATCCACGCTGGTGCCTGCCCTGCAGATTCGGTTGATGGATGTCGCGGGTCGGGCGCAGACGCTCGCGGCGGCGCTCAACCACTCGGCGCTCAATGCAGCGAATGCCTCCGGGGCTGCGATCGGTGGTGCAGTCATCGCCTGCGGTCTCGGTTACTCCGCCCCGGCGCTCGCTGGTGCAGCTCTGGCTGTCATCGGGCTCGGAGTGTGGGGGCCTGCGTATCTGTTGCGACGCCGCGCTCTTCGGTGCAAGTAGGAGCGTCTATGAAGATGGTGCCACGGCCCCGGTCCATTCACCGGGTGAAGCCGTAGAATACGGTCACCAGAAGTACGGTGAGAAACGGCGACAGTACGCCGAGGACCCCGAGTGGGATCCACCGGTACCGTTTTGTGACGGTACTGACCAGGACACTGACAGCCCCGAGCACAATGCTGATCGTGATGGAATGGTCCGCGAGTGGTCCGCTGAAACTGGTGAAACCGATGATCCAGGGGAACACGATACTGAGGCCTGCGGTGGTGATGATGACGGGTAGCGGCCAGCGATCTGGACAATCCGCGGTGTAGGTCATGGCTGTCCTTCCGGGTGGAAATCTCGTGGTGTCGTGAACCAGTGTCCGCGGAAACACAGGCCTCCTCAACAGGCGGGGCATCTGTCCCCGGGGCCGGTCGCTGACTATCGTGGTGGGCATGTCTTTCACCGTTACCACCGTCAACGTCAACGGCATCCGAGCTGCAGTGAAGAAACGCAGTGAGGAAAATCTGGGACTGCATGCCTGGTTGGATCATTCGAATGCCGATGTGGTTCTCATGCAGGAGGTTCGAGCCAGCGACAAGCAGGCCCGCGACGCCCTCGCTCCGGCGCTCGACGCCGGTTGGCACTGGATCGGTGCGGAGTCGGCAGCTAAGGGGCGCGCCGGAGTCGGAATTCTCTCTCGGACTCCTCTGACGGACGTGGAGATCGGTTTCGGTTCCTTCGCCGATTCCGGCCGATGGATTGCGGCGAACATCGAGGATCACGATGTCCGGGTGGCGTCGCTCTATCTTCCCTCCGGTTCGGCGGACACAGCCAAGCAGGATGAGAAATATCTTTTCCTCGATGAGTTCACGGGTGTTCTCGCGGAGCAAGCAGCCACCCACGAGCAGATGGTGATCGGCGGGGACTGGAACATCTGCCATCGCCGCGAGGATCTGAAAAACTGGAAGACGAACAGGAAGAAGTCCGGCTTCCTGCCGGACGAACGCGCGTTCATGGATTCCGTCTTCGGCACCTTCCCCGATGATGCCACCCAGGTCGAAGGCGCGGGTAGCTTTGCCGGAGCCGTCGATTACGTTCGTGATGCGGTACTCCCAGAGCGCCGAATCCCCGATGAGCCGCAGTGGTTCGACGTGGCGCGTCGGCTGCAGCCGGAAGGCGACGGCCCCTACACCTGGTGGACCTACCGGGGGAAAGCCTTCGACACCGACGCCGGGTGGCGCATCGACTATCAGGCGGCGACGAAGGCGCTCCTGGACCGGGCCGAGAAGAGCTGGGTGGACAAGGCGGAGGATTATGCACTGCGCTGGTCCGACCACTCGCCCCTGAATGTCACGTACCGGTGAGAGAACAAGTCGGCATATTTCACCGGTATTTCACCGCCGGTGAAACAATCTAACTCCCTCCGAGCTCACCAGGGGCGCGGGCGCGTTGATTTTCGGATGACGAGTTCGGCGGGGAGTTGGCGGTGCCGGCGGGGTTCCCCGGCGATGATCCTGTCGAGTTCCTCCAGTGCTGTTCTTCCGAGGGCGGTGAAATCCTGCCGGACCGTGGTCAGGGACGGATTCTGGAACTTGGCCTGGGGGATGTCATCGAAGCCGACGACGGAGACGTCGTCAGGGACGCGGACACCCGCTTTGTAGAGGGCGTGCATTGCTCCGATGGCGATGTCATCGTTTCCGGCGACGATGGCGTCGGGTAGCCCCCGGGAGAGAAGTTCCTCGCCCATCGCGTAGCCGCTCGCGCTCGACCAACTGTCGCCGATCAGCCAGTCCGCTTCGGTATCGTTTGCTGTGCATACCGTCTGGAACCCACGGAGCCGGACCTGTGCATCCTGCCAGCGGAGATCACCGGTCAGATACACCGGGGCCGAACAACCGATGTCGAAGATGTACTGGCTCGCGGCGATGGCGCCGTCGTACTGGTCGATGGAGACGGTGGACACCCGATTCGTCTCGTGTCTGCCAGCGATGATCACGGCGCAGGGAACCTGGGCCTTTGCCGCGATCACGGGGAGAATGTTGGAGGTGCGGGCCAGGACCACGAGGCCATCGGGATTGGTTCCGTGCAGGTAGGAGATCGCCCGCCGCAGTGAGCTGGGGTTATCGGTGGGGGAGGTTGCGATGACGATGTGCCTGCCGCGGGCCGCCAGCTCCGACTCCAGTGCGGAAAATAACCTGGCGACACCGTGCCGGATCTCACCGGTGACGAGAAGTCCCGTGGTCTTCGATTGTTTTGACGCGAGTGCTCGTGCGGCGAGGTTGACCTCATATTTGAGCATTGCTGCCGCGTCCTGGACCTGTTTCCGCGTAGTCTCGGATGCTGGGCCAGAGTTGTTGAGAACTCGCGAGACCGTCTGGACGCTGACTCCCGCGAGAGCGGCAACGTCGCGCATGGTCGCGCGGTTGGATGCGGTTGTCACGTTGATCGTCTCCGTGGTGCCTCGGTGCCCTGGGGGTGCCTATTTTAGTCCTGTAGTTAAAACAGATATGCAGCACCCTACGTTAGAGAACATGGGGTGCTGCATGAGGACTGATGCCGTCGTCAGACGACGACACCCTTCTTCAGGATGATGTTGCCGTAGAGGGCTGTCTCGCCGGTGATGAGCACGACCCGTGCCTTGCGGGCCTGGTCGTAGAAGTCGAAACGGTCGAAGTGTCCTTCCGTGTGGTTCTCGGGTTCGGCGCGTTCGATGATCTCGCGGTAGGTCGGCCAGATTTCTGGGGTCGGATCATCGCCCAGGGTGTTCATCAGCGCGAACTGCCAGTCGTTGTACGGGTCGAGCGGCATCAGTTCGAGAATAGCCTCGAGGATTTCCGGGATTCCGTGGCCGTCGGCACGAAGGACGTTGTCGTTGAACTCGGCTCCGGGGAAATTGGCGTCGGCGACGACGATCTCTTCGCCGTGCCCCATGTCCATCAGGACATGGACCAGATCCGGGCTCAGTATCTTGGGGATCTTGCGCAGCATGATGGTTGCTCCTTGTCTGCGTCTGTGATTGGTCTGGGATTCTCCGTTGAGCGGGAGTTACTTGGTGGCGAGTGCTTCAGCCGGGATGTCCGCGCGTTCCTGCCAGTACTCCTCGATCTCTTCCAGGGACTTGCCCTTGGTCTCGATGACCTGGGTCAGGATGAACCAGACGGCGAGGCCACTCATG
This sequence comes from Corynebacterium sp. CCM 9204, assembly GCF_041357695.1. Taxonomy (NCBI): domain Bacteria; kingdom Bacillati; phylum Actinomycetota; class Actinomycetes; order Mycobacteriales; family Corynebacteriaceae; genus Corynebacterium; species Corynebacterium sp. CCM 9204. Next base: position 310,270 of record NZ_JAUERX010000003.1, read on the forward strand.
ATGGCGAAGAGGAAGAACACCCAGGTACCGATTGCCGCGATGAGATCGGGGAAGATGAGCGACAGTAGGGCGTTCATCGTGTACTGCGCGAAGGTTATGATGCCGACGCCCAGCGCGCGTGCGCGCAGCGGGAAGATCTCGGGGACGTAGGTCCAGAACACCGGGCCGAGTCCGAACCCGAAGGAGAACACGAAGAGGAAGACCGCGATGACGGCGAGCGTGGCGTTGGATTCCGCGAAGAACGTGAGGATCAGCAGCGGCGGGATCTGTCCGGCCAGGGATACCGTCAGCAGCTTCTTTCGTCCCCACCGGTCGATGAATGCCAGGGACACGAAGGTGGAGACGACTAGCGCGATACCGACGCCGTAGTTTGCGGCGATACCGGCGTTCGCACCCATGTCCAGGTGCTCGAAGATCTTCGGTGCGTAGTAGACGGCCGCGTTGATGCCGGTGAACACCTGGAAGATCACGAGGACGAAGGCGAGGATGACGACGGGACGGAAGGTACCGAACAGTTCTTTTATCCCGGCGCTCTGTTGCTCCAGGGACTTCTGGATGTCGGCGACCTCGCGGTCGACCTCTTCCTTTGTCTCCCGGACCCGGGAGAGGGTCTTACGGGCACGTTCGATCTGCCCGTCCCGGATCAGCCACCTCGGGGACTGCGGTGACAGGGCCATCCCGATACCGAAGATGAGTGCCGGGACGAGGCCGAGGCCAAGGGTCCACTGCCAGCGGTCGGTGAGTGAAAAGTAGTGGCCGACGGCGTAGGAGGTCAGAATACCGAAGTTCACGGAGAGCTGGTACAACGAGGCCATCATGCCGCGCAGATGCGCCGGAGCGATCTCCGAGAGGTAGATCAGGCCGAACATGTTGGCGATACCTGCCGCCATGCCGAGCATGAAGCGGAACGCCATCAAGGTTTCGGGGTTGGGGGCCAATGCACAGCCCAGTGAGCCGACTCCGAAGATTGCGGCACCGATGACCAGGAGATTACGGCGCTCGATCTTCTTCTCGAAGGCCGTGGCAACCGCGATCGAGGGGAGTGCACCGAAGAGCAGGAAGGAGACAATCAGGCCTTCGGCGGTCGGATTCAGTCCGAATTGGCGAGTGATGTCCGGCAGCGCCAGTGAGATGGCGCCGGAGTCGTAGCCGTACAGCAGACCTGCGAGGCCGCCGAGAACGGCGAACACGTAGACGATCGGCTTCGTCCGCGGCGGTGTGGTGTCCGCGGTACGTGCTGTGGGAGGAGATGAATGCGTCATGGTCTTGTCCTTCAACGACCTGGAGTGGAGGGGGGAGAGTGGACCTTAGAGTCCGTACTGGGCGCGCATACCGATGAGCTTCTCGATCTCATCGGCGGGAAGTTCGCGTTCGCCGTTGATCATGCGGGTGAGGAAAGTCAACTGGGCGGTGTATTCGAGGCGTTCCATCTGGAAGTAGGCGTCCCACACGTCGGAACCCCAGCTCAGGGCGCCGTGCTGTTCAAGGAGTGCGACCTTGTGGGTGAATGCGAAGGGCTCCACGGAATCCGGGACGGCTTCGGTGGACGGAGTTCCGTAGGGAGCCAGCGGGATCTCCGGCATGGCGATGACCGATTCCGGCATCATCTTCTTGGTCAATGCCTCACCTTTGATGGCGAAAGCGGTGCCGTGCAGCGGATGGGCGTGTACGCATGCCTTGATGTCGGGATTCACCCGGTACATCCGCAGGTGCATCTTCACTTCGCTGGTGGGCTTGTGGATACCGCTGGGAGCTGGCTCGATGATATCGCCGTCCAGGTTCATGACGATCAGTTTGTCGGGGGTCAACTGGCCCTTGGAGACGCCGGTCGGTGTGCTCAGGATCAGGTTGTCATCGACCTTCGCGGTGATGTTGCCGTCGTTGGCGGCGACCATGGTCCGCGACCAGAGCATGTATCCCACCTTGCAGATGGCGTCACGCAGTTCCTGGTGGGAGTACTCGGAGTTGGACATGAGATGTTCCTTTCAATCTGTCGGGTTGAGTCGTGGTGTCACCGCGTGGCGACACTGGGGTGTGCGTGATCATGCGTCGCAGCGAGCCGGTGGCGCATGTCGTTCCAGCGGGTGGGGTCATGGGGTTCGAAACGCAGGGGAGTGAATGACCGTTGGATGATGCCGTCGCGTTCGCCCGGTTCTATCGCACCGATCGCTTCGAACTGGCTCAGTAGGTTGCCTGCGGCGGAAGCTTCGGCGGGGCCGCTGAGGACCGGTAGCCCGGTGGCAGACGCCGTCATCTGGCAGAGCAGACCATTCCTGGATCCGCCACCGACGATGTTGACCACTCGGGGCCTGACCCCGGTCAGTTCAGACACTTCTGAGACGGCGTTAGCGTGGGCGATGGCGAGGGATTCGAGGATCAACCGGATGAGTTGGCCGGTGGATTCCGGCTCACGTCCGTAAAGCTCACGCATCCGCATGTGGATCTTCTCGGGCATGTTCCCGGGGGTGGTGAACGCTTCGTCATTGGGGTCGAAGACCAACCCCATGCTGGGCGATGCTTCAGCGGCGACCAGCAGTGCGGGGAGGTCGGTGTTCTTTCCGGCCTGCTGCCATGCGCGCATGCAGTCCTGGAAGATCCACAATCCGGTGATGTTCTTGAGTAATCGAACTCCGCCGTCGATACGCACCTCGTTGGTGAAGCCACTGGTGAAGCAAGTGTCGCTAAGTACGGGTTCATCGGTGTAGGCACCCACCAAGGTCCAGGAGCCACACGAGATGAACACCGATTCGGTGTCCGTCGCCTCCTCGTGGGGGATCGCATGGACGGCACAGGCGGTGTCATGACCACCCGGGCGAACCATGGGGATGCCCGTGATCGTTTCCGGACCCAGCACCACGGAGTCGCGGGCAATGTCCGAGAACCAGTGCGCCGGGATTCCGAGTGCGTCAAGTACCTCATCCGACCACGTGGTGGCCCCCGGAGTGGCCAGGCCCGTGGTGGAGCAGATCGCGCGGCCGTAGGCCTGTTCCCCGCACAGCAGGGACGCGAAGTAGTCGGGGAGCAACTGAACACGTTCGACTGAGTCGACGAGCTCCGGGTGCTGCTGAAGGTCGGCGAAGAGCTGATTTGCCGTATTGATGTCCGCAGGCTGGATGCCGGTGAGCTCGAATGCGCGCCGGGCGGGCAGTGCCTGTTCGAACTTCTCCCGGTGTTTCGCCATTCGGGTGTCTCGGTAGGACCTGACCGGCAGTGCGACCTGCCCGTCCTTTTTGACGAGCGCGTAATCGACACCCCAGCTATCTACGCCGATGGAACTGATCGGGATCGGGACGCGGGTGCGGGCGATGGTGATGCCTGCGATCGCGCCGTCGAGCAGACGGTCGATGTCCCAGGCCAGCGCGCCGTCAACGGTGTCCACCTTGTGCGGGAAGCGGTGTGCCTCCTGCATCTTGAGGGTGCCGCCGTTGAGCACTCCGACGATCGCGCGGCCGTTGGAGGACCCGAGATCGAGGGCAACTGCGGCGTACTGGCTCGGGGACATGACAGTCTTCCTTACTTCAGTTGGATGGACGGGGGATCAGCGGTACAGGGGTCCGAAGTTCGCGCAGGCCCGGAAGTCCGCGCTCTCCAGATCGGTGGTGCCGAAGCTGGACCATGCCCGCGGGCGGAAGATGCGCTCGGGTTCGATGTTGTGCATGAACACCGGGATGCGGAGCATCGATGCCAGGGTCAGCAGCTCATCGCCGAAGTGGCCGTAGCCGGTCGCCGTATGGTTGGCGCCCCAGTTGTCCATCCAGTCGTAGACGCTGCGGTGTGCGCCCTCGCCCGTGAGACGCGGGGCGAAGAAGGTGGTCGGCCAGGTCGGGTTGGTGCGGTCGGCGATGGTGTCGCGGACCTCGTCGGGAACCATGACCGTCCAACCCTCGGAGACCTGGAGTGCGAGACCCAGGCCGTCGACCATCACCAGGCGTGACGCCGTGACCGGGAGGTCACCCGGGGTGTTGAAGTGGGTGGAGAAGCCGCCGCCCGGGAAGTATTCCTTGATCGCGGCGTGGAAGGTGCTCGCCTTGATGTCAGCCTCGATGTCTTCCTCGGTCATCTCCCACCAGGGCTTGATGGTGGGATTGCCGTCGGCGTCCTTGGCACCGCAGGCACCGTCCAGCGCGGTGGCACCGGAGTTCCGCAGATCCACGAAACCGTGGGCCGCATGGCCGGTCAGCTCGTATCCGGTGACCCGCTTGACTGCCTCGGGTGACCAGTAGGTACGGACGTCGCTGAAGAGCTGCGCGCGGTTGGTCAGCAGGTTGTTGAGCAGCATGGCCAGGCCGTTGAGGACGTCGCCCTCGGTGGCGAGGATGGACGGTTGACGTTTTCCGTTCCAGTCGAAACTGGTGTTGAGGATGGTCTCCAGCAGGTCGCCATTGGGCTTGTAGTCGGTCCACTGGCGCTGTCCCTGGAAACCGGCGGCAATGGCGTCATGGCCGTGGGACTCCTCGGTGAAGCCCATCTCGGCGAGCTTCGGATTGCCGTTCATGAGGTCGTTGGCGACGAGGGTCATCTTGGTGATGTAGTCCCACTGCTCCTCGTACTCGGCGTCGGTGAGACGCTTGTCCTCGGGGTTGGGGTTCTCGCCCTCGACGAGATTTTCCCGCACCCACTTGCGGGCGATCTCGTACTCGTCTTTGTCGTAGATGCCCTGGGTGATGCGGCGGTCGAACTCGATCATGTCGATGTACTCGGACTTCAGGCCCAGGTACTTGAGGATGTCGACCTCGGGGACGCGGCAGCCCGCGATACCCATGGATACCGTGCCCATGGCGAGGTAGCTGCGGCCCTTCATCTGGCCGACGGCGATGGCGGCGCGGGCGAATTTGAGGATCTGCGCGACGACGTCATCGGTCAGTCCGTCATCGGAGGCGTCCTGGACATCGTGGCCGTAGATGCCGAAGGCGGGGATTCCGAGCTGGGTGTAGGCGGCGAGTGCCGCAGCCAGGGTCACCGCGCCGGGACGCTCGGTTCCGTTGAATCCCCAGATGGCGTGGGGGATTGAGGGATCGAGGTCCATGACCTCGGTGACGTAGTTCCAGGACGAGGTGACGGTCAGGTCGGCGCCGACGTTGTGGGCGGCGAACTTCCGCTTGCAGGCGGCAGCTTCTGCGGCGCCACCGATCGTGGTGTCCGCGATGACGACCTCGACAGGCTCTCCGTCGGTGTAGCGGACGTTCTCGCGCAGGAGCTTCGCGACGTTCTGGGCGAGTTCCATCGTCTGCTCTTCGAGGGACTCCCGGACGCCGCCGAGACGACCGTCGATGAGGGGTCGGATACCGATTGCCGGATGGTTGATCATGATTGATCCTTTCCAGAGTGTGTGAACGATCTCACGGCCAGCAATCGCATTGAACAGGTCTTAATGTGTCTACTTGCCGCTGCCGTTCACTTGTGTGAACGTTCTTAGTGCAAGTGTGACGTTTATTGGGGCACCCTGTCAAGGGTGATGGGTATCACTTGATCATTGATGCAGGTGGAGTTGATTTACCAGGGGATTTCTATGCAAAATAGTAGGTTTTGAAAACAAACTGATAGCGATAACAATTGATCTTCTGCGCACTCCACGTCAACGCGTACTGCGTGGATCGATATGGGGATGTCTCTGGGGTGTGGTTGCACCTGGGTCGGGACCCGGTGAGGGCTGTCCAAGCCGGTGGTGGCTGCGGGAGTGGGGTGAGCAGGCTATTCCCCGGTCCCGCGGTTTGATCTTTTTCGGCCTGCAAGGTGCGGCATTTTCGGGGATTTGCCGATTCCGGCTCCTGGCTCAGGGGATCGCCGTTGCATTCGGTGGGGTGTGTCCCGATCGTGCCGTGCGGCCTAGCTCCCGGTGGCTTATCGAATGCAGTCAGATTCGGTTCGGGACTCCGGGCGCGGGGAGGCTGTGCGCCCACGGGGTCTGGACACGGCAGAATCGCGTCTCGTGGGGTTGCGGTGTCCGGGTGTGCGGACGGTGTGAACTACTTCTCCCGGTATCGGAAGAAACGATTATAGCCCTTGGTGACCAGTGCGAACACGAGGATTGAGAGTGCCGAGGTGAATACCACGTAGCCGAGAGATGTGAACGGGTGGGCGGTGTCGATGAAACCTGCCGACCATGACAGGACAAGTGCGAATGCGATACTTGCGACCGTCAATTCGACCTTGGTGATGCCCGTTTTCCGTTTCATGGTGCTCAAGCGTAGCAAGTGGAAGTCGGGGACCGGTTTTCGGGATCTGCGGGATGGCGGTGTGGGTGCGTTGAGCGGTGTAGGGGGAAACCGTAGGTTTACGTGATTCCTGACACTCTCGTGGGGCTGGGGTTGCCCCGATTTGGTGGTAGAGTTAGCTTAGCCTGTGCTGATGGTGAATGGATTCTGTACCGTGGTGTCCCTTCTCCAAGCACTCCCCCTTTTTTGAAGACAACCTCTATTAGGAGTTTTTCGTGAGCGTAATGCCGCATCATCGTTCCGGTCGGCGGGCCCTTGCCGCACTGGTTACCACCACACTTCTCGCGGGTGGTATCGCCGTCGCCGGACCGAGCGCCCTGGCACAGGAGACCGCCGCCGTTGAGACCACGGCTGCCTCGGAAACTGCCACGGTCACCGCTACCGGAATCAATCGTGGAACTGTTGCCGTAGCGAAAGTTTCTGCAGGTGAAGGTGCCTTCCCCAAGGATGCTGATGTGACCGTGACCGTCGCCGGAAAAGCCGCACAGTTCTTCGTCGTTGTCGACGGCAAGGGCACCGCAGTTGATTCTGTGAAGGCATCCGAGACCGGTGCGTTGGATGCCGTGGTGATCACGCCGGCATCCAAGGACACTGACGGCAAAACTCTTCCTGTCGTGTTCACCGCAGGTGAGGTGACCCGTAACGTTGATGTTGAATTCGTCGGTGGCCGTGCGGCCCGTCAGTCCGTCCTCTTCGGACGCACCGAGGCTCCCGCCATCGAGTACACCTCCCTCGGAAGCACTGTCACCGCGACGTTGCAGAACCTTGAACCCGGTGCGACTCTGGTCGCCGTCGGTGTCGAAGGCCAGAACTGGCTTCCGGACGGGGTCACGTACACCGCTGATGATGACGGCGCTATCGTCGTCCCCGAGGTCAATATCCCCAACGATGAGTCGCTCATCGGCAAGGGTATTGGTGCTACGCTGCGGCTCATCAACGGTACCGAGAAGACCCTCGTCGCCCGCCGCAACGGTGTGACCCCGGCTGTTGACGCGATGAATGAGAGCAGGATCAACGTCCTCGCGGAGAAGAAGGTCAGCCCCGGCCTCTACCAGTCCGTGTATTCGAAGGGGCTCAATGCTCTGTTCGTCACCCGCGCGCCGTTCAACCTCGATGAGCACTCCCAGATCCTCAAGCTGAATCCCGATACCCTCGAGGTTGATCCGACCTTCAACCCGATCGTCACCCGCGAAGGTGAGGTCACTCCCCGTGAGGACAGGGCGTTCGGTATTGCCGTTGACGAGAAGAACAACACCCTGTGGGTCGGGCGTACCCTCGGTGGTTCTGTCACCGCGTACGATGCCACCACCGGAGACTTGAAGAAGGCCTTCCCCGTCAACGTGTCGGGTATGTCCCACCCGCGTGACATCGTTGTTGATGAAACGACCAGCCTCGTCTATGTCGGTGATGTGACCTCCAAGAACACGTCAGATGTCTCCGAGAACAACATTCGCATCTTCGACGGTAAAACTCTGGAGGAGAAGGGTTCGATCTCGATCCCGAACTTCCAGAAGGGGCCGATGGAGCTGAATCTCGATCAGGCCAGCCGCACGATCTACACTGTTGACTTCACCGGAAAGACGGCCGCGAAGATCGAGCTTGGCGCCGACAACAAGGTCACCACCTATGACCTTGGCAACCCGGAGGTCCAGGGGGATCGTGGTGCTGGTGTCGCCTACGACAGCAAGCGCAACCGCCTCTACGTCGCCACGCAGGCGCCTTCCTGGGTCAAGGTCATCGACCTGAACACCGGAACGGTTATCTCCACGATCACCACCGGAGCTAGCCCGCTGGATGTGCTCTACGATTCAGTCAATGATGTGGTTTACTCCATCAACCGCCTCGGCGCTACCGTGAACCTGATCGATCCGGAGACCTTCAAGGTCACCGCGACCCGTCGGATCGACTACCTGCCCAACCAGCTCTCCACCGACGGCAACGGCAACGTGTTCATCACCACCAAGCCGTCGCGAGACTTCGGAGAGAACGACACCATCTACAAGGTCACCGTCGGTCGCGAAGGAAATGGTTCAACCGACATCAAGGGTTCGTCGGAGGCTCCCGTCGGCTCCTCTGACGTGAAGAGTTCCAGCGTCGGCTTCGCAGGTGGTGGACTGTTCGCCATCCTCGGTGTGCTCGCCGCCCTCGGTGCACTCATCGGCGGGCTGTTCCACGCGGTCCAGGCCGGACTCCACGCACACTTCAACCTTCCGAAGCTGTAGGAGTTAACGGTGCGTTCCCTCGAAGCGACTGAGGGAGCGGTTGCCGTAAAATGTTTAAAACGAAGGACCGCCCCGGGTTCATGTCCCGGGGCGGTCCTTCGTTTTACTTCCTCCGTCAGCGGATGAAGAGAATTGGGATCAGAGCAGCGACGCGTAGATCTCCCGGATCTCATCCCGGGTGGCTTCCCGCGGATTGCCGGGGGTGCAGACGTCAGCAAAGGCGTCGTCAGCGAGCGCGTCGAGACCTGTTTCGTCGACCCCGACCGCGGAGACCGTGGTCGGATTGCCGACCCGAACGGTTAGATCAGCCACCGCGTCGCATGCAGCAGTGCGTGCCTCGTCGAGAGGCATGTCGTAGGCGTTCTTCACACCGAATGCGTCCGCGATGTCCCGGTACTTTTCTCCGGTGTACTCCGCGTTGTACCGCATGACCGGAGCGAGAAGAATTCCGTTGGCCACCCCGTGCGGTGCGTGATAGCGCCCGCCGAGTGGATGTGCCATGCCGTGGACGAGTCCGAGCCCGACGTTGGAGTATCCCATACCTGCGATGTAACTGGCGTAGGCCATCTTCTCGCCGGCCTCAGCATCGCCGTCGAGAGACTTCTCCAGATTTGCCGCAACCATCCGGATGGCGGTCATATGGACGGAGTCGGACAACTCCCAGGCCCCCTTGGTGATGTACCCCTCGATGGCGTGCGTAAGGGCGTCGAGGCCGGTGGCTGCCTTGAGGCCACGGGGCATCGAATCGGTCAGGTCCGGGTCGACGATGGCGAGGACCGGAATATCGTGAGGGTCAACGCACACGAACTTCCGCTGATTCTCCGTGTCGGTGATGACGTAGTTGATCGTCGTCTCCGAAGCGGTACCTGCCGTGGTCGGGATACCGATGATCGGGATGGACGGATTCTTCGTGTCCGCCACGCCCTCAAGGGAAAGAACATCGGAGAACTCAGGGTTCGCCGCGATGATACCGACCGCTTTCGCGGTGTCCTGCGGGGAACCACCACCGAGACCGATTAAGGCGTCGGCACCGCACTGCTTGAACACCTCGACCGCGGCCTTGACGTTCTCCACCGGAGGATTGGGGCGGACGTCACTGAAGATCTCGTAGGGGAATCCGGCCTCGTCGAGCAGATCTGTGATCTTTGCCGTGACACCCGTCTCCAGGAGAATGGCGTCTGTGATCAGCAGAACCTTGTTCAGATTGCGGGAACGCAGCTCGGGAACGAGATTCGAGATCGCGCCACGCCCGAAGTAGGACGTCTGGTTGAAGATCATTCTGTGTGTCATGGTTTCTTTCCAACTTTCTGGATCACCAGGTGTGATCCGGACAGGTCCACATATCGCCCGGGTTGTCGGGCGGGGCACCCGGAGATGGTGGGACCTGTCTCAACCGCATGCAAGAAACAAGTCCGATGATCCAACTGGGCGCAGAAACAATTATACGCCGTAGGGATTCGGTTATCCGGAGGGCCGGGAGACTCCATCGCGCGGGGAGGGGGTAGGTGTCCGGAGCGTGTGAACCACCAGATTCCTACGGTCGGCCCACCCCGGTCTTTCGGATGTTCCGGGCGGGGACATCGGTAAGTGTCAACTAGGCATAACAAAGCAATGGGCATCGCTGTACTATCCAGAGTGATCTGCGTTATAAGTCATTATTCACTGTGACTTCGCCCCTATATCTTTGTGAAGGGAAGCCCACCATGAGCAGTTTCCTGAAGAAGTTCCGACGTGCCGCCCTGTCCACCGCAGTCGGAACTGCGGTCCTCGTGTCTTCCGTTATTCCAGCACAAGCGGTTGTCGGTGGATTCAACTCGAATCAGGCCGCCACCGTGAAGCTATGGGCCTACGGATACAAGGCCGCTGATCTGTTGTGCAGCGGCAGCCATATCGGCCAGGGGTGGGTACTCACCGCGAAACACTGCGTGGACGACATTGGAGTCAACACGGATTCCACGCAGGTCGTGTGGGGCAACCCCAACATCAACTGGGACACCGATTACTACTCCGGACCGAGTTCCTCGGTCGATGAGATCGTGACCAGTCCCGACCCGAAGAAGGACCTCGCACTGGTCCATGTCCCCGGACTGGACCAATGGTGGGCACCCAGATACAACCTGCGGTGGGGTGGACAAGCCGAAGGACTGCAGAACGCCAACTGCACCGCCTACGGATACGGGCTCTGGCAAGATGACTTCTACGCAGACGGGGCGTACGCAAAGCACCAGCGTGGACTGAACTTCCGGATCACCAGAGCACACACCAACATCACGAGTGCGAACGCTTCCCAGCTCCGTGGAAAAGGGCAGAACGGTGGATTCCTCAACACAGGTGACTCCGGGGGATCTCTCATCTGCAACGGTGTGCTGTCAGGTGTGACCGTCGCGTACTGGCCGAACTCAAACACCAACACGTTCATGTCCATCTCGGACGCAGAACGTCAGTGGATCACCGACGTCACAGGTATCTGATCACGACCCCGGGAACTGATGCGGTATCCGTTGGTCGGGAGCGCCGGGATGAATCTCCGTCACCGTCTCGACCAACTGTTCCGCCTCATCACATCGCCGCAGTCCGGAGCCAGTCGACATCTCCTCCCGGACGGCCACGGTGCCCCGGGCCGCGTCGCCGACCTCGTCCCCGGCCCGCGTTCAGTGGAACGACATCCACGCTGTGGACGTTCGATGAGAGTTGACGCATGGCCCGCACGGCATCGGCGCGGGCGGCCTCTTTTCCCGTGGCGTGGAGACCGACGTTCGCGGCGCCGTCCGTGAGGATCAGTCCGCGGACCCGTCCGGGATCCTGCCTTCCGGCGATCTGGGCCGCCAGCAGCAGCGCCGAGGCCAGTGGTGTACCGCCGCCGGTGGGCAGGGAACGCACGCAGTCACGGGCACGGGAAACGGACTTCGTCGGCGGGAGCCCGACGTAGGCCTCCCGGCCGCGGGCGATGACGATCGCCACCCGGTTCCGCTGACGGTAGCCCTGTTCGAGTACTCCCAGTGCCACGGCCTTCGCCGTGCGGATCGCCCCGACGCCCATCGAGCCAGAGGCGTCGACGACGATGACGACCAGCTCGCCGCCCCGGGACAGGCGCACCTGGGTGCGCAGATCGTCCCGTTCCAGGAGTACACCGCGGGGATCGTCCGGGTTCGCGCGTCGCCGGACCGGCTGCCAGGGGGCCGCGGTCGCGAGCGTCGGCAACAGTGCGAGTGATTCACCCGGGTTCCGCATCGCCACGGAGCGGCGCGGTCGCCCGCGTGTTCGGGAAGGCTCGAGTGCGCCCCCGTCGCCCGGCCAGCGTGGCCCACGGGCCCGCCCCCGGCCGAGTCGCGGTGGCTGGGGAGGGGACTCCTCCCCGTCGGCGTCCTGTGGCGGTTCCTCCACGTCCCGGGGACGCGGCGGTTCCGGTTTCTCTTCCGGTTCCTGACCCGGCTCTGTGTCCTCCGGAGGCTCCGGTTCCTCTGTGGGCTCGTCAGGTGGCGGCGGTTGCTGTGCTGGTGGTGGGGAGTCCGGCACCCGGGGTGCGATGATCAGCGCGTGCACCGCGGCGAGGATTTCATCGGCACCGGCACCGGTCCGGGCGAGTGCCGTGGCGAAACGTGCGGCGGGGACGTCGAGGCAGTGGGCCGCGAGGCCGGAGGCGGTGAGAAGGTCCACGATCCGCTCGACAGGGACTTCCGCACTGGGAGTCGTGGTGTCGGCTTTGTTACTGATGACGCCGCGGGTAGGGGGGCCGTCGAGAAGCGAGCGGAGCACCGTGACCGATTCATCGCCAGCGTGGTCCGTCAACGGAAGGATCAGGTGGCAGCGGTCCAGCAGCGCGCCTGGCACCTCATTCAGGTCGGTGGCGCGGACGAGCACCCGGGGGCTCGTGATCGCGGCGGCCTGCTCTGCAGCGAGCACGTCACCGTGTGCCACCACCGCCGTCGGCGTGGACCCGGTGGTCCGGTTGATCTCCGGAAGCTCCATCCCGGGCGTGATCGACACACCCCCGGACAGTTCCCGGAGCGTCGGCCAGGCAGCGTCGACGAGGGCCGGGTCCCCGGTGACCACCAGCCCCACCCGCAGTGCACGAGCCCAGGCATCCAACCAGCGGCGCAGTTCGGAGGAGATCACGCCAGCACCGAATCCAGCCGTTCCTCCACGTCCGCGGGCGTCTCGAAGGCCTCGCGGGCGATACGATGCCGCAGACACAGCTTCGCGACGGCATGCACGTCCCGATCCTCGACCGAGGTCCTGGCATCGAGTGCGGCGTGCGCCGCGGCGGCCCGGCTGACCACGAGTTCAGCCCGGTGCCCGACGGTGCCCGCGGCGGCACAAACCTCGATGATCCGTGCCAGTAGTCCGTCATCGAGTGTCACCTCGGGCAGCAGGTCGCGGGCGGACACCACCCGCTCACCCAGGTCACCCTGCCGGGTGGACACGGACTCCAGGAAGGAATCCGGGTCACGGTCGAAGGCCAGACGGTTGCGCACGATTTCCAGGCGGACCGCGGGATCGGTGATGGTGGTGACCCACGTCGCCAATCCGAACCGGTCCTGCAACTGCGGCCGCAGATCACCCTCCTCCGGGTTACCCGACCCCACGAGCACGAACCGCGCCGGGTGGGTGTGCGACACGCCCTCACGCTCCACGATGTTCACCCCGGATGCCGCGACATCGAGGAGCACGTCCACCAGGTGATCGTCCAACAGATTGATCTCGTCGATGTAGAGGAAACCGCCGTGCGCGTCAGCCAACAGCCCCGGGCGGAACTTCGTCTCCCCGCGGGCGAGGGCGGCATCGATGTCGAGGGAACCGATTACCCGGTCCTCCGTCACACCCAGCGGCATGTCCACCACCGGAGTGCTCAGCCCCGCCCCTTCCAGAAGGGCACCGAGGGCACGCACCGTGGTGGTCTTCCCGGTGCCCCGGTCGCCGAGCGCTAGCACGCCGCCGATCAGTGGATCCACGGCACACAGCAGCAGGGCGGACTTCATCTCGTCCTGGCCGACGATTCCGGTGAACGGGTAAGTGGGCACTGGTCAGGGGCTCCTAGTCGGGGGACAGCAATGTACGGCATCAGGGTACCTTGCCGGGGCCGTGGCTCCGGCGAATGCGGTACCCGGCGCACCCGACGTTGCAGGGTACTGTCCGTGGTCTGCGAGGATGAGAATCGCAGGCGCGGTCCCCGGGGTACCGCGCGGGAACGGTCGATCACACCGGCGCGGATGGGAATCTACCTGGCTGCCGCCCAGGGGGACGGTGATCGGGTACGTGCACTGTATCTGTGGGACCGTGAGCTGGCGGCGGCCTTCTTCGCGGACCTCGCGATTCTCGAGGTGGCGTTGCGCACCGCGATGTCTGCCCGACTGAAAGGATGGATGGGGCTGTGAGTGGTACAGGAACCCAGACATGCCACTCGATGACCGGTCCCTGAACACCCCCCAGTACGCTGACGGAGAATCACGGAAAAGGCCGCGGACAGGCTCGTCGCACAGTGCATGTTCGGTTTCTGGCGTGGATTGTCCGACGCAGGGAGCTACACGGGAAAGAAACCACGGCGGATCAAATGCGACTACGAGGTGCTGTGGCGTGGTGTCCTCGTCAAGGCTTTCTCGGTGCCGTTCCCTGGCGAGGGGCCGAGAACCAACGCTGGAACCGGGAGTACGCCTTCGCCGTTGTCAGCAGGGTCAACGAACTCCGTAATAGGGTCGCCCACCACGAGCCGTTGATCAACGGGTTTCCCCTGCCGGGGCAGCGGATCCGTGTGTACGCGAAGGCGGCGCATGAGGACACCATGCGCCTGGCCGCGATACTCAACCGAGATCTGCACACGGTCCTGAGTTACCGGTCCAGGGTGCGGGAGATACTTGACGCCAAGCCGTGACGGTCTCCCAGCGTCGTGTCCCGGGGCACTCCGTCCCCGCTCACATCTCCTCGATACCCTCCAGCACCCCATCCAACTGGTCGGCGATGTCCTCCAACTGGTCGAGGGTGTCCGGGTCGGCGTCCCAGAGTCCCCGGTCGGCGGCCTCGAGCAGGCGGTTGGTCATGGAGTTCACCGCCGCTGGGTTGGCCTGCTGCATGCGCGCGCGCACGTCCTCGTCGAGGAGGAGGTTCTCGGCGGCGCGGTCGAAGACCCAGCCGTCGACGGTGCCGGTGGTGGCCTGCATGCCGAAGGTGTTCTCGAGCCTGGTCCGAACCTGTGCGACACCGGCGTAGCCGTGGGCGAGCTGCCCCTCGACCCACTTCGGGTTGAGCAGCCGGGTGCGTGACTCGAGCTGCATCGCGTCCCGGAGCGTGCCGACGTTGACGTCGGCTGCCCACGACTGGGAGACGAAGGATGCTGGGGCGTCGCCCCGGAGTTGGGTGATGGCACTGGTCACCCCGCCGAGGAACTCGAAGCAGTGGTCGATTCCGGCGATGGAAGTCTCTGCCGAGTCGATGTTCTGGAAGGTCGCGTCGACGGTGCCGAGCACCTTGCGCAGAACAGTGCCCGCGTCCGCGCCGTCGGCGCCGGTGCCCCAGGCGTGGCCCATGCGGGTCAGGTACATCTCGGCGAGATCCTCCTCGCCGTCCCAGTCGCTGGCCTGCACCAGCTTGTTCACCCCGGTGCCGTAGGACCCGGCCGCCGCGGAGAAGATCCGGGTCGCGGCCTCCACCGCCGTGGTGTCCATCTCCTCGGCGTGGGCGCGGGCGTGGGCGGCCAGGGGGTTGAGTTCATCGGGTTCGTCGAGTGCCGCGACGGCGCGCACCGCCTCGTCGAGGAGCTGCACCGGCTGCGGCAGCACGTCGCGGCACACGCCGGACAGGGTGCACACCACATCCACGCGGGGGCGCCCCAGCTCCTCGGGGGAAAGGATGCGGAAGGTGTCCACGCGGCCCCGGGGTCCGGCGATCGGTTCCACGCCGAGTAGCGCGAAGGCCTGGGCGAGGCCCTCGCCGCCGGTCTTGATGTTGTCGATGCCCCACAGCACGATCGCCACCGACTCCGGAAAGCTCCCGTGTGTGTCGACGTGCGCTGTGATGAGCTTCTCTGCGGTCTTCCTGCCTCGCGCGATGGCGGAAGCGGAGGGGACGGAGACAGGGTCGATGGCGTGCAGGTTCCGCCCCGTGGGCAGGGCGTCGGGGCGGCGTGCCGGGTCACCGCCGACGACCGGTGGGGTGTAGCCGCCCGCGAGTGCCCGGACCAGGGCGTCCAGTTCGGTGTTGGACTGCAGTTTCTCCTCCAGGTCGGCGAGGATCGCGGTGCGCTCCGCCTCGCCGGTGTCCGCGAGGTACGTGGCGGCGAGTTCCAGGGAGCGGGCCGTCTGCCGCTGCTCCATCGGACGACCCACGGTGTGCAGGCCGAGGGCGATGGGGGAGCGGCGTACCCGTTCCAGTTCGCGCCGCAGCGCGACCGGATCCTGTGCTTGGTCCTCGGTGAAGTCGGCGCGGAGCGCGGCGTCGATGATCTCCTGCGGCACTGGTCCCGGTCCCGTGTTGGAGTACAGGTGGGTGTCGAGAAGTTCGGCCAGTTCGTCCAGTGCGCCGTACAGTCCGGCGTCCGCCAGCGGCGGGGTGAGGTAGGTGATGAGGCTCGCCGCGGCGCGTCGTTTCGCGATGGTGCCCTCGCCCGGATTCGCCATCACATACAGGTAGTGGTGCGGAACGGAGCCGGTGAGCAGGACCGGCCAGTCGGCGGCGGCGAGCCCGGTCTGGCGGCCGGGCATGAACTCGAGCGCGCCGTGGGTGCCGAAGTGCAGCATCACGTCGTGGCCGAAGACGTGTTCCAACCACAGGTAGTAGGCGGCAAAACTGTGCGACGGCGTGGAGTCGTTCGCCATGAGCAGCTCAGCCGGGTCGGAAACGTCCCCGAACTGCGGCTGCACGCCAACGATGACGTTGCCGAAGCGGGCGCCTCGGATGATCAGGTCACGCCCGTCGGTGTCCACGGTCCCGGGCAGCCGTCCCCAGGGGGCGTCGATGCGCGCGGCGTGCTCACCCAGTACCCTCGCGTACTCGGTGGCCCGCCAGCGAGCGAGTTCGCTGGCCTGCGAGCGTGCTCCGCCTGCGCCGTCGCCAACGAGGATGTCCGTCAGTTCCTCGATGGTGTCCGGTACCTCGACGGTGTAGCCCTCGTCCTTCAGGCGATGCAGGAATGCGTGGAGGGAGGCGAAGACGTCGAGCTGCGCGGCGGTGCCGATGGTGCCGTCGCCGTCGTAGCCGAAGATCGTCACCGACACCTTCCGGTCGGCGGGCCGCGCCCGGCGTAGGTCGATAGTGCGGCGTACCCGTTCCGCCAGGCGCGTGACCGCCGTGTCGTCCGGGGTGAGGTGGTTCGTGTCTGCGTCGCGGCCCATGAACACCCACGGCACGGTGGCTCCCTCCAACTCGGGCACGGCGATGTTCATGCTCACCGCCGCGGGCCACAAGCCGACCGGCCCGGGGTCCGCGTGCCAGTCCGATAGCGTGCCACGCTGCAGGGGGACCGGGGTGAGCAACGGTGCGTCCGTCTCCTCGGCGAGCGCCACGCCTCTGTCGGTGGCGGGTGTCCCGTGATTACCGCAGGCGGTGAAGCCGGTGAGATTCAGCCACACGTCTACCCGGTCCTTCATGTCCTTCGGCATGTCCTCCGGGGAGCCGAGCCACGTGTGGGTGCCGACGCCCCGCCGGTGCAGGGCTTCCGCGACCGTGCGCAGGTAGCTGTCGTCACCCGCGGCGACGTTCAAGCCGGTTCCGATGATCCCGCAGGTGCCCACCGGGTGCTCTGGCCCGCGACCGGTGTCGAAGAGCCCGCGTGGGATGTCGTCGGGCATCGACCCCGGATCGAAATCAGTGTGGCCTGCGACCAGCGCGGACAATTGGCCCGCGTACACCAGTCGGCCCGGTGTGACCAGACGCAGCGCGAGCGCTATCCGCGCCTCCGGCGAAGGATCGCGTGGTGGACGCCCCATCCCGGTGCCGTGTGCCGTGGCGATCTGGAGGGACTGCGCCACCGGCGGGGAAGAGAAGAGGGGGCGCTCACCGACGGCGTCGAGAACCCGCTCCCCGAGCATCGGGCTCATCGCACCCTGGACCCACACCACGTCGGCCTCCGGGGGAAGATCATCGTCAAGTGGCACACGGATCAGGCGTACACCGTGCTCCCGGGCCAGTTCATCTGCGGCCCGTCCGATGGTGAGCAGTGCCGGGCCGGTGAAACCCCAGGCGACGATGGTGGTGGTCATGTGTGGTGCAGCTCCGTGTGGATGCGGTGGGTGGTGATCGTTCCCTACCTTAGTGGCCTCAAAATCAGTCGATGGACAGCTACCGACCCAGTCGGTCAAACTCTCGCAGAGGTTCACCACATCCCTGCGCCGCCGGCTTACTCCCGAAGTGACGGCTAACTGATCCTCGACTCAGCGGGAACACTGGCGGTCACCTTCTGTTGAACTCCGCCAACAGCCCCGGACTACAGTGGTGTCCATGAGTGAACAGAACCCTTCCGAGCAGAACCGATCCACGAAGAAGCAGCGCGTGCTGTCCGGTATCCAGCCGACCGCCGACTCCTACCACCTGGGTAATTACCTGGGTGCGCTGAAGCAGTGGATCAACCTGCAGGATGAGTTCGAGGCGTTCTATTTCATCCCTGATCTTCACGCGATCACCGTCGACCAGGACCCGAAGGAACTACGCGCCCGTACTGTCGGCGGTGCCGCGCAGCTCCTCGCACTCGGGATTGACCCGGAGAAGTCCGCACTCTTCGTTCAGTCCCACGTACCGGAGCACGCCGAACTCGCCTGGGTGCTCACCTGCCTCACCGGATTCGGTGAAGCGTCGCGGATGACGCAGTTCAAGGACAAGTCCACCAAACGTGGCGCGGACCGTACCTCCGCAGGACTGTTCGCCTACCCGATGCTCATGGCCGCTGACATTCTGCTCTACCGTCCGCAGCTCGTGCCCGTGGGCGAGGATCAGCGGCAGCACCTGGAGCTCACCCGCAACCTCGCGGAGCGCTTCAACGGCAGGTACAAGAAGACGTTTCCCGTGCCGGAGGGATTCATCCCCACCGGTGCGTCGAAGATCTATGATCTGCAGGAACCGACCGCGAAGATGAGCAAGTCAGGGGACAATCCCAAGGGGCTGATCAATCTGCTCGACGATCCGAAGGTCTCCGCCAAGCGGATCCGCAGCGCCGTCACCGACAATGACGGGGAGATCCGCTTCGACAAGGAGAACAAGCCGGGCGTGTCCAACCTCCTGGTGATCCAGTCTGGTCTGACGGGCACGAGCATCGATGATCTCGTCGCCGGTTACGAGGGCTCCGGCTATGGCGAGTTGAAGAAGGACACCGCCGAGGCTCTGGAGGCGTTCGTCACTCCGCTGCGCGCGAAGTATGACATGTACATGTCGGACCGCGCCGAGCTGGAGCGCGTGCTTGCGCAGGGCGCAGATCGGGCGCGTGAGGTGGCCTCCCGCACGCTCGCCGACGTCTACGAGAACATCGGGTTCCTGCGCCGCACCTAGCCCGGTTTGTACGTGTCGACGGCCGCGCCTCCCGGAGGTTCGCGGCCGTCGACACGTAGTGAGGTTAGCTCCCGGCGACCTCGTAGTGAGCCCAGATGCGCTGTTGTCGCCCGTCGAGGGTGATACGCCCGCCGTAGGGTACGACCAGTTGTGGCAGGGTGTGCCCGAAGGGAACCCCGAAGCAGCACACCGCGTGCGGGGCATAGTGGGCAATGGTGCCGAGAACGGTATCGCGCCAGGTGTCCGGGTCCAGAGTGTGCCCCTCGATATTGGTGGTGGGCGGCGCGGCAACGAGGACGCCCACCACCTGCCGGAGGAAACCGCGTTCGCCGAACGCCCGCACGATGTCATTGATACGCCCGGCGGGGGTGAGCTCTTCGGACGCCTCGAGCAGGAGCACCGTGCCGTCGATACGCTCTGGCAGTCGTCCGGCGATGGCGATCTGGTTGAGTACCTCAATGCACCCACCCCAGGTACGGCCGCTGACGCATTCCGCCGAGCCGGACCACTGCCACGGGATCGGGGCGTGGCGTGGGCCGTCCTCGGTGAGTGATCGGGGATCCTCCCAACTGATCCCCACGCTCGCTCCCCACGAGGGGGCGGTCAGTTCGATGCTCTCCCCGGCAAGAGCGGCGCGCAGGGTGCGGAGGTGGGCGTCGTCGATACCGCTGCCCGATCCCAGGTGCACCTGTGTGGAACCACCGTAGATGCTGGGGATACCCAGGTTGTGGAGGAAATTGTGCAGGTTGGTGTTGTCGCTGTAGCCGAAGAACGGCGTGGGGTGTGCCGCAATCAGGTCGGCGTCGAGATGCGGGATCACGGTGATCTGATCGTTGCCGCCGATGGTGGCGAAGATAGCGTCGATCGAGGGATCGGTGAACGCCGCGTGGATGTCGGCGGCCCGGTCCTCGGGCGTTGCGTTGAGTCTCCTCGTCGTGGGGTACTCGACGGGTTCCCAGCCCAGTCCTCGCATCCGGGACATGGCCTGCTCATGGATGTCGGGGAACACGGCGGGCACGGCGAAGGCAGGGGAGAGCACGGCGATTCTCATGGAGGTCAGTGTAAGGGAGAGAATCGGGTCTCATGTCGGTGGGAACAACAGCTATGGCCCGGCACGATGTGTGCCGGGCCATAGCGGAGAAGCGGTCAGGAAGAGGTATCAAGCCTTTCCGAAACCGAGTCCGGCGAAGAAGCTCTGAATTGCGGCAAGGATCTTCGAGAGGGTGTCCGTGAACGATGCAAGTCCCAGGAAACCGAACAGTTTCTGAAGGAAGGAACCTGATTCCCCGGCGGAGGATCCTCCGGGCAGGGTGGGATCGCCGGGGGCGCCGGGCCCGGGGACCACGACGTTGCGGGCTTCCACGGTGAAGGTCAGCGGTTCAGACTGAGAAGGCGTGTAGGTCGCGGTGGTGATGCCATCGGTCTGGACCTCTCCACCTCCGAATAGCGCATGGACGGTGACGTCGCCGGGGCTGCTGAAGACATGCCGGAAGGCGGCGGTTTTCGATGCGGGGTCGAGATCTGCGGTTCCGAGAAGGACATCGTCGGCGTAGAAGGACACGGTTCCGCTGATTGTGTCGTTGCCGGTGTCGACGGTTGCCGTGAACTCTGCTTCGTCACCGGCGGTGAGCTTGCTGCCCTCGACGGGAACGGTGCGGGTCAGTGTGGTCTGGGAGGTGCGGGTTTCCGGGCCGTCGACGGTCAGGGTTCGACCATCTGATTCCGCTGAGCTGTAGTGGCGGTTGTCCCCTGCGATACGTTCTGGGGAGAAAGCGGTGAAGGTGATGTCACCGGACTGGCGGATCTGATGGGTCAGCGTGGCAATTCCGTCTCCATCGGTGGTGGCGGTCCCGATGCGTACACCGTTGCTGCGGAAGATCACCTCGGCGCCCTCGGGTGTGCCTCCGAACGCGGTGTACTGTGCCCGCAGCGTCACGGTGTCACCGAGTGATGCTTGTTTTGGCTCAAGGTTCAGCGTGATGTCACCCTGTGCGACGGGGACGATATCTACCTGGGTATCTGCGGTGGCTCCCGTGAAATGTACGGAGTCTGTCGTGTGGTCGTTGACCGTGGCGGAGACGGTATGTCTGTGCGCTTCGTTGGTCACGAACGCCAGGAAAGAAGCCGTGCCATTGTTGATTCTCACACTACCGAGATTGATGTCGTCGATGCGGAAATTCACGGTGAGCCCATCAGGGAGTGCAGACCCGTCATCGGACCCGACCGTGGCAGTGAGTATTACCGGTATATTCGTGACGTCCGAGATGAGCAGGTCGTCATAATCGGGAACAGCGTTGAGGGAGATGGTGCCCTGAACTTCATCCAGGGCTTTGGGAGCGACAATGACAGGGACTGTCTCAGAGGCGGTGGAAGGGCGGTAGATACCATCCACTCCGAGGTAGGTGGCCGTTGCCTCATAAACGGCAGGCTCCCTGCCTTCAGGGACCGGGAGTTGGATGTCGGTGATTCTGGCGCGTCCGTCAACCACCTCTACCTCTTCACTCTGATCGCCGACGGTGAAACGCACCTTACCGTGTGAGATCGCTGAACCGTCCGGGTGGTTGACCTTGACAGACAGGTCATTTGAGATGAGGTGGGGGTTGTCGTAGAAAAGTTCGATTGGATCGGTCTTGATGAAGGTAACGGCGGAGTCCACTGGGCCGACGACCGTGTTGCCCAACTCAGCACCGGCGGCGTCGGCCGTGCAGTTGATACCGTCATTGTTGAAACCCCACCACGAACCCGGGCGGACTTCGATCAGGGAGAGGGTGGATACCTTGTCGCCGCCTCCCGCGTTACGGAGCCCCGTGGTGATGGTTGTACCGGAGGTCTCCGGGGCGGTCATGGTGATCATCACGCCGGGCAGGCGGAAGTGAGCGCCCTTCTCCGCGGTGAGTCCCGTGGCCGCGTTGTTGCCGTTGTCCGCCTTGGGGCCGTTGTCGATGGTGAGGTTACCGGCGGAGATGCGGGCGAAACGGCCGTCAGGTGTTTCCTCCCCCTTGTGGTTCACCCGGATCACGGAAATCTCGGCGTTGGTGCCCTGCACATTGCTTCCCTGGTCTGCAAGCTCCACCTTCTGGATGGTGCCGGTGGTGGGGAGCGCAATGTCGTAGCGGATGCGGCCGAGCTGTTCCTCGGTGCTCCACTCCCCGGGTTGCAGTGTGATGGTGAAGGTTTCTCCGGGTTTGACGATCTCCGGATAGGTGGCGCTGATCATTTCAGGACTCAGGGACACATCCTGCTTGTTATTTCCCCAAAAGGCGAAATCATGCTCGCAGGAATAGGTGACCTCGGTGTGCCGCGTGGTGCTCTCGAGCTCGGCGGCTGCGGCCGTGGCCTGACTGATTCCCAGCACCAGGCACAGCGCAGCTCCCGCTGCTGTGGTGGTGCGAATAATGGCGTTCATTGTTGCTCAGTTCTCCCGTGGAGTGCGTGGTGTGAATGATGGAGGGTGTTTTAGGAGGATCCGCCGAAGAGCTTCGCGAAGAGGCTCTGCAGCCACGCCCAGAAGGGGGCGATGAGGGCGAGCAGCGCCGAGAAGGGGTTCGTCCCTTCCTCACCGGTGGGGGACCCGGAGCTGATGGTGATGTCGGAGCTGCCGCCCGGTGCCTGCGTGCCTCCGGTGACGGTGACCGTGTGGGTTCCGGTCGCGGTGACACCGTTGTCACCGGTGAACGTGACCGTGACAGTGCGTTCACCACCGTGGACGAAGGTCAGGTTGACCGTGGACTTCCCTCCGGACACCGGCATGGTGATGGCCCGGCCCTCACCGTCGACCAGCTCTTCACCGTCGACCGTGAAGGAGAGGGAACCGGATACCGCCTGCGCCGGTCCGCTGTCCGGGGTGACGGTGACGGTGAGGGGGAGCGGGGTGTCGGCTTCGATCGTCGATGGCGCCTCGATGCCGACGCTGGCGGATTCGAAGTTGACCGTCGTGACCTCGACGGTGATGGATTGCGTGACTCCCTTAGTCGAGGAGCCTTCTGCCGGAGTGAAGCTGAGAGACACCGGCTGGGTACCGCTGCGCGTGAACGTCAGCGGTAGCGTCGCGGTACCGGCGGTGACCGGAACGGACGTGGAGCGGCCCTCGTGGGTGGCGGTGAGGGTTCCGTCGGCGGCGGGAGTCACGGTGACCCCGAATGATGCCTCCTCGAAGGGGCGGACCAGATCCGGTGCCTCAAGCGCGAACGATGATTCCGTCGCTGCCGCGGTGAGCGTGAACTCCGAGGTGGCTGCCGTTTGCGTGTCGTCGCCGGGAGCGAATGCCGCGGCGATGGTGAAGGAATCCGCCCGGTCCGGGGTGAAGGTGAAGGTGGCGGTGTTGTCGCTCACCTCGACCTTGCGGCTGGTTCCGTCAACGGTGAAGGTGACGGTGCCGGTTGCGGTGGTGGTGCCGTCGACGGGCTGGAGTTTCGCGATGATCGTGGTCTGTTCGCCCGGTCGGACCGTACTCTCCGGTCCTTCGAGTGTGAGGACGGTGTAGGTGGCGTCGGTGATGGTGATGTTCGAGCGTATCTCTGCCTCTGCGAACAGTGATCCTTCGGCAGGGGTGAACGTGGCGATGAGTTCATTCTCACCGGGCGTAGTCGGAACAGTCAGTGACGTGCTGGCGCGGCCGTTCTTCACGGGGACAGTCACCGCGTCGTTGTCATCGAAGCGGAAGGCGATGGTTCCGCTGGCGGTGGGGTCCACTGTGGCAGCCACGGTGATGGAGGTGTCCGCCCGGGCGGCATCGGGAGCCACGATCGAGAGTTTCGAGTCCTGTCCTTGTACCTGGACCCGTGTGGTGGAGGTTGAGGGATTGAACCGGCGGGGCTTGCCCGGGGTGAATGTGGTGGTGAGCTCATGGGTGCCCACGGAAGGGAACGTGAGCTCGGCGGTGGCGGTGCCGTTCGCCACCGGAGCCTGGACCGTGGAGCCTCCGATGGCGAAGGTGACTGTTCCGTTGGCCTGTTCAGGAGTCACCTGTGCGGTGACGGTGGTAGGAATGCCCGCCGTGGCTTCGGAGGCGGATACGGCCAGGCCCGTGTCGACGGCGGGTCCGCTGTCGACCACCCGGACTGTCGCTAGCGCGGAAGCCTGGGGTGCAATCGCGGCATCCTTGTTCTCTCTCGGGGTACAGCGTGTCGGCGCCCAGAAGGTGCCGCCTACGAAGGGAACTGGGACATTGATCTTGGCGAGCATCGTGAGGAAGTTCTCGTCGGAGCCATAATTTTGTGCGGCTCCGGCAGTCCTTACCCCCAGGGGTACTGTGCCGGCCTGCTCTGCGCGGAACCTGAGCGTTACGACGGGAAACCTCATATCGATTTTGCCGTTCTTCACCACATGTTTGACCCCACCCGATGCATCTGTGCTGGCGTTGGGGCCATTACCGATGGTCGCGTTGTCTGCACTGGTTACACGAAGGAACCGTCCGTTTTCGTCCTCCCGTCCCCGCTCGTTGATCCGCTTGATCTGGAGGCCTGTGAGGTTGGAATCACTGGTGTCCAGGCTGTTGTCCAGGTAGGTCAGTCCATCGGGAATGGCTACATCGAGTTTGATGCGGGAGAGCTCGTTGATCGTGGCGCCCGCGGGGAGCCCGCTGACGTTGATCTGTACGGGTCGGATAGAAATCTGTGCCGTGAAGTCCTCCCCGATGTCGACGGATTCGGGGGCGATGATGTCGACGGTCACGCCTTCTGCACCAGTGGAGAAGTCCTGTGCTCCGGCGAGGCTGGTCTTCGGGATTGCCTGGCATGTGAGGGGGATTGTCGTTGTGGTCGTGCTCTCCGCGGCGAAGGCACCCGGTGCGAGTAGAAGGCTGCCGACCAGAGACACAGTTGTAACGGTGGCGAGGTGGGGGATCCGTGGCATGTGTGAGTGTCCTTGGGTAGGGAGACGAAACTGAGACAGAGTCATTGTGGTCATTATGCCCGCTTATACATAGAATAAAAGTAGTATTTAGGGGCGGAATACACTCTTCCTCTCGTTGAAAGGGCACGTTAATCCCATGGAAATACTGTTAGCTACATGGTTAGATGGTGTTTATCTTCAGTGTTGCGAGCTGTGTTCTGGGTGCATTGTCTGACCCCCCTGTGTATTCCCCTATATAGGGGTTCGGTGCGATCTGATGGTTGGCCGTGAGTCCCGGGTTTTCCTTGAGCGGGTCCTATGCCTAGGCTGGGGTTGCTCCATCTCCACAACCAAAACCCCGCGAAGGACAATACGCCGTGGCCTCATCCAAGACAGCTCCAAAGCAGACCGACGAGTTTGGCATTGAGCGGGTCAATCAGGACGATCCAGGGTTTCTACAGCAGTACCGGGACAAATGGCCCTGGTTCGATCACATCATGCGGATGCAGGAGCGGTATGGGGAGATGGGCGGAAACCAGTACGCCGCCGGTATCACCTATTTTTCGGTGCTCTCGATGTTTCCCATCCTGATGATTCTCTTTGCCACGGTCGGTTTCATCCTGGCGAATAATCCGGATGCTGTCGTTCAATTGCAGCAACGGATCAGTGAGTCGGTGTCCGGTGACGTCGGAGAACCCGTGAACCGGATCCTTGAGACAGCCATTAGTCAGCGCTCCACTGTCGCAGGTATCGGTGGTCTGACTGCACTGTGGTCCGGTCTGAACTGGATGAACCACCTCCGCTACGGTGTCTCCAAGATGTGGAAGTGTGATCCTTCCGAAGGAAACATCGTGAAGCGCAAGCTACGGGATCTCGCCGGGCTTATCGGGCTGTTGCTGGCGCTGATCCTTGCGTTCGGTGTGACCGCGGTGGGGGCTTCTGGTCTAACGGTGACGCTCTTGGAGAAAGTGAATCTCGATGGTATTCCCGGTATCTCGGTGATCGTCTATCTCGTCGCGCTCATCGTGGGCCTGATCACCAACTTCTGTGTGTTCTTCTGCCTCATCAAGTTCCTGCCGCGCACCGGCGTCCCCAGGGTTTCCGCGGTCAAGGGTGCGCTCATCGGTGCCGTGGTCTTCGAGGCGTTCAAACAGATCGGTTCGGTGTTTTTCTCCAAGGCACTGAGTAACCCGGCAGGCGCTACCTTCGGTCCGATCATCGGCGTGATGGTCCTCCTGTTCTTCGTCTGGCGGATCCTGCTCTACTGCTCGGCGTGGGCAGCAACGACGGCGGAATCGCTGAAGAAGACCCGGACCCCGATCCCGGAACCTGCGGTCATCCGGGTACGTAACGACGTTGACCCAATTCCGGACACAAAGGCGTCCGTTGCTCTGGTGGGGGCCGGTGCGGCGATCGGTGCCGTCGGAATTGCCGTGGTGAAGAAGATGCTGCGGCGATAGTTTTCCGGCACTGTTCGTCCTAGGGGCGGGGCGGAGGTGCAGCGTGATGGCGACCTTCGGCCTCTTTTCCGATTTTAGCGCCGGGGCACCGATCCAGGGCGACGATCTGTGCGGCGTGCACGGTTCCTCTTTGATAGCACACGGTTCAGTGCGATCCCGAACAGGAGAGCTCCGAGGAAGATACCTCCGACGGCCATCGCGGCCACCTTCCATGCAGGAAGTCGGAGGGTCACGGTGCGGGGGTCGGTCTCCGCACCGGACGTTGATGGTGCGGGCTCCGGTGTCGGTGACGTCATGGTGGAGGCAGTCGACGTCGGGGCAGCGGGGGCGAGTTTCTCGACGACGCCGACACTCTGCTGTGGTGGTACGGCGTAACCGGCGTTGAGAAGGCGCTGTGCCTGTTCCCACGGGCGCCCCTTGTCCGTGGTGGTGTCCAACACGACCGTCGCCAGACGTCGGCCGTGTCGCTCCATCGCACCGACGAACGTGTGCCTGGCGTCATCGGTAAAACCGGTCTTTCCGCCGATGGAGTCCGAATCGTTGAGCAGCAGATGATTGTCATTCCACACCTGGTAGCTGTCACCGTCGGGCGCTCCGGGGAAGTCCACATGATCGGTGCGGACAATGCGGGCGAACACCTCATTTTCCCAGGCAGCCCGATAAGCCAGAGCCATGTCGAACGCCGAGGTCGACATTCCGGGTCCGTCAAGACCGGAATATGTGGCGACCCGGGTGTCCTGAGTCCCCAGGTCCAGTGTTTTCGTATTGATGAGCTCTAGCGTGCGCTCGTCGCCACCGAGCTCCTGAGCGAGGGCGTGTGCCGCATCATTTCCTGATGCCATGAGCAGTCCCTGCAGGAGTTGCTCGACGGTGTAGCGGCCACCTTCCACGATTCCCACGCGGGAGCCCTCCATCGCTGCGGAATCGTGTCCGATGGTCACTTCGCGGTCCAGGTCAAGGCGGTCCAGAACGACGAGGGCAAGGAGAACCTTGATGATTGATGCCGGTCGATAGCGACCGTGCGGGTCCTTGGCCGCGAGCACATCGCCGGAATCGAGGTCGAACACAATCCAGGAGGTGGCAGTCTGGTCCTCCGGCACGATGAAAGCCGGAGCCGCCACGACACCGCATGCAGACATCTGCGGTCCGCCTGCGTGTGTGGCGGGAACCGGGAGGAGACTCGGTAGGGGAGCGCCTGCAGCGGGAACTTCCGAGGCGTCGACTGGTGCTGCCGGAGTCGTTGCCCAGGGGCAGTCATCGGTGACCGGTGCCGTGAGACGTCCGGAGAGGGCGGTCTGCGGAGGAGCGGTCGGTGTCGCCAGGGTGCCATCTTGCGCATGAGCTGCACCTGTGAAACCGGTGGCGAGGATCAGGAGCGAGGATGTCACGGCGACGGTGACCGGAGCTCGGCGAACATGTGGAGACATGCTTAGCCACGATAGTCCCGTTCAGCTCCCATGCGGATTCAAACTCCCCACGAACCGGGGACGGCACTGTTCGGGTCGAGTACTCCTCGCCCCGAACGCCAGGTAGATTGTGTCCATGTACTCGATCGCGCAAGGTTCTCCCGAATACAGCCCCCGGCACAAGCGACTCAGTCGGGAGACTATAGCCGCACTACCGAAGGTCGTTCTGCACGATCATCTCGATGGAGGGCTACGTCCCGGCACAGTCATTGACCTGGCCGCTGACTGTGATTACAGAGGTCTGCCCACGGGGAATCCTGAGGAGCTCGCCCGTTGGTTCGTCAACTCCGCGGACTCGGGGTCACTGCCCGCGTATTTGGAGACGTTCGCACACACCTGCGCGGTGATGCAGACCACGGCTGCGCTGCACCGGGTGGCCCGGGAAGCAGTGGAGGATCTCGCCGCAGATGGAGTTGTCTATGCGGAACTGCGATTTGCCCCGGAACAGCATCAGGAACAGGGACTCGGGCTGCAGGAGATCGTTGACGCAGTCGTCGACGGGTGCATGGAGGGGGAGAAGACCTCCCATCTGTCCGGGCACACGATTCACGCACGGGTGATCCTGTGCGCGATGCGGCACGCGGACCGGGCCCGGGAGATTGCCGAACTTGTCGCCTCCAACACAGGTTCCGACTCTCCCGGACGTGGGTACGTCGTCGGGTTCGACATCGCCGGAGCGGAAGCTGGTTTCCCACCCGCGTGCTGCGCGGGAGCATTCGCCGTACTACGGGAGGATCTCGTTCCCTTCACCATTCATGCCGGGGAAGCCGCAGGCATTGATTCACTGGCGGACGCAGTTTCCCAGGGAACCTGGCGGATCGGGCACGGCGCACGGTTATTCGAGGATTTCAGCGCGGGTATCGACGGTATAGATCCCGGCCGCGTTTCATCCTATGTTCGCGACCGTGGGATCGCCCTGGAGCTGTGCCCGAGCTCCAATGTCCAGACGGGAGTCATCGACGAGATTACGGACCATCCACTTCCCCTGCTGCACGGACTTGGATTCGCCTGCACCGTCAACACCGACAACAGACTCGTCTCCGGAACCTCCATGACGGAGGAGATGATGTTACTCGTCGAGACGTTCGACTATGGGATTCCCGAACTCTTTGACCTCACCGTCACCGCGATCGCCTCGGCCTTCATCCCTGAACTTCAACGGCGGGAGATCCTTGAAGGACTCATCGTTCCGGGATGGGAGAAGACGACGATTGACGATGCGGCCAGTGATGAGGAGGAGTCAGACAGATCGATGGACTCGGAGAGAAGCGGCTCTGTTTCCGCTTTTGAGGGGATAGATCCCGGGCTGCTCGCGGAACTCGGGATCGACCCGACAGATCTGGATTAGTCACTTGCTGGGCACGGGGAAGGACGTCCGTGCCACCCACCGCCGCCACGGAGCCACTGCAGGATATCGTCAGCGCTCCCCCGTAGCGGCGGGCGGTGATCAGAACCTGCTGAATCGGCCCACGAGGCCGTTTTCCAGGCTTCTCCAGCCTTCGGCTTCCGCAGTGTACGGGGCTGAGGGGATGTATCCGGACGATCCCCCCAGCATGTAGGAGATGTACTCCTGCAGTGCGGGATTCGCTACGAGTACGGAGTTCACGGCATCGTCACGGGCCCAGTCCGCCGCGTCCGCGAGGAGCTCGTAGGCCTGGCGCATCTGCTCGGTATCGACCGCGTTCGGCCCCTTCATGATGTCTTCTGTCAGTCCGGTGAACACATAGGTGTTGTCGGCGTGTGCGGTGACGTCAAGTGTTCCACCATTGACACCGTCCATGATCTCGGACCAGGTAGCGGTCGCAGCCAGGTCGTGCTCGTCGTGTTCTGCGAGCCAGCGAAGCATCGCCCTGCGATTGCTGAAGGTATAGATCTGGCCGAAATGTCCGAGGAACACTGGCTGCCCGTCGACGTAGGTGCGCAAGGTGTAGAGTGTCCGTCCCTCGATGGCGATCTTCACTGGGTCGATGCCCGCTGTACCCCACAACGAGACGTCGTACGGATCGACCTTCTCCGCTGCGTTTTCGACGGCCGACTCTTCCTCGATGCGGGCCTGTTCGCGGGCTTCCACTGCGGCGTCGACTTTTGCCTGCGCGGCGTCGACCACTGAGGAGTCCTGCTCGGGGATGATGTAGCAGCCGTCAAGTTCGTCGACGATCCGGTCCCAGTTGCTGAGAACAGCACGACCGACCGCGGACCATTCAGAATCGCCGTTCTCCACCGCATAATGGTCCGCACCACGTTCGACGTTGGCGAGCACCGAATACGAGGAGAAGAAAGAACCGATCGTGGTGGAGCCCGTTACATCGCCCAGTGAACGTGTAACGGCGAACGCGCGCTCGACACCGGTGACGTTGTCATGACTAGGACGCCCCGCGAGGAGTTCGGGCACGCCGATAATGTCACAGTATCCCCGCTTGCCGGGAACGACCCGCGTCGAATCCTCATGCTGGAAGGCGGACCACTTCGGGTGATCCCGCAGATCGTGCCGGGAGTCGGACTCGATGAATGCAAGGAGTTCTCCCGTGGACCGGAAGAGATAGACATCATCCCCGTCGCCGAGGAACGCCTGCCATTCCTGGCCGTGTTCCCTCCACTTCGGAGCCCAGAGGGTGAGGAAGTCTCCCTCAGTTAGGGAAACGGTGATCGGGACGATGCCTTGTAGTGCCATGGCTGTAAATCCTAGCCTGACGTTTCCTACGCCGTCACCCACCCCACCCCGCAGTGGATGCGTCACCCGGTGGGCCGCCAGAATCCGTAGAAATCCATCCCACCGTTGGTGGTGCGCAGCGGTGAAATCTCTACCGGGCTCCCGGCTTCAACGATTCTTCCGTTTCCGATGTACATCGCGACGTGCCCGTTCCACACCACCAGATCACCTTCGGTGAGCTCGTCTGAGCTGACCTGCCTGCCGACGGTCTGGTGCTCGGCCAGACGTGGGAGCTCGACTCCCGCCTGGCGCCATGCCCAGCTCGTCAAACCGGAACAGTCGAAACCGTCGGGGGTAGATCCACCCCACACGTAGGGCGTGCCCACCATCGAGAGAGCCGCCTCTGCGGCACGTCGGCCTGCACCCGAATCCGAGGGAGAAACCCGGCCCGGGTTCGGTGGGAGGGGGAACGTTTTGCCCACAGGGGCCGGTGCGGATCCGGGACCATCGGATGGGACAACCTGCGGCAGGTGTGTTTCCGTGGCAGCGAGTTCACGGAATCTGGACACATGCGGGCGAAGTTCCGCCTCCATTCGGAGAACTCGGGCCACCGCCGCGCTGATCGCTGCCCCGGTGATCGTTGCGATGCGGACTACCGCAGAAAGGGCGGTGGCCGGATTCGGGGTGAGGACGAGGGGCGCGACGAGTCGGACGTCACGAAGTGCCGCGGTGGCGATCCCGGTGAGGTCCAGCCGGGCGGCATTGAGGACCACCGCCGCCCGGACGGTGGTTGTGGCGAAGGAAGCGCAGTCCGCAGTCAGTGACATGGTTTCGCTCACGAGCTGCTGCGCATCGGTGCCGAACATCTCGGCGAGTGGGGAGGCCGAGGAAACATCGGGTACATCGAGTACGGGTGGGTGGAGTTCCGGTGGCAGTAGTGAAGAGATGGTGTCCAGTCCGCTGAAGACACCGGCCAGGGGGTCGAGGGTAGGGAGGATCGGGTTCATGCCCTGAGCCCCGCCGCCAGCCCTCTGTCTGCCTCCACGGCTGCGTCGATGTGCCCACCGGGACCCCCGTGTACCTCTACGAGAGCACGGATGTGGTCGGTCACGGTGGTTCGACGTCGGTTCAGCGTCCGGGATGCATCGGTGAACGCGGAGATCAGATCGCTGGTCCCGGGAGTCTGGGGTGGAACACGTGTTTCGCAGTTGGGGGTTGTGGCGGCACGGTGGGCAAGATCACGCACCAGAGCACGGGCGTGTTCGGGATCGAGTCTGAGAGTGTTCATGCACCATGAGACCGGAAGTAGCGTGAATGAGGTTCCCGACGGATTTCCGGTGTGCCTGGCGTGGCTTAGGATTGTGCTCATGGACATCACAATCGTCGACCACCCTCTGGCGGCAGCCCGCCTGACCATCATGCGGGACCGCCGCAGCGACAACTCCGTGTTCCGTGCGGCGCTGCGGGATTTGGGCGCGATGCTCATCTACGAGGCAGCCCGGAATCTGGCGGTGGAGACGTTCAACACCGAAACCCCGGTGTCCACCGCAACCGGAACCAGGCTCCGTAAGCCTCCGATCATCGTGCCGGTGATCAGGGCGGGCCTCGGAATGATTGACCCCGCGCTCTCAATGATCCCCGACGCGCAAGTGGGATTCATCGGCATCGCCCGAGATGAGGAGACTCACGAGCCGGTGCCGTACCTGGAGGCTCTTCCCGAGGATATGTCCGAGGAGACGGTGTTCATCGTCGATCCGATGCTTGCCACCGGGGGGTCTCTTCTGCATTCCCTGAAACTCCTGTGTGACCGCGGAGCAACGGACATCACCGCCGTTTGCATGGTGTCCGCACAGCCCGGAGTTGATGCGCTGGCGGAATCGGGGTATCCGGTCCGGTTGGTCACCGCGACCATCGACCCGGATCTCAACTCCGCCGCCTACATCGTCCCTGGCTTGGGTGACGCCGGGGATCGGCTCTACGGTCCGCGCAATATTCACTTGTAGGATGTACCGACCCCTGGTGCAAGTGAGATACCACGGCCGGGGGTGTGACCTCGCGAACAGAGGGGGTGGGCCGTTCTCATGGCGAGGTACGGTGCCTTACGGCATCTGCGCCATCGCTGATGTTCACCGTTCGCCGGGTGGTTGGGGCGGTGCAGGCTGGTTCAGCCGTCAAATATAGAATTACGGAGGAACTGCCGGACGGTTTCCCGCAGTGTGCGACGGAGGGTTCCCACGGGAGTGGTAACTCCGTCACATTCCAGGGTTTCGCCCGCGTGGTCGAACATTTACGTATATCCGAAAGCGTGAGAGGATCAGATGAGTATCCGGGCACAGGTCGACGGTTGGCTGACCGAGCACACCGATGAGCTGACCCGGTGGCGGAGGCACCTGCACACGTATCCCGAGCTGAGCCACATGGAGTATGGCACCACCGAGTGGATCGCGGAGACCCTTGCCGGATACGGGATGGAACCGAAGCTGTTCCCGGGAACCGGGCTCATGGTCGACATCGGGCCGGACACCGGGCACCGGATCGCTCTACGTGCGGACATTGATGCGCTCCCCATCGAGGAGAAGGCACCGGTAGCCTTCTCATCCAGGACAACCGGTGTCATGCATGCCTGCGGGCATGACGTGCACACTGCAATCGTGATGGGGGCGGCGTGCGCGCTGCATGCCGCCGACCTCAATCACGGGGTCCGGATCATCTTTCAGCCCGCTGAGGAGGTCATGGACGGCGGCGCCCCGGATGTGATCGAGTGGGGCGGGCTTGAGGACGTCTCATCGATCTTCGCTGTCCATGTCGAGCCGAAGTTGCGGACCGGGAAGATCGGTCTGCGCACGGGTGCGATTACCTCGGCGGCGGATATCCTTGAGGTTAACGTCCACGGGCCGGGCGGGCACACCTCCCGTCCACAGATGACCGCAGATGTCGTCTACGCATTGTCGAGTGTGGTTACCCAGCTTCCGGCGCTGTTGAGCCGTCGACTTGATCCGCGAACGGGGACTGTTCTCGTTTTCGGTTCGATCAACGCCGGTTATGCAGCGAACGCGATCCCCGAGGACGGCCGGATCTCCGGGACTCTTCGGACTGCGGACATTGGGGTATGGCGGTCTGCGGAACCACTGATCACGGAGCTGATCGGGCAGATCATCGCCCCGACCGGGTGCACGTATGAGGTGGTCTACACGAAGGGTGTGCCCCCGGTGATCAATGATGACGTGGCGACGGCGCTGATGGCGAACGCCGCCCGCGGTATCGACGCCCACTCCATCGTTGCCGCTCCGCAGTCGTCGGGTGGTGAGGATTTCTCCTGGTACCTCGAACATGTTCCGGGATCGATGGCGAGACTGGGCTGCTGGTCCGGATCTGGCCGCCAGTTCGATCTGCACCAGGGTGATTTCGTGGTGGATGAGCGGTGTCTCGGAGTCGGGGTGCGGTTATTCGGTGCCGTTGTGGATGGTTATTCACGCGAGATGAACAAGGACGTCCAGCGTCCTGTCGGACCGGACGGTTTTCTGCCCACCAGGTGACCCCGAGAGGGGCGGGTGCAGGGGAGCCTGCACAGCCGGTGCATTACACTGCTCCCAGGGCAGCCCACACAGCCCGTGGGGCGGCTTTGCCGCGCGCACGTGGAGTGGCCCGAAACTGACGCACTGACTACACCCGAAGCGTATCTGGAGGAGACCTGTGTCCAAACGAATAGTGATCATCGGCGGTGGCCCCGCCGGCTACGAAGCCGCGCTCGCAGGCTCGAAGTACGGCGCCGACATCACCCTGATCGAGGACCAGGGGCTCGGTGGGTCCGCGGTTATCCATGACTGTGTTCCCTCGAAGTCCTTCATCGCTGCGACGGGTATCCAGACGGATCTCCGTCGTGCGGATGACATGGGATTGGAGCGAACGGACACCTTTAACCTGCTCCAGGTCAGCGAGATCAATGAACGTGTGAAGAACCTCGCGTCAGCGCAGTCTTCGGACGTGCGCAGGCAGATGGTGTCCGCCGGGGTGCGGGTGATTGACGGGCGTGCACGTTTCGATGATTACAAGCCCAAGCAGAGCACCCACTACATCGCTGTCACACCGAATGACGGTGGCCCTGATCAGGTTATCGAGTGTGACCTCGTTCTCCTCGCAACAGGTGCATCGCCGCGTGTTCTCCCGGGGGCTCAACCTGACGGGGAGCGGATCCTCACCTGGCGTCAGGTCTATGACATCGATGAGCTTCCGGAACACTTGATTGTCGTCGGCTCCGGTGTCACGGGGGCCGAGTTCGTCTCCGCCTTTGCAGAGCTGGGGGTGAAGGTGACCATGGTTGCCTCCCGGGATCGGATTCTCCCGCACGATGACGCGGATGCTGCCGATGTCCTGGAAACCGTGCTGGCTGAACGCGGTGTCTCCCTGGAGAAGCACGCCCGGGTGGAGTCCGTGACGCGCACCGATGACGGTGGGGTCTGCGTGCGGACAACCGACGGCCGCGAGATTTTCGGTTCCCATGCTCTGATGACCGTTGGCTCTGTGCCGAACACACGGAATCTCGGGTTGGAGAGCGTCGGTGTCGAAACCTCTCCGTCTGGGCACATCATCGTTGATCGGGTGTCGCGCACCTCCGTGGCGGGTATCTACGCAGCGGGTGACTGCTCCGATCTTTTTCCGTTGGCCTCAGTCGCAGCCATGCAGGGGCGTGTGGCGATGTACCACGCGCTCGGTGAGGGAGTGAGCCCGATCCGGCTGAAGACAGTGGCTACCGCGGTATTCACCCGTCCGGAGATCGCTGCGGTCGGGCACACTCAGAGTGACATCGAATCCGGGGAGGTCACAGCCCGGACCATCGTGCTGCCGCTCACGACGAACCCGCGGGCCAAGATGCGTTCCCTACGCCATGGTTTCGTCAAACTCTTCTGCCGCAGGAACTCCAGCCTCGTCATTGGTGGTGTCGTCGTCGCGCCGACCGCGTCTGAGTTGATTCTGCCGATCGCGGTTGCTGTGACCAATCGGTTGACGGTCGACGATCTCGCGAATACCTTCTCGGTGTACCCGACGCTCTCCGGATCGGTGACGGAGGCGGCTCGTCAGCTCGTGGCTCACGATGATCTGAGCTGACTTCCCAGGTCTTCCTCAGCGGCGGCAGTTCCGCAGGTTTTCTCCGGAGGGGGTGAAGGCGCGGTAGGGCTCATCGGGGGAATAGCGTTCGTCGATGTCGAGGGTGAGTCCTGTCGCGGGGAATGCTCTCTGCCGACAATGCCCGCGGGGGCAGGTGCGGCAGCCGGAACCGATGGGGGTCGCGGAGTCCGGGCTGAGATCCAGTCCACGTGAATACACCAGTTTAGGGGCCTGATCGAGGTCGCATCCGAGCCCGATGGCGAATTCGCGCGGTACCTCGCCGTAGGACCGGCTGCGACTGCGGATGGTTCGTGCGACCCAGAGATAAGTTCGACCGTCGGGCATCGACGCGATCTGGCGGACGATGTGTCCGGGGTTCTCGAATGCCCTGTGGACGATCCACAGCGGGCAGGATCCTCCGGTCCTGGAGAAATGAAATCCGGTTGCCGACTGCCGTTTCGAGATATTGCCAGCGCGGTCCGTACGGACGAAGAAGAAGGGAACGCCCTCCCGTCCCGGGCGCTGGAGAGTGGACAGACGGTGCGCGGTGGTCTCGAACCCGGTTCCGAAGTGTGCGGCGATTCGGTCGATGTCGTTGTCTGTGGTTTGTGCGGTGTTGAGGAACTCGGTGTACGGCATGACGACGGCTGCGGCAAAGTACTGTGCCAGACCGAAGCGCCCGAGTTCCCGTGACTCCGTGGTGGGGAGTTCTGGGTCGTCCGCCAACCGTGTCAGGAGATCTCCGTGGACCAGGAACGCGAGTTGGAGAGCGAGTTCAAAGGTCTGCTGGGCCTCGGTGAGATCTGCCCGGAGGCGGACCTGCCTGGTTCCGTCGTCGAAGATACGGCGGGGGCCGTGGTCATGGGCGTTGAGACGGACGGTGACGCCGTGGGCTTCGTCGAGTAAGGCGAGGAGTCGGGTGAGCCGTAGACCTGGCCGCCCCAGGGTCGCCGCGAATCCTTCTGCGAGGTCATCCAACTCGGTGATGTGATTCCGGCGCGCGTAGAAGTAGTCACGGACATGCTCATAGGCGGATGTGCTATCGGCTGCAAGAGTCCTGTATTGAATCTCTCCTGGTGTCATGGGGGTGGAAGTGGGGGAGGCATCCGTTTTCTCATCGCCCGTGGGTAGACGTTGGGTCAGTCGGAGGATTCCGCGTGCCATTTCCGGATGGCGCTCGGCGAACTCCACGAGTTCCGCGTCATCGAGTCCGGAGGTTCCGGCAATGGTCATTACTTCCTTGAGGGCGGCGACCATGCGGGAGTTTGACTCTGGGGCGAAGTAGGAGACGTCGACGTTGAAGGTGCGGACGAGGGCCATCAACGCGGTAGCCGTCAACGGGCGGGCATCATTCTCCAGTTGATTGAGGTAGCTGGTGGACAGTCCGATGCGCCGGGCCATCTCCGCCTGGGTGAGGTTCTCCGCTCGGCGCAGCGTCCGGATGCGTGCCCCCGCGTACATCTTCTCCATGGGTGTCACTTCCTGATAATGCTGCCGTGGCCTGACATTTTTGCGAACTTTGCGAAAAGGCCTGTTCGATACCGCATATTTACGCACTTTTCGCAGATGGGAGGTTTCGATAATCACTGTATAGTCGGCCATCAAGATATCCGTTTCATACCTCCGAACGGGGGTGTGACGGAGACTGATTGCCCGTGACGCGACGACGCGCCAGCCCCGACCCCGATAGGACAGCCCATGGAGAACATCGAAGTCCGCACTCGCCGTTCCGCGGAGGAGTTCCCCCGCAGTGAACACCTCGCCCAGCGGATCGCCGACGTGGCGACCGATCCGGTGGAGGTTCCGGACGACACCCGGGAAATGATCATCAACCGGATCATCGACAATGCCGCAGTGTCCGCGGCTTCCGTCCTCCGCCGACCGGTGAGTGTCGCACGTCGGCAGGCCACGGCCCACCCGACGAACAAGGGTGGGGCGAAGGTCTTCGGTGTCTCCGGCACCTACTCGGCGGAATGGGCGGCTCTGGCCAACGGCACCGCCGTACGTGAACTCGACTTTCACGACACCTTCCTCGCCGCCGAATACTCGCACCCCGGTGACAACATTCCGCCGATCGTCGCGGTCGCCCAGCACCGTGGCGCAACAGGACACGACCTGATCCGAGGCGTCGCCACCGGATACGAGATTCAGGTCGACCTCGTGCGCGGCATGTGCCTCCACGAGCACAAGATCGACCACGTTGCCCATCTCGGCCCCTCCGTTGCGGCCGGTCTCGGAACGCTCCTCCACCTGGATGGCGAGACGATCTACCAGGCCATCGGGCAAGCACTCCACACCACGACCGCGACTCGTCAATCCCGTAAGGGACTGATCTCCTCCTGGAAGGCCTTCGCCCCGGCGTTCGCCGGAAAGATGGCCATCGAATCCGTCGACCGCGCCATGCGTGGCGAGGGTGCCCCGGCCCCGATCTGGGAAGGTGAAGACGGGGTCATTGCCTGGATGCTCGGCGGCCCCGAGGTGAGCTACACCATTCCACTGCCCGCCGTCGGTGAGGAAAAGCGCGCCATTCTCGACACCTTCACCAAGGAGCACTCCGCCGAGTACCAGTCCCAGGCCCCCATCGACCTCGCCCGGCGGATGCGGGAGCGGATCGGAGACCTCGCTCAGGTCGAGAAGATTGAACTCCACACCTCCCACCACACCCACTACGTCATCGGCACCGGCTCAAACGATCCGCAGAAGTTCGATCCGGATGCCTCCCGCGAAACCCTCGATCACTCAATCATGTACATCTTCGCGGTAGCTCTCGAGGACGGTGACTGGCACCACGAGCGCTCCTACGCCCCCGAGCGTGCGCACCGCCCAGAAACCATCGAACTGTGGCGGAAGATCTCCACCGTGGAGGACCCCGAGTGGACCCGCCGTTACCACGCCGAAGATCCGAATGAGAAGGCGTTCGGTTGCCGCGCAGAGGTGACGCTCAAGGACGGGACCGTCATCACCGACGAGCTCGCCATTGCCGACGCCCACCCGCTGGGTGCCCGTCCCTTCGCCCGTGAGCAGTACATCACCAAGTTCCGGACCCTTTCCGAGGGCGTTGTCTCCGACGCGGAACAGGACCGCTTCCTTGACGCCGTCCAGCGGCTCGACGACCTCGGCGCCGGTGAACTCGACCAGCTCAACATCGAGCTCTCCGATGACGTGCTCGCCCGTGCACCCGAGACCCCGGAGGGGCTGTTCTAGATGACCAACTTGTTCTCCGCCGCCACCACCCCCGCCGAACGTCGCCAGGCATTCCGCGCGGGACTCGCCGGTGACCGAATCCAGCGACTGCCCGGGGCCTTCTCCCCGCTGGTGGCTCGCGCGATCACCGATGCCGGTTTCGAGGGTGTCTATGTCTCCGGTGCCGTCGTCGCGGCTGATCTTGCGCTCCCCGACATCGGACTGACCACCCTCACCGAGGTCGCAGGTCGCGCACGGCAGATTGCCCGTGCCACGGAACTACCAGTCCTCGTCGACGCCGACACAGGATTCGGTGAGCCCATGTCAGCAGCCCGCACGATCAGTGAATTCGAGGATGCCGGACTGGCTGGCTGCCACCTGGAGGACCAGGTCAACCCGAAACGGTGTGGACACCTCGACGGCAAGGAGGTCGTCCCCACGGAGGTGATGGTGCGCAGACTCGGTGCTGCGGTCTCTGCGCGCCGGGACGACAGTTTCGTGATCTGCGCCCGGACTGACGCCGCCGCGACTGAAGGTATCGACGCAGCCATCGAACGAGCCAAGGCCTACGCTGACGCCGGTGCGGACATGATCTTCACCGAGGCACTCCGGACACCAGCCGACTTCGAGAAGTTCCGGGCCGCCGTCGACGTTCCCCTGCTGGCCAACATGACCGAGTTCGGCAAGACCGAACTGATCGGCGCCGAACTACTCGAGGACATTGGCTACAACGCGGTGATCTACCCGGTCACCACCCTGCGGATCGCGATGGGGCAGGTCGAGGACGCCCTCGCCGACATCGCCGCGACGGGTACCCAGACCGGGTGGCTCGACCGGATGCAGCACCGCTCCCGGCTCTACGAACTCCTGCGTTACGCCGAGTACAACGTCTTCGACCAAAAGCTGTTCACCTACCGCCGACCTCCAGGCGAATAGGTGGACGGGCCGGTCCCGTTCCTGACATTTCGGGACCGGCCCCACAGACTTCTCCGGATGCCGCCACGAGCGACCCGGACGCGGCACCGCGACCCACGCGGGTGTCGCCACGCACCACAACAACGCCCATTACCCCAGCTCATCTCCAAGGAGTATTCGCCATGTCCGAAAACACACAGCCGACCATCCACAAGGGCCTCGGTGGCGTCGTCGTCGACTCCACCGCCGTGTCCAAGGTTGTCCCCGAAACCAACTCACTCACCTACTGCGGCTATCCCGTGCAGGATCTCGCCGCGAACTGCAGCTTCGAGGAAGTCGCCTACCTCCTCTGGAATGGTGAGCTCCCCACCCCCGAACAGTTGAAGGAATTCTCGGACCGTGAGCGCTCACTCCGTGAACTCGAGCCGGGCCTGGTGGACCTGGTCCGCGGTCTTCCGACCACCTGTCACCCCATGGACGTGCTCCGCACCGCGGTGAGCTGGATCGGCACCCAGGACCCTGATGCCTACAGCCGCGACTCCGAGCACATCCGGGACAGTGGCATGCATCTGCTGGCCAAGCTGCCGACCATCGTTGCACTGGACATGCGTCGTCGTCAGGGGCTGGACTTCATCGCCCCCGATCCGGAGCTGGGCTTCACGGAGAACTTCCTGTCCATGTCCTTCGGACGTGAGGAAGGCTCCCCGGCCCTGAACCCGGAGGACATCCACGCCTTCGATGTGTCGATGATTCTCTACGCCGAGCACTCCTTCAACGCCTCCACGTTCACCTCCCGTGTGGTCACCTCGACGATGTCGGACAGCTACTCCGCCATCACGGCCGCGATCGGAGCCCTCAAGGGCCCGCTGCACGGCGGCGCGAACGAGGCCGTCATGGAGACCATGCTCGAAATCGGCGATCCCGAAAAAGCCGAGCAGTGGGTCACCGATGCACTCGCCGCGAAGCAGCTCATCATGGGCTTCGGTCACCGTGTCTACAAGAAGGGCGACTCACGGGTTCCCACGATGGAGGCCGCTTTCAAGGCACTCGCCGAGAACCACGACGGTGCCAAGTGGGTCGAAATGTACGACCGGATGGCTGCCACCGTCGATGAGGCCAAGGGAATGAAGCCGAATCTCGACTTCCCCTCCGGCCCCGCGTACTACCTGCTCGGCTTCGAGGTCGAGTTCTTCACTCCGCTGTTCGTGATGTCCCGGATCACGGGTTGGATCGCGCACATCATCGAGCAGAGCGAGAGCAATCGTCTGATTCGTCCACTGTCCGCGTACCACGGTCACGCACAGCGGGAGGTTCCGGCCGAGCGCGGTGCCTGATTCCAGGTTTCTTTGTTCGTCACCCCCGGGTGACCCCGCCCAGGGGTGACGAACATGACCAAAACAACTGCGGATGATGCCCGTCGCTTGCTAGATTCAAAAGTGTCCTGCGCCACTGTCGCTCCGACGGTGGCGCCGCGGTGTTTCACCGAGGCCGCCGTCGTCGGTTCCGGTGTCCACCTGCACCCGTCACGGACGGTTCGGCCCACCCCTGATTCACTGTTTTAGCCCCAAGGAAGAAGCAGACGAGATGCTGAAGAAGATTCTGGTAGCCAACCGCGGTGAGATCGCCGTCCGCGCGTTCCGCGCAGCGTACGAGGTCGGAGCCGCCACCGTTGCGGTCTACCCCCAGGAAGACCGCAACTCCTTCCACCGGAGTCACGCCTCTGAGGCGTATCTCATCGGTAAGGGAGACTCCCCGGTAAAAGCATACCTCAACATCGACGAGATGATCCGCGTCGCCAAACTCTCCGGGGCTGACGCCATCTATCCGGGATACGGATTCCTCTCCGAGAACGCGCAACTCGCCCGCGAATGCGCGGAGAACGGAATCACTTTCATCGGCCCGTCACCCGAGGTTCTCGATCTCACCGGCGACAAGTCACAGGCTGTTGCTGCTGCGCGGAGGGCTGGGCTACCGACCCTCAACGAGTCGCCACCGACGGATGACATCGACGAGATCGTCCGCCAGGCGGAGGGTCAGGACTACCCGCTGTTCGTCAAGGCTGTCGCTGGTGGCGGTGGTCGTGGCATGCGTTTCATCGAGTCCCCGGACAAACTTGCCGCTCTCGCCGCCGAGGCATCGCGTGAGGCGATGAGCGCATTCGGTGATTCCCGGGTGTACATCGAGCGCGCGGTGATCAAGCCGCAGCACATCGAGGTGCAGATCCTCGGTGATCACACCGGTGAGGTTGTCCATCTCTTCGAACGTGACTGCTCGGTGCAGCGCCGCCACCAGAAGGTGGTGGAAATCGCGCCTGCGCAGCACATCACCCAGGAGCAGCGTGAGGCGATCTGTGCCGACGCCGTGAAATTCTGCCGCTCCATCAACTACACCGGGGCCGGCACCGTGGAGTTCCTCGTCGATGAGCAAGGTCGACACGTATTCATCGAGATGAACCCCCGCATCCAGGTCGAGCACACCGTCACCGAGGAGGTCACCCTTGTTGACCTCGTGCGTGCCCAGTTGCAGCTTGCTGCGGGGGCGACGTTGAAGGAACTCGGCCTGACGCAGGACCGGATCGAGCTGAAGGGAGCGGCGCTGCAGTGCCGCATCACCACGGAGGATCCGGGTAACGGGTTCCGCCCCGACACCGGCATCGTCACCGCATACCGTTCGCCGGGGGGTGCTGGTGTTCGTCTCGACGGCGCGGCACAGCTCGGCGGCGAAATCACTGCACACTTCGACTCGATGCTCGTCAAGATGACCTGTCGCGGCGGTGATTTCACCGCCGCTGTCTCCCGCGCCCAGCGTGCCCTGGCTGAGTTCACCGTCGCCGGTGTCGCCACGAACATCGGTTTCCTCCGGGCACTGCTCCGGGAACCTGACTTCCAGGACAAGCGTATCGATACCTCCTTCATCAATGAGCACCCCTGGCTGCTCGCGGCACCGCCGGCGAACAATGAGGCGGGCCGGGTACTGACGTTCTTGGCCGACAACACGGTGAACAGGCCCCACGGATCCCGCCCCGATGCGCCGCTTCCCGCGGATAAGCTGCCCCCACTGGATCCTGATGTTCCGCTGCCGAAGGGATCCCGTGACCTGCTCCTCGAACTTGGGCCGAAGGCCTTCGCGGAGCAGCTTCGGGCACAGTCCGCCGTTGCGGTCACGGAGACGACGTTCCGTGACGCGCACCAGTCGTTGCTGGCCACCCGGGTACGTTCACGTGCACTCGTTGCCGCAGCCCGGCATGTCGCCCACTCCACCCCGGGGCTCCTCTCCGTTGAGGCATGGGGCGGCGCGACCTATGACGTCGCCATGCGTTTCCTCTACGAGGACCCGTGGGAGCGGCTCGATCAGTTGCGCAGTGCCATGCCGAACGTGAACATCCAGATGCTGCTGCGTGGCCGGAACACGGTCGGCTATACGCCTTACCCGGATAGCGTCTGCAACGCCTTCGTCGAGGAAGCCGCACGCAGTGGCGTCGACATCTTCCGCATCTTCGATGCGCTCAACGACGTCTCCCAGATGCGTCCGGCCATCGACGCAGTACTGTCTACGGGAACCACCGTTGCCGAGGTCGCAATGGCCTACTCGGGTGACATGAGCAATCCCAAGGAGAAGCTCTACACGCTGGACTACTACCTGAAGCTCGCGGAACAGATCGTCGAATCCGGTGCGCACATCCTCGCCATCAAGGACATGGCGGGACTCCTGCGCCCGATCGCCGCCGCGAACCTCGTTTCGGCGCTGCGCAGCGAATTCGATCTCCCGGTGCACGTCCACACCCATGACACCGCTGGTGGTCAGTTGGCCACCTACATCGCCGCAGTGACCGCAGGTGCCGACGCGATTGACGGTGCCTCGGCACCGCTGTCGGGTACCACGTCGCAGCCGTCGCTGTCTGCCATCGTCGCCGCGTTTGAACACACGGAACACGACACCGGCCTGGACATGCGCGCCGTCTGTGACCTCGAGCCCTACTGGGAAGCCGTCCGTCGTGTCTACGCGCCGTTCGAATCCGGAACCCCGGGGCCGACCGGCCGCGTCTACCACCACGAGATCCCTGGTGGACAGTTGTCGAATCTCCGTGCCCAGGCCACGGCGCTGGGTCTGGCTGACCGCTTCGAGCTCATTGAGGACAACTACGCCGCAGTCAATGAGATGCTCGGCCGCCCGACGAAGGTAACCCCGAGCTCCAAGGTTGTTGGAGATCTTGCCCTGCATCTCGTGGGGGCCGGTGTTGACCCGGCTGATTTCGTCGCGGATCCGCAGAAGTACGACATTCCCGATTCGGTGATCGCGTTCCTGCGCGGTGAACTCGGCACTCCGCCCGGTGGGTGGCCCGAGCCGCTGCGTTCCCGTGCTCTCGAAGGGCGTGCGGAAAAGCCCTCCACCCTCACTCCGGTTTCCGATGATGATGCCGCACTACTCGCGGACGATGACCGGATGGTTCGTCGGGCAACCCTCGACCGGCTGCTGTTCCCCGCCCCGGCACGGGAGCTCGCCGAGCATCGCCGCCTGCACGGTGACACGACCGTGCTCTGCGACAACCAGTTCTTCTACGGCCTGGAGCACGGTGAGGAGATCACGGTACGGCTACGTACCGGCAAGGACATCACCGTACGCCTCGATGCGGTCTCAGAAGCTGACGCCAAGGGCATGTGCACCGTCGTCTGCACGGTCAACGGACAGATCCGGCCCATCCGGGTCCGAAACCGTTCAGTGAAGTCCGAGACCCCCG
The DNA here is from genome assembly GCF_041357695.1 of Corynebacterium sp. CCM 9204. Lineage (NCBI taxonomy): Bacteria > Bacillati > Actinomycetota > Actinomycetes > Mycobacteriales > Corynebacteriaceae > Corynebacterium > Corynebacterium sp. CCM 9204. Next base: position 354,527 of record NZ_JAUERX010000003.1, read on the forward strand.
AAGCCGAGAAGGCCGACGCTTCGAATCCGGGCCATGTCGCGGCTCCGTTCGCCGGTGTCGTCACCGTCAATGCTAAGGAAGGCGACAGCGTCAACGCGGGAGACCCGGTGGCAATCATCGAGGCAATGAAGATGGAGGCCACCATCACTGCACCCGTGGCCGGCCGGATCAGTCGTGTCGTTCTCGGAACCTCGGTCAAGGTGGAGGGGGGTGACCTGCTGGTGGTCATCGACCCAGCGGAGTGACTCTGCCATGAGACACACCGGGTGCCTCTCACCCTGGCGACCAGCGTCGGGGAGGGAGGCACCCGTCTTCGTTGGAAAGGGAACGTCGGCCGACGGATCTGTGACCGCATCCGTGAATGGCTGCGGAAGCTCCATGACATCGACATGTTCTCCACTCGCCAGCCGCGCACGGATCCCCGCCACATACCGGGAATCGTTGGTTCCGGAGACATGAGGTGCGACGCGGTGCTTCCCGAGGGACCTGTTTGCCTAGATGGAAGCGGCGACCCCGGAAATCGTCTGCTCTGACGCCGCCCGGCACACCTCTCTGCGGTTCCGCAGCGAGGCCAGGGGGCTCATCACCCGGAGCGCACAATCTGGAGATCATGGGCCGGTTCCGTGGTGGACCCATGTGGATCGGATTCCGGCACGGGGCCTGCCGGACGTACCCCGTATTGGAATTGATGGACGAGGACGCTGAGGGGATCTGATGCAGAGGGCTGGTCAGTCCACCCAGTTCAGTGTTCGTTCGACCGCCTTGTGCCACCCCGCGTACAGGGTTTCACGCTCGGTGTCCGGCATCGTCGGCTGGTAGGTGTGTTCCTCCCGCCACAGTGTGCGGATCTCGTCGGTGGAGGAGTAGATCCCGGCGGCGAGCCCGGCGGCGTATGCCGCGCCCAGAGCGGTCGTCTCGTGTACCGCAGGCACCGTCACAGGAACTCCGAGTTGATCGGCCTGGAACTGCATCAACAGTTCATTGGACACCATGCCGCCATCCACCCGTAGCGCGGTCAACGGAACCCCGGAGTCGGCGTTCATCGCCTCCACGACCTCCCGCGTCTGGTAGGCCACCGCCTCGAGCGCGGCGCGGGCGATGTGCCCCTTATTGTTGAAGCGGGTCAGTCCGGCGATCACGCCGCGGGCATCATCCCGCCAGTGCGGGGCCAGCAAGCCGGAGAACGCCGGGACGATGTAGCAGCCGCCGTTGTCATCGACGGTCCGTGCCAGTTGCTCCACCTCGGGGGCCGTGCGGATGATCCCCAGGTTGTCCCGCAACCACTGCACCAGCGAACCTGTCACCGCGATCGAGCCCTCCAGAGCGAATACCGTGGGTTGGTCGTCGATCTTGTAGCAGACGGTGGAGATCAGTCCGTGCTCCGAGCGTTTGACCTCCGTACCGGTGTTGAGAAGGAGGAAATTGCCCGTACCGTAGGTGTTCTTTGCCTCGCCAGGTTCCAGGCACGCCTGACCGAAGGTAGCGGCCTGCTGGTCACCCAGAATCCCGCCGATCGGCACGCCGGAGAAGTCACCTTTCCGATTGACGGTACCCAGGTGGCCTGATGACGGGAGGATCTCGGGGAGCATGGATTCCGGGACGCCGAGCGCGGCGCACAGTTCCGGTTCCCACTCCTGGGACTCCAGATCCATCAGCATGGTGCGGGAGGCGTTGGTGACGTCGGTGATGTGGCGTTCCCCCTTGGTCAGGTTCCACACCAGCCAGGTGTCCATCGTGCCGACGAGCAGCTCGCCGGATTCCGCGCGGGACCGGGCTCCGGGAACGTTGTCCAGGATCCAGGTGATCTTCGGTCCCGAGAAGTAGGTGGATACCGGTAACCCTGTCCGGGTGAACAGGTCGGGGTCGAGTCCTGTGCAGACCTTCTTCGTGCGGGTGTCCTGCCACACGATTGCGTTGTGGACCGGTTTGCCTGTCGCCGCATCCCAGACGACGACGGTCTCCCGCTGGTTCGTGATCCCGAGGGTCGCGATGTCCCCGGGATCGACATCGGAGCGCGCCACCGCATCAGCCAGCACCCGGCGACTGTTCGCCCAGATCTCCGTCGCATCATGTTCCACCCATCCGGCTCTGGGGAAGATCTGGCGGTGCTCCAGTTGCGACGTCGCGAGCGCGTTACCGCGAGCGTCGAAGAGAATACAGCGTGTCGACGTAGTACCGTGGTCCAGCGCCGCGATGATGGCGGAACTGTCCCGTTCCCGGTGGTTCCGCTTCCTCCGGCTTCTCCCGGTGACTCGGCCGACCATCTCGCCGACCTCGCTCATCGTTCCTCTCCCGGTATTCACCGAAGATCCAGCCCGCAGTAACCGTGAGCCCAGCGTTCGATGGTTCCGGTGCCCTCGATGACACTGTCTCCCACTGACTTTGGCGGGAGCGTCGGATCATTCGGCAACATCCGATCCGGGTCACCGGCTGGCAACACCTCCAGGCTCGCTGTACCGTCTCCGTGGAGTGTCAGGGTAGCGAGCGCGAGCATGAACACGGAGGTCTGCTCGCAGATTGCCCACGTGTAAGCCCTGTCGGCTGTCCAGCCCGCGCGGGCCCTCTCGACGAAATCCGGGTCCACGGGTCCGCCGAACACCTCTCCGAGTGCCGGGCGATCGTCGATGCGGTCGTCATCGTGCAGGGGGCGGGCGTAGAACCTGCCGCCGTTGATCTCCATGGGTTCCATGTGTCCCAGTCTACGGAACGACGCATCCCGGAGAATGTGGTTGCGGGGGAGACCGTGTTATTCCCCGTGGTTCCCGTCGGGACGATGGTTACGACGTTCGAGCTGTCGCAGCGAGGGGGTGTACCACCTGTCGGGACCGACGTTGAGGATGAACAGTGCGATCGCCGCGAGCACCCAGACGATCAACGGCAGCGGATTCCCGGCCGTGGCACTGGCGGTCATGCAGAGCACGCCGATGAGGAGGAAAATTCCGATCCGGGTGCGGAGTCCGGAGACGCGAGCTGACACCGGACGTGCGGTGGCGGACCGTGATACGTCTCCGTGCATGGGGAGATCCGCGAGTATGACCTCCAGATCACTGATCGTCCGGCAGCCGGGGACCGCCGCGGAACGTTCCTCGAAATCGGAGATCGTGAGATGGCCCGTTTCGAGGTATCCCGCGAGTAGGTCCAGGGCCCGTGTGCGTTCGGCGTCACCGATACGGGTCTCCCGTGACGGGGGAATGTGACCGGGATCGGGCGGCTGTCTGGGGACGTCATGATTCATGGGTCCAGTGTATGACTGGGTGGTGGATGTGAATGGACCCCCCTCTCCCGGAAACCCCGGGGGGGCGACGGCACGTACCGTGTTACTTGATCTCCATCAGGACAGCGCCCTTGTTGACGCCGACGCCGGCTTCGCAGGCGAGGCCTGTGACGGTTCCCGATTTGTGGGCCTTGACCGGGTTCTCCATCTTCATGGCCTCGAGCACGACAACGGTGTCGCCCTCGTTGACTTCCTGGCCTTCCTCAACGTTGACCTTGATCACGGTGCCCTGCATGGGGGCGGCGACAGCGTCGCCGGAAACAGCTTTCTTCGCGCCACCCGTGCGACGCTTCTTAGGGCGTTTCTTCGCGCCGCCGCCGCCCAAGGCGAGGTCTCCGGGGAGGGCGACTTCGACGCGTCGGCCGTTGATCTCGACGACGACCTTCTTGGTGGGCAGTGCCTCGTCCTCGTCCTCCGCATCCGCGGGATCGACGAAGGGTTCGATGGTGTTCTCCCACTCCTCTTCGATCCACTTGGTATAGATGTCGAAGCCGTTCCCATCACCGACGAATGCGGGATGCTCCACCATGTGACGGTGGAAGGGCAGAGCGGTGGGCAGACCCTCGATGACGTACTCGGCCAGCGCACGGCGTGACCGTTCCAGAGCTTCGGTACGGGTCTCCCCGAAAACGATGAGCTTGGCGAGCATGGAATCGAACTGGCCACCGATGACCGAGCCCTCGACGATGCCGGAATCCATCCGGACCCCCGGGCCCGAGGGCTCGACGTACTTTGTGACCTTGCCGGGGGCCGGCATGAAGTTGTTGCCGGCGTCCTCACCGTTGATGCGGAACTCGAAGGCGTGCCCACGGGGTTCGGGATCTTCCTTCAGATGCAGCTCCGCCCCCTCAGCGATCCGGAACTGTTCCCGGACGAGATCCAGGCCGGTAGTGGCTTCGGTGACGGGATGCTCGACCTGGAGGCGGGTGTTGACCTCCAGGAAGGAGATCAGACCGTCGGCGCCGACGAGGTACTCGACCGTGCCGGCACCGTAGTAGCCGGCTTCCCGACAGATGGCCTTCGCGGACTCGTGCAGCCGATGGCGCTGATCGTCGGTAAGGAAGGGAGCGGGAGCCTCCTCGATGACCTTCTGGAAACGGCGCTGGAGGGAGCAGTCACGAGTGCCTGCGACGATGACGTTACCGTGCTGGTCGGCGAGGACCTGGCACTCGACATGGCGCGCCTTATCCAGATAACGCTCCACGAAGCACTCACCGCGGCCGAAGGCGGAGGTAGCCTCGCGGGTCGCGGAGTCGAAGAGATCCGCGACCTCATCCATCGTGTAAGCAACCTTCATGCCGCGTCCACCGCCGCCGAAAGCGGCCTTGATCGCGATGGGTAAGCCGTGTTCCTCGGCGAACGAGACACATTCCTCGGCGTTCTTCACGGGTTCCTTGGTACCCGGAGCCATCGGTGCCTCGGCTTTGAGTGCGATGTGCCGTGCGGTCACCTTGTCCCCGAGTTCCCGGATCGACTGGGGGGAGGGGCCGATCCAGATGAGTCCCGCATCGATGACGGCCTGTGCGAACTCTCCGTTCTCGGAGAGGAATCCGTAGCCCGGGTGGATGGCATCTGCACCGGATTTCCTGGCGGCATCCAGGATTTTGTCGAAGACGAGGTAGGACTCGGCGGAGTTCTGCCCGCCGAGAGCAAAGGCCTCATCTGCCATGGTCACGAACGGCGCATCGGCGTCCGGTTCGGCGTAGACGGCGACGCTGGCGATACCGGCATCCCGGGCTGCCCGGAAAACACGAATGGCGATCTCGCCGCGGTTGGCCACCAGAACCTTGGTGATCTTCTTCGTCTCGACGGTCACTGAAAACACTCCTGATAGTTTGCTGCGCCACCCACGCCGTGGTCCCGGTCAAGGGAAGGGGATGGGTGGGCCTGACATTTTTACCGTGGGGTCACTCACAACACATCGTGTGCGACCTGCGGGATTCCCTCACATTCTTGCACAATGTGGTGGCTGGTTTGGTCGGGAATACTGTATCTCGGTAGTTTTTCCCGCGATGTCGGGGGGATCGATTTTCCGGTCTGCCGTGTGAACAGCAGAGTTGAACATTGTTCATCTCCGGTTGGGGGAGGTGGGGGTGATCTTTGGTGGGTCTCCGGGTTCCGTCCCCAGGGTGATCGGCATCCGGACCATGTTTCCCCACTCGATCCACGAACCGTCATAATTCCGGATGGCCCGGAAACCCAGCAGATGCTTGAGTACGAACCAGGTGTGGGCACCGCGGTCACCGACCCGGCAGTACACGATAGTCGGCTTCTCCGGATCAAGGTCCGAATAGATTTCCTCGAGTTCAGCACGAGAACGGAAGCGGCTGTTCGGATGGACGGATCGGTTCCACTCGATGTTCACTGCTGTTGGGATGTGACCTCCCCGCATGACGAATTCCCAGGGGGAGGATTCCGGGGGTACTTCCTCTCCTGCGTATTCGGACGGAGAGCGGACATCGACGAGCGGACCGTTGCCGATCTGGGCGAGAGTGTCGTCGACGAAGGCCCGGAGTTCAGATTCGTTGAGTTCCGGCACCGGATAGTCGGTACGGGGATAGTCTGGCACCACGTAGGAGGTTTCGCGTTCCTCAGCCATCCACGCGTCACGGCCACCATTGAGGAGACGAACGTCCGGGTGGCCGTACAGTTCGAACACCCAGAGCGTGAAGCTGGCCCACCAGTTGGACTTATCCCCGTAGATCACCACCGTGTCGTCCCTGGAGATGCCCTTGGTACGCATCAGTTCGGCGAAGGCCTCCGGGCTGATGAAATCCCGTTTCACAGGGTCGTTGAGCTCCCGGCGCCAGTCGATGCGGATTGCGCCCGGGATATGGCCGATGTCGTAGAGCAGCAGATCTTCGTCGGATTCGACGACCTTCAGCCCTTTGCCACCGAGGCGGGCGCTCAACCAGTCCGCCTCCACCAAGCGTTCCGGATTGGCGTACCCCTTCTTCTCTTGTGGTCCGGTGGTGTCGGTGGGTGGAGTCTGATCGGATGCTGTGGACATGGGTTCCTCTTCTCCGGTGGCTCTCGGGTACCGCACCCGACGGTGGTTGCCGGGTACGGGTGCTGTGTGGCAGACGTGAGTTCCAAGCATATTATGTCGTACACCTCACGGCACGCCCGTGGATGTGGTGTGGGCTTAGTTACGTTGTGTGCCCATCGTGGGTGCAGCTTATTGATCTGACATAGCCTTGAGATGTCCGGACTGTACACCGGATGTGGCTCCGACTGTCCGGGGCGAGCGTCATCACAGTGGCCGGACGCGCGCGCCACACCATCTGAGGCACCCTGAATCACCCGAAGAAACACACAAGGAGAAAACACGTGCACAAGAGCATCGTCGTATTCGAGGTCGAAGGCGGCTCCGACAAGTTCATCGACGGCCATCGCAAGGACACCATGCCCATCGTCCGCGCGATCCGTGAGAAGGGATGGAACGCCGAGGTCGTGTTCTACCGACCGGAGTGGGCCGATGCCCTCTTCGAGTACGTATCGAAGAATTTCGACGCCTACATCTCCCGGGTCAACCCCGGGAACATCCCCGGAGGCGAGCGCGGCTACTTCGATCTGCTGACTCGACTGTCCGATGAAGCGGGACTCGTGGGCATGTCCCGCCCCGACGAGATGATGTCATACGGTGCCAAGGACGCGCTGGTGAAGCTCGCTGACACCGATCTCGTCCCCGAGGACACCTACGCCTACTACGACGTGGAGAACTTCCACAAGACCTTCCCCTCTTCCCTTTCCTACGGTGAGCGGGTCCTCAAGCAGAACCGTGGTTCAACCGGATCCGGTATCTGGCGTGTCCAGCTCGTCGACAAGGAACTCGCCGCTTCCGTTGAACCCGGCACAGCCCTGCCCCTTGACACGAAGCTCAAGTGCACCGAGGCGGTGGATAACCACACCGAGGTCCGCGAACTCGGCGAATTCATGGATTTCTGTGACCAGTACATCGTCGGTGACAACGGGATGCTCGTGGACATGCGCTTCATGCCTCGAATCGTCGAGGGGGAGATCCGTATTCTCCTCGTCGGACCGCATCCCGTTTTCGTCGTGCACAAGAAGCCTGCCGCCGGTGGCGACAATTTCTCCGCGACCCTGTTCTCCGGGGCGAAGTACACCTACGATAAACCGGAGGCATGGCAGGAACTCATCGACCAGTTCTCCGCCGCCCGCCCGGTCATCGCCGAGAAACTCGGTGGCGACAACATCCCGCTGATCTGGACCGCTGACTTCATGCTCGCCGATGCCGTCGACGGTGAAGGGGACGCCTACGTCCTGGGTGAGATCAACTGTTCCTGCGTCGGATTCACGTCCGAACTGGACATGGGCATCCAGGAACTTGTCGCGGACGAGGCCATCAAACGCGTCGAAGAGAAGCATCACGCCTGAGACCGAACGGCTGGATCTCCGTGATCACCGCGAAACCGTCCACCTGTGCGGCAGCACAATCGTGGGCGGTTCTCCGTCGGGACGTCAGATATCCAGGAGTGTGGTGACGCTACCGGGATCGCAGTCGGAGAGCAGGGCACGACAGCGGTCGTATTCATTGTCCTCGCCGATCAGACGGGCAGCGCGGGCAAGGGCGGCGATAGCCCTCAGCACACCTCTGTTGGGCTCATGTGAGTACGGGACCGGACCGAACCCCTTCCAGCCGTTACCGCGGAGACGATCGAGCCCCCGGTGGTATCCCGTGCGGGCGAGGGCGTAGGCAGTTATTTTCTCGGTGTCCGTCGCCGATTCCGCCTCCGCGGTGGACAGCGCGTGTTCGGCCAGCACAGCCCAGATCAAGGGAGAATCCGGGAAACGCTGCGCCTCGATGGCCAGCGCCGGAAGATCATTCCTGGCAGCGGCGACGGTCGATGCCGCAGGATCGGAGGGAAGGGTGACTGGTGGTGGAGCGAGCATGTCCTTGAACTGGTTCATACACCAACCTTACGTGTCGGACCCGGTTCGACGGGTGTAACCGCGTTATCCGCGGGAGTGTCAGTGGAACCCACTGGATCCGGGGTCGCCACCACGGGGCCGTGCGGTCGGCGGGTGTGCTGCGACTGCATCCCGGCGTCTCTGTTCCAGACAGTTCTCCAGGTAGATTCTCTGGATCACCCGATCTCTGTACTCAAAGACCCAAGCCAGGTTCAGGTTCTCCGCTGCGCTATAGACGGCATAGCGCCGACCGTTCGAAGAGCTGTAGCCGTGTACCGGGCGGCCGTAGACACTTGAAGCCTCCGCGAGGCTGGAACCGGGGCGGATCCCCTGCGGGGTATGGGGAACGCGGATCCGGGTGATCGTCCCATCCACCGCGTAATATTCGGTGTTCTCGAAATCGTACCGGGTACGGACCTCACCGGTTTCGAGGAACACGGAGACACCGGTCTCCGGGAAATCATCGTGCAGTGCCCGAATCTCGTCGAGTGGCTGGCCCACGGTGATCCCGTTGATGTGGACGTCATCGAGTCCGTCGGTGAGGATGATGGTGGGAGCGTCCGGGAGTGCTACTGGGCTGAGCTCGTTCTCCGCCGACGCCGGTCCGGTGAGAAACCGGGCGATGAGTGCCAGCACCGTACCGAGGGCACCGAGGAGGGCCAGGAACTGCTGCATGACTCCGAGCCTAACAACCGTGGCCCGCTACCGCAGCGCCTTCACCCCGGCCCACCCGTTGCAGCCATCGTGTTCAGTTTACCGTGGCGTGTTCGATCCGAACCTCTTCTGCCGGGGCACCATCAGCACTGCCACCCTCGGCACCCTTCTCCGCGATCTTTTCCAGTACCTTCATTCCCTCCGGTTCGATGGTGCCGAAGAGTGTGTAACTCGGGGGTAGAGGGGAATCGTCGTAGTTCATGAAGAACTGGGAGCCGTTCGTACCGGGCCCTGAATTGGCCATGGCTAGGGTTCCTGCGGCATAGAGAGGGGAATCCCCGGACCCGACCGGGTACTCGTCAGCGTAGATGAATCCAGGGCGGCCCGTTCCGGTGCCCGTCGGGTCGCCGCACTGCAGCACGTAGATGCCCGAGGTGGTGATGCGGTGGCAAACGGTGTCATCATAGTATCCGGCCTTCGCGAGGTAGGTGACCGCGTTCACGGTGCACGGGGCACGGTCACCGTCGAGCTTCAGCGGGATGTCCCCGGCGCTGGTTTCCAACGTCATGGAGACAGTGCCGCGCTGGGCCTCGGACGGCGGGAGGTCCACCTCGGACGCGGCCTTCCCTGCCTCGGTGTATGCGCAGGTGACCGGGCCGGTGGTGGAGTCTCCACCCTTCGCGTCGACACCAGCCGGATCCGTGCCGGTGTCCGGTGAGCCACAGGCTACGGCGAGAAGTGCGGTCGCGGCGATGATCCCCGATAGTGCTGTTCTGGTTTTGTTCATGCCCGGATTCTATCCGGCTACCGCGAACATCTGCTGGATCTGTGATTGGGGTTTCACTTCCAGTCGGGGCCCGGACGTAGATTCCACAGTTCGCTCACATCATGACCGAGTTCGTAGATCGCGCGTCGGACGACGGGGAGACTGAGTCCGATCACGTTGGAGGGATCTCCTTCGATCCGGTCAATGAACCAGCCGCCCAGTGCCTCCAGGGTGAATGCCCCGGCGCACTGCCGCGGCTCCCCGGTCGCGGCATATGCCTCGATGTCCGTGTCCGACGCATCCGCGAACGTGACAGACGTGCGTGAGACCGTACTGGTGCCGCGCCCACCGGGCCCGATGATGCAGTGCCCGGTGATCAGCTCCGCAGTCTTCCCGCGTTGTTCGCGCCAGCGTTCCACCGTTGCCGCGGCGGTACGCGGTTTACCCTGGAGTTCGCCGTCGAGAAGCAGCATCGAATCACAGCCGATGACGATGTCGGACGGATGATCCGGCGCCACCTTCCGGGCCTTCGCCTCAGCCAGCGCGGAGACAACCTCATCGGGGGTGGACCGCGGCATCCCGGTGATCAGTGCGTCTTCGTCGATGTCGGCGGGATGGATGACAGGCTCCACCCCCGCCGAATTGAGAATCGAGCGACGGGACGGGGATGCGGATGCGAGGACGATGTTCATGCCCCGACTCTATTGTTCGCTCATCCGGAGGGGCAACGGGAATCGGGTGCCGCGAGCGATCCATCCTTCAGATGGCGAAGAGGTGAGTGTCCTGAGCGGCTGGACAGTCGATTCACGAAACGCGACGCGTTCTCCGGCCAGTCAGCGGATCTAGGTGTGCCATGCCATCGCCTACACCGCCGTCGGTGTGCCTGGAGCATTATCTCGTCACCATCGGGCTGCTCCTACGCAGGACCATCACTACGTGGACACCATCGTGGCAGTTGTCTCAGCCAGAGCCTCGCGGAGCGGAGTCGGTACGGTCCCCAGTTCTCCGCGTAGCGCGGAATCATCCAGCACATACCGAGAAGTGTGCTGGTGGAGTACCGCGTGCACCTCACGCGCCAGTGGGTTCACGAAACCCGCCGCCCGAATCGCCGGTGCCGGGACCCTGTTGATTCTGCTGGTGCTCCGACACATCTCCGCTATCTCCCGGATGCTTGCGTCACCGGAGCTCGGTCCCGTCCAGATTCGGCCCGATACGTCGTGTTCGGTTGTGGCCAAGGCGGCCAGAGTGGTGCCGATATCGGGGAGGTAGGACCAACTATGGACGGCATCGGCGTCGCCGGGGATCCAACAGGTGCGGTCGGTGAGCAGTCGCCGGAAGAAGCTCTCCCCGAGGATCGCGCCGGAATGTGCGTCGGCTCCGAAGTAGTCGCTTGCCCGGAGCTCCGTGGCGACGAATCCGTGTTCGGACCCCGCGGCGAGCAGACGGCGGGAGATCTCCGCGCGTGTCCTGCCCTTGGCTTCGGTGGTGAGTTCGGGGGAGTCGGGGCGCATGCGTACTCCGCCGGGATCCCCGTAGGGGTAGAGATTGCCCATGAGCACCACGCGGCAGCCGGTGCGTGCGGCGGCGGCGATGACCGACTCGATGAGAGGCGGCCAGTCGGTCGGCCAACGGTGGTAGGGGGGATTCGTGCAGACGATGATGCCGGAGTGGTTCCCGGCGACGCGGATCATCCGTTCGGGGTCGGTGGCGTCGAGGGCCGTGGTGGCGCAGTCGGGGACGTGGCTCCCGGACCGCGTGCCGACCGTCACCTGTTCTCCCGAAGACAGCAGCGCGGTGGCGGCCGCCCGCCCGATCGGACCTGCGCCGAGTATGAGGTACCTGTTCATGGTCGCTTCCCTTGCGTGTGAGTGTGAACGGTGTTCTCGAAGTGTAATGGGGGCCGTGGGAAAAATACAAGAACACTGTTCTCGCTTTCCTCGAATTCGTGGGGGTGGGATACTCCTGAGCATGGGTTCGAGACAGTCGCCGCCACGAAGGAACCGGGCTGAACATCGTGCAGAGATGGAAGAGACGATTCTCGTTACGGCAGAGCACCGGCTGGCGCAGGACGGAGCCACCGGACTTGGTCTGCGCTCAATCGCCCGGGACATCGGAATGGCGCCGTCCGCGATCTACCGCTACTTTGACGGTATCGACGCCCTACTCACCGCGCTCATCATCAGGGCTTACCGGGACCAGGCCGCCGAAGTTCGGTCCGGACTGGAAGAGGTGTCGGTACCTGCGGGCGCATCCGCGACCGAACGCGCGGTCGAAGAGATAGTCACCATGCTGGTTGCGGCACGCCGGTGGGCTGTGGCGAACCCCCACCGCTACGCGCTGATCTACGGTTCCCCGGTCCCCGGATACACCGCACCTGCGGACACCATCGCCCCGGCCAGCGGGGTCGGTGAACTCATCATCGATAGTCTCAGCCGTGCCTTACGTCCGGAAGGACCCCGCTTGAAGCTAGCCGATCTGACTGAGGAGACCATCGGGTTCTGGGCACAGAGCTACGGAATGATCAGCTTCGAGTTGTTCGGACATTTCGCGGGAACCGGTGTCGATCCTGAATCCCTGTTTCTTCGGTCGGTTCGTGAGGGGGTGATCCGCGTACTCGCCGGCTATGGTCGTGCCGACGCCTCCGTTGACTGACGTGCGAAGACCCCAACCCTGAGCATCACAGATGTCTGGGCTGGGGTCGGATGCGTTTTATACGGAGGTCAGTAGAAGCTGACGTTCTGGAACGCGGTTGGGTTGTGGGTCACGGGGCGGCGCAGGCGCTCCTCCAGGTTTCCCCACAGGTTCCTGGACCGGACCGGCTTCTCCTCCGCCGCGGCGGCCTGGGCGGCCAGTCCCGCGAACAACACCATCAGCGCTGCGGTCTCCGTTTCATCCGGATTGCCGCTGATGATCCGAAGGGCTGGCTTCGCTGCGGCCGTCTCGGTGGTGTCGGTGTCCGCGGATGCGGTGGTGGTGTCAGACATGGATCCTCCGGTTGTGTGTTTTTCGCTAACGGTGCTGTGGTTTACAGCGGGATGTTGCCGTGTTTCTTCGCCGGTACGTTGACGACCTTGCGGTCGAGCAGCCGCAGCCCCTCGACGAGTTGTCCACGGGTCTGGGACGGGGGAATGACCGCGTCGACGTAACCGCGTTCGGCGGCCATGTACGGATTGCACAGGGCCTCCTCGTACTCTTTCTCGTACTCCTTCATCACTGCGGCGACGTCCTTGCCTGCGGCTGCGGCTTCCTTCAGTTCCTTGCGGAAGATGAAACCGACGGCACCGGAGGCGCCCATGACCGCGATCTGTGCAGTGGGCCAGGCGAGGCAGATGTCTGCGCCCATATCCTTGGAACCCATGACACAGTAGGCCCCGCCGTAGGCTTTCCGAGTGATGACGGTGATCTTGCCGACGGTCGCCTCAGCGTAGGCGAAGAGCAGTTTGGCCCCGCGGCGGATGATCCCGTCATACTCCTGGCTTGTGCCGGGGAGGAACCCGGGGACGTCGACGAACTCGACGATGGGGATGTTGAAGGCGTCGCAGGTCCGGACGAAACGAGCAGCCTTCTCGCTGGCCCGGATGTCGAGACAGCCGGCGAACTGCATCGGCTGGTTCGCGACGAACCCGACGCTGCGGCCTTCGATGCGACCGAACCCGATGAGGATGTTCTCGGCGTAACCCGACTGGACCTCCAAGAACTCACCGTCGTCCACGACGCGGGTGATGACTTCCTTCATGTCGTACGGCTGGTTCGGGGAATCGGGGATGATGGTGTCCAGTTCACGATCCGAGTCCGTGACATTGTCCACGATGGACCCCTCCATCAGCGGTGCCTCCACCCGCGGTGCCTCCGCACGGTTGTTCTGCGGCAGGTAGGTGATGAGCTCGCGGACCCAGTCGAGAGCGTCTGCGTCATCGGACGCCGTGTAGTGCGAGGTTCCGGACATGGACATGTGGGTGTTCGCACCACCCAACTCTTCCTGCGTGACGTCCTCCCCGGTCACGGTCTTGATGACGTCAGGGCCCGTGATGAACATCTTGGAGGTCTTGTCCACCATGACGATGAAGTCTGTGAGCGCCGGGGAGTAGACGTGCCCGCCGGCGCAGGCCCCCATGATCAGTGATATCTGTGGGATGACACCGGAGGCCATGGTGTTGCGGTAGAAGATCTGGGAGTAGAGACCGAGGGAGACGACGCCCTCCTGGATGCGGGCGCCCGCACCTTCGTTGATTCCGATCAGGGGGACACCGGTCTTGATGGCCAGATCCATGATCTTCACGATCTTCTCTCCGTAGACCTCGCCGAGAGCGCCGCCGAAGACGGCACCGTCCTGCGAGAACACGCACACTTTGCGGCCTTCAATGGTGCCGTATCCGGTGACGACACCGTCTGTGACCGGTCGCTTGGCATCGAGTCCGAAGTTCTTCGACCGGTGGCGTGCAAGTGCATCCACCTCAACGAACGACCCGTCGTCGAGGAGGTACTCGATACGCTCACGGGCGGTCTTCTTGCCCGCCTGATGCACACGTTCGATGGAGGCTTCGCCCATGGGCGCCACGGTCTCGGTGAGTCGAGCGCGGAGATCGGCCAGTTTTCCTGCCGTGGTTTTCAGGTCAGGTGTGGAGTTTGCGGTCGTCATACTTTCCAAGTTTATAGGGGTGGCGCCAGGTCAAGGAGTGAAAGACGTCCGGTGTTCTTCGGTCGAGGAGTATCACCGGTGGCGGAGGTTCGCGGACAGAGACACTTTAGCAGCGTCGCCCGCGCCCTTGGCCCGCTGCAGGTGGCACTTGTGCAGTACTTTTGTTGCGGAGAACGTTCCGGGAGGCGGCATATGGAAGACGCCTTCCCCGCTTCCCTGACGGGTGGTGGGGAGGCGCCGTGATCCATCCTCCGTCGCCACAATTACCCCCGTTCCGGGGATTTTGCGGGTTTCCAGCGTTGATGAGTGCGTCCGATTCCTGTTCTACAGGGGGATGTTTCCGTGCTTGCGTGCGGGCCGATGGACATTCTTGCCGGCAAAGAGGCGCAGGTTGCGGGCGATCTGTCCGCGGGTCTCGCTCGGCAGGATGACGGCGTCGATAAGTCCGCGTTCCGCGGCGAGATACGGGGTCAGCATGTAGTCCTCGTACTCGCGCTCGAAGGAGGCTGCGAACTCGGCGACGTCGAGGCCACGATCGGCGGCGTCCTTCAACTGCTTGCGGTAGATGAAGCCGACCGCGCCCTTGGCGCCCATGACAGCGATCTGGGCGGTGGGCCACGCCAGGTTGAGGTCCGCGCCGAGGCCCTTGGAACCCATGACGCAGTACGCTCCGCCGTATGCCTTGCGCATCGTCACCGTGATCTTCGGGACGGTGGCCTCGCCGTAGGCGTAGAGCAGCTTCGCGCCGCGGCGCAGGATTCCCTCGTACTCCTGGCCCGCTCCTGGCAGGAAGCCGGGGACGTCGACGAGCATGACGATGGGGATGTTGAAGGCGTCGCAGGTACGGATGAAGCGGGCAGCCTTCTCACTGGCGTCGATGTCGAGGCAGCCGGCGAACTGGGTCGGCTGGTTGGCGACGAAGCCGACGGACTGACCCTCGATGCGACCGAATGCGATCACGACGTTCGCGGCACGGTCCTCCTGGATCTCCAGGTAGTCGCCGTCATCGGTCAGGCACTCGATGACCTCGCGGACATCGTAGGGAGTCGTGGGCGAATCGGGGATGATCCCGTCGAGCTTGAGGTCGTCGGCGTTGAGATTGTCGTTGATCGATCCCTCCTCGCGGTCGTGCTCTTCGAGCGGGGCGAAACTGCGGTTGTTTGAGGGTAGATAACTGACGAGTTCCTGGACCCACTCGAGGGCGTCTTCGTCGGTGGCGGCGGTGTAGTGGCTGTTGCCGGCAGTCTCCATGTGGGTGCTGGCTCCACCCAGTTCTTCCTGGGTGATCTGTTCGCCGGTGACGGTCTTGATCACGTCGGGGCCGGTGACGAACATCTTGGAGGTCTTGTCCACCATGACGACGAAATCGGTCAGGGCTGGGGAATAAGCGTTACCGCCCGCGCAGGCCCCCATGATCACGGAGATCTGTGGGACGACGCCCGAGGCGTTGATGTTCTGGTAGAAGGTCTGCGCGATGAGATCAAGGGACACGGCGCCGTCCTGGATTCGTGCACCTGCACCCTCGTAGAGGCCGATGAGGGGGCGGCCCGTCTCGATGGCCAACTCCATGATCTTGATCATCTTTTCGCCATAGACCTCACCGAGGGCGCCGCCGAAGACGGTGCCATCCTGGGAGAAGATGCAGACCTCGCGGCCGTCGATGGTGCCCCATCCGGTGACGATCCCGTCGGTTGCGGGGCGGCGACCTCCCATGCCGAAGGCCGTGGTGCGGTGGCGGGCAAGCTGATCGGTCTCGATGAAGGAACCTTCATCGAGGAGGAAATCCAGCCGTTCGCGGGCGGTGAGACGTCCAGCCGCGTGTACTTTCTCCACCGGGGCGAGGCCCATGGGGAATGTGGCCTCGGCACGGCGCGCCTTGAGGTCCGCGATCTTGTCTGCGGTTGTCATGGGGCCGGTCATCGAGGAAACGTCGATCAAAGGTGAGGAAATCGTCATGTTTTGGGAGTCTAAAGCAGCAGTTTTAGTTTGCAAAGTAAAATCATGGTGATCTGTATCACATGTTAGGGAACGTGCTGGTGAGTCGCTTTTTCCGGGGTGCTGCGGAGTTTCGGTGTGTCATCGGCTCCATCTCGCACGCGCTATCGTGACAGGTATGATTTCATCGACCCCACGCACTCCGGTTGACTCCGATGCACTGCGTCGCCGCTGTGTGGACGGTGGTCCATACAACCGGATCGATCACACCCCGGAGACAGGTTCCACGAATACGGACCTGGTCGTGGCCGCTGGGCGGGGAGCGCAGGAGTGGACTGCGGTGGTTGCTGAGCATCAGTCAGCGGGCCGTGGGCGGCACGGGAGGGTCTGGACCGCGCCGGTCGGCAGTCAGATCACTCTAAGTGTTCTCATTCGCCCGCCCCGATCGAGCCTTCGGCGACTGGGTACCCTGCCGTTGGCTGCGGGCCTCGCGGTTGTCGATGCCGTCGCCGCGGCGGAAGACATCTCCGGGAGAGCGGAGCAGGATCAGGTGCATGCTGTCCTGAAGTGGCCGAACGACGTTCTCATCGGAGGTCGAAAACTCTGCGGCATACTGGCTGAGGCCGCCAATCTCTCCGATGCCCCGGCTGTGGTTGTCGGGCTGGGCCTCAATGTCTCTCTGACCGAGGATGAGTTACCTGTTCCGCACGCGATCTCCCTGGATCTCGCGGCGCCTGGACGCGTTTTCGACCGGACCCGGTTGACTGGCGATGTCCTCATCGCTCTCCACCACCGACTCACCCAGTGGGCTGCGGGTGACCCCGGGCTTCTCGGGGACTACCGACGGGTCTGTGCGTCGATCGGTGCCCGAGCCAAAGTTGTCGTGCCGACTGCGGAGGGGGAGCGGACCATCTACGGCACCGTCACCGGGGTCGCCGACGACGGGCGACTGCTGTTTTGTGATGAGGACGGAACTAACCACGAGCTGGCGGCCGGGGATGTCACCCATCTGAGGTCCGTATGAGTGGTCGGATGTCTCTAGAACCCGATGAACATATCCTCGTTGATGTGCGGGCGCCGCTCCGGGAGATGATCTTCCCGTTTCTGGAGACGATCGTGATCACAGGTGTGCTGTGGATCGTCATCGGCTGGTTCGACGCTGCAGATGCCGGGCGATACGGGGTGGGGCCGCTGCGCCTGCTGCCGGAGTGGCGCAACGGCTTCGTGTTCCTTTGGGGGGTGTTGGTCCTCTGGCGCTTCGTGATCCCACTCCTGCGGAAGCGTCGTCGCCGGATGATCGTCACCGACCGGCGAATCATCTTCCGGGCGGACGGCTTCCGTGCACGTCCCCGCTCCCTCGCCATGTCTGCGGTGACCTGGGCGGAGAAGGAACGTGGACTGCTCGCCGTGTATCTGCGGGACAGTGATCTCCCCGTGTACTACCGCGGCCTGCCGAAGGTTCGGAAGATCGCCCGGATGATCAATGATCCTCTCGCCTGATCCGAACGACTCCACGGCTATAGTTATGCGTTGTGAGTAACCATCCCCGTGATCCCCTCCCCGCCGGTGGAAACCCGGAGGCGCATGCCGCGGGCATGCCTGTCGTAGCCGTCGTCGGTGACGGGCAGCTCGCCCGGATGATGCAGACCGCAGCCATTGAACTGGGCCAGTCCGTCCGGCTTCTGGCCGGTTCATCAGGGGCCTCGGCAGCCCAGGTCGCGGCAGACGTCGTCATCGGGGACTACACAGATCTGGATGCCCTGCGGGTCGTTGCTGAAGGGGCAAGTGTCGTCACCTTTGACCATGAGCATGTTCCTTCAGAGCACCTGCGCACGCTCATCGAGGCGGGTGTCAACGTTCAGCCGGGGCCAGGTGCCCTGGCACATGCACAGGACAAACTCGTTATGCGGGAACGGCTCCGGGAATTCGGCGCCCCTGTGCCGCCGTTCGCTCCGGTGGAGTCAGTGGCCGATGCCACGGACTTTTTCGCCGCCGTGGATTCCCGCGTGTGTCTGAAGGCGCGTCGCGGTGGATACGACGGCAAGGGGGTCTGGTTTCCTGGTACGCGGGAGGAGCTTATTCACCTGGTGAGTGGACTCCTCGGTCGAGGCGTACCGCTCATGGTGGAGGAGAAGGTGCGTCTGGACCGGGAACTCTCGGCGATGGTGGCGCGGACTCCCTCCGGGAGGACCGCAGCCTGGCCGGTGGTTGAGTCGGTCCAGACCTCGGGAGTGTGCACTGAAGCCGTTGCCCCAGCCCCGGATCTTCCGTCCGAGTTGGCGGCTGAGGCCGGAGAGCTGGCCGCACGGATAGCCACGGAACTCAATGTCACCGGGGTGCTGGCCGTGGAGCTCTTTCTCACTTGCGGTGATGTCGAGGAAAGCCCCCGGATTCTCGTCAATGAGCTCGCCATGCGCCCGCACAACACCGGACACTGGACTCAGGATGGTTCCCGGACAAGCCAGTTCGAGCAGCACATCCGTGCAGTCCTCGATCTTCCACTTGGTGCCACTGATCCGGTCGGGGGTACGACGGTCATGGCCAATGTCCTGGGGGCGGAGGAGGACCCGGCCCGGAACTTCCACGAGAGAATGGTTGAAGTATGGACGCGCTTTCCGGAGGCGAAGATCCACATGTACGGAAAGGGGTGGCGCCCCGGACGTAAGATCGGACACGTCAACATGACTGCGGTCACCGGCAGCGAAGGGGACGTGGCTGAACTGCGGAGGAAGGCACGGCTTGCCGCCCACTACCTTGTCCACGCAACCTGGGCTGACGGTTGGCTTCCCGACTGACAACAGCACACACCACCATCACCCAGTTCATGAAAGACGGTCATGTCCATCAACACCACACACAGCGCACGGAACGCCAGCCCCCTGGTGGGACTCATCATGGGATCCGACTCCGACTGGCCTACCGTGGAACCGGCGGCTCAAGTTCTCGCTGAATTCGGGGTTCCCTTCGAAGTCGGGGTTGTCTCCGCGCACCGCACGCCGGAGAGGATGCTTGATTATGCACGCTCGGCGCATACCCGGGGGTTGTCCTGCATCATCGCATGTGCAGGCGGTGCCGCACATCTCCCTGGAATGGTTGCAGCGGCGACGCCACTTCCCGTCATTGGTGTCCCGAGGGCGCTGGAGACTCTCGACGGCATGGATTCTCTACTGTCCATCGTCCAGATGCCGGCGGGGGTGCCCGTCGCCACCGTGAGCATCGGTGGAGCGAAGAACGCCGGACTTCTCGCAGTCCGGATACTCGGAGCGGGAAACCCCGGATTGATCGAACGCATGGCGGATTACCAGGCCGAGATGCGTGACGCTGTCCTTGCCAAGGACGCGGCTCTGCGTGAGCGGTTGCTGGGACAGTGATCCCGCATGTCGCGGACGGTTGCCCGCCGCTGCCTATCGTCATTCTCGGATGCAGGCTCCGTGATGGCCGCCCCGGTCGGGCGCTTGAGCAGCGGCTCGTTGCTGCGCTCCCGGTGGTCCGGGAGCACACCGGTGCGCCGGTCGTGGTCACCGGGCTCGGTGAGGCCCCGGCCATGAGAGACTGGCTCGTGGACAAAGGAGTGGAACCGGCGCGGATCATCACCGAGGAACGGGCCACCTCAACGAACGAGAATCTGGAGAACACCCGCGAACTCCTGTCCGGGTGGCCGGACTGGATCGTGGTCACCAACGAGTTCCACATGCCCCGGGTGAAGCTCTGGGCGTGGCACCACGGGTTCCGCGTCCGGATCGTGGCTGCAAGGACCCCTCCGATGCGGATTCCCCACTTATGGACCCGTGAGGTGTTCGCGTTGCTGCATTCGGCGCTCCGAATCATCTGGCGGAGAATACGCCGCTGACGTCCGGCCGAAGGCACCGTCACCTCCGGCCGGACCTCCGTAGCCATACCGCTGAGAGGACGAGGACGAGGGCGAGGACCGCGGGCCACACCTCGGGTTCCGGGCGGGTGACGTTGATTACCGCCTGGAGCAGCGCTACCGCCGCGAAGAAGGACACGAAGCCCGTGCAGGTGTCGCGCTGCAGTTTACGTCGACGGGCCTCGGATGGGTCGGACCCGGAGGGACATGTGTTCACGAGAATCCCTTTCGGTGGGTGGTACCCAGATCAGGCCTTGACGCCGCCGGCGGTCAGGCCCGCGACGATACGACGCTGGAACACCAGCACCATGATCACCAGCGGGACGGTCACCAGAGCCCCGGCCGCCATGATTGAGGTATACGGGTATTCGAACGCTGAGGGGCCAGAGAAACGTGCGATGGCGACGGTGACGGGTTCGGTACCGGTGGTGGAGAGCTGCTTCGCCAGCATAAATTCGTTCCACGCCGCGATGAATGCGAGAATCGCTGTCGTGAACAGCGCGGGTGCCGCGAGCGGCAGGAGCACGAGCCTGAAGGCCTGCCCGCGGGAGGCACCGTCGACCCGTGCTGCTTCCTCCAGTTCCCACGGAAGCTGCTGGAAGAAGCTGACCAACGTGTAGATGGTCAACGGCAGCGCGAAGGAGATGTTCGGGATGATGAGTGCCCGGTAGGTGCCAATCCAACCCAGGTCACCGAACAGTTGGAACAGGGGGGTGACCAGCGCGATGCCGGGGAACATACTCGCCGCGAGGACCACACCGGTCACGATGCCCTTACCGCGGAAATCGAGACGGGCGAGTGCATAGGCGGCGAACACTCCGACGAGCACACTCGCCGCCGTGGTGACCAGTCCGATGATCAGTGAGTTCCCGATCGCCGCGAGGAAGTTGTTTCCCGCATCCGTCGCCAGAGCATTACGGAAGTTGTCGAGGGTGACGTGTGTGGGCCAAGGAGTGGTGTCGAAAGTCCAGTCTGAATCCCGGAGTGCGGTAACCAGCATCCAGTAGAAGGGTGCGAGTCCCCAGACAAGAATCGCCAGTACCCCGAGGTAGTTTCGGATGTTTTTCAGCATGCTGCGTCTCCTTCGGGGTGATTCCGGCGGGGGGCGGCTGTCTGCTGGCACCCACCCGGGGAGGCCAGGACGAGCGGGTTATCGGCAGGGGGAGCATCATCGACGGGGACGTGGACGGTGGCCGTCGACGCCCGGGAAGCACTGCGGATATCTGCACCGAGGAACCGGATCATCACGAACGCCACCGCGAAGATGAACAGGAAGATGAGGGTCGACAGCGCAGATGCTGAGTTGAAGTGGTTCTGTCTCATGTCCTCCACCACGAGCTGCGAGATCGTGGCAGTCGGGGAACTGGACGCCCCGGAGATCATGATTACTGGGAGATCGTACATGCGCAGTGCGTCGAGGGTACGAAACAGGACAGCCACCATCAGCGCCGGACGCACCAGCGGGAGGGTGATCCTGGTGAAGATTTGCCACCGGGAGGCACCGTCGACGCGTGCGGCCTCGTAGACGTCCTTCGGGATCATCTGCAGCCCGGCGAGGATGAGCAGCGCCATGAACGGAGTCGTCTTCCAGACATCCGCAAGAATGACCGCCATCCGGGCCGCCCACGGGTCGGTGGTCCACCGGATGTTGAGTCCGAGGACGGCGTTGACCACACCCTGGTCAGCGAAGATGAACTGCCATAATTTAGCGGTGACCGCAGTTGGGATCGCCCACGGGATCAGCACCGCAGCACGGAGCAGACCACGGCCGAAAAACTCCCGGTTCATCACTGTCGCCATCCACATGCCGAGGATGGTCTCCAGACTCACGGTGACCACGGCGAAAAAGAGGGTGATCCGGAGTGCAGGCCAGAAATCGGTGGACAGCACTCCCGGGGGACAGGTGCTGAACTCTCCTCCACCCGCAGGGCAGCGCTGTGTGAGCCAGTACAAGTAGTGCTGGAGTCCCGCGAAACCACCTTCGACGAAGAACCCTGTCGTCGGATCGAGGCCCTTGTCAGCCTGGAACGACAACCAGATGGCCCGGATGATGGGGTACCCGATGACGATGGCCAGCACGATTATCGTTGGTGCGATGAGCACGGCCGCGGAGCGGGTCTGCTTCAGCCTGGACATGGATCTCCTCGGTCCGGTGGGGTGGGAGGATCCGGCGATGATTCGTCCCGGACCCGGTGGAAGGTACCGCCTACAACATCTACCCGCCGGCTCCCGGACAAGTGATCTCTCCCGGATACTGGGGGTGCTGTGGGGGAAGGGAATGAGGGCCCCTTCCGGTACATCAGCGTACCGAAGGGGCCCTCATCGTCGAGCTTCCGAAGTCGTGGCGTGCTGCGCTACCACGACCATGGATGGACTAACGGCTGGACTGCTCCATGGCCGCCTGCATGTCGGAAGCGGCGTCATCGACGCTCTTCTCACCCGTCAGTGCGGCATAGGAGTTGTCCTGGATCGCTTTGGAGATCGCTGGGTAGAAAGGGCTCACCGGGCGCGGGACCGCGTTCTCGAGCGAAACCTTCAGGGCCGGCATGTAGGGGAATTTCTCGATGAGATCCTTGTCATCGTAGATCGATGCGAGAACCGGCGGGAAGGACGCCTCGGCAAAGCTCATCTGGTTATCCTCGGAGATGATGAACTCGATGAAATCACGTGCTGTGTGCTTGTGCTCTGAGTAGGCCGAGATCGCGTTGTTGTAACCGCCGAGGGTGGAGACACCGACACCGTCCTTGGCGACCAGCGGTTGCACCTCGAACTCACCCTTGACAGCGGAGTTGTCCTTCTCCGCATTGCCGTACATGTAGGGCCAGTTGATGGCGAAGGCCGTACGTCCTTCGGTGAATGCGAGATTGGTCTCTTCCTCGGTAGCAGAGATCGAGTCCCCGGCGATAACGCCGTCATCGTAGGCGTCCACGAGGGCCTGCAGGCCTTCCTTGGCCGCATCAGAGTCGACGACGGGCTTCTCGTTGTCGTCGATGACGTGACCACCCCACCCCTCGATGAAACCGACCGTGTTCACTGTCAGGCCCTCGTACTTCTTGAGTTGTAGGGTCAGGCAGTCCTTGTCCTGCTCGGAGACCTCCTTGCAGGCTTCGGCGAGCTCCTCGAAGTTTTCCGGGGCCTCGGGGGCAAGGGACGTGTTGCGGAAGAGCAACTGACCGTTGGTGTTCTGCGGTACCGCGTACAGCTTGTTCACGTAGGTTGCGGAATCGACGGTGGACTGCAGTAGCCCGGAGGTGTCCACGGCCAGATCGCCTTCGAGTGGCTCCAGCCACTGGTTCGCGGCGAACTCGGCAGTCCAAATGACGTCGAGTGCCATGACGTCGTAGTCGGTGCTCTTCGCCTGCAGCGCCTGCTTGAGGGTGTCCGCCTGCTCATCAGCTTCACCGGCGAGTTCCTTCAGTGTGACCTTTTCGTCCGGATGCTCGGCGTTCCATTTCTCGATGATGGGCTTGAGCTTGTCGGTGTCGTTCTTACCCATCGCGAAGGTGATCGGGCCGCGGCCCTCCTTGTCGGAGGTCGCCTTCTTCGCCGCGGACGAAGCTGCAGAGCTGCCGGAGGTGACAGCGTCCCCGGCCTTTTCTGCCGCGTCATCTGAGGAGCAGGCTGTCAGGGCGCTGGTTGCGATAACTGCGGTCGCTGCGACGGCGGTGACGGCCCTGCGATTGAATCTGATCGTCATAAGGTGGATACCTCTCGTTCGGTGTTCCCCTCCAGTGCGGGCGTGCATCACGCTGAAGCAGCGTGGATGACCTGCGACACATGCCGGGGCGGTTGTGATCGACTATACCTTCGCTTTCGCCCGAATCGGGCGCGTTCGGCCTGTTCCATGCCGGATGTGGGGGGAGCCACACCGATGGGATGGGGGCAGGGAATCCGGATTCCCTGCCCCTGTCCGGTGATCCACCATCGCGGAACCCTGCCCTCGGCACTAGCCGTGGAGATTCCCGGAGGTGATTCCCCGCTGGAGGCGCTGCCCGTTCTCAGCGTCGAACCAGTGGGCGTGAGTCATGTCCAGACTGAGCCGGACATGGTCTCCGCGAGCGGGCACAGCCACGGCACCCAACCGGGAGACCACGGTCACATCCGGTGCGTCGACCCGGTGCGAATAGAGGTAGGACTCAGCCCCCAGTTCTTCGACGAGATCCACGACGACGTCGAGCACCGGTTCGGAATCCGTGGTGGAAGGGGCGTCCGCGAGAACATGAACGTGCTCTGGCCGGATACCCAGAATCACCCGGCCGAATTCGGGATCATCCGCAGTGATGAGATTCATGGAGGGCGACCCGATGAAGCTTGCGACGAATGCGTTGACGGGGCGTTCGTAAAGCTCCCTCGGCGGCGCGACCTGCTGGAGGACCCCGTCCTTGAGCACCGCGACCCGGTCCCCCATTGTCATCGCTTCTACCTGGTCGTGTGTGACGTAGACCGTCGTGGTTCCGAGTCGTCGCTGCAGTGCGGCCAGCTCGGTTCGTGTCTGCACACGGAGTTTCGCGTCGAGATTCGAGAGCGGTTCATCCATCAAGAAGACACTGGGCTTCCGAACGATGGCCCGGCCCATGGCGACACGCTGACGCTGACCACCGGAAAGATCTTTGGGCTTACGGTCGAGGAAGGGGGTGAGTCCGAGCAGCTCGGCGGCCTCCCGCACCTTGGCTTTGATCTCGGCTTTGGGCAGTTTCGATAGTTTCAGGGAGAAGCCCATGTTCTCCGCGACACTCATGTGCGGATAGAGCGCGTAGTTCTGGAACACCATCGCAATGTCCCGGTCTGCGGGCTCTTCCTGGGTGACATCGCGTCCGTCGATGATGATGCTGCCGCTCTCGACGTCCTCCAACCCGGCGAGTGCCCGGAGGGTCGTCGATTTGCCGCAACCGGAGGGACCCACGAGAACGAGAAACTCCCCGTCCCCGATCTCCAGGTCGAATCCGTCGACGGACGGATGCTCGGCGCCGGGGTATCGGATGGTGACATTGTCGAAGTGAACGGTAGCCATGGGGAGAATCTATCAGCGGTCCGGGAACTTCACCGGTGGGTCACCCGTTCGGCGGTGGCAATGGCATCGAGTCGGATGGAATCAACTGGACCGCTGACCACCACGACAGAGCCACCGGCTGCGAGTGGGGCGAGAACCCCAGAGGTGAAACCCTTGTCATCGCTCCATCCTGTGATCAGCGTCCGCGCCCCTGTCGGGGGGCGGGGCACAGCGGAATCGACGAGAGCGTTGAGGGTCTTTGTCGGGTACGGGAACTGATCGCCGTAGAACCGGACCACCGGACCGAAGTCGACGATGCCGTCGGGAACGGTACCGCCACATTCCTCGACACCGCGTCCGAAAGGATCATCCGTGACCACGGCGACGTCACCGGTGAAGGTGCCGTCCGCTCGGTCTGGAGAAGTGAACAGTACCTCGGCGGAGGGATCGGGGCCGATCGTGTAGCCGATCCCAGAAGCCAGGGCCCCGAGGACCACCGCCACTGCCTGCCAACCAGCCGGCAGGTCGACGGCGATACGGGAGCCGGGCTGCAGATCAAACTCCTCGTAGAGCATGTTCCCGACCTTCGCCGCCCAGTTGTCGAGGGTCTGTGCGGAGAAATCCAGACGGGCGCCGGTGGTCTCGTTGTAGACGGTCAGGCGGGGCACCCCGGGGTCAGCGGCTAACAGGTCTCGGAGCAGGTCCATGCCATAAGGGTAGGCGAAAGCCGTCGGCTCGGTTCTAGTTGACGCACCGAGGTCCGTCGCCACCCGCATCGATGACTGGTGCAGCGGGGGCACTGTCCGGACCTGGCTGGCCGACGGTGGTTCCGTCCTGGGGTGAGGAACCGTCGACAGGTTCATCACCCACTGGTCCGGACCAGTCTGCGGCAACCGCGATGACGGCCTCTCCATTGACCAGTGACGAGGACTCGGTGATCTCGAGACCACCGAGTTGCTGCGCCAGGAGCACGATGGCCGGGTCTGTCGCGTTCGCCGCGATGAGCACACTCTCCGGGTAGAGACCGTCGGGTGCGTTACTGACTTCCCCGATCCGGTAGCCGAGTTCGTTCACCGCACCGGCGACCCTGCCAGCCTTCCCCGTGATCGTGGTCGCATTGAGGACGTGGACATCCAGTTCCGGCACCGGCTTTCGGTCCTCGCCGGGATCGGTGGGGGCTGAGGACGAGCCTGCCCTGCCCTCTTCGTCTCCCAGGAGCGTGTCGAAGAAGTCGTGGACTGACTCGACATCGACGGTGACGACAGACTCACCGTAGTCGCCGACACCGTCAATTGAAGTCACCGGAATCGTCGTGAACTGGACCCGGCCTCCGGCGAGGTTCTGGAGCTGATTGGCGAAACTCATCACGTCCCAGTCCTCATCGATGATCACGGAACGGCTGACCGCTTCCCCGAGCTGGGTCAGGGTTCTGGGGTTGGAAAGAGTTCTACTGCTCAACACGTTGTTGACCAATGACGCCATGTAGGACTGCTGGCGGACGATCCGGTCCAGGTCGCCGCGGGGAAGGCCATGGCGCTGTCGAACGAAGGACAGGGCGTCGGGTCCGGAGAGCTTCTGTCGGCCCGCGGGGAAGTCGGCACCGGAGAATTCGTCGTAGACCGCTTCGTTGAGGCAGACCTCGACTCCGCCGACGGCGTCGGTGAGTAGGACGAATCCGAGCAGTCCCACCTCCGCGTAGTGGTCGACGGTGATGCCGGTGAGATCTGCGACTGAATTGATCAGTGCCTTACGGCCGGCCTCCTTGGACTGTTCCTCGAGACTGTTTTCGTCGGTGACCCCGCGGTTGATGAGTTCTTCCTTACGCTGGGCCTTGTAGGCGCCGTAGACACCGTTGATCTTGGTGTTTCCCATCTCATCGTCGTGGATGTAGGTGTCGCGGGGAATTGAGATTGCGGTGGCTGAGGAACCATCGTTGGGGACGCGGATGACCATGATGGTGTCAGTGTTGTCATTGGCTTCATCGCCTGCCCGGAGCATCGCGATCTCCTCCGGGGTCAGGGGGTTGCCCTGTGCGTCTGAGCGGGAGTCGGATCCAACGAGCAGGATATCGGTGGCTCCGTCGAGTTGTTCCCCCTTCCTGACCTTGGTGCCGCCACCGAGATTCAGGTTACTTGCGCCGGTGACCGTGTTCCCGAGCCTTCCCACGGTGGCATAGCCCAGCCCGGATACGGTGAGGACGGCGACCGACATCAGGGCGAGCAGAAGTCGCAGTGGTCGGGGACCGGTCTGCCGGAGTTCCGGGACAGGAGACGGTGGAGGCTGGATGTCGCGTACCGGGCGGTACTGGTCGGTCACGGGCAAGCTCCAACTGCATCGGCGAAAAAGGTTTTAATGGGCGGAGGGGAAACCGGAGCACCGGGCACCACCCGTCGACGTGGGGTGCACGTCGTCGTCAGAGAAGGAGTCTATGTCATGGACGTTGTCGTCACCGGAAGCAACGGACAGGTTGCTTCCGCGCTGAAGCTCACTGTTCCGGACGGAATGCGGGTCACCTGGCTCGACAGGGAGGGGCTGGACGTCACCTCGGCGGACACTGTCGGTTCTTCGGAGGTGTTGGGTGCGGCCGACGTCGTGATCAACACAGCGGCCTTCACCGACGTGGATGCAGCGGAGGACCCGCGGCGACGCTCAACGGTGGAGGCGCTCAACGTGCGTGCCCCGGAGCTACTGGCGCGCCGGTGCGCGGGTGCGGGGAGTAGGCTTATCCACATCAGCACTGATTACGTCTTCGGTGCATCCGGGGTGCCGGGGGGAGAGCCACTGCGTGTCGACGCCCCGACCGTCCCGGACAGTGTCTACGGCAAGACCAAACGTGCCGGGGAGATGGCGATCGAGCAGATTGTCGAGCACACCGACCTCCGGGCGACGGTGGTGCGTACCGCCTGGGTGTACTCCGGTGCCCTGCTTCCGGGGCACCGTGACTTCGTGGGGACGATGCTGAGGCTCGCCGCGGGGGATGGGCCTATCCGTGTGGTGGACGATCAGGTGGGGAGTCCCACGTACGCCATCGACCTGGCCCGTGGATTGTGGCGGCTCGCCGCCGACGACGCTGACCCGGGGGGAGTGCTCCACGCTGCGGGGGAAGGTTACACGAGTTGGTTCGGCCTGGCGCGTCGGGTGTTCGCGGCGGTGGGCGAGGACCCGGATCGCGTGCACCCATGCACCAGCGCGGAGTATCCCCGCCCGGCCCCCCGGCCGTCGTGGTCGGTCCTCGACACCGGCGACTGGTGTGCACGAGGTTATGGGGAACTACCGGAGTGGCGCTCCGGAGTCGACAGGGCCGTAGGCGCTAGACTCTGACCCCGTGAACCTCCCTCTTCCCGTCGTTACCGTGACCTATTCGCCTGGGCGGCACCTGGGCGCTTTCCTGCGTTCGGTGCCTGCGGCGAGTTCGCGGGATCTGCATATCATCCTCGCCGACAACGGTTCGACGGATGGGGTGCCGGAGAAGGCCGCTGAAGAGTGGGGAAACGTCGAGCTGGTCCGTACCGGGGGGAACCTCGGGTACGGCAGCGCGATCAACGTTGCCGCCCGAATATTGCGGGATCGCCGTGAGGCGGGCAAGGTCGACCCTGAGTTTCTGTTGGTGGTCAACCCGGATGTCACCTTCGACCCGGGGAGTATCGATGAGCTGCTGGACTGCGCGGGCAGGCATCCACAGGCGGGTTCAGTCGGACCCAAGATCCGGCAACCCGATGGCGGGACGTATCCGTCGGCGCGCGCTGTGCCCACGTTGCGTAACGGTATCGGGCATGCGTTATTTTCCGGTTTCTGGCCGGGAAATCCCTGGACCGCGGCGTACCGGGCGGACGCGGACATGGATACCGAGCGTCCCGCGGGCTGGCTCTCCGGCTCCTGTCTGTTGTTGCGGTGGGAGGCCTTCGATGAAATCGGCGGATTCGATGAGCGTTACTTCATGTACATGGAGGACGTTGATCTGGGTGATCGGCTCGGGCGGTCGGGTTGGGAGAACATCTACTGTCCCACCGCCCAGATTGAGCATGACCAGGGACATTCCGCTGGTGCACATCTCGGGCTCATGCTTCCCGCGCACCACGATAGTGCCTACCGTTTTCAGGCTGACCGACACCCCTCGTGGTGGATGGCACCACTCCGCGTTGTTCTGTGGCTCGGGTTGAAGATGCGTGCAGTGGTGGTTCTCGGGATGTCCGGGAAGCTACCACGACTCCGTTGACGGGTTCCACGAAACAACGGGGAAGGTGCGGTACTGTCAGCCGGAGAACCGATCGGAAGAAAGAGATCAGATGACTGACCCGCACCAGCTCGCCAGGCACACCGACGCCGTTATCCTCGTCGGAGGCAAGGGGACCAGGCTCAGGCCGTTGACGGTGTCCACACCAAAACCCATGCTCCCGACAGCCAATGTGCCCTTTCTCGCGCACCTGCTCGGTCGGATCCGGGCGGCGGGTATCACCCATGTGGTGATGGGGACGTCTTTCCGCGCGGAGGTGTTCGAGAACCACTTCGGCGACGGCGCAGAGATGGGGCTGGAGATTGAGTATGTCGTAGAGGAGACCGCACGGGGTACGGGTGGGGCGATCCGGAACGTCTACGACCGGTTGCGGAACGACACGGTCATGGTGTTCAACGGTGATGTTCTCGGAGGTACCGATCTGGGATCGATTCTTCATACCCACGCTACGAAGGACGCTGATCTGACCATGCATCTGGTGCGGGTCGCGGATCCCAGGGCCTATGGTTGTGTGACCACCGACGGTGACGGGCGGGTACGGAACTTCCTGGAGAAGACCGAGGATCCGCCGACGGACCAGATCAACGCCGGGTGTTATGTGTTCCGGCGCGAGTTGATCGAGCAGATTCCTGAAGGGCGGAATATATCGGTGGAACGGGAGACGTTCCCGCGGCTCCTCGAGGAGGGGTGCCGGGTGTTCGCACACGTTGACAATGCCTACTGGCGGGATATGGGTACGCCCCATGATTTCGTGCGGGGCTCCAGTGACCTGGTCCGGGGTATCGCACCTTCTCCTCTGCTTGAGGGACGGACCGGGGAGTCTCTCGTCCACGAGTCAGCCGGGGTGAAGGACGGCGTGCTCCTGCTCGGTGGAACATCGGTCGGGCGTGGAACTGAGATCGGTGCCGGTTGTCGCCTGGACGATACGGTCGTCTTCGATGGTGTCACTATCGAGCCGGGGGCGATCATCAAGAATTCGATCATTGCCTCGGGTGTGCACATCGGCCCGAACGCGCGAATCTTCGACGCTGTGATCGGTGAAGGGGCGCAGATCGGAGCACGCTGTGAGTTCCGCCATGGGATGCGGGTCTGGCCCGGTGTCGTCGTACCGGACAGTGGGATCAGGTTCTCCTCGGACGCGTGAGGGGTGGGCTTTCGCCGCTTCGGGCCTGGAAGGTGTCCTAACATCTTTCAGGCCTTTTCTGTGGTTGCGACACGCCGCGGTGCACGCCACTTGCGGTTTGTCAGGTGTGGAGCTACTACATGTGGCGCCCCCTCACTTTACCCCCAGTATCTGCTCGCTGTGACGTGTGTGATTGGTGTGGTTTGCTTCCTGCGTAAATGCACCTGCGGGTAGAGATAGAGCCTGAGTGGGTTGACGATATCTAGGGGTGCGTGTGTAATCACACGTATGTAACCGGCGGGTACCGGACGAGTTCCGTGCCCTATCTGGAAGATTCAAAGGCGCGCCTTCCGGGGTGTGTGGGCATCGGTGTCATCGGTGTCATTTTGGTCAGTGTCAGTGCCGTCCGTGTCTATCAGTGAGAGGGGAGCGTCCATGGGGGATTATGCGTCCGACGCGCCACTCCGCAGTGTGGACGGTGGTGGTGATGCTGCAGCGCACCGTTCTTCCGGCTCTTCCGTTAGGGGTGTGAACCTGCCCTTGGATGCATTGTTCGGTGCGGTCGAACAGGAGTGGCAGGAACAGGCACTCTGCGCCGAAACTGACCCGGAGGCGTTTTTTCCGGACAAGGGAGGCTCAACGCGGGAGGCTAAGCGGATCTGTCAGGCGTGCGGGGTCAGGGATGAATGCCTGGAGTACGCGCTGGAAAATGATGAGCGTTTCGGTATTTGGGGTGGGCTCTCCGAACGTGAGCGTCGGCGTCTGAAGAAACAGCTCGGTTAGTCATTCCTCCTCATTTTCCCGTTTCGTGGCTGTTCCAGCGGAGTCGCCGGATTCTCGTGTTCTGAAGTGTCAGTCATGGAACCCCGGGTCAATATCAGTCGGATCCATGTTCAGGTGGGCGGCCACCAGTTGCGTGAGTACCCTGCGCAACAGTTCGGTGCGTTCAATGACTCCGGTGCAGCGTTGTTCCACGGGTTTCCGGAATATGACTATTCGCGCTCGCGTGGGATGCCCCTGTGAATCCACTCCGGCGGGGATCACCCGTCCGAGTGGAACTGGCCCG
Organism: Corynebacterium sp. CCM 9204; assembly: GCF_041357695.1. Taxonomy (NCBI): domain Bacteria; kingdom Bacillati; phylum Actinomycetota; class Actinomycetes; order Mycobacteriales; family Corynebacteriaceae; genus Corynebacterium; species Corynebacterium sp. CCM 9204. Next base: position 386,008 of record NZ_JAUERX010000003.1, read on the forward strand.
TCAGCGGCGATCTCCTCGGGGAAAACAGTCAGGTCAGGTCGGAGCCTCATGCGCGGAATGGTGTCCACGGCCACATCAAGATTGAGGAGCTGCTCAGGGTAGGCGTCGAGCAGTGGGGTGTAGGCGTCCACGACGGCGGCATCGAAACGTTGACTGACGCTTCGGTGTCGTGGGGTCCCGGGCGGGATCAGGGGGCCGCGGATGCCACGGCCCCTCCGGTCACGAGACGACTGGACTGGCATGTGCTCAGCGTAATACGTGGTGCGGATCTTCCCGGTGGGGCGCGCCGGGAGGACGTACTACCTAAACCTCAACCAAGGGTCTAGACTTTGTGTCTGTGAGCCAATTTCGACGCTGTTCCCGCCCGGGCTGCGGTAAACCCGCCGTGGCCACCCTGACCTACGCCTACGCGGAGTCGACGGCGGTGATCGGGCCGCTTGCACCGAACAGTGAGCCCCACAGTTGGGATCTTTGTGCCCATCATGCGGGATCCATTACCGCTCCTCTCGGGTGGGAACTCCTCCGGTTCAATCACATTCACCCCGAGTTCGGGGAAGACGATGACCTCACTGCGCTTGCCGAGGCGGTCCGGGAGGCAGGGCGTTCCACCTCCGGCCTCGTTCCTGATCCTGGTGAACCCGGTTCTGGAGAGGATCTGGAGAGGCACCCGGCGCGTCGTATGCCCCGGATTCGTGCGGCTCGGCAGCGTCGTCGTTCGCATCTGCACATCGTGCCGGACCCTGATGAGGGGAATTCTGACGTCCCCGGCTCCAGTGAAAGTTGAGCGCACTTCCCGAACCCCGGATCTGTCGGCTACGGATGTGGGAAAGGGTTGACCCGTTCCATGCCCTCCGATTGCGGAGTGAGACCGCTCACGTGGGTTTGTTACTGCGGGATGACCCGTTCGGGCGGCGGGTATGATCGGGCGGAACGAAAAACGGAACGGATTAGAAAAACCGGATATGCGGAACCACGTGCTCGTGGGTCGCTCCGTTTTGTGCCGCACCCTCAAAGGAGAACCTGTACATGCGTACCCGTGAATCGGTAGACGCCGTCATCAAGGCCTACGACATCCGAGGCGTCGTCGGGGACGGAATCGATGCCGATTTCGTCTGTGACACCGGCGCGGCCTTCGCCCGCCTCATGCGAGGGGAAGGGGCGACGGTGGTCGCCGTCGGACATGACATGCGTGATTCCTCCCCGGAACTCGCGCGGGCATTCGCCCGCGGAGTAACCGAGCAGGGACTCGATGTGGAGCTGCTCGGGTTGACCTCGACGGATGAGCTCTACTATGTCTCCGGTAGTCGAGATTGTCCCGGGGCGATGTTCACCGCCAGCCATAACCCCGCGAAGTACAACGGGATCAAACTGTGCCGTTCGGGTGCGCGCCCGGTCGGTCAGTCATCCGGGTTGGGCGTCATCGCCGATGACCTCGTAGCGGGGGTTGAGGAGTTTCCGGGTGATGCAGGTTCCGTCACCGAGAACGACGTTCTAGCGGACTACGGTGCTTTTCTCCGATCGTTGGTCGATCTCACCGGGATACGTCCGCTCACGGTCGCGGTGGATGCCGGAAACGGGATGGGCGGACTCACTGTTCCTGCCGTGTTCGAAGGTCTTCCGATTGAGATTCGTCCACTCTATTTCGAGCTCGACGGCTCCTTCCCCAACCACGAGGCGAACCCTCTTGAACCGGCCAATCTCCGGGATCTGCAGCAGTTCGTCATCGACACCGGTGCCGACGTCGGACTTGCTCTCGACGGCGATGCTGATCGTTGCTTCGTCATCGATGAGAAGGGACAACCGGTGAGCCCGTCAGCGGTGTGTGCGATCGTCGCGGAACGGTACCTGGAGAAACACCCCGGAGCTGCGATCATCCACAACCTCATCACTTCCAGGGCGGTCCCGGAGATCATCGGAGAGAATGGCGGACGCGCCGTGCGGACCCGTGTCGGGCACTCCTTCATCAAGGCCACCATGGCGGAGGAGAACGCAGTGTTTGGTGGTGAACACTCCGCGCACTACTACTTCACTGAATTCTTCAACGCTGATTCCGGTCTCCTCGCCGCAATGCACGTTCTCGCGGCTCTTGGTCAACAGGATGCTCCAATGAGTGAGATGATGGCCCGGTACAATCGTTATGCGGCATCCGGGGAGCTGAACTCCCGGTTGGACAGTGCTGCAGCGCAGACCGAGCGAACCGAAGCTGTCATCGCTGCATTCGCGGACCGTACCGAGAACATCGATCACCTTGACGGTGTCACCGTGGAATTACGGGACACCCCGGCCTGGTTCAATCTGCGGGGATCCAACACGGAGCCGCTTCTACGCCTGAACGTCGAGGCTCCTACGGCTGCTGAGGTGGATGCTCTGACGGAGGAGATTCTAGGTATCATCCGGGCCTAGCACGGAGTCCCCGAGAGGACCTCTGCCGCAATTTCACCGTTCCGCGCTACCCTGGAGTTTTGAACCGAAGCGGTATGCACCGCCCGTTAGGGTGACCCGATACCGGGATGCTCCGGGGGCGGCAGCTCATCCGGAGGCGCTGTCTTCGTACCGAGGAAGGATCTCTGCGGCATGGTGGACGATACCCACGGCAACGGTTGGGTCGATGGATCGGGGTATGACGGTGATGCCGTCAGATTCTTTGACGTCGCCCATGAGGGTGCTCAGGTGAGATGTGTGGCCGGATTCATTGCGGAGGGGGCACTTGGTGATCTCGCGGGAATCCGGCCCCGCAGCCTAATCATCGTCGCGGGAGACACCCTGTCAGCCCGCGCCGCGCAGCTCGCGGTCGCTCTGCGCTCTCCACTGCGCCAGCCGATGGTAGTGGCGGATGTGCTGCCCTCCTATGCTGGACCTCTTGATGTGGTGATCATTGCCTCGGGGCGCGCGGATTCCCCGGAGTGTGCCCGCGCGATGTCGGCGGCGGTGAGTCGCGGATGCGTGACCGTCCTCATCGGTCCCTCGCGTGGGCCGCTCACCGAAGACGCCCCTGCCCGGGTTGTGGTTGTCCCGGAACCACCGACCGTTCAGGCGACATCCCCTGCGAGGGTTGCAGCGACCGTTGACGCCGTTCTGGATCTACTGGAGCAGGATCGGACTCTTGTTGTGGATTCCCTGGAGCGCGTCGCCGATGAGATCGACACGGAGTTGATGTCCGTGAGACCTGAACGTGATGAGCTGGTTAACCCCGCCAGGAGACTGCGGGACAGCGTCGAGGGGCGACGGATCATCCACTCTGCGGAACATCCGGTCGGGATGGCGGTCGCATCCGTTGTCGCTTCGATCTGGGATGTGGCGGGACTTCCGGGGGCCGTGATTTCTCGGCCTGAACTGGGCATGGCTCTACCTGCGCTACGACCGTCGACAGTGGATCTGTTCTATGACCCGCATCTTGACGACGCCCCTGCGGTGCTATCCTTGAGGATCGTCATCTGGGCCGCTGACGACACGCAGCTACCGGATGCGGTCGCTCAGGGGTGCGGGGATCCCGCGCCCGGGCGGCTCGCGGGCGCACTGCGCCTTACCACCCGCGGCTGGGCCGCATCCATTTACCGCGCCACCGAATGAGGACGTGACTTCAGAAACATGCATCTGTTGACAGGGACGATCCGTGCCTATCCGTGGGGATCCCGTACGGCCATCGCGGAACTCCGGGGGCTGCCGACACCGTCGGCTCGGCCCGAGGCGGAACTGTGGTTCGGGTCGCATCCCGGTGGTTCCTCCACGGTGGGGGACACACCGTTGATCGACATCATCGCGGTGGACCCCGAGTCCGCTCTGGGGCCGAGGGTCTGCGCCCAGTACGACGGTAGGCTGCCGTTCCTGATGAAGATTCTCGCCGCCGCGGAACCACTGTCCCTTCAGGCGCATCCGTCTCTGGAGCAAGCTAGGGAGGGCTGCGCCAGAGAAGACGCTGCGGGTTTGTCTCGGACCGCGAATAACCGCAACTACCGGGATGACAATCACAAACCCGAGTTGATCGTCGCGCTCACAGATTTTGAGGCGCTGGCAGGATTCCGTCCGCTCAACGAGACGGTGCGGGTCTTCGATGCCATAGCCTGTCCCGAACTTGCGCGGTACCTCACCATGCTGGACACTGACCCGGAGCATGAGGAAACGAACCTCCGGGCATTGTTCACCACGTGGATCACCATTCCGGCGGCCACGCGGTTAGCTCTCATTGAGAGCGTCACCCGCTGTATCCGATCGGCCCTGGATCGAGGGGACAGTGAAGCGTGGATCCTCGACGTACTGCGGAACATCCTGGCGCTGAATGAACGCTACCCCGGTGACGTCGGTGTTCTGGGGGCGCTCCTGCTGAACAAGATCAATCTGAAACCGGGGCAGGCGGTATTCCTCGATGCAGGCCAATTGCACGCGTATGTTGCCGGGATGGGCGTCGAGATCATGGCGAACTCCGACAATGTGCTACGTGGCGGTCTCACCTCGAAGCATGTTGACGTTCCCGAACTGGTCAGAGTGCTCACTTTCCGGGCGTTGGCGAAACCACTGGTGGACAGTGAAGCGGACGGCGAGTCAACCCACTATCCGGTTCCCACCGCCGAGTTCGATCTGACGCGGTTCGACCTTCGTCCTGGATCGTCGACGGTCCTGGAACATGACGGCCCAGTTATCGCGCTCTGCACTGCGGGCCAGGTCACGGCGAGTCATGGTGTCGAGGATGAACCTCTCATTCTGGCTCCCGGCTCCGCTCTCTGGGTTCCCGCCTCAGACAGTGCGGTCACGGTGTCTGCTCCGGAGGGGGCGCAGTTGTTCGTGGCGAAGGCATAGATGTCGGAGTGACCGTTCCGGGGGTGATTCGGATGACGCTGCTCGCCTGTGCTGTCGAGGTTGCGGGCGGCGGTGTCCCGTCTGATTGCTGAACTGACGTATCCGCCTCCGTGTCTGGCTCTTTCCCCGGCAGAACCAACGGTGGCTCAGGGGGTTCGATTGCAGGAGGGTCGACATCATCCGGAGCACCGGGGTCGGCAGTACTGCTTTCGGTGGGGCCGGTGTCCACCGCCGGTGTTGAGGACGGTGGATCAGTCTGCTCTTCAGAGGCGTCCTCAGATGTAGCGGTGGGCTGCTGTTCCGTCGTGGACGGCCTACCGGGGGTAGGGGACGGTTGCGCAGGGGTGGTGGACAGGTCTCTGGTTGGCGCAGGCTCGGCGGAGGGACGGAAGGTCATGGTCGGCTGCGCTGTACGGGTAACACCGACCCCGGATTCCGGAATGAAGGCGTTCGGAGGCAGTAGGGGGTCAGATCGGTCGACGATGACTCGATTTGTGCCGGGGGTACGCGCCTCGACGGGGCCTTCCCGAGGATCTGTGGCGGGTGGTGAAACGGGTGCGACCTGTGTTTGTGATGCCGTTGTCGGAAGCGGTTCCGCAGCCTCTGGTGTGGTGGTTGCAGAACCCCGTGCAGTTGTGGCTAAGGTGGGGGCTGGAGCCGTTGAACGCCAGACTCCGAAGCCGATAGCGGTGGCGGTGAGACAACCGATGGCGGCGAAGGTGAGGGTCTTCCCCATCTCTCGTCTCATCGCATTCTCCTCGGAAAACCTGTCCATCGCTCGGAGAACCAGGTCTGTCGCCGGGTGGAAACCGCAGGTGGCGGCTCTATGACAGTAAAAACACTAGCATGGTGCCCGGTCCGGGAACCCCGGTCAAGGGTGTTGTTGCCCTCGAGAGAGCAGGAGAAGTCCACATGGGTGTATGGGATAACAAGATCCTCAACGATCCGGCAAACACGGACTTTCTGGATGAGTTGGCCACCCTCGACGGTGATGACATCGTCGAGGCGGTGGCGGATTCCTGCAAGTTGTTGCTGGGGGATCCGCACGTCACGGACGACGATCGGTTGAACGGACAGTGCGCTGCCACGATCGCTGCGATCTGGGCCGGTGCCCCGTACTCCGCCGGTGATGTGGTCGAGGAGTACCCGTTCATCCGGGAGCTCATTGGGCGAGGGGATGAATCGCTCTACGATGACGCCACCGCGATCCTCGAGGAGGTCGATGAGGAGTACGACACTGAGCCCTATATCGAGGCGCTCGGCGTTGTTGCCTGATCCGGGCCACCATTTCCATGATCGTCAGTATTGAAGGTATCGACGGGGCAGGAAAGAACACCCTTGTCACGGAGCTCCGACGCCGGACGGGGGCGAAGGTCCTGTGTTTCCCACGTTATGACAGTTCAGTGCCTGCACGCCTGGCTGCCCGGGCACTGCACGGGGAGATGGGGGATCTCACGGACAGCATCAGCGGAATGGCAACGCTGTTCGCCCTCGACAGATTCGGCGCCAGGGATATTTTGGATGGGTTTCAAGGGGGGCCAGAGCTGCTTCTGCTCGACCGTTATGTGGCGAGTAATGCGGCTTATTCTGCTGCCCGGGCCGATGATTTCTCACAGTGTGCGTGGATCGCTGAACTGGAGTTTGGGGATCTGGGTCTGCCGGTTCCCGATCTGCAGGTGTTGCTGGACACCTCGGTGGACATCGCCGCCACGCGGGCGGCTTCGAGGGAGGCTGCGGACAGTTCCCGTACGCGCGACCGGTACGAGTCCGATCGTGGTCTGCAGGAGCGGACATTGTCCGTCTACCGTCGGCTCGCGGAGGAATCGTGGTATGGGCCCTGGCTCATCGTTTCACCCCGGGATACAGGCGAAGCTGCGCGGTTGGTGCTCGATGCGCTTGCCACCATCCGAGGTTCGGGTGAGGGCACCGGAAGCCGTAAAACAGACGTGACGGGTAAGCCTGGGTAGTATCTGGGGAGTGAACCGCGCGGCACCATCGTAGGTTGGGTACTTTCCCGTATCCCGGGGCCGCCGCAGGACAACCCCGGACACAGACGTGAAGTAGGACAGATGAACGCCAAGATTCTGGTGGTCGATGACGACCCCGCCATCTCAGAGATGCTCACCATCGTTCTCCAAGCCGAGGGTTTCGATACCGTCGCGGTCATGGATGGTACGAAGGCGGTGGCTGCAGCGGAGCGGGAGCAACCGGATCTGATTCTCTTGGATCTCATGCTTCCCGGTATGAACGGCATCGATATCTGCCGGATCATCCGGAAGAAATCCACGGTGCCTATCGTGATGTTGACGGCGAAGACGGACACCGTCGACGTTGTCCTGGGGCTGGAGTCCGGAGCGGATGACTACGTCAACAAGCCCTTCAAACCGAAGGAGCTGGTCGCCCGGATCCGTGCGCGTCTTCGTCGTATCGACGATGAACCGGGTGAAGTGCTTGAAGTCGGTGATCTCACAATCGATGTTCCCGGGCACATGGTGAAACGTGGAACCGAGGAGATTCAGCTCACTCCACTCGAATTCGATCTTCTCCTGCAGCTTTCGCGTCGGCCTCGTCAGGTGTTCACCAGGGAGGAACTCCTGGAGAAGGTATGGGGGTACCGGCATGCATCTGATACCCGCCTCGTCAATGTGCACGTTCAGAGGCTTCGGGCGAAAATCGAGAAGGATCCCGAGAATCCGCAGATCGTACTGACGGTTCGTGGCGTTGGGTACAAAACAGGAGCCGGAGACTAGCGGCACCGTATCAGGTGCTGGTGGACGGGAACATGAGGGAGCGGGACAGTTCTAGAAAGACAACTCACGGGTGTGCGGAAGCGGCTCACGGAGGCGTGGCGTACCTCGCTCCAGGTTCGGGTCATCGGTTCGATTTTGGCCGCGTCAGCAGCGGTGGTGTTGATTCTCGGGCTCGCGATGGTGAGCATCGTCGCCCAGCGGCTGATCGAGTCCAAACTGTCGATAGCCACGTCCGAGATTGACCGCGCCCGGGGAATCGTCGAACAGCAGGTGGCGGCGACGGACACCTCGAATTCGACGCAGGTGCGTATCAACTCCGCCCGCGCGGCGTTGACCAATCGGGGTGCGGGTGCGACTGCGGAGTCCGTGGCGGTGTTCGAACCCGTCCTCGTCGTCACGGAGAACGGGAACGTCATGGCGACATCTCCGGAGGCGTACCGAATACCTGACCGGCTCCGGACCTTCGTCTCGGAAGGGCAGATCTCCTACCAGTACGCCACGATCGACCGGGCCGATGGTTCGGTGTACAAGGCACTCATCATCGGGACACCGACTGAGTCGGATATCCCAGGTCTGCAGCTTTATCTGGTTCTTCCCCTTGAGAACGAGGAGGCGACGCTCGCTCTCATGCGGGGGCTGCTCTCATTCGGCGGAGTGGTTCTCATTCTGCTCCTCGTCGGTATCGCGTGGTTGCTGACCCAACAGGTCACAGCGCCGGTACGGTCCGCGTCCCGGATCGCGCAGCGTTTCGCTGCCGGGCACCTGCGGGAACGGATGCGTGTGGACGGTGAGGATGAGATGGCGCGATTGGCCATGAGTTTCAACGCCATGGCGGAATCCCTGTCGAAGCAGATCCGTCAGCTTGAGGAGTACGGGAACCTCCAGCGACAGTTCACGTCTGATGTTTCCCACGAGTTGCGCACACCGTTGACGACGGTGCGTATGGCAGCCGACATGATCGCGGATAGGGCGGATGAGCTTGATCCCTACACTCGGCGTGCCGCAGAACTGATGGTTCGGGAGCTTGATAGGTTCGAGTCCCTCCTCACGGACCTGCTGGAGATCTCCCGGCATGATGCCGGGGTGGCGGATCTTTCTGAGGAACGTATCGATCTGCGGACGTGTGTCGCTGCAGCGTGGCAGCAGGTGCAGCATCTCGCGGAAGAACTCGGGGTCGACGTCACCTTCGATCACCCCTCCACTCCGGTTGCACTCGTGGGGGATTCCCGCCGGATCGAAAGGATCCTGCGAAACCTCCTGGCAAACGCGGTGGACCATTCGGAGGGTAATCCCGTCCATGTCCGTATCGGCACCGGAGATAATGTGGTAGCGGTCACTGTCACAGATCACGGCGTCGGACTGAAACCAGGACAGGAGGCTCTTGTGTTCAACCGTTTCTGGCGGGCTGATCCGTCGAGGGTCCGGCATTCCGGTGGAACCGGACTCGGCTTGGCGATCTCCCACGAGGACGCGGTGCTCCACGGAGGGGCGCTGGAAGCGATTGGCGAGATCGGCGTGGGGTCCTGCTTCAGGCTCACCCTTCCCATGACCCCGGGATCTGTCTGGGTCGGTGATCCTCCACTGCCATTGTCCGTTGAGGACGACAGGGATCCGCCGGGTCTGCCCGATGGCGTCCAGGAACAGGTTCTGCCGCAACCGGAGCCTACAGTTGGTGTCTTTCCCCCGATACCGGATACCGATGGCGAGGATGAGCGCAGTTGATGAACCGACGCCTACGTTCGTTGTGTGCCCTGCTGATGGTCCCGACTGTGCTTTCCGGATGCACGAGTCTCCCCGGGGATTCCGCTCCGCAGGCGATCCGTTCCTTCGAGAGAACCCATCCGAACGGGGATGAACTCGCTCCGGTTCCAGGCCAGGAGCCGGACCTCCTGCTTCGGGGATTCTTCACTGCAGCGGGAAACCCGGCCCAGAAACATCAGGCGGCGAGAGTGTTTCTCACTGAATCGATGGCCACCAACTGGGACGATACCGCGGCAACCCTAATCCTTGATCGTATCGATCTCAACGCTGAGCCGGGGGCGACGAATCAGTCGATCTCCTACAAGGTTCGTGGAACCGTCGTCGGAACCCTGGGGGCGGGTGGCGTCTATACCCCGGAGAACGGTGAGTATGAGGCCACGATGGAACTGGAGCGGGTGAACGGTGAGTGGCGGATCTCATCTCTTCCACCGGGAGTGGTTCTTGAACGGACGGAACTCCGCAATAAGTTCAGTCCCTACGAATTGTTTTTCTTCGCCCCGACCGGAAAATTCCTGGTGCGCGACCGGCGATGGGTGTACAACGGGCAGGCATCGCTGGATACCGCCCTGCTTTCCCTCCTCATGGAGGGACCGCAGCATGATCTGGCTCCCGGTGTAGTCAATGAGATTCCACCGGAGGCTGTGTTCACCGGAATGGAGGGTGGAGTCTACCGTTTCACCGGATTCGGTGACCTCGACATCGATCAGCGTCACAGGTTCGCGGCGCAGGTCGTCTGGACCCTTGCTCATGCGGGGACCCGCGGCCCCTACCGAGTTGAACTTGACGGAACTCCGGTTGATCCGGTGCACGAGGCACTCACGGTGGAGGATGTTGCGGAGTTCAATCCCAATGCGTTTGCCGGTGCGATCAGTCCGCTCTACGCGTTGAATGAGGGATCGCTATTCCTCGTCGATGGGGCGACGTCGCGGCCTGTCGCAGGCCCGCTGGGTGAGGCGGGCACCATCGCGTCCGCGGAGATCTCGTCATCTGGCGGGGTGGTCGCGGTCGTGGAAACCCGGAAAAGTACGGGCGAACCGGGAGCGGACGGTGACACGGATTCGGTGCCGGCGCCGGTGGCCGGTCTGGGCAGATCGCGGCTTCTGCTGGGGCCGGTCGGGGGCCAGACCACGGAGGTGCTCACGGCTGGGACGCTGACACAGCCGAGCTTCGAGTACGAGGCCACCGCCCTGTGGACCGTCCTGGACGGGCGAACCATCGCTCGTGTCGCACGTTCGACGTCCACGGGGGAGCTCTCCCAGGTGGAGGTTGCAGCCGGGGTACTTGATGAACCTGACAACGGGGGTCCCGATCAGCTCATCTCCGTTCTCCGTCTCTCCCCGGATGGCGTGCGGGTCGCGATGATCCGCAACGGCAGGGTATGGGTGGGAACGGTCGCCCGGCCCGCGCCGGGAGAGCGAAAGATCGTGCGGCCCGTGGAGATCGCACCGGCCATCGGCGATACGGCACTCGCCCTCTCATGGCAGCCGGATGGTTCGTTGTTGGTCGGTACCTCCTCACCGGACACACCTGTCTGGCGGGTCGAGGTTGACGGTTCTGCGGTGACTTCTCTGCCGACCGGTAACCTCACTGCCCCGGTCGTTGCGGTCGCAGCATCCTCGAACACCCTTTATGTGACTGACGCTCATGCGATGCTCCAGCTCCCGTCGTCGACACCGTCTGCAGCGTTCTGGCGTGAAGTTCCGGCGCTCCAGGGAACTCGCGCGGTGCCGGTGGTCGCGGACTAGAGGAATCCGAGCGGGGGTGTGTCCGTGTTTGAACTTCTGCTCCCGAGGCGGTGTGTCGGTTGTGGATCAGCAGGGGTGACATTGTGTGAACTTTGTCGGATGGTCTGGCGGACGCCCCCGTTCCGTGTCGACCCGCGGATCGATCCCCGGGTGACGGTGTTCGCATTGGGGCCCTGGGGTGGTGTACACCGTTCGACGATCCTGGAGATCAAGGAGCGTGGCAGACGCGACGCTGTCCCGGCGATCGGTGCAGTACTGGGATCCGCGATTCGTTTTCTCGCTGCCCGGGGAGAATTACCGGACCCGTCCTTTCTTACCCTTTCACCTGCGCCTACCCGCAGGCGGATGGCTCGGTTGCGGGGCGGTGATCCGGTAACTTCGGTGTGCCGCGCGACTGGATTCACTGTGGTGCCACTGGTGCACCTCCGTGCGTCCACCGCCGATTCGGTTGGGCTCGATGCGGCGGCTCGGCGGGCGAATCTAGCGGGTGCAGTCCGCTTGAACTCCCCTGATCCCAGGGGCCTGAGAAGCCCGGAGTCGGTGGTTCTCGTTGATGATGTGGTGACAACGGGGGCAACCGTATCTGCCACAGTTGAGTGCCTCGCTGCCGCCGGAATAAAGGTCATGGGGGTAGTTGCGCTTACCGCTGCTTAGGCTCCGGGGGTATTCGTCTCAATGGTTATGACCGGAAGGTAAACTTGAGGTTGCAGTAGTCCCCGTCACCGTGGACGTCGTGGGTAATCCCACCCACTTCTGTGCGGTGGCCGATACCGGGAGGTAAGAGCAATGACCATGCCTGCTGACAACAAAGACGGCCTGCGTCCTGAGACTCAGGTGAGTATTACAGGCCGTAACGTGGAGGTTCCGGAGCACTTCGCGGAACGCGTGAATTCGAAGCTCGCCAAGATCGAGCGCCTGGACCCGACGTTGACCTTCTTCCACGTCGAGCTCCAGCACGAGCCGAATCCGCGACGCAGTGATCAGAGCGACAAGATCCAGATCACCGCGACCGGCAAGGGCCACATCGCCCGCGCCGAGGCGAAGGAAGACAGCTTCTACGCTGCCCTGGAGACCGCACTCAGCAGGATGGAACGGTCGCTGCGCAAGGTGAAGGCACGGCGGCAGATCAGCCGTTCGGGGCACCGGGCACCGCTGTCCACCGGTGAGATTGCCGCCGAACTCACCGCGAAGCCGAAGGAAGTTGAGGAGCCGCAGGGTCCGTTCGATGTTGATCCGTACGCGGACAGTGTCCAGGACGTGGTTCCCGGCCAGATCGTCCGTTCGAAGGAACACCCGGCTGTGCCGATGAGTGTTGATGACGCGCTATCGGAGATGGAGCTGGTCGGACACGACTTCTACCTCTTCGTGAACGAGGAGAACGGTCAACCGTCGGTGGTCTACCGTCGTCGTGCATTCGACTACGGCTTGATCACACTGACTGAACCGGAGGAGTGATCTCCGCAGATTTTCACCGTGTTTCTCGTGCGGTACTGATGCTCTCTACAGGGTTGTGTTGACCCCGTCGGGAGGTGCCCGGCACCCGTCGCTCACACCGGATGTGAGGTGGCGGGTGCTTCCCATGTCTGGGAGGGCGCGTAGAATGATCGGGAATCTATCCGCTTGAACCCCAAAAGACAAAGGACGACTGCCCGTGTTTGGACTGTCCCGGATCCTCCGAGTCGGTGAGGGGCGCGCCGTGAAGCGCCTGAAGAAGATCTCCGACGAGGTCATCGCCCTTGAGCCGAAGTACGCCGATGTGAGCGATGAAGAGCTGAAGGCCTTCACGGACCAGTTCCGGGAGCGTCTGGCGGCGGGGGAAACCCTCGACGATATCCTGCTGGACGCCTTCGCGGTGGCCAGGGAGGCGTCGTGGCGGGTACTCGGTCAGAAGCACTACCCCGTGCAGATCATGGGTGGTGCCGCGCTGCATTTCGGTAATGTCGCGGAGATGCGCACCGGTGAGGGCAAGACCTTGACCTGTGTGTTGCCGGCCTATCTCAATGCTCTGGAAGGCAAGGGCGTCCACGTGGTTACGGTGAATGACTACCTGGCCAAGCGTGACTCCGAGTGGATGGGGCGTGTACACCGTTTCCTCGGTCTGGAGACGGACGTGATCCTCTCCAACATGCGGCCGGATGAACGCCGTCGTGCCTACAACGCTGACATCACTTACGGAACCAACAATGAACTGGGCTTCGATTATCTGCGGGACAACATGGCACAGAGCGTTGATGCCCTGGTGCAGCGTCCGCATCATTACGCCATCGTTGACGAGGTTGACTCGATCCTGATTGACGAGGCCCGGACACCGTTGATCATCTCGGGTCCTGCGGACGGCTCCAGTGAGTGGTATTCCGCTTTCGCCACGATCGTCCCGAGAATGCGCCTCGACGTCCACTATGAGGTGGATCACCGGAAGCGGACCATCGGTGTGCGGGAAGAGGGGGTCGAGTTCGTCGAGGATCAGCTCGGCATCGACAACCTCTACGCACCGGAGCATTCCCAACTGGTCAGTTACCTGAACAATGCGATCAAAGCGCAGGAGCTGTTCACCCGTGACAAGGACTACATCGTCCGCAACGGTGAAGTGATGATCGTTGATGAGTTCACCGGCCGTGTGCTGCCCGGTCGCCGCTACAACGAGGGCATGCACCAGGCGATCGAAGCCAAGGAAGGGGTAGAGATCAAAAGCGAGAACCAGACGCTCGCCACGATCACCCTGCAGAACTATTTCCGTCTCTACGACAAGCTCGCCGGTATGACGGGTACCGCCGAAACTGAGGCTGCTGAGCTACACCAGATCTACAAGCTCAACGTGGTGCCGATCCCCACCAACCGGCCGAATCAGCGCGAGGATCTCACGGACCTGGTCTACAAGACTCAGGAGGCGAAGTTCGCGGCAGTGGTTGACGATATTGCGGAGAGGGTCGAGAAGGGGCAGCCCGTTCTCGTGGGTACCACGTCTGTTGAGCGCAGCGAGTATCTCTCCAGCCTGCTCCAGAAGCGTGGCATCCGGCATCACGTGTTGAACGCCAAGCACCATGAGCAGGAGGCTGAGATCGTTGCCCGGGCCGGTCTTCCCTCCGCAGTCACCGTCGCCACCAATATGGCCGGTCGCGGTACGGACATCGTGTTGGGCGGTAACCCGGACATCCTCGCCGACATTAACCTGCGTGAGCGGGGGCTCGATCCCGTGGAGAATCCGGAGGAGTACGAGGATGCGTGGGATGAGGAGATCGCCCGGATGAAGGCGAAATCCGAGAAGTTCGCCGAGCAGGTTCGGGAGGCCGGGGGCCTCTACGTCCTTGGTACGGAGCGTCACGAGTCCCGCCGCATCGACAATCAGTTGCGCGGTCGTTCGGGGCGTCAGGGTGATCCTGGTCTGACGCGCTTCTACCTCTCCATGCGTGATGACCTCATGGTTCGTTTCGTCGGTGCGACGATGGAGAACATGATGAACCGGCTCAATGTGCCGGACGATATGCCCATCGACGCGAAGATGGTCTCCAACTCGATCAAGGGCGCACAGGCGCAGGTCGAAAACCAGAACTTTGAGATGCGCAAGAACGTGCTCAAGTACGACGAGGTGATGAACGAGCAGCGCAAGGTCATATACCGTGAACGTCGGCAGATCCTCGAGGGCCGGGACGTCGGACCCCAGGTGCAGGCGATGATCGATGACACGGTCACCGCGTATGTCGCGGAGGAGACGTCGAACGGGTATGTGGAGGATTGGGACCTCGATCGTCTCTGGAACGCACTGGAGAGCCTCTACGGGCCGTCCATGTCCTGGAAGAGTCTCGTCTCTGGGAGTGAATACGGGCAGCCGGGAGAACTCACCGCGGAGCAGTTGCTGGATGCCGTGCTCAAGGATGTGCACGCGCAGTACGACGAGATGGAGGATTTCGTCATCACCCAGGGCTCGGAGGAGCAGATGCGTTCCGTTGAGCGTATGGCGATCCTCAGCGTGGTTGACCAGAAGTGGCGGGAACACCTCTATGAGATGGACTATCTGAAGGAGGGTATCGGTCTGCGTGCGATGGCACAGCGCGATCCACTGGTCGAATATCAGAAGGAGGGCGGCGACATGTTCCATGCGATGAAGGACGGCATCAAGGAAGAGACCGTCCGCAAGCTGTTCATCCTACGTAAGCAGGCACTCCCGAAGATTGAGGAAGAGGGAACCGCTGACCTGAACAAAGACGGCAAACTCGATGGAGATGACCTGATGGATTACGTCGAAGACAGTGAGCCTTCGGTCCCGGACTCCCTCCGGAAGGAATCCTGATTCCCTGACCGGTTGTGGTCCTCCGATTCCCCGGAGGGTGGTGGCGCGGATGTGTGCCGGTCGGATGGCCGGTGAGCGCATCCGCCACCGTGATAGGTGATGGAGCTGCGCAGGCCTGGGAACCTCCTGAGCGGTCAGAAGAGTTTGAGGACGGCCATCCGCCAGGGGCGGGACTCGGATTCTCTTTCTAGTCGGGCGGCGAATGCCCATCTCCGCCCGACTGCTTGTGCTGATCCACAGATTTCCAGGACGGTGCCCCGGGAACCGTCCGAGGTCCCGGGGTGGTGATCCTCTCTCCGGATGTGGAGGGAAGTCAGTGCTACCCGGCCACCCGTCGTCCCACGGGCGCGGAGTGCCCTTCTGTGTCGGATCTGTACGAGTTGTCGGACCTGCGCCGAATATTCAGACATACGGAGTTGGGAGGGGGAACGGACCGCGAACGCGGCCTCGAGGCTGATCATAGTGAGGCGGTGGCTCGCGCGCACCGCCTCCTGGGACGCCTGGGTTGAGGGACTGAAGGATCTGCGGGCGACCGCCCGGTGGGAGGAGAAGCCTCGGTGGCTCGGCTCGGGAAGGGTTTTCAGGTGGATGTGTCCTGGTAGTGTGCTCAGCATCTTCTGCTCCTGGGTACTGGGAGGGGACTGATCTGTTGTTATTGACCGGGTTCAGGTGCCTTCAGGTTCCCTGTGGGGGCAGGGTTGAGCATGTGTAACGGTGTTCTCCCGGGATCACAAGTGGTCATCGGATGCTTCGGGGCGACAGGCGGGGTAGTGACCGACTACCTTGGTGGTGCCGGGGTTACGGGCATCGGTTGATGTCCGCCCGTCGGCACGCGCCGACCGGGTGGTCGGGTGCGCAGAAACGTGTTCGAGGAGCGGAGAGAACAAAAGTGCGTGGACTGATCGTCGATTACTGTGGTGTCCTGGACGGACCTGAAGAAGACCAGCGCCGTTGGCGTAATCTGCTGGCTGCAGCCAAGAGCAACGGTGTGGCCACGGCTGTGCTGTCGAATGACCCGGGCGGCCCGGGAGCGGAGCCGATCCGGGAGTTGGAGTACCGGGGCGTCGTGGATGCTGTGGTGCTCTCCGGTGAAGTTGGGGTGGAGAAACCTGATGAGGCGGCATTCCAGGCTGCGGCTGACGCAATCGAGCTGAGGCGTCAGGATTGCGTCATGGTCGATGATTCCATCCTCAACGTTCATGCGGCGGTGCGCGCGGGACTGGTCGGTGTTTATTATCAGCAGTTTGATCGCGCTGTAGTGGAGATCACCGGACTGTTCGGCATCGAAGGAGAGTTCTGACCCGTGCGTGTCTATATTCCGGCGACTTTCGACATGCTTGCGGAACTCGCGCAGGAGCGTGTTCTCTCTGCGCGGGGAGGCTGGGGTTTTGCCGTTACCCCGGCGCTTCTCGAGTTCTACACTTCCGGAGATGAGGAAGAGATTGCGCACCTGGCTTTTCTGGATGCCGCGCGTGCCTCTTTACGTCTCTTGGCTACCGGTGAGCAGGAGCGTTTTCCGCATCGTCGGGTGGTGGTCTCCGCAGACATTGATGATGACGCTGTCTCGTTTTCCGCTGAATCGGGGGAATCCGTGGTTCGGCTGGATCCACCCCGGGTGAACCTGGATGACGTCGTGTGCTTCCATGTTGATATTGCGGGAAGTGAGGGGGCGACGGCTGCGGCGGTACAGGTTGTGGATGCTGCGGATCTCGGAGATGAGGATGCGGAGTTGACTGTTGGCGACGCTCTGGACAATTTCATGGCGTGGTACGAGGTCCAGGAGCTCGGAGCGTTGGTCGAGCTTCTCTGATCCGTGCCGGGTAGTCCTCCAGTGGGGGTGGCGGGGTTATCAGTCAATGTTGCGGCTTGATTTTTTGGTGGCGTTGTTCCCGGTCAGGGGCTGCAGATCATCCGCTCGCCCTGATCCTGTGTCATGTCCTGCATGGACACGGTAACCTACGATGCCGTAAGCTACGGTGTCGTACGAATATTCGGGAATGCGTAAGGACAGTGAATCACCTGTGGTAACAAAAGCCGCCAGAGCACGGGACGGCCTCGGCGCCCTGCGCCATGTACTACGACGTTTCACCACTCCACTCCTGCCGGACGATTACACCCAGTTGGTCAACCCGCTGTGGTCGGTGCGGGAACTGCGGGGGCAGATCGTCAGTGCCTCCAGGGCCACGGAGGACACCATCAATCTCGTCATTCGTCCAGGGTGGGGTGTACCCGTCGATTTCGAGGCGGGACAGTACATCGGGATCGGGGTACAGATCGACGGGCGGTACGTCTGGCGCTCCTATTCGTTGACCTGTAGCCCCCGCCCGGCGGGGGATCTGCTCTCCATCACCGTGCGCGCGGTTGAACGGGGAAAACTGTCCAACCACCTGGTGGGTAGCGCCCACCCGGGCATGCTGGTGCGCATCGGTGCTCCCGCGGGGGATTTTCACCTGACCGACCCCATCCCGGAGAAGCTACTGTTCATTACCGCGGGGACGGGTATCACCCCGGTGATCAGTATGCTGCGTACCCTCGCCGACCGGAGTCAGTTCGGCGACGTCACCCTGATCCACTCGGTGCGCACCGAAGAAGATCTGCTGTTCGCGGATGTCATCGAGAAGTTCCGTGGTAACTACCCTGGTTTCACGGCCATTGTGCGCATCACGGGACGGCAGGGGCGGCTCACCCCGGAGGCGGTTGGGGAACTCGTACCCGACGTAGCTGAGCGCACAGCCTACGCTTGCGGCCCGAACGAGATGCTTGATGCCCTGGAAGCATGGTGGGCTGGTCTCGACACCGAGGAGGAACTCCGGACTGAGCGTTTCACCCTCGACCGGAGCAGTGAGGCGACTGGCGGCGAGATCACCTTCGGGCACCGTGGAACCTGTCACGCGGACGGAGCGACGACACTGCTCGAAGCGGCGGAAAGCGTGGGGATTCAGCTCACCTTTGGCTGTCGGATGGGTATCTGCCAGACCTGCGTCCGGCCCCTGACCGGCGGGCATGTCCACGACCTGCGGACTGGGGACATCCACGGGCCGGGTGAGCGGATCCGTACCTGCGTATGCGTCGCCGCAGGCGACGTCGCCATTGACGTCTGACTCCCGGGCACCGACCCGACTGCGTTTTCTCCACCCGTACATCCTGATATCCCGAACACACACAAGGACACTCATATGGCCATCGACAATATCCGGGCATACTCCCATCTGACCGACGAAGACATCGCCGAGATCGGGCGTCGACTCGACGCGATCAAAGCGGAGATAGAGGCGGATCTCGGGGAGCGGGACGTCCGGTACATCAAGGGACTGATCCGTTTCCAGCGTTCCCTGGAGATCGCCGGGCGGGCCACTCTCCTGTTCAGCCACAAGAAACCGCTTTGGTGGGCAGGCAGTGGGATGCTTGCGGTTTCCAAGATCCTGGAGAACATGGAGATCGGGCACAACGTCATCCATGGGCAGTGGGACTGGATGAATGATCCGGAGATTCATTCGACCACCTGGGAATGGGATATGACCTGCCCGTCCTCCCAGTGGATGCATTCCCACAATTACGTGCACCACAAGTACACCAACATCATCGGCATGGACAATGACGTGGGATACGGCATTCTGCGGGTGACCCGTGACCGCAAGTGGACCCCGCAACACGCGTTTCAGCCGGTGACCAACGTGGTTCTGGCGTCGTTTTTCCAGTGGGCGATCGCCTTCTACGATGTGGAGCTCGGCCGCTATTTCGCGGGTAAACAGGGATGGGATGAGACGAAGGTCCGCTTCTGGGAGGCGGTGCACAAGTCGAAGCGGCAGGTGGTCAAGGACTACGTCATGTTCCCTGCGCTCTCGGGACCGAACTATGTGCACACCGTCACCGCGAATGCCTTCGCCAACTGGATTCGCAGCGTGTGGGCGTACCTGGTGATCTTCTGCGGGCACTTCCCCGACGAGACGGAGACTTTCACGAAGGAGCAGTACGCCACGGAGGACCACAACGAGTGGTATCTGAGGCAGATGCTTGGCTCGGCGAACTTCAAGGGCGGAAAGCTGTTGACGATCCTTTCCGGCAACTTGAACTACCAGATCGAGCACCACCTGTTCCCGGACATGCCCTCGAACCGGCTTGCGGAGGTAGGGAAGCGGGTCGAGGAGATCGCGCGCGAATTCGAGTTGCCCTACAACACCGATTCCTTCCCGATGCAGCTTCTCAAGGTGCAGCGGACGTTGCTGAAGTTGTCGCTGCCGAACAAGTATCTTGCGGCTGACCCGGACAATGCTCCGGAGGTTCGGTCGAACGCGGCGTTCACGAAACACCCTGAGGTGGAGGAGAAGCTGCACGTCGGCGTCGCTGCCGATGGTGTCCGCAAGGGGCTGCGCACCGGTCTGAAAATGCTGGAGAAGCTGCGTCCGTCGGTCGTCGAGGGGATCCGGGGACTCTCGGGTCGGAGTGTCTACCGCACACCGGTCACAGGTCGCGGCTGATCCGTCCGGTCCCGACTGTCGACGCCCGCCCCTTCCGTACCCCGTATGAGGAGCGGGCGTCGCCCATTATCAGGGTTTGACGGAGGCTTCACTCGTCCATGCTGCGTAGGTGAACGGTAGTTGGCGTTGATCTTTGTTCACGATGAGACCCCACACCCGGACGGCGAGTGCGGCGGTGATGACGGCGACGAACATGGCCAGGTATCCCTGGGCAGGGAGGTCAGTGAACTCAACGGCCGCGATCATGCCGAACATCGGGGCCGCCATCGTAGTGGACAGGAACGCCCCTGCGCCGAGGAGCGCGAAGGCTGCGACGGGTACGTCGGGGAACAGTGGTTGGCAGATGATGCCGATGACTCCGCCGGTCAATGCTCCGAGTGCAAATGCCGGGGTGAGCGTACCGCCGACGGTTCCCGCTCGGAAGCAGGCGAGGATGATGACGCCGCGGGCAATGCCGAGCAGGACCAGAATCCCGATGGGCAGGCCCGCCGTGAATACGGTCTCAGCAGCCCAGCGCCCGTTTGCGGACACACCGGGTAGGAAGTAGGCGGCGATTGCGCACAGGGTGAACACGAACGGCATTTCCCAGAGGATGTTGGCATCCCGGGGCCGTGACGCTGCGGCTTTCCGCGCGAGAATCCCGAACCAGTGGCCGGATATCCCGGAAACCGCGCCGACGAGGATCGCCGCGAGGAGAGTCCTGGGGTGTTCGTTGAGCGGCACCGTGTGGTAGATGGGGTGCGGTTCCACGAAGAGTGCCGTGGTGGCGACGGCGGTGGCGGAGGTCAGCATCGTCGTTACGACGGTGCGGGTGGACATCTCGACGAGCAGCAGTTCGAGTGCGAACAATGCTCCCGCGAGGGGCAGGTGGAAACTGGCAGCGAGCCCGGCACCCGCTGCAGATGCCACGAGGATACGCCGGGCACCGGCATCGATGGATAGTGCCGTGGCCAGCCGAGACGCGACCATCCCGCCCATCAGTCGGGGAGCGTTTTCCCGCCCGACGGGTGCTCCCGCAGCGACGGAAACGACCTGGGTGAACGCGGAGAGGGAGGTCTCGAACAGGGGCATGGGGTTGCCGTGCATTGCCCCCGGGACCGACACCGCGGGCCTACCGAAGCGTTCGAGGAGATACCAGATCCAGGAGGTGACGATACCGACGCAGATGAGGGTCAGAGCGAGCCGTCCCGGAGACACGTTACTGCCGGGGTCGAGGACGATGAGGTGGTTGGCCCCGTAGATCCATTGTTCGGTCAGGACGATAAGGTGGTTACCCGCCGCGACGAGAACCCCGGTCAAGGTACCGGCGATGATGGCCATGACGGCGAGCCGGTTGAGCGGGGTCTCCGTCATCGGTGGACGGGGAACGGGGCTGGCCCCGGGTTCACGGGGGTGGGTGTCGCGGTCGTGATGGGCGTCGGTGAGCTTACGCTCGGTCAACGGATTACCCTGCTTGTCCTGCTCGCGGGAGTGCCCGCTTCCTACCCACCATCCCATGACCTACTCCTGTCGCTCCCAGTCGTCGTTGCTGCGTAGAGCCACGAGGAGGTTGCGAACGGCCGTGACTCGGCGGGCACTGGCTCCCACCAGGGTATCCAGGGCGCATTCAGGATCTGCGGGCGGGCCTGCGTGCGTGCATCCCCGGGGACAGTCCGCGGCCGCGTTGGCGAGATCACCGAACACCCCGACGACGCTGTCCGCGTCGACGTGGGCGAGACCGAAGGAACGGATGCCCGGGGTGTCGATGATCCAGCCGCCGTCCGGGAGCGGGAGTGCCACCGACTGCGTGGAGGTGTGCCGTCCCTTCCCGACCCCGGAGACCACACCGGTGGCCCGATCGGCGTCGGGTACGAGGCGGTTCACCAGCGTCGATTTACCGACCCCCGAATGCCCGATCAATGCGGTCACGGAGTGGTCGACAATCTCCCGGATGGGGTCCAGCGGATCATTGATGCCGCAGATCACGACGGGTACGTCCAGATCGCGGAACTCCGCGGCGAACTCGGAGGGGTCCGCGAGATCGGACTTGGTGAGGCACAGAATCGGTTTCAGCCCGCCGACGAAGGCGGCGATCAGCGCCCGTTCGACGAAACCGGACCGGGGAGGGGGATCGGCGACGGCGGAAACGATGAGTAGTTGACGGGCGTTACCCACCACTATCCGTTCGTAAGGGTCGGTGTCGTCTGCGGTCCGCCGCAGGACGCTGGTCCGGTCCTCCAGGCGCACGATCCTGGCGAGTGTCCCGGGGTTACCGGAGGTGTCTCCGACGACCCCGACACGGTCACCGACCACGATCGCGGTGCGGCCGAGTTCCCGGGCACGCATGCACACCAGGGGAGTGGAGTGCGGATCGGAACCGTCGAGGACGACCCCCCAACGGCCACGATCCTTGCTGACGACCATTCCGAACTCGGCGTCATCATGGGTCGGGCGTTCCTTGGTTCTCGGCCTGGTTCCCCGACGGGGTGGGCGGACCCGGACATCGGACTCGTCCCAGTCTCGCCGGCCCCTACCCACGCTCGGACGCCTCCTCATCCGGTGCGAGCATCTCCGCCCACATCCGTTCGAATCCCGGCAGAGTCTTGCCGGTGGTTGCGATGTCGACGACCTCGACACCGGAAACCGCGAGGCCGAGGATCGCTCCCGCGGTGGCCATGCGGTGATCATGGTGGGACTCCCACACCCCGCCATGCAGCGCAGACCGGCCCGTGGGGCGGATGCGCAGACCGTCGGGAAGTTCGGTGCAGTCACCGCCGAGAGCGTTGAGACCGTCGGCAAGTGCCTTCAACCGATCCGTCTCATGACCGCGAAGATGTGCGATACCGGTCAGTTCGGAGGGGGAAGACGCCAGCGCGGCGAGGGCCGCGACCGTGGGGGTCAGTTCTCCGATGTCCCCCAGGTCGCGGGAAATGCCGCGCAGCTCACCATCAGCGGGGCCGGTGACCGTGAGCGACGTGTGACCGGTCCGGGAATCCACGGCGAGCTCCGCCCTACAGCCCATCTCCGCGAGGATTCCTCGAATGGCGTCCCCGGCCTGGGTGGTGTGCGCGGGCCAGTTGTGGATGCGCACACGACCACCCGTGACCGCCGCCGCAGCGAGGAACGGGGTCGCATTGGACAGATCCGGTTCTACGAGCCACGCCCGGGCCCCAACCCGTCCAGGTCGGACGGTCCAGCGGTTCGCCGCCGAACAATCGACACTGACTCCCGCCTCCCGCAGCATCGCGACGGTCATCTCTATGTGCGGCTGACTCGGTAGCTTGTCACCGGTGTGTACGACGGTGAGTCCGGCCTCGAAACGTGCACCGGCAAGGAGGAGACCGGACACGAACTGGCTGGAGGCTGAGGCATCGATCTCCACGGTTCCCCCGTGGGGTGTACCGGATCCGACGACGGTGAAGGGCAGACGGTCGCCGGTTACCTCAACACCGAGATCACGCAGAGCATCGAGAATGGTGGACATGGGGCGTTTACGTGCTTGCGGGTCACCGTCGAAATGAACCGGGGCTCCCGCGAGTGCCGCGACCGGAGGCACGAAACGCATGACGGTGCCCGCCAGACCGCAATCGACCTCGCCGCCACCGAGCTGGCCTGGATCGACCGTCAACGTCGTGCCGTCGTCGGATGGGGTGATGGTGATACCCATGCCGCGCAGCGCGTTGATCATCAGCTCCGTGTCCCGGGACCGCAGTGCCCCACGAATCGTGGAGGGGCCGTTGGCGAGAGCCGCGAGTACTAGCGCCCGGTTCGTGATGGACTTCGAACCGGGGACCGTGACCTCGCAATCGATGGGGGTGGATGCGACGGGGGCGGACCACAGGGGTGGATCAGAGTGCTTCAGGGAATTCACTCCTCCATGATAGGGAATTATGTGCGGTCGTTTCGTCCTCTTCACCACATCCGAAGCGCTTATCAGGGCAGTGACTGATCTGCCGGGTATCCGTTCCGTTGCCGCGCCACACGGAACGCCCCCGCCCCGGCACAACATCGCCCCCACACAGATCATCCCGATCCTGCGCATGGTCGGGCACGTTCCGGCGGGGATCGACGTCGAGATCTCCCCCGCCCGGTGGGGCTTGTTGCCGCACTGGAAAACAGACGACGGAGGGCCGGTGCTGTTCAACGCCCGCGCCGAGACTGTGCAGGACAAACCCTCATTCCGGGATGCGTTCGTCCACAGGAGGTGCGCGATTCCGCTCAACGGCTGGTACGAGTGGCGGGAGAAACGACCGTACTACGTGCACCCGATGGACGGGGAACCGGCGATGTGGATCGCCGGACTCTGGGACACCGGCCTGGACAACGTCTCCGCCACGATCATCACGACCACACCAGTCGGTGAACAATTGAGCTGGCTGCACGACCGCATGCCCCGGATTCTCGCCCCTGAGGAGGTGGCGACGTGGATCGGTGGTGCTGCGGAGCAGGCCCGCGAGCTGCTCTGCCCGGCCCGCCCGGAGATGGTGTCTGGGCTGTCACTGCGGGAGGTCGACCGCGCGGTGGGAAATGCGCGCAACGAGGGGCCGCAGTTGATCGACGACATCGGGCGGATCACCGGGTGACGGTCCTCACCGCGCGGCGGGGCCGGTGGAGAGCCACCGCGCAGGTGACGACGGCGACCAACAGCACCGTGATTACCGCCCCGTAGGTCACCGTGAACGTTGTCCCGGAACCCGCGGCACCGGAAATCTGGAGAAAGACGGAGCCTCGTACTGAGGGGCAGTCTCAGCCCCGGGCCCAGATCCTCCCGTCCTCGTCCCACGACCAGCGCACCGGGTCATCGACCGCCACATCGGTCAGCCAGTATGTCTCGCCGGGGTTCCAGCCGGCGATCACGGACGCTGTTTCGGCGTCCACGTCGATGGCTCTACCGGCGGCCGACAGATATCCGAGATGGGTCAGGTGCACGGCGTCATAGTGCTCCGCGACGGCGGCCCAGTCCGGGATCACCCACCGCCCCCGACGCCCCGTGGTGCGGTGCCAGTCGTGGTAGCGCTGCCGGGTGACCTCCACCGGGAACCGCCGACAGAGATCCGCCCACGAGTCGGCACCGGTGAGCTCGAGGATCCTGGCGTCTCCCGGGACGACTATCCGGCGCGTCTCCCGGGGATCGAGGTCGAAGGAGTCCTCCTCGAACCAGAGAGCGGAGGGGGCACCGTCCGGGAGCGGGGCCGTGGTGGCCGGTGCTCCCATCGGAGCAGACCACCAGACCCCCGACACTTCTTTCTCCGGGTCGAATGTCGCCGCCGCAGCGGCCTCCCGGGCGATCAGTCCGTCACGTTCCGCGGTGAGGCGTTTCCCGCCCCCCGATGTCAGAGCGGTGGAGCCCCGCACCGACAGCGTCCACTGCCGCTCTGGATCGAACGGGGCCGTGAGGACGTCCATCAGTGGGGAATCGGTGAGTTCCCCGGCGATCCGGAGCAGTGGTCCGCGCATCTCCGGGGCTGCCGCGAGGATCTGGGCACCGTACGGTTCCTGCCAGTAGGCGGCGTTGTCGACGGAGCAGGCCAGTGCGTCGCGCAGCACGGGCCACGTGATCTCCGCGAGTTCCACACCCCGCAATGCGGCGGCGATGTCCCCGACATCAACGACGTCAGGGAGGTGGACACCGGCACTGCAGTCGTGGGAAACCGGTTTTCCCGACGACGGGGAGGAAGAGGGGAAGTAGATGGTCCCCGCCCCAGATTCGACGTCGAGAGTCGTCGCCGCCCTGTGAAACAGGTTCAAAGGGCCTGACGGGCCCGTGTTGTCCTCCAGATTCAGCAGCAGGTCCCGGCCCCGAGGGCCGGAAACGAGCTGTTCAGCGGGATTCATGGTGGTTCCTTTCAGCTCCCTCCGAACGGGGTTCCCGGGTCCCGGGCCCGGTGGAGTCGGGACGGTCAGTGTGCTCCCGGTGCCGCGACCGCTGCGAACCGTGCGCCGGTCACCGCCGCGAGATCACCGGGGGTGAGCTGGACATCCAGGCCCCGGCGCCCACCGGAGACCAGGATCTCGCCGAACTCCAGCGCGGAGGAATCGATGACGGTGGGCAGGGCATTCTTCTGGCCGATGGGGGAGATCCCGCCGGTGACGTAGCCGGAGGACCGCTCGGCGTCGCGCGGCTCGGCCATGCAGACCTTCGGCACATCGAACGCGCGCGCGGCGGCCTTGAGATTGACGTGGCCGGTCACCGGGACACACACCACCCCGAGCCTTCGTTTCGGCCCCGATCCGGCGGTCAGGTCCACCACCAGGGTCTTGAACAGTTGCCCCTCGTCTATCCCGAGGGGACCGCACAGCTCGGCCGCGGCCTGCGCCCCGAAATGGTCGTGGCCGGACTCGAAGGTGTGCACCGTGTGGTTCACCCCCGCCTCGTTCAGCACCACGAGGGCGGCGGTTCCTGCTCCGGGTGACTTTGACTTACGCTTCGACATACCGCCAGTTGTACGCGGGGGAACAGTGTTTTTCTACAATGGGATGGATGCGCGCGTCATTGCAAGACGCGCCTGCCGGACGCCGAACCCCGCCGCACACCTGTGGGTGGGAGGGCCTCGACACGCAGAGGGAAGGGACGCCAATGCCGGACACGATGACCGGTGCCGCCGAACAGGCGGCCAGATTTGAGCGGGAGGCGCTGCCTTTGCTCGACCAACTTTACGGTGGTGCCCTCCGGATGACGCGTAATCCCGCCGATGCGGAGGACCTCGTCCAAGAGACCTACATGAAGGCCTTCCAGAAGTTCAGCTCCTTCACCCCGGGAACGAACCTCAAGGCCTGGTTGTACCGCATCATGACCAACACCTACATCAACTCCTACCGGAAGGCGCAGCGTCAGCCCTCGCAGTTGCCGACGGAGGAGATCACCGATCACCAGCTCGTCGAGACGTCGTCGCACACCTCAGCCGGTCTCGAGTCGGCGGAGGTCGAGGCGCTGAAGAAGCTGCCGGACGTGCAGATCACCGATGCACTGAATCAGCTTCCGGAGGACTACCGCATGGTGGTGTTTTATGCCGATGTGGAGGGTCTCGCCTACAAGGAGATCGCCGGGATCATGGATACTCCGATCGGGACGGTGATGAGCAGGCTGCACCGGGGAAGAAAACAGCTTCGCGAATTGTTGAAGGATGTGGCCCGCGAGCAGGGCATCGGACTGAACCATCCTGATCTCGCGGATGGGCAGAAATCCTTGTCGGGAGACGCGGAGGCGAAGAAGGCACGGAATGGAGCGGACAAATGACGCGGCGGGATGAGACGTGCGGCCAGACATCGGGTATGGCTGATTGCGGTGAGGTCTACGAGTCACTGTTCGAGCTTCTCGACGGCGAGACCACGGCAGAGCGCCGTGCGGTACTCAGGGCCCACATCGAGGCGTGTCCGGGGTGTTTCGCGAAACTCGGTATCGAGGAGGAAATTCGTGAGCTCATGCGTCGGTGCTGCTGTACGCATGCACCTGTGACGCTGCGGGAGAAAATTGTCCTGCGTCTGAGGATAGAGCGTTACCGGGGGTGAAATCGGGCGCCGTATTCAGCACAGGTCTTCAGGAATAGGTCAGGGCCGTACGAGAAGAGCCACCTGCTGGGAAGCAGGTGGCTCTTCTCGCGGCCTCACTGGGACGTGGCCGTGCGGGTCCAATCCGGATCAGGAGTTGGGCCGCTTGCCGTGGTTGGCCTTGTTCTTGCGACGGTCCTTACGCTTGCGTCCACGCTTGCTCATGGTGTTCCTCCAGAAGGGTATCGGGGTATGCCACGGCGGGGCCGCAGCATGACGGTCAGGGGTATCCTGCCGCGTACATCTTGTGATCGTCGCCGGACCGGCCAGATGGATCCGACACAGCCCCACAGCGACAAATGCTGATGATTATACGCAGGGGGACGTATCGTGTGAAATATCCGGTGCGGCGGTGCCGGGTGGGGAACCTCGTTACCGAATATTTCGGGGTTTTCGTGTGTTACTTGACTGCCGCGCGGGTACGTGTGCGGCCGCGGTTGCGACGGCGCTTGAGTGCGCGACGCTCGTCTTCGCTCATGCCACCCCAGACGCCGGCGTCCTGGCCGGACTCGAGGGCCCAGGTGAGGCACTCGGAGGTGACGGGGCACCGGTTGCAGACGACCTTCGCGGTCGCGATCTGGGCCAGAGCGGGCCCGGAGTTTCCGACGGGGAAGAAAAGCTCGGGGTCTTCGTCGCGGCAGACTGCCTTGTGGCGCCAATCCATGGGTGAATCTCCTTCAGGAAAATAAGTGATCTGTGTCAGACGATCGGCATGGGCTGAACTACTCTCCGACATCTGGTTGCGTGATGTGCCGGAAGCCGGGGATGGTTACCCGTGCTGTGTCAACGGGGTCGACGGTGTGGTCACCCACTCCGCGTCGCAGGCCCGGCATCATGCCAGAAAATGAACCCGGGTTTAACGCCGGGTGTCTGTGCTACCGGAAGATAATGACACGTACACATAGATGTCCGCTAGGGTTCCACCTCTAAAAGTGTTGAGGATCACACCTTCTCATTGTCTGGAGATGACACAACATCAATGACATCGGCAAAGGAGCGAAGTCGCAGATTTTTAGTTTTGCCCGCATATTCACCGTCTACCTGCCATTTCAGCGCCCTAGGGGAGGTGAGTGTGAGCTCACTAATATCGTCAACTCGGATCTCCCGCAGATCCACCCGCAGTGTCGGCCAGCGCCTGTTACCGACCCCCAGACTGTGCATCAGGGCTACCAGTCCGCCGGGCCCCTCGATGTCACGCAAGGCATAGAGGGAGAGCCCGGCATCCAGTTTCTGCTCGGGATTCGTGACCACAGGAACCGGTCCCGCGTATGTCCACGGGTTGGTGTTGGACACGATGAGCAGCGGAACGCCACCGCCGGTCTGTAGGCCCTCCGTGGAATGGGCCACATAGGAGATCGCGGGCGGGTGCCGACGCAAACGTTGCCATGCTGTCGCGGCAACCGCCGCATATCGCCACGGGGTGGCGGATTTACCGGAGTCCCGGAGATCTTCCATCATGTCGATGACGTTCGCATCCAGGCCGAAACCCGCATTCACACAGAACCATCGGTCCTCGATCCTGCCGAGGGGAAGGCGTCGAGAGGTATCTGAGAGCATGAGATCACGTAGCTGAGCTGCGGCCGCGGCAGGTTCGTTGGGGAGTCCGAGGGCCCGGGCGAACACGTTCGCTGACCCGGTGGGAACGACCGCTACCTTCGGTAGATCGCCTGGATCGGGCCGGTGCTCGGGGTCCGGGCCGATGAGTCCGTTGATCACCTCGTTCACCGTGCCGTCTCCGCCGACAACGATCACGGTGTCTACGTCCGACCGTGTCAGACCTCTGCATATATCCTCCGCGTGCCCCGCATACTGGGTGAACGCTGAGGTCAGTTCGGTTGCCTCCAGGAGTGGGCCGACCACTTGTCGGGTGACCTGCGACGTCAGGGTCGTGGAGTTCGGGTTGGAGAGCATCAGGCTACGCATGGCGTCGAGTGTAACCCCGCACACACGGAACCTGTGCACCCACGCGGTAGGCTTGAGCGTGTGACTGATTCATACCGCGACGTGCCCCGTTCCAACACCGGATCCCGGGATGCCGCACATGCGGCAGAGCATCAGGGTCCGCCGGTCGACATCCGTAGAGCGGGTGTACTCGGAATTGGTGAGTCTCTCGTTGGGCTGGCCTACGCCGTGTTCCTGATCTTCCGTGAGATCACAGGGCAGCATGACTACGGCACTGTCAGTACCGATGGCAGCGAGAACATCTTCGTCGGATACGGAACCGCGGCATTCTTCATTGTGGTGTTCGGAACCGTCGCCGCAGCGGGGTTCGCACTTCGCCGGGGACGGCGCTGGGGAAGAGGGCCGGTTGTCATCCTCCAGATGTTGCTGCTCCCCATCTCCTGGTACATCTTCTCGGCGGGACTCATACTCCCCGCCCTCGTGGTTTCGGTGTGTGCCCTTTTGGGCCTCTACCTCACGTTCAATCGGAGATCACTTAACTGGGCGGCGGGAGTGTTTGGCTGACCAGGGCGACGAGGGTGCCGCCGTTGGTAGCCCGTTTCTCCAGGACCACTCCGGCTCCCCCCACGTAAGCGAGGGCGACCGGCCCGGTGTAGGCCCCCCGGTCCACGGGTATGGTCCGTTCCACGACGCCAGTATCCCAGTCGGCCACGGCGATACCGTCCGCCGTGGGGTAGAGGAGACGCCCTTCGACGGCGATCCCAGTTCCCAGCGCATCGGTGAACGTCTGTTTGAGCTCCAGAGTTGAAGGGTGGAAGAGATAGAGCCGTTCCCCGTCGAACCAGGACATGTGATGGGGAAGATCTGCTGTAGCGGGCGCGAACACTCCCCGGACGGACGCCACGAGAGGTGAGGCGGGGAGCTCCGTGACTGAGGTCTGTACACCTTCGAGATCGTAGACCTCGATTCTGGGGGGTTGGGTCTCGGAACCCGCCAGGTACACTCCGGCGCCATTCTGTCCGATGACAACTATCTCCGCCTTCTCGGTACCCAGGAACGCCTCCGCAATGATCTCCGGTTTCCGGGAATCCTCCGGATCCCGTTTCTGGAGCCGTAGCCAGTATCCGGCACCGTGTTCATCGGATGCCGGACAGTGCTCCACCACCGCGAGGTTACCGGTCCGGGTCAACGCCGAGTCGATCACGCAGTCCTCGTTTGGCTGCAGGGCGGGTTCCTGTTTCGCCTCCACCTCGCCATATTCGACGGTTCGGACGAGGTCATTGCGCCATAGCTCGACGCGTTCCGCGGAGACGGTTCCCACGGCATCGTTGGAGCGGATGGGAACCGTCTCGTCCGGGGCCGGGGAAGACCGGGCCGCGCGATACTCGCCCGTGGATGCCTCAAACCCAATGACGTCCCCGCATCCCGCCTGGGTGAGATAAGTTGCGTACACCCGATCGAAGGCTGCACCGAGGGAGCAGATCGGGTGGTTGTCCCGCCGGTAGCTCCAGACAGCGTCACCCGAGTTCGGATCGCGGGCGGTGAGGACACCATCCACCGCCGTCAGTACGAGACCTGCTGCTGTCACCGGGCGGGCCTGGGCAGGTACCGCCGCGTCCGCCGCGCGCCAGGCCTCATGGAGATCAAACGGAATTGACGCGTCGGTGGTGGTGGACACAAAGGATTCCGGTGCCGTCGTCAGGTGAGCTGCGCCTGATTCGGAGTTCGCCCAGACCACACCGACGGCAACCAGGGAGACCCCTGCTATGACAGTGGTGGCGATGAGATCGCCCCGGGTGCGGCGGAGTGGGCCACTCCCGGAGGCGACGTGCACCCGGGTACGGGAACTCATCGGCGGGTGCCTCGTGTAGATCTGTTCCGGCCCCCGGCTCCGGGCGCGGAGTGGTCACGCTGCGGGCGCCGCCCGCCCTGTCGGGGCCCCGCGGGTTTGGTGACGGAGGGGCCGCCGAAGACCTTGCGTGCCGGGCCGATGTTCTCCCCGGCGCCCTCGGGAATGTCCAGAGCCTCGAAGAGCTCCGGTGACGTGGAGAACCATGCTGGAGGATCAGGTTGTTCGAGGCCGAGTTCCTTGTTGATCAGTTCCCATTTCACCATCTCGTCATAGCCCACGAGGGTGATTGCGATGCCGGTGTGTCCGGCGCGGCCTGTCCGGCCGATCCGGTGCACATAGGTCATCTCGTCATCGGGTGTCTGGTAATTGATGACGTGGGTCACGTCATCAATATCGATGCCCCGGGCCGCGACGTCCGTGGCGACCAGGATCTCCACAGTTCCGTTGCGGAATGCGTCCAGTGATTTTTCCCGGGCGGGCTGCCCCATGTCCCCGTGCACCGCGCCAACCGCGAATCCTCTCGCTGCGAGATCCTCCGCGATCGTGGCGCAGTTTCGTTTCGTCCGGGCGAAGATGATCGTTCTTCCACGATTCTTGCTCTGGAGGACTTTAGAGAGGATTGCGGTCTTGTCCATCCTGTGAGCCTGGAACACGACCTGTCGGGTGCTCGCGTGGGTGGCTGCCGCGCCCACCTCCTCGGCGCGGATGTGTACGGGACGGTCCATGAAGGTGCGCGCCAGAGAGATGATCGGTCCCGGCATCGTCGCAGAGAACAGCATCGTCTGATGTTTGTGGGTGAGTGCCTTCAACAGTTTCTCGATGTCGGGGAGGAAACCGAGATCGAGCATCTCATCGGCTTCGTCGAGAACCAGTACCGCGACGTGATCGAGCTGGAGGCAGCCCCGATTGTAGAGGTCGATCAGACGTCCCGGTGTACCGACAACCACGTCTATCCCCGCATCCAGTGCCTCAATCTGTTCGTCATAGGGCCGTCCGCCGTAGATAGTCAGGATTCGGATCGGAAGGTTGGTTGATGCCCTCCGAAGATCCTCGCCGACCTGGACCGCCAGTTCGCGCGTCGGCGTCACTACCAGTGCCCGCGGGGTTCCGTCCAGCTCCTCCACGTCCGCGTCATCGAAGACCCGATCCAGGAGGGGCACGCCGAAGCCCATCGTCTTGCCCATGCCGGTACGGGCCTGTCCGATGAGATCCTTTCCGGCGAGCGCGAGCGGCAGAGTCAGTTCCTGGATGGCGAAGGTCCGGACCATGCCGGATGAGGCCAACGCATCGGTGATCTCCTTGGCGACGCCGAGTTCGGCGAACGTGGGCTTCAGCTTCTGTTCAGACACCCCTCCATAGTATCCTCGTCGGCGATCACCGGGCACCCTGGACCCGCTGCGGGCACACCCCGTCACTCCGCTTTGTTACCGGTGGTGTCATCGTCGCCTGTGGCCCTCC
Source organism: Corynebacterium sp. CCM 9204 (assembly GCF_041357695.1). Lineage (NCBI taxonomy): Bacteria > Bacillati > Actinomycetota > Actinomycetes > Mycobacteriales > Corynebacteriaceae > Corynebacterium > Corynebacterium sp. CCM 9204. Next base: position 418,563 of record NZ_JAUERX010000003.1, read on the forward strand.
CGGCGTCGCCGCATCATAGTGGCTGACCCCGGGGCCATGTGCGCTCGAATGTCCGTGCGCGTAGGCTCCCCGGTGGAAACTCAAACCCCATGTCCGTGTCCCAAACGTACCGGTAGGTCCCGGGGGCACGATGACATCTGACGAAACCCGAGGAGACACACCGTGGACATCAAGATCGGTTTTTCCGACACCGCCCGCGAAGTGGTGGTCAGCAGCAACGAAGAGCAGGACGCCGTCGTCACGCAGGTGTCTGAGGCACTCGCCGATGACAACGGTATCCTTCGTCTCACCGATGACAAGGGCCGTGTTGTTCTCGTACGCAACAGTCGCATCGCCTACATCGAGGTCGGCACAACGACATCCCGCCCCGTCGGATTCCTGCACTGATCATCGGTGACACCTGACCGGCCGCCGTACCTGGAGAGACCTGAAGAGACGTGGAACCGATGCTTGTACGCTTCGCCCGGGAATACGGATGGCGCGCCTATGCCATCCCGGTGCTCATCGTGATCACCGTGTGGGTTCTCGTCAGCATCTTCACCACGGACGCCCACGAACCTGCGCCAACTGGTGTAGCGCCGGAATCTGTTACCCGGGGCACGGCGGAAGAGAAGTCCGGGGACCGGCCCGGGAAGGTGTCGTCGGAGGCTGCAACCTCGGGGCCGGGACACGGACTCGGGGACAGTCCGAATCCCGCCTACGCCACCCGTCCGAATCTTCCGAACGGCGAATTGCCCCCGGGTGCCCCGTACTCGGAGAAAGGCACCGGAGAGTTTCGCACGGTCGGTTTCGCCGGGCCTCCGGTAGGCAGGGGGGAGAAGACCTTCACCTATGTCGTCGAGGTTGAGGAGGGGTTGGATCCCGCCGTCTACGGTGGGGATGACGCGGTCTCCGCAATGGTGGATGCGACGCTTTCTGACCCGCGCGGCTGGATCGCGGATACACGTTTCGCGTTCCAGCACATCGACGGCAATGATCCCCGAATTCCGGATCTCCGTATCCAACTGACCTCCGTCGGCACGACCCATGAGGTCTGTGGGCATTCGCTTGAGATGGAGACGAGCTGCTTCTATTCCGACGGTAACCGGGTTTTGCTCAATGAATCCCGGTGGATTCGCGGTGCGCTCCCTTTCGACGGGGATATCGGATCCTACCGTCAATACCTGGTGAACCATGAGGTCGGACACGGCATCGGATTCACCGCTCACGAACCCTGCGGCGGTGCCGGGGAGCTAGCTCCGGTAATGATGCAGCAGACACTGTCACTGTCCAATTCGGTGCTCGCCGGAATCAGTCCCACCGAGGTGTACCCCGATGATGGCGCGGTATGCCGATACAACCCCTGGCCTTATCCTTATGCCTGAAACATCGTCATTGCAGCCCACGTATTCCGAACAGTCACCGGGCCTGCCCGTCGAACCCGTAGCGCTTCCCCCGGGTGCCGCGGCCCGCTACGCCCGGCATCTGAGCCTGCCCGGAATCGGCATTGTCGGGCAGCAGCGGTTGGCGGGAGCAAGGGTTCTCTGTGTTGGAGCGGGTGGGCTCGGATCCCCGGTTCTCCAGTACCTCGCGGCAGCCGGAATCGGAACTCTCGGAATCATCGACGATGACGAGGTCGATGTGAGCAATCTCCAGCGTCAGGTCATCCACCCCGCAGCAGCGGTGGGTACCCCGAAAGTGGACTCGGCAGCCGGGTTCATCACGAATCTCAACCCGCTGGTGTCCGTAAGAACCTGGAACACGAGGCTGGTCGAGGCTTCCGCTGACAGGATCCTCGACGACCTGGAACCGCATGTCGTCGTTGATGGGTCAGACAATTTCGCCACCCGGTACCTCGTCGCCGACATCTGCGCGGACCGGGGGATTCCTCTGGTCTGGGGCTCGATCAGTCGTTTCTCCGGGCAAGTTTCCGTGTTTAACGACGGATACACACTCCGTGACCTCTACCCGGAGCCACCGGCTCCGAACAGTGTGCCCACCTGTGCTGAAGGCGGGGTGTTCGGTGTTCTGCCGGGAGTGGTCGGGACGATCATGGCCACGGAGGTGATCAAACTGGTTACGGGGACGGGAACCCCGTTGGTTGGTCGGCTCGCGCTCTGGGACGGGGCTGAGGCGACGATGCGTATCGTCCGCTTTGAACGACAACCCGGTTCTGCTGCACTGCGGCACAGTGCTCCACAGGAGGAACACGACGGCTGCGCTCCGCCGGTGTCGAATACCGGGGACGGGATCCGCGAGACGGATGTGTCGTACTGGCCCACGCTCGTCGACGCCGGGGTGCGGCTGGTCGATGTCCGGGAACCCCACGAATGGGCCGGTGGTGTCCTGGGAGACCCGGTCCAGGTACCGTTGAGCGCGCTGAAAAAGGGAGAGTTCGGTCCGTTGACGGACGTTCCTCGGACGACTCCGTTGGCCCTCTACTGTGCGGCGGGGGTCCGATCGAGGGCGGCTGCGTTGCTGCTCGAACGAGCCGGATTCACAGATGTGGTCTCATTGTCCGGGGGGATCAACACCTGGTGGCTCCGGCAATGAACCGGCACATCCGGTCCCGCGCCGTCGTCCACGGGCGGTAACCTGGCAGACATGGACAATACTCATCCTGAGCTGCCTGACTACGTGTGCGGAATCTTTCGTGCATCAGGCCCGGCCCCGCAACCTGTCGGCCCTGCCTGGGACAACGGTTGGCGGGTGGGGCAGACGGTGATCAGTCGTGTCCTCGACCCGGTCGCCGCGAGCTGGTCGGCGAAGGTCCGGGAGCACCTTCGCCCCGACGGGGTCCGCCCGGCACGCCCGGTGCGCTCGACCGACGGACGTTACGTCGTGTCCGGTTGGCGTGCCACGACCTTTCTGGAGGGGGAACTTCTCGCCAGGGTGGATGAGACGGTCGCCGCGGCTCTGCGGTTGGCTGACGCCCTCGCAGAGCTTCCGGTTGCGGAGCATCTCACCGCGCCAGTCGGCACCCCGGATGGTGTCACCGATCTCTTCGCGATCGCGGATCGTGCTGCGTGGTCTCCGGATCCGGCTGCGGTGCTGGCCCCGGCGCTCGGTCTGGATTCGACAGCGAGTGAGACCCAGCGGGCTGGGATGACCATGGCGGCGTTGGTGTCAAGAACGCTGGAGCCGGTCGGTGGCGTGCGACAGGTCGGGCACGCTGACATGTTTGCCACGACGCTCTATTCCGGGAGTCTTCCGCCGGTGGTCACAGACATCGTCGGGGTCGCTCACCCGCACGGGTACACGGCGGCACAGGTCATCGTGGACGCCCTCGTTGCCGGTGCGGTCGATGATGGCATCATCGCGCGTTATTCACATCTGCCTGATATCGGGCAGCTCATGCGACGGGCACTGCTCTACCGGCTGTACCTCCACGCGTTGCTCGATGATGCGGACCCGAACGTCAGTGCGAAGCTTGCCCGAGTGGTGGATCTTCTTCTGTCCGGGGTGTCTGACAGACTGTGATGCATGTCTGAACCCCGTTCTACCGTCGGTGGGGGATCCTGGAATCATCTCGCGCCCCCACCGAATCCCAGTGTCCGTCTGCGTCGGCTGACGGACACTCCGGGGCGTCTGCGGCTGACGTGGTCTACCGAAGCAGCGAATCTGATCACTGGGGGAACCGGGATTTGGCGGGTGACCGGCGCTGCGGGGCATGGGGTCAGTTCATTGTTGGTGGAGACTGCCCTGGCGAGGCTCCGCGCGGGGGTGGATCCCGACGGTTTGCTGATGATCACGCCGTCGAAGGAAGCTGCCGGGCGGCTTCGCAGGGTTCTCGCGGACCGTTTGTGGGACGTCCCCGATTTTGCGGGCTCCACGCCACTCGTCCGGTCTGCCCCCTCTTTCGCCTTCGCACTGCTTCGGGCTGCTGCTGCCCGTTCCGGGGAACAGTCTCCCCGGTTGATCACGGGTGCTGAGCAGGACGCCGTTATCCGGGAACTGTTGGCCGGGCACGCGGAGGACGAGTTGGGTACCTGGCCTCCTGAACTCCGGCCCGCATTGACGATGGTCGGGTTCGCTCGTCAGCTCCGGGATTTTCTTCTCCGTGCGGTTGAACGCGGTCTGGGTCCGGAGGAACTCGTACGGCTCGGTATCACACACAGACGACCTTCCTGGAGCGCGGCGGGTGAGTTTCTCCGTGAGTACGAGCAGACGATGGCACTGGGCGGGGTACGTCGTTACAATGCCTCCGAGTTGGTCACCGTGGCCATCGAGTCCTTGGCTCTGGATGATGGCCTCCTGGAGCGGCAGCGCGCGGCACTTCATACTCTGCTGATCGATGACGCCCAGAATCTTGATCCGCGGACCGCGGAACTCCTGGAGTTGTTCATCCCCTCGACCCGGTTGACCGTCATCGCCGGAGATCCCGGGCAGGCGGTGTTCCGTTTTCGCGGCGCTGACCTCGATTTTCTGACCCGCTATCCGTGCACGGGGGAACTGGTGCTGGACACACCGCACCGAACTCCTCAACACCGTGAAGCCGTGATCTGTGACAGCGCCACGGCGCAGGATGTGGTGGTGGCGGATGTCCTACGCCGGGCGCATCTCATGGACGGGGTGCCCTGGCCGCGAATGGCTGTGGTTGTCCGTTCCACGGGTGTCCTCGGCCCGATCCGGCGTGCACTGTTGGCGGCTGGGGTTCCGGTCCAGCTTGATCCGACGGACACGGTTCTGGCGGAGCAACGGATCGTCGCGGCCGTCCTGTTGGCTGCGCGTGCGCTCGATGCTCCGCTCGAACGTACGGAGGTGGAGGAACTGGTACTCGGCCCGGTGGGGGGTGCGGACCCCGTCACCCTGCGTCGGCTCCTCCGGGGGCTGCGGCAGAGCGAGCTCCGTCGTGGTGGAAAGCGCCGTGCCATGGACGTCCTCGCGGATCTTGTGCTCCCGCACGGGGCTGCGGCCGGGGTGCTGAATGGTGCCCCGGAATCAGGAGATGCCTCCGCGACGGATTTCCTCACGGAGCGGGAGACGGACATCCTTGACCGGGTGCGTTCGGTCCTTGCCGTGGGTGCCGCGGCGCAGCGTTCTGGTGGATCCGTGGAGCTGGTTCTGTGGGAGCTGTGGAATGCCACGGGTCTCGCCGACCGCCTCTCCGCGGCGTCGCTGCGCGGTGGGACCGCAGGTTCCCAGGCGGATCGGGATCTTGACGCGATGATGGCGCTGTTTGATGCCGCGGGTGACTTCGTTGAGCGTCGTCCCACGGCAGGGCTCGCCAGCTTTGTCCGGCACATTACCGAACAACAGTTGCCGACCGGTGCCCGGGACCGGCGCGGTGTTGAACCGGACGCGGTGCATCTCCTCACCGCACATGCCGCCGGTGGCCGGGAGTGGCACACGGTCGTCGTCGCGGGTGTGCAGGAAGGCACTTGGCCGACGACCTCGGAAACCGGAACCCTATTCGGGCAGGAGGAGCTCGTGGATCTCCTCGATGACGGTATTGATCCCGACGTCTACATCTCCCGTTCCGTGGAGCGGCTGGCGGAAGAGCGTCGACTGTTCCATCTCGCGTGCACCCGTTCCACGGATACCCTGCTGGTCACGGCACTCGATACCCCGGAGGGAAACGAGGTGCTGGAGCCGTCGCGGTTCCTTGACGAGCTTGGTGTGGAGGTACGCCGCGCAACGGGTGTCGGCCCGGTCGACCCTGGAGCCACGGACGCGGGGCCTGATGACGGTGTCGCGGTGGGCACCCGATTGCTGTCTGTGCCTGCCATGGTCGGTGAACTGCGCCGGGTGGTGTGTGATCCGGGTGCCCTCGGGAGTCGACGGAAACAGGCGGCCCGCCAACTCGCCCGGCTCGCGGATGCGGGGGTTCCGGGTGCTGATCCGGAACAGTGGTGGGGACTCGCCGGGCCGTCGACCGACGCCCCGGTCCGGGCGGTGGGAGAACGGGTGACGCTGTCACCGTCGCAGATCGAACAGATAGCGGCGTGTCCGCTGCGTGCCGTTCTCGGTCGCGTGGATACCGACGAGGAGATCCCGCTGCACCTCATCGCAGGTATCCTCGCACACGGGTTCGCCGAGGCGGTGGGCGATGGCGCCGACCGGGAGACAGCCGCGCGGATGGTGCGTGACGCTTACACCCGCGTCCTCGAACTCACTGGAACCCCGGCCTGGCGCACCCCTATCGACCTCGCCGCGTGGGATCGACTCATCGAGCGCACCGCTACCTGGTTGACGGTGTCCCGGTCGGTGTTCACCACCGTGGGGGTGGAGGTTCCGGTGTCCGTCACGGTGGGCACCACCGGGGATGGTCGGGAGCTGGTCGTCACCGGCCGGATGGACCGGTTGGAGCGCACCGAGGACGGCGCCCTCGTCGTCGTCGACCTGAAGACCGGTGCCAACCCACCAACCCAGAAATCGATGGGGGAGCACGCGCAACTCGCCGCCTACCAGCTCGCCCTGTCGAGGGGAAAGGTCGTCCCCGACACCACCACCGACGGCGGGCCCGGGCGGGTCCGGGTCACCGACGCCGATGACCCGGACGCCGTGGCAGCGGTCGGCGGTGGAGTGCTCGTCTATCCGGGCACCTCCTCGGCGAAGATCACCACCCGCGACCAGGCCGCCAAAACCCCGGAGGAGCTCGCGGATCTCGCCGCAACGCTGCCGAAGCTCGCCGCGTCCGTGCGGGGCCCCCGCCTTGCCGCACGGATCAACGATTCCTGCGAACGGTGCTCACTGCGCCGCATGTGCCCCGCGCAGGAGGAAGGACGGGTGCTCACCGATGCCCGCTGAAAAACTCTCCCCGGTGCTGCTGTCCCGGTGGCTCGGGCAGGAGCACGCCCCCACGGAGCAGCAGGCCGCCATCATCAGTGCCGATCCCGGGCCGTTGCTCGTCGTCGCCGGGGCCGGTGCGGGCAAGACGGAGACGATGGCCGCGCGTGTGGTGTGGCTCGTCGCCTCCGGTCTCGCAGCTCCCGACCAGGTTCTCGGCCTCACATTCACCCGGAAAGCCGCACAGCAGCTCTCCCAGCGTATCCGTGCGCGGTTGGCCACCCTCGCCGGGATCCCCCGGCTCCGGGATCTCGACCCCACCGGGGCCCTGGAACACAATCTCCGGGCCATCACCCCGACCGTGTCCACCTATGATTCCTACGCGGGTCGGCTCATCGGAGAATACGGGCTACTGCTCCCCGTGGAGCCCTCCGCCCGCCTGATCACCCGAACCGAGCTCTTCCAGATCGCGTGGGATCTCGTCGGTTCCTACCGCGGTGACCTGCCCATGGAAACGGGACGTGCCCACGTTGTCGATACGCTGCTCGCCCTGTCCGCGGACATGGACAACCACATGGTCGACGCCGCGGGCATTATCGAGGAGACCGACCCCTTCGTCAGTCTCTTCGATGAGCTCCCGCCTGGGCCACGGCAGAAGGAGAAACTCGCGCAGAAGACCGCGAACATCCGTGACCGGCAGCTCCTGCGACTCTCGCTCCTCCCGCTCGTCGAAAAATTGCGCGCTGAACTCACCCGCCGCACCGTGATCACCTTCGGGGAACAGATGTCGCTCGCGGCCCGGCTCGCCGCCACACACCCGGAGGTCGGCTACAGTCAACGCCGCCGCTTCCGCGTCGTCATGCTCGACGAGTACCAGGACACATCGCACGCCCAGCGGGTGCTGCTGTCCAGTCTCTTCGGGGGAACCGACCCCTCCCTCACGGTCACCGCCGTCGGCGACCCGATGCAGTCGATCTACGGCTGGCGCGGCGCGACGGCGGCGAACCTCACCCGCTTCGTCACGGACTTCCCCCGCATCGACCGGCACGATCCGACCGCCCCGCCACAACCGGCACCGAAGATGGAGCTGGTCACCAGTTGGCGCAACCCACCCGAGATCCTCGCCGCGGCGAACGCGGTGTCCCGCAGTGTCCTTGGGCCGGAGAACACACCACACCGGGCGGTGCAGCCACTCCAACCCCGGCCGGGATCATCCGCAGGTGCCCTGCGGCTGGGCTGGTTCGCGGATTCCACGGCCGAGGTCGAATGGCTCGCTGACCAGCTCGCCGCCGATTACACCGAGCGCCGGAGCAGCGGCAGGAAATTCACCGGTGCCGTCCTCGTGCGCAAGAGGAAACACTCAGCAGCCATCGCGACGGCACTCGGGGAACGGGGCATCCCCGTCGAGATCGTCGGCCTCGCAGGGCTCCTCGACATCCCCGAGGTCGCCGACCTCGTGGCCTTTGCGACAATGCTGGTCCGCCCCGGGGACAATCAGGCGGCGCTCCGCATCCTCACCGGCCCGTACGTCGGTCTGGGAGTCGCTGACATCCTGGCGCTCGCCGACCGGGCGACGAATCTCACCGGTCGAGCCACGGGATCCGCCGCGCAGCGGGATGAACCCGCGGAGCCGGTCCCCGACACCGGGGACGGGATTCCCGAGGATCCGGTTCTCGCCCGACTTCACCGGATCATCACCAACGTCCTGCCCGCCGGGGACGACACCACCACCGCCGGGCTCACTGACGCCGTCGCAGATCTCGGTGAACCCGAGCGTTACAGTGTGGAGGGGCTCGGCCGACTCCGTCGCCTGGCCGCGCACCTGCGGTACCTGCGCACGCGTTCCCTCGGATACAACCTGGGGGAGATCTTCGGTGACATCGAACGGATCACCGGGATCCGCACCGAAATTCTGGCCCGCGCCGACCCCGGTGCGGACGGAGTCACAGGGACGGTGCACCTCGACCGTTTCCATGAACATGTCGCCGCTTTCGTACAGATCCCGGGTGCGTCACTGCGCAGCTTCCTCGACCATCTCTCCCTGGCCCGGGAACAAGAGGACGGACTCGAACCCGGCGAGGTCCGGGTCAATGCGGACAGGGTGCAGATCCTCACCGTGCACAAGGCTAAGGGACTGGAGTGGGACACCGTCGCCGTGCTCCATGCCGACAACCGCACCTACACCGATGCCACCTCACCCCGGGTCACGGTGGAGACCTGGCTCACCGATGTCACCAAGGTGCCTGCCACGCTGCGCGGCGACGCCCGCGAGGATGCGACCGACAGCGTCGGAAGCCCCGTCCTGGATACTGTCGACGCGGAGAACAGGAAAGATCTGGAGAATGCGATGGAGGAACACCGCAGCCAGTTTCGCGCCGCGCTCGAGGAGGAGAACACCCGGCTCTTCTACGTCGCACTGACGCGTTCCGAACGACTGCTCTACGTCACAGGTTCCGAAGTGAGCGACACCGGAACGACCGCCGCGCCGTACGTGCATTTCGACGAGATTCGCCGTATTCAGCCGGGATCTGTGGCGCACTGGCACGAACCGGATACCGTGCCGGAGGAGAAGAACACGGCGACCCCGGACAGTGATGTCGAGGTCTCCGACGCGGTGTTCCCCCCGGGCCACCTCGGGGCGCGGGCTGATGCCGTGCGCCGTGGCGCCGAACTCGTCCGAGCCGCCGCTGTCGACCCGCCCGCGCCGGGCCGTGACGGGGACATCGAGGAACTCTGGGAGCAGGAAGTGACCGCGTTGATCGAGGAACAACGGCGCCTGGATACCCCTGTCGTCGACGTGGAAATCGGCCGCGAGCTCACCGCCTCCGACCTGGTCGCTGTAGCCCGGGATGCCACGGCCTTCGCCCGCAGGCTGCGGCGTCCGGTGCCGTTCAAACCCAATACCTACGCGAAGCGAGGAACCGCCCTGCACCAGTGGATCGAGGACCGGTACGGTGCCACCAGTCTGCTGGACGAGGATGAACTCCCGGGGCTGGGGGAGGAGGAGATTCAGGGCCCGGAGCTCGCACGCCTGAAGGAGGCGTTCCTCGCCAGCCGTTGGGCGGATCGTACCCCCGCGTACGTGGAGCAGCCCTTCGAGATCACCATCGGCGGGCACGTCGTTCGTGGCCGGATGGATGCGGTGTTCCACGAGGGCACGGTTCCGGACAAGGGCTGGATGGTCGTGGACTGGAAGACGGGACAACCACCGACCGGACGAGACCTCGATGCTGCCGTTGTTCAGTTGGCAGTCTACCGCCTGGCCTGGGCCCAGTTGCTGTCTAAACGGATGGGACGCGCTGTTGATCCGGGGGAGATCAGGGCGGCTTTCCATTACATCGGACCCGACCACACCCTTGAGCCGGGTAAGCTACCAGACGCCGGAGAACTGGCGCTGTTGCTGTAGGGTGCCTCACCGTCGGGTGGGTACATCCCGGACACGGTTCACCGGCACCGCGAGACGAACAGAACACGGAGACGAGATGCGCAAGAGCTTCCGCGAGCGATTCCGCAGCGACACCGAACTCGATGATCTTCCCGATCATGCGCTGCTCAACATCATCCGCATCCCCGGGCAGCGCTACTTCTCCCCGTGGACACTGATCGCGCGCAGGGTTGTGTACGCACTGATTCTGCTGGCGCTCGTCGCCATGATGGTCTACGCGGACAAGGACGGGTACTCCGAGGATCTCACATTCATTGATGCGGTCTATTATTCGGCGGTGTCGCTGTCCACGACCGGGTACGGGGACATCACCCCGGTGACCCAGAACGCCCGTCTGATCAACATCATCATCATCACCCCGATCCGGATCGCCTTCCTGATCCTCCTGGTCGGTACCACCCTGTCCGTGCTCACCGAGGAAACCCGGCGGGCACTGCAGATCCAGCGTTGGAGGAAGCGCATGCGCAACCACACCGTCGTTGTCGGTTACGGCACGAAAGGGCGTTCCGCCGTCGCCGCTCTCATGGCCGACGGAACCCCGCCCAGCCAGATCGTTGTCGTCGACACGGACCGGCACTCCCTCGACATGGCGTCCAGTCAGGGGCTGGTCACCGTTCACGGTTCCGCCACGAAGGCCGACGTCCTCAAACTCGCGGGTGTCACCCGGGCCCGGGCCGTCGTCGTCGCCCCCAACATGGATGACACCGCCGTCCTCGTGACCCTGAGCGTCCGGGAGATTGCCCCGGCCGCGACGATTGTCGCCAGTGTGCGGGAGTCCGAGAACTTGCACCTGTTGAAGCAATCGGGCGCTGACTCCGTGGTGATCTCCTCCGAGACCGCCGGCCGGATGCTCGGCCTTGCGACCGTCACCCCGTCCGTCGTGGAGATGATGGAGGATCTGCTGTCCCCGGACGAGGGCTTCTCCATCGCCGAGCGGCTGGTCGGGGAGGACGAGGTCGGCGCGAACCCGCGTCATCTCGCGGACATCGTGCTCGGTGTCGTGCGCTCGGGTGAGCTCTACCGCATCGACTCACCAGAGGCCGAAACCGTTGAACCGGGGGACCGGCTGCTGTTCGTGCGCCGTGTCTTCCGGGAGGATGTGTCCGGTAAGTGACGTTTCCCGAACCAGACACCCGTATCAGTGAACCGGCGGAAACGGTGCCCGTCGTGCATGAGAACCATCTCTGTGTGACCGTGCGGGACACGGCCCTGATGTCCGGGGATCTCACCGCCGTATACCTGACGACGCGCCAGCTCACGGCCCTCGGGGTGCCCACCGACGGTCGAGTGCTGCTTGAGGTGGGCACCACCCGGGGGACCGTTGACCGTGACTACGCTCTGCGCGTCGACGACGTGGCAGCTACCGTGATTAGATCGCGGACGGAGGCGACCCGCGAGGTTGCTCCCCGGGATCTCGATCGTCGCGCCTGGTTCCGTACCGTCGGCCGGGCCGTGGCCGTCCTTCGTACCACCGAACGCCTCCGCTTCGATCCGCGCGACGGATCGGCACTGACCTGGAATGATACCGGGAGTCGGGCGGTTAACGGTGCCGGAGGAGAGTACTTCCCCCGCTTGGATCCGGCTGTCATCGGGCTCATTGAACTTGCTGGGAGCGAGCGGATACTGCTCGCCCGGAACGCCCGCAACGATTTCTTCTCGCTGGTGGCCGGATACGTGGAGCCGGGCGAGAGCCTGGAACAGGCTTTCGCCCGCGAGGTCGCGGAGGAGACCGGGCGAAGGTGTCGCGACATCCGCTACGTCGGTAGCCAGCCGTGGCCCGTCTCGGATTCGGTGATGATCGGGTTCACCGCCGTCACCGATGACGTCGATGCTCAGTGGGGCACCGACGGGGAACTCGCGGAGATCATGTGGGCCGGTCCGAGAGATATCCTCGATGAATCGGTGGTCATCGCACCGCCCGGTTCCATCGCACACCGCATGATCGTCGATTGGGCCCGGACCCGGGCCGCCGCCACGGACACCGAACACTGATTTTTGAAGGGACACCATGGCGATCAACCTGGACGAATTGGACCCGGACCAGAGGGTGGCCGCGACCGCGCCGCGTGGTCCGGTCTGCATCCTCGCGGGTGCCGGGACCGGAAAAACCCGTACCATCACCTACCGCATCGCACACCTCATCGACCAGGGGTTCGTCAGTCCGAATCGGGTGCTCGCGGTCACCTTCACCGCCCGCGCGGCGGGTGAGATGCGGCACCGGCTGGCCCGCATGGGTATCGGCGGGGTGCAGGCGCGCACCTTCCACGCCGCAGCCCGCCGACAGCTCCGGTACTTCTGGCCGCAGGTTGCCGGTGACCTCCCCTGGCATCTGCTCGACAACAAGTTTCCGCTCGTCGGACGCGCCACCCGCAGCGTCGGGGTGGACTCCAGCACGGAAACGGTCCGTGACCTGCTGAGTGAGATTGAGTGGGCGAAGGCCTCACTAATCACCCCGGATGCCTACGCGCAGGCGATCCAGGGTACTCACCGCACCCCGCCGGTGGCCGCGGAGAAGGTCGCGGAGGTCTACCGCCGCTACGAGCAGGCCAAAACCTCCGAGGAGGGGATGCTCCTCGACTTCGACGATCTTCTCCTGCACACCGCCGCCGCCCTGGAGAACGCCCCCGCAGTCGCCGAGGAGTTCCATGAGCAGTACCGCAGTTTCGTCGTCGACGAGTACCAGGACGTCACCCCGCTGCAGCAGCGGGTGCTCGACGCGTGGCTCGGTGACCGTGACGATCTCACGGTGGTTGGTGACGCGAACCAGACCATCTACTCCTTCACCGGGGCCACCCCTGACTTCCTGCTCAACTTCACCCGGAAGTACCCTGACGCGACCCTGACCAGACTTGAACGCGACTACCGCTCCACCCCGCAGGTTACCCGGCTCGCCAATGCGGTGATCGGCCGGGCGAAGGGCCGGGTGGCCGGTACCCGGCTCGAACTCACAGGTATGCGGGATCCGGGGCCGGAACCGGATTTCTCCGTCTACGATGACGAACCCGCGGAGGCGGCCGCTGTGGCGAAGAAGATCGCCGATCTGATCGATTCCGGGGTTCCACCGGCCGAGATCGCCGTGCTTTACCGCATCAACGCCCAGTCCGCGGTGTTCGAGCAGGCGCTCTCCGAGGCCGGAATCGTCTACCAGGTGCGTGGTGGTGAGGGATTCTTCAACCGTCCTGAAGTTCGGAAGGCCATCACCGAACTGGTGCGCGTCGCGCAGCGCGATGACCTCCCGGATGAGGCGGTCGGTCCCGGGCTTCGCATCATCGCCCGTGCTGCGCTCGCACCTCTCGGTCTCACCCCGGAGGAACCGGAGGGAGCACAGGCCAGAGAACGCTGGCAGTCACTCAACGCCCTCGTCGAGCTGGTCCACGAACTCGGCCTCGCGACCCCAGACCTGGACATGAACGGTCTGCTCGTGCAGTTGAAGAATCGGGCCGAGGCCAAGCATCCGCCGACGGTCCAGGGGGTGACGCTGGCGTCCCTCCATGCGGCGAAGGGGCTGGAATGGGATGCGGTGTTTCTCGTCGGACTCGTCGAGAGCACCCTGCCCATCAGCCACGCGATCAAGGCGGGTGACCACCAGATAGAGGAGGAACGCCGACTGTTCTACGTCGGTGTCACCCGTGCCCGCATCCACCTGTACTGTTCCTGGGCACTCGCCCGCCAGGAGGGGGGACGGAAGTCGAGGAAACGGACCCGTTTCCTCGACGGGATCGTCATCGATCCTGAGCCGGTGGAACGGAGTGCACCCCGCAACCGCCCGAAACGGTGCCGGGTGTGTGGCACGGAGTTGGAGAGTCCCGCGGAGAAGGTTCTCCGACGCTGTCTCGACTGCCCCGGTGGTGCCGATGATGAGCTCTTCGAGCAGTTGCGGGCCTGGCGCGCGGAGACCGCCCGCGAGGAACAGGTACCCGCCTACATCGTCTTCTCCGACGCGACCCTCATGGCGATCGCCGAGGCCATGCCCACCGATGAACGCGAACTCCTCGGGGTCAGCGGCGTCGGCCCGGTGAAGGTGGACAAGTATGGCGGTCAGGTGTTGGGCATCATCAACGGCGTAGCCGATTGATGTTGGTCGGCACTCACCGCTGAGCAGCGGCCCAGCAGGCCGGGCAGTGGGGGTGCACCCCGAGTGAATCGTGGGTGGTGGTGAACCGGTGTGGATCAATCGTGAGCACCGTACCTGCGGGTGGAAGACACCGTTCTGGTCCGGGAGATGGTGTGGTGAGCCCGGCGCAGCGGAGGGCGAGAGCTGCTGCTGCCGCGGCCGCTGTCCGCACGATGACGGGGTCGGGCGGTACCCAGGAGCCGTTGGCGTAGCGGGGGGCTTCCCGGGGAGCATCGGGGTCGGTGTCGATGCGGTGCAGGGCAGCACAAAATGAGCACGGACCCGAGCCGCTGAATCGGATCGGCCCCAGGACGACGCGACCGTCGATGACGGTTACGGGGATGACATCTCCACCTCGTTGTAGGACGGGCTCCGCCAGTTCGTGTAGGTGATCTGGTGCGCCGGTGATCACCACCGGCGCACCAGGGCTGAATGTGCGCAGGAATCCACCGGGGCGTTCGCCGGGGCGCCGTCCCGAGACTTCCGCTCCGTATCCGGTGATGAGTTCACGGACTTCGTCGGCGATACAATCCTCGCCCAGAACCCCGATCCGGGTGTTCTCCGGTGCCACGGGAACCAGCATGCCGTAGCCGATCAGTTCATCCACGAGGGTGACTGCTGCTGTCGGATCCACGCCCGCAGTAGTGAGGACACCGGTCAATCGGTCAGGGGAGAGCGGCACGGTGACGGAGGAGAATATCTCACGGACCCGGCGGGCGGTGTCCCCGGGGAGCGTGTCGACGACCCCGGCCCACCGTGCGTCCAGTCCGAACTGAAGTGAGCCGTCGAGACGGAGGTGGACTCCGACGGTGGGAGCCAGGCGGATCAGATTTTTGTTGTCGGGCACGGATACCTCGCATGTCTGTTGTCCACAGGTCGCATCACGGTAACGGTGCAACCCCTGCATCACAGATAGACTCTGTTTCCATGGCTCACCGTTCCACACTCCCCGAGATCGAGGTGATCCGCTCGACCCGTCGGACCCGGACGGTCTCTGGTCGGATCATTGACGGGAAGATTGTCGTGCGGATTCCCGCGCGTCTCACTGCGGCACAGGAAGCGGAGGCGGTCGCGGATATCGTCGCGAAGGTGCGGCGGCGCTCCACCTCCGTACACACCGGGGACGTGGAGCTTGAGGCCCGCGCCCGGGAACTGAATCGCAGGTTTCTTGACGGCCAGGCGACCTTCACCTCGGTCCGGTGGGTGGGTAACCAGGCCCGTCGGTGGGGTTCCTGCAGTCCAGACACCGGGGAGATCCGCATCACGGATCGGCTGCGCGAGGTACCCGGCTACGTACTCGACGCCGTACTCGTGCATGAGTTGACGCACACCTTCATCCACTCGGGACATGATGCGTCCTTCTGGGAGTGGGCGGACCGTGCTCCGCACGCGGAGCGGGCGAAAGGCTATCTGGAGGCATACCAGCGTTTCGGGTGACGCGTGGTGGCACGTCCTCGAAGGAACCCGCAGACCGTCAGATCAGCGGGTTCCGGGTGACGGGAAGATCAGGAACGTGGCTCGTCGCCTGTTCCATCGTCCCCGTCGGCGTCCGTCTCGTCCGATGGACCCTTCCGATCGGCTTCCTCGGCGAGCATCTTCTCTAGGGCGTCGATCTCGGCGATGGGGTCGAAGTCATCCACCCCGCCCTCGTCGAGCAGGCCGTCGATGAACTCCGCGGAGTTCTCCAGATCGGAGGCCACCGGCAGGAAGTCGGGGTGGTCCCAGACGGCGTCGCGGCGCTTCACCCCCACGGCCACCTCGACGCGGCGCCACAGCTCCATGGCCTCTGCGACCTTGGGCGCGGCGAACTCGATGCCGACGACCTTCGAGAATGCCTGCTCCGCAGAACCTCCGGTGGCACGCCGCCGTCGCCAGGCCTCATTCATCGCGCCCGTGGAAGGGATGCGGTCACCGATGGCCTCGGTCACGACGAGCTCGACCCAGCCCTCGACGAGCGCGAGCATCGTCTCCAGGCGGGACGCCGCACCCGCGTTGCGTGAGGAGATCCGGGGAGAGAGATCCATGCCCTGCAGGCGCTGCATCGCGTCCTGGATCTGCGCCGGGTCTCCGCTCTCCAGATTCAGCTCACGGGCCGCCTCCTCGATGTGGGAGGTATCGATCACCAGCCCGGCGGCGTATTCCTCGACTGAGGAGACGAGACGCTCGACCAGCCACGGGACGTGCTTGAACAAACGCTGACGGGCTGCTTCCCGGACACAGAGGTAGAACAGTGCTTCCTGCATCGGGACGTCGAGGCCCTTCGACATTTCCTGCAGGTGAACGGGGAGAACGGCGGTGACCCCGGCCGGTGCGACGGGGAGGCCGAAGTCTGACCCGGTGAGGGCCTGGCGTGCCAGATCCCCCAGAGCGTTTCCGAGCTGCATTCCGAAGTTCATGCCGGACATCTGGTTCATCATCTGCAGCATCGGGCCGATCATCTGCCGCGCCTCCTCGGGCAGCGACTCCAACTGGGCCTCATTCATCCGCTCGGCCACGGGAGTAACCATCCGCTTCCATACTGGAAGGGTCTGCTCCAGCCAGGTCTCGGCGTTCCAGGCCTCTATTCGCGTCGATGCAGTGGGAAGTTCGGTTGCATCATCGAGCCAGAGTTCAGCGAGCCGCACGGCATCGGTCACGGCGGTGACCCGGTTGGCGGGAACCGGTTGAACACGGCCGATCTGCTGGCGGGCGATACGCTCCGCGAGGGCGTAGTTCACCGCGCCCTGGCCATCGGGCGAGTTCATGGATGAACCCATGCCCGACAGCATCTGGCCGAACTGGTTCAGCATGTCGCCCAGGCCGCCACTGCCCATGTTGCCTCCGCCCATGCCCGGACCGAAGCTGAAGAAACCGAAGTTGCCCTGACCGTCGTTGCGGTCGTCATCGTCATCATTACCGGGTCGGAAGCCAAAACCATGGTTGTTCATGGCTCCAACCTACCGGCGGCCGCGAGAGCTTTGCCATTGCAGAGACAACGCTGTCAGCGAACAGTGGCCGCGACCCCCTGGGCGTCGGTGTGCCGACGGTTCGGGGACGGGAACGGGGTGACGGGACTGTATCGTTGGGAGGCGTGAATCGACGAACAAGCACCGTTCTGGCCGGAGCTCTCCCCGTGGTCGTGCTGACCTTCCTCGCTATGGCGGATCATGTCCCGGGGACAGGGATCGATCTGACCGTCCCCTACGCCGCGGAGGGGCCGGGGCCCACATTCAACACTCTCGGTGAGTATCGGGGCGTGGAGGTTGTTGATGTCGTTGGTGCCGATCTCGATGAGACCGAAGGCAACCTCAACATGACGACGGTGGAGGTCCGGACAGGGATGACGTTCGCGCAAGCGGTGCGGCGCTGGTTGTCAGAGGACACCCTCGTGCCCATCAGCCACTTCATTCCACCGGGAACGACCCTGGAAGAGATCACGGAACGCAATGAGGTTCAGTTCTCCGACTCGGAGGCCGCGGCGACGATCGCTGCCATGGACTACCTCGATCGCCCAGTGGAGGTCCGTGTACTCGGTACCTCACCCGATTCCGCAGCCGACGGTGTCGTACGGGAAGGGGACGTCATCCGGGCCGTCGATGGCAGGGAGGTTACCCAGCCCGCAGAGGTACGGGAACTCGTGCTCGAAAAGTCCCCGGGAGATCAGATAAGACTTGATGTTGTCCGCGAGGGTCGCCCGGAGACTCTTGATCTCACCCTCGGCAGCCACGGCGAGGACTCCGATGTGCCCCTGCTGGGGGTGTTGATGGAAGTCACACCGGCAGATGGGGTCACCGTCACGTTCAATCTGGATGATATCGGGGGGCCGAGTGCCGGAATGATGTTCAGTCTCGCCGTCGTGGACAAGCTCAGCCCCGGACTTCTCAACGGTGGTCGTTTCGTGGCCGGAACCGGGACCATCGACGCGGACGGTACGGTGGGGCCCATCGGTGGGATCGTGCACAAGGTCCGTGCCGCCCGGGACGCCGGGGCGGAGGTGTTCCTCGCGCCGACGGCGAACTGTGCGGAGGCGGTCAGCCGTGATCACGGTGAGATGACGGTGCTGAAGGTCGACAGTCTCTCTGATGCGATTGACCAGATGGCCGCGTACGACGCTCACCCGGGTAGTGCCGTCACCTGTGAGGATCAGCTCTCCGACTAGTCGGAGACACGGCTGGTGGCGGGTACGGGTGAGCTCTCACCGGTTTCCGTTGATGCCGTGACCGAAGGGGCGCTCGTTGTCGTCGTGGCGCGTCTCGCGAGTCCGAGTTCGAGGATGCGCTCCCGTGGGTCCTGCTCATCGGTGGATATCATCTGCTGCAGGACGACGCCGCGTGCATTATCCACCACGGTGATGATCGCCACGGTACCGATACTGGACCAGCCGACGATGACGTCCCCGTCGTCCTGCACGATCCGGGCGCTGCGCAGTTCGGTCAGCAACTGGGTCGTGGAGGCGGCCTTGCTGTCGTTGTCGAAGAACTGGAACTGCCCGACCTCTTCGCCGGAGCACGCCGAAGAGTCGGCGACACCGTTCGGCATGCAGGAGTCGAACTTCTCGAATAGTGATCGTGGAGCGAGGCTGCCGAAGTGCTCATAGGCATCCTGGACGCTACGGGGCAGTTTCCGGGGGCTTCGTTCAGGACTCGTCGTTGTGCGTGAGCTACTTGTCACCGGGGTGGAGGATCCTGATTCAGACGCCAGTACGGAGGACGCTGGTGTTGTCACTGTCACCGAGGTGTTCTCATCCCGGGTGGTGGACACAGGTTCGGGGTTCTCAGTGGGGTTTCCACCGGTCGCGGTGCAGGCGGAGAGAACCAACGTGGCCGCGAGCACGGCAGTGGCTCGGAGACCACGGACGGAGTGGAACATGGGCGGGGCGGTGACGGACATCAGTGTGTTCCTCGTCGTGGGGGCGGGTGCACCGGTCGGATCGCTCATGGGTTCAGTCGATGACCTGCTGCTCGAAAGTGTAGTGAAGGGCGGCGATGACGCCGGGAGCGACGCCCGGCCCCCCGCGCAGGCTGATCTCATCCTCCGCGAAGGGCCCCGCTGCCGCGAGTTCCTCCTCGGTGGGGCGCAACTGCAGTAGAGTCAGCTCTTCACCGCTGCGAAGCACCCCCGAGAATAATCTCGCGGGTTTCGCCTCGATCAGGCCACCACCACCCGGTTCGGTATCCTCCGGGTCGGTTCCCGCCGTGTCACGGAAGAGGATCTCCTGCGCCAGGATGACCCCCGTGACCTGCTCGGGCCACGCGAGTCTCGAAATGAAGTCACCGAGCTCATCGGAACCGCCCTCGATGTGCGGAGGCAGTGCCTCCTGCTGTACCAGGGTCAGTGGGGCATCATCCTCCACGAGGTCAACCACCCCAACTTCGTCGATGAGCGTCGATGTCTCGACGAGGGCGAAGAGAATGGGGGAGGAATCCCAACCTTCGGCGTGGACGTGCTCGACCGCCTCCATCATGGCCTTGTTGAGGGCCTGCTGGGTGCGGGGGGACTCCGGTGTCACTGGCATGGAGATGGATGCTCCCGTTTGTCTCGGATAAGGAAAAAGAAAGTACTGTTGAATACTATCCGTCACGCGCACGTTAATTAAAGGAGTTGGCTTGTCTAGCGGCCTTAGCCCCCAGAAGCCGTTCAAACGACCCCCACGGGTAGTCAGCGGAATCATTTTCACCATTACTCTGTTCGTCTTCGTTGCCCCGATGCTCGTCGGTTACTACACCGACTGGCTCTGGTTCTCCGAGGTTGACTTCCGGGGTGTGTTCACCCGCGTCCTGTTCACCCGGATCATCCTGTTCCTCGTGTTCGGGGCTGTTGCCGCGTTCATCGTGTGGCTCGCGGGGTTCCTGGCATTCAAGTACCGCCCCAAAGACATCACCGATGGTTTCAATTTTGATCCGGATAACCCGATCCGCGCTTACCGTGCCGCTATCGAGCAGTCACTCAAGCGCGTCCTGCTCGGTGTCCCGCTCTTCGTCGGTGTCCTCGCCGGAGTGGTGGGCCAGGCGAATTGGACGACCGTATCCCTGTTCCTCAACGGTTCGCCGTTCGGGGTGAGCGATCCGCAGTTCAACCGAGACTACGGCTTCTACGCCTTCACTCTCCCGATGCTCAGGTTGGTTGTGGGATCACTGTCCTCACTACTCATCGTCGCGTTCCTGGTGGCTCTCGTTGGGCACTACCTGCTCGGTGGAATCCGGGTGGGAACCAACGGTTTCTCGGAGCGGGGGAGCATGTCCAACCCGGCCCGCATCCAGCTCGCCGTCACCGCAGGGCTGTGGATGCTGCTGCATGTTGCAGGCTACTGGCTCGACCGCTACGACCTGCTCAGCGTGCAGCACAGCGGAATCCAGGGCAGCTCCTTCTACGGTGGTTCCTACACGGACATCAACGCTATTCTGCCCGCGAAGATCCTCCTCATGGTCATTGCCGCCTTCGTCGCGGTGGCCTTCTTCTCCGCGGTCGTCCTCCGGGACCTGCGCATCCCGGCGCTGGCGACGGGACTCATGGTACTGTCCGCGCTGATCATAGGAACTGCCTGGCCGATGGCCATCGAACAGTTCTCCGTCGCACCGAACCGCGCCGAGAAGGAATCGAAGTACATCGCCCGGAACATCGAGGCCACCCGCTACGCCTACGGCGTCACGGATGACGAGGTCACCTATGTCTCCAACTGGGGGGCGGAGGGAGCCTCGGAGGAATCCGTCGCGGATGATGTCGCCACGCTGTCGAACATCCGCCTGCTCGACCCGCAGATCCTCTCTGACACATTCACCCAGCAGCAGCAGCTCAAGAACTTCTACGGCTTCCCGAACAAGCTCAACATCGACCGCTACACCGTCGACGGCGAGCTCCGTGACTACGTCGTCGCGGCCCGCGAGATCGACCCGAACTCACTGAAGGGCAACCAGCGGGACTGGATCAACCGGCACACGTTCTTCACCCACGGCAACGGCCTCGTGGCCGCCCCCGCGAACAAGGTCGACGAGGTGGCCCGCGATGTCGGATCCACCCGCGGTGGCTACCCCGTCTACACCGTGAGCGACCTGCAGAGCCTTCAGCGCCGCGCCGAGAACGAGGAGGCGGAGAAGCTCGGTATCGAGGTTACCGAGCCCCGTGTCTACTTCGGCCCCGTCATCGCCTCCGGTCCGGAGTCGAGCGACTACGCCATCGTCGGGGCGAAAGGCCCCAACGGTGAGGCGCTTGAATATGACGCCGACGGTCAGAGCTACACCTACACCGGATCCGGTGGCGTCTCCATCGGAAACCCCGTCAACCGTGCGGCTTTCGCGCTGCGCTACCAGGAGATGAAACTGCTCCTGAGCGATCGGATCGACGGTAACGCGAAGATCATCTTTGAACGTGACCCCCGCTCGCGTGTGGAGAAGGTCGCCCCCTGGCTGACCACCGACTCCACCACCTATCCCACCGTCATCGACGGGCGCATCAAGTGGATCGTCGACGGCTACACCACCCTCACGAGCTTGCCCTACGCCCAGCGCACCACACTCACCGAGGTGACACGTGACTCGCTGAACGCCAGCGGCACGAACCAGCGTCTCCTCACCGACCAGGTCGGCTACATCCGCAACTCGGTGAAGGCTGTCGTCGATGCCTACGACGGCACCGTCGAACTCTATGAATTCGACGAATCCGACCCGGTGCTCAAGGCATGGGAAGGAGTGTTCCCCGGCACCGTGAAGCCGAAGAACGAGATCTCGGACGATCTTCGTGAACACCTCCGCTACCCGGAGGATCTGTTCAAGGTTCAGCGCGAGATCATCGCGAAGTACCACGTCGATGACGCCCGCGTTTTCTTCACCGCCGATGACTTCTGGTCCGTTCCCAGCGACCCGAACGCCTCCAAGGGGGTTGAAGGCGTCAATCAGCCCCCGTACTACGTCGTCGCAGCCGATCCCGAGACCCGGGAAGCCGGATTCCAGTTGATCACCCCGTTCCGTGGCCTGGAGCGTCAGTTCCTCGCCGCACACATGTCCGTGTCCTCCGACCCGGACAACTTCGGCAAAATCACCGTTCGGGTTCTGCCAACCCAGACCCAGACCCTCGGCCCGGCTCAGGCACAGGACACGATGATGTCCTCCGACCAGGTCGCCCGGGACCGCTCACTGTGGCAGGGCACGAACGACATCAAGAACGGTAACCTCCTGACCCTGCCCGTCGGTGGGGGAGAGATCCTCTACGTCGAGCCGATCTACACCCAGCGCAAGGATCAGGACTCCGCCTTCCCGAAACTGCTGCGTGTGCTCGTGAACTACAACGGCCAGGTCGGTTACGCACCGACCATCGCTGAGGCGCTGAGCCAGGTGGGTATCGATCCGCGTTCCGCCGCGGACGTCGAGGAAGCCACGGACCTGCCGGACAGCGTCGAGAAGACGCCCGCCGGTGGTGAGTCCGGCGGCGGCGGAGAATCCACACCACCGACCCCCGCGGGCGTTCCGGCAGCGGACCTCAACGAGGCGATGAACCGTGTCTCCGAGGCACTCAAGGGGCTGAACGACGCCAAGAATGATTCCCACGAAAAGTACGGTCGGGCCCTCGACCGACTCGATCGTGCGGTCGCCGAGTACCAGCGGCTGCAGAACAGTGCGGGTAACGCGGACACCCGCTCAGAGGAATCCGGGGACAGTACCCCGGAAGATTCCGCAGGTGCAGACTCCTGACGGATGACTGAAGCGGTGAGCCCCATCAACCGGGTTCGCCGCTTCTCTCATTTTCGCAGTTCAAAGCGTCGATTGGACGTTCATCGGGAAGCTATGTAAAGTAACTCAACGTTGCCAGGGAGCAAACGAAAGAAAGTTTCCCGGCACGGTGTCAGTACGTAGCACCCGACGCGGGGTGGAGCAGCTCGGTAGCTCGCTGGGCTCATAACCCAGAGGTCGTAGGTTCAAATCCTGCCCCCGCTACCACGTACACGAACCCCCTCTCCTTCGGGAGAGGGGGTTCGTCGTGCTTGGGGGAAGACGCGTGACGGTGGAGTAGTTCGGTGATGTCGACGCCGAAGAAGTCGGCCGTGGCGTAAAGGTCGGAGAGCGACCACGCGATTTCACCGCGAACCTTTCGACTGGCTGTTGCCGCTGAAACGCCGAGGGCTTCAGCTAGCTGACGGCGCGTTGCTCGGCTTAGGAAGGGGAGTTCGTTCACCTTGATCCCAACGCGCTCGTCTGCCATAAGGGGTTGTGTCTCAAGTGCCTTGACCTGCTTGGATGATGTCCTGGGCCAAACACTAGTATAAGACGTAAGAAGCGCAAGAGATAACGTGTGACGCAATTCCATGCGTGTGATTCACTTTTGAGCATGAGCTTACGTGAGGCGTTAGCGATTGCGGCCGACGATTCATGGGTGTCAGTGAAAGAGGCGGCGGAGTTGCTGCCGGGAACCTCGTTGCGATCTGTTCAGAACTGATGCAAATGAGGGCGGCTGGACGGGGCCGTTCGACTGCTGTCCGAGCAATGACGAATTCCAGTGGCAACTATCGAGGCCCTGATGATAGCTCCCGATGCGGGGAGTGGTCGGTGATGGCACCTTTTGGGCGTGAAAGTGGGGTCGCCTCCAATGCAGTGGAGACGGCCCCACGAAACAGTTCCAGAATCAGCAGGCTTCAGCCAATGGTGGGGCGTTCATTTCGTGCTGGCGCCAGATTACCCTCGCCGCTTGCTCCTGCCAACCCGTTATCCGCGTCTCTTCGCTGGGGGTCGGCATGAGTATTCGCGCGATGCTGTGGGTTCTCGATGAACTCAAGGAGCTGCCTGCCTGCCCCACACTCGTTATGGTTCCCTTTGCCGACTATGCCGACGGACGGTACATGCTGCTCATCGCAGGAGCGGATCGCGGCTCGGGTGCGAGCGAGCGTTCGGTGCGTCGGCATCTGACGTGGCTTCAGGAGCAGGGACTGGTCGATGTTGGGCACCGCTGGGCGCAGCGAGGCGCTGGTCGCGCGATGCGGCTCTCGTCGGTTTACCGGCTGTCCGTCGGCAAGATGTGGACGCCTGATGGGGCGCCGAAGAAGGCTGCCGCCCATCGCGTTTCAGCTGGTCGGGCCGTACCGGACAAATGGTGCAGCCATACCGGAGACGGGTGTCCAGTATATAGAAGAACCACCAGAAGAACCCCCACCCCTCCACCCCCCACTGGCGGATCTTCCGAATGCGGAATCGCCGACCTTGGACGCTGGCGCGTTCGTCGGCGTCGTTGAGCCGCCGGCGGGGACGGCGACTGGCTGCTGGTGCGCTCGGTGCTTCCCGAGCAGATACAGGCCCTTCCGGGCGGTGACGTCGCCCGCGTGGCCACGGCTCTGCGTGAGCGGCTGGCGGCCGGCGGGTGGAGCGAGACGCGAATCCGGGAGACGCTCGCAGCACGCGCACTGCTGGCGACGGTGCGCACCTCGGCGGGCTGCTCATGGCCGGCTGTGTGACGATGTGTCGGTGGCAGCTGCCCCACGTGGCAGCTCAGCGAGTGCCAGTGCGAGTACGGGGCGCTGGCGAGTTGTGGTTCCGGGCGGTCGTGCAGTGACGGCGTCCGATCTGGATCTCGGGGTGCTGGCGATCGCCCACAACGCGGCGCGTGCTGAGGGTGACCCACGTGCGGCAGCAGGGCTGTTTGCGTTCGCTGAGGCCGTCGGCGTCGAGCAGTTTCTCGTCTACCCGGTTGGACGTCGGTCGGATCGGAGGGGCGCATGGGCACAGCGTCTGGAACCGACACGGTGGTGCGCAGTTAGTGGTGGCGTGGCCAGTGGTGGGACAGCCTGCTCGGGGCGTTCGTCGATTTGGCTGATCTGCCAGACCTGCGTGGCGGGGCGTGTGTGGTCTCTGAGCTACTGGCATCGACCTGGTATTTCCACATTGAAGGCGATACGCATGCTGATCGCATATCGCGCCACAGGATCGCCCAGGACGTTTGCCGGGGTTTCCGCTCCGTCAGATGCGCACCGACTACGCGGCTGATCCGGCCTCCCGCGCTCACGGCGTGTGGGGTGGCCGGGTGCATTCGCCGAGGCGCCGTGATTGAGCGATTGCCCCGCCGTGGGGGAGAGCATTGGCTGGGCCGTGGCGTTCGCCGACGGTTCTCGCCGGGATATGGTTTCGGGATGGAAAGGCTGTGATGGCACGTAAACCCCTGTGGGAGTGGATTTTGGGACTTGGGCCGGAACCATCGTCCTGTGACGTTTTGGAGTTGGCGTTCTATGGGGTGTCGACGCTGGGTTACCAGACCTACTACGACGAATCGGACGTGCAATCGGAGGTCGTGAAACTGGGTTCGCTGGTTATGGTCGGCCGGCAGCCGGAGCGCGGCGACTGGGCAGAATTCCTCGATGGTGCCGGTGGAGGCATCGCAGACTGCTGCCGGAACCACGGTGACCGTCGCCATCGACGAGGCCTAGTAGGTCATCATGGCTAAGTCATGGTTTGACCAGTTCGACGACACCCCGACGGCGGTGTTTCGTCCGATCGACGTCGACAGGCCGGTCAAACCTGTGGTGCGGCGCCGGGTCGTCGCACCACAGGCATCGGCGAAGACGTCGACGATCAGCATTCCGACGATGGCGCTGATGGTTGCGTGCGGAGTGGGCATCGGCGGTATCGGCATCGCAGCGCTGGTGCTGGGCGTGGGCGGCGACGACGAAGCGCCGCCACAGCCGGCTGCCGTGGAGTTGTCAGCATCACCTAGTGGGAGCCTGGTGAGTGCTGACCGGGCGGTGGGAGTGACCGGAGACTTCGCTGCCACCGGTGCGCAGGTCGACATCGACGCCGAGGCGTCCAGCTCGCTGCGCGGGGCCATTGTGGTATTCGAGACCGTCTACTACTCCCAGGACGCCGACGGCGTCCTGGACACCGTTGCGGCCGGTTCCGGTTTGGCCGCGACGGACTGGGAAACGGTGCTGCCCAAGGCGGCGCCTAACGGCGTGAGCTGGTGCGCGGTCATGCGGCCCGAATTGGGGCAGACGGTGGACATCGATCTGACGGTGACCGATCCGGCCGGTGAGGTCACCACGTATCCGCAGACCATTCGGGGTGAGAAGATGGCTGGCTAGTGGCAGCTGATGTCGGTCTCTGCCCGGGAATGAAAGAGAGAACACGTATGAAGCGATCATTCGCATCGACTGTGTCGATACTCAGTGCCGGTGTGCTGGTTGCGGCCATCGCGCCAGCTGCTGCTGCGGCGCCTTCGGTGTCGTCCGAGACTGCCTCCGGGGACAGGCATACCCAGCGGTGCAGATGAGCCTGATCAACTCCGCCCAGGACTCCGCTGCCGGTGCGGAGGACAGTGGGTTCCTGTCGACGGTGTCCAACGACGTGATGGATACCGCCAATACCGATACCCTGACTGACCCCTCGTTCGGTTTTGCGGCCGACAAGGATGAGCCGACCGCCGAGCCGTCCGAGTCGGACGCGCTGTAGTCGGAGAGGGCTCGTCGACGGAGAC
Organism: Corynebacterium sp. CCM 9204; assembly: GCF_041357695.1. NCBI lineage: Bacteria > Bacillati > Actinomycetota > Actinomycetes > Mycobacteriales > Corynebacteriaceae > Corynebacterium > Corynebacterium sp. CCM 9204. The sequence continues at coordinate 445,253 of NZ_JAUERX010000003.1, forward strand.
TTCGTCGTCGATCGGCGATGAGCTGTGGGGAGAGGCGGCAGCAACGCCGACGACGCCCGAAGACACCGGCGCGAGCCTGTGGGACGAGTCGGCCTCGACCGAGGAGGCCTCCGGCGACGTGGCCACGCAAACTTCCGCGACGGCGTCGGAAGCGGCAGAACCCGCGCAGTTCGACTCCGAACCGGAGGCCACCGAGACTGTGGCCGCTGTCGGCGACGACAACGTGGGTCGCACCTTCATTGACTTCGATGCTCCGCGCACCGGGGTGTTCATCCCCGGCGTGGTGACCGGGCCGGACACCGGCGAATACGACGAAGCGGTGGTTGCTGCCATCGACAAGACCGAGGGCGTTCTGACCGACATCAACGACACGTACCCGGACACGCAGGTCATTATCATCGGCTACCCGCAGGGCACCCACGTCGCGTCTGCGGTGGGCAAGAAGATCGGTTCCGGTCAGGGGGCTATCCCCGCGGACAAGGTCGCGGGCCTGGCGATGTTCTCTGAACATACCAGTAGCGAATCGCAGCCAACTGTCGCCAACGGGGCGTCAGCCCCTGGTACCTCGGGCGACAACGTGTCGGAGCTCGGGACTTCGGTGGGGCCACCACTGACGACAGTACTTCGACGTCGGCGCCTGCCGGTGCCGGTGTGGCGACACTGACCGACGCGGCCGCCGGCAAGGCTGACCCGAGCGGCTTCGCTGCCCTGTCTGATCGCGCGGTTTTTGGTGCCTGGATGGGGACTCTACGTGTACGATTCCTGAAGGCTCGCCACTGTGCACTCTGATCGCCAACGGCACCTCCCAGATCGACCTTAACGACCCGCTGGGGTCGCTGATGCGGGTCACCGATACTCTCGGCCCGGCGGTTGTCCTTGGTGGCGTGGAAACGCTCGCCGATGACTTGTCCTTCGGGCCGAACGGCTTTGAGATCGCGCGTACGGAAACGTCCGACGAGACGATGATCGGCCGGCTCGCCGCCGAGACCGAGCGGCCCAATGGCGATCTCGGTGAGATGGGTACTTGCCTGGTCACCGCTGGTTTCCAGCTCGGCGTCATGGCGCTGGCGGCTGGCATCACGTTCGCCAAAGAGGTCATCACACCGACGAACCTGGCGCAGATCGCTGCGGCTGGCGCCGCTGATCCGCTAGCGGCGGTGCCGGTGGTCGCCTCGAAGCTTGCACAGGCGTCGCTGAAGATCATCACCCCGGCGACAGCCACCGGTGTTGCTGCTCGCGTTTTCGACGAGATCAAGGCCGCCGGTATGGGTGATGCGGGACTGGCCGACGTTGCCGTCTAGGCAGCGTCGTGGAAGTCGATCGGCTCGGGCGCGTATGCCTCGACGCCGGTGACGGCTGACGGCCGCAGCTCGACGGATGTGGCGACGGACTGGGCGCTGGCGGCGATCGGTGACATCACGGGCCAGGCGCTGCCGGGCCTCGGGTTGGCGTCGATCGGGACGATTTCGGCGGCGATTCCCGCGTTCGACTCCGGTGCGATGTCGCTGATCGGGAGGTTGTGACTGATGGGAACCTAGGCCATTTCGCTGTCTCGTCGAGGTGGGGGAGGCATGCCGCTGCGCCGGGTGAATCTGCGGGCCGACGCCATGCTCCCTGTGGCCGATGAACCGTTGGTTCTCGCTGATACCTGGCAGACGGCGCCGGCGGTGTGGCTGGTGGATGCCCATGGAGATGCGGGCGTGACGAGTCTCTCGCACGTGTGGGAGCCGATGGGCGATGCCGGCCAGACGTGGCCAGGCACCGATGAGCACCCGTGGTGCGTGGTGGTGCGCCGCTCGACGAAGACGGGCCTGGAGAAGGCCCATCAGGCGGTGTTCCGCCGCGCGCCATGGAGCCGGGCCGCGCAGGAAGAATGCCGTCAGTGCTATGAGTCGGGGCAGATGGATGATGCGCAGATCCAGGACGTCGACGATCGCGTGGCCATGGGGCTCGTCGGGACGCTGTCGGTGATGGAGTCGTGGGATGCCGTCGCCGGCGGTTTGGACGATACTCTTGATCTTCAGGTCTCGAAGATGGGGGAGGCAGGCCGGGAGGTTGAGAAGTATCGGGACGGTACGGCGTTGACGTCTGCCGAGGTGGTGGAGGACTTGTCGCAGACCGAGGCGGCGGTCGATGCGGTGGCTGCGGCCGTGGAGGTCGGCGACTTCGTCCGCGACCCATCTGCGGATCTGGCTAAGCAGTCGGTGGCGGGCGGCAGTCGGTGGCGGGCGCTGGAGCGTCCGTGGAGGCCGGCTTCGGCGCTGATGCGGCCCGGGGTGCTCGACCAGCCGCAGAGTCTGGAACTGTGACGGAAACCCTGAAGGGACGAACAGGATTCGTGTCCACGACTGTGGCCGTGTGCGCCCAATCGAAGCATGTGGTCTTCGGGTTTCGTGCTGATTGTCTGGTAAACAGTCGTGCTGTTTATCTGATCTGTGCGTATCAGACTGTCATTTCATCAGCTCGCGCAGCTCGTCGAGGTGGCGTAAGATCGCGGCCGCAACTTCTGGGGCTACCTTCTTGTCACGGCTTTCCAGATTCTTCTGGAGCGTTTCAATTACCGCATCTTCTGACGCGGCCCCATTCTTGTGCAGATTAAGAAAGTCCACCCACGCTTGGGTTCTAATGCCCAGAATTGGGACGTTCATCGTCTGCGAGATGAATTCATCCATGAGCGGGCGCGATCGGGGAAGACGACCGAAGTTTCCGCCCCCATCATCGACTGGATGGACACTGACCTGATCAGCCTTTGTGGGGTATGGCTTAGCCCCCGCGGGCTGACGCAGAGCCGTATCTTTATCGGTGGAACGTAAGTTGGTCCACCAATAGTCTCGCCACTCTGCCGCATACTTCGCAGATTCGATCCACGGCTCCGCGACCTGGACTTTTCCGCTCACTGCACTGTTAAGATACCAGGGCACGACGCAAACGAGGTCGTAGGGAGTACATGCATCGGCGGACACCACATACCGGAGTGAGGGGACGCCTTCCTTGGCCAGCATCCACCACCCCTTAAGCTCAATGCCTAGAGCGATCGGCGTTTCACTGTTTGCGGATTGGTCAACGAGGCGAACATCGGGGAATGCTTGCCCAGACCGTTCGAACCGATACGTCGTCCATTTTGAGTCTGGATCCCAAATTGGCCGCAGTGTATTGAGGGTGCGGACGACCTCCAACTCGATTCCGGCCCCCAAAAAGGTGTTCAGGCTGAATAGATCGGTTGCCGCAACGCCGCTCACGGGGTGCTCGAACTCGAATTCGCCAGGTAGTGCCATAAGTGCAGCGCGAACCCCTTGAACTAGACCCCTGTAGCGATCGCTCGGGGCTAGTTCAGGTCGTGTGGGTTTATTATTATGCGAGTTTGATTCCATCTGGTTAGGCATGGCGAGCCTCTCGTATAGATGGTCTGCTGGAAGCTATTTGCGTTAACAAGTCTTCTTCGTGCGTCGGGTCACTCGTATTTGCCGCCATCAACAGTCGCTCGGCTGCAAGCTCGGCAAAGTACGGGTCAATTTCAGCGACGTATGCTTGCCGCCCTGTGGCGACAGCGGCGACCGCGCCAGTTCCAAGACCTCCAAAAGGTTCCCACACAACATCCCCAGGGTTGGTAGCCGCATGCACTAGCCGCTCCATTAGTTCCAAGGGTTTTTGGTTGAGGTGTGTAGTACTGGCCTTCGTTGGGCGGTACACGCGCGGAGCAGAACGTCGCAAGGAGCCCTTCATTCGCTCGCTGTCATGCAGGGGCGGACGGCTCCACACATTTGTCAGTCCATGAACGTGATTCCAGCGGTGGCGCATCCGATCCCACCGTTCCGCAGTCACTGATGTCAAGCTATCTATGCTGAAGTAGGGCCGACCACTCTCGAAGCCGTGTTGCGTGCAGTACTCCGCCATAGCCTCGACCGCGTGCCCCGGCGGCCAGTACCAAAGCCAATCGGCTGTCAGGTACTTACGCGTAGCAGCGTTCTTGACTCCGCACGCTTCGTTGGCGAGGTACAAAGGTAACCCTGAGCGCTGCCACTCATGACGCAGCCAGGCCTGTGCATCAAGCCGCTTTCCGTCTACTTCGACCTCGAACTTGCGTTGGTACAGGGCACACACTTCGGTGACGACGGGGAACTGACGGATCGTTTTCCCGTTGACGTTGCCAGCGATGTGGCTGATTCCCTTATCCCAGATCACTGTCTGAATGTATTCCCAGCCCTGGCGCTTCAGCTCGGGATGCACGGTCGCCCAACCAACTTCAGTGCCCCAAAACCACAACGCTGTGCCAGGCTCGGAAACGGCAGTCCACTGCTCGATATGTGGCCGGTACCATTCGACGAGTCCGTCCTCGTCGGTGGTATCTCCGTGGAATCCTCGCACGCCGTAGGCGCCGTCGCTGATGATGCACGACGGAGATGGCCACGTCGCGTAGGCCTCTCGAACATCACCCTTGTGAAGAGCGTAGACTTGTGCCGTGCCTGTCATCCCCAGCGTCCCTTTTCGTGTGTGCTGTATCGGTCGTTTACGTGACATTCTACGGTCAGGGTAAAAGACGGCGAGTGAAGGGCACCCGAAAGTGCTGAGCAGCGGAGCTTGGGTGCGTGAAGGCGGTTGGGCCGTTACAGCTCGCGGCCGGTCTGTCGGTCGGACGCGTTGCGGTGCAGTTGCTTCTCCGTGTCGGCGACCTCCGTCGAGGAGGTGGCGAGACGGTTGCTCACGTGCGCCGTCATGTTAGCCATCGCTTCCGCGAATGCGGTCGGCATGCCGGGGGCGGCGGGCGGCGCGACCTTTGCGACCGACTCGGCCTCGGGTTCAGGTGTCGGGGCAGGTGCGGGCTGGTTTGTGGGGCCAGGAGCGACGTATCTGTCGGTTTCAGCCAAGCGTCGAGCTGGCGGTCAGGCCCGATCGTCGTCGGAGGAGGGGCGGAAAGGGGGATGAACCCTTGTCAATATTCGTCATGTGGCGAATCTGTAAGGCGATGAGACCGAAGTCGACGGCGTCGCCAATTCCCGTAGTCGCCTCGTCCATGACTGTGCGGGGATCGGCCCCGGAGGCCAGCGCGTCGAGCCACGCCGCGCGGATAGACTGGCCCCTCACCAATCTTCTTCGCCCACGTCTGCGGGAGCCGATCGAGGAGATCGGGAAGATCGTCATTAATGAACCGGCCGATCGCGATATTGATGCCGTGGCGGTACAGCGCGCGCAGGCGCTCGGGGGACTGGATGACGTCGGCGTTATCGGGCAGCGTCTCGGTGGCCGCGACCTGACGGCGGTCGCGGGCGGCGGCTGCACAACCTCGGTCGGCGTCGGTGCCCCGGGGTTGCCCGTCAGGTGGTAGCGGCTGTCCTCGGCGTGCTCGTCGAGCGGGGTTTCGCACATCGAGTAGATCCGGTTCTCGCGCTTGCCGCGCGTCGTGGCCACGTACAGTCCGGCCCCGGTCGACCGAGTCATCGATGATCGCGTGGGTTACGTCGGTGGTCGCGCCCTACAATCGGTGCACGGTCGCCCCGTACCCGAGGTGCGTCGACGACGCGATGTAGGAGGCGGGCAGCACCTGGCGGCCTCCGGACTTCGTTTCGCGCACGGCGACGCTTCCGTCGTCCATGATCGCCTCGATGGTCATCGATGTTGCCGTTGATCACGCGGCTGGCAACGCCGTCGATGTTGGGGCGGAAGACGGTGTTGGTTCGGCAGATAATCGTGTCGTCGACGCCGGCAACGTCGCTGCGAGCCAGTGTCACTTCGCGGCTGGTGTCGACGGCCCCGGAGTCTATGTGGTGGGCGCGGATCATTTCGTTGATCGTGTCGACGTCATGATTGGTCGGAGCGATGATCAACGCGCTGCGGCCGACGTCAAGGTCGGCGAGGTACGCGTCTACGGCTTCGATGATCATCGCTTCGCGGCGCTCGCCGCTGACCCACCCGCGCGCGTCGTACAGCGCGACACCGGAGGCGTCGCGGTTGCGGATCGTCAGGCTCGCGGCAGCCTGTTCTGTGTCACGGCCCTTGGCAAAACGCATGACCTCCGACAGCTCGACGGTGGGCGAGCGGCGGCACATCGCGTTGAACAATCCGCCGCCGTCGACGGCGTCGAGCTGCATCGGATCGCCGATGAAACGCACGACCGCGTCCGCGTGGTGGGCGATGTCGATCAGCGCCGCGAGGTGATTCGTCGACGCCATGTCGGCATCGTCGACGAGCAGTATATCGCCGGGTTTGATTTCGATGGGCAGCTCTGCGGGATCTTGGCCGAGCTTGTTCGGGTTGTTTCCCAGCCACGTATGAGTCAGCGAGTCGATCGTGGTGGCCTGCGAACCGATGTCGTCGGACAACACTCGGGCAGCTGCGGCCGACGGTACCAAGCCGATCAGGTTGTGACCGGAGTCGCGCCATACGTCGGCGACATTCTTCATCGACGTCGTCTTGCCGGTTCCTGCCGGGCCGACACCAGTGGCTGCCACGGTGCCACACGTGAGCAGGTGACCGGCGAGTTCCTCCTGTCCACTGTTGAGCGAGAACCCCTCGGAGCGGGTGTGCTCGGCGAGCGCGCGATCGATCGCGTCGGCGCTGGTGAAGATTACGGTCGGCTCCTCGACCGCGTCGAGCGCGCGGACTTCGGAGTCGAGAATGGCGGCGGTGGTGAACTGCTCGGAGTTGAGCCGGTGGTCGATCTCGCGTCCATCGTCAGCGCGCAGCGCGGCCGGAAGTCTGGCCAACTCGTCGGCTGACAAGTCGATCGCCCACGAGTCAAAGATCGAATCCATGACGGCGGAGTGTGCGGTGTCGCGGTCGACGGCGCCGAAACGAAAGCCCTTCAGTGCAGTGGAAATGGCGGTGTCGATGTGGCTGCGGCGGAAAACCGGGCAGCCGTCCGTGACCTGCGAGACGATACGTTCCGCCAAATCAGCTGCATGATCGTCGATGGAGAACAGCGGGCATTGCGCCTTCGCGGAGCCATGCGCGACGGCATCGACAGCATCGAGAAGTTTATCACCTCGATGGTGCTTGGTGACTTCCTCGGCCGACTGCGCGCGCAAATCCGCCAACAATTCCGCTGGCTTCTTCGCGTCACGGGTTTCCAGGATCGCGGTCTGCCACATCTCCTTGGCCGCCAGGTTCGACGGCGCGGTGCCGTAGCGTTCGGTGTATTCGGCGACCATTCGTTCGTAGACCGGGCGTGCCAGTGCCCGCCGCATTGATAATAGGTGATCAATTCCTGCGGGACTCCGGCGACCTCCTAGACCGGCGCCTTGCCCGCCTCGCGCGGTGACGCAACGAACTCCAGGCCCAACCGCTCGGCGAGAAGATCTTGGATAGCGACGTCGTAGGGCGCGGAAAACGTCTAATGGTGTGCGAAGATCGGCTGCCCGTCGAGCGCCTTCCATGACCTATCCTCGGACTGCACCTTGTTGGAGATCAGCACGTGCGAGTGCAGATCCGGATCACTGGTGCGGGTGTCGAAGTGCGTGAACTCGGCGGCGTTGAGTCCACGGGTTGCGACTTGTTCGATGCCTCCTGCACCTCGTCGAGTGCGTGCAACGTTGTCCTCGACCCAACGCAAAGTGTCAGCGACGGCGTCGTGGTGGCAGCGGGAGATCGCGTTCGCGGTGTCCTCGTCGGCCAGCGCCCACAGCACACTGATTGACTTGGTGGGGGAGAAGGTGAAGTCGTAGCCGGCGACTGCCTGGCGCACTTGGTTCTTCTGCTGGTTGACCCATGCCGTGACAGCGGTACCGGGCGCGTGCGTGTAGCCGGTGGCTTCCTCGTAGAACTTCCGGCCAACCTTCTGCGCCATCTCGGAGCGGTCGGCATCGGTTGGGCGGTGGCCATGAACGTGTTTGAAGCGCTTTTCCGCGTCGCGCAACGCGTTCAACAAGGGGAATGTCGTTGGTGTAGATCGCGAACTGCCGGCCGATCAGATAGTCACTATTGTCGGGGTTGACGGCGGTCATCTCATCAGCCTCGGGGTGGATGCCCTCGCCGTAGAGTGTGGCCATCTGCGCCTCGTCGATGACGCGGTCGGCGACGACGGACTCGGAGTTGAACCCGGTCAATCCGCGTCCGATCCAGCGGCCTGGGGAGTGCCCTTGGCCTGGTAGCAGCCGGCCAGGGCGTCGGCCTGGGACGGTGCGTCGTTGGTCGCAACCGAGTGCGGCAAGTACTGGTAGCCAGTACCCGCGTGCACCGCTTAGCGTACACATCAACACCCGATCTCACTACGAGTGCATACTGTGTACGGCTCTTTTGGGGTTTTTCTGGGACTGCGAGCGTGCGAGCTGGCCCAGCGGCTGCTGGGGGTGTTGTGTGAGGTTTGGGGTCGGCTTAGTGTCGGGGCCATGACGGAAAAGGTGAAGAAGAAGGTGTCGCGGTTGACTGTTGCCAGACAGCGGGCGCGTGAGGCAATGCGGGTGGAAGCTGCCCACCAGAAGCGGATGGAGGCGGCGCTGGGGTCGGCGTTTTCCGCCGTGGCCGCGCATGAAGATGCGATGATCAAGCTCGGCGAGGCGGTCGTGGAGCTCCGCGAAATCAGCGAGTCAAATGCGTCGATCGCTGACTGGCTGGGCGTCGAGCGACGGGGGTGGTCTCTGAGGCGTGGGCACTGTGTCGGCCCGAGGAAGAACCGGACAATGACGACACCGTCGCAGATGGGGAAGCTGAAGCGACTGCCAATGACGGCGCTTCCCGTAATGAACATGACTAGCTTCGTGGCGCAGGGTGGGTTCGCGCTGGCGGCCTACTTGTCGACGCGGCGGGAGATCTACCTTGCGACGCTGAGTCTCGTCGTTGCAGGGGCGTGTTTGTTCGCTGCGGTGGATGACTCCGGGCGCGGTGTGAACCGTGAGAAATGGAGGACCGCCGGTTTGTTTACAGGTGACCTTGGGCAGTTCGGTGGCTACTGGCGGTGACCGGGTGTGTCGGCGAGATAGTTGGTGATCAGGCCGACGAGGAGTTCATTGACGCTGATGTCGTCGATGCGAACTGAATATAGAGGTCTCTGTGGGGGTTTTCGCTGATGCGGATCGTCAGCTTCACCCGTTCGTCGGTCGGTGGTGCGAACACTGCCCGGGCGTCGGTGTTCGAGATACGGGGGCAGCGCGGACTCATGGGGTTGGTGGTCACTGGATCTGTTCCTTCAGTTCGTTGATGGCGCCGTTGTAGCCGTGCCACGGCCAGGTCGGGTTTGTTCCCCACGGCGCTTTGATTTGCTGGCGTTGGGGAATGGCGTTGGTAAATACGGCGACTTGCTGGTCGGCGAGTGCTTCCTGGAGGGCGTGCAGGGTGCGCGTGCCGAATTGGACGGATGTCAGGAGGACGGCGCTGCTTGGGGGGGGCGGATCCAGCACGGTTGTGGTGTGTCCGGGCCGGGGCGATGCGGTGGTGCAGCCTATATCGGGGAAGAAACGGAAAGTTGCTTGCCCCGGAAAATAGCTGAGGCTAACCTTCGCCCTATGACGCAGACGTGCGGCCCCGACGCCGATGACACCGCAGGCTCACCCGGAACGGTGAGTGACCCATCGCCCGGCGCCTCCGTCGGCGCACTGATCGGGAAGCAGAAACCCCGGTTGATCGCCAGCGGGGTGCTCTCCGTGCTCGGGGCGTTCGCCGGACTCGTGCCCTACGTCGTCATCTACTTCCTCGCCCGGGATCTTCTCGTCGGCGAGCAGCAGACCGGTCGCATTCCCTTCCTCGTGGCCGTCGCCGCGGCCGGGGTGGCGGGCAAGGCCCTGCTGCGCATGACGGCGAACAACGTCGCACACATCGCCGCCTACCGGGCGCTCGCCGACATCCGTCTCGCGCTGGCGGAGCGCCTCGCCCGGATGCCACTGGCCCGGGCCCAGGCGCGCAGCAGCGGCGAGGTGAAGAAGGTGTTCCAGGACGACGTCGAGCAGCTGGAACTCGGGCTCTCGCACGCGATCCCCGACATCGCGGCATCGGTGACCGTCCCGGTCACCACGCTGATCATCATGTTCGTCATCGACTGGCGCATGGCCCTCGCCGCCCTCGTAGTGGTCCTCGGCATCGTCGGATGTGTCGCCGCCGCGGTCACCGCGTCGAAGGACCTGATGGAGCGGGAATCCGACGTGAAGAAGCAGCTCAACGTCGAGGCGGTCTCCTTCGTCCGGGGTATCCGGGTGATCCGCGGCTTCGTCGGTTCGACGTTCCTCTTCGATGGTATCCGGGACGCGATCGTCGCCAGTGAGGACATCGAGCTGGACAAGACCGAGCGCGGACGGGTGGGCGCTGCGGGTGCCGCCACACTCGTCGCGATCAGCATCATCGTCATCCTGCCGCTCGGACTGTGGCTGTACCACTCGGGTTCGCTGGAACCCCAGGACTTCGTGTTCTTCATCCTCGTCGGTGTCGGTTTCGCCCAGCCGTTGATGTCGCTGACACTGTCGGCGGCTGTTCTCCAGTACCAGATCGAGGCGGGGCTGAAGAACATCTCTGGGTTCCTGGAAGAACCAGACCTACCGGTGCCACCGACCCCCGCCACCCGGGACGGCTCGCGCATCGAGCTCCGTGGTGCGCGCGTCACCTACGGGGAGACGGACGTCGTGAAGGACATCGACCTCGTCATCGAACCCGGTGAACGGGTCGCGGTGATCGGTGGATCAGGGGCCGGAAAATCAACGCTGCTCCGCATTATCGCGAGGTTCATCGACGTCAGCGCCGGAAAGGTCACGTTCGGCGGAACCGACGTCCGCGAGCTTGACCCGGCGGAACTCTCCAGGGCGATCGCCTTCGTCCAGCAGGACGATTATATCTTCAACGACTCCGTCCTGGAGAACATCCGGCTCGCCCGTCCGGACGCGACGGATGAGGAAGTCAAGTCGGCCGGCAGGCGGGCACGGGTCACCGAGTTCATCGACGAACTCGACCGTGGGTGGGATACCGTGCTCGGCGCTGCGGGGGCGAATCTGTCGGGTGGGCAGCGGCAGCGGATCTCCATCGCCCGCGCGTTGCTGGCCGACTCCCCGGTGGTGATGCTCGACGAGGTCACCGCATCACTCGACGCCACCAACGAACGGTCGGTGGTGGCGGCGCTGGCGGAACTGCAGCAGGGGCGAACGGTCATCACCGTCGCGCACCGTCTCGGGTCACTGACCGGATACGACCGTATCCTCGTCATGGACGACGGTCGGATCGTCGCCGACGGTGACCATGAGAACCTGTCTACGTCCTCCGAGACGTATCGCCGTCTCTGGCGGGACTTCGTCGCCGTCGACAACTGGGGGATGCAGACGGGTGACGGGCATCCGGCCGCCGCCCCGGCGTCCCCACCGGTCGCCCGCGCCGCAGAAACCACTCTCGACGGTGGATTCGCCGACCACACCCCGCCGGTCCGTAACCTGACCGGTCTCAGCCCCGTCGGCCAGTGGTTCGCGATGCTCGGCACCCACCGGGGACAATTGTGGCGGGCGGGACTCTGGCGCCTGCTGCTGGAAGGGTTCTTCACCTCGGCGCCGATGATCGTTGTGTTCTTCAGCCTGCTCAGGGTTCTGGATCAGACACTCACCACCAGTGATGTCCTGGCTCTGACAGGTGGGCTCATCCTGATCTTCCTCGCCCGACTGACCACCGGGATCGGTGTGGCGAAACACTGGTGGCCGATAGCGTTCCGGGCTATCGCGGACCTGCGGCGCTCCGTTCTCCGACGGTTGACCCGGGCACCGCTCGGGGTCTTCGACCGGATGGACGCGGGCCGGACAACGACACTCATCGTCTCCGAACTCGCCCTCGTCGACTTCATCAACCTTCCCGCGAAGCTCATCATCGCAGTGGTGCAACCGGTCCTCATCACGATCGCCCTGTTCAGCCTGGATTGGCGGCTCGCGGCCGCGGCGCTCATCGGGGTCCCGTTCTTCCTGCTCACACTGAAGGTGACTGACCGGGCTCACGAGGCCACCTTCATCGATGTCACCGCCGCGCGTCAGCAAGCCAATTCCGCGCTCCTCGAATTCTGCCGGGGGACAGCGGTGCTCAGGGCCTTCCCGGATGCACCCCAGGCCCAGATCTACCGCAGCCGCGTGGAGGCCCTGCGTAGGGCCAGTGTTCGCATGGCGGTCCGCACGAGCCCGACGACCACCCTCGGCACCATTGCACTGGAGGCCGGGTTCGTTGTGATGCTGTGGCTCGGTGCCACCCTGTTCATCGGAGGGACGGTGAGTGCGACGACCCTGCTGTTGTTCCTCATCCTGGCACTGAACATGTACCGGCCCTTCCAGGAACTGCTGGAACTCTCCGCCTACCGGCACCAGCAAGAACGCATCGCCCAGAGCCTCGCGGAGGTCTGGGACACCCCGGAGCTACCCGAGCCGGAGAATCCCCGGATACCCGTCGACTCCACCGTCGAGGTCGACGGCGTCACCTTCGGGTACAACGACCGGGACATCCTCCGCGACGTCTCGTTCACCGCGCAACCGGGAACAGTCACCGCCGTCATCGGCCCTTCGGGAGCGGGCAAATCGACGGTGGTGAACCTCGTCGCCCGCTTCTTCGACCCGGGCAGTGGATCCATCCGGATCGGCGGCGTCGATCTGCGGGACATGGACGCCGCGACGCGCCGGGAGACCATCTCCACCGTCTACCAGGATGTCTACCTCTTCCCGGTCTCCATCCGAGATAACCTCACCATCGGTTCCCCGGGAATCACCGATGGTGAGGTGTGGGAGGCACTTGCCCGGGCGGAGGCGTCTGATTTCGTCGCCGTGCTGCCGGATGGGCTGGACACCATTCTCACCGACGGTGGCACGAACCTGTCCGGTGGGCAACGGCAACGACTCTCTATCGCGCGGGCGCTACTGAAGGATTCGCCGGTGCTGCTTCTCGACGAAGCGGTCGCCGCCGTTGACCCGGGTACCGAGCGTCGTATCCAGGCGGCGGTGAACCGGTTGATCAATGGCAGGACCGTACTGGTGATCGCCCACCGGCTGAACACGATCCGCACCGTCGACCAGATCGTCGTTCTCGCCGATGGTCGTGTCGACGGTGCCGGACCACACGAGGAGATCGTTGAGACGAGTCCCGTCTACCGGGAACTTCTCGGACTCCCGGAACAACCGACGAACACGGCAGGTAGCACGGAATGACGGGCACTGAACCGACTGCACCGGATGAGACACGTCGTTCCGGGCGTGGGCGGAAGTTTCATATGGCGCTGATAGCCTCGCTGTACAGCACCCAGAACCTCAGCCTCGCCATGTTCGCCTACGCGTTCCTGACCATCGCCCAGGCCGGTGGGGTGCCTCTCACCAGGATCGGTGGGGCCAGCGGGCTGGCGACCCTCCTCGTCCTGAAGTTCCTGTGGGCACCCGTCGTGGACAGGTTCGGGTCCAGCAGGTTCGGGCACTACCGGAGCTGGCTCATGGCCATGCAGATCACCCTGGTCACAGGTTGCGTAATCCTGAGCTTCATCGACCCCGTCGGGCAGTTCTCTCTGGCGCTGGTGGTGTTCGGGTTCCTGTTCATCGTGGCAGGCACCCAGGACATCGCGGCGGACGCGACGGCGACCCGACTTCTGTCCACGGCTGATCGGGGCCTGGGCAACGGATTCCAGTCGGCGGGCAGTGCCGTGTCCCAGGTCATCGGTGGCGGGCTCGTCCTCGTCATCTACGACACCGCCGGATGGCAGGCCGCCGCACTCAGCCTCGCCTTCTGGAGTGCAGTCCCGCTGCCATTCGTCCTCCTGTGGCGGGAACGGCAGAGCACCGCCCAGCTCCCTGAACCCGGTGTGAACGGGAACGTGGTCCGATCCTTCTTCGCGGACCGGGCCCGGCGACAGTGGGCACTGGTCCACATGCCGCTCTATTTCGCCGGAGTCGCCGTGGCGTACAACCAGGTGCGCCCCATCCTCGTATCCGCTGACTGGTCGGCCACCCGCATCGGGATCCTCTTCGTGATTTGCGGGAGCCTGTTCGGAATCGTCGCCGGAATAGGCGCCGGAATCCTGGCCCGAAAATGGTCACGACATCGTGCAATACGGACCCTGGGGCTGATCCAGGCGACGACGACCGTCGGGGTGGTGCTTCTCACGCTGGGCATGACCGGTACGTGGGCCGCGACCCTCATCATCGGTACCCTCTACGGAGGCGTGGCCGCCACGATGACCGTGGTGTACACCGTGGCGATGGACCTCACCCGCTATGAATCAGCCGGGACCGACTTCACCGTATTCAGCACCCTCGCGGCGCTCGTGATGGTCCTGTCGGCCGGAGGCGGCATGGCGCTCTCCGGGGTGATCGGTTTCCTGCCCGTCGCCGTGGTCGCCGTGGTCCTGGCCTTCACCGGAGTCGGTGTGGTCATCCGGGGCTGCGGTCCGGTGCTGGAATCGGCTGCCGCTAGACAACCCGCAGTGAACGGAACGCACCGTCGATGAGTGTCGGCACAACAGGTGAGGCATCCAACTCCACCGCCACAGTGACGTCCTCATGGAAGCCCATGGCGGCGAGTTCCCGCCCGCCCACGCAATCAGCCAGGAGCGCGGAGAGGTACTCCTGTGACCCGGCGAACAGCCCGGCCGCCGCCAGCGCCTCCGGGCTGCACGCCCTGATGTGGCGCGGCACGATGAGCGCACTGAGAATCGCCCCCGCACCAAGATGATCCTCCAGCGCGGGGCGCAGCGATCCATCCTCCCGCCACCGTTCACCGGCGGCGATGACAGCCACACTCTTTCCCACATCCACCTGCTGCGCCGCCCACCGGCCGACCGCCGTGGCATTGCGCAGGCAGCCGGCGGCAACCGTGTCACCGTTCTCCGCGAGGATCGCGGAGATCGTCGACCCGTTGGGGGAGGGGAGCACGATCCGCGGGACCCGGGTGGCGGCGAGCAACCCGGCTGGTGACAGTGAGATACCCGCGCCACCCGGAACAGTGGTGGCCTCAAGACGGCCGACGGCGAGTACCGCGTCATGGTCCGCCGCGAAGTCCGCAGCCCGGTCATCCTTCCACCGGTAGGGATACACCGTCATACCCCGACCAGTGGCAACCGTCACGGACGTCGAGAAGCTCAGCACATCCACGATGATGTTCACGTCCGCGGCACAGCGCCGCGCGCCCTCCGGCCCCCAGTCCATACGGATCGCGTAGTCGGCCTGCCCGAAGTAATCACTCATGGGGTCAAGCGTATCGGCACCGCTCGACCGATTGCCCCGGTGCCCAGCCGACGGCGGGTACCGCTGGGCATGATCAGATGCTCGGCGCGTACGGAAAACGATCCGCCTGGAACAATAGGTACTCGATGACATCCGTGGGCAGGTCTTCCCGTCCCCAGTGCTCCCGGACAACCCGCACGGTGTCCAGATACCGGGCATACTGGGCGACGCTCCAGCCGTCCGTGGTATTCCAGCCGAGAGCGTTCGCGACCCTGCTGTCGAGAATGAGCGGGTGACGCTCGTCGGACGGGGCAGAGCGGCCAGCGGCGAAGTAGAGGAGTTTGGTGAAGAAAGACGGGCCGAGTTTGTGGATCTTCGCCGCGCCCCCGGTATGGAATGCCCGGTAGCCGGCCTCGGCCGATTCCCTACCGGCCCGCAGCCCCGCGAGGAGTCGCCCGGGTGTCCGAGGGTCTTTCAGGGGTTGAACTCCCCGATATATCTGCAGGTTAGCCTGCGCTGCTCCCCAGGCATAGACGGCGACATAGAAGTTCAGCACGTCTGTCTCGGTGCCGTCGCAGATGTTCTCACCGAGTTCGAAGAGTCGCTCCCTGGTCACCGAGAGGTACTCGTGATCAGGCTGATCCGTCAGGAACGGTGGTGGCGGGAACGGAACCGGGTCAGGATCCTTGTCCCACTGGCCGATCCAGTCGGAGGGCCGGAAGCGTTCCCGCTGTCTCGACACCAGCTCCGCCAACCTCGAGTGATCGGAACGTTCGTCGTCCGTCCACATCAGTTCCTCGTGGATCTGGTGCTCCGTCGACTCAAGTTTTGTGACCAGATCGTCGAGGTCGGCAGAGATAAGCTCCATATTTCTCTTTCTCTGAATGTGCTGTCCCTGAGCCTGTCCGGGCGGAGGGGTGCCGTAGGCTGGGATCAGATCGGATGGCGTCAGGCGAGTGCCCGGGTGGGTTTCGACGGTCGCGTGAACAGGCCGAGGTTCGACTCGGGGTTCGTCTTGATGCACCATACGATGATCGCGATCCCCAGGATGGTGGTGAGCATTGAGCCCTCGAGCCCGAAGTCACCGCCGTTGAGCAGTTCACTACCGCTCGGTGTCGAGGACAGGATGGAGCCCGGCAATACGTTGCCCGAGACATGCGAGCCGTAGATCATCGCGAGCACGAAGTTCCAGCCACTGTGCCAACCGGCGACGAACCAGGCATTCCCTGTACGCCAATACATCACACCGAACACCACACCGTAGAGCACCAGGTTCACCATGCCGAAGACCGTCAGGTTCGGGTTATTGATGTGGATATAAGCGAACAGAATCGACGACAGACCGATGGCTCCGGCGACCGTGAGCTTCGCGGCGTAGGCAGGAATGATGAAAAAGCGGAAGAGCAGTTCCTCGAAGAACCCCTGGAACGCGAAGAAGACAGCCGCGAGCAGCAGCACCCACAGTTCACTCATCTTCAGGGTGAATGAGACATCGAGGGTCCCGAAGATCACATTGAGTAGGTAGACGACGGTCACAGCGGCGAAACCGAACCCGACGCCGGTGATCCAGGTGCCGAAGCGGTTCTCTCGGACCATACCGAGATCGGGCAATGTCAACCGGAAAAGTTTGGTGAGCAGTAGAACACACAGGAGTACGGTTGCGATGCGCCCGATGGTTGACCCGATGCTGATCGGTGAGGCCGGGGCCAGGGAAGCGAGACCACCGAAAAGCTCACTGGTGATGGCAACGAGGATGTCACCGCAGTTCAGAAGCACCAGGGCGAGGATCGTGGGAACGATGACACAGATGACGACGTTGCGCTTGCACCACGGGGCCACGCGCTCATCGAAATCCACCACAGGTATGGGCAGCGTCCTGGTCTTCGGGGCTGCGTGGCGCCCCGAACTGGAGGGCTTTTGTTCTGGTGTTGGTGACATGAAAAGGTCCGTTCTCTGTGGGAAAGGGCCGCAGTCTGGTCCCGTTGCGCCCGTCGGGATGTGACGGGCGGCGGGGCTGACTGCCGGGTACGGACACCACTGCTGTGTGGGCCCGAGGAACAAAGTGATCGTGCTGTATCCCACGCTACACATTCGGACCGGAAATGAAACGGTTCCGTGTGGGACCATTGTCGGGGGGTGTGCAACGAAATCTCCAGATGGCAGCAGCAACGGGCGCGCCTCCGCTCGTCGTGGAACCGAAGCCCGGACCCGCGAGAGTAACCCCACGGGTCCGGTACCTCGCGTTGCGTTAGCGCAGCGAATCTGTGATCCTCACGGTCTCCACCGCGACGCGGGTGACCTTGGCGATCAGGTCGACGATGTAGCGCGGATTGCCGACCTCATCGCACCAGTCGTTCGGATCGTTGACGATGCCGGAAGCCTTGTCCTTCTTCACCTGGTAGCGGTCGATGATCCACCCGAGCGCGGAGCGCGAACCAAGGAGATAGCGCTCCGCCTCCTCGGGGATACCCGAGACGGTGACCTTCGAGTTGTAAATGATCGTGGTCGTGTCGTTGACGTTCTTGCCCGTCTCCGGGTCCTTCTTCTTCGCCCACTTCATCTTGGTCACCCGCCACGTCTCCCGGTCATCGGGATCAGCGGACTTCTTCACCTGCACATCGACCGGATAGGGATCGACATCCTCGTAGTTGACGTGCAGATCCATCAACTTTCGTCCGGCCTCGGTGAGCTGATCGAACCGTTCGCGTGACGACGGCGTCTCCACGTGCGGCAGCATCTTCTTCAGATCCGCGGCGTAGGCCTCCCGGTAGTTCGGGTCGTGCAACTGCCCGTAGACGAAGTAGAAGATGTCGTCCTTGGAGATGTCACCACCGAGCGCATCCCGGTAGATGGCGAGAATCTCATCGGTGATGTTGTCCACCCGTCGGTAGCCGTCGAGGATCTCGCCCTCGGTACATGGTTCGGTCTTTGACATGGCGGTGGAACCGAAGTTGAGGGTTCCAGCCGGGGCTTCCACGGGCTCCCAGGTCCAGCGAGGGAAGAACTGGCCTGTATCCAGTGTATGGAGATTGGGAAGGAGATCGGTGGCAAAAGTTGTGAAGTCGAAATGTGAAGCTGGGGCGGTCAGGACTATTCCCATATTGTCGTGCTTCGCTGTCGGGAACATTTTTGGAAGCTCGCCACGCCTATGGTTCAGTATAGGGTCAAAATAAAGGTATTGTATACAAAATGGGCGATATAAACCTTTTGCTATAGAGCTGTAGTTTGTCGGAATATCCCACCCATTAATAAATCGTCTATCGAGGCTAGTTGTCCATTTTATTCTTGTGGGTTCAAGAGTGAAGTCACTGGTAGTCTTGAATTTCTTAAAAGTCCCTTCAAACCGTAACCACATTTTTAGCAGTTTTCTATACTCTGACAAGAGTATTGCCATATTATTTCGTATTTTTAATTGATTAAAATTATAAACCCAAGAGTCTCTTCCTGTTTCAAGTCCTCGGCTGTAGTGTCTAAAGACCAATTTATTTCGTGAATTCCGGTTTCCCAGTACAGGCCACGTCTCAAACTCCTCTGAGCGCTGGTTGACCCAATCTCCGTGGTTGTTCGGGGTGATCTTCTGCCATTCGATGTTCTCTGGCATACTGTGTTCGAGGATTGCGAGTTTCTCTTCTCTCGTGAGGTAGTCGCCGATGTCCTTGTAGTGGATCGTGCAGGTTTCAGCGTTCGGCGTTTTGATTCCGATGAAGATGGCTATGGTTGCTTGTGATCCTGATCCAAAAATCTGCCCACCTTCCTTTTTGTAGTCCGAATTCCGCATGTTGCCTTTGAGGTTGAACACGTAGATCTCGCTGAAGTCATCGGCGAGGCTCAATCGGATTCCGTCGGCGGTGTTGCCGTCGATCCAGCCGCCGTTGGACACGAACGCGACGATTCCGTGGTCGCCGATGCGGTCGGTGGCCCAACGGAAGGCACGGAGGTAGGAGTCGTAGAGGCTGTTCTTGTTCTTCGCTGTCGAACGCGCCGCGTAAGTTTCCTCGATACGCCTGTCCAAGGTCGGGTACTTCACGTTCGCGTTGAGGTCATTGGCGTTGTTCTGCCCCACGGAATACGGCGGGTTACCCACGATAACGTGAATGGGCGCGGACTTCTGGCGCTCGATCCGGTCATTGTTCTCTACGAACATACCCAGATCCATCGCGTCATCGTCCTCGGTGATCTGGAAGGTATCGGCCAGCGCGATGCCCTCGAAGGGCTGGTATCCGCCCGTGTTGCCGTCCTCGTCCGCGTTGAGTGCGGCGTAAGTGGTCTCGATGTTGACGGCCGCGACGTAGTACGCCAGGAGCATGATCTCGGTCGCGTGGATCTCGGTGGCGTACTTGCGCGCCAGATCCTCTCTACGGATCAACCCGGATTGGAGAAGCCGCACGGGGAACGTACCCGTACCAGTGAATGGGTCAAGAATGTGCACCCCCTCATCGGTGAGTCCACGTCCGAAGTGCTTGCGGGAGGCCCAGTCCGCGAAGCGGTTGATAAAGTCGACGATCTCTACCGGGGTGTAGACGATGCCGAGAGCTTCGGACTGTTTCTTGAAGGCGAGTTTGAAGAAGCGCTCGTACAGGTCCTTGATCACCTGCTGCTTGCCTTCGGCGGTGGTGACCTCGGAGGCTCGGACCTGGACAGACCTGTAGAACCGTTCCAGGGATTCGGTCTCTGATTCGAGGCGCTTGTCCGAGAGGGCCTCGACCATGCGTTGCATGACCCGGGAGACCGGGTTGTGCTGCGCGAAGTCGTGCTCGGCGAACAGGGCGTCGAAGACGGGCGCGGTGATCAGGTGCTGGGAGAGCATGCTGACGGCGTCGTCGCGGGAGATGGACTCATTCAGGTTTGCGCGTAGTCCCTTGAGGAACTCGTCGAATTCCGTGGCGACCGTCGGGTCCGCAGTATCGAGCAGTCGGTTGATGCGCAGGATCTGTGCGTCGGCGATGTTGGCGACGTCCTTCGCCCAGTCCTCCCAGTAGGTTCTGGTACCCACCTTGTCGACGATGCGGGCGTACACGGCCTCCTGCCATTTTTCCATGGAGAACAGGGCGAGTTGTTGGCTGGAGAAGGAGGGGTCGCGGGTCGATTCGTGGCTGGTGCTCCCGGGCTCCGGAGCCTGGGTCGTGACATCGGGATTCGATACGAACGGATCGGCGGGGGCAGGGGTGTCATTCGGTGGGACATCGATGAACGCGGGCTGGATGGTGGTGTTCAGGGCAGCGTTACTGGCGTTGAGCTTCGCGGAGTTGACCGTCGCGTTGAAGCGCTCGTCGTGGGCGCGCAGCGCGTTGAGGATCTGCCAGACGACCTTGAATTTCTGGTTGTCGTTGAGCACCTCGGAGGGCTTCTTGTCGGCGGGGATACTGATGGGCAGGATGATGTAGCCGTAGGTCTTCCCCTCCGATTTACGCATCACCCGGCCGACAGACTGCACGACATCGACCTGGGAGTTACGCGGGTTCATGAAGATCACCGCGTCGAGTGCGGGTACGTCCACACCCTCGGAGAGGCACCGTGCGTTGGTGACGATGCGACATTCATCCTCGGGGACCGCGTCGGACTTCAGCCAGCGCAGGATGTTGCCGCGCTGGAGGGCGTTCATGGTTCCGTCGACGTGTTTGGCGTCCACGGTGAGGTCGAGATTCTGGGTGGAGATTGCCTCGTTGGTCGCGGCCTTCTCCTCCAGGTTCCGGGAATAGACACTCGTCACGGAGGGGAACAGATCGGTGAACTTCCTGGATGAGGCGATGTCCGAGGCGAACAGCACCGCTCGACGCATGGGTGCTGCGCCTTCGGGGAACCCGGTGGCCTGGTCCTTTCCGGTGTCGAGTGTGGTGCTGGACCGCTTGGCCAGGCCGTTCCACGCGCCGATCATCTTGGAGACGTCATCGAGGTTCCCGGCTGCACCCGCCATTTCAAGGGCCTGCGGAAGGGTATCGGCGGCGATCTGATCGTTGATACCGAGTACGAGGACCTTGTAGTCGGTGAGCAGTCCCTTCTCCACGGCTGCCCCGAAGCTCAGGCGGTGGAACTCGGGACCGTAGGTGTCCTCGTCGTCCATCGAACACAGTTCGGCGGAGTGCTCCTCCGCTTTGTTCTTGATGTCCTCGCCGAACAGTCGGGGAGTGGCTGTCATGTACAGCCGCTTCGTGCCCCTGATGTAGGAGTTGTCGTGGATGCGCACGAAGTGCGAGGCGTCTTCGCCCGCGAGGGTGATACCCGTGGTGCGGTGTGCCTCGTCGCAGATGATGAGGTCGAACGGGTCGGTGCCATTGTCGGTGTTCTGGGCCTCGTGGATGGCCTGGAGTGACTGGTAGGTGGTGAACACGACTGTCAGGCCCTTCGCGCGGCGGCGGTGGCGCATCTTGGCGGCGAGTTCGACACCATCCGTGGTTACCGGTACCTCAAGCTCGTAGGTGGCGATGTCCTCGGCGTCTTTGGACACCTTCTTGTCGGAGCACACCGCGTAGGCGCGGAGGTCGTGTTCGGAGTGGCTGGTCCACTCCTTCAGCGTCTGGGAGAGCAGGGAGATCGACGGCACGCAGAACAGGATCTTCGCCTGGCCGCCGAGTTTCGTGGCCAATTGTTCCGAGAGTTTTAGCGCGGTGAATGTTTTGCCGGTACCGCAGGCCATGATCAGCTTGCCGCGGTCGTGGTCCCGGAAACCAGCGAAGACCGCGTCGATGGCTTCCTTTTGGTGCTTACGCGCGCGGAACCGTTTGCGCTTGGTGAGGGAGAACTCGATGGCGTAGTCCGAGTCGGGGTAGGCGATCTCCCAGTTGATCGGGGCGTCGGCGATTTCGGCGAGGCCGATGCGCTGCACGGGGATCGTCTGACCCTCGAGTGAGGCTTCCGCGTTCTTTCCCCACCGGTCGGTGGTGGAGACGATGATCCGGTTGCTGAAGGACTTCCGTTCGCCGGTGTCGGTGACGAAGGTGCGCCCCGATGCGGTGTAGAAGGAATCCAGGTGGGACTTCTGCAGTGTGGTGGTGGGTTCGTAGAACTTGCACTGGATCGCCGTCCAGGAGTCGTCCTCGGCGCGGTGCGCGACTAGGTCGATGCCGGTGTCTCCAGCGCTCGGGTCCTTGTACTTCCAGTCGTTCCAGCGCAACACCTCGTCGTACTCCTGCGAGTACATGGGGTGGAGCTGGAAGTAGCGCACCATCAGTTTCTCGAACTCCAGTCCTCTCGCTGCGTTGGAGTCGAGTTCACGGAGCGCTGTGACGACATCGTCGATGGAAACCTTGGAAGCCATGGGGACCATTGTGTCGTAGTGGAACGAGTACCACGGCGAATGAGGTCGGTGTCGCCGCTTTTGGGGGTGTGGCGACAGGGACGCCCGGTGGCCCGGACCTGTTGACATGCCCAGTGAAGGGGTGGTTAGCTGCCAACAAATACCGTTCACCCGAGATCCGAGGAGTTGTCAATGACCGAGAAACGCTCACCTCTCGTCAGTGTCGGAGCTGTCCTGCGGGGAGAGCTGGGTGTGTTGTCGGCCTGCGCCGCGTGGGCCGGTGTCGTCGTGCTCCTTCTGTCCGCGACCGTGTTCGGTGGTCCGGTGCTCTTCGTGGTGCCGGTGATCCTCATCGTGTTGGCGGTACGGGCTCTGCGGAGAGGTGCCGGTGCCATGGAATGGACGGCGGTCGTTTCGACTGGGGTATTTCTCGCGTCGCTGGGCTATCTGGGGGCGGCGTTCTCCGTGGGGATCGACGCCGCGGATGCGGGGCTACCTGTGCCGTGGTGGACCGATCACGTTGCTGTCGGTTTCATCGTCGTGGCCGTATCCCTGGTTGCCGCGGTCGCATTCCTCTCCGCGGCGTGGGCACGGGCGGCGGACTGATTCCCGCGGGCCGCGGGAAGTCGAAATTATCCGGAAATCCCCAGGTTAAATCGAAGTAACGTGGTTACCTGCGGCTGTTGCGTGCGTGAGGTGACACAGTTCTGTTCCTGGGGGTGCCGGAGAAGTGACACCCCTGCGTCGGCAGTCCGGGGAAAGGGAGATTCTGTGGCAGTATGTACCTGTTAGCGAATCGTCTCCGGGTGCGCAGCGTCCGTGTGCCGGAGAGTCATCCCATTCTTGTGAAAGCAGTCAGCGTCTTCATGCCCAACCTGGTCAAACTCCGCCGTGTCCTTCCTGCCACCATCATCGGTATCGGGTTACTCATGGTGGCACCACAGGCATCTGCGGCGGAGGCGGATCCGGTGTCGGATGTGACCGAACAGGTTCGATCGGTCGCCCGGGAGATTCAGACCGATATTGATCGGGCTGTTGACGGTGCGCTCCGCGCAGGCACCGGGGTGGGGGCTGCGGACACGGCGAAGCGTCTCAATGAGGCCGCGATCGGTAGTGGGCTCGGCCAGATTATCCCGGACAACGTGATAGCGGCTGCTGAGGCGGTTGCGCCGGATGATTCCTCCGATGTGCACGGTGACGGTATCTGGTGGGATGGTGGTGCCGTATCTGCTGTAGAAAGCACGTTTGACGCGTCTCGTCGCGGGCCGAACTACCAGTGGCGCACGGATGTCGTGTCACAGCTCATGGCGGGTCGCCCCGGCCCGGTACTCAATCGGGTGAGCGGTAGTTGGTTCAATGGCCCGGACATCCCGGAGGAGTCCTTCGCGGCGCAGCGCAGGGGGAAGTCGCTTTTCGGTCCCGGTACCCCCGTGTTCATCGGCCCGAAGACCCTGTGCACCCTCGGGGTAGCGGGTTATGATGCCGAGGGTCGTGCGGTGGGCATTACCGCTGGTCACTGTGGTAATCCGGGGGAGGCGGTGATCTCGGCCGACTCCTGGGAAGTGGGGCAGGCTGGCACGGTTGTGGCGTCGAGCAGGAACTACGACTATTCGGTGATCGAGTTCAATGATCGAGCTGAACTCACGCGCAGCTACAACGGTGTCACGGTGAACTCGGTCGGCGGTACGCCGGTGAATGGGGAGATCCTGTGCAAGCAGGGGGTCGCCACCGGGCACACGTGCGGTACGTCGTGGATCAGTGAGAAGCGGGTCAATTTCTCTCAGGTGTGTGCCATGCGTGGGGATTCGGGTGCTCCGCTGCTCGCCGGGGACCGGCTCGTCGGGGTGGTGTCGGGTGGTGTGTTCCCGGACCACAACCTGTCCTGTCGGAGTCCGCTCCAGGGGCCCTTCTTCATGCCGACCGCGAGTCCGACGATTGATGCGATCACCGATAACCTCAATGCCGGGGGAGCTGCAGGGGCGGGTTTCGTGCTCCCTCCGGAGGGGGG
Source organism: Corynebacterium sp. CCM 9204 (assembly GCF_041357695.1). Lineage (NCBI taxonomy): Bacteria > Bacillati > Actinomycetota > Actinomycetes > Mycobacteriales > Corynebacteriaceae > Corynebacterium > Corynebacterium sp. CCM 9204. The sequence goes on from NZ_JAUERX010000003.1 coordinate 469,572, forward strand.
ACCGTTCGCGGCGGTACGAGGTCGCTGAGGGTGATCTGAGTGCCCATTTGTACCGGCTCCTGTGTGGGGCCGGTTTTTTATGTCCGGGAACCAGCACTCAAGTTAGCTAATGAAATACAGCCCCAATAAGGGGTAAAAACGCCCCGCTGGGGAAGGTTGTTTCTCTTAGTTTTCAATGCCCTAACGGTAATGAATGTCCAGTTCAATAGGCATTTATACTGGTTGAGTCGATGATGGTGGCCTCGTTCCTGTTGAAAAGTGCCCAAATGGGACACCGGAAAACTGATACCTTCGAGCCGCCGCCGTATCCGCCTCACTTCTTCCCGTCGCCAACCTCAGCGGGAGGAACGACGCGGTGGTCGCGGTCACCACCATCGAGGAACAGGACAACTTCATGCGCACATCCCCACTGACCCGCAGATCCCGGTCAAGCCGCTCTGCCCGGGTCGCCTACATCGCCGCCGTCGCCTCCGTGGCACTGATTACACCATTCGTCGTCGCCCCGATCACTGTTCCACAAGTGGCGACGGCAGCGGAGATTTCGGAGGACAGCGATGGGCACGCCTGGGACTTCTCCACGATCGCGATCACCTACCCGGTGATCACCGGAACCCCGGGCGTGGTTGCGGAGTCCTTCCCCGACGTCTACGACGCCACGACCGGGCTTCCCGTCGGCACCTGGGGGTTGATGACGTTCCGACTGGTCGACGATGTCCCGGGCCTGTCGGTGAACATCGACACCGGCAACGTCGTGTACGAGGCGCCGGAGGGTGCTGCACCTGGACCGAACGCCCCGGTGGACGTTGAGGTCACGTTCCTCGACGGCTCGACCCGCATCGTCCAGGTGCAGACAGCGGTGGGGCGGATGGCGGACCGTGGCGGATACACGCTCGTTCCGGTCACAGTGGACAATGTGCTCACAAAGAGCGCCCCCGTGGAGTTGGAGTACGGGCGCAGCAACGACTACGAGGCGGCGCAGCTCATCGCCTCCATACTCCCGCGAGCGGGTGTCGATACCCCGCCGTGGGCCCGCATCCGTGATGATCGGGTGGAACTCGTGGTTACACCCGACGTCTACGACCGCACGCTCACGCTGCCGGTGACCATCACCTACCGGGACGGCAGTGCCACCGACGACGTCGCCGTCTGGAACGTCGGTACCGCATCCGACATCACCCCCGTCATCCCGGATACCCCGGTGTCGGCAGGTGCCCACTCGGTGATTCCCGTCCGCTATGAGAAGAACGGATGGACGATACCGGACAACCTGCCCGTGCCTGTCGAGATCACCGAGGGGCCGGACTGGGTCACGGTGACGGACGGCTCGATCCTCGCCCTACCGGGTGTCGGTGTCGCCCCCGGTGACTACCGGGTTCAGGTATCGGTCGGGTTGCCGTCCGGCGACGTCCCTATCATGTTCACCGTCCGGGTCACCCCATCCGCCGGTGGCGGCATCGGGGACTATCACCTGGCACCGGTGGGTGGGAGCGAGGTGATCCCGGGACGGGAAGCCTCCGTGCCGCTTCCGCAACTCATGCGCGGGGAGGAACCAGTCGATGCCATGGGCTACACGTTCACCGTCTCCTCGGATGACGTCGATGCGGAGATAACCGAGGAAGAGCCGGGGAACAGGGTCATCCGTTTCACAGCGCCGAAGGCGGGGAGGGAGCAGATTCGCCTCGTTGTGACGGCGACCCCCGTCGTCGGTGACCACGAACCGGTGACCGCCCCGGTCCGGCTGTTCACCCGTCCCTACAACGGCCGACACGACAACCACTACAACAACATCGTCGATGTGAAGCCGGGAGAGGGAGAAGTCAGTTCCCCCGTGCTCGTCACCGACGATGACCGGGAGTACGGCACCGAGCCTGGGGAACTCACCTTCACCCTGGGACAGAACCCGCCCGCGGGGGCGTCGATCGCCGCGGACGGCACCGTGTCGGTCCCCCGGTCAGCGGTAGTGGAGGCGGAGATCCTGAAGGTTCCGGTGACCGTGACCTACCTGGATGGTTCCACGGACCGGAATGTCGCTGTGTTCACCACCCTGGATTCCGGGGCGTTTGTCGATGTGGTTCTCGCGGCGGGCCCGCAGGGTAGCTACAGCATGCGGGACGTCTACCTCACCCCCGGCTCGGACCGGGACCTGACGCTGCGTGATCTGCTGTTCACCGACGCGGACTTCGGGGGAACCGTTGAGCGTTTCCCGGAGTTCACCGGCGTCGGCGGTTCCACCTGCACGGTTACCGCGCCCGAGTCCCTGCCTGCGGGTGTGCATCTCGAGGAGGGCTTCGGGTACGCCAACTGTGATCGGGCGGTCCGCGTCGACGCCGACGCCCCGACGGGGACGAGCTTCACGGTGGACGTCGCGGTGGAGATCGTCGACGCCGAGGGCGCACGGCAGCAGCTCACCACCACCCAGACGGTGCGAATCGTGGACAACCCGGTTGACTATGAGCTGCCCGCCGACAACTACGAGACGGTACCGTCCGGTGCGGCGAGTACGTGGGATCTCGGCGGCGGGATACCGGCCGGCGATGTGACGCTCGTCGATGACGCATCCGGGAGGTTCACCCTCACGGGGAAGGGGATCGTGTTCACCCCGGAATCCGCTGATGCGGGGAAGACGTTTGCGACCACGGCGCGCATCCGGCGTGCCGACGGCACCGGTGGTGATGTCGCGTGGGTCGTCCGGGTGAGCGACAGCGGCGTCCTGACGCCGACCGTCGACTACGGGGATCTGCGCGTCGTGCGGGGTGAAACCCGCACCTTCAGCCCATATGTCATCCCGCATCCCAGGGGGAGTGCTGGCCCGGTGGCTGCGACGTACCGGCTGTCCGACGGGGCCCCCGACTGGTTGAGCGTGGATCCGGGGACCGGTGTGGTCACCGCCAAGGTGCCGGACGATGCCCCGGCCCGTGGTGTCCGGGCCCTCGTCGAGGTGAGCTTCGCGGGTGGCGGTACCACGAGTGCGCCGTTGAACGTTGAGGTGGTGAGCCTCGCCGGCTCACGCATCCACTACAACAGTGCGGACCTGCTCGCGGTGGGCCCGATCAGGGTGGAACCGGAGACCGCATTCCTCCGCGTTGATCCGGTGTCCTTTGAACTCGTCACCCCGGAACCGGGCATCAGCATCGATGATTCCGGTGTGATCACCATCGACGACGGAATCATGGGTGCGGATGACTCCCGGAACATAGTGGTCACCGCAGTGTTCCGCGACGGTTCCCGGTACACCCAGAACGTTCACGTGACCACGACGTCGATGGCGGTGTCCTATGCGACGGTCTACGACTGGGTCACCGACATCACCGGCTCATCCCCGGTCACCGGCGGCTGGCCGACTCATGTGGTGCGGTCGGGCGCACCGCACGGTGCGCCCGCGCCCGAGCCGACCTATGAACTCGCGGACCCGGAGGCAACCACCGACGCCTCGGTCGATCCCCGGACAGGCAGGGTCACCACGACCCTCGCCGCGGGCGTCGGAGAGGCCGATGTGCCGGTGCGGGTGACCTACCGCGACGGCTCCAGCCGGATGTCGGTCGTTCACTTCACGCGGGACGCCTACCTGGACAAACTGACGTTCGCCTACCCGGAGCGCCGCGTTCACATCGGGTTGGAGGACGAGCACGTGACCAACGAGAACGCGGTCCTGCCCACCTTCGTCAACGGTGCGGCCGGAACGCAGCGACCCACCGTCTACGGCACCTGGTTCGAGGCCACCCCGGGGCAGGAGAACGCCGACCTCTTCACCGTGGACCGCAACTCCGGTGAGGTGACCCTCCTCGATCCCGTGGCCCACGCGGGGGAGACCCGCACGCTGAACGTCACGGCGCACCTGCCCGGCGGGTCCACCGCGACCGCCGATGCCACCTTCACCGTCGACCGGGCCAGCAGCGATGTTTCCGTCATCTACCGTGACCTTTACGGCGTTGCGGAGGGGAAGACCTCCGTCAGCGCCCCCATCTTCGTTCCGGAGGTCTCCCGTGACCTGGTCGCCACCTTCATCCTGTTGGACGCGCCAGAGGGCATGGAGATTGACCCGACGACCGGCGTGGTCACCTACACACCCGCAGGTGAACCCGGGGACGGAAGGGGCGACATCATCGTCGAGTTCACCGACGGCGACGCCGCCCGTGGGGAACTCGCTTATCACACACAGAGCTACGCCGACGCCATCGTGCCCGATGGACTCACCGCGAACCTCACCGCCGAGGCCGGGCACCGGACCGTCGTCACCGTCGATGCCTTCGCGGGGGAGCACTCCCACTACCGCTGGGGGCCGAAGCGGTGGCTCATCCAGTCCGTCGACCCCACCGGTGACGTCTGGGACGAGTTCTCCCCGCACATCACCCGCCGCGAACACCATCCCGATCTGCTGAGCTTCATTGCCCCCGACCGTCTCGCGGGTCAGCAGGTCGACCTCCCGGTCACCCTGACCTACCCCGACGGGACCAGCGTCGTGGCGACACTCCGCACCACCGTGACGGACCCCGGACATGACCATGAACACGGTCACGGTGGTTCCGTGGCAGCGGCAGTGCGCTTCTTCTACGACCCCGTCACCGTGGACAACGATGCCCGGAGCGCCACCTCCGGGCCGCTCCGGTTCGCACCGAAGTACCGTCCGCGGCACGCGGGTGAGCACGACCCGGAGACCGGTGAACTCGTCGATCTGTGGCGCGCCGGGCGGATACTCAACGTCACGGCACTCACTGATCGGGAGGTCACGCTCGAACCTGACACCGGTGTGCTCACCATCGCGGTCACGGACGACGACCGCGACAGCCAGATCACCATTCCCGTCCAGATCACGTTCAACGATGAGCACGCGGAAACCGTCACCGTGCCCGTGGTGTTTGCCGTCGGTGCCGCGGCGGTTCCAACGGCGGAGAACACCCGGGTGATCTACCCGGCGGTGAGCGTGGCCACGGGGTCCGACGCCTTCGCTGAACCGCTCGTCCGGGTCGACGGCGGGCGGTTCTCCGTGCCCGTCGACGGGCTGCGTTTCGATCTCGCGGACGGGGCGCCCGCCGGTGTCGTCATCGACCACGCCACCGGCGCGGTCGGGATCGCCGCGACCCGGAGCCACCTCGCGACAGCCGAGGGGATCGTCGAGGTTCCCGTCACCGTGTCCTTCCCGGGTGGCGGAGAAACGGCCTCGACCACGGCGCGGTTCGTCGTCCACGAGAAGAACACCCGAACCGGTGCGGAGACCCACGATCCGCAGGTGGAGACCGGACTCAAGCCGGTGCGGCCCGTGGCATTCGCCTCACGCATCGTCTTCGACGGGGCCCGCCCCGACGGGCTGCGGTTCGCACTGGTGGACGGCGGTGCACCGGGTGTGCGGGTGACCGAGGACGGGGAGGTCACCACAACCGGTGACGGCGGCACCCCCGCGACGGTTCTGGTCACCTACGCCGACGGCTCACAGGATGTCGTCGAGGTTCCCTTCATCGCATGGACCGCGCCGACCCCGGTTCCCTACGGCGAGCCGGTGGTCCACCCCGATGGAACGGTCACGGTTTCCCCGGCCCCGGACACGGATCTCACCGGGGTGGAATTCAGCCTTGATGAAGGATCCCCGGAGGGTGTGAGCATTGCGGCTGACGGTACCGTGCGGGTCGCGCCCACGCCGGATACCGCGGGTGAGACCGTGACGGTCACCGTGGTCACGATCCGGCCCGGGGAAAGCCCCGCGCGCACGACTTTCACCGTTGCTGTGCCGGACCGTCCCGAAGCCCCGGACGCGGGATCCTCCGTCGGGCGGAGTTTCCTGGCGCTGCTCCTCGCCTTGCCGCTGTTCATCGGGGCCATCGGGTTTGCGCTCCTGCACAGTGGGCTGGTTCCGGCGCTCCCGGGACTGCCGCCCCTGTGGTTCCCCCACCGCTGAGGACACGGTCGCGGGGAGGGGAGCGGTGCTCACACCGTGAACCTCCCCAGCAGCTCATCGTGGAGCAGACCGTTGGTGGCCAGGGCGTCGCCGCCGGAAGGGCCGTCGACCCCGGAGAGGGAGGTGAAACGACCGCCCGCCTCGGTGACCAGCACCGCGAGCGGGGCGAGGTCCCACAGGGCAACCTCGGGTTCGGCGGCGACGTCCACCGCCCCCTCCGCGACGAGGCAATACGAGAGGAAGTCGCCGAATCCCCGCAGCCGCCAGGTGTCATCGGAGAGCGTCAGGAATGCGTCGAGAAGTCCGCGATCCCGCCAACCGTCGAGGGATGAGAAGGACACCGACGCATCCGCGATGTCCGCGACCCCGGAAACCCGGAGACGCTTGGGGGAGCCGCCCGAGAAGGACCGCCAGGCGCCCTGCTCATCTGCGGCCCACCAGCGGCGTGCTAGGGCCGGGGCACTGACGACGCCGACGACGGGTTTCCCGTCGACGAGCAGTGCGATGAGTGTCGCCCACACGGGAGCACCGCGGACGTAGTTTTTCGTGCCGTCGATCGGGTCGATCACCCACTGGCGCCCTTCGAGGGCGGCGTCACCGCCGAACTCCTCACCCAGTACCGCATCCGCCGGACGGTCGGTGGACAGTCGTTCCCGGAGGAGTTTCTCGCACGCGATGTCGGCGTCGCTCACCGGCGTCATGTCCGGCTTTGATTCGACGGTGAGGTTCGATGCCTCGAACCGGTCCAGCGTGTGTGTGTCCGCGATATCGGCGAGTTCAAGGGCCAGTGCGAGGTCATCGGCGTAGGTGCTCATGTCCACTAATGATAGGCGAGGTGCGCAGCCGGAACCTCTGGAACAAATGAAAAAAATTACATGGACAAATGTTCGCATACTGGGTCACAATGGGTCAGGAAGTACGGGCCACCACCCCTTCGCCCGAAAACAACACACAAGGAGATGCGTCATGAGTACCGAATCCACCCCGCATATCAACCCCAAAGGCGCCCCCATCGCCGAAACCATCCTGCTCCCAGGTGATCCGCTGCGCGCCAAATTCATCGCCGAGACCTATCTCGACAACGCCGTCCAGTTCAACGATGTCCGCAACATGCTCGGCTACACCGGGACCTATCAGGGACGTGAGATCTCGGTGATGGGCTCCGGCATGGGCATCCCCTCCATCTCCCTGTACTCCTGGGAACTGATCAACGTCTTCGGCTGCCGCAAGCTCATCCGCATCGGCTCCTGTGGAGCATTCCAGAAGGACCTGGACCTGTACGAGATCGTCGTCGCACAGTCAGCATCAACCGACTCGAACTTCCTCTCCCAGTACAACGTTCCCGGCACCTATGCCCCGACCGCCTCCTGGAAGCTACTGTCCGCGCTGCAGGAGCAGGCCCGTGAGCAGGGTGTGGAGACGCATGTCGGCAACGTCCTGTCCAGCGACATCTTCTACCACGCCGATGAGACCGCCAATGACCGCTGGGCGAGGATGGGGGTTCTCGCCGTCGAGATGGAGACCGCAGGCCTCTACGCCGTCGCCGCTGCCAACGGTGCCGACGCACTCGGCCTGTTCACCGTCTCCGACAACATCGCCACCGGAGCGCGGACCACTCCCGAGGAACGACAGACCGCGTTCACCCGGATGATGGAGCTCGCCCTACCGCTCGCCGGCGTCTAGCCGATTCACCCGTATCAAGGAGCACCACACCAATGGACACCCCCATCTCGGCAGGGCGCGGCGTCAACCCCAAAAGGGCGGTGCCGATCCTGCTCTTCAGCTTCGTGTTCTGCCTCGTCATCGACAATGGCTTCAAGTTCATGTCGAAGCCCATCGCCGATGCCCTCGACCTGAGCGTCACCACCGTTAGCCTGCAGGCCACCCTCGCAGGCATCGTCATCGGCATCGGCGCCGTGGTCTACGCGGCACTCGCCGACGCGTTCTCCATCAGATCCCTGATGATCGCCGGTATTGCCCTGATCGTCACCGGATCACTCATCGGATTCTTCTTCCAGAACATCTGGCCTATGGTCCTCGCTGGGCGCGTCATCCAGACCACCGGCCTCGCCGCCGCCGAAACCCTCTACGTCATTTACGTCACCAAGTACCTGGATGCGAAGGACCAGAAGACCTACCTCGGCTTCTCCACGTCCGCGTTCCAGGCGGGCCTGCTCTTCGGCATCCTCGGTTCCGGATTCCTGGCGACCACCGTGTCCTGGACCGCGATGTTCCTGGTCCCCCTGATCCTCGTGTTCACCATCCCAGTGCTGATCAAACGGGTCCCACCGGCGAAGGCCGTGTCCAGTCACCTCGATGTGCTCGGACTCTTCCTCATTGCGGTCATCGCTACCTCGGTCATGCTGTTCATGCAGGACTTCAACTGGCTGTACCTGTTCCCCGTCGTCCTCGGGACCGCGTGCTTCATCTGGCACATCACCGCGCACAAGGGCGCCCTGGTCCGTCCCGAGTTCTTCACCAACAGGCGCTACGTCTGGGCGCTCGTCCTCGTGCTCGTCGTCTACTCCGTGCAATTGGCCTATATCTTCATGTTCCCGTTCGCTACCGCCGATCTCCACGGCATGGAGATCGACGAGGCATCGGTGCTGCTGGCCCCCGGATACGCCGTCGCCATCGTCGTCGGTGCACTGTCCGGCAAGATCGGCCAGTATCTCAGCTCACGGCAGACGATCACCGTCGCTCTCGCCGGAATCGTTCTCGCGCTGGCGCTCCCCGCGGTGTTCACCACCGCCAGTGTCGCTGTCCTGATCATCTCGATCATCCTGTTTGCCTCAGCGTTCGCACTGCTCTACGCGCCGCTCGTGTCCACCGCGATCTCCACCATTCCGGCGGAGAAGTCCGGTGTGGCCATCGGGTTCTACAACCTGACCATCAACATCGCCATCCCGGTGGGCATCGCGTACACCGCGAAGCTCATGGACCTGAAGTTCGAGTTCTTCCGCTTTGCCACCACCGCTTCCTCGGATACCGGGGTTCAGTACGCCACGGTCCTCTGGATCATCACCCTCGTCGCCGTGATCGGCAGCGCGGTCTACCTGCTCGCGGACCGTCGGATGAGCACCGCCGAGAAGCAGCGGGCGGCGGCCGGTGACGATCCCTCCGTGCCCACCGCCCGGTAACGGAGTCACTCGGAACCGTCCCGCAGTCACTTCTATCCGGTACTCGTACTGAAACGACGATCCGCCCCGCACCAGGTCACACGGTGCGGGGCGGATCTTTCTGACGGAGAAATCAACCGGAAATCAGTCTTCCGGGTAGGTACCGCCGCTGGCCTGCCGGTAGACGTAGGCGAGGGCAGTGATGTACGCGGGCCCGGTGATCAGCATGCCGAGTCCGAGCGGGATCGCGGACACGATAAGGATCAGGCCCCACAAGATCGAGAAACCGAGCAGCGGAAGATAGTTCCGGGTACCGGCCTGGAATCCCTGCCTCGCGGCGTCACCAAAGGATGCTCCCCGGTCGAGGACGAAGAGATACATCAGCATGTACAGCGGGCCGACGAAGATCAGAGCAATGTTCACGAAGATTTGGAGCACGCCCGGCAGCAGGTAGGGGACTGCGGACGTGATGATGTCGACGATCAGGACGAACACCAGAGCCTTGACGAAGTTGGGGCCACCGAAGAAATCAGTGAAGGTGATCTTCTTTCCGTCCGCAGCCTTCAGCGCGGCGGTGGCGAACATCACCTGAACCACGATCATGATTAGAGTGAAGAGGATCAAAATGATCGGGTTGAAGTTGTAGCTGTCCGTATCCGGTGTCGCCCCGGTCTCCGGGTTGAAGGCACCGTCCGCCGACATCTGGGAGAACATTGCGGCGAATCCCGCACCGAATATCACCACGGACAGGATACCCACGACCAGCGTGGTGACGATCCACGCGAGCGGAGAAGCGAATACGGTGCGGAAGCCGTAGCCGACACTTTCCATGACGCGGACCTTGCCGTCGCCCTGCACCATTCTCCGACCGTTGTTGTAGGGCGCGGCCCCTGCGTATCCTTCGGCGGAGCCGTCACCGTAGTTGTTAGCGCCGTTATAGGGATTGCTGTCATTTTCCGGGTGGTAGTTTCCCCCCGGGTAGTTGGGGTAATCGTCTCTTGCCACTGTGTGTTCTCCTTCGTGTGCACCGAGTGGGTGCGCTGATAGGTTGTTCCGGTGGGATGAATGACATCCGGTGCTCCATCTGGTCCCCTTGTACCAGGATCCATCAGGGTACCCGATGCACACCACCATTCCGGTTGATGCTGTCGACCATGTACAGGGTAACCGGGTGTTTTTCGTGGTTCGACACTGCCCTGCAAATGATACGGGTTAAGATACTATTCGTAGCGCAGGGCGTCGATGGGTCGCATCCGTGCCGCTTTCTCCGCCGGGTAGAAACCGAAGAATACGCCGATGCCCATGGAGAAGCCGAGGGCGACGATGACGCCGATCAACGGGGGCAGAACAATCTTCCCGAGGAACTTCGCTCCCACCATGCCGAGTGCACCGCCGAGCAGTACGCCGATGATTCCGCCGAGCAGACAGATGATCATCGACTCGATGACGAACTGCCTGCGGATGTCCGCATTCCGGGCACCGAGAGCCTTACGCACACCAATCTCCCGGGTCCGCTCGGTGACCGTCACGAGCATGATGTTCATGACACCGATGCCTCCCACGAGCAGGGATATCCCGGCGATGACGGACAGCCCGATGCTGAGTGAATCGATGATCGTCTTGAGGATCTCGAAGTCTTTGCTCATGTCCCGGGCGTTGGCGGTGAACTCCGGATCATCGGCGTAGGCGAGCTCCAGGAAGGAATTGAGATCAGCGAGCAGCGCTTCGCCGTTGACCCCAGGGGACGGCCGGACCGACACCTGATCCCAGAGCCCCGGATCATCGGTGTTCAACCGGGAATCGACGGTCCAGGGGGCGTAGATCCGGTACTCCTTGAACGAGCCGGAGAGCAGTCCGCCCTTCCCTTTCTCCGCGATCACGCCGACGATCATCAGGGGGAACGTTGATCCGTCGGAGGAGGTGTAGTCGATGGTCTGGCCCAGTGCACCAGCGGCATCTCCCGCGAACAAGGAGTCAATGACGGATTGGTTCACCACCGCGACGGAGCGTTCCCCGGTGATGTCATCATCGGCCAGATTACGGCCGTAGCCGATTTCGAAGCTCTGCATCGCCATGTAGTCCGGGTTGACTGCACTGAGAGTAACGCTCTGGGTGGTCTCCGGAGCATCGGACGAGGCCGCGTCTCCGGGATGATAGGACATGGCCCCCACCGCCACACCACTGATCCGGCCCTTGAACCGGTCGGACAGTACGTCAATGAACTGCGGGGTGATCTTTGAGGATGCGGCGACGGGTTCCGGCGGGACGTACATGAACGCGTTGGACTGTTCGGTCTGCTCCTCACCGTCCTTGGGGCGGGACTCGACCTTCACGACATAGTCGTTGACGCCTGCGGCGGCGAGCCCCTCGACCGTCTGTGCCTTCAGCGAGGCCCCGAGGGTGAGGATCGCGATCACCGACGAGATACCGATGATCACACCCAGTAGGGTCAGGAGGGAACGCATCTTGTTGCTGCGGAAACTTCCCAGCGCCAGGCGGATCGCTTCAGCGTAGGTCATCGGTCCGCCACCCCGTTATCGAGTCGGCCGTCGGTCATGGTGGCGATTCGTGTCGTCTCCGCCGCGAGTTCCGGGTTGTGGGTGATCAGGACGATTGTTTTCCCTTCCTCGGTGTTGAGCTTGTGGAAGATGTCCATAACGAGGCGACCGGTCACCGAGTCCAGCGCGCCCGTCGGTTCATCGGCCAGGATCAGATCGGGGTTGTTCGCTAAGGCCCGAGCGATGGCGACGCGCTGTTTCTGTCCACCGGACAGCTCGTTTGGGTTGTGCTTCATCCGTTCGCTCATCCCGACGAGGTCGAGGAGTTCCTCGGCACGCTGGCTGCGTTCCTTCCTGCCGACACCGGCGTACATCATCGGCATCTCCACGTTCCGGGCTGCGCTCATCCGGCCGATCAGGTTGAAGTTCTGGAACACGAAACCGATGTGGTGGTTGCGGTACTCGGCGAGTTTGTCACCCGGCATGCGGAGGATGTCGACGCCACCGAAGAAGTAGCGACCGGACGTCGGATAGTCCAGGAGCCCGATGATGTTCATCAGGGTCGACTTGCCGGACCCGGAGGCGCCCACGACCGAGACGAATTCACCGTTTTTGACGGTGAAGTCGCACCCCGGGAGCACTGTCAGTTCATTGTCGGTGCCGATGTTGAATGTCTTGGTGATCCCGCGCATCTCCAGCAGTAGGCCAAGAGTGTCCGTCTGTCCCGGTGCGGGGGCGGTGGCGTCCGGATGCGCGGGAACTTGGGCATGGCGACCTGCGGGAGAGTTCCTTCTCCGGCGAACGATCATCGCCCGTCGTCTCCGTCCTCGGGGGTGTCGAGTTTCACCTTCTGGCCGATGAGATACCGATGGGTCGAACCCTGGTTGATCACCTTGTCCCCCTCCTTGAGGTCCCCACCGCTGACGGCGACGGTGAAGTCACCTGCGGTGCCGAGGGTGACGCTGCGTTCCTCGACGGTGCCGTCCTCGGTGACCACCAGAACGGCCTTCGTACCGTCATCCCGGTCGTAGGCGGCGTCACGGGACACGGAGATCGTGTCGGTTTCCTCCGCGAACGTTATGTGGATCTTCGCGGATCCGCCGATGAGGAGACCATCCGTGGGGCCGTTGACGCGGATGACGACGGCGAAGGTGGGCTTCGTGTCCTTCGTCGGCCCACCAGCGGCGGTAGCTCCGGAGGCTGCGGCCGACGCCACCCCCGAGGCCACGGGCGAGACGGAGGAGACGGTGCCCTTGTAGGTGCGGGAACCGGTCGCCGGGGTCGTGAACTCCGCCTTTGCACCGGGGGACAGTTTCGCGACGTCGATCTCCGGGATCTGCGCGGTGACGGTGAGACCGGTGTCATCGGCGATCGTCGCAATGGAACCCGCGGCAGGCTTACCTACTTCGGCGGGAACCGCGATCACCAGACCGGCGAAGGGTGCCCGGACCGTACTTGACGCGATATCGGCGTTCAGGGACTCAGCGGTCCGGTTGGATCCGGATCTGGTGGCCTGGGCGGAACGTCGGGCCTGCTCGATACCACTCGTGAGATTCTGCAACTGGTGCCGGGTGTTCAACCGTGCGGTCTCAAGGGCGACGGCGGCATCCTTTTTCTGATCGAAGGCTGCGGCGACGTCTCGCTGCGACTGCGCCAGTTCGGAGTTGACCGAGCGGAGGGCGGCGTCGTAGGCCTGCTGCTGCCGGTTGAGCGACTGCACGGAATCCGCCAGGTTCGCCACTGACTCGACCGTGCCCAGGTGTGCGTTGATCTCCTGCTCCGGGATGATGCTGTCTGACCGTTGTCGGGCCTTGATCGAGGCCTGCAGAGCGTCGATCTTCGCGGAGATCTCCGCCGTCTTCTCCTGATCGCCTGCGGCATCAGCCAGTTCCCTGCGCAGGGCCGACAACTCGGCGAGGTCCGCGGCGAGATCGAGATTCTGTTCCACACCCCGGGTTTCCGCGGCAATGGATCCGACTCCGGCGCGGGCGACGTTCAGGGAGGCGGAGAATACCTGTTTGCGGGCGGCATCGACGGCCTGTTCCTGGCTGACCAGTCGCTCATCACGACCCGCTTTGACCTGGGATTTCTTCTCATCGAACGAGCGCAGTGCATTGTCGTAGGCGGTGGTCGCCGTACGGAGCGCTGACTCCGCACCGTTCAGTTCGGGGTTGAGTCCCTCATTGAGGCTCTCCTGGTACTGGTCGTACGCCTGCTGCGCCTGCTCAATCCCGTTGACCGCACCGGCGACGGCATCGGCCTGCTGTGCCTGTTGATCACGCAGGGCACGCTCCTGTTCGGACACATCGATCGTCGCGATGATCTGATCTGCCTCGACCCTGTCACCGACCGCGATGTTCAGGGTATTGACCGGGCCGGTCAGGGCGGTGTTCACCGACCTGGTTTCACCTGCGGTGATGGTTCCCTGCGCCTGGAGCTCCTGAGCGACGTCACCTATCTTGACCACACGATATTCGTGGGCAGCCAGGGTCGTGTCATCATTCGATCCACATCCCACCAGGCCGAGAGCGAGGACAGCGGTCACGGCCAGGAGTCTGGTGCGACCACCGGGCACCGACCGCTCAAAGAAAGTTGACTGAGATGAGTGGCGCACTGGAGGCAGCACTCCTTCCGCTAGGTGAGGCGAACAGGGGTAGTCATCCCACTCTAAGTGTGTGGAACGGGCGTGTTCCAGAGGCTACCCCCGTATATTTGAGGGTGAATCAACACCGCGCGGGTGTCTCCCGACCATCACGACCAGATTGCGGCGATCTCCTCGACGGCCCTGGGGTTGCCGGCGACGCACCAGATTTTTCCTCCGGCCTCGATCTTGCGGCAGGATCCGCCTGCTCCTTCGACGAGGGCCCGGCCGGGTAGCCAGTCCCAGTCCGCGACGCTGTGCTGGGTCCACACACCGAGTTTTCCCTCCGCGACACCCGAGAGATCGAGGGAGCCTGCGCCGAGCATACGGAGTGTCGCAAAGCGGGTGGAGACGGCCAACCACGCATCCCGGACGGTGTCTTCGGCGAGGAATGTCGGATGAACGTAGGTGGCCAGTGACACCTCGGCGCAGGGGGCATCGTTGAGCTGTCCGATTGCCTTTCCGTTCACCGTTGTGGGAATCCCCGGCCCCCCGAGATGCGTGGTGTCGTGGGAGGGGCGGTGCACCGCCCCGAAGTGTAGACGCGACGGCGCGGAGGGGGAGCCGTCGACGAGGGCGATAGCGGAACAGAAGTAGTCCGAACCCGACGTGAAGTTGTAGGTCCCGTCCACCGGGTCGATCACCCAGGTACGCCCCGAGGTCGAGCGCCGGGCAGCACCTTCTTCACCGAGAAGACCGTCATCCGGGCGCAACGCAACCAGTGCCTCGGAGACGAAGGTTTCCGCCGCCCGGTCGGCCTCCGTGACGACGTCCGAGACCGATGTTTTGTAGTCCACATCGAGTCCTCCGCTCTCCCGGATCGTCAACGCCAATTGGCCTGCGGTACGAACCAGGGCACACGCGAGTTCGACGTCGGTGGATCCGGCGTGCACGGTGGTGAACTCCGAAACCAGCTTCCGGGTGTCCGTTCCGTAGTAGTGACTCAGATCTGTGGTAGCGGATCCAGTTGGGTCCGGAACGGTCCTGTCCGTGGAGGGGGCGGTGACGGACGGAGGTTCTATGCGCTGGCGCGGCTCGCTCATGCTGCCCATTGTGCACCGTCACGGTAGTGTTAACCACTGTGCAACCTGATGTAATCGCAGACCTCAATGAACTCGACGCCACGCTGACGACCATCGAGAAGGTGATGGATCCGGAGGCGATGGCCGACCGCGTCCGTGAGCTCGAGGCGCAGGCCTCCGACCCGACGCTGTGGGATGATCCCGAGCACGCCCAGCAGGTCACCTCGAAGCTCTCCCACATGCAGGCCGAGCTGCGCAAAGTCGGGGAACTCCGGCAGCGGCTCGAGGACCTTCCGGTGATGTACCAGCTCGCCGAGGAGGAGGATGAGTCCACCGAACTCGTCGACGAGGAACGCCGTGATCTGCGCGCGGACATTGAGGCCTACGAGGTCAAGACCATGCTCTCCGGCGAGTATGACGCCCGTGAGGCCGTCATCAATATCCGTTCCGCCGCCGGCGGCGTGGACGCCGCTGACTGGGCGGAAATGCTCATGCGGATGTACACCCGCTGGGCGGAGAAGACCGGGCACAGGGTCGACATCTACGACATCTCCTACGCGGAGGAAGCCGGCATCAAGTCCGCCACCTTCGTCGTCCACGGCGACTACACCTACGGCACGCTGTCCGTGGAGCAGGGCACCCACCGCCTCGTGCGGATCAGCCCGTTCGACAACCAGGGCCGCCGCCAGACATCCTTCGCAGAGGTCGAGGTCCTGCCCGTCGTGGAGACCACCGACCACATCGAGATTCCCGACAACGAGATCCGCGTCGACGTCTACCGTTCCTCCGGCCCCGGCGGACAGTCCGTCAACACGACCGACTCCGCGGTCCGGCTCACCCACGAACCCACCGGCATCGTGGTCACCTGCCAGAATGAGAAGTCCCAGATCCAGAACAAGGCGTCGGCCATGCGGGTTCTTCAGGCCAAACTGCTGGAACGCAAGCGCCAGGAGGAACGCGCCGAGCTCGACGCCCTGAAGGGGGACGGGTCGAACTCGTGGGGCAATCAGATGCGCTCCTATGTGCTGCACCCCTACCAGATGGTCAAGGATCTGCGCACCAACTTCGAGGTCAATGACCCGTCGAAGGTTCTCGACGGCGAGATCGACGGATTCCTGGAGGCGGGCATCCGCTGGCGGATGTCGGAGCAGCAGAACAAGAACTGATCCGCCGTACCCGCCGGGGCCTGCTTCGGCACTGAGTATGTGAACGGCCCTTCCCGTGGTGATCGGGAAGGGCCGTTTGTCGTGTGATCCGGGTGCCGTGAGAGTCAGCGCACCGGTACCCCTGGGCCGAGTGGTAGTCCGAGGATGTACCAGAGGAGGAAGAAGAGGAACCAGCCGACGAGCATCGCGATGGAGTAGGGGAGCGTGAGGGACATGAGTGTCCCGATGCCGGCCCGCTTGTAGTAGCGCTGCAGGAAGGTCAGGGCGAGAGCGAAATAGGGGCTCATCGGCGTGATGATGTTGGTGGGGGAGTCACCGATGCGGAAGAGCATCTGGCTGACCTCGGGGGAGACACCGACGTACATCATCATCGGTACGACGACGGGACTCATCAGCGCCCACTGTGCGGACCCGGAGGTCACCATCAGGTTCAGGACAGCGACGAGGAGCACGAACAGTGCGAAGAGGACGGGGTTCGGCAGGTCCGCCCGGGAGAGTAGCTCCGCGCCGTGGATGGCGGACCAGACCCCGAGGTTGGACCAGGTGAAGTAGGCGAGGAACTGGGCGACTGCGAAGAACAACACCATCATGGGGACGAGTGTTCTGATGCCTTTGGCCATGAACTCGGGGACGTCCGCAGCTTCGGTGATTGTTCCTGTGGCGCGACCGTAGATGATCCCGACGATGAAGAAGTACACGGCGATGGCGACGGCGATGGAGCGGATCAGTGGGGACTCCATGACGGAGCCATCCTCGCCCTGGAGCGGGGAACCGGGAATGAACATCGCGGCGAAGTAACCGGCGAGCAGAACCAGCGACCACACGGCGACCTGAATGAGTCCACGCTTCTCGACGTCGTGCAGTTCGAGCTGGGTCTCATCCTTCTCCGCGTCACCTGCGTCATCGGCGGCGTTGGGCGGGGTCTCCCCGAAGCTGGCGGCCTCGTAGTTGACCTGGTCATGGTCGATGAGCTCACGGGCCTTGTGTCGGACGAAGAATTCGGTGACGGCGGTGATGATGAGAGCCAGAATGATGGATGAGGGGACGACGAAGAAGTAGTTCGCCAACGGAGAGACCTCGTAGCCGGGTTCGACGATCTGCGCCGCGGACGTCGAGAGTCCGGCGAGGAGGACATCGGTGATGTTCAGGATCAGCGAAGAGTTGAACCCTGCGGAGCTTGCGGCGAAGGCCACCATCGCGCCGACGATGGGGGAGCGGCCGACATGTCGGAAGGCGGTGGCTCCGATGGGAATGAGGATGACGTACACGGCGTCGGATGCGATGGAACCGGTGACACCGGCCAGCGCGACGACGAAAGTCAGCATCGTCGGGCCGACGCGCCCGATCGCTCCCCGGATGGCGGCGCCGATCAGGCCCGAGTATTCGGCGACGGCGACACCGAGCATGACGATGATGATCAGTCCCAGCGGCGGAAATGAGGTGAAGTTGGGGACGGCCTCATTGATCATCCGCTGGAGTCCGTCCGTGGAGAGCAGGTTCGTAACCCGCACCTCCTCGCCGGTGGAGGGGTTCGTGGCGGTCATGCCGATCTTCTCGCCGATGAAGCTGGAGACGAGGACCAGACCGGAGAGGATGACGAAGAGCCAGAAGGGATCGGGAAGCATGTTCCCCAGGCGTTCGACGAGTCCGAGGAAACCACCCGCCTGATCTCGTTTTTTCTCTCTGTTCGCCGTGCCCGTGCCTGTGTCTGGGGTTGTGGCCGGGGCACGGGTGGCGGCGTTCTTGCTGTCGGTCATGTCTTCTCACGACTCCTGGTGTCGGTTCGGGGACCACGGGGGTCGGGGCAGATGGTGGGGGCGATGAATGTAGTACCCGGTCAGCGGCGTACCTTACCGAGGTGCGACCTTTGGGACGATGGTAGCGGTCGTGGTTCCCCCCACCACCGTCTCGTACGGGAATGCGGTCTGTGTGGCGCATGGGGCCTGGCCTGTCACTTGCACCACCTTGATGAAGAAAACCGCAGGTCACAGTAGCGGCACAGGTGCAGATCAGGAAGTGTCCAAAGTTTCGCCAGTGGCGCCAATGAACTAAGGTGACGGGTGTGATCACCTTCGACCAGGTAACAAAGACGTACAAAACCTCGACCCGGCCCGCACTGGACAACATCTCCGTGCACATCGACAAAGGCGAGTTCGTCTTCCTCATCGGGCCCTCCGGATCCGGCAAATCGACATTCCTGCAGTTGATGCTCCGCGAAGAGAACGTCACCTCCGGGGACGTCCGTGTCGGTGACTTCCATGTGAACAAACTCCGTGGTGCGCAGGTCAACAAGCTACGGCAGCGGGTCGGCTACGTGTTCCAGGACTTCCGCCTGCTGTCCAAGAAGAACGTCTACGACAACGTAGCGTTCGCGCTCGAGGTGATCGGCAAGAAACGCAGCGTCATCGAGAAGCTCGTCCCCGAAACCCTCGAACTCGTCGGACTGGAGGCCAAGGGCACCCGATTCCCCGCCGAGCTCTCCGGTGGCGAGCAGCAGCGCGTCGCCATCGCAAGGGCCTTCGTCAACCGGCCCCTGGTGCTACTGGCCGACGAGCCGACCGGCAACCTGGACCCCGAAACCTCCAACGACATCATGCTGCTGCTCAACCGCATCAACCGCACCGGCACCACCGTCGTGATGTCCACGCACAACGCCCAGGCTGTCGACCAGATGCGCCGCCGAGTCATCGAACTGCACCTCGGCAGGCTCGTCCGCGATGACGCCCACGGCGTCTACGGCGTCGGTCACTAACCCACCCCGGTCACCTCTCTAGGAGAATCAGAAAAAGCATGCGATACCGATTCGTCGCCCGCGAGGCGTTCCAGGGGCTGGGACGAAACCTCACCATGACCATCGCCCTGATCATCACCACGGCCATCTCCCTGGCACTGCTCGCCACCGGATTCCTGGTCACCGGGATGACCGAACGCACCAAGGACATCTACCTCGACCGCGTCGAGGTGATGATCCAACTCGACGAGGACATCTCCGCCAACGACACCGACTGCTCAACCGAACCATGCCGCGAGGTACTCACCGCCCTCGACGGCTCCGACGGCGTCGAGTCCGTCACCTTCCGCAGCCGTAAACAGTCCTACGAGCACTTCGTCGAAGTGTTCAAGGACACCGATCCCGCGCTCGTCGAGGCAACGTCCCCGGACGCGCTTCCCGCCGCGGTTCATGTCAGGCTCGAGGACCCCCTCGATACTTCTCCGCTCGACCCCGTGCGGGATCTGCCCCAGGTGGACACCGTCATCGACCAGATCGACGATCTTCGCTCCGCGACCGATAACCTTGACGCCGTGCGTAACGCCACCTTCCTCGTCGCCGCCATCCAGGCGCTGGCCGCTATCTTCCTCATCGCGAACATGGTGCAGATCGCCGCCTTCAGCCGCCGCGAGGAAATTTCCATCATGCGCATGGTCGGTGCCTCCCGCTGGTTCACCCAGGCCCCCTTCGTCCTGGAGGCCGTCATCGCTACGCTACTTGGTTCGGTGCTCGCGGTTCTCGGCCTCATCGCCGGCAAGAACTTCGTCGTCGACAAGGCGCTCAAAGGCCTCTACGATTCCCAGCTCATCGCGCCCGTCACCACCGGCGACATCTGGGTCATCGCGCCCGTCGTCGCCCTCGTCGGCGTCGTGTTCGCGGCGATCACCGCGCAGGTCACCCTCCGCCTGTACGTCCGCAAATAACCCCCTGTACCACCCGACGCCCGCCCCTCCCGCAACAGCGGAGAGTGAGGTGGGCGTCGGCACGCGACAGGTGCGGTAACATCGGACGGGTTATGGCAAAGAAGAAGAAAAAGGCGAACGAGAACCCGGTGATCGCGACCAACCGGAAAGCTCGCCACGACTACAAGATCCTCGACACCTACGAGTGCGGCATCGTGCTCGTCGGCACCGAGATCAAGGCACTGCGCGAGGGCAAGGCCAACCTCGT
Source organism: Corynebacterium sp. CCM 9204 (assembly GCF_041357695.1). Taxonomy (NCBI): domain Bacteria; kingdom Bacillati; phylum Actinomycetota; class Actinomycetes; order Mycobacteriales; family Corynebacteriaceae; genus Corynebacterium; species Corynebacterium sp. CCM 9204. The sequence continues at coordinate 489,848 of NZ_JAUERX010000003.1, forward strand.
CGACTCCTTCGCCATGATCGATAACGGGGAGGTGTGGCTGCACAACCTCAACATCCCCGTCTACTCCCGCGGCTCCTGGACGAACCACACCCCACGCCGCACCCGCAAGCTCCTGCTGCACCGCAACGAGATCGACTCCCTCATGGGCAAGGTCCGCGACGGCCGCCGCACGCTGGTGCCCCTCAAGCTGTACTTCGTCGGCGGACGCCTGAAGGTCGAGCTCGGACTCGCCGAGGGCAAGCAGGACTACGATAAACGCCAGGACATCAAGCGTCGCACCGAAGAACGGGAGATCACCCGGGAGCTCGGCCGCCGCATCAAGGGGATCAGGGGATAGGAACCGTTTCGGGGCGCACATCCCCGTCGTTTCGGGCTACCTATAATTGGCGGAACGACGCGTTCGCCACCCCATAAGGAGTCCCCCGGCAGTGGAACACTGGCACCTCGACCACCCCGAGATCGGCCGAATTGAACTCACCCTCGGCAGCCCCGGGGAACTGCGTGAACTCGACCCCCGCTGGCCGATGTCCAAGGAGGATGTTGAGGGGGTGGAAGAAGCCGGCGGAAGCGTGGACAAACACGCGAAGAAGGAAGCCGACTGGGCGGAGAGCGCCATCTTCGGCGCCACGACAATGTCCTCCTTCCTCAACGGCGCCGCCGACACCGCGAGAAGGACACCACTGCTGAAAACCCGCAGCGACAAAATTGACGCGGCGGTGATCCGGGCACGGGACGCCGTGACCACCGGCGTCCTCATCACCGTCGACGGCGCCATCCGGGGCCGACTCCCCGTGGCCCAGACCATCACGGTACGGATCGACGAACGGATACCCTCCGGAACCTACAGCCGGGCAGCGAAGAACAAGAGCGCGCCCTGCCTGAAAATCGACAGAAACGCCCTCCACGAAATCCGCTCCGTTCTGTTCCGCAAGGGCGGCGAGATCATCGAATTCACCCCACCCCCCGGATCACACGCCGAAGACCGATACCGGCAGATGGAGGAAACCCCCTGGAAACGATTGCTCTACCCACTGGGGGCAGGCCTCGGTAAAGCAGGCTGGGCAATCATTGCCCTGGTACTGCTGCCGCTGATCGGCCGCATCATCGGGACGATCATCGACTGGATCATCGAGCGGCTACCCGACGTCGACATCCCCTGGCCCGACATCAACCTCCCCTCCATCCCCTGGCCCATAATCAGGTTTCCAGCCATCCCCTGGCCCGACATCAACCTCCCGAAGATCCCGTGGCCCGACTACGAGATACCCGGATGGTTGGAATGGCTGCTCGACCACCCCAGAGTATGGTTGCCCATCGTCATCGGACTCATCGTCGGGATCGTATCGCTGCGCAACGGCAGAAAATCCCGAAAAATCCGCGAGCAGTGGAAGCAGACCGGAACCGGGAGAAGCCCCGGGACAGAAAAACCCGGGGAACCGAACGAGCGACGGGACGACCTCGACGAGGGGGAGACCCCCGAACCACCGTCGGAACCGGATGAACCAGATGAGCGATGAACCCGCTTGCAGGTCAGCGCCCCGCAGCGTAAAGTAAGTGCTCCTGTGGTCAACGTACGACCCACCACAGGACTGCGGCCACCCGAGGGAAACCGAGGAGACACCGCAGGATGCAAGGGGCTGATATGGTTTCGACTTCGTGCATCAAGCCAGGGGAAGCGTGCCGGTGCAGGCTAGAGACCACCGTAAGCGTCGTAGCAACCTCATAAGCGCCGAGAACACTCAGCGCGACTACGCCCTCGCTGCCTAATACCAGCGACCGCGTGTCTGTCGGCCCAGGTTCGTCCCTGACCTGGTAGCCGGCATCGATCAAGGGACTTGCCGTCCGGCCGCGTCAGCGGGGCCGTCCGGGACTCTCACCGCTGACTGGGCCCATCATCCGGAACGAGTTCGTCCGAGCCGGAGGGCCGAGCAGAGATCAGGCGCGAACTGCGCACGGAGAAGCCCTGGCGCGATTACGGAGGACCCGGGTTCAATTCCCGGCAGCTCCACAAAAGAGGATGTTCCCGCCCAGCATGCTGGGCGGGAACATCCTCTTTTTCATTAGTATAGAATAATGTTCCAGAATCGCAGTATTTTGATCCCGATGGCACGAATTTACAGCCCACAGACTACCCGAACTAAACTGCTTTTTTAGATCCGAAAGGGGGCGGAAAATGAAAGGGAGCATGCAAGAAGTATGGAAAGTTTACGATGGGGCAAATAAAGAAATAATAATACCGGTTTACCAGAGAAACTACGACTGGACCGTCAAGCAGTGCAGACGTTTATTTGACGACCTTGAAAACATAATCGACGAGGGACGACCGAAGCACTTTTTCGGCGCCGTAGTTGGAGTCTCCGAGTCTTCTTGGAAATGGGTGGTCATCGATGGGCAGCAACGGCTGACCACTGTCAGTCTCCTGATGGTCGCACTGGTCCACGCTATTGAGCAGGGTGCAATCGAATGTAGCGACGGTTCCCTGTCGAAAAACATCAAAGAATCCTACCTACTGCTGCGAGACGACAACGAAACCATCAAGCTCAAATTGAAACCAGTTAAAGATGATTTCTCCGCGTATGAACAGCTATTTGTTGAAGGGGGGAGTAGAAGCAGTTCGTCAAATGTGATCAGCAATTATCTGTACTTCATGGAAAGGCTCGACCATACCTGTCTTTGACAGCGGATGATGTTTGGAAAGCAATCCAGCGCCTAGAGGTCATGCAACTCGATTTGGAAGCTCACGATAATCCTCAGAGAATTTTTGAGTCCCTGAATTCCACCGGTCTCGCATTGAGCGAGGCCGATAAAATCCGAAATCTAGTATTAATGGGGCAGGGCACGGTGACGCAAGCCAAGCTCTACGATCGGTACTGGAATCCGATGGAGAAGGCTGTGGACTATAATACTGACTGGTTCATCCGCTGGTGGCTCGTGGTAGAAACTGGACGCACACCGAACAAAAATGCAGTATATGAAGATTTTAAAGAATACATCCTTCGAGATAAACAAGATATTTCGGAGGTTCTGGAAAGCCTGCTGGAGTATTCTATCATTTGCCGACAGATAGAAAATGCCGAAACCGGTATTGTTGCAGTCGATACGGTTCTTCGCAGGTTTAATGATATTAAGGGTGATGTCGTACTTCCCCTCCTGATGCCTCTGTTGCGGGATGTTCGCAGGCAGGTAACAACAGGCGAAGATTTTCTGCAAGTGGTCAAGATATTGGAGAGCTACCTGTATAGAAGAATAACCTGCTCCATCGCTGCAAATTCGCTCAATAAGATATTTTCGACCGCGTATGCCGATTTAGTTAAACTACGTAAAAATGATGAACCATACTCGGAGATACTCACCTACTTGTTACTCCGCAGGGGTGGAGGAGGTCGTTTTCCGGGTGACCAAGAGTTTCGTAGAGAGTTCACGCAAAGAAACTCCTACCGAATGCGCCCAAGTTACCGTCAGTATCTCTTCGACTGTCTTGAGAACGGCAAATCGAAAGACGTTCGAGATATTTCTAATGCGTTGAAGCGAGGTGATATCTCGATTGAGCACATAATTCCACAAACTCTCACGGAAAAATGGAGAAGTGAGCTCGGAGAAGATTGTGAAAAGATTCATGCGGAGTGGGTTCACCGTATAGCCAACCTAACGGTTACGGGATACAACTCCGAATACTCCAATCGTTCATTCCGGGAAAAGAAAGAAGCTCCCGAAGGTTTTGTCAGTAGTCCGTACAGGCTCAATGCAATGGTTAAGGAGCAGGAATCTTGGGGCTTCCCGAGTTGATATCTCGCGCAAAGATCCTCGAAGAGCTCGCTATTTCCTATTGGGCGTATCCTGAAACCAAATTCGAACCGCGTGAAAATTCTCTGGAAACCGAAGCTCTGTCATCGGACATTAACTTCACCGGTCGATCAATCGTTGGTTATGACCTGGGTTCATCAATGATCGTCGTTTCCAGTTGGCAGGAAATGTTGATCCGAGTCCTGGGGACTCTTGTGCGGGATCATCGAACCAAGCTATTGGAGTTTTCAGAGAAGTCACTCTATCTCAGGCGCCTGCAGTCGCCAGAAGATATTGTAACGAATGATCGTGGTATCGATTTTATTCGGGTTTCGGACGAACTCTGCATTCCACCTGGTTCTAATACGGAATCGAAGATCAGCTTTTTACGGAGCCTGTTTGAACACCTCGATCTAGATCAGGATGATCTGGTCTTTTCGTTGCGCTCCTTGAAGGATGAGGTCGAGAACAAGCACAAGGACCACAACCGGTTTCGGGAGCTTCTGGTGTTTTTGCCTAGATTTGAAGAGGTTGGCAACAACTCTGCGCGAGAAGAGGACTTTTCCGCCTTATTGGAACAATTCTCTGGAAAAATGTTGCAACTGAATCTCGTGGTTCAAGATCCGCGTGAAGTGATTCACCCGAAGCGACTGTATGACTATTACTCCAGCGAGATTGTTGCGAATTCGGGTGAAGAAGAGATACTTGCTGTCATCTGTTTGATGTTGAATGTCAGTCATTTGACAGGAGGGGCGGAGTTTGAACAGGTAATCCGTTCGGGCGTCATATCAATGTGGCTCAAAAGGCTCGAGACTTTCGGTTAGGGTGATCTTTGATTTCATTCCGGATCGGCGTCTCCTGTCGAGGGCAGATGGTCCCGTACTGTGGGAGGGGTCAGAGTCCCTGGAGTTCCCGCCAGAACCTTTGCGACCTAGGACAATCCTATAGATCGGCCTCAACAAAGTCGCCGCCCACCGCTGTGTTCAATGCCACGCAGAAATTCCTGGGGTGGCTCCATCCAGGTTCTGCGCGGTGTCAGATGAGTTGCAACGGTGAGACCGTGAATTGGTACGCCTGTGTTTGGTTCGGGTTCCGCGATTGGTGCGGTGTTTTTGAAAGGTGAGAGGGAACATCGTGTGCGCCTGACGGGGGGGGGATCTGGTCACAAAGACTCAAGATACGGTTTCGCGCACCGTTGGGGGGATACGAGACAGCCTCCGATACGGAGATCTCTCAAGCTCCGATCGGGGAAGCGGAATGGGAAGGCACTCGGTGGCGGAGCGGTCCGGAGCATTCCACTTCTTCGACAGCCTGCTGTCGGCGTGCCGGTTTTCCCCAGGTAGTCGATACCCAGCGTGGACAGCGACGGAATAGTGAACGCATGTATATACCGTCTGATGGGGTCGATCGTGTTGCCGAGTGCGAGGAGATTCGCTCTGGTTCGCACATGGCATGCATTGATCGCCGCGACTGTCTGCCCTGGATGAGATCCGGTTCTCCCGCGAATACTCCTTTGACCGCGACAATCGTCAGGGTTCACCGGGCTCGTTCTTCGGTTGGAATACCGGCGCCGGCCTGTGGCTGTTCTTCATTCGCAGACGGTCAGTTTCAGATTCCTGGTCGAGTCAGTTTGCATCCTCGGGTCTCCCCGGCGTTGTTCTGACTGAATGATGGTCACCTCTCGGGAAGAAGCGTGGAGGAGCCGGGGCCGGTCCAGGAATCCGGGGAGCTTTTCCGGATAAGGACGGAGGATGTCTGGGCAGGTGGAGTTCAGAGATCGGGGAGTCCGTTGGTGTCGCTGTGTGCGCACCTATCTGTCGGTGGAGCCTCAACCGGGGCGCCGGAAGGTGTTGCCTGACGCGTGTGTGATCGGACCACCTCTCGGACCGAATCACATTCCTGCCGGAGCCCGATCCGGAGCAGTGGTGCGGGGAACCCACGGTAAAAGATCGTCGCCCGGCCCCCCGACGCAGCCCTGAACCGAAAAAGACCCCACCCTCCGACGACACTAACTGCCGGAGAGCGGGGTCGTGCCCGTTGTACGGGGCGCGAATTAGCTGCGTTCCGTACCTGTTTTGTAGACGTTGGCGTCGATACCCGCGAGTTCTGCTTCGTCGAGGTCCACGCCTGCGTTGGCGGGGGTTCGTTTGGTTCCGAAGAAGAGGAGGTTGAGCAGGATCGCGGTGAATGCTCCGGTGGTGATGCCGGAGTTGAACACGGTGCCGAACCAGTTGGGGAACTGCTCGAACAGGGTCGGGTGCATGACCGGAAGCAGGCCCATCGTCAGTGAGACCGCGATGACCAGGACGGAGTTCTGGTTCATCTCCAGTTTGGTCAGGGTCTTGATTCCGGAGGCGGCGATCATGCCGAAGAGTGCGGCGGTGGCCCCGCCGAGAACCGGGGTCGGCACAGCGGCGATGATTGCGCCGAGTTTGGGCAGCAGGCCGAGTACCACGAGGATGGCGCCTGCACCGGCGACGACGTAGCGGGACCGTACCCGGCTCATGGCCAGCAGGCCGATGTTCTGGGCGAAGGCGGTGTACGGGAAGGTGTTGAACACGCCGCCGAGCATGGTGGAGAATCCGTCGGCACGCAGGCCGTCGGCGATCTGGCGGGGAGTGGCCTTCTTCCCGACGATCTCGCCGGCGGCGAGGAAGTCGCCAGTGGCTTCGACGAGGGTGACCAGGCCGACGAGGACGAGGGCGATGACCGCGGAGACGGGGAACTCGGGGAATCCGAAGTGGAAGGGGGTGGCGACGCCGACCCAGTTTTCCTCCCCGACGCCGGAGAGGTCGACCTTGCCCATGAATGCGGCGACGATGGTGCCGACGGCGAGTCCGATGAGGACGGAGGTCCGGGCGATTGCGACGGGTGCGAAGCGTTCGATGATGAGGACGACGAGGAGGGTGAACAGTCCGAGGCTGATGTTGGCGACGCTGCCCGCGTCGTCGCCGTAGCCGCCGGAGATGTTGTTCGCGGCGACGGGGATGAGGGAGAGTCCGACGCAGGTGATGACGCTTCCCGTGACCAGTGGCGGGAACATCCAGAGGATCCGCGCGAACACCGGTGCCATGAGGAACATGAACAGGCCGCAGGCGAGAACCGAACCGTAGATCGCGGCGGGTCCGTAGTTGACGCCGATGACGATCATCGGGGGAACGGCGGTGAAGGTGCAGCCCTGGACGATCGGCAGGCGTGCGCCGAGACGCAGGAAGCCGACGCACTGGAGGATCGTGGCGATACCCGCGACGAGGAGGTCGGCGGTGATCAGATAGGGCAGGTCGGACGGTTGCATCCGTCCGGCCTCGATCATCGCCCCACCCAGAACGAGCGGAACCGCGACGGCCCCGGCGTACATCGCCAGGACATGCTGGAAGGACAGTGGCCAGAGTTGGGTGGCCGGCGGGATCTGGTCGACGGGGTGGACGGAGTTGTCGGGGGTGTCGAGTGCTGTGGACTCGTTCTTCGGGGAGCTCAACGTGGCGGACCCATCTATCGGGGGTGGTCGGGGATGCGGCGGGGCCACCGTCGACAAGGTTCGTGCGGTGGTCGCGTTGACCCGGGATTCCGGGGTGGTGCCCATCGGGAAACACCGCTTGAGACTTTAGTACGAGTTGTCTGACAGGACTCAATAGTTACCGTGAGAAAATTCGGACATGAGCCCTTGACCGAAGAAGACCCCGGCCGGGACGGGCGTCCGGTCGGGGTCGTGCGGGAAAACGGTCCGTGCTACTTGGACTCGTCCTCTTCTTCCTCGGGGTCGATTTCTTTTTTGGCGAGGCTCATCAGTTCGTCGACGTGCTTCGGGAACTCACCGACGTGGAACTTAGTGGTCTCGGAGTCGTCGGCGAGATTCATGAGGGCCACGTTCACGTAGTCGGTGACGAGGAGATACTCGGGCATCTCGGCCTGGGCGGCGAGAGTCTGCAGGGCCCCTTGAATGGCGTCCTCCAGGTCGGAGCCGGGCTTCTTCATGACACCCGCGATGACGCCGGGCCAGTAGATGGCGAGGGGGTTGTCGGACCCCTCGGACAGGCGATCCGCGTCCTCGAAGCTAGTGGTGACGCGGTCCGGGTCGGTCCCGAAGGCCTGGAACAGGCCGGTGAAGAACTGGCGGACGTCGGTGTCATCGATCTTGGCGTCGCCGCCGGCGAAGCTCTTCGCGCGGTCGGCGCGGGCGTCCGCGAAGACGGTCAGGTTGTCGACGATGGTTTCACGGTCCAGGTTGTATTCTTCGTTGCTCATGGTCGACGAGTGTACGTGCGTGAAGATGAACCTGCATCCCCATACGGGTGCGCCCGTTTTCTTGGTGGCGGTCTCACCGGCGCTGCAGAAGTCTCCGGTGCACGATAAGGTCGGGGGTAATGGAACCTGGATGAGGACGAGCGCTGGCCCAGTGCGAAATTGTCGTCCTCACGGATTGCGGTGGGATGTGGGTATGAATCTTGAGGATCTGACTGACAGCGCGCAGAATTACCTGAAGAGTCTGTGGACGTTGTCCGAGTGGACGGGCGGTGCTGTGACACCTTCGGAGGTGGCCCGGCACCTGGATCTGCGTCCGTCGTCGGTGTCGGATCAGATTCGTCGCCTGACGTTGGCCGGGCTCGTTGATCACGCACCTTATGGTTCGGTGACACTCACCGATGAGGGTCGTGCGCTCGCCCTGCAGATGGTCCGCAGGCACCGGCTCGCGGAGACGTTTCTCGCCGAGATGCTCGGCTACGAGTGGGATGAAGTGCACGAGGACGCCGACCGGCTGGAGCATGCCATCTCGGAGAAGATGTTGGAGCGTATCGACGCCGCGCTCGGTCACCCGGAGCGGGATCCGCACGGTGATCCGATTCCGGCCTCTGACGGTGTTCTGCCGGAGCGTTCATTCCGTCCGCTCGTGGATTGCTCGGTCGGGGAGTGCGTACAGATGAGCCGGATCCGTGATGCGGATCCGGCGGTTCTCCGGCATCTCGGGAGTCTGGGGATCGTACCGGGGGCGGAGTTCACAGTCAGCGACGCAGGGGAGACCTCCGGTGTCATGCTTCTGAAATCGGGCGACCGGGGGCACGATGTGCCGCTCGCCAGGGACGTCGCGGCGAGCATCCGGGTGGTTCCGGTGTCCGCTCCGGATGAAGGACGGGAAGACTAGTCCTGTTCGCTCTCGTGCACCGGTTCGGCGGTCCAGTAACTCCGCGCTGAATGGATGAGCGGTGGTGGCCGGTCGCCGGCGATGTAGGTTTCCACGCATTGGGCGAGTACCAGCCGGGAGTCACCGACCGGGATCGTGGTGAGTATCCGTGCTCTGAGTACCGCACCGAGGCCCCGGATCACCGGTAGACCGGTTGGTCCCGGAAGGTGATCGACGCCCTCGAAACGGTTGATACCGGACGTCGAGAAGCGTTGGGCAAGAGCTGCATCCCCGACTCCGAGTGCATGGATCGCAACCTCCTCGGCAGCTTCAACCGCAGGCCAGGACGATGATCCGGCCTGCAGTGAGAACGTCAGGGTCGCCGGGTCGAGCGACACTGACGCGACCGATGAAGCGGTGAACCCCACGGGGGCACCGTCCGGAGCGAGCGTGGTGATGATCCAGACACCGGAGGCGCATCCGCGGAAGAACGTTCGGAGACCTTCACCTGCGGGGAGTGCATCGGAACTCATTTGTCGTCGACCCGGGTTCCCGCTTTGGCGCCCGAGCGCAGTGAGTAGATCTCCTCGATCGTGATGACCACAGCGTGCTTCGGTGTGCCCATGCCGTTGTCCTTGGCGAAAGCGATGGCATTGTCCCAGGCGGGGCCTTCGTCGACTAGTTCGGCGGTGCCGATGAACCGGTATCCGTCGAGAGCCTCGCGGTCGATGACCGCGACGGCGACGCGTGAACCCGCCACGATATTCGCCTGATGCTGCCCACCGGTGTTCTCGTTGAAGATGAGATGAGTGTCGTCGAGGACGCGGAGGGACCGCTTGGGGCCGATGTTTGGGGTGGTGGGGTCGGTGACGGTCGCGAGGATGGGGAGCTGGGTACCCAGCATCTCGCGCATTTCAGTGGTGATGACTGGCATGGTTGGTTCTCCTTGGAACGTCGGGTACGGTTACCGGCGTCAGTATAGTTCGTTGGGCCGTAAATGAAAGTTCGTGCGTTTTCGTCATGTCCGAGCCTTGCATCATCTATTTTTCCTCAGTCTCCGGAAATACCGAGCGTTTTGTGCAGAAGCTGGGGTTCGCTGCCCAGAGACTACCGCTACGGGTCTCAGATCCGAAGGTGGAGGCGACCGCGCCCTATGTTCTGATCACCCCGACCTACGGAGGCGGGTCCAGGGCCCGGGCTGTTCCCAAGCAGGTCATCCGTTTTCTCAACGAACCGGGGAACAGGGCACTCCTCAGAGGCGTGATCACAAGCGGAAACACGAATTTCGGCGAAGCCTTCTGCTGCGCCGGCCCGATCATCGCCGCCAAATGCGGCGTCCCCGAGCTCTACCGTTTCGAACTCCTCGGAACCACAAGGGATGTCGAGCGCGTCAGGGCCGGACTCATCGACTTTTTCCGGGACCTGTGCGCTGACGTCTCCGCGCAGTGCCCCGATACGGCAAAGAAACCCTGAAAGCGAGGAACGAATGACGACGACAGAATCACTCACCCCACCCCAGTGGCGTCCGGGGGAGAACCGCCCGCTGCGACCGGTCAACTGGAACCGGCTCTCCGACGAGAAGGATCTCGAGATCTGGCAGCGCCTCACCGCCAACTTCTGGCTACCGGAGAAGGTGCCGCTCTCCAATGATCTCGGACAGTGGCGGAACATGGATGAGGTGACCCGTCAGCTCACGGTGAAGGTATTCACCGGATTGACGCTCCTTGACACGGTGCAGGCGACCGTCGGCGAAATCTCACAGATCCCCGATGCCCGTACCGAGCATGAGCAGGCAGTCTACGCGAACATCGCGTTCATGCAGGCCGTGCATGCGAGGTCGTACTCTTCGGTGTTCAGCACGCTCTGTTCGACCGCCGAAATCGATGAAGCCTATGAATGGGCGGTGAAGAACCCGTTGCTGCAACGCCGTGCTACCGCGGTGATGGCGCACTACTACGGCGATGACCCACTGAAACGAAAGGTCGCCGCCACGCTGTTGAGCTCACTCCTCCTGTACGCGGGTTTCTACCTGCCGTTACGGTTCTCCGCACGCGGGCAGATGATGAACACCGCAGACATGATCAGGTTGATCCTCCGGGACAAAGCGGTTCACGGCTACTACTCGGGATACAAGTACCAGCGCGGTCTCGATGCGCATCCCGAGCGGCGCAATGAGATGGAGGATTTCACCGGAACCTTCGTCGAGGAACTTCTTCGCATGGAACTCGACTACTCCTCGGATCTCTATGCCGGATTCGACATTATCGATGGGGTGATGGCTTTCGTCCACTACAACGCGGACAAAGCATTGATGAACCTTGGGTACCCTGCACGTTTCGAGGCGGAATCCGCGGGCGTAGAACCCGATGTGCTGGCAGCCCTTGCACCGGAGTCAAGCGAAACGCACGATTTCTTCTCGGGGTCCGGTTCGTCCTACGTCATCGGGCGAGCGGAATCGACCGAGGAATCGGACTGGGACTTCTGAGGAATATTAACCTTCCGTTCATCCGGCGCCGGTGGCTCCAGGTTCGGCGCCGGCATGGATCACAATGACCCGGATGGGCCGGAGAAGCGTGGGGATCCAGGTCTGCCCGGATCCCGGCCTGGTGGCGTTCTGTCCGACTAATCTCGCGCTGGCTTTCATAAAACATGC
>NZ_JAUERX010000004.1:0-262800 GCF_041357695.1 Corynebacterium sp. CCM 9204
CCTTATGAGGACCCAAAGATAGCTTCCAGTAAGACAACCACTCGCTAACCCGCCCCCCACTAAGCAAGCGTCGGAAATAGGCGACATCCCAAAGGCACTCTCATCAGAGCGCGGAAGATCGCACCGAGGCACCCTCACACAAAAAGAATGCACCCACAAAGCGCCATGACGGGGAGGGGCGGACACCCAAAGGTGTCCGCCCCTCCCCGTCATCATGTGAAAGTTCCCTCCCGAAGGAAAAGAAAACAGAGACTCATCGGCGGATCAACCCCCACAATCCACCACCCTGCGCAACTATTTAGATCAGCAGCTCCGCGATCTGAACCGTGTTCAATGCCGCGCCCTTACGAAGATTATCCCCGGAGACAACCAGGACTAGTCCCCTGTCTCCGTCGATGCTCTGATCCTGTCGTATACGACCGACCAGAGAGTCGTCACCACCCGTCGCTGCCAGGGGCGTAGGTACATCAACAACCGTTACCCCGGGCGCATCCTTGAGCAGGTCCGTCGCCTCCGCAGGCGTTATGGGCCGATCAAACTCAGCGTGAATCGTCAGGGTGTGACCAGTGAACACAGGTACCCGTACACAGGTTCCCGCCACCTTAAGATCCGGGATACCCAGAATCTTTCGGGACTCGTTGCGTAACTTTTGCTCCTCATCGGTTTCCTCCGAGCCATCCTCGACGAGGTTCCCTGCCAGAGGAACGACGTTGAACGCGATCGGAGCAACATAGGGCGTGGTGTCGGCAGGCGCCACAGCTCCAGGGTCCAGCGCCAGGGAGGTAGCCCGGGCCCCGACGGCTGCGGTCTGATCCGCGAGCGCCTCCACGCCGGCTAGACCCGATCCGGAGACAGCCTGATAGGAGGACACATGCAAGCGAACGAGTCCCGCAGCGTCGTGCAATGGCTTGAGAACCGGCATCGCAGCCATGGTTGTGCAGTTGGGGTTCGCGATAATGCCCTTAACCAATCCGTCCCGGGCTTCCGGATTCACCTCAGAGACGATCAGCGGTACTTCGTCATCCTTGCGCCAGGCCGAGGAATTATCCACGACCGTAGCTCCAGCAGCAGCAAACACGGGGGCATACTTCTTCGAGGTCGACCCCCCGGCCGAGAACAGTGCGATGTCAATGCCCTTCAGCGATTCCTCAGTTACCTCTGCGAGGTCCTCCACCTTGATGTCTTCTCCACGGAACGGGAGGACAGTGCCCGCGGAACGGGAGGACGCGAAGAAACGAATACCGTCCAACGGAAAATTACGTTCTTCAAGGATGGCCCGCATGACGCGGCCAACCTGTCCGGTGGCGCCAACGACGGCTAGGGTGGTCATGGAATCAGAACTCCTTGTTTTTACATGGGAACAACCGGCCGAAGGCACTCAATGCCGGTCAAGTGGTGAAGATAACTAACGCCCGGAACCGGCGTAGACGGTAGCTTCGGTATCGCCGCCCAGTTCGAAAGCATCGTGGAGTGCACGGGCAGCAGCCTCCACGTCAGTTTCCCGGATAAGCACCGAGATCCGGATCTCCGACGTCGAGATCAGTTCAAGGTTGACGCCCGCGTCGCGCAGTGCCTCACAGAATACGGCAGTGACCCCAGGGTGGGACTTCATTCCCGCACCGACGAGGGAGACTTTGCCGATCTGATCGTCGTACAGGACATTCTCGCAGGCATCCTCCGCCTGCAGCTTCTTCAGCAGTTCCACCGCGCGCGGCCCATCGGATCGTGGGCAGGTGAATGTGATGTCGGTGCGGTTGTCCTCCAGAGACGAGATATTCTGCAAGACCATGTCGATGTTGATTTCGGCGTCGGCGAGCACGCGGAATACTCGGGCTGCTTCGCCTGGCGAATCGGGGATTCCGAGGACGGTGACCTTAGCTTCGGAAAGATCGGTTGCGACGCCGGTGAGAACTGCTTCTTCCACGGGAATATCCTCCATTGAACCGGTCACGAGAGTGCCGGGATCGTTGCTGTAGGACGAGCGTACCCGGATCGGGACGCCGAATGCACGAGCGTACTCAACACTGCGCAGCACCAGGATCTTCGACCCGACCGCCGCGAGTTCAAGCATCTCCTCAAAACACAGATGATCGAGTTTGCGGGCATTCTTCACGATACGGGGATCAGCCGTGTAGACCCCGTCAACGTCTGAATAGATCTCACAGACATCAGCGTTGAGGGCCGCAGCGAGAGCCACCGCAGTGGTGTCAGAACCGCCGCGACCGAGCGTAGTCACGTCCCGGGTGTCCTTGTTAACCCCCTGAAAACCTGCGACCAAACAGATGAAACCCTCATCCAGAGCCTCCCGAACCCGATCAGGCGTGACATCCACGATACGGGCATTGCCGTGCCGCTCCGTCGTGAGCACACCCGCCTGGGAACCAGTGAAGGACTGGGCCTTGGCACCAAACGACTCAATGGCCATAGCCACCAACGCATTTGAAATACGCTCACCTGCAGTGAGCAGCATGTCCATTTCACGCGCCGGCGGAACCGGGTTTACCTGCGCTGCCAGATCAAGGAACTCATCAGTGGTGTCACCCATGGCGGAGCAGACCACGACAACGTCGTTTCCCTGCTTCTTCGTGGCGACGATCCGCTCAGCCACACGTCGGATGCGTTCAGCGCTCTCCAGCGAGGAACCACCATATTTCTGGACGACCAGTGCCACCGCGTCACCTCTCGGTTTTCATGTCTGTTGCAAAATAGTCAACACCATCGTACTAGGCAGCACCATCACTGTATTCCACGGGCACACCACTGCCGCCCGGAAACCCGCCGACAACAGTATGGAGCTCACACGAATGGGCGTCATCAAGTGCATCCGCTAGCGTGGAACGGGTGCACAACAACGTCATCGCAGTGTTGTTCGCCCTCGCCTCCGCCCTGACCATCGCCTGGGGAACCGTCATCCGCCACCGGGTAGCGGAAGAGGCCCCGGGTGACGGCACGACACTCCGGAACACACCGATCCTCGCGGTGATAACCCGGCCCCTGTGGTGGGCCGGAACCTTCGCGGCGCTCCTCGGCTACGCGCTACAGATCGCGGCACTCGCATTCGGGACTCTTCTCGTGGTCCAGCCCGTCCTCGTACTCTCCCTCATGTTCACGTTCCCCATGTCCGCGGTCTACGACGGACGCCGTATCAGCAAAGCGGAAACCTTCTGGTCACTCGTCCTCACCATCGCCGTCGCAGTCCTCGTCATCCACGGCAAACCACGACCGGGACTCCTCGAACCTCCACTTGAACGCTGGCTTCCCGCACTCGCGGTCGGCGGTCTGCTGCTCTACATCATCAACCGACTCGCCTACACGCGGGTCCGGCGACAGAAAGCCCTCCTCCTCGGCGTGGTCACCGGTGGAGTCATGGGATACGTCGCCGTACTCTCGAAGGCCTTCGTCGACGTCTTCGTTCACCAGGGATTCACCGGAATCCTGCTGAGCTGGGAATCCTACGCACTACTCGGCGGAGCGATCCTGGGTACCGCCGTCCAACAATCCTCCTTCAACGCGGGAGCACTCCAACAGTCCCTCCCAGCCATGACCGTCACTGAACCCATCTTCGCGTTCGCCCTCGGCTACACCGTCCTCGGAGAGACATTCTCCGTCAGCGGATTCGACTGGACATGGATGGCCCTCGCACTTCTCGCCATGATCGTCTCCACATTCCTGCTCTCCCGCCGCGGAGTCAGCTAACACATGCAGACGGAACAACCGATAGAATCAGCACAGACAGAGCCGCTCACCGATTCCACCCCAATGACTATAAGGAACCGGTGTATCCCCGCCCCACCGCATGAACCCCACAGGAGAACCATGATCATCATCCCGATTCCCGTCCCCGTCGTCGTCGAGGGCCTCCGCGACACAGGCTCCGCCGCCATCGACGCCTACGTCGCGTTCATCGACTGGGTCCGGGCAGCAACCGGCTCCGCATAAAACAACACACCAGACGGCTGAACCCCACCAGGAATACCGGGGTGGGGTTCAATCGTCCGAGTCGCTCAAACCTTCGGATGCTGCTCCTGCACCTGAGTTCGCGGGCGCCGAGTCTCTTGAAAACCGAACGGCACACGCGGAAACTCTCGGTAGTACCGTTCCGGATCACACTCCAGCAGACGCATCCTACTCAGCAGCATCTCATCGGTCGGTCGTGATCTGTTGTCCACTGTGCACTTCCTCAAAAAAGTAGGCTCTGCCTCCGATTATCCCATGCCACACACCAATCGTCCGTCAAGCGGCACCGTCTGTGTCGGCCCGGATACCGGGGGCACTCTTCTCCACGGCGAATGTCAATGACATCACCGCAGCGAAGGTGCGGAACATATCCACATCATGGTCGGTTATATCACCAGCAGCGGGCGCATCAATGGTGAGTATCCCGTAGAGGGTACCTCTGATTAGCAACGGCCACGTGGCGAAAGTCTGATACCCATTACCATACTCTTCATGTACACCAGTGTTAAGAGTATCTCTCTCAAACCTATTGATACCCTTGATAGAGTCTGCAAAAGTCTTGTCTCCCCTTTGAAACACACGGTCCGACAGTTTTCCGCGGGTCCGGCCATCCTCCTGCCAGGCGGACAACGACAACCGATCAGGATTAACCGTGAACAGACAGGCACGGACCCCGTCAGTCGGCCCCAGGTCCTGGCGAATCATGTTCAGGATGAGCTTCCGCACAGATTCCATCTGGAGGCGAAGCGGCTCCTCACTCATATCGCTCATTCCATCCGCAGTCTTCAGGATCGCGCCTGACAGCTCGTTCATCGCCCAGCGGAATGCCTTGTCGTCCTGTTCAATCTGCTTCGCAACCTCCGACTGCATCTCCTCCCGTAGATCCTTCTGCTGCTTGGAGAGCTTCTCGCGCAGGTCTTTCTGCTGCTTGGAGAGCTTCTCGCGCAGGTCTTTCTGCTGCTTAGAGCGAAGGCTGATAAGCGCCAACCCGATAAGCAGAGACAAGACACCGAGAATGACCATCCACGTCCGGCCATCGTTCCCGAGAACGTAGAAAGTAACCGAAGGCCCAATCGTCACACACGCTGTGGTCAGCCACTCAGGCGCATCAGTAAGAAACCCGGATATCCGTTCCTGCAGGGTTTTTTTCTCGTCGCCCACCACTCACCTCCATTTGCCTTCATAACAACCGCCGCCCTGGCCAAATCATCCCCTTAGCAAGTCTGCATCCTTGAGGCATTGCAGTCCATTCCCTTTCATCGAACGAACCATCCGTCACCCCCGCACCACACCCGTGCACAGATTTTATGGCGACGACATGTTCAGAACACAGCGGTGAGCAAATACGTTTAGATGCCGTAAAAAAGGCCTGACCAGGAAAAATGATGACCGCACGGCGAGGACCCCCACACTCTGAATATGTCGCAATGTCCATATAGTGGAATTGCTCTCCCAAAATCGAGGTTCTGTTGTACCGTATGCCCCATGCAGCGAGCGCTTCTCCTTAGCCGCCGCGGCGGGTGGAACAAGGTCTGACACGACCGGCACCCCGTCGCGGAGTAGAGTTCTGCCGCCGGTCGTGACTTCACCACCACAACCGACCGGCCCTCATATAAGGGTCCAACAAAGGATTGAACTCTCATGGCTCCCTCTGACGCATTCATCTCAGCTCCCGCAACCATCAACACCCCCTCCGGCCCGCGTGCCGAAGATCAGGCCTCCTGGAACATGCAGCGCGGATCCGATATGCCGATCCACCGCTACCAGCCCTTCCACGAGGAAGTGGAGCCGATCAGCCTGCCGGACCGCACCTGGCCTGACCAGCGCATCACCCGCGCCCCGCAGTGGTGTGCGGTGGATCTGCGTGACGGCAACCAGGCACTGATTGACCCGATGAGCCCGGAACGCAAGCGCCGCATGTTCGAACTGCTCGTAGAGATGGGGTTCAAAGAGATCGAGGTCGGTTTTCCCTCCGCATCCCAGACGGATTTCGATTTCGTCCGTGACATCATCGAGAACAACCGCATCCCGGATGACGTGACGATCCAGGTACTGGTGCAGGCCCGCGAGCACCTGATTCGGCGCACGTTCGAGGCGTGCGAGGGCGCGAAGAACGTCATCGTGCACTTCTACAACTCCACCTCCAAGCTGCAGCGCCGCGTAGTGTTCCGCAAGGATAAGGAGCAGATCAAGAAGCTGGCGACGGATGCTGCGGAACTGGTCAAGTCCCTGGCCGCCGACTACCCGGGCACCAACTGGCGGTGGGAGTACTCCCCCGAGTCCTTCTCCGGCACCGAGGTCGCCTACGCCAAGGAGGTGTGCGACGCCGTCGTCGATGTCCTGGAGGGGACCCCGGAGAACCCGGTGATCCTGAACCTGCCCTCCACAGTGGAGATGATCACCCCGAACGTCTACGCCGACTCCATCGAGTGGATGCACCGGAACCTGGCGAAGCGGGATTCGGTTATCCTCTCCCTGCACCCGCACAACGATCGGGGTACGGGTGTCGCAGCAGCCGAGCTGGGCTACATGGCCGGTGCGGACCGCATCGAGGGATGCTTGTTCGGCAACGGTGAGCGCACCGGCAACGTTTGCCTGGTCACCCTGGGTCTGAACATGTTCACCCAGGGCGTCGACCCGCAGATCGACTTCTCGGACATCGACCGGATTCGCCGCACGGTGGAGTACTGCAACCAGCTCCGTGTGCCCGAGCGGCACCCCTACGGTGGCGACCTGGTCTTCACCGCGTTCTCGGGTTCCCACCAGGACGCCATCAACAAGGGCCTGGACGCCATGGCCGCCGGTGTCCGCGCGGGCGCAACACACACCGACGTCTCTCCCGAGGAACTGCGCGGATCAGTCTGGGAGGTGCCGTACCTGCCCATCGACCCGCGTGACGTCGGCCGTACCTACGAGGCTGTGATCCGCGTCAACAGCCAGTCTGGCAAGGGCGGCGTCGCCTACATCATGAAGACCGACCACGGCATCGCACTGCCCCGCCCGATGCAGGTGGAGTTCTCCGCCGCGGTGCAGGCCGTCACCGACGCCGAAGGCGGCGAAGTCAACTCGAAGAGCATGTGGGACATCTTCGCCGGTGAATACCTGGATCAGCGAACCCCGCTGGAACAGGTCTCGGTGCGCGTCGACGCCGCCGAAACCGAAAACGACCAGGCCTCCATCACCGCACACGTCATCCACAATGGTGAGGAGAAGACGGTCACGGGCCACGGCAACGGCCCCGTCGCTGCCTACGCCAACGCCCTCGAAGCACTGGGCATTGATGTTGAGGTGCAGGACTACAGCCAGCACGCCCGCAGTGCCGGTGACGACGCCGAAGCCGCGGCCTACATCTACGCCGATGTCAACGGCACCCGTGTCTGGGGCGTCGGAATCGCGGGCTCCATCACCTACGCATCACTGAAGGCCATTACCTCCGCCGTCAACCGGGCGAACGCAAAAGCCCCCGCATTCACCGGAGCGTAACCGCACCTTACAGAACCAAACGGCGTCACCCACACGCCTCGACTTGACCACGAACGCGGGGATCATCAAGGCCGACTACTTCATACAGCAGACCCAACACCACGTGTTGAGTCTGCTTTTCTTTTTGTACGGGTACTTGGGGTGTGGGGTGAACTCAATCCTCCAACCGCTCTCGCTCACGCTCTTCGAGTGAGACAGTCGCACGCTCCCGGCGGCGCGCGGCTTCATGCTCGGCACGCACCGAGTAGACATGCTCCAACTCGTCAAGGTACTTACCCAACGCTTCACGGATGTAGAACGCACGCGGGCATCCTGTTTTTCCGCCAGTGCATCCAACCGGTTTTTCTCATCATCCGTAAGCCGAAGACTCACAACCCACTCATGTAAACATGTTTACACTTCCCCGGTATCCCCACAAGAATCTCAGTGGGCAGTGCAGGGCAGGCACGCAGCAGGCGAAGGGGCACGGGATCAGACCATTCGCACGCGCACACCTGGCACGCCAGAGGAACGCGCACACCGCATGAAAAACGCACGCCGCTACGACACTACGAAGCACTTCACGCACAGATAACTGGCACACTTCGAAGCAAAAGTTACCCACTTTTTCCGCCGCAGACGGTCGCCTCCGGCGAGCACAACAAGACCGATCCGTGCCACAAAAAGTCGCGACACCGGACCACCTACGGACACAAAACCGGCCACACTATCGGCAGCACACTAACCCACAAACCGGCAACAAGTAGCGACTCCCCCCGCCTTTAACGCGCGCTCCCGTCCTCCGCTTCGCTCCGGTTGGGCCGTGACAATGGTGGAGACACAGCACAGGACAACGCACCGGAACGTGACACAACAGAGAGAAAGAAGCGCCCCTTTTCTTCTTTCACTGGCGTTAAACCCATCGTTTTAGAGCCACTTGTAGACGCGCGTAAACCGGCTACTGTTTTACCTGTTGGGCGGTCTGTTAAACCCCGGCCGTTAACCGGTCGGGTCGGGGTGTGAGTGTTTACGGGTATGCGAGGGTATCGACCAGGACGCAGAAAACCGACCGGCAAACAGACGAACTAACAGCCGCTGGTGTCGAGCACATCTACACGGACCACTACACCGGGCGCACGATGCAGCGCCCGAACTTTCAGGCATGTCTTGAAGTGCTTAGCGAGGGCGACACCCTTGTGGTGTGCGATCTAGACCGGCTAGGGCGCACCACCGTAGAGATCATTCACACCGCCGAGGAACTTCAACAGCGTGGAGTGCGGTTGAAAATTCTTCGACTCGGGGTGGACACATCAACCAGTGAAGGAAAATTTTTCTACCGGCTCGCCGCATCCCTTGCCGAGCTAGAAGCCGACCGGCTCAGGCAACACACCATGCAAGGACTAGAAGCCGCACGCAAACGAGGCCGGATCGGTGGCCGCCCCAAAGCCTTAACCCCCGCCCAGGCCGACCGCGCCCGCGAGCTACACGCAGCCGGGGAATCCCAACGGCGATTGGCTGAACTGTTCGGAGTCAGCCGCACTGCCATCATCACCGCTCTCAACCAGCAGTAGCCCCATAACGAAAAATGGGAAAAGCCCCCAAGGGTGTTCTGGGGGCTTTTCCCATTTTTCGTTATTGCTCTAGTGCTCGGCAACGGTTCAACTAGGCCATTCCCGCGCAAATACTGGCCGCGACGGTTTACGAACGGCGGTGTTTCCACGCTACGTTTGAAGCTGCCAGCACACTGGCCGCCACACCAATCGAAAAGAACGTGACCATCCCTTTTGCTTGGAGATCCAGCACAGCGGTGACCACGCAACCAATCGCGAAGAGACCACAGATCGCTGCGATGACTACCGGCTCTCCCCGGCCATCACCGTCGGGGAGACGCCACTTCCAGTACTGGTAGGCAAGTACAGCACTCGCCGCCATCGTGGTCGACGCCGAGAAGTACCAATACTCGAAGGACGAGGCACCAGAGCCGCCGCCAAAGTAGGCCAGAGCCAGCGACAATGAACCAATGGTGGCCAGTATTACAGTGGCCACCGCAACAGACCCGGACCGCATCATTCTGGCTCAGGTGCATTCAAGAACGGAGCAAGCTGGGCTGCTGTGATGCCGACGACACCCAGCGCGGCTGCGATCCGTTGACGGTTCTGCCAAATCAGCTTCGCGACTTTCGTAGTCAAAGCGGAAGCGAATGGGATGCCAGCACATCCCATAACAAGGTCCGCTAATTGATAGTAGATTCGATCCGCATCGTAGCCGTCACGGAACACCCACGCGGCATTGAGAACACATCCGACAATCGCTGTAGGGCCAGGAAGTGGGATTCCACGCTCTTCCTCCACAGCATTCCTATTTTCATAAGCCTTACGTATCTCTTCCGGACTCGCATCACCAAGCCAAGTAAGAGCTTCTTCTATAGTGGCCAAATTTGCATCTTCGGAACGGTCCCCGGCCGCCGTCGTATTACCTGCACGGTCAGTCATCAAAACGCCTGCGTTGGCTGGCACGATGAATCCACTTGCGAGAGAGATGGCCGTAATTGCCACTACCACACAACGTCTCGTCTTCACCGTATGCCGACACGGTCGGGCATACCCAAATTGCATCACGATCACGCCTTTCCGGTCGAGAATACTTGTCGTCCCCGGCAGTCAAGAACCTATTACGTTTGGAAACAGATTTCCAATAGGTGCGTGTATAAAATCACCCCCGAACCACCCCCTATTCGGACTATTCTACTGCCGGATAGAACTGGTAACGGGGGCTTTCTCGACATCTTGAAAATGGTCCACACTCGACCAGCTATCAGGCCAGGACATGACTGCCAAAATGTCATAGTTGACCGAACAGCGCTTTTCCATTCGCCACCATCGGGAAGACCAGACAGGCGTTATCACTCTCACCAGCCGGGAAAGAAGCCGCCGCACCCGCCCATAAAACGGGCTTCACATTGGCGAAATGCCGTCCGCCGGCAATCGCCCCACCTATGCAGGTCAGAGGCTGACTGCCAACTTGTCACAGTGGGACGAACAGGGAAAACAGGATCACCGGAAAACCCGGCTTCAGGCAGCCACACATCACCACAGCTAGAGGGCTGTGCGCCAATCTGACACGGGGGGGCTGACTACCGAGATAACCCGCGTCCAGGAGCGCGGCGAGACCAAAGCCGAGATGCTGGAAACCGAACGGCAGCGTGACGAGGAAAGGCACCAGGCCGAGCTGTCGCGGATGCAAGCCACCATCGACACCATCTTGGCCAGTGCCAAAGCCGCCACCCCGGCCAAGAAGACCGCCAGGAAAACCACCCGGCCGGCCGCAGCGAAGAAAACCACCGCAGACAAGTAACCCTCCCTCCCTCCAAAAAGCCCCCAGCAACGCCACTGGGGGCTTTTCACGTCCCAAAGAAACGCCTCATCCCGGTCACGAACCGGGGTGAGGTGTCGTTCTTCTTGCTGGCACAGATAAACCCGGTTACACCTCCGGTCGCCGATCCTCCAGACCCGCGATGATGAAATCGAGCTTCGAGTCCAGGAATCCCCTCCCGATCCAGGACTCCTGTGGCTTGAACGCATCATCCTCCTGCGCCACCTCGACCAACTTCTCAAACCCTGTCCGGCCGTCCTCCCCCGTGCCTCGCATCGTAGAAATGCTGATGTGCGTGGATATCACCGTGTCCCCGATGAAATCCAGTGCGAACAGAGCCTGGGATTCAGTGAACCCAAATTCATGAAGCGCATCGACGAGCGTCCTGGCGATTCCCTGGATGTGACGAAACGCCCCGGGGAACGTGAACAGAACCTGATCCAGACCCTGATACCGCTCACACACCATCCACGTCGTCTCCGCCCACTGTCTCAGCAGTTCCTGCCACGATCCAGCGGCGGCGTCCGGCCACTCCACTGACGCCGCTCCATGCGCCAGACACGCATCAACGAGATCATCTCTGCTATCGAACACGCGATACACCGCCGACGTCGATACCCCAATCTGCTTCGCCACCTCAGCCAGGGTGAAACGCGCAATACCGATCTCCAACGCAGCATCCACAACATCCTCGACCGAAAAACTGGGCTTCGGGCCCGTCTTACGTCCTACCCGGCGCACCGGGTGGTGGGGAGAACTCATCGGGATCATGCCGTCCAGATTAGTCATGAATCCCCGATACCTGCGCACCGACCTCACCACCATTGAGCCTATGATGGAGGTGATGACAACGACGATGCCCGACACCACAGACAGCGCGAACGAGCGCTCCGGAGACAACCGGGACCGCGCACAACGCCAGCGCGATCGCGCTGCGGAGATCGCCGCCGCGCCATATGTCGTTGCGGCGATCCAATCCACGGGCATCCACCCCAGCACCGCACGCCTCGTCGCCATCGACCTTGTCACCTACTCACCCACCGGCGATGAGGTCGATTCCTACCACGCAGTCCTCAACCCGGGTACGGATCCCGGCCCTCCCCATCTCCATGGCCTGAGTTTCGCAGAGATCCGTTCCGGACAGCGATTCGACAACGCTCTGCGCTCGGTGACCAGGCTCATCGACGGCCGTACCCTCCTGGTCCACAACGCGCCCCGGGTCTGGGGATTCATCGTCTCCGAGTCCCGGCGTGCCATCCGGAGCAACACCAACCGGACGAACCGAGGCCGTCGGGCCCGGGGCCGTAAGCGCAGACCCGGGCATGTGCCCCGACCCGTGGCGATCATCGACACACTCGCGACCGCCCGCAGGCGGTCGGTCCAACTCGATGACACCCGGATCCGAGGTGTCGCCCGTACCCTCGGACTTGATGCGCCGACGCCAGTGGCATCCGTGGAACGAGCGGATATTCGCGAATCCGAACACACCCGCACCGACAACCGGCTCATCGCGCAGCTCTTCTTCGACGCCTACGGTGGCCCAGCGGCCCTCGATGAGCAACGCCCCTTCGCGCGCCTGGACCCCGGCAACCTCCACAGTGACCGCTTCGGTCTGCAACGTAGCCACCTCCGCGTCGATGCCGCCGATGCGGAACGCCGCTTCATCAACCCCGGCCCCTGGCAGCGCGGCACACCGCTGACCGAGGGCATGGAAATTGTCGTCTCCCCGGAGATCGCGGCCGATCCGGACGACATCATCGCTGCAGCGGTCGGCGCGAACCTCAACTACTCTGAGAAGCTGACCCGCGCCACGAGTCTCGTCGTGTGCAACCAGACCACCGACCTGTCCGGGAAGGCGATGCACGCCGCGCGCAAGGGCATCCCACTGATCAGCGATTCCGCTTTCCTTGAAATCGTCGGCGGCGACATCGTACCGGGCACCCGGGAGTGACCAGTAGCATCGGGCGGTAGACTCGGCAGAATGAAACTCAACCTCCCAGCACCCGTGAAGCGGTTGCGCACCACCGTCGCCACCCTCGCGGCGACGGCCGCGACGGCGGCGTCACGGGCCACCGGACGTGGCGCGGGCGGCATGATCGGCGGCCTCGTCGCCGGCGCCATTGATCCCGCGATCATGGAGGGGCTCGGCAAAGGCCGCCCCGTCACCCTGATCACTGGCACCAACGGTAAGTCCACCACCACCCGCATGCTCGTCGCCGCGCTCCGTACCCGGTTCGACGTGGTGACCAATGAGGGCGGCGACAACATGGACGCCGGCATCATCTCCGCGCTGCTCGGCGGGCGCGACGCCAGCCACATCGTCCTTGAATGCGATGAACTGCACGTGCCCGGTGTGACGCGTCGGCTCCGCACCGACTGCCTGGTGCTGCTCAATCTGACCCGCGATCAGCTCGACCGCGTCGGGGAGATCAACTCCATCGAACGCGCGCTGCGGCAGTGCGTCACCGACAATCCGGACATGACCGTCATCGCGAACTGTGATGACGTGCTGATGACGTCTGTCGCCTACGACGCAGCGAACGTCGTGTGGGTCGCTGCCGGTAACGGCTGGCACGGGGACTCGGTCTCCTGTCCCCGCACCGGTGGGCACATCGTCCGAGACGGCGACGACTGGTATGCCGTGAAGCAACTACCCGACGGTCGCGAGTTCCGCCGTCCCACACCGGCGTGGACGATCACCGGCGACGGTCTCACCGGACCAGATGGGGCGACCCATCCCGTGAATCTCACCCTGCCCGGTACTGCGAACCGGGGTAACGCGGCCCAGGCCATCGCCGCCGCCACAGGGCACTACGCTGTCCCCGTGGGGGAAGCGTTGACAGCGGTGGAGGCGGTGGACAACGTCGCCGGACGGTACTCCACCATCCGGTTCGAGGGCCGTGACGTGCACATGCTGCTGGCGAAGAACCCCGCCGGCTGGCAGGAGGCGCTGAGCATGGTCGACCGCACCGCCGACGGGCTCGTCATCGCCGTCAACGGTCAGGTCGCCGACGGTGAGGATCTGTCCTGGATCTGGGATGTCCGTTTCGAGGACTTCGGGGAACTCTCCGTCATCGCCGCTGGTGAACGCGGCACCGATCTGGCGGTCCGGCTCACCTACGCCGACATCGACCACACCCTGGTCAAGAACACCGTCGACGCGATCCGCGCCTGTCCCGAGGGACGCATCGAGGTGCTCGCGAACTACACGGCCTTCCGCGATCTGCGCCGCGCACTGGCCAAACTCACGGAGGACAAGCAATGACCCAGATGACTATCGGCCTCATCCTCCCGGAGGTTCTGGGCACCTACGGTGACGACGGCAACGCCCTGGTCCTCCGCCAGCGTGCCCGCATGCGTGGTATCACGGCAGAGATCCACACCGTATCTCTCGGCACCCCGGTGCCGCAGAGTCTCGACGCCTACTGCCTCGGTGGCGGTGAGGACACGGCCCAGATCCTCGCGGCGGAGCACCTCATCAGCGACGGTGGTCTACGTCGGGCGGCGGACGCCGGGCGGCCAATCCTCGCGATCTGCGCAGGCTTGCAGGTGCTGGGTACCTCCTTCCGGGCGGCGGGCCGCACCGTCGACGGTGTCGGGCTGCTCGACGCCACCACCTCCACACTGGCGCAACGCACCATCGGTGAGGTCGCGTCGATGCCCACCGGCGCAGGTATCAGCGCAGCTCTCGACCAGCCGCTCACCGGCTTCGAGAACCACATGGGTGCCACGATCCTCGGTCCCGATGCCGAACCCCTCGGCACCGTCACCCGGGGTGTCGGTAACTGCGACACCCACGGCGCCACCGGAGCCGACGATCCCGGCGCGCAGACCACCGCAGAAGGGGCCGTCCAGGGCAGCGTCATCGCCACCTACATGCACGGCCCAGCGCTCGCCCGCAACCCGCAACTCGCTGACCTCATCCTCGCCCGGGCACTCGGTACCGAGCTCACGGACCTCGCTCCGCTGGACCTCGACATCGTCGACAAGCTGCGCGCGGAACGACTGCGCTAGAGCGTCAACCGACCGCTGAGCGCCCTGGACAACGTCAGCTCGTCGACGAACTCCAGATCCCCGCCCAGCGGCATGCCCGAGGCCAGCCGGGAGACCGTCAGGCCCGGGAAGTCCCGCAGCAAACGCGCCAGATACGACGCCGTCGCTTCCCCTTCCGTGTTCGGATCGGTAGCCAGAATCACCTCGGTGATCTCCGGCGCGTCATCGAACTTCGGTTCCTCCGGCGTCGAATCCGCCAGTTCACGATCTGGCAATACCCCGCCGATGCGCTGCAGCAGTGGGGAGATGTTCAGGTTCTTCGGGCCGATGTTCGCCAGCGGATCCAGTGCGCCCCCGAGCACGTGATAACGACCGTTGTACTCACCGGTCCGTTCGATGACCTGGATATCTTTCGGCTCTTCCACCACGCAGATCAGACCCTTGTCACGGCCTGAATCTGCACAGATCCGGCACACCGACTCCCGCGAGATGTTGCAGCATATCCGGCAGAAGGCCACCCCATCCCGGACCGCCCCCAGCGCATTCTGCAGCCGGGTCACATCCTCCGGTTCGACGGTCAGCAGGTGGAACGCGATGCGCTGCGCCGACTTCGGCCCCACGCCAGGTAGCCTGGACAACTCATCGATGAGGTCCTGGAGTGGTCCTTCAAACACCGGCGCTTCTCTTTCCTGTTCGGGGATGGACTATGCTGACCGACCTGAACAGCAGGCCGAACACCCTGATCAGACTACGGTTCGCCACGGCCCGAGGACAAAGTGCGAAATGACGCGTCCACCCGGCAGCACGGAACCCGCCTCACTCTGCGGGAGCGGTGGGGCGGGTTCCGTGGGAAAATTCGGGCAGAGGGGAGGATCAGCCCATCAGCCCGCCGAGGTCACCACCACTGAAGCCCTGCGAGAGCGGCGCCATCTTGGCTTCGGCGATCTCCGCGACCTTACGGTGCGCGTCCTCGTACGCTCCGACAATCAGATCCTGAAGGGTGTCGATGTCCTCGGGGTCAACGACCTTCGGGTCGATCGTGACGGCAGTGACCTGGCCGTTACCGGTCATGGTGGCCTTCACCAGACCGTTTCCGGCTTCACCGACGACGCTGGAGGCCAAGATCTCCTGCTGGGCGGCTTCAAGTTTGGCCTGCATTTCCTGGGCCTGCTGGAGAATCTGGTTCATGTCGGGCTGAGTCATTGAGTGACCTTCCTGGTGTGGGTTCCATTGGTGTGCGGTACTTCGCACGCTGTCATGACCCCCGGTGAAAACCGGTGGCCGTCTGTGCGCAGTCTACCTTCCGTTGCTCCGGTTCAGAGCTGACGTGCGCCGAGTTCCGCCGAGAGAAGCTCCATCGCGATATCCCGGGATGTACGCCGGTCGAGGGTTCCTGGACCGGATTCCGCTTCCCGTAGCATGTCCTCTTCCTCCTCGTCGATCCCGTGTACCGGGTCCGGGTCAGCAGGTCCGGGTTGCTGCGGCTGGTCATCGGTACGTTCCCGACCCACATCGGGGTGGGAGACCTCCGACGATGAAATGGCCTGTCGCGGCATGGGTGCTTCCCCGACACGCGGAACACCCTCATCATCGGAATACCCGTAAGGGTCATCGGGCATGGGGGCATCGTCATCGAAAGGCTCTGGAGGTAAAGGCACGCCTCCGGTGAAGCTGTGTGTGTCCTCGCTCGCGCCCTCCTCCCGTGGGGTGGGGTATTGTTCCCGCTGTTTGGTGACGCGGGTGATGGTGCCCTTCCATGACCGTTCCCCCGGGGAGGTGAGCCGCTCGGGCCGCTCCCCCCCGTCACCGGTGCTCCCGGTGTCTGCCGGGGTCTCGGATGCCGGGCCACCGAGTGGCGCGGGCGCGGCCCAACCGTCGACGGGCGGCTCATCGACAGAGGTCTCCGTGGCGGGGCCTTGGCGCGCCTGCTTCATGTCCTCTGTCTCGGGGCTCGGTTTCGGTGCTATCTCCTGGTGCGGCGTCATCTCCCGGTCTGGCGCAGGTTCCGGTTGAGGCTCCGACTCCGGTTTCGGCGCACTTTGGGCAGGGACCTCCGGCGGAGCCGGGGGCGCGAAGTCAAAAGGGCTGGTCCCCACCTCACAGACAACATCGAAGTCGAGCTGGAGTTCGTTCTTCAGTGCCGCGACGATGGCTCCGTTGTTGGTGGGGGCGTTGAGGCGTGCTGCGAGTGCCCCGGTGTTGTGCCCGATGACGAGGGTTGTTCCCCGGACTCCGAGCACCGTGGCTTCGGTGAGCATGATCTCGGCGACTTTGTTGTTCGCTCCAATGGTTCTACGGAGTTGCTCCCAGTTACGCCGAACGAGAGCAGCGGGGTCCTCGGCGGCAGGGACTTCCTCGCGTTTATCGACGCCGCGGGCGGCACTGTCCGTGTTTTCTGCCGGGGGGTGGCCCGGTTCCGGGGTGGGTGTCGGCGCAGGGGTTTCTGTGGGTTTCCGGGTGCGGGAGGAGCCGCGGCGGGCGATGCGTTCCGCGGTTTCACGGGCTCGGCGAACACTCTCCCTGGGTGACCCCGGCGATGGTTGCGTAACCCCACTATCGGCTGAGGTCGAGGCTTCGGACTGCTGCTGACTCTGCTCCTGATTACTGGCGGCGAGTGCCGCCGCCCGGGCGGGGGGCGGCGCGTCGGGAAGCTGACTGAGCCCTTGTTCGATGAGATCGAGTCGCTGGCTCACCCCAGCAACGCTGTCTGTGCCTGCGGGCAGCAGCATGCGGGCACAGAGAATTTCGAGGAGCAGTCGGGGGGCGGTGGCACCACGCATCTCGTCGAGGCCGTCATTGGCCAGTGCCGCCAGCCGAGCGAGCGCGGACCCCCCGAAAGCGGAGGCCTGTTCGGTGATCCCGGCTACCTGGGCGGCGGGCACGTCAACAAGCCCCATCTCAATAGCCCCTGGAACCGCTTGCAGGATCATGAGATCACGCAACCGGTCGAGGAGGTCGGAGGTGAAGCGGCGTGGATCGTGCCCGGCTTCGATGACGTCGGCGACAGTACGGAACATCGTTGCACGGTCCCCCTGCGCGAGGGCGTTGACGGCGGCGTCGATGAGAGAAGAATCCGTGACGCCGAGCAATGGGACAGCCATCTCATAGGTCAGACCGTGGGGGCCCGCCCCCGCGAGAAGCTGATCCATCACCGACAGCGAATCCCGCGGCGAACCACCACCCGCACGGATCACGAGTGGATAGACGGCGTCCTCCACATCAACGCCCTCGGCTCTGCAGGTCCGCTCAAGGAGACTGCGCATCGCGGGCGGGGTGAGAAGCCGGAACGGGTAGTGGTGGGTCCGGGAACGGATGGTACCCAGAACCTTCTCGGGTTCCGTGGTGGCGAAAATGAAAACGAGATGTGCCGGGGGTTCCTCAACGATTTTCAGCAGTGCATTGGCCCCCGCAGTGGTGATCATGTGAGCTTCGTCGATGATGAACACCCGGTACCGGGACTCCGCAGGCGCGTACAACGCCCTGTCGCGAAGTTCACGCATGTCATCGACTCCGTTGTGGCTGGCTGCGTCAAGCTCGGTGACGTCGAGATTCCCGGGTCCCCCCGGAGCGAGTGACACACACGAGTTACAGGTGCCACATGGCGTCGACGTAGGCCCCTCGACACAGTTCAGCGAACGCGCCATGATCCTCGCGGAAGACGTCTTACCGCAACCCCGTGGCCCCGAGAAGAGATAGGCGTGGTTGATCCTGCCGGAATCTAACGCCACGCTCAGCGGGTCGGTGACATGCTCCTGGCCGATGACCTCGGAGAACGTTGCGGGACGGTACTTACGATAAAGAGCCACTCCCCCAGCCTACCGGCGTGCGGGCACCTCAGTTCAGCGCCCCAGATCGAGCAGGTTGACGTTCTGCTCCACCATCGCCTGCTGGAGTGCCGGAATGCCGTACGTCCTGGCATAGGAGAACTCGTCATCGGTAAGCATGATGAGCTGAAGCAACACCGTCAGACGGGCATTCACCGGCCGCGTACCGACCCCCGGATCAGAGCCCACCTCCCCAGCTTTCTCCAGCATGCGGGGTACACCCCGCGCCCAGACGTACGGCACGACGAGGAGCCCGTGACGCACCGTCACATCCGGTTCCGCAATGAGACCCCCGAGAACACCGACACCCGGCAGCAGTTGCCCCGGGGACGCCGGAATCCTACCCATGGCGTCCCGGAGAAGCGACGCTGACGCCGCGACCACACGATCAAGACAGTCATAGGTGTCCGCAGCGACAGCGAAGATCTCACTGCGCACATCGACGGGGCAGGCGTCGAGATCGGTGGGCACCGTCGGCACACTATCAGCAGCAGACTCCGAGATACTGGACGCATCGGTGATCAGCCCGGTGTCGATCCGCCCGAAGTCGAGAGTGGTGGCGAGGCGTTCCCCGGAATCGAGGACACCGGAACCGATGTGGAAATCACCGATCCGGTGCACCTCCAGTGACCCCGGAATGAGATCGTTGATCCAGTAGGTCGTTTCCTTGAGGTCCACCGGGCCCCTCCTTCTCGTCACCGGTCACATGTCGGTGAAACGAGTATAGGGCCAGGATCAGCCCGCGAACTTCTCCGCCGCGGCAAGGAGCACACAGGTGGCAACGCCGTCCATGGCAACCTCAAGTTCCTCAACGGGCGGGAGTGACGGAGCGAGTCGGATATTGCGGTTGTTCGGATCATCGTGGAGCGGGAACGAGGACCCGGCACCGGTCAGCGCAATCCCGGCCTCCTTCGCGAGCTGAACCACGCGGGAAGCGGTGCCGTCGACAACGTCAAGAGAAATGAAGTATCCACCCTCCGGCTTCGTCCAGGTGGCTACACCGTGCGCACCGAGGCGGGTGTCGAGGATGTCGAGGACCTTGGCAAATTTCGGGGCCAGCGATTCGGCGTGCCGACGCATGAGGGCCCGGACCCCCTCGGCGTTGCCGAAATAGCGGGCGTGCGCAAGCTGGTTGACCTTGTTCGGACCGATGCCCCGGACACCCGCGTGAGTGCCGTACCAGGCCAGGTTTTCCTTCGAGGACGCAAAGATCGCAACACCCGCACCCGCGAACGTGATCTTGGAGGTTGATGTCATGAACCAGAAACGGTTCGGGTTACCGGCCTTCTCCGCAAAATCGATGACATTGTGGATGACCGGGAATTCATCGGTGAGGGTGTGCACCGCGTAGGCGTTGTCCCACACGATACGGAAATCCCTGGCGGCGGTCTCCATCTCAGCGAGTTCACGACAAACCTTCTCCGAGAAGGTGACACCGGTCGGGTTACCGAACACCGGAACGGTCCACATACCCTTGACTGACGGATCCTTGACCAGATCACGGACGACATCCATGTCCGGGCCCTCATCCGTCATCGGAACAGTAACCATCTCGAAGCCGAGATGCTCCGTGATGGTGAAATGACGGTCATAGCCCGGGACCGGACAGATCCACCGAACCTTATCGAGCTCACGCCAGGGCACTTCCGAATCATTATTTCCCCAAACGTAGGACGCGAGAATCAGATCGAACATGATATTCAGGGAGGACGCGTCACCAGCCCAGATCTGGTCCACCGGGATCCCCAGCAGATCAGAGTAGATCGCGCGAATATCAACGATGCCTGTCAACCCACCGTAATTGCGGACATCAATGCCATCAGCCGTGACGTGCTCACCGGTGCCCGGCTGGCTGAGGAGTTCCTCGGAAAAATCAAGCTGCTCCGCCGACGGCTTGCCGCGCGTCAGATCCAACTTCAGGTTCCGGGCCTTAAGTTCGTCATATTTCGCCGAGATCTCCCCGGTGAAATCGGCGAGTTCCTTCGCATCGAGATCCTGCAACGGCATGGGTGCCACCTTCCACGGTGAATGGGTGCAAAACAGTCCTGGACACCCGCCCGGGAATCAGCCCCGGCAGCAGACGGTGTCTTTCGCAATCCACTGTAGCCGCCGACGGGCACCACGGCTGGAGCACGCCCCCAGAAAGAAGCGGACACGCAAAAGGTGCACCGCCAACTACTGCCGGTGCACCTCCGAGAAAAATAAGGGGACCCCGCGCACCCGTCAGAGCTCGCTGACCCTTGCTGCATTCCTGCCCTGGGGGAGTTCACAAGATGTACGCCGCACGGGGTCCTGATGACAGGGTAACCCACAATGCACCAAAGCCCCAAGCCGATAGCCGGTTTGGCCCAGAGAGCAGGTTTAGGTATAGTACACCGCAGACATGACGGGGAAACCTGCCGTGGCTTTTCTGGAGGATTCGACTAGCGGCCTATGTCGCACGCCTGGAACGCGTGTTGGGAGCAATCCCTCAGGGGTTCAAATCCCCTATCCTCCGCCACAAAAACCGTGGCCCGGAAATTTTTCCGGGCCACGGTTTTTTGCGTTCCTCACCACGATTCCCCAGCGGAAAACCGCTGGTTGCGCCGGTCCTGCTCGATACCGTCACGAACTCAAAACTGGGCGATGCGGGCATTCTCCTGGGCCTGATCACGCCCGTCGTCGCCGTCGTGTTCATCCGCGTGATGTACTGGAAAACCCCAGCCAACAGCATCCAGTTGACGGAGAAACAGCTCTCTGAGCTCTACACCGAACTCGGCACATGGATGGACTTCAACCAACCGAGTGTCCACAAACCACCGAAGCTCTACCTGCACAACCTCAAACGGCACAATAAACGCCTTCGCCAACAAGTACAGAATGCGTACCTACATTGTGCTGCACTCCGACATCTTCGATCTCGCGTACAGTCACGGGAACTTCGGTGGCCTCCGTTTCAGCATGGCCCACGAACTCGGCCATGCGAAGTGCGGGCACATCTCACTGTGGCGTCTCATTTACTCACCCGTCATGACTCTGCTGTTCCTCAGCAAATCAACGACCCGCACACAGGAGTACACCGATGAGTACTTCCACACAGTCGACGCACACAAGGACAGCATCTGGCTGCGCTTCGCCAACTTCAGAGCCGATCACGCCGTCGGATTCCGCCTCATGAGAGCCCTCCACCGAAACACCACCGAGGGGCTGGAACGTACACGAAAGATGCTCTGATCCGCCTGGAAGTGCCGCCGTCCGGATCAGTCCTCCGACAACCAGGCCGCGAGCTCATCAGCCGCGCGCCTGGCCTGGTGGATAGCCATCCCGAGCTGCGTGTCCTCCGCGGACACACAGAGCAGTAGATTTCCCACCGGTTCGTAGACGATACTCACCACGATGAGGATCTCCCCGGGCATCGTCACCGCGACCACGGTTTCACCCCCAACGGCACCGGGATGCCCCATCAGCTCCACCTGAGCTCCAGTGACACCGAACATCGAGGAGTTCAGTGCCGATAGTCTCGCCGCATCCTCCGGTCCACTCATGCCGAGGGAACACACATGGATACCGTCACCGGTGCCGAGCACGACCGCTCGTATTCCGGTGACCTCCTCCCGAATCGTGGAGAGATAGGGCAAGGCCGCCCGCGCGATCTCATTCGCACCGAGTTCCCGCCCCCGGATTCGGCGGTGCTGCGCGCCACCAGCATGACCACGTGCACTCATCAGTATCCCCCCGTCAGTCGGATGGCCGCCGTCACGAGCCGGACCATGTCATCCATATTCCGGGGATCGACTTCGACAACCTGAATCGAGTCATAGCCCAACCCATTGAGTGAGGCCCGAGCCCGTTCCAGAGCACCGGGCACCGTGAAATTTAAAGCAACCATCATCCGGGCCGCCACATCCGGTCCTCCCGCGGCGGCAATCCAGTATTCAAGTTCATCGTCCAGGTTTCCCCGGTCACCAAACAACCAAACCACAACCCCCGCATCGGGATTATTCAATGCGGCCCGACTGTGACTGAAGCGGTCCTGCCCGGCGGTCCCGAACAACCCGACGAGGGTTCCGTCACCTCGCTCCCAGATCCCGTAGTCGATACCTACCGTGGTGGTTTGTTTGGCGGTGTCCCCGAATTCTGCAGCATCATCGACCATCAGGACTTCAGTGGTCACAGGCGCAGCAGTCGACAACGTCGTGACAGCAGTCGTTTTCCCGACACCAGGCGGACCGACAAAAACAACTTCCGAATCCGAGGGAGAACCAATGATCGCATCGATCGGCAACGCGGGTTCCGATTCCTCGGATCTCATATGGGAATGATTCACGGGGGCTCCTGAAAAGACGGTACTCTACAGCCTCAGTCATGCTTCTCCAGGTGTTTCGGTGTTCACCTAGGGCACCACACCGATACTCACGAGAATTAGTAGCACAATACGCTACGCTCAGAGCATCCACCCCCTTTCGAAAGGATCACCATGTCCCGTCAGGAAGACCTGAACAACCTCATCGCCAACATCTCCAGTGATCTGGATGGTTTCATCGGCGCTTCCATCGTCGACCTCGATACAGGCATGTCCCTCGCGAGCGCCTCCAAGATGGCAAACTTCGACCTCGATGTCGCCTCCGCCTACAACAGCGAAATGGTCAAGGCCAAGTACAAGACAATCAAGGCCCTGGGGCTCAAAAGTGGTCTCGAGGACATGCTGCTCACTCTCGACGATCAGCTACACCTGATCCGCATGCTCGACGACCAGTCCTTCATCTACGTAGCCGTCGACCGGGAATCCTCCAACCTCGCGCTCCTGCGCACCTCCGTCAAACGGCGGGTCGCCGAGATCGCTTGAAGTACCCTCGGGATCCGCGGGAGGCTCACACCCGAGACCCAAAACTCCCCGGCCCCCAAGACACCTCCTGAAGCGTCGTCCTCCACACGCCAGGAAGCAGAACCGGCAGATGACACCGCAACGGCCAGCCTGCCGGTCGTCATCGCGAATCCGGCCCCCACCGAGCAGAAGACGGAAACACCCCGCGCCATCGTGCACCGAATCTGGCGACGTTTCCTCGGGCATTAAAAGAGAGACACCTCTGTGGTGTCTCTCTTTTTGCTCACATCAGGGGCACCTCGCCACACATACACCCGTGCCACTCAGCCGGAAGTAGCCCACACCACATCATCATCGGGGAGCAGCGCCGGATCGAAACTCTCCAGCAGCTCAGCCATGTCCGATACCCCGGGAACCCCCACGGAATCCGCTATCCGTCCCCGAATCCACTCGATCGACTCATGTTCGAGCATCTGCCGCAACGTCACCGCCCCATCTCGCTTCGCCAGACGCTTTCCCCCCGGCCCGAGCACCAACGGCACGTGCACGTACCCCACCTCCGAATAACCGAGCAGGTGTGCCAGGTACGCCTGGCGGGGCGCCGACGACAACAGATCCCGCCCCCGCACAACCTGATCCACCCCCTGCGCCGCATCATCGACCGTCACCGCAAGGTTGTACGCCCAGTCCGGGCACTGCCCACCACGGCGCAGCACCAGATCATCAACCTCCCCGGTGTACTCCCCGGCGTAGAGGTCATGGACTGTCCACTCCCCCACCCCGGAACGCAGCCGGAGCGCCGGAACCCGATTATCGGCGGCGAGTGCCGCCCGCCGTCGCTCCCGCGTCGCATCATCCAGATCACGGCACGTCCCCGGATAACAGCCCGGGAGCACATGCGGTGCACCGGATGCCTCCCGAATCTCCCGGCGCGAGCAATAGCATTCATAAACCAGCCCACGGGCACGCAGTTCGTCCACCGCAGCCGCGTACGCCGGATACCGGTCCTGCTGCACCCACACCTCACCATCAAAGTCGAGCCCCAGCAGAGTCAGATCCTCGATCTGCCGCCCCGCGGACTCCGCCGAGGACCGCTGCGTATCGATGTCCTCCACCCGCAGCAGAAAACGCCGCCCCGACCGCCGAGCAAACAGCCAGGCGAGCACCGCTGTCCGCAGATTGCCGAAGTGCAGGTCACCACTGGGTGAGGGCGCGTAACGACCGGCGCCGGGCGAAGAAACGGACATGGGCCCATGCTAACGGTGCCAAAGAGTCGGGCGTCGATAAGCAGCCACGCGCCCCCGTGTGGCACGATGTTCGCCATGACAAAAGCCATGAACTCCCTGCCTGGGCAGGGCGCTGCCGACACGTCCGCAGCGTCCGCAAACGCCCGCTTCATCCCCGTCCAGCGCTCCTACTACCCCGTGCTGCTCGCCCTGTTCGTCTCCGTGTTCGTGATCTCGAACATCACCGCCACCAAAGGCGTGACACTCGGCCCCATCATCACCGACGGCGCCTTCTTCCTCTTCCCCCTCGCCTACATCATCGGTGACGTCCTCGCCGAATGCTACGGTTTCCGCGCCACCCGGCGCGCCATCTGGACCGGCTTCGCCGTGATGCTCCTCGCCGTCGCCGCCTTCACCATTGCCATCGCGCTCCCCGCCGCCGACTTCTACGACGGCCAGGACTCATTCGCCAGCGTCCTCGGCGTGGTCCCCCGCATCGTCATCGCCTCGCTCGTCGGCTACCTGGCCGGGCAACTACTCAACTCTTACGTGCTCGTCGCCATCAAGAAACGCACCGGCGAGAAAACCCTCTGGGCCCGTCTCATCGGATCCACCATCGTCGGCGAGTTCGGTGACACCCTGCTGTTCTGTCTCATCGCCGCCCCCGTCATCGGAATCACCACCATCGGCGACACCATCAACTACACGCTCGTCGGATTCCTCTGGAAAACAGGCATCGAGGTCATCATGATGCCGCTAACCTACGCCGCGATCGCCTGGGTGAAGAAACGCGAGAACTACTGACCCCGCCTCCCGCGGGACTGTCACCGACGACGGCCCCAGCCCGGCCGGGGCCAGCCGACACCAGTACCGCCCGGGGATTCGATCCGCCTACCGCTTCGACGCGTAGTAGCGGCCCATGAACTCGTCCCGGAACGCCTCATAGTCACCGTTGTCGATCGCGGCCCGGATGCCGTCGACGAGGCGGATCATGAAATAGAGATTGTGCATCGTGCACAATGTGCCCGCCAGGAACTCCTTCGCCTTGAGCAGGTGGTGGAGGTAGGCGCGGGAGTAGTTCTCACTGACGTAGCCGCCGAGTTCCTCGTCGATACCCGTGAAATCCCGCTTGAAGCGCGCTCCGGTCAGTGTCATGCGCCCATCGAGGGTGTACACGCCACCGCGTCGCCCAAGCCGCGTCGGCGCGACACAATCAAAGGTGTCGGCACCGGATTCAATCGCGGTGAACAAGTCATCCGGCTCGGAGATACCCAACAGATGCCGGGGCACCTCGACGGGCAGTTCATCACACACCCAGCCGACGATGGTGCCCAGCCGTTCCTTCTCCAGGGCGCCACCGATGCCGTAGCCGCCGAAACCGCGCTTCCCCTCCGCGCGGAACTCCTCCGAGAGGGACACCAGACCGCGCGTCGCCTGCCTACGCAGATCCTCGTACTGGGCACCCTGCACCACCCCCCACAGGGACTGCAACGGCTTGCCGACGCGCTCCTCGGTCAACCGGTTGTGCTCCTCCAGGCAACGGCGCGCCCACCGGTGGGTCCGCTCCACGGATGCGTCCTGGTACTCGCGGGTGTCCATCAGCGTGGTCAACTCGTCAAAGGCGAACATGATGTCCGCCCCGAGCTGGTGCTGGATCTGCATGGAAACCTCCGGGGTGAAGCGGTGCCTCGACCCGTCGATCACACTGCGGAAATCAACACCATCCTCATCGACATGCGCGAAACGGTCCTTGTTCCGGGCCTTCACGTCGGCGGCGGTGAGATTGGTGGTGTCCATCGCCAGGACCTTCTTGAAACCGACGCCAAGGCTCATCACCTGGAACCCTCCGGAATCGGTGTAGGTGGGGCCGTGCCAGTTCTCGAACGCGGAGACGCCACCGGCAGTATCAACGATGTCAGGGCCAGGCTGCAGGTAGAGGTGGTAGGCGTTGGAGAGAATCGCCTGCGCGCCGGTTTCCCGGATCTGCTCCGGAGTCAGGGTCTTCACCGTCGCCTTGGTCGCCACCGGAATGAACGCCGGAGTGGCGATGTCGCCGTGCGGAGTGTGGATCACCCCGGTACGCCCGTGCGGGCTGGATTCCAGGCGGGTACCGAGGGTGAAGGAGGTATCAGTCATGTCAGACACTGTAGTGCCGGTGCGAGCCGATGACGGTCAGCCGCCTGCACCCACGGCCGCCGGCGTCCGGTCCTCAGTGGTTTTTCCAGGCTCGTTGAACTGTTCCTCCAGCACGGCACCCTCGATGTCGAGGGTGGGGAGGATGCGGTCCAGCCAGCGTGGCATCCACCAGGTCGCGCGGCCCAGGAGGAACATCGCGGCGGGAACGAGGCCCATGCGGATGAAGAAGGCGTCGAAGAGGACACCTGCACCGAGGGCAAAGCCGAAGATCTTGATGAACGGCAGGGGTTGGTCGATGAACGCGGCGAACACCGCGATCATGATGAGCGCGGCGGAGGTGACCACGCGGGCCCCCATGCTGAAGCCCTCGATGATGGATTCCTCGACGGCGTTGTAGCGGGAGCCTTCGGTGCGTTTCCCTCCGGTGGCGATCCAGTGTTCGCGCATGCGGGTGACCAGGAACATCTGGTAGTCCATCGCTAGGCCGAAGGTGACCCCGATGAGGAAGATCGGCATGAAGGAGATGATCGGGGCGGGTGTGTCAACGATGCCCCACAGTCCCTGCTGCCAGAACAGAACGGTGACGCCGAATGCGGCACCGACCGAGAGCAGGAACCCGAGGCCCGCGATGACGGGCACCATGATGGAGCGGAATACCACGAGCAGGAGCACGATGGCGAGTCCAACGACGACAGCGAGGTAAATGGGCATCGCCTCGGCGAGTTTCTTCGTCACATCACGCTGGATCGGGGTGAGACCGGTGACGCCGATGTCGACACCGGTGGCGTCCTCGATTTCAAGGTCGCTGGCGCGCAGTGAGCCGAGGAGTTTCGAGGTGATCGGGTCCGCTGGGCCACTGCGTGGGGTGATCAGGAGCTGGGCGGCGCGCCCGTCAGCGGACAGGGCGATGATCTGGACGTGCTTGATGTCCGGGTTCGTGCTGTAGCGCTGCGCGACATAGGCGTAGGAGGCCATCGCTGCCGCGCTCTCGGGGTTGAATTCCTCGGGGTTACCCTCCCGTTGAGCGTCAACGAGGGGGCGGAGGATCTGGGCGTCGGGATTGACGTCGTGGGCGTCAATGATCATGAGGAACGGTGAGTTGATGCCCTCCCCGAAGCCTTCTGCCAGGAGATCAGCCGATTTGCGGTGGGTGGAGTTCTTGCTGAAGGTGCTGTCGGAGGGTAGCGCCATCTGGAGGTCGAGGACGGGATAGGACAGGGCGGACAGTCCTAGGACCACGACGGTGAGCACGAGGGCAGGTACCCGGTGTACAAACGTGGCCCAGGCTCGGCCCATGGTGCGCTTCTCGACGCCCGCTCCTTCCGCTGCGTCGGGAGTTTTTCCGCGGCGGCGCCCCAGGCCGGGAACCCGGCCCGCGAATGCGAAGCGGCCGAACAGTCCGAGGAGCGCCGGGAGGAGGGTGAGGGCGACGGCGACGGCGACGGCGACGGTGAACGCTGCGGACACGCCCATCCAGGAGAGGAAGGGGATGCGGACCATCGTCAGTGCGACGAGCGCGATGATGACGGTGAGGCCGGCGAACACGACGGCGGACCCGGCTGTCCCAACGGCCATGCCCGCAGCGTGTTCGGCGGAGTCCCGCCCATGTCCGTGGTTCCGCTCGGCGCGGTAGCGGGAGAGGATGAACAGGGTGTAGTCCACCCCCACCGCGAGGCCGAGCATCACGGCGAGGACCGGGGTGACGTTGTTCAGCGGGGCGAAGTGGGTGGCGATGAGGATCGCGGAGGATCCGACCGAGATACCGGCGACGGCGGTGATCAGTGGCAGGCCCGCAGCGATGAAGGAGCCGAAAGTGAACAGCAGGACGAGGAAGGCGACACCGAGGCCGATGATCTCGCTCGTCGATTTGATGACCAGAGGGTCACCGAATGCTGGGCCTCCGGCTTCAACCTGCAGTCCGGCTTCCCGGCCAACGGCCATGGCCTGCCGGATCGTGGCTCGCTGTTCATCGGTGACGTCGGCGGGCAGGGGGACGTCGAGGCTGAAGCTGGTGTATCCGATCCGCCCATCCTCACTGACCAGTGCCAGGTTGTTCGCGTCCGCTTCAGCGGTTTCCTTCGGGAGGCCCGCGCCAACCGACTGGTCAATGACCATCTTCTGGAGCTTCGGGTTGAGTGTCACGGGATTACCGAACCGCTCCCGGTCGATCACCCCGGGTACGTGTTCGTCAATGTCCGCAATGACCCGGTCGATGGCCTCGGTGTAGCGGGACTCATCGAGCCGTTCGCCTTCCGGCGCGGCGAAGACGATGGTCACACCGGTGGATGCCAAGGGGTTACGTTGGTCCGGAAAATTCCGGACCAGGGAATCAGCGGCCGCCTCGGAGGCAGTACCGGGAATGTTGAAGATGTCATTGAAACCGCGCTGGAGTGCGCCTGCACTACCGCCGATACCCGCGACAATAATCACCCAGGCGACGAGGACAACCCATTTCCGCCGGTAGGACCAGCGTCCGAGTTTGTACAGCAGCTTGGCCACAGGTGCTCTCCTCTGTCGCGGCGGGATCCATCAGAGTAGTCCGGACATGGGGTCCGGTACTCCATCGCACCGTCAACGGCGCGGTACCGGTGTCACTGTAATACGATTCCGCCCTCAGCCGCACGGCCCGTGATCCCACACGGAAAAGACCCCCGGTTTCCCGGGGGTCTTTTCGACTGGCGGTGGCGGGGGGATTTGAACCCCCGGTTGGGGATTACCCAACACTCGCTTTCGAGGCGAGCACCTTCGGCCGCTCGGACACGCCACCGCCGACCAGCCTAACCGCACAGGGCGTCAAGGAACAAATTCCCACGACACCGTGCGGTTTGAGGACTAATCTTTCTTGAAGATGTCCTTGACCTTATCGGCTGCGTCACGGACGACCTCTTCGGCCTTCTCAACGCCTTCCTTGATGTCGGACTTCACCTGGTCGGCACGACCCTCGTTGGCCAGGTTCTCGTTATCGGTGGCCTCACCGACACCTTCCTTGATCTTGCCGCCGAGATCGTTGGCCTTGCTTTCAAAACCCATGATGAAAACTCCTTTGTTGATGGGTGAATAGGATGGCCCCATCTTAGGTGCCTTCTTTGGAACAGGCACGCCCGGACATCAACTTTATCCGTACCGTTATCTGCCACAGTCATTCCGAAGCAGCGACCGAACAGCACCTCAGCGACCACACAGGCTCCACACATTAAATAGATTGAGCTGGGTAATCTCCACCATCACGGACAGTTCCCACCACCCCTTCCCGTCACTTGCACCCCCGCATGCCCACGGAATCGATCAAAGAAACCGGTCATGAGTTCAGCACACTCCACACCCAGCACGCCCCCACGCACAGCAGGCCACCGCACAGCACCAGATGGCCGGAGAACATCGCGGACACTGCCACAGGCACCGGTCCTGGGTTCGAAGGCACCGAAAATGACGGCATCCACCCGGGCATCCATCAACGCTCCAGCGCACATCGTGCACGGTTCCAGGGTCACGACGAGTGTGCAGCCCGTGAGACGCCAACCATCACCGTGAACGCGGGCGGCACTCCGGATCGCCAGTATCTCCGCGTGGGCCGTGGGGTCACCGTCCACCTCGCGCCGGTTCGTCGCCGCCGCAAGCTCTCTGCCTGCCGCATCGATAATGAACGCCCCAACCGGAACGTCATCCTCCGGTGTCGTGCGGGCAATCCGGATGGCCCTGCGCATGAGCGCCTCCGCCCGGACCAACCCCTCCGGTTCAGGCAGCACCGACACGACTGAAATCCCCGTCAGTCAATGTCGAGATCGACGGCATCCGCCAGCTCAGACTCGAAGCCGAGCTCAGCGGCGATCCGCAGCAACTGCTCGGAAGCCCACAACTCCGAGTCATCACAGATGACCGTCATCACCTGTTCGCTGACACCCAGGTCAGCGAGGATCGCGATGTCACCCTCAGCCCACGGATCAACCTTGTCCAGCTCATCAGAATCCAGTTCCGGAATATCCGCCCCGATCTCATCCAACGCCCCGGCCGCGAGTTCATCACCGATCGCCATGGTCGCATCAGACAACAAAATGCGGACACCCCCAGGAGTGGGACGGAGAATCAGGAAGTACTCATCATCCACACAGAGCATCGCGAATGAGGCGCTCTCGCTCCTCAAACGCCCGACCGCGGCAACGGCATCATCGATCGAATCGAAGCAATCATCGATCTCACGGACATCCCACTCACCGCCTGCACGCGAGACGGTCACGGCGAAACAGAGATCATCGTCATGTTCGGCGGCATCACCGTCGAAACCGTCAAAGCCATTGGAATCCATACCGGTAACCGTAGTCGCGGTATGGGAGAATTGTCAGATGACCACCACCGTAATTTCCCGCCCCGTCTGCATCCTCGGCCTCGGGTTGATCGGCGGATCGCTGCTCCGCGATCTCGCCGCATCCGGGCATCCCGTATTCGGCTACAACCGCTCCCCCTCCGCAGCCCGCACCGCCGCAGGCGAGGGCTACGACGTCTCCGATTCACTCGTCGATACGCTCACCCGGGCACAGGAAAGCAACGCACTCATCGTGTTGGCGACTCCAATGCCCGCGATTCCCTCCCTCCTGGACACCATCGACACACACGCCCCCGACTGCGGTTTCACCGATGTGGTCAGCGTGAAAGCGAAAGTGTTGGAACTCGTCCGTGAGCGCGACATGACTGACCGCTACGTCGGCGGTCACCCCATGGCCGGAAC
The DNA here is from genome assembly GCF_041357695.1 of Corynebacterium sp. CCM 9204. Classification (NCBI taxonomy): domain Bacteria; kingdom Bacillati; phylum Actinomycetota; class Actinomycetes; order Mycobacteriales; family Corynebacteriaceae; genus Corynebacterium; species Corynebacterium sp. CCM 9204. Next base: position 31,498 of record NZ_JAUERX010000004.1, read on the forward strand.
CGCGGACAGTGGCTGGACAGCCAGCCAGCACGAATTGTTCAGGGGAGCCGCCTGGGTGGTCACCTTCGATCGCGCTCTCGACGACACACCCCCGCCATCCGACTGGGTGTCCCTCTGGATCGACGTGGTGCACATGGCGACCCGCGTCGGCGCCGAGGTCATCCCAGCTCAGGTCGGCAACCACGATGCCGCAGTAGCACGCATCTCACACCTCCCACACCTGCTCGCCGAATCCCTCGCCATCGTCGGAGACAACGGTGGTGCGCTCGCACTTTCTCTCGCTGCAGGCAGTTTTCGCGACGGTACCCGTGTCGCGGGCAGCGCCCCCTCCCTCGTCCGCGCGATGTGCGAAACCAACAATGAGGCACTCCTCGAAGCACTCGACGAGACTCTCGCACTACTCAACGATGCCCGTGCCAACCTCACCGGGGAACGCCCCAGCATCGAAGAACTCGTCGATACCGGATACCGCTCCCGAATCCGCTACGAAGCCCGCTCCGGAATGCACACCAGCGACGGCAGCCTCCTCGCCTCACCCCGCCCAGTGATCCGCTTCCAACCCGGTACCCACGGATGGGTCAACCAGCTCGCTCACGCAGAGATGCTCGGCGCACGTATCGAGGTCTACTGACACAGAAAAAGAAGAACCCGGTACCGCGTGGTCATGGTACCGGGTTCTTCCGAACGGTGCGCCCGGAGGGATTCGAACCCCCAACCTTCTGATCCGTAGTCAGATGCTCTATCCGTTGAGCTACGGGCGCATGTCATCATGACCGAGATGGCCCTGGCAACGAGGAACTACATTACACCCGCACCGGATGGCTCTACAAACACGCAGGTGAATGAATGCCTTCGTGTACACAAAAGGAACGGCCCCGAACCAGTTTCCCAGTCGGGGCCGTCGCCATTTCTGTCTCAACACAGAGTGCGCCCGGAGGGATTCGAACCCCCAACCTTCTGATCCGTAGTCAGATGCTCTATCCGTTGAGCTACGGGCGCTTATTCAATTAACCCTTACGGGTGGCGGAGGCGAGAGGATTTGAACCTCCGGTCCTCTGTTAGGAAGACAACTCATTAGCAGTGAGTCCCATTCGGCCGCTCTGGCACGCCTCCATCGACCCCACAAACACTGCACGAATGCAGACGATGTGAAACCAGCGATGATATTACCCCGCGCACACCCACCACAGCAAAACCACAGGCCATACAGCCACATTCACCGGGTTGTAGTCTTGAACACATGATCCGCGATGATGTTTCCGCCATTCCCGCCTACGTTCCGGGAAAGGCAATGCCCGACGCCCTCAAACTCTCCAGCAACGAGGCCGCACACCCACCGCTCCCCAGCGCCGTGGAGGCGATGATCGACGCGGCACGTGCCGTGAACCGCTACCCGGACATGGGCGTCGTCACGCTGAAAGCGGAACTCGCCGACACCCTGGGACTCACCCCCGAACAGATCGCCGTCGGCTGCGGATCCTCCGCACTCTGCCAGCAGCTCATCCAAGCCACCTGCCGAGCCGACGACGAAGTCATCTTCGCCTGGCGTAGCTTCGAGGCATACCCAATCTTCTGCAAGGTCGTCGGCGCGAAACCCGTCATGATCCCCCTCGACGACAACCACCGGCACGACCTCGACGCGATGGCCGCCGCCATCACCGAGCACACCCGGCTCATCTTCGTCTGCAACCCGAACAACCCCACCGGCACCACTATCTCTGACGCCGAGTTCACCGCCTTCATGGACCGCGTCCCGAACGACATCGTCGTCGTCCTCGACGAGGCGTACATCGAATACGTCCGTGACGAGAACAACCCGGTATCCACCGAACTGATCCACCACTACCCGAATCTCATCGGCATGCGCACCTTCTCCAAGGCCTACGGCCTCGCCGGGGTCCGCGTCGGCTACGCCTTCGGCAACCCCCTGGTCATCGACGCCGTCAACCGCGTCGCACTCCCGTTCAGCGTCAATGCCGTCGGCCAGGCCGGGGCACTCGCATCCCTGGCGGCAGCCGATGAACTGCTGAGCCGCACCGACGAAGCGGTCACCCAACGGAACATCGTCACCGCCGAGATCCCCGGTGCGGTGGAATCCCAGGCCAACTTCGTCTGGATCCCCACCGGAGACGCCCGCCACATCGCCACCGAACTCGCCGGTCACGGCGTGCTGGTCAGGGCATTCGACGAAGGAATCCGGGTCACCGTCACCACAGACGACGAGACCCGGACATTCCTCGACGCCTGGCGGCAACTCATCTAGCGGAGCCCCTAATCTGCACGGTTTCACCACACATGGCCCAAACCGTGCAGAATAGCGCCCCCTAATCTGCACGGTTTCAACGCGCCGGACCCAAACCGTGCAGAATAGCCACCCCCCTAATCTGTTGATACGGTGGAGGCGGCGGCGTAGCCCCCAACCACCGTAGGTCGCATCAAGGCAAGGGTCCCCATGGAGAACTTCAACCCCACCCGCAGGTCAGAGCTTGAGAATCTGGTGGAGTCAGTGTTGTCCGCCGAGCGGGACGGGCGCCTGCTCAAGACAGACGAGTCCGAGGCCCTCGATTTCAAAGAAGAAGCCGGGCGCCGACGCGGTCGCGAGCTCGAACCAGGGCAACCGACCAATCCTGAAGCAGCGCAGAAGCTCGCCGACGAAGTAGCGTGCATGGCCAACTCTCCCGGGGGCGGGGTGCTCATCGTCGGTGTCGAGGACCGCAGCGGTCGGCTCATCGGTACCGAGCTGGACAGCGAATGGCTTCGACAGAAAATTCACCATGCAGTCGACGTGGCCCCCCGCATCGATGTCCGGCACGTTGCCGGCTTTCGACTCCTGGTGATCTATGTCGCCGAGGCACGCGAACCCGTTCCCGACACGGGAAACAATTTACGCTGGCGCGTCGGTGATTCCTGCACGAAAGTTGACCGCGCCGAGTGGTGGGCCCACCGCGATCGAGCCCGGGGGCTCGATCCCCTCGCTGCCCAAAGCGACAAGAATCTGGATGCTGTTCGACCTCATGCGCTGGAACTCGCACAGAGTTGGTCCCGCGATCACTCCTCCACCCCGGAGGAATACCTCCGAAAAATCGGTGCGCTCAGCGCCGACGGATACCTGACAGTGGCAGCAGAAATACTCTTCACCGACACCGGCAGAACGTGGCTTTCCTTCGCCGCCATCGACGTGGAGGGCGGTCACGTCCTTGACCAGTACGACGCGAACCCGAGGCACAGCCTCCTCGAACAGATCGCCGCCATTGAACAACGGGTAGACGCCCACAACACCACCTTCACGCAGAAAGCGGGGCTGTCACACCGTCGAATCCTGGCTGTCCCGCAGGAAGCGGCGCGCGAAGCGATGCTCAACGGACTCATCCACCGCGACCTCGAACGACGGGAACCAACCGACATCAGGTGGATGACCCTCGACAGCACCCATATCGTACGGAGCCCCGGCGCCTTTCCCGACGCGATCAGCACCGACAACATCCTGAGCAATAGAAACGCCCGTTATCCCGCCCTCGCCGACTTGTTCCGGGCGATTTCCCTCGTTGAAAAGCAGGGGCTGGGGGTTGACCGAATGTACCTGTCGATGATGGCTCTCGGCCACCGGCCGCCCCTCATCACCGAGGTCGCCGGGCCCTTCGTCGAGTGCATTCTGCAGGGTGGGGAACCCCTGTACCCGATGATCTCCCTCGTCGATCATCTGCGCCCGCAGGAGCGTGCCTCAGACCTACGTATCATCGCAATTCTCTACCGGCTACTAACCCACGCCTTTATCACCACCGGCGAAATCGCGAGCATTCTCCAAAATTCCTCACAAGCCGCAGAAATCGCCATCTCCGCGGCTCGGCAGACCACCATTGCCGGCCATCCGCTCATTGAATCGATCCAACCGAGCGCCTGGGTACTGGGGAAAGGCGCCCGAAGCGTGGCTCTCGAAGAAGGCGACGCATGCAGTGCAGACGATTTCGTCGGATACCTCAACCCCACTACGGAAGGGCCACTCACCGAAACCGCCCGTCAGTGGCTCCATCAGTTCGAGGAGATAACGACCGGTCAGCTCATGTCGCTGTGCGACATCGGCAGAACCAAAGCGAGACGCATTCTCGACGGTCTCGTATCCTCCGGGGAGGCCACGTTCATCAAGGCTGGGCGAAGCAGCCGCTACCGGGCCATCGTCGCCACAGATACCCCGGGACATTGACCGACCGGTCCATCGCCGTCTTCATCCCCCTAATCTGCACGGTTTCACCACACCCGGCCCAAACCGTGCAGAATAGCCACCCCCTATTCTGCACGGTTTCAATGCACCAGGCTCAAACCGTGCAGAATAGCGCTCCACCACTAAACGACATCCGTACGTGATCCCCGAAGATCCAGAAAACCCCCTGCTGCACAGGGGGTTTCTCTGGCGGAAGTAGAGGGATTTGAACCCCCGGTCCGTTTCAAGGGACGCTCGCTTTCAAGGCGAGTGCATTCGGCCGCTCTGCCATACTTCCAGAACCATCGCAGTGGTCGGTTCCATCGACAGAGCCGACGGGACCGAGTCAAAAACAACGGTGTCTTCCGATGATAATCAATCTGGTATCGGTTATGCACATCGAGGCGGTGTGACACCCTCGGGTGTTCCACCAAACACGGACGCGACGTGTCTAGCAACCCGCGCTCCCCGTTGCCTGCCGGAGATGGTCGGTCACGGCGGGCAGGACTTCCTCCAGGTTTTCCTCGACAACGAAGTGCCCGGCATTGACGGCCCCACCTCGGACGCGGGGGAACCACGCCCGCCACGCATCGAGCGGATTCACCTGCCGCCCCACCACCCCCTGGTCTCCCCAGAGTACGAGCGCCGGGATATCGGAGATTTTGTCGAGGTCTGCGCGGTCGTGTTCGACATCGATCGTCGCTCCGGCGGCATAATCACCGCACCATGCCGCGATGACCTCGGGGCGGAGGGCAGCGTTCTCGTAGTCCTGCAGGGCTTCCGGATCAAAGGAATGGGACGTGCCGCCCATTCCGGCGAGCTGCGCCCGGAGAAATGCCAGGGGGTTCCCGCCAATCAGACACTGGGGTAGTGGTGCGGGCTGCGAGAGGAACACCCAGTGGAAATAGCGTTTGGCCAGGGTGGCGTCCATGATGTCCCAGACCAGGTAGGTAGGGAGGATATCCAGGAGGGCGACGGAGAGCACCATACCTGGATGGTCGAGAGCCATGCGGTAGGCGGCGCGGGCACCTCGGTCGTGGGCCACGACGTGGAACCGATCTCGTCCGAGGTGTGCCATGAGTGCGATGAAGTCGGCGGCCATCGTACGGAAGCTGAAGTCTCCATCATGGGCTGCGGATTGGCCATATCCGCGAAGGTCCGGGATGACGACGAAATGATCCTCCGCGAGGTACGGGGCCATCCGGTGCCACATCGCGTGCGTCTGTGGATATCCGTGCAGCAACAGAACCGCTGGGCCGGTACCCCCGGTTCGGGCATGGATGGCAGCTCCGGGTACCGGAACCCTGATGGTGTCGAATCCCTCGTACACGGCGAAAATCTACCATCTGATAGCGCGGAGCAGTGCCATTTTTACGGCGCCCCGTGCCCCGATGCTACCGATGCCCGCCCTCAAAGATCCATCTTCGACGTACCGTCCTTCCTGCTTTCCGGACGTCCAGTAGGGGTGGTGGCCAATGTGAACTTGAAAGCCTCAGCGCGACATAGGCCATCTCCCCTACGCTGGTCCATATGAAGGCAATCACACTGGCGAATCCCGACGACAAAACATCACTCACATGGAGTGAGGTCCCCACCCCCACCATCAGGCCCGGTGAGGTGTTGGTCGAGGTGAAGGCCGTGGGTGTCAACCGTGCCGATCTATTACAGGCTGCGGGTCACTATCCGCCGCCGCCCGGGGTGTCCGAGATCATCGGTCTCGAGTGTGCGGGAGTGATCGCGGACCCGGGTGACTCCGGCCGGGAGAAGGGGGAACGGGTGGCATGTCTGCTGGCAGGTGGCGCATACGCGGAGTATGTCGCGGTTCCGGCCGGTCAGCTCCTGCCGATCCCGGAGGGGTACTCTTTCGCGGAGGCGGCCTCCGTCGTCGAGGTTGCCTGCACCCTGTGGTCAAACCTGGTCATGGTCGCAGGACTCCACGAGGGGCAGACGGTGCTCCTGCACGGTGGCGCAGGCGGGATCGGCACGTTCGGCATCCAGTTGGCGAAGCAACTGGGCTGCACTGTCGCTGTCACGGCCGGGTCCGCAGAGAAACTTGCGACGTGTCGTGAGCTGGGCGCAGACATCCTGGTGAACTACCGGGAGGAGGATTTCGCAGAGGTGCTGAAAAATCGCGCCGACGTGATCTTGGACATCATGGGCGCCAAGTATCTCGACCCGAATCTCCGGGCGTTGGCGATGGGCGGGCATATCGTGGTCATCGGTATGCAGGGTGGCGTGAAGGGTGAGCTGAACATCGGCCGACTACTGTCCAAGCGTGGCTCAATCTCGGCGACTGGTCTGCGTGGCCGTGATCTGGAGGACAAGGCGCGGATCGTAGCGGAGGTCATCGAACACGTATGGCCGATGCTTGACGACGGTCGCATACAGGTCACCATCCATCGCACGCTCCCGATCAGTCAGGCCGCAGAAGCACACCGACTACTGGATTCCGGCGAGGTCACGGGCAAGCTGATCCTCACCGTCGAGTAGCCTCAGCCGAAGGAGGCGACGGCGCGGGTCAGTTGGTCAATGTCGGCCGTGGTGTTGAACGGGCCGAGGGCCACGGTCACTGATCCACCGGCCTCCCACGCACCCATCTGTTCCAGAAGTGGGTCCGACGGGCTGACCGTGGTGATGAGCCGGTTGGCCAGGAGCCGCTGCTGCACGACCTCCGCGGCGACGCCGGGAACCACGAGGCTGACCCTCGGGACCCGATCCTGCCGGTACACGTCGCCTGCGGTCTCCCCTGTGATCCCGAGCAGGTGAAGACGACCGAGCCACTGGAGGGAGTCGATGAGGTGAAGGGAGAGGAAGTGCATGTAGTCCTCCAACTCACCCGTCGACGCGATGAGTCGGTTCCGTCGACTGCCACGGGCGTTCTCCTTGAGATCGGCGAGGTGATCCACCGCCGGGGCAACACCTCCGAGGAGACCTGTGGGTAGGGGGCCAAGCTCAAGTTTCGCCGCACTGTTTTCCGGCGCACCGTCCCAGATGGCGTCGAGACGCGGGAACATCGTCGTGTCCCGGAACACCAGCGCCGATATCTGGGGTCCACCGAATGCCGCACAATCCACGAGGACGATATCTGCACCCCACTCGTCCATATCAATGCCACGATATGGCGCAATCGCCGACGCATCAACCAAAACCCAGGCGCGTGATCGGGAGTGTACGGTCTCCGCGATCTCCCGGACCGGAGCCACGGTACCCAGGAGCCGGTGCGCCGCGTTGACAACGACGAGTCTGGTCGAGCCGTCGACGAGCTCCCGGTACTGCCAGGCTGGCCATTCCCCGGTACCCAGATCCGGCTCCGCCCATCGCAGCGTGACCCCCTCACCCGCCCCCAACGCGGTGAACGGCCCGTTCAGCGACGGATCCGCGAACCTGCTCAGAATGACTGATCCGCCTCGACGTAGCCGCGGGCGGACCGCGTCAGCGAGGGAACGCAGGAGTACATCCCGATTCGGCCCCAGCACCACCCGGTCTGCGGACGCGCCGACGAGATCGGCGAGGGCACGACGGGCGGCAGTGGCGTGTGCTCCACCGATGAGCTCGCCCCCCGGGGCGGTCAGACCATGGGTACCGGTGGCAACCTGGCTCTGCGCGGCTGAGGCGGAGGTACGAAAGGCTGTGGCGACACCCGATGCGACCCGTTCCGGGATCTGCGGGAGTTCGTGTGCGTTGAGATACGTCCACCCGTCACTCAATGACACATAGAGTCCGCGCACTCGGGCAACATCAAGCGCCATGTCCGCCTCCTCTTCCATCCGGGTGATCATCCGCCAGTATGCCCGCCCACCGCGCACAGCGCATCCGGGGCCGCTAGGGTGTTCAGTGTGTCAGATAGCCATTCAACCAAAGACCTGTCAGGGGACATAGCGCGGCTGGTCCGCACGGAAGACCCCGGCGAACATCGTTCTCGGTCGACCACGTTCGCCGCGGCGTGGTCTGATCTCGTGCGTGGATTCTTCCAGCATGAGCTGTGGCTTCAACTCGGCTGGCAGGACATCAAGCAGCGTTACCGACGCTCCGTTCTCGGCCCGCTGTGGATCACCATCGCCACCGGCGTGATGGCTGTGGCCCTCGGACTACTCTATTCCGTCCTGTTCCGGATCCCGGTGTCCGAGTTCCTGCCGCATGTGACCGTGGGCTTGATTATGTGGAACTTCATCTCGGGCGCGATCAAGGACGGCTCGGACATCTTCATCGAGAACGAGGGGTTGATCAAGCAACTCCCCAGCGCACTGTCGGTGCACGTCTACCGGCTGGTGTGGCGGCAACTGCTTTTCCTCGCGCACAACATGGTGATCTGGCTCGTGCTGATCATGGTCTTCCCCCGCCCACTCGGGATGCAGGGGTTCCTCGCCCTCCCGGCGCTGTTTCTTCTCGTACTCAACGGCGTATGGGTGTCTATGTTCTTCGGCATCATCGCCACCCGCTACCGCGATGTCTCCCCGCTCCTCGAAGCACTGGTACAGCTATTGTTCTACATCACGCCCATCGTGTGGACCACAGAGACCCTCAAAGGTCAGGGTGGGGAGATCTCGGAGCGGGCGAAACTCGCTCAACTCAACCCGTTCTACCACTACATGGAGGTGCTGCGGGCACCGCTCATCGGTGCCGATCTGCCCGCATACCATTGGTGGATCGTCATCGGCTGCACCGTCCTCGGCCTGGGCCTGGCGTTACTCGCCATGAAGCAGTGGCGATTCCGCGTCAGCTACTGGGTGTAAGGAGAAAACACCACATGGTTTCCATAGACACCTACAACGCCTGCGTCGATTTCCCAATCTTCGACGCCAAATCCCGCTCCATGAAAAAAGCGTTCCTCGGCGCCGCGGGTGGAGCCATCGGACGGAACTCCGACAATGTCGTTGTCGTCGAGGCTCTGAAGGACATCAATCTGCACCTGCGGGAGGGAGACCGCGTCGGCCTGGTCGGACACAACGGAGCGGGCAAATCCACACTGCTGCGACTACTGTCCGGCATCTACGAACCGACCCGTGGCAGCGCGCACATCCATGGCCGGGTCGCACCCGTGTTTGATCTCGGGGTGGGGATGGACCCGGAGATCTCCGGCTACGAGAACATCATCATCCGCGGTCTCTTCCTCGGTCAGACACGGAAGCAGATGAAGGAGAAGATGGATGAGATCGCGGATTTCTCTGAGCTCGGCGAGTACCTGGCGATGCCACTGCGCACCTACTCCACAGGTATGCGGATCCGCCTCGCGCTCGGAGTGGTCACATCGATCGAACCGGAGATCCTGCTTCTCGACGAGGGTATCGGAGCAGTCGATGCGGCATTCATGGCGAAGGCACGCGCGAGGCTGGAGGAACTGGTGTCCCGTTCGGGCATCCTCGTGTTCGCGTCGCATTCCAACGACTTTCTCGCCCAGTTGTGTGACACGGCCCTGTGGGTCGATCACGGCCAGATCCGGCAGGCGGGTCGCGTCGATGACGTGGTCGAGGCTTACGAGGGCAAGGGGGCCGCGGATCACGTCCGGAACCTGATCCGTCGGATGGAGCGGGAAAAGACAGGCATCGACGGGGACGGAACTGACGGGGGCTGACCACCCCAAACCGCGAGGTGCGGTTACCGGTTGTCGAGGATCATCTCCAGCGGCCGATAGTGATCCCGAACCGCCCGCTCATAGGCGCGGACATCGCCCGCCATCGCCGCCTCGAGCATGTCACCGTGGGCGTGCGCGGTCTGGACGAGTCCCTCGTGTACGGCCAATCCCAGGGTGGGCACCACCGCCTGATGAATCTGCCAGAAGGAACTGACCAGTTGCCGGACAACCTCGTTCCCGGCAAGGGCGAGCAGCCCGTCATGGAACGCGAGATCCGCATCCGAGAAAGTTTCTCCCCGTTCGGCGCTGTCCACCATCGAATGAACCAGTGCGGTCAACCCAGGTTGATTCGTTCCGCGCAGTTTCCCGCAGAGCGTCTCCGCCATACCCAGATCCAGGAACCTGCGAACCCGGACCACCTCACGCAGTGTGGCCAGATCGCCGCCCGCGGACAACGTCGCTTTGAAGATGAGGGCCTCCACCAGCGGAGACATAGACAATGCGCCCACGAATGAACCTGCCCCCCGGCGGACGACGACAATATCGAGTGCCTCAAGTCGGCGCAGTGCCTCCCGGACGGAGGATCGAGAGACGTCCAGTGCCTCAGCCAGACTGGTCTCCCCGGGGAGGGGATCCCCCGGGCGTAGCTGATTATCCAGAATGAACTGTTTGATCGCCTCGCTGGTGGCATCCTTCCGGTTAGGCACCTGCGCCCGGGCTCGTGACACCGACCGCCCCACGGGCCGCTCCTCCACCGAGTCTGTCCCCGGATCTCCGGCATGCGTCCTGCTCATGCTCCCAAGCTATCACGGTTGTCCGACATGCCAATCCCATAGATGACACTGTGGCGGGAATCTATCAGTGCACCAACTGTGCCTGTGGCCATAGTTTCAGTATATTCAGACACATCTCACTTCATGGAACTATCACGGATTACCCGTTTAACACACCCCCGTGGGGGTAGTGTGCAATCCTAAAAGCACATGTCACGAACCAATATATTGAGTTTGTTCACCATGTGTTTCGGATATCGTTGAGCTGGCGTTATTCACCACGTATCATGAACATCGTTAGATGTCTGACAAGTTTCCCGCGTCCCCCACTGAGGAGCCCCTAATGCGAGCACCCACTTCACAGCGCACACTGGCCCGAATGGCCGGGCTGGTAGCCATCGCCGCTCTCGGCCTGACCGCCTGTGGCGGCGGCACCACCACCGGCACAAACTCAAGCGGCGGTGCCTCCGGTGACACCGGCGACGGCACCAGCATCATCACCGCCGCCGTCGGATACGACACCGACAACTACGATCCCGGTACGACCACCTCCGCTCTTGCCCTCGCCGCCAACTGGCACACCATGGAGGGTCTGACTGAACTCGACCCGGCGACGCGTGAGGTTTATCCGGCTCTCGCCGCGGCGCTGCCCGACAAGGTGGACGACACCACCTACGAGGTCACCCTGCGTGACGGCGCCAAGTTCTCCGATGGAACCGACGTGACCTCCGCCGACGTCGTCGCCGCATTCAACCGCACCATGGAAGGCTTCTACGCCCCCATGCTGAGCTTCATCGACACCGTCGAAGCCAACGGCGACAACTCCGTGACCATCAAGACGAAGTACCCCTTCTCCCTGGTCAACGAACGCATTTCCTTGGTCAAGGTCGTCCCCCAGGACCAGACCGACGACGAGCTGAAGTCCGCACCGATCGGTACCGGCCCGTACAAGATGACCGAAGCCATCAAGTCCAAGCACGTCAAGTTCACCAAGAACGAGAACTACAACGGCGACCGCCCCGCCGGTGCCGATGAGATGCGCTGGGACATCCTGGTCGACGACACAGCGCGAGTCACCGCCATGAGCGAAGGCTCCGTCGTCGCCATGGAGAACGTTCCCTCCGTGAGCAAGAGCCTGCTCGAAGGCAAGGTCGAAATGGAGTCCAAGCAGGGCTTCAACCTCCCCTTCGTCATGTTCAACACCCAGAAAGCTCCCTTCAACGACCCGAAGGTCCGCCAGGCGGTACTCTACGGAATCGACTCCCAGGAGCTGATCGACAACACCCTCGACGGCAACGCCAAGGTAGCAACTTCCTTCCTCCCCGAGGCACACCCGAACTACCACAAGGCGTCCGAGGTCTACTCTTATGACCCCGAGAAATCGAAGGAACTGCTGAAGGAGGCCGGTGTCGAGGATCTGCACTTCACCCTCAACACCACAGACCACGGCTGGATCGCCAACATGGCGCCGCTCATCCAGCAGCAGCTCGCCGGTGCCGGCATCACCGTCGACACCATCGACACCCAGGCGTCAGGCGCAATGTACTCCAACGTCACGGACGTGGATGACCCGCAGTTCGACGTGGTGCTCGCTCCCGGAGACCCCTCGGTCTTCGGCAATGACCCCGATCTGCTGATGAACTGGTGGTACGGCGACAACGCCTGGACCCAGAAGCGCTCCGGCTGGAAGGGGTCCGAGGGCTACACCAAGCTCCACGAACTCATGGACAAGGCCGTCCGTGCCACCGGCGACGAGCAACAGGATCTGTGGAACCAGTCCTATGACGTTATCGCCGAAGAAGTTCCGATCTACCCGCTGTTCCACCGCAGCGTCACCTCCGCGTGGAACAAGAACAAGATCGAGGGATTCCAGCCGATCGCTCTGACCGGCATCTCGTTCCTCGACGTCAACACCAAGTAACACCCCCACCCGAAGCAGACACCGTGGCCCCCGCCCCGCTTAACGCGGGGGCCACGGGTCGCATCGTCCACAACCGGGCGTCGTGACGCCACCGCACCCGGATCCCCGTCCGTGACAACTACTTGAGGTACTCACGTGTCCAACCTGATCAGGCTCATCGGGCGCCGCCTCCTGGCACTCCCCGTCATGATTCTGGGCATCACATTCCTCGTCTTCTTCGTGATGTCCTTCAACCCGGTTGATCCGGCGTACGGCGCCCTCGGTGAAGGCGCGTCAGCCGAACAGATTGAGGCCTACCACGAGGAATACGGCCTGAATGACCCACTCTTTGTCCGCTACTTCGCTTTCCTCGGCGGCCTCCTACACGGCGATCTCGGAACCTACACCTCACAGCGGCTCCCCGTCTCCGGACGAATCGCGGAGGCGTTCCCGGTCACCATCTCTCTAACCTTTTACGGCCTGATCATCGCGGTCGTCATGGCTCTCATCTTCGGTGTTCTCGCAGCGCTCTACCGCGACTCCTGGATTGACCAGATCATCCGTATCTTCTCGATCATCTTCGTTGCGACGCCATCCTTCTGGCTCGCTGTTCTGCTGATCCAGGCGTTCACCATCAACAATGACATTCTTCCGGCATCCGGCCCACTCATCGCCTTCGAGTCCGATCCCAAGGCCTACATGATGCGGATGCTCATGCCCGCCTTCGCCCTCGGAATCCCGGTCGCCGGTTCCCTGATCCGCGTCGTCCGTACCTCCATGGTGGAGGAACTCGACAAGGATTACGTACGTACCGCGCTCGGTGCGGGCATCCCCAAGCACGTCGTCGTGGCCCGCAACGTCCTGCGCAACGCACTGATCACGCCGGTGACCGTTCTCGGCCTCCGGATCGGCTATCTCATGGGTGGCGCCGTGATCATCGAGGTCATCTTCGCCCTTCCTGGCATGGGGCAGGCGATCCTCGAGGGCATCCAGTCGAACTATGCCGACCTCGTCCAGGGTGTGACGCTGACGGTGGCGCTCGCCTTCGTTGTCGTCAACATCGTCGTCGACATGCTCTACATCCTCATCAACCCGCGTATCAGGACGGTGTGACATGCGCAGAGAACTCACCACCAAACTGTCCAGGCCTGGACTGAGGTTCGGCCGCTGGCGGGCGATGTCGGTGCCGTCACGCATCAGCGTCGTCATCCTCGTCTCAATCGTCATCATCGCCGTGTTCGCGCCGGTGTTCGCGACCCACGATCCACTCCTGATCACCAGGCCGAATGCGGCGCCGGACTCCGAGTACTGGTTCGGCACCGATTACCTCGGCCGTGACGTCTACTCGCGCATGGTCTACGGCGCCCGGATCTCCCTGACCATCGGAATCTGCGCGACCCTCTTCGCCCTCGCGTGCGCAGCCGTCCTCGGCTCCATCGCCGCAGTCAGCTCCCGGTGGGTGTCCGAGACCCTGATGCGCGTACTCGACATCATCATGTCTTTCCCCGGGATCGCACTCGCCGCCGTCTTCATCGCGGTCTTCGGGAACTCAATCCCGATCCTCATCTTCTCCATCGGGTTCCTGTATATCCCCCAACTGACCCGTGTCGTGCGCGCCAACGTCCTCGACCAGTGGGGGGAGGACTACGTTAACGCCGTCGTTGTCTCCGGTGCTGCCCGCACCTGGATCCTGATCAAACACGTCGCCCGTAACTGCGTCGCACCGATCCTCGTGTTCGCCACCGTCCTCGTCGCCGACGCGATCGTCTTCGAGGCCTCCCTGTCCTTCATCAACGCCGGTGTCCCCGAGCCCGACCCCTCCTGGGGTTCGATCATCGCCTCCGCACGTCAAGGTGTGCTCACCGGTTTCTGGTGGGCCGCAATGTTCCCCGGCCTCGCCATCATGATCACCGTTCTCTCCCTCAACGTACTCGCGGAAGGAATCACCGACGCCCTCGTCGCCGCACCAGGGGCGACCAAGATCGATCCGGCGGGCACCGACGGCAAGCGTGAGGCCGACCGCCTGGCATCCGATCCCGTCGCCGCCTACCGGGAACAGGAGGAGGACCTAAACAAGCGACTCGCCGAACTACGCGAGATGGAGTCCCGCCGTACGGACCGATTCATCCCCGATTACTCCGTTCCCCCACTGCTTGAGGTCAACGATCTCTGCCTTCGCTTCCCACGCCACGGAGACGTCGATGTCGTCGACCACGTCAGCTTCGAGGTCCGCCCCGGGCAGACGATGGCACTCGTCGGTGAATCCGGCTGCGGCAAATCCATCACGGCACTCACGATCATGGGTCTGCTCGATCACCGGGCGACGATCACCGGCCAGATCCTCTACGACGGCACCGATCTGCTGAAGCTCTCGACAAAACAGCACGCGGCGCTCCGGGGCCACGAGATCGCGATGATCTACCAGGACGCACTCTCCTCGCTGAACCCGTCCATGCTCATCAAATCCCAGATGAAACAGTTGACCAAGCGTGGCGGCACCCGGAGTGCAGAGGAACTCCTCGAACTCGTGGGCCTCGACCCGAAGCGCACTCTGGAGTCCTACCCGCACGAGCTCTCCGGTGGCCAGCGGCAACGTGTCCTCATCGCCATGGCGCTGACCCGGGACCCGAAGCTGATCATCGCCGATGAGCCGACCACCGCACTCGACGTGACGGTACAGAAGCAGGTCATCGAACTGCTCAACGATCTACAGGACAAACTCGGCTTCGCCATGATCTTCGTCTCGCACGATCTCGCACTCGTCGCGGAAGTCGCGCACTCCATCACCGTCATGTACGCCGGCCAGGTCGTCGAGCAGGCTCCCACGGTTGAACTGATGACCGATCCCCGGCACGAGTACACCCGTGGTCTCCTCGGCTCGGTGTTGTCCATCGAGGCCGGCTCCGGGCGACTGCACCAAGTCCCCGGTGTCGTGCCCAGCCCGCGGGACTTCCCCCGCGGTGACCGTTTCGCGCCGCGTTCCTCGCATCCGACCGTCGGTCTGGACACCCGCCCGGTGCTCACCCGTGCCGGTGGCGAGCACCATTACTACGCAGTGCAACCCGAACTCGCCGAGCGCGGAAAGTGAGCACATCGATGTCCAAGCACAACAAGCACGATTCCAACGAGGTCATCCGCACCGAGACCGAGGCAGCCCTGGATTCCTTTCAACAGGGGTCCGTTGAATCCGTTCCCGATCACGCTGACGAGACGATCCACGGTCGTCGGGTCGATACCACGGGTCGCGCAAACCCCCGGCACGACGGTTTGACCCCCATCATCGAGCTGCGGGACGTCTCCGTGACCTTCCGCTCCCGATCCGGCGGCATCTTCAGGCCGAACCTCGTACACGCCGTCCGCGGCGTCACCATGAAGCTGAATCCCGGTGAAACCCTCGGCTTGGTCGGTGAGTCAGGCTGCGGAAAATCCACCACGGCCCGCGTCATGTGCGGCCTGCAGGACCCCACCGAGGGCGAGGTGTACTTCCAGGGCCGTAAGGTGACCAAACGCTCCGCGAAGGATCGTAAACAAATCGGCCGCGTCGTGTCCGTCGTCTTCCAGGACCCTGCGACCGCCCTGAACGCGCGCATGATCGTCGCCGAACAACTGCTCGACCCTATGGTCGTTCACAAGATCAACAACAAGAGCTACCGCGAGGAACGAATCCGGGATCTCATCCACCTGGTCGGACTCCCCGAGAGCGTTCTACAGGCCCTCCCAGGTCAGTTGTCGGGTGGCCAGCGGCAACGTGTCGCCATCGCGCGCGCCCTGTCGTTGAACCCGGACGCGATCATCGCCGACGAACCGACCTCCGCACTCGATGTGTCGGTCCGCGCCCAGATCCTCAACCTACTCTCGGACCTCAAAGAGGAACTCAATCTCGGCATGGTGTTCATCTCCCACGACATCCAGACCGTGCGTTACGTCTCGGATCGGATAGCCGTCATGAACGGCGGCACCGTCGTCGAAGAGGGGCCCGCACAGCAAATCCTCGAGAATCCACGCGACGAGTACACGCGTACCCTGCTCGGTGCGGCCCCGTCACTCCTGCACCCCGCGAAGTCCGCATTCGCCAACTGACGGCCAGTCCGCCGTACCAACATCTGAAAAATCACCTAGGAGCCCACAGTGGAATCCCCCTTCACCGGTGTCATCCCGCCGGTAGTCACACCACTCGACGATGTCGGCAACTTTGACCGTGCCAGCTTCGACCGCGTGGTCAACCGCATGATCGACGCCGGTGTACACGGCCTGTTCTTCCTCGGGTCATCCGGAGAGGTCGTCTTCTCCACCGATGACCGCCGCCGCGAGATCATCACCGCCGCCGTCGAGACCGTCGCGGGGCGTGTCCCCGTCCTAGTCGGGTGCATCGACACGGAGACGAACCGGGTGATCGAACACGCCCGCACCGCCGCCGAACTCGGCGCCGACGCGATCGTCGCCACCGCGCCGTTCTACGCCCTCGGCGGGGTCAACGAGATTGAGCGCCACTTCCGAAAGATCCACGAAGCTGTGGCACTGCCCCTGTTCGCCTATGACATCCCCGTCTGCGTACATGTGAAGCTGCCCGGTGATCTACTACTCAAGTTGGGTCTGGACGGGGTTCTGGCGGGTGTCAAGGATTCCTCCGGAGATGACGTGTCCTTCCGTTTCCTCGCCCGCGACAATGCCGCCGCAGGTCATCCCCTCACACTGCTCACCGGCCACGAGGTCGTGGTCGACGGTGCGTACATGTCCGGCGCCGACGGGTGTGTACCCGGCCTCGGTAACGTCGACCCACACGCCTACGTCCGTCAGTGGAACGCCTACCGTGCCGGTGACTGGGACACGGTCCGCGCCGAGCAGGACCACCTCACTGACCTCATGCGCATTGTCCTTGTCACGACCGGGGCCGTCGGCTTCGGCGCAGGGGTCGGCGCCTTCAAGACCGCGTTGATGCTCCTCGGTGTCTTCTCCACGAACCGCATGCCAGAGCCCGTCGCCGCCCTCACCGGTGGGAACCTCACCGCCATCGCCGAGGTACTGAGGTCGTGCAGCCTGGAGCCGACGGTCGACCCGGATGCCGTCCGGATCGCCCCCTTCGCCTCCTGATCCACCGGATCACAGCCACAAGCACCGAGAGAGGACGGCCCCCGTGAACAGTGACAGTGCCGACAGCCGCGTTCTCGCGGTCGACATCGGCGGCACGAAGATCAACGTGGCCCTCGTTGACGCGGACAACACCGTCAGGGGGATGTCCACCGCGGCGACCCCGAGCCGCGAGGACGGTGCCGCCGTCATCCGGCAGGTGCTGCGGGTCGCGCGCCGCGTCATCGACGCCGACCCGGGCACGGCACCGACGCACGTCGGAATCGGCAGTGCCGGTGTCGTCAGCCCCGACGGGCGACGCATCACCTCCGCGACCGACGCCATCCGCGGGTGGGCGGGCACCGAGCTTGCCACGGAGATCGAGGGAGCACTCGGCATTCCCTGCACCGTGATCAACGACGTTCACGCCCATGGCCTCGGCGAACTTGCCGGAGGTGCCGGGCGTGGACACAAGTCGATGCTGATGGTCGCCGTCGGCACCGGAATCGGCGGAGCCATCATCACCGACGGCCATCTCATCCCCGGGGCACACGGTGTCGCGGGGCACATCGGGCAGATCCGGGTCACCACGACGACTCCCGAGAGCTGTGCCGGACACACCGACACGCTGGAGAACCTCGCCGCAGGCCCCGGCATGACACGTTTCTACGCCGAGCTCGGTGGGCGGGGTGTGGACAACGGGCACCAGCTCCAGGCGGCCGCCCGGACCGACACCCTCGCCGCAGATGTGATCACGGCTGCGGGGTCGATCACCGGCCAAACCGTGGCCTCACTGGTCAACGCGCTCGACCCGGAACTGGTCGTCATCGGCGGTGGCGTCACCCGAATGGGTGAGTCGTGGTGGGGTCCGCTCCGTGGGGCTTACGCTGAAACCCTGATGGCCCCGCTCCGGGGCACTCCCCTGGTCGCCGCCGAGCTGGGCGACAACGCCGCGCTCGTCGGAGCGGCACACCACGCCCGCAACACCCTCACTATCCGATAAGGAGCCCCGCCCAATGAGTGACATGAGCATCGACGCCCTCCTCGACCGCCTCCGCGGCGGACTGGTGGTGTCCTGCCAGGCCTATCCCGGCGAACCGCTACGGCGCGCGGAAATCACCGCGGCAATGGCCCAGGCCGTCGTCGAAGGAGGCGCCCGAGCGGTCCGGGTGCAAGGCGTCGCGGATATCGCCGCCACCCGGCAGGCCGTCGAGGTTCCCGTCATCGGGTTGATCAAGCACGGCCACGACGGCGTGTACATCACCCCGTCCGTGGCGCACGCCCGGGCGTGCGCGCTGGCGGGCGCGGATGTCGTCGCCATCGACGCCACCCTCCGCGAGCGGGGCAACGGTGAATCCTTCGCTGACGCAGTGGCGGCCATCCACACCGAGTTCCCCGGTGTCGCGGTCATGGCGGACTGCGCCTCCGTCCCCGATGCGGTGGCCGCCGCTGAGTCGGGTGCGGACATCATCGGCACGACGCTGGCGGGCTACACCCCCGGCTACGAGCACGCCCGGGAGAAGACCCCCGGCCCCGACCACGCGTTCATCGACGAGGTGCTCGCCGTCGTGGACCGGCCGGTTCTCGTGGAAGGACGTCTGCACCGACCAGAGGATGTCGCCGGCGTCTTCGAGCGCGGTGCGTTCGCCGCATGCGTCGGAACCGCCATCACGCACCCGACGACGATCACCAGTTGGTTCGTACCTAAAGGCTGACGGGGTCTGCACCGCTTCCGCGCGCCAGCCGGGTTTCCCCCTAAGTCGGCGCGTGACGACGTTCCACGGCCACATCCCTGTGCGACAATGGGCGCATGGCTCTCACCACCTCGGACCGCGTCGCAGCGGTCATCGTCACCCACCGTCGCGCCGATCTCCTGCGGGCCTCCCTCGAGGTCGTCGCCACCCAGTCGGCGCCCGTGGAGTGGATCATCGTGGTGGACAACGGTTGCGAGCGGGCCGTGTCGGACGTGGTGGCGGAGATCGCCGGGGACCGGGGCATCTACCTGCCCTCGCACACGAATCTCGGCGGCGCGGGCGGTTTCGCCTACGGGTTCCTCACCGCACTCGCCCTGGGCGCGGATGCCGTGTGGTGCGCCGACGATGACGGTCGGCCAGAGGGGCCGGACGTGCTCGCCACTCTGCAGGAGTGCGCGCAGCGGCACGGCCTGGACGAGGTCTCCCCCGTGGTCTGCAATCTCGATGATCCGGATCTCCTCGCCTTCCCTCTCCGGCGAGGGCTGGAGTGGCGGCGCAGGCGCGGTGAGCTCATCGACCCGGCGAATCCGGACGATGATCTCCTGCCCGCTATCGCCTCCCTGTTCAATGGCGCGCTGATCTCCGCGGCAGCCATGGAACGTATCGGTGTCCCGGATCTCCGGCTGTTCATCCGGGGCGACGAGGTCGAGTACCACCGCCGACTGACCCGCTCCGGGCTGAAGTTCGGTACCTGCCTGCGCTGCGCCTACCTGCACCCGGATGGCTCGGACGAGTTCAAGCCGATCCTGGGTGGGCGGATGCACACCCAGTACCCCGACAACGAGGGGAAGCGTTTCTTTACCTACCGCAACCGCGGCTACCTGATGAACCAACCCGGCATGCGCCACCTTCTCCCCCAGGAGTACGCCCGTTTCGGCTGGTTCTTTCTGGTCAAGCAACGTGACCCGGCGGGGTTCCGGGACTGGCTTCGGCTGCATCGCATGGGGCGCCGGGAACGTTTCGAACGCCCCTGACCGCGGACGCGCTGCATCACACAACGAGCCATGCCCGGCGCGGCGTCGACAGGCGGCAGTCCGTGTCCCGAGGTCAGCGGACCTTGAAGATCACGGTGCGCTGAACGACGAAGTTCACCACGGTCGCGATTCCCTGTGCGATAACGAAGGCAACCACCAGGGAGAACAGGTCCGGGACATCCCGCTCCACGAGGAACCCGAACAGGTACTTATACAACTGGGTGTTCAGTACCCAGGTGAGCGCATAGAGCACGGTCACGGCGATGAATCGGGCCCGGGAGGGCGCGGCCTGGAACGTCCAGCGTCGGTTGATGGCATAGGCGGTGATCGTGCCGAAGATGAAGCCGATATTGCGGGACGCAAACGGGCTCAGGCCGAAGACCATCTGAAACAGCCACGTCAGACCGATGTCCACCACGGCGGAGATACCGCCGGAGATGATGAACCGGACCCCCTGTGTCTTCACGTCGCGGCCATCGGAGGCGGGGACCACGGGGATGGGGCCGGTGTATTCGTCTGCACCGGCGGCGACCTCCTCCGCCATCTCTTCGGAGGAGACGAAAAGCCTCTCTCCAGGGCTCCCGGTGGGCGGATCGGTGCGCCGCGGATCGCGGGTATCGGGGGCGGTGTTGTCGTCGTAGTCGGCCACGCCAGGTGATGCTACCCGCTTCTCCCCCGCTGTTCAGCGACGCAGGAGATAACGGTAGAGATCGAGACGTTCAACGGGAGGCAGGGAAGTGGCACCGTAGCCGCCGACGTCTGCGAGGGCTTGGAGGGAAGCGGCGCAGAGTTCCCGGGTCCGGGTTGCCGTGAGCACGCTGTCATCATCGTCGACCCACCCGATTTCGGCCATGGTTGATTCGATGACGTTGTCACCGAGGTCCGCATCCACGAGTGATGCCAGCGTGAGAACTGTAACTAGGAACGCATCCCGGGCCTCGGGGGTCCGTTCCAGTGGTAGCTCATCCAGAATCATGCGGGTCCGGCGCGGGAGAAAGAGCGGTCGTTCCAGATCCAGCGCTTGGAGGAGCGGAATGAAGTCGAAGATACGGGAGCGGTTGATCAGATCCGTGACCTCTGTGTCCACCAGGGCGAGAGTTGCGGTGATCGTCGCTGTACCTGTCAGTTCGGCATTGATGTCGGCGGGATCGAAGTCCATCTCACCCGTCGCATCGGGTCTGAGGCTTCCGGAGCC
Source organism: Corynebacterium sp. CCM 9204 (assembly GCF_041357695.1). NCBI lineage: Bacteria > Bacillati > Actinomycetota > Actinomycetes > Mycobacteriales > Corynebacteriaceae > Corynebacterium > Corynebacterium sp. CCM 9204. Next base: position 52,931 of record NZ_JAUERX010000004.1, read on the forward strand.
GCCGATGCAAAGTGCCCGTGGGGTACCGCGATCCCGCGGATACGATTCTATGACCTCGATGAACATGCGCCACAGTCCCCACGTGTAGATGGCGACGTCGCCGGGTGCGGCGAGGACCGTGTGCACGCAGTCACTGGTTCTCACCTTGTGTTCTCCGGCGGTGAATGACCAGGGCGCCCCGCCCTCGTGTCCGCGGAAACCGAAGCAGGTGGACAGAACACGGTGCAGCTCGGACAGCGACATCGCATCGTTGAGTCCAACCTGACGGTGGATCTCCCGATCCGCGCACCACAATGTCGCCCGGACGATCAAGGTCCGTGGTGCGCGGTACTCCTCAGACCTGGTCCCGGTCACGGCAGCTCGGGCGTCGCGCCTGGGCCTTAGTTCGATGACGTTTCCGCGGGTCTGGTCGGTGGACATGCTCACCAGCGTAGCCAGCTCACGGAGCCCGTGCCCGCGCGGTGGGACCGGTGCCATGCCTCCGGAGGGGTCCGGGTTCAGCTCAACGGGAGTGGTCGAACGTCCGGACCATAAGTTTCCTTGAGATGAGCGCGGCTCCGGCGCTGCCCCTCGATCGCGAACCACTGTTCAACGAGATTGCCGACGGCCTGAGCAGTGCACCAGGCGGCCCGGGCGATGCCTTCACCATGGAAAGCGGCACCGTTGTCCGGGTTGTCGTCGGGAAGAGTGGGGGCGGGCAGTCGCGGCACGATGAGGTGGGGGTTTGCCTCGTGGGCTTTCTTCGCGGCGGCACGGATCTCACTGGTTTCCCGGTCGACGGCTGCGTGGATCTCCCTCAAGCTGGTCTGGCCCGCACGGGTGCCCGCACCCTCGACGGTGTCCGGATCCGTACCCCCGACGGGCAGCACGATGGTGTGCCGTAGGAGGGATTCAAGGAGGGTGACGGGGTCCGTGGGGTCCGTGTCCCGCGTGGCGACGACATCCGTACCTTCCGACTCCGGTGTTTCACTACCGGTGTGTGCGGGAGTTTCCCCGACGATCCAGGCTCCGCTGTAGCGCCCGGTCGCCGAGTTGGGGTCGGTTTGGACGTGCCAGACGACGCGGAGGGTCGGGTCGGTGGCGTCGAGGACGGAAATGACGGGATGACGCACGGGATCTGCTGTACCCCCAGTGGATGTGTTCTTCTGTGTGCCGGTCACTGTTTCGTTGTCCCATCACTTTCGTTCACGATGTCGTCCAGTGCGCAGGACGCCAGCAGGATCGGCACGATGCACGCGCCGAGCACCGTGTGGGGTCGGGCGACTCCCCGGGAGCGGAGCAGCCCCACCAGTGTCGCGGTGATCCTGTGATCCAGCCGCACCACCGCGCAGAGGAGTGCGGTTCCTGTGACAAGTAGCGGCCAGGGGGTCTTCGGGTTCGCCTGGCGGCTGGTACCGGGCTGCGGTTCCGCTGATGCGGTGTCGGCAGAACCAGCGGACACCATCGGTTCCAAGGCCTCCGTGCCGACGGTAGCCGCGGCAAGGACCGCGGCGTCAACACTCCAGCGGGTCAATCGATGGTCAATGTAGTCGGGCATCGCGGTAACAACTCCACCCGCGACGGCGAGCGGCAGATCAGCGATGATCCTCGCTCGCAACCCCCGGTCTGTCGTTGCCATACCGGGAGCATACCAACCGGGACGGGCGTCGCATGAGCAGGTGTTGTCTCCGGTTAGACTGGCCGTATGTTCGGACTGTTCAAGGGCCAGAAGCGGAATTCCGGGGAGACGCCGGGGCACATCGCGGCGGAGCGCACCCAGCTACCGCTGAACCAGCACATGACAATGCTGATGGCGCAGGAACTTCCATTGCTCGATAGCGTCGACAGGGTGCGGGTGTATGAGATTCTGCGTGAGTACGTCGGCCCTGAGATCACGTCCCAGGAGGAACTCCCGGACGAGATACGGCAGATGATGGATCTGTAGTCGTCCGCCACGGGCATCGGCGTACGGGTGCCCGACCGCGTGGGATTGTGGGAAATCACACGCTGTGTTCTTCCTGGGAAACTGCCCGATCAGGCCCGATCGGCCCCCACCAGGGTTGTTCGGGGAGTAGCGTGGACAGGCGATGACGAGCGATAAGGGCGCGTCCAGCACCGTTGCTTCGAACGGTGCCTCCGGAGCCCTGAACACAGAAGCCAAGAAACTGACCGGCTGGGGCCGTACGGCCCCCACGACCGCCGAGGTTCTGTCAACGGAAGACCTCGACACGATCGTCAAGGCAGTGCAGCTGGTCGCCGAACAGAACGAGAGCAAGCCCGCCCATCTGCGTCGTGGCGTGATCGCCCGCGGTATGGGGCGTTCCTACGGGGATCCGGCGCAGAATGCCGGCGGTCTGGTCATCGACATGACCGCGCTGAACCGCATCCATTCCATCGATTCGGCGTCCGCCGTCGTGGACGTCGATGGCGGTGTCACCCTCGACCAGTTGATGAAGGCTGCGCTGCCGTACGGGCTATGGGTTCCGGTTCTGCCGGGTACCCGGCAGGTCACCATCGGTGGTGCGATAGGCCCCGACATCCACGGGAAGAACCACCACTCGGCCGGTTCCTTCGGGGATCACGTGGTCTCGATGGAACTGCTCGTGGCCGACGGTCGGATCCTGCACCTGGAACCGGAGGGTTCCGCCGACGATCCGGACGGTTCACTGTTCTGGGCGACAGTCGGTGGAATGGGGCTGACGGGCATCATTGTCCGCGCACGAATCAAGATGACCCGGACCGAGACCGCATATTTCATCGCCGACGGCGACATGACACACAGCCTCGACGAGACGATCGAGTTCCACTCGGATGGTTCGGAGAAGAACTACACTTATTCCTCCGCCTGGTTCGACGCGATCTCCGGCCCGCCGAAGCTGGGTCGTGCGGCAATCTCCCGGGGTTCCCTGGCTACTCTCGCGCAACTGGAGGAGCTCGCCCCGAAGTTGGCGAAGGATCCGCTGAAGTTCAATGCACCCCAGTTGGTGACCGTCCCGGATATTTTCCCGTCATTCACCATGAACAAGCTGTCGATGATCGCGGTCGGTGAGCTGTGGTGGCTGAAGTCGGGAACATACCGTAATAAGGTGCAGAATCTGACGGAGTTCTACCAGCCGCTCGATCTGATCGGTGAATGGAATCGCGGCTACGGGCCCAAGGGTTTCCTCCAATACCAGTTCGTCGTGCCGCGTGAGGCCGTGGAACCATTCAAGGACATCATCCGGGACATCCAGGCATCGGGCCATTACTCGGCGTTGAACGTGTTCAAGCTCTTCGGTGAAGGTAACCGTGCTCCATTGTCCTACCCGATGCCCGGTTGGAACGTGTGCGTGGACTTCCCCATCAAACCAGGTCTGGGCCAGTTCCTCGACGAACTGGATCGCCGGGTGATGGAGTTCGGTGGCCGGTTGTACCTGGCCAAGGAATCGCGGACCACGGCGGAGAACTTCCACCGGATGTACCCCCAGATGCAATCCTGGCTGGATACTCGCAACACGATTGACCCGAACGGGGTCTTCGCGTCCGATCTGTCCCGTCGCCTCGAACTGCGCTAGACCGCACCTCCGCACGAGAACAATCAGGAAGTAGAACACGACATGCTCAATGCTGTGGGCAAGGCCCAGAACATCCTGCTACTCGGCGGCACGTCCGAGATCGGTGTCGCCATCGTCACCGAATTCCTCGCCGCCGGACCCGCCGCGGTCACTCTCGCCGCGCGGAAGAACTCTCCGCACCTCGAAGAGGCAAAGGTGCAGCTTGAACGCGCCGGCGCCAGTGAGATCCGCGTCATCGACTTCGACGCCACCGATTTCGACAGTCACCCGGCCGTGATCGAGGAGGCATTCTCGAACGGTGATGTCGATATCGCGATCGTCGCTTTCGGTACCCTCGGCGACAACGAGGAACTGTGGCGTGATCAATCCAAGGCCGTCGCCTCCGCCCAGGTCAATTACACCGGTGCCGTCTCCGTCGGTGTCCTGCTCGGGCAGCGCTTCTCGGCGCAGGGACACGGAACGATTGTCGCGCTGAGTTCCGTCGCAGGCATGAAGGTGCGGCGATCCAACTTCGTCTACGGCTCAACGAAAGCCGGGTTCGACGGCTTCTACAGTCAACTCGGTGAAGCCCTGCGGGACTCCGGAGCCAAGGTCGTGGTCGTACGCCCGGGTCAGGTCCGTACCCGGATGAGCGCCGATGTCGACGAGGCACCGTTGACCGTGGACCGCTCACAGGTGGCCGAAGCCGTTGTGGAAGCCGTCACCAACGGTAAGGACACCGTGTGGGTTCATCCGCTGTTCAAGTACGTGATGATGGTCTTCGATCACATTCCGCGGCCGATCTTCCGCAAACTCCCCTTCTAGCTGATCCGCAACTCTCCCGCACCCGCGATCCGTGTCCGGCGTTCCCCGACCAGGTGTGGGAGACTTGAACACATGACACACGCGACGGATGGCATCGCTGCCGACCCCACCCGGACGGCGCGCAACAGGGTATTCTTCGGCCCCACCGCCCCGGCGGGGGGTGCGGAGTTCACCTCGGACGCACTCAGTGACCGGGCCACCGTCCTCGCCATCGCCGCAGCCGGGGTCGGCGGCGGCGCGCTCACCTTGTTCTGCTGGTTCATCCTGAAGCTGACCCACCTCCCGGCATTCGGTGGTTCGCTGGTTTCCAGGGCACTGTCCACCACCGGCACCGTCGCGGTACTGCTCCTTGTGATCAGTCTGGTGTTCCTCTGGCTACGCGACGAGCACCACGACCAACTCCGATGCCGGGATAAAACTCCCGGAGTGAGGGTCTTCGCCCGCGGTCACGGGTCCGTGGTGGCCGATGAACCGGATACGGCTGAAGCCTATCCACCGACCACCGAACTCCCCGACAGTGAACGGATTCCTTCCTCTCGGCCCCGGTGGCGGGTGTGGCTCACTTATCTGGTCTGTTATCTCTCCCCGGCAGCACTGGTGGTTACCACCCTGGCACTGCCGCTATCCGCGACCCGACTGTACCTCGACGGGATCACGGTTGATCAGGGATTCCGCACGCAGTTCCTCACCCGGTTGACCGATTCCCCGGTCCTGAGTGACATGAACTACATTGATCTGCCCTCCTATTATCCCGGAGGGTGGTTCTGGTTCGGCGGACGTTTCGCTCACCTCCTCGGACTCGACGGCTGGGCGGCATTCCAACCGTGGGCACTGGTCTCCCTGGCGGCCGCCGCATCAATGGTCGTCCCGACCTGGCAGAGGATCTGCGGTTCACTGACCGTCGCCACCGGCGTCGGTCTCACGAGTATCTGCCTGATCCTCGTGATCGCCCCGCAGGAGCCCTACGCGGCAATCGTCGCGCTCGGTGTACCCGCCTCCACTGTTCTGGTGCGCCGAGCCCTCGACGGAAGCCGACTCGCGATCCTCGGCATGATCATCTATCTCGGCGCCTCCGCATCGATTTACACCCTCTACACTGCGGTGGTCGCACTGTCTATCGTGATCGTGACTGCGGTGTTCTCCGCGATCGTCGACAGATCCTGGCGTCCACTCGGCCGGTTGGTGCTGATGGGAACCGCATCCATGGCCATTGCGTCACTGGTGTGGGCACCGTATCTTCTCGCGATCGTGCGCGGAGAGCCGCACTCCGGGGCCACGGCGATGCATTACCTACCCTACGCGGGCACCCAGATCCCGATGCCAATGTTGTCCTTCTCCGCAGTGGGTGCGCTCTGTCTCCTGGGCACCATTTTCCTCGTGGTACGTGCGGTCGACCGGGATGTACGTGCGATGGGTATCGCCCTAGTGGTGTTCTACGGCTGGATCGTGGCCTCCATGATCGCGACTCTCGCCGGGAACACCCTCCTCGGGTTCCGGATGGACGCAGTGGTCACGCTGCAGCTCGCCACTGCGGGCGTGTTCGCGATCGCCGAGATCCGGCTCCTCGGACCAGACACCCTCTACCCACACCAGATCTCCGCACGGACCGGGCGGAGTGTCACTCTCGTCATGGTGACGCTGCTACTCATCGGCGGTGTCTCGTACGCACAGACGATCCCGCAGCGGAATCACACCGCAATCGACCTCGCTTACACGGATACCGACGGCGATGGTGTCCGTGCCGATCTGTACCCACCGGATTCCGGTGTTTGGTACGGCGAAATCGACGAGTTGATCCGCAGTAAGGGGTACATACCCAGGGACACCGTCGTACTCACCGACGAACACAACTTCATGTCATACCACCCCTACCGTGGCTTCCAGGCTTTCACCAGCCACTACGCGAACCCGCTGGGTGAATTCGATGTTCGCAACCGTGAGATCGAGCAGTGGGCCAGTTCATCGTGGAATACGCTCGCCGGAACCGAAGAATTCCTGGGTGCTCTCAGCCGTTCCTCCTACACCGCTCCGGATGTGTTCATCCTGCGGGGTGATGCGAAAGATACCGAAGAAGGCTGGAAATACGACATCGCGGAGGATATCTACCCCAACAACCCAAACGTCCGATTCCGGGGGGTGTGGTTCAATCCCGCGCCGTTCACGGCTGATGGGGCACCCTGGGATATCGAGCAGGTCGGACCGTTCGTGGTGGTGATCCGCAACCGATGAAGCGTACCGGGAGCTCTGACGTAAACTTGTCTGCTGTGTCAGCCACCGCCGTAACAACCCAGCCCACCGCGTCGAGACGGTTGCTCAACCTCGCCATCGTCAGTGGTCTCCTGGGGTTCCTCATGTTCGTGCTCACGCCGTTCATGCCGGTAACCCAGACCCAGTCCTCGTTCAACTGGCCGCAGAATAATTCGCTGAACAGTGTCAACGCACCGTTGATCAGTTACGTTCCACAGTCCATCGACGTTGCCATCCCGATCTCCGCCCTCCCAAAACTCAGGGAGAACGAGACAACCGTCCTCGGAACCTTGCCCGCGGACAGCGAGGACGCCACTACCCGTGGCCTCTTCGTGCGGCTCACCTCGACGGGTCTGGACGTCATCGTGCGTAACCAGGTCCCCTTCGAGCTCAGTGCTGAGCAGCTCGAAACCCTGCCACCGGAGGCAGTGCTCCGGGTCTCCTCCACGGAGAAGGAGACGGCTGTCCGTATCGACGGTGCCCGCGCCCCCGACGGCGGGGAATACATCGGCACCGTGAGTGATGATCAGCGCCCACAACTCACCGGTATCTACACAGAGCTGGCCGGGGATGAATCGACCACGCGACAACTGATTGACGGGGGCCTGGCAGCACACGTCGAAATCAACTCGCGCTTCACCTCAACGCCGAGTGTGCTGAAGTACCTCACGATGTTCTCGGGTCTGGCTCTGCTGCTCGTCGCCCTGTGGACACTGCACCGGATGGACATTCTCGACGGCCGCAGAACCCGCCGCTTCCTACCCGTCGGCTGGTTCCGGCCCCGGATCCTCGACGCCATCGTCGGCGGTGTGCTCTTCTGGTGGTACATCTTCGGTGCGAACACCTCGGATGACGGCTACCTCCTCACCATGGCCCGGGTTTCGGATCACGCCGGCTACATGGCCAACTACTACCGCTGGTTCGGCGTGCCCGAATCCCCGTTCGGTGCTCCTTACTACGATCTGCTCGGTCTGATGGCGCAAGTCTCCACCGCATCAATATGGATGCGCCTTCCGGAGCTCATCGCCGGGTTGCTGACCTGGATGATAATCACCCGTGAGGTGCTGCCCCGACTGGGATCGAAGATCAACAACCGTCGGGTCGCACACTGGACGGCGGCGTTCTCCTTCCTCGGATTCTGGATGGTCTACAACAACGGACTCCGGCCCGAACCCGTCATCGCCGTCGGTGCGCTGCTCACCTGGGTCTCGATCGAGCGTGCCATCGCCACCTCCCGGCTTCTGCCCGCAGCGATCGGTGTCATCATCGCCACCGTGTGCCTCGGTGCCGGCCCCACGGGCCTCATGGCGGTCGCCGCACTACTCGCCGGACTATCGGGCCTGATCAGAATCGGTCTGCGACGCATGCCACTGCTCGGTGCCGGACCAGGCTCTTCCCGAGCGACGTCGATACGCGCGACTGCGGCGATGCTCTGTCCCTTCTTCGCCTCCGGAACCGCGATTCTCCTCGCGGTCTTCGGCGACCAGACTCTCGGTACCGTCCTCGAATCCATCCGGGTGCGCTCCGCGAAGGGCCCGTCGCTGCACTGGTACGACGAGTGGGTCCGCTACGAGACTCTGATGCAGCAAACCGTCGACGGATCTTTCGCCCGTCGGTTCGCGGTACTCATGCTGTTCCTCTGCCTCGCACTGGTCCTTGCCAGCGTGCTCCGCAACGGTCGCGTCCCCGGTTCTGCCAAAGGTCCGTCCATGCGGCTCATGCTGGTGTTCTTCGGGACGATGTTCTTCATGATGTTCACGCCAACGAAGTGGACCCACCACTTCGGCGTGTATGCCGGAATCGGCGCCGCACTCGCCGCACTCGCCGCCATCGCCGTATCCAACATGGCGCTCAAGAGTGCCCGCTCCCGCACCCTGTTCATCGGTGCGATCCTGTTCCTACTGGCCTTCTCCCTGTCCGGAACCAACGGCTGGTGGTATGTCTCCAGTTACGGCATCCCGTGGTACGACAAGACCATTCAGTACCGCCACATCGAGGCATCGACCGTGATGCTGTTCATCGCTCTTGCGGTACTCGCTCTCGGCGCGGTGCAGTCCTTCGTCTCGGACGTCGGAACAGCACGCGCCGCTGCCCGAGGCCAAGCCGAGGAATACGCGAAAGAGAAGCAGCGGAAGCTGCGTCGCTTCGACGGGCTTGCGGCGTCACCGATCGCGGTCGTGTCCGCACTCGTCGTGATGTTCTCCGTACTTTCCCTCGGCAAGGGGTTCGTCGACCAGTATCCCGCCTACTCCATCGGACTCGGTAACGCCCGCTCCTTCGTCGGAGATAGCTGCGCCCTCGCCAATGATGCCCTGATCGAATCCGATACGAACGACAGTTTCCTCACGCCCGTCGGCGGCACCTCCCTCGGAGACTCCCTCGAGAGCGAGGACAACCGCGGTTTTGACGCCAACAACGTTCCCCCATCAATCAACTCCTCCGGTGTGGACACCACCGCCACAAGCGCAGGTTCCATAGCCGGTGCCACTGACGATGACACGGCTTCCGGGGAGACCGGCGGGCAGGATTCAGGGTCCGGCGGCGGCGTCCGTGGCGACGTCGGCGTCAACGGCTCCGTCGCCCAGCTCCCGTTCGGAATCGACTACCGCAAGGTACCCGTACTCGGTTCCTATACCTCCGGCCCACAATTCCCCGCCGAAGTCACCACCTCCTGGTACCAACTTCCGGAGCGCCGCAAGGATGCACCGCTCCTCGTCGTGTCCGCAGCCGGTCGCATCAAACACGATGACATCAACGGTGTCCGTCAGGATGGACAACAGCTCCTCATCGAGTACGGAACACGGGGACCCGGTGATAGGGTGACCGACATCGGAGAAATCGAACCTCTCGACATCGGTCCAGCTCCCGGATGGCGCAACCTCCGTGTCCCGTTGGACCGGCTACCTGCGGAGGCGAACGTCGTCCGTATCGTCGCAGCAGACACGAGTCTGGACCCCGAGCAGTGGCTCGCGATCACCCCACCGCGCGTCCCCACCCTGAAGTCCCTGAATGAGGTCGTCGGTTCCGAAGACCCCGCGCTACTCGACTGGTCCGTATCCCTGCAGTTCCCCTGTCAGCGCCCCTTCGACCACTGGGCCGGTGTCGCGGAAACCCCGCTCTGGCGGATCTCCCCCGATCATGGTGGAAAAGTCACCCTCTCTCCGTGGCAGGATTACAGCGGCGGTGGTGTCATGGGTGTCGCGGAGGCCATCAACAAGGCCACTGAACTACCGAGCTATCTCAAGGACGATTGGCACCGCGACTGGGGATCCCTGGAAGCCTACGAGCTACGGACCAACTCCCAGGGTGAGGCTCCCGTAGACGCGGTGATCGACTACCGTACCGAACAGCGTTCCGGTTTCTGGAACCCCGGCAAGATGAAGATCGAGGACTGAACCAACCACCAGTGAACAGGTTCGCGGAGTCCCCATGGGAATCACCCAAGGGGACTCCGCTTGTTTCCATCTCGCTCGCCTCTGTCCTCTGTAAGCGTCGTAGGGGCGGCGAGGTACCAGCACCGCGTACACCCGCAAGCGAAACACTCTTCCGGGGCCTTGCCCATTACCGTTGCCGATGAAGACGCGTCTGGGTACGAACACGAGAAAGAGAGTGACCCCGACAATCGGGATCACTCTCTTTACTACTGCTTACTACTGCGTGAAAATCAGCCCCTTAGCCGATCTGTTCCGCAAAGTGCTGCGCGTTCTTCAGTAAGATCAGCAGATCACCGATCGTGTATTCACCGGAATCATGCATCGTCTGCAGATCAGGTACAGGTAGATGGCCGCTGTCCACGAGAGCCCGGACCCGATTGACTATCTCGGTCGCAGGCCCCAGATCGACGCCCTGGCTCTGGGCGATAGCCACGAGGGTTCCCACCGCTAAAACTCCGGCGGCAACAGCGAGGATTGCACCGACGAGTTCCTGGTTGCTGCTTCCCAGCGCCTCCAGGCCGGGGAGCCCGCCACCGATAGCATCAAGATCAATGCCCGTGGTCAACACCTCGCCGAGGTTGACGTTGGCCCCCGAACTGAACTCATCAAGCTGCCCGGGACTGCCGTTGAACAGATTGATGTCGGTGGCCGTGGCGATACCCGGTACTACACCGTTGTCGGCACGCTGCCAGAAGGTCATGTAGTTCCAGCCGCCGGGAATGCTACTCGGAGGCCTATTCTCGTAGGCGGCGAGCCAGAGTGGGTAGTCACTGAATTCGGAGGTATTGTCCATGTTCACCCGCCAGAAGTACCGGTAGGTGTAGATAATGGGCTTCCGCCCCGTGAGTCCCTCGATCTCGGTAACAAATTCGCGCACCCAAGCCCGTAATGCAGCCGGGCTGAGGCCTTCCGCGTGCTCGATATCCAGGACCGGAGGCAGCGAGGGCTGGGGCTGCATCGCGAGGGTCGCAGCATATTCAGCCGCCTGCACCGCCGCAGACGAGTTTGGGCGGGCCATGTGATAGCTACCGATCAGCATGCCTGCGTTACGGGCCTGCATGGAGTCAGACACGAAATAAGGATTGATGTAGCCGTTACCTTCGGTTGCCTTGATGAAGGCGAAACGGTGGCCGGATGCGGAGACCTCACGCCAGTTGATCGCGGTGCCATTAGGGTGTTGCCAGCTCGCGACGTCGATGCCCCGCGGCGAGGAAAGACTGAAAGCAGCGGCTTTCGGCGCAGCCGACAGTGCCACCACCAGGGTCAGCGCGGTCAGGAGTGCGGTCACGGGAATGAGAACGGTCCGGTGTCGGGCCGTGCGCACGGAAGTGCGATCGTGCGTGAAAAAGTACATATCAGTAAATCTACCCACACATCACATCAATCCCATTATTCACACCTGCACCAGAGGAAACAGTGAGGGGTATCACGACCTCAGTCCTTGTGCCCACCCCCATCCGCGCGTGAATGGCCCCCTACACTCAGCACCTCAAAATCACGGTGATCCAGTTGCATGACCGAAGCCACTGGGCGATCGAGCATCACGTACCCGGAATCTGAGCGGGCGGCCCGCCAGGCACGGACCAGTACCGCGATGAACAACGGGTAAATGACAAGCGCGATCCCAACCAACGCCACGAGCGCGACTTTCATGTCATCGTGCATGATGTTCCAGCAGAAATGAGCCAGGAACGCGACGCCGATCCAGAGTGCCGCCGTGCCCACACGCCATAGGAAACTGCGGCGAGCGGTGAATACCGCAACCCCGATACCCCAACCAACAAGCCCAGTGAATAATACGTGCAGGAATGGGCCTGCAATCATGCGCAGTCCCCACATCTCCAGCATCCCGTCCATGTCACTGACCGGGTGATACAACGCACCGATCACCGCGTAACCGGCGTTCTCCACCACCTCGAATCCGATTCCGACGAGGACACCTGTGGCCAAGCCATGCCAGGGCCGCACCAGTTGACGAAAACTGAATAGGATGATCAAGACGCCCAGAGACTTGATCGTCTCCTCCGGGTAAGCACCACCCCAGGATGCCTCGAAGAGATCCAGCCCGAGCCGCGCAGGCAAATCCATCGACGCCGTCGCCAACGGGAAGACGAGCAGCGGCGCCACTGTGGCACCCCACAACAGTGACGTCACGACATACCCGGCACCGGCGCGAGGCCAGAGTGGAGTCAGTCTGATCGCCGTGACCACGACACCGAGTTCCACCGCAGCCAACAGAACACTTCCCCCGATAACCCCAAACGATGGCATCTCGCCATCAGTGGCCAAACCGGCGAACAGCGATATCACCACCACCAGCACGCCCCCGACCAGACCGATACCGCTAAATATCCACAACACGGTCCGCAGCAACCTATTCATACCCGCGTCTCCGACGTCAGTACTGACGGTAGCTCCAACTCGGTGACATCACGCTCACCGTTATTGCGTACCTGTGGCAGAACGAGGTCAGTGTAAGCATCACCCCGTTTACCGAAGACCGCGACAACCAGCAGCTCGCCCTCATGATCGCCTGTGCCAGGCAGCGCCAGACCCGTGAACTGTTCCTCCGGTTCCTCACCCGAAAACATCACCATTCTCGTCCCGTCTTCCTCCGGTTGGTGGAGTTCCAAGAGGTCGCCGTCCCGCATCACCTCAAGTTTCTTCGCCTCAAAGATCCCCATCGCGCGCATCATTCGGCGCGCGGCGAGTTCCGGATCCGGGACATCCTTGACAACCAGAGACTTGACCTGGGTTCCATCGCAGTCCCAGCCCCCCTCCATGACCGTATCCTGGAGCTTGTCACATATCACCGGTTCCCCGCCCGCGTACCGCAACGGAATCTGCCATCCACCGCCGATGGAATCTCCGAGAATCACCTCACCGACGGATCGTGCGGACCCGGGCAATCGGTCCATGACGAGCAGCGGAACCGATATCACTAGCATCAGCACACCGATCAATTGTGCGACGTGTGCAGGCCGGAAGTGCGGTTTCAGACGGTATTGTCCCACGCCCGTCGATGATACCTGTACGGAACAGTGAAGATTACGGCCCGCAGGACGGATTCCACGGTTACGGGAAACCCGTACAGTTGACTTTATGAAAGATCTCTACCGCTATGTGAACGGCCCCTGGCTCGACTCCCACGTCATACCCGAAGATCGGGGTGTCGATGGCAACTTCCACAAGCTCCGCGACCGCGCGGAGGATGACGTCCGCGCCATCGTCGAGGCCGACACCGGGCGCGCCGGAATCCTCTACGACAGCTTCATGGACATCGAGGCCATAGAAGCCGCCGGAGCCGCCGCCCTGGATGCCGATCTGGACCAGCTCAATGTGGACACGCCCGAAGAACTCGCCGCCGCCCTGGGGCGCCTCGACCGCGAGGGCATCGGTGCCCCCGTCGGTTTCTGGGTGGAGAAAGACTCCGCGGGTGAGGAAGCACTGGCCTACCTCGTCCAGTCGGGACTCGGACTGCCTGATGAGGCCTACTACCGGGATGCCGCCCACGCTGAAACTCTGGCCACCTACCGCAGTCACGTGGCGACCATGCTCGACTTCCTTCCTGTGGAGCGTCTGGGCGGACTGTCCACCCAGGACGCCGCCGAGCGCATTGTCAACGTGGAAAAACGTATCGCCGCCGGGCACTGGGATGTCGTCTCCTCACGCAATGCGGTGAAAACGTTCAACCCCACCGAGTTCAACGAACTCCCCGGTCTCATCGGCACCCTCTGCGCGGCATCCGGGCTACCGGAACACCGTCTCATCGTGATGATGCCCTCCTACCTCGACCACCTGGATCAACTCCTGAGAGAAGCTGACCTCGTCGACTGGAAACTCTGGGCTACCTGGCACATCCTCAACGGGCGAGCCGGCCTGCTCACCGACGAGATCAGCCGAACCAATTTCACCTTCTACGGAACCGTCCTGCAGGGTGCCACCGAACAGCGGGATCGCTGGAAGCGCGGTATCGGGCTTGCTGAACGCTTCGTCGGGGAGGAAATCGGCAAGCTGTTCGTCGCCGAGCACTTCCCACCCGCCCACAAGGAGAAGATGCTCACCCTCGTCGACTACCTCATCGAGGCATACCGTGAACGCATCAGCAATCTGGTGTGGATGACAGAGGAGACCCGGAAGAAAGCACTGGTCAAGCTGGACAAGTTCACCGCGAAGATCGGATATCCCGACAATTGGCGCAGCTATGAGGGCCTCACCTTCGAACCCGGCGGCGCCAACCTGGTCACCAACGTCCGCCGGGGAAACGCATTTCTCCACGACTATGAGCTGAACAAGATCGGCAAGCCCGCCGACCGTGACGAATGGGTAACCACGCCGCAAACGGTCAACGCCTTCTACAACCCCGTTGTCAACGACATCACCTTCCCCGCGGCAATCCTTCGCCCGCCGTTCTTCGACCCCGAGACCGATGCCGCCACGAACTTCGGCGCGATCGGGGCCGTCATCGGCCATGAGATCGGCCATGGTTTCGATGACCAGGGCAGCCAGTACGACGGCGACGGAAACCTCAACTCCTGGTGGACGGATAAAGACCGCAGTGCTTTCGAGGAACTTACTTCCCGTCTGGTCAGTCAGTTCAACGGGCGTGTACCCAGCGTGTTGAGCGGCACAGACTCCACCGGAGTAAACGGCGAGTTCACCCTCGGGGAGAACATCGGGGATCTCGGCGGACTTGGTATCGCCGTCGTCGCCTACCGACGCTACCTGTCGGATCAGGGCCTCGACTTCGATTCGGCCCCCACCGAAACCGTCGACCACGAGGGTGGTGACCCGGACATGGAGAGCCGTGAGTTCACCGCTCTGCAGCGTCTCTTCATCTCCTGGGCGCGGGTCTGGCGGACGGCCGTCCGCCCAGAGCTTGCCACCCAGTATCTCGCCGTCGATCCCCATTCACCTGCCGAGTTCCGTTGCAACATCATCGCCGCGAATGTCGACGAGTTCTACGACGCTTTCGATGTCCACCCCGAGGGACCGATCTTCCTCGAACCCGGACGCCGCGTCACCATCTGGTGATACCGGCCCCGAGAGAATGACCCCCGGATGACAAACCATCCGTCGCCCTGTGCACAGCCTGCGGCACATGGGCGACGGCAAAGCCGAAAAACTGGCTGAACATCATTCTGGAGGTCTTCGTCTTCCTCATCTACTCGTCCATCGCCACGAAGGCGGTGACGGGCCGTTCCCTCGTGTCCACGTCCCGGCACTGGACGGCACACCTCCCACCAGATGGTGGACAACCCAGACTCATTCCGATGGGCTCGGGGCCATGTCCGGAGCGGGGCTTTGAGGGGACTGGAGGGAATCGGATCCTCATACGACAGGTGGGGCATCCAGAGCGTACTGGCGTTGATCGTCGTCTACCCCACCTCCAGGGTGCTCGCTCCGGTGGTGTGGCCGAAAGGTGTACTCACCTTCGACCTCATCGGTCCACTCGGTTTCTTCGCGCTGGCCGGCGCCGCGGGCGGAGCCGGGTGCGCCGCACTCGTCGGATTACTGATCGCGGCCATCGCTGAGTCTGTACGCGCGAAGAACCAGCGGTAGGGACAACTCCACCACTGACACTCTCTGAGGGGGCCAATGTGTTTGTTACCAAGTAAGTTACCGGGTAATATACTTGGTAACCGCACCACGCCCGATTGTCTAAGGATCCGACGATGTCAATAAAGTTCGCGCTACTCGGACTCCTCGATGACGAACCCTGCGGCGCAGGGAAACTCCGGCAGCGCTTCGAAGACCGCACACAGGGGATCTGGCCGATGAACATCGGGCAGGTCTACCAGACGATCCAACGACTCGACCGCGACGGACTCATCGAGAAAACCGGAACCGACACCACCTCCACCCGCCCCGCCGACATCTACACCACCACCGAGGCCGGACGAGCAGTCCTGGAGCAGTGGTGGAACGAGCCGACCCTCCGACCCCGCAACGACCGCGACGATCTGGTCATCAAGATCGCCGTCGCAACCGTCATCCGGGGGGTTGACAGCCGGGAGCTCATCCAGCGGCAACGCGAGGCCACGATGCAGGAGCTCCGCGAGATCACCCTCGCCAAGGCCTCGATCCCCCCGGCCCGCACCGCGCAACGTCTCCTGCTCGAACGCCGCATCTTCGACCTTGAGGCCGAGGCACGCTGGCTCGACCACATTGAAACCCTCGCCGACCCGGAAGGCCTCCGATCATGACCACCTCCCCCATCCTCACGCTGGAGAACGTCACCCGACTGCACTCCGACGGCCCCAACACCATCGCGGCCCTCGAGAATGTCAGCCTCTCCGTGGTCCCCGGCGAACTGGTCGCCGTCATGGGACCCTCGGGCTCCGGGAAGTCGACCCTCCTCAACGTCGCCGGAACCCTGGACACCCCGAACCACGGCCGCGTCATCATCAACGGGCGGGACACCGCAGGACTCTCCCCCACGGAGCGCGCCGCAATCCGCCGCCGTGACGTCGGCTTCGTCTTCCAGTACTACAACCTGGTCCCCACGCTCACCGTCGCGGAGAACGTCGCCCTCCCCCTCGAGCTCGACAACGTATCCCGCCGCGAGGCACGCACCGCCGCGCTCGCGGCGCTGGCGGACATCGGCCAGGCCGAACTCGCCGATCGCTTCCCCGCCGAGGTCTCCGGCGGCCAGGCGCAACGAGTCGCCATCGCCCGCGCCCTCGCCGGTCAGCGTTCCCTACTGCTCGCCGACGAACCCACCGGCGCGCTCGACACCACCACGGCGGAATCAGTGATGATGCTCCTGCGCTCGCGGATCGACGCCGGTGCAGCCGGCCTGCTAGTCACCCACGAACCACGCTTCGCGGCTTACGCCGACCGCACCATCTGGCTTCGCGACGGACAGCTCGTCCAGCACCGCACCGGGAGGGACGCCCGATGAACGCCTGGCTCACCTCCGCCCGGATCGCCCGGCGCGACCTGATCCGCCACCGGTGGCGTTCCCTCGCCGCCGTCCTCCTGTTCGCCCTGCCCGTCATGGCGGTCCTCGTATTCACGGGAGCCGTTCTCAGCGAGAGAACCAACCAGGGGACCGATCCCACCGGCGGCTACGACAGCGTGTGGCTCGATCACACGCCCTGCACCGCTGGGGACGACCTCTGCGAAGGGCCCGATGCCGCCACCGTCGCGAAGACCGACCGTCAGCGGATGTCCGAGAACCTCGGAATGGACCCCGGCACCCCAATCGCCACCTTGGACACCGAGGTCCGGATATCCACGCCCGAAGGCACCAGCTTCAACCGTACCGCGACCGCGCTACCGGACACCGTCACCGGAGCACCGCAACCCGGTTCCTTCATGACCTGGGGACACACCGCGAGAGGCCTCGGTCTGGAACCCGGTGACACAGCGACCGTCACGGTTCTGGACAGTGACGGTGCCGGACACTCCCTCGAACTCACCTACACAGGCCCGACTCCCAGCGGAACATTCCTGTCCCTCGCCGACGTCCCGGGGGCACGGATCATCGACGATCCCGCCTTCACCGGTGCCCCCGAGACGTCCCCGTGGCAGGTCAACTATCTGATCCCCCCGGGACTCACCGACCGGACCGCTGATGGTGAGGTCTTAGAACGGGCCGGCCGCACCGGTGTCGACATCAGTTTCCGAGCGGCGCAGGGTGAAAAAACGGCCCCCATTGCCCGGGACATCCTCCGGGGACTGACCAGTGACAGTGCCCTCCTGAACTGGATACTGCTCACCTTCGCACTCCTGATCGTCATAGCCGTCGTCACGCCAATCTTCGCGGTCGCTGCCAGACGTCAGACTAGGCTCATGGGTCTGCTGTCGGCCACCGGCGCAGCGCCGACGCATCTGCGCCACGTGCTGCTCATCCAAGGGCTGATGGTCGGCGCCGTGGGTGCGGTCCTCGGCAGCGTGCTCTCCCTCCCCGTCGAACGGGTGCTGATCGGGCTTACCGATCCCGGGTCCGCGGTCTACTGGCCCTGGGACCTCGCACTCCTGGTCATCATCACCTCACTGATCGTCGGTGTCGGAGCCTCCCTGCTCCCCGCACTACAGATGGGGCGGCAGGATCCGGTTGTCGCACTCCGTGGCGGACGCAGCACCAGGATCCGCCGGTTCTCCCGGCCCATGATCATCGGACCAGTGATCATGCTCATCGCCGCATGGTGGGGCGTCACGGCCGACTCACCGTTCATCCACGCCCTCACCCAACCTCTGCTCGGATTGGGGCTAGTCCTGTCTGCCCCTGTCCTACTCTGGGGGACAGCCGCCGTCGCCGCACGATTCCCCCTCCCCGGGAGACTCGCCTCACGCGACGCACTACGTTCCATGACGAGGACCGCTCCCGCAGTCGGAGCGATCGCCGGCATCACCTTCGTCTCCACCACGTTCCTCAGCATCTTGTGGCTCCCGTCGACCGTGTACGAGGGCGAGAACAGACTCCCGGATGACGCCGCACTGTTCACCACGACAGGCGCGATCCAGCTCACCCCCGATGCCGCACACCGACGCATCGACGGGATCCTCGATGCGCCCCGCACCGCACAAAGCGACATCCTCACCCCCGAACCAGGACTGTGGAACACCACTGACTGGGAGGGGCTCGCCGCCGCCGGCAGCGCGACCGCCGACGACGAGTTCTACCTCGACCCCCCACTGTTCCAAGACTGGAACGCCCATGGTCTCCCCGGCATCCACACCAACGTACTCATTAACGACGGCTCAGCGGTCACCGCACTGGAGGGACTCACGGACAGACAACGCGCCGCGATCCGCACGGCGCTGGACAAGGGCGAGATCGTCGTCACCGATCCGGACCTCACCGTCGACGGTCAGGCGGCATTCGGCAGAGAGAAGCGACGGAACCACGAATCCCCGTCACCCCGGGAAAACGAACACGCCACGCAGACCGTGAACACAGGTGGATTCGCCCACCGCGGCGTCACAGCGACGGAGGAACCGCGGAACCACGAGGTTCTCACCCACCCGGCGACGGTCATCCCCCTCGACGGCCCCGGTGTCTGGCTACTCACCCCGGAGACCGCCACCGAGATCGGCATGAGAACCACCTACGCGGGCACCCTGGTGCGTACGTTCGACCCGATCAGCACCCTCGACTCCTTCCGGATGAGCACGGAAGTGAACAGGGACCAGCCGCTCCGGGTGGAAACGGCCAACGAACCGCCCTACCAACAGTTGACCTGGATGATCCCACTACTGATCACCTGCCTGATCAGCTACGGCATCGTGGTACTGCTCATGCTGCTCACCGCCGCGGAATCCCGCAGGGACACCGATGTCCTCACGGCGGTCGGTGGATCACCCCGGGTCCTCGCCCGGTACGTCGGCGCACAGGGCCTGATCATCGGACTCGGCGGAACGATCTCGGGAACCCTGGCCGCCTTCATCCCCGTCCTGGGCGAGATGCTCGACGGGGGTGGGAACGGTTTCCTGGAGGGGGTCTTCCACCAGGTCAACGCCGTTCAACGGTGGACCGACCTCCTGGCCACCCTCATCGGCATCCCGCTCCTCGCCTGGGTCACCGGCCTGGCCATCGGTACCTGGATCGCCAGGCACCGACGTCCGTTAAGCGAGCGGCGGGACTAGGGCAGCGCCGTGAACCGGACAACCACATGCACAACACTGCCCCGGAACGCTGATGAGCGTTCCGGGGCAGTGTTGTGCAGATCAGCGGAAACCGGGACGCCCACTGTCCAACAGCAGCTCAGCGGTTTCGAGAACCCGTGAGCTCGTTCCACCACTTGACAATAGGCAGATCATGCAGCCATGCCAGAGCTGAATTTAATCCGACGAGTACCGTGGACATGCGGAAACCCCATCGGAATACTGACCCCAGATCAAAGACTCCGTCGTGCACACTCGACCCCACACTCGATCCGGCATAAAACTCTGAACTCCCGACCGGCTTTTCCTCCCCCGCCGACACCGTGAAACTGGTTGTGTTCTGAACTCCCGGATAATCGGTCGTTTCGTCGGAAGTCTCCGGGATCTCGGCGTTGACAATAACCGTCACGGGGGACGCTCCCGCAGGCAGTGGCTCCACCACATACCGCGCAAAAGCGTACCCATCCTTGTCGGTCAACACAGGATCGAGATCTTTATTCGCGACCCTGAAGGTCACCGGTACTCCGCTCACCGGTCCTTCCGGACCAGAGACCAGAGCAACAAGTTGGATGCTCCGTGGTGTTCCATTTGAAATGAGATCTGCTTGCTCACCCACAGTGAGCGTACGCTGCACATTATTTCTACCTTGCGGCAGAACTCTCAGCACACCCGTCGCATCGGGCCCCACCAGGACATGGCCGGACTCTTTCCCGCTCGTCAGGCGCGCCCGCAGACGATGATCAACCGGCTCACCGTTAATTGCCACGCTATCCACGCTCACGGGGATTACTGCTAGACCTTCCGGACTCACCGGAACCTCTGCCTTCTTCACGAGATCCAGGTACAACGCAACATTGGTACCGTCAGGGATCTCATCCTGCCCTTCGGGGAGAGCGACCTGAACGACAATGTCCTTCTCCAACGTCGAACCGTTCGACTCCAACGGAGCAACAGGCAATATGGATAGCTCCGCCCCAACCTTCGTAATACCTTCTCGGAGATCAACCTTCGGAAGAACCTGCTCAAAGGTTCTGTGCACCGTGACAGCATCGTTTTCCGGCCCAATTCTCCAGGTCACCGTCGGCTGATAGTAGCCTCTTTCAATATCTTCAGCAGTGACCGTATGCCGGGCATAACCGCAATTCTGAACGGAGTTCGCCGGGAAGGTCTTCCAGCGGCAGTTTTGCGGTGCATTATCTGGATCGAAGAATTCAAGCTCACCATCGGGAATTATCCCGATCGGGTGATCAAACGGGTTCGTAGCCCGAAAATTGTATCGGATAACATCTCCCGCCTTTTTCACATCAGCAGCATTCAGTACTGAAGGATCGATGGTCACCTGTTTCTCAGAAGATTCAACTCCATCCACGACATGGACCCGGAAGTGACCCTGCTTGAACAAGCCATAATCTTCAATACGGAGAAGCCCATCCACCTGTCCAGTGGACACATTCTCAGGAGCGGTAACAGTAAACTCCACCGGAACTGAAGAACCAGCAGGAATAGTCACGGAAGAGGTCTCGGTCACCCATCCGGCAGGAAGATCGATCTCAAGTTTTCGATCAACAATATCGTCATCAAAAGGGTTAGTCAGCAGCGCAGAAACCGAGATTGTTTCCCCAGGCCGAACAATGGGTGACTCCACCTCGGACCCCAGACACGATGCTCCCAACCACGGCAGATTGAAACGGGCAAAGTGAATACTGTTACTGTTCCCCCTGTTACTTCCCTCAAAAAGAAGACCGACAGAGCCATCCGGGAGCGTCGCCATCGACGTGTACTGAACATCATTCGGCCGAAATTCCTTCGCCACCGGCCACGTCTGTCCATCATCACAACTCATCCTGACGGTACCGGCCTCACGTGCAGTGGTCGACGCCGTATTACTAAACAACAACACCTTCGCCTTTGCGGAACCCTCCGGGGCATTAGGGAACGCACGAATGATGGAGGCATTGTTCCGTGGATCCGGAAGTGAATGGTCCAACGTGGGCTCCGACCATGTCACACCACCATCACGGCTGTAACTGATCTTGCGATAAGTCTCGTTGCCCGCAGATGAACGAGAATTATTCATCAGCGTTCCGTCGGAGAGTTCAACAATCTTGTTCTCATCCATCGACACGCCCCACGGGGTTCCCGCATACCAGGTCTCCCCATAATCATCGGACAACCATGCCACCGCTTCATAGCTGTCAGACTCGGTGACAACCATCGCTGGCTGAACCAGCCTTCCGGCGTGCGGTCCGTACTGAAGCTGAATACCGTTACCCGACGTCGCAAAGCGCGAACGCCACGGATTGTCACCGGTAACCTCCGCAGTAATCACGTTATCGGCAGACCACGTGACACCATCATCCTCACTCCGCGCATACGCGGCATGCAGAACCGATCGGTCATCCGGGGCAGTACCCGGCCTCGATCCCCCAAGCCCCTGGTCAAAGCTCTTCACATGAAAATTGAAGACACGTCCAGTTACCCAGTCCACAACCACCGAAGGATCTGAGAATCCCTGGGGCACAATCGGATCACCAGCAGCGACTGTTTGCTGATCCCCCCAGGATAGTCCACTGTCTCCAGATATTCTCTGGACAACGCTATTCGGCTGTGGCGCATCCGCACAATTATCCGGACGGCCATCCCATGAAGCCAGGACATTTCCGTTAGGCGCCACTCCGAGCGAGGGAATGCGGTAGCAATTGAATCCATCATTGCCCCCCTCCGCTAGAGTTTTCTCCTCATAAAAAGGCTTAACAGCGAGATCGGCATCACTGTCAAATCCACGAACACTCTGGTGTCCCTCCCCAACCTCAACCGCAAACGTTGGAATCGCAGCAGAGGTGACCACCACGGCAACAGCACAGGCCATACCCACAAACCTGGCTGATGTTCTTCTTTTTTCCATGCACTGCTCCTATTGCAGAAATTAAACATCATTCCTGTGCTACCCCTTGAGGAAATACCACACAGGCACCACAACGGTGATCCCAATTGGGCCGTCACAGCTAAATGAAATCCTAGCGCATAGATAATATCATCAATTCCGCAGCTCAACCGCCCAAATAAAGAGAACTGAATAGCAACACCAGTTCCGTAATTATCAGGAATTGACCCCGCAAAAAATAGCCCAATTGAAGCAGTTCATACGCACACCAAAAATCCCACAACCACAGGACAGAATGCCTAGAAACGCATACCCTCTAACTCCAAAAGCCCACGCTTAAACGTCAAACCCCCGGCAAAACCGCCGATGGCCCCACCCGACGCCAACACTCTGTGACAAGGCACCAGCACAGGCAGCGGATTCGAGGCACACGCCGACCCCGCCGCACGAAACGCCCGCGCATTACCCGCCAACTCCGCAAGCTCCGCGTAACTCACCGTCTTCCCGAACGGAATCCCCCGCAACGCCGCCTGCGCCCGCTGCGTGAACGTCACCGGCTCCGGCACATCCAACGACACCTCAAACACCTGACGTTCCCCCGCCAGATACTCCCCGATCTCCCCGACCGCCTGTGTAGCGTGACGCGCCGCCACACCGGAACCAGGACGGTCGTCGATAAGCGCCCCGCGGAACAGCACCCGGCGCACACCCGCATCACCGGCAACCACCGTCAACGGGCCGAACGGAGTGTCAAGCGTGCGCAACGCGAACATATCCATTGGCCAGACACTACCCGCCGGTAGCATGGCCACCATGAGCGAGACACCCGACAGACCCCAGGTCATCCACGACGACGCAACCGGACGTGACTTCGTCGTCGGCGGAACCGAAGGCGGACTCGACGAAGAGGGACAGCTCGAACAACTCACCTGGTACATCAACCAACACCACCCTGCACCCGACTGCACCCCGCCCTGGGCCGGCGGTATCAGCGACCGGCCCACCTGCGATGACTGGGCCGCACGCCTACCTGACCGGCTCACTCACGCCGCCATGCTCATGCTCGGCACCGCCGCCGGACACCGCATGCCCGGTGTCGACTACCTCGGCGGGGTCACCGCCGAGGATCTTCCCGGGATCGGTGTCATGTTCACCCCCTCCGAACCCACGGGAGACTGGGCAGTCAGCCTCCACGGGGGCGGGTGGTGGCGCGGCGCCGGAACCTGTCTCGACAACGCCTGGCGGCCCGGAGTCGCCGCCGTGGCGGAACTGTCCGGAACAACCATCATCGACGTCGACTACCCCCTCGCACCCGAACACTCCGTCACCGCGATGTGCGCCGTGACCCGCGCCGCCATCGCCCACGCCCGCCAACAGGGTGCACGGCACGTCGCCGCCTGGGGTGAATCCTCCGGTGCAGCGCTGGCCACCCTCGTCGCGGACGACGTCGACAAGCTCCTGCTCACGCGCCCCAGCCTGCACCTCGGCGGACTACCCGACACCGTGCGCGGCGACGCCGAGATCCCCGACCCCGCCACCTGGCCGCGCACCCTGATCCAGGTCGGTGAACAGGACACCACCGTGCCGCGCTTCCGGTGGGCGGAACACGTCGCCGAGGTACTGACCTATACGGCACAACACACCATCGTCACACCCACCGTCGCCCGGAAGATGGCGAAGGACGCCGCCGAATTCCTCCGGGCCTAACCTTCCAGCTGGGGTACCCGGCACCGACCGGCCTCGACACGACGGCACGGCACTCAACACGCGCACCGGGCCGGAAGGCTCACCCCGGGTACCACTCCCCCTTGTCTCCCCCTGTCGCTCTCTGCTGCTGGGCATCGTTAATACGTCGTGAGCGTGGCGTCGATGCGCAGTCGTACGTTGTCGGGATACCGCCAGTGCGTGCAAACACCTCTGCAGTACCGAAACGACCAGGCACACTACGCGTCACTAGTACGTGTTAACACGTGATAACAAGACCTCGTATCGTCGGAAGATCGGCGGACTGGTGCCTGTCCCGTCCGGTTCCCTGACTGCCGCCTGATCGCCCCCTCCGGGAGTCGGGGTGCCACCGGCCGTCGTCAGTACGTGCAAACACAAAACTTCCGGTAGGCCGAACTGGGGAAACAGCTCTCACTAGTGCGTGTTAGCACGTAATAACGAGAACCGAGGCAGCAGAAAACCCGGGCGGCCCAAGGGGTGCCGCCCGGGTCCCGGGGTATCGGTCAGCTGTCGAACTGGCTGAGGTCGATGCCCTGTAACGGGTCTGCCTCGTTGCCCTCTTCCATGGGCTCATCGGCCTCGCACAGGGTGAGCGTTGCGCCGGTGGAATCGGCGATGATCAGCATGGTGCCGAACTCGGCGTCGAAGGGGCCGCGGATGATCTCCCCGCCAAGTTCGGTCACCTTCTCCGCCGTCGCGGCGATGTCCTTGACACCGAGGTACGTCTGCCAGAAGCCGGGAACCTGCGGCGGGAACGTGCCCTCCGCGTCCCAGACTCCCGCGAACGGGGAACCATCGACATCAATGAGGGTGTAGCGGGCGCCGTCCTCGTCGAGCCTGCGGACGGTCCAGCCGAACAGTTCGGTGTAGAAGTCGACGGCGCGGTCGTAGCCGCTGGTAGCGGTGAGTTCGTGCCACACGGAGGTACCGGGTTCCCCACCGGAGACGAAGCGTTCCTCTCCGGAAGGCTCGATCACACCGAACATCGCACCCGCGGAGTCCACGAGAATAGCCACCTGCCCGAGATGGACCTCGAAGGGCTCGGTGAGAACGGTGCCGCCGAGTTCCCGGGTGCGGGCAACGGTGGAGCTAATGTCGCCGGTGAGGAAATACGTGATCCACGTGTCGGGCTGCGTCGCCTCCTGCGGCTGTTCGATGAAACCTGCGACGGGCAGGCCCTGGGCGCGGGCGAGCCGGTAACCGGGGGCGGCCTCCTCAACGTCCCATCCGAGGATCTCAGCGTAGAAGTGCGCGGTTTTCCGCATCTCGGAGGTCGTGAGGTCGATCCAGAACGGCATACCGTCCTGCGCCATGAACGCGGGCATTACATGTTCCTCCACTTTTCGGGGTCGAAGTCATCGTTGGCGGTGGCTTCGTCGAAGAAGTCATCGTCATCGTCGCTGGGCGCGGCGACGCGTGCCGACGCTCCACCCACTGTCACAATGTCCCCGACCCGAAGGGTACGACCCCGCCGGGTGTCGGCCTCACCGTTGACCGTGACCTCACCGGCGGCGATCGCTTCCTTTGCGGCACCCCCGGTGTCCACGAGGTTGGCGAGCTTGATGAACTGCCCGAGTTTGATTGTGTCGTCCCGGATCGCGACGTCGACTGCTTCCATACGTCCCAGTGTACGGGCGTGGTCAGTGGTACCTGGCACTGTCCGCCCGGTTGCTGTCCTAGGTGAATCGCACCGCAGTTCCCGTGGCGGCGACGAGCAGCATGTTGCCTTGTCCTAGGACGGCATACTCGATGGACACGCCGACGACACCGTCGGCGCCGAGGTCGATAGCCCGCTGCACCATTTCCCCGAGAGCGGATTCGCGGGCAGTCGCTGCTTCCTGCTCATATCCCTGGCTACGCCCACCGACGATGTTTCGGAATCCGGCGGCAAAGTCCTTCAGCGCGTTGATACCGACGATGGTTTCACCGGCGACGACACGGATGTAGTCACCGATCTCGCGTCCCTCAATGGTCGGGGTGGTGGAAACGATCATGGCCTGTTCTCCTTGTGATGGTGGTGTGACTCATCACCGAGTGTAGGGATATCGACGTGACAGCGTCCGGTATCAGATGAGGCGCACAGCGGTACCGGTCAACATGATCTCGACGTTCCCGATACCTCCGGAATACGGGTGACTGACCTGGAGCCCGAGAATCGCGTCAGCACGCAGCTCAGCGGCTTCCTCACGGAGCATGTGGAGTGCCTTGTCCCGCGCTTTGAGTGCGGTCTCGGTCTTCTTCGCCTCGCTGCCACGCAGAGTGTAGGCGGCACCGGTACCGGTGACGACGCCGAGATACTCGTAGACCTCTCGCCCGGCGACAGAGTCCGTGGTGGTGATGATCATGGTGTGAGCCTCTCGGAAGGATACGGGTTCAGTGCGCGAGTCTAGACCGCTGTGGCGACCCCGTGCAGGCCTTCGAGGAGCATGTAGGCAGCAATCAACGCGAAGACCACACCGCTGACCAGATCGATCAGGGGGGCGTTGCGGATGATCCGTACGGCGAGGGTTCGGACTGCGAGGGCGAACCCGACGAACCAGGCGACCCCTGTGACGGTCAGGATGAGCAGGATCGTGACCCCCGCGATGAGACCGCCCTCCGGGTCGACGAACTGGGCGAAGATCGCGGCGAAGAAGAGCACCGCTTTGGGGTTGGACAGATTGGTCGCGAGACCGGTGCGGAAAGATGCAGCCGGTGCCGTGGCACGTTCGACGGTGGTGGTGCCCGCACGGTTCGCCGGCACCCGGGCACGCTCCTTTCTGCCCGTAATTCCTACCCGGATGGATTTGACCGCGATCCACGTGAGGTAGCTGCCGCCGATGATCTGCAGGATGTGTAGCAGGCCCGGGTGAGTGGTCATCAGAGCGGACAGACCGATGAGGCTGGCGACGATCCACAGGGTGTTGCCGGCGCAGATACCGAGTGCGCACCACACCCCGTCCGCCCGGCTGCGGGCACCCAGCCGGATGATCTGGAGGGTGTCTGGGCCGGGGCTGACGATCGCCGCGATCCAGACAACGAGCAGGGTGGAGAGGGCGGCAACAGGCATGTGCCAGATGTTACCGCCCGGGATGGGCCGTAAAGACGGGGATCACACCTGGTCGGTCGGCATGATGAGCATCGTGTCGATGTTGACGTGCGCCGGCATGGACGCGACCCAGCGGACGGCTTCGGCGATGTCGGCGGCGGTGAGGTTGATTTTCCCGTCGTAGACGCTGGCCGCACGCTCGGTGTCGCCCTTGAAGCGGTTGAGGGAGAAGTCGGTCTCGACGCGCCCGGGATCGATTTCGCAGACCCGCAGTGGGGTGTCGGCGGTCTCGATACGCAGAACCCGGGTCAGCGCGGCGACGCCGTGCTTCGCGGCGTTGTATCCGCTGCCGCCCGCGTAGGGGACACGGGCGGCGATCGACCCGATGTTGATGACCTGCCCGTGTGACCGCGTGAGACGTTCCAGTAGGGCCTTGGTCACGCGCAGGGTACCGAGCACGTTGACCTCATACATCCAGGTCCAGTCCTCGATCTCGGTTTCAGAGACGGGGTCAAGGCCCAACGCACCACCAGCATTGTTGACCAGGAGGTCACAGCGTTCAATGTCGGCGGTGAACTCCTGCACACTCGCATCATCGGTAACGTCCAGGTGGCGGGCGATGCAGCCGGTCCGCTCGGCGAGCGCCTCAAGCTTCTCCATACGTCGCGCCCCGGCAATGACCGTCCACCCGTCGGCAATCAGCGCCTCAACGCAGGCTTCTCCGATACCTGCGGATGCGCCGGTTACGACGGCGATCCGGCCCGTGTTTCTTGATGTGCTCATGGGTTCATTCTGCCAGCGTCTCGATCGAGTGGACCCCACCATCATGGAAAAGCCCCCAGACATGGGGATACTCTTCACCCCACCATATCCACATCAGTCACTGTCAATCGCTGGCCCCGGTATCCGTGGATCTGACGTGGGCAGGATGATCAACACTGGAACCCTGGATAACTGGCCGGGGTTCCCTCCATGTATTCCTCGCGCGCAGTGATCCAGCAGGTGTCAGGCACACAACCACGTGACGGGGCTTCCGCATCATTCTTCGATGAGGCCGGATGCTCCCCTGATGCGGTTGTCCACCATGCCGACGGCCTCCATGAGCGCGAAGCAGGTGGTCGGACCGACGAAGGAGAATCCAGCCTTTTTCAGCGCCTTGGCGAGAGCAAACGACTCCGGGCTGGTGGTGAGCTGTTCAGCGGCCGAGTCAGGTGGCGTCCATGCCAACGGGGTGAAGGACAGCACCAACCGGGGTAGCCCGCCGCTCTCCCGGAGGACTAGCGTGGCGCGGGCGTTGGTGAATACAGCGCGGATCTTTGCGCGGTTCCGAATGATCCCGGAGCCAGCCAGCAGTCTGTCGGCGTCCGCGTCACCCCAGGTGGCGAGCACCTCCGGGTCGAATCCCGCGAACACCTCCCGGAAGGCGGGACGCTTGCGCAGGATGGTCTCCCACGACAGTCCCGCCTGGAACCCCTCGAGACAGATGCGCTCGAACAGTCCCTGTTCATCAGTGACGGGGCGGCCCCATTCGTGATCGTAATAGTCACGGAGGAGATCGGAGGTGCAGGCCCATTTCGGCCGGATCCTGTCATCCGCCCCGAGGACAAGACCCCGGGCGGCGAGATCGTCGGTGTCATTCATGGCTTCACCCTAGGACACCGGTTTTCCCGCAATCGACGGCCGACACCGCCCCCTGTGGACAGACACCTCGACAACCCGGTTCATCCACAATCCTGTCAGGCGGTGACCTGGCGGATCGTGATGTTGATGCGACCCTCGGTGAGCCCGCAGTTGTCCGGCGTGGTGTCCGCGATCAGGCGGGGCACCCCGTGGAACGCCAGGCGCGCGGGCCCACCGAAGACGAGTGCGTCACCGGATTCCAGCGGGATGTCCCGCCAGGGGCGGGTCCGTCCATCCACGGTGGCGATGCGGAAGATCGCGGCAGCTCCGATGGAGAAACTCACCACCGGGGCAACACTCAGTTCGGTGTCGTCACGGTGCATCCCCATCCTTGCGCCAGGTGGGTAGTAATTGATCAGTACGGCGTCGGCGCGGTAGTTCTCCACCCAGGGATCGAGTTCCGGTGCGTGGCGGGCGGCGGCGGAGAGCGCACCACGAGCGAGATCAGAAAGGAGGTCCGGAACCGGTGGAACAGGCGTTCCGTCCGGGGTGCGGGAGCTGTAGCGGTACGGGTTGGTGTGGAACCAGAGCCCGAGCGTGGTCATCCAGACACTCATCTGCCCGCTGCGCAGGACGGGTCGGCGCATGGCGGCCGGTCCGCGGGCGTGGGCACGGGCGCCGGTGACCAGACGGGACTGCGTGTCGGGAGCGAGCCAGGCGGGCAGGTGGACGACTCCGGGGATGATGCGGGTAGGTTCGCGGGGCAGCGCACCTGGTTCGAACAGTTGTGCCATGAGATCACCGTAGCAGCGCCCGGTGGATACACTTCCCCCGTGTCCACCTTCGATCTGACCCGCATCGGTGCCGGGCTTGCGGCGGCGCGAGCCGTCGGTACGCTCGGCGACGCCCTGGCTGGCACCGGGGCTTGTGTCGTACAGGCCCCGCCCGGCACCGGTAAGACCACTCTGGTGCCGCCGGCCCTGGCGAACATCACCGGAGGGAAGGTGGTGGTCACCGCACCCAGGCGGGTGGCTGTCCGCGCGGCGGCGAGGCGGCTCGCCCACCTGGACGGCTCGCGGCTGGGTGACCGAGTGGGTTTCACGGTGCGCGGTGAGCATCATGCGGGGTCGCGGGTGCAGTTCGTGACGCCGGGGGTTCTGCTGCGCCGGCTCCTGGCGGATCCGGAACTGGCAGGTGTGGATGCCGTCGCCCTCGATGAGGTGCACGAACGCCAACTGGACACCGATCTGCTGGTGGGCATGCTCACCGAGCTGCACCAGTTGCGTGACGATCTGGTGCTGACCGCGATGTCGGCGACCATCGACGCCGACACGTTCGCTGGTCTGATCGGTGGCCCTGTGGTGTCCACCGAGGCAGTGACGCACCCGCTCGACGTCCGGTACATTCCCGGCGGTACGCGGCTGGGTGCACGGGGTGTGGAGTGGGCGTTCCTCGACCACATGGCCCGGGTGGCCGTGGACGCCGTCGCGGAACTCGGGCATTCGGCGCTGGTGTTCGTGCCCGGCGCGCGGGAGGTCGACCGGGTCGTGTCGACGATCCAGGGACTCGCCCCTGGCGTGCCGGTGCTGCCGCTGCACGGACAGCTCGCCGCTGCGGCGCAGGATGCTGCCCTGACGCCTGCGGACCGGCCGCGGATCGTCGTCGCAACGTCCATCGCAGAATCCTCGCTCACGGTGCCGGGAGTGCGGATCGTCGTTGATTCGGGGCTCGCCCGGGTCCCGCGGCGGGACGCCTCACGCGGCATGACCGGCCTGGTGACCACGACGTGTGCCGCATCCTCGGCGGACCAGCGGGCCGGTCGCGCCGGTCGTGAGGGCCCGGGAACCGTTCTGCGCTGCTACGAGCCCCGCGTGTACTCGACGATGCAGCCACACATCACCCCGGAGATCGCGACGTCGGATCTGACGCAGGCAGCGCTCCAGTTGACGTGCTGGGGCACACCCCGTGGTGTGGGGCTTCCGCTTGTCGACGCCCCACCCACCACAGCGATCACGGAGGCCGAGCAGGTGCTCCGACGCCTGGGGACGGTCAACGCTGATGGGGCTGTGACGCCGTTCGGGCGGAGGCTGGCGGGTATTCCCGCCAGTCCCCGGTTGGCACGGGCGCTGCTGTTGACCGTTCCGCTGCTCGGCGAGCGGGCGGCGCGCACGGTCGCACTGCTCGCCGATCAACCCCGTGGGGACGTCGCGGCTCAGGCCCGTGCGGAGCGGGGGCGGCTCGGCCGGGAGGCCGCTCGGTTGATGCGGCTGGCCCGCGGCGCGGAGGCCGAGTCGGATTATCCGACCACGCATCCCGAGGGCCTGGTCACCGCGCTGGCGTACCCGGAGCAGGTGGCCCGGAGAACCGGCGGCGACTGGCTGCTGGCCAGCGGTACCCGGGCGACCCTCCCCGGCGGTACGGGTCTGGATGACGCGGAGTGGCTGGCCGTCGCGGAGGTCACCCGCACCACGGCGCGGGAGGGGCGGACCGGTGCGGTGATCCGGGCGGCCGCCCGGCTGGACGAGGAGACCGCCTTGGCCGTGGTCGGCGTGTCGGAGACCGTGACCGCGACTCTCGAGGGTGGGCGGATCCGGGCCCGGAAGGTCCGCAGCGCCGGGGCCATCGAGCTGAGTTCGACCCCGACGAGCGTCGACAAGCGGCACGCCTCGGAGGCGATCGCGGAGGGGCTACGGACCGATGGCCTGGGGGTGTTCACCTTCTCGGCGGCGGCGAACGACCTGCGCCACCGGCTCGCCTGGTTGCACACCCACGTCGGCGATCCGTGGCCGTCGGTGGCGGAGGGGGAGCTGCTGGCGAATCTGGATGCCTGGCTGGCTCCCGATCTGGAGCGTATCGCCCGGGGCACCCCTCCGGGGACGATCGACATGCACGCCGCACTGCGCCGACTGCTCCCCTGGCCGGAGGCGGCGCAGATGAACGAACTCGTGCCCCAGCGCCTCACCGTACCGAGCGGGAACAGTCACGCCATCGACTATTCGGGGGAGAAACCCGTCGTGGCCTGCAAGCTCCAGGAGTGTTTCGGCCTCGCGGAGTCACCCAGGATCACCGGGGTCCCGGTGCTATTCCATCTCCTGTCACCAGCGGGACGGCCGCTGGCGGTGACCGATGATCTGGCGAGCTTCTGGTCCGGGCCCTACAGCGGGGTGCGCGCGGACATGCGCGGCCGCTACCCGAAGCACCCATGGCCGGAGGATCCGTGGACCGCGACCGCGACGGCGCGGACGAAACGCCGGATGTGATGAATCGAATAACACAGCACCACCGTCGCCCTCGGCGCCTACGTCGTCATCACCTTCCCGATGGGCAACCCCGCCGCCGCCTGATCACGTCCACTCCCCCGACCACACCGAGCGACACCACCGCCACGGCGACACCGGCGGTGGTGTCGCTCAACCAGTGCACCCCCAGAATCAGCCGACTCGCCGCCACGACCACGGTCACGGTGACCGCGACGAACACAGCGACCCACCGCCCGACACGGCGCAGCACCGGCCAGAACACCACCACGAGGGCTCCGGTGAGGACCGCCGCACCCGTCACGTGTCCCGACGGGAACGCCGCCGTGGGCTCCACCTCGAGCCGCCACTCCACCGGCGGCCGGGCCCTCCCCACCACGGGTTTGAGCAGATGTGTCACCACCTGGGCGAGAACGACCGCGCACCAGAACCGCACGGCGGTGTCCCGCCCGAACCTGCGGAGGAACAGCACCGCGAGGACCGTAGCGAACACCAGGACATGCCAGGGCCGGAACGCCTCCGCAAGAACCTCACTAACCGCCACCATCCACGGTGCGCGGTGGGCGACGAGCCACTCCCCGAACGCGACGTCAGGAACCATCAGCCACCGAGGACCTGGGTGTACGTCAGATAGCTCGACATCACGATGACCATGCACAGCAGCGCGGCACGGATGAACCCCGTACCGCCGCGCACCACCGTGCGGGCACCGATCTGCGCACCCGCGATGTTCGCCACCGCGAGCACCAGGCCGAGGATCCACCAGATGTGACCGCCCACGGCGAACACGACAAGCGCCCCGACGTTCGTCGCCGTGTTGACGACCTTCGCCAGGGCGGCGGACGTGAGGAAGTTCTGGCTCAGCACACCCGTGAACACCATGATGAGGAACATGCCGGTGCCCGGCCCGAAGATGCCGTCGTAGCCGGCGATCAGCGCCACTGCGCCGACCGCGATCAGACGCCGTACGCCTTTCGGCGCCTCGCGTGCGATACCGGTGCCGAAGCTCGGGCGGAGCGCCACGAACACACCCACCGCGACCATCAGCACGATCACGATCGGCCGCATGAGGGACTTGTCGATCGCACTCGCCGCGAGCGCACCGCCCGCGGAGCACACGGCGGCCACCGGCACGAACCGGATCACAAGGGACCGGTCCACACCGACCTTCCGGCACAGTGCGAACGCCGCCGACGCCGTCCCCGACACCGCCGCCAACTTGTTCGACGCCAGCGCCGTCACCGGGGCCAGCCCGGGGGCCACGGCGAGGATCAGCGGGATCAGGATCAACCCGCCACCACCGATCACCGCGTCGATCCAGCCGGCGACACCAGCGCCCGCGATCAGGATGAGCCACGCGGGCAGGGCGAGATCCATGGTCACCAGCTTTCTCAAGGGATCCGGAAAGGTGACTGCGGTCACCCATCAGGGCTGGATGTCAAATGTACCCGGATCCAATCCGTACGGTTCAACGATGGGCACAATGGACGGTGGAAACCCGATGACCGGCGGAGAGGAGAGCCCGTGCACGCCCCGCGCATCGACCGCCGGTGGCTTGCCGTCGTACCGTCGACGCTGATCCTCGGGTGGGTGTTCACCCGCATCGGTCTGCCCGCGGGCTGGGTGATCGCCTCGATCCTCGTCGCCGCCACAGCAGCCGTCGCCACCGGCCGCAGCATCAATCTCTCCGGCCCCGCGTCCCGGGCGGCCCGCGCGGTGATCGCCATCCTCGCCGCGGCACCGCTCACGGCCACGCCCGCTACCCAACTGGTGAATTATCTCATCCCCGGGCTCGTCGTGTCCGCCGCGACCATCGGGATCGGTGTCACCGGCGGTCTGCTCCTGCACCACGCGCACCGGGAGATCAGCCGCTCGACGGGTGTGCTCTCCATGCTCGCCGGTGGCGCCTCCGTCATGCCGTTCCTCGCTCGGGACATGGGCGCCGACTACCGCTACGTCACCCTCACCCAGTACCTCCGACTGCTGGCCGTGATGCTCTCCCTGCCGCTCGCCGCGATGCTCATCGGCTTCGACACCCACCCCACGGCCGACACGACCACAGACTTCTCCCGGATCGGCCTGCTCATCCTCCTCATCATCATGGCTGTGGGGCAGCCCGTGGGGACCCGGCTGCACATACCCGCACCATCGATACTCGGGCCGATGCTGCTCACCGTCCTCACCCACACGCTTCTCGACGACCGCCTCACCCTCGCCCTCCCCGGAGCCGTCACCGCAGTCGCGTTCATGGCAATCGGCTGGATGGCCGGCGGGGCACTATCCGTCCCAGCGCTGAAATCCTTCGCCCGGACCCTGCCCGCCACACTGCTGTTCATCACCGCCCTCATCGCCGGCTGCGCCGCCACCGCTCTACTACTGACCTGGTGGCTCGACATCCCCTACCTCGACGCGTACCTAGCGACCAGCCCCGGCGGACTCGAGACCGTCCTCATCATCGCCGACGAGGCCGACTCCGGGCCCGCCGTCGCCGCGGTCCAGATCATCCGACTGATCGGCGTACTGATCCTCGCGGGCTGGATGCCACAGGTACTACACCGGATCGCACGCGTCCGCCACCGGGACTGAACAGGCTGGACGATAGGCCAGCACCGTATGACCGCCGCTGGTCGAAACAACAGCCCGGCGGATCCGCCGGGCGAACCGGTGATGGCCGGCGTTCGCGAAACTCTGCCGTGAGAAGCATAAAACTGCTACGCTGCAAGACAGCTAGCTCCACCCATGCACGACAATCGATGCGTACAGAGGAGTCTAGAACCATGCAAAAACCAGGACGCTTCAGCACGATCCTTGGCACACCTTTACTGTCAATAACCTTGTTGCCGCAGTCCAATGCTGCCCCCTCACATTTTTCTTTTACCGAAGAGAACGGCGCTGAGCTATCGGTCCAGCCCCGTGCAGACAACCTCAAACCAACCGAACCTGGATTCGATAAGAACGAAATATCAAACAGCTCGGGAGAGGGGTGGCACCCTACGGACAACCCGAACCCGGAGCTACGGCCCGGCGAGATGAGGTCAGACCGAGAGTCCATCCCCGGTGGCTTCACAAAAGAAGAAGCAGACAGAGCCGAGATGCAAGAAGCATCCGAGAAGCTCTCGATGCAGCACGGCAGGCGAGTAAAACGGTCAGAACCGGTGAACTGCCGAACCTACTGGCCAAGCCCCTACAAGGTTTGTGGAGCCATTCGAGAGAAATATGATTCCCTTGGCGGCCCCAGCAGCTTCTTGACGTGGCCAAAGTCAGATGAGCTAGGGGTTCCCGATGGAGTGGGGCGACGCAATGAATTCATCAATGGGTTCATCTACTGGCATCCGGAAACCGGCGCGCATTCAGTCACAACCCACTTCTCGGTTGTTTGGGCGAGGAATGGTTGGGAAGCTGGCGACATGGGCTACCCAACTAGCGATGAATACGGGCTCCCTGACGGCACAGGAAGAAAGCAAGACTTCCAGAGGTCGCACATCTATGGTTCATTGCAGGGACTAGCTTCAATCAGTGGAGAAATCTACGACCGCTGGCAAGAGCTAGGAGGCGAACACGGACCGCTCCAATATCCCACTGGGGACCAAACAAAAACACCCGATGGTGTAGGTAAATTTAACCGTTTCTTTGGCGGAATGATCTATTCTCACCCCAGCTTTGGAGCCCACGAGATTATGGGGCTTCCCCTGCTGATCTGGTCCGCACGCGGATACGAAAACTCCGAATGGGGCTACCCCACTGACTCCCCGACACAAGACACCGAAGCCCCCATCTTAACAAAACAAAGCTTCTCTAAGAAGAAAATGGATACCAGGCGCCTTATAGCAGAATCCGGGGATAGCTCTGTAATCGGGAAAGAGGTTAATAACCTGGTAATCGAGCTTCTAGAAGCAAACGGTATCCACGTCCCCAAGGATAATCCTTACGGATACCGAGAAGAAAATACCAGGCTCAAACGAGCATTAAGTCGGTGCCCACTCCCAGACTCTAGCCAAAAACATTATGGCGGCGTAAGCATCCCCTTCAACTACGACTACTGGGGGTGTATTGATGAAGCTAAATCGTGGGAACACTACGGACGCCATGATTACTGCACACACTCCCCAAACCAATACCCAGCAATTGGTCAAAATGCTGAATTCAGTGGAGCATGCGCGCGACATGACATATGCATGGACAGAGCTGACCGAAATGGCCAAGGTTATTGGGACTGCAATGAGCGCCTCTACCAAGACATGGAAAAAGTATGCAGCAACGTCTACACAGCAGTAGACCCAAGACACTACAATTGCCGAGACTTCCGCGACGCCTACTGGCTGGCCGTGACTGGCACCCATCTCGATAATCTCTAGGAGTTGAAGTTTGTTTCAACCTATCCAGTTTCTTTTCGGCACAACATGGTTTGTGATACTTCCAACAGCAATCGGAATAGCAATCATTGCCAGGGAAATGAAAAACGGGAGAAAAGAAGTGAATTACGAAGCATTATAGGCCCAGCATTCACATCCTACCTCCTTGGAATTATCACTGCCGCACTATGGCTTTCATGGAATGATTATCACTCCATCAGCGACACATTCCAAACACGGCCTCCGGCCGAAGTGTCTATTTGGCAAGTTATAGCTTGTGGGATAACGCTTGCAATCTGTTCAGCATCACTTTCCAAATATAGGGCATCCAGAAATGGCGAAGCAATCCTTTTCTCTCTCCTACTGGCATCGGGCCTATCCACGGTAATGTCATTCGGGGTTTCTTTTGGAGTTGGTGCCCAAGAGGGAGTCGGTGTTATCTTCAGCTTCATGGGAGCGATCCTTGTATCCGCGGTATTTGGACTAATTGCACGGGCAACCGTAAAGTCCGATTCCCCCAAGTGATCTCCAACAGACACAGTTTGAGCTCAACACACTCCATAGAAAAGTCGATAGATACCGAAAGGACTGTTATCGGTCGTTACCCGGCCGGGTTACCGCCATTCCCCGTCGCTCGCCACTTCTTCGCAAACCTGCTGATAGTGGAGGGGGCGACCCCCATCAGTGCCGCGATCTCGGCCTGCGTGTGCTCGCCGCCGTCGATGAGCCCGCCGATGTGCCGCTGCTGCGCAGGCGTGAACTTGCTCGACCGCCCCCGGAGGCGACCTCTCTCCCGGGCGATAGCAAGCCCTTCCCGGGTCCGCTGACTGATCAGGTCGGCCTCAAACTCCGCGAACGTCGCAGTGAGATTGAAAAACATCCGCCCGAAAGGATCGGCCGGATCGTAGACCGTCGTGCCCATCTGTAGCCGGGCCTCCCGGCCTTGAAGCTCGCGGGCAATCTCGGCGGCGTCAGCCACCGACCGCGCCAACCGATCCAGCTTCGTCACCACAAGGGTGTCCCCCGCCCGGGTCGCGGCGAGCGCTTCTTTCAGCCCCGGCCGCTCACGATTACGGCCCGTATATCCGTGATCGACGTATATCCGCGCATCCTCGATCCCGAGAGCCCGCAATTGCTGCTTCTGTGCTCGCAGATCCTGCTTGTCGGTGGAGCAACGCGCGTAGCCGATCAACATCCTTTGACAGTCTCCTAAGAATCGCCCAGCGATTGCCGATAAGGGGGGTAGGGGCAATACATTAGCGCAATAGACTACTGCACGCGTCCGTGCTGGCGTGGCCACCGATCCCCGCGCGGCTGCGGGGCGTGCGTCAGACGATCAACGGTGCAACAAAATCAAGCACCCTATGCAAAGCCCACAATGTGGCGAATATTACTGTAGGCGTAGTATTGTGTGGTGACAGCTTTGGGGGTAACATCGTCAAATGGCGAGATAAAAAAGAGGCCCCGCCCACCTACAACCTTGGAGCTCCGTAGTTATGGCAAACATAGGCTTACCAGAGCTATTGATTGTCCTGTTTGTTTTCACCATGCTATTTGGTGCCAGTAAATTGCCAGATCTGGCACGCTCCATAGGCCAGTCCGCTAGAATTCTAAAAACTGAGGTCCGGGAACTTTCCGATAGCGATCAAGAAAAGGGGAAAAATGTTTAAGAAAACAGTTACCGCTGCGATGCTTTCTGCCGCCATGGTCATAGGGGCACCTATGGCTAACGCCGCTCAACTCCAAGAGGAGTCTGTCACCGTTTTGGCGCGTGGCCCGGAGCAGCGTATGGGTAATTTCGACAGTTTTTGGAAGTGCATGGCTCATAGAAGTTTGTGGAGCCAATTTGGCCACGGCGTCTCCTACTTCTGCCATAAGGACGGAAACCAGTGGTACTACAATTGGTGGAATCTCTGATCGGAAATAAAATTGGCTAGACCTTTTTGGTCTAGCCAATTTTATTTTATACACTATGGACGGCAAACATATTAAAAATACTCGCGGAGAAATGCTTCTTCGCGAGCACATTATGGAGCTCCGAAAAAGGCTCATCATATCCCTGATTGCCATCGGATTTGGAGGTTGCATAGGCTACATTTGGTACGGATCGGGCGGGGGATTCCTCCTTCCACTGGGCGAGCTTCTTAGAGGCCCTTACTGCTCGCTTCCTCCGGACCTGAGGGCGAACCTATCCGTATCTGGAGAATGTAGACTGCTAGCAACAAAGCCTTTTGACATGTTCCTACTCAGATTCAAGGTAGGGATGGTTGCCGGAGTTGTTATTTCTTCTCCCGTTTGGATATTTCAGATTTGGGCATATGTTGCCCCAGGCCTCTATAAAAAAGAAAAGAAATTCACTGCAATATTTCTATTTATTTCTGCTATTCTTTTTTCCTCAGGATCAGTTCTCGGATACTTTGTTTTAGACAAAGGTCTAGAGTTCCTTTTGGGGGTCGGTAGAGAGTTCCAGGTTGCCGCAATAAGCGGATCTGATTATTATGAATTAGTTAGAAACTTCGTTCTGCTTTTTGGATTCTCTTTTGAAGTCCCCCTAATTGTAATAGCACTTAACCATTTTGGAATCTTGAAATACTCTACAATCTCAGGTAAACGTAGAATTATATGGTTTTTCATTTTCTTTTTAGGCGCAATTATTTCCCCTGGCCAAGAGGTATTAAGCATGTTAGCCCTTTCCCTATCAGTTGGTTTTTTGCTTGAGATTTCGTTTCTTTACTGCATGCTTAACGACCGCAGGAAGAAGCTAGGCACTGAGGCCAGCTAATCTCCACATCTTTCTACTATTTAATATAGTGGACTGCTCTTTATGCAAAAATTAGACTTCGACTGCTTTAGAATGGTTTCCAATAGAGGAAAAATATATTATCCGACAAGCGACGGTTCTATCTTCAATACATAAGACTTCAGTCCTGCTATATTTGAGAGGGTTTGCGCCATGCCCCCGATTCGCCCCGGTCACCATCCGACCGGACAGCAGGGTCTTCATCGGCGACCACAAGCCCCATGCCGCATCCGACAGCCCCGATGAACTGCGCGGACCATCAGAGGGAATCTTCGTGCTCCCCCACTCGGTCCGCTGGCTCAACGAGGAAGCACGCACTACGGACGTGTCCGATGAAGTGTGGAGATGTTGCGCGTACCGCGATCTGCTCGCGGAGGGAACCTACGAGCAACAGTGTGAGTTCATCAACCGCGACCTACTCATCCAGGACTTCCCTAACCTTCCGCTCCCCCGCCGGGTGACCAAACTCTGGACAGACACTTTTCCCGAGCTGACAGCCGGTAGATAGGCTTCGCGTAAAGCAGTGCAAAAACCCCGCTTTACAGTTCGGGGCCGGTGTTTTGGTCTAGGTGGCGTACCGGGTTGCTCGTGTCGTACCCGATTCGGGTTCCTCGCCGTGTTGATTCCTCGACCGACCTGGTCTTCGCCGCGGCATCGGTGTTCGCCTTCGCCACCAACGCCACCGCATCCGGGTCCCCAGTGAGATTCACAACGTGCGTATCACCAGGTACATGCAGCCGCTCATCCCACCGCGTATCGGTGAGATCCATCGCCCTCCACACTGTCTTGTTCAGCGTGGCCCCCACGAAGCTCGCGCCTGTGGCGTCGATGTTTCGGAACGTCGCCCGCACAATATCAGTGCCCTCCATCGTGGCCCCGCGCATCGGACAACCAACAATATCGACCGGGAACGGTGACGTGTAGGACCCGAGTGTCGCGCCGGTGAAGTCAGCACCGTCGAGTGTGCAGTTGATAAACCGCACGCGGTCGAACGACGCGCGACTGAAGTCCACGCCGGTGAGATCGCAGTCGCGGAACACCACATTGGAAAACGAACAGTCGGCAAACGACGTGGCGGTGAGATCGCAGTCGGTGAACCGCGCCCCGGAATACTGCCGGGTTGTTGCTTGCATCCCGGACCACGCAGCGCCGGTGATCTCCTGGCCGTCGCCAACAACCGGCATCGGTTCGCGCACTGTTGCCGACTGTTCACCCAACTGCGCGTAGGTGGTTTCCACCCACTGTGCCAGTTCGTTGTCCTGACCGACGAACATCACCGGCGGGGCCTGGAGTGGGTGTTCATCGGTGCTAGTTTCGCGCTTTGTGCTGTGGCCGTAGGCGGTGGAAAACAGTCGAGTGAGATCATCCGAGGCAAGTACACCAGCGACCGGGATTGACACCTCGCGGGGGTCTTTTCCAGCTTTCAGTGCGTTCTTCCAGATCGCCCGCAGCACGCCTTCAGCGTCCTGGTCGATGATCTTTTCCACCGCTTCGGTGGGCAGATTGTCGATGGTTTCGGGCAGGTAGGTGTCGATGAACTGATCCATCAGTAGATCGACACCGTGGTCGTAAAGCTCGCGGAGTCGGGCAGGTGAGTGCCCGATAGTGACCTGCTTTCTATGCTCATCAATCGCGGTCGTTGCATCAGCAGAGGTACCGACCGCACGCTCAAGAACCGCCAGTGCAGTTGGTGCTTGGTCGTTGCCAGCCATGTGGAAGTGGGGGTCTTCGGCGTCGAGATCGAACTGCAGATCGGTAACAACGTAGGACCGGTTTTCCATCTTCCCGCGCGTCAACGCGACGTAGAGCGCTTCGCGGCGGACGGTCATATCGACCAGGCTGTGGCACACATCAACGGTCGCGCCCTGGGCGCGGTGCACGGTTGAGGCGTAGCCGAGATGAACGTTATCGGCGGCGTAGTCGACAGGAATACGTACCCGCGCGTTGGTTTTCAGGTCACGAACGTCGAGTTGTCCATCAGCAGACGGTCCGATCACAGTAAACATCTGGCCGTTGATCACCCGCCCGCCACCGGGAAGGTAGGCGTTTTTCCGGGTGATAACGATGTCGCCGGGTGAGACACGATCGCCTCGTGCGACCTCCATTTCGACGGAGGTATCGACCAGTCCTTGTTCGATGCGTACCGCGCGGATCATCTCGTTTGCGGCGTCAACATCAGCGTTCGACGGTGCGATCACCAGTGAGGTTCGACCCGCATCAATGTCGGTCAGATAGTTGTCAACGGCTGTGGTCAGCATCGTCTCGCGTGTGCCATCTTTGACCCATCCGCGCTCGAAGTAGAGTCCGAGTCCAGTGGTGTCCCCGGCTCGAATCTTCATCGAGGCTTCACCTTGTGCGGTGTCAGCTCCCCGCGAAAACCGCATGATTTCGGTCAACGATGCCGCCCCGGCCCGCTGGCACAGTGTCTTAAACAACCCACCGGAACCAATCGCCGAGAGCTGGTAAGGATCGCCGATCAAGCGCACGACAGCTCCTGCTTCACGCGCTATATCGACCAACGCACCGAGGTTGGTTGTCGAGGCCATACCGGCCTCATCGACCAGCAACATATCACCGGGATTGATCTCTACCGGTAGCTCACCTAGATCACCTCCGCGACGATCCGGGTGCTTACCAAGCCAGGTAAACACCAGCTTGTCGATCGTCATTGCTTCGGCCCCGATTTCTTCTTCGAGCACCTGCGCGGCCGCGGCAGACGGTGCAAGGCCAATGACTTTCCGCCCCTCGGCG
The DNA here is from genome assembly GCF_041357695.1 of Corynebacterium sp. CCM 9204. NCBI lineage: Bacteria > Bacillati > Actinomycetota > Actinomycetes > Mycobacteriales > Corynebacteriaceae > Corynebacterium > Corynebacterium sp. CCM 9204. The sequence goes on from NZ_JAUERX010000004.1 coordinate 94,978, forward strand.
GCCCACACATCAGCAACGATCTGCATGGACGTGGTCTTACCGGTACCTGCCGGACCAACACCAGATGCCACCAGCGTTCCGGCGTTGAGCAGATGCTCCGCTAGTTCCTTCTGCCCGGCGTTGAGGGCGAAACCACTGGCTCGCTCGTGGTCATTAAGCGCCTGGGCGACAGTGGCGTTCCGGGCGAAAACCGCGACCGGTTCAGCACAGGCGTTGAGTACCTTGCGCTCGGTTTCGATGACCTCCTCAGTGGTGAACCGCTCGGCACCCAGCAACCGATCGACACCATAATCACGGGCGTTGACAAGCACGGACGGCAGGGTCAACTGCTCGTCCGGGGTCAGTGAAACCGCCTTGTCCAACGCCACAGTGATGATCTGCTCCCGGGCACGATCAAGCTCATCAACGCTTGAAAACCGCCAGCCTTTCAACGCCGTCGAGCACGCGGTACGCACATGATGCTCACCGAAGTTCGCGCGCTTTTCCGAGACCGCTTCAATGATCTCCCCGGCGATCGTCTCCACGTTCTCGCGCCAGTTCTCCGCGTCGAAGATGCGCCCCTGAACACCCGGTTTTTCGTCACCGACGATACTTCGCACGGCTGCAAGGTAGTCGGTTCCACCGTCCATCTCGGACACCACCTGCGCCCATTCGCGGCGCAAGGTATCCAACGATTCCGCAGGTTTCTTCGCGTCCCGTGTAGTCAGGATCGCTTCTTGCCAGAACCGTTTCTTGGTCAGCTTGTCCGGCTGGCGACCGTGGTTCCGGATGTAGTCAGCGACGAGTTGATCGAACACCGGCTCGGCGTTGGTGCGCCGCTGCGAGAACTGTTCGACCACCTCCTGCGGCACTCCCTTGACCTCCCACACGCCCTGGGTGTTGCCCTTGCGGGGGCGTTCCTCGAACTCAATTCCGAGTTCTTCGCTAAGAATCTGATTGAGCACCGCGTCGTAGTGCGCGCTGATTGCCTGGTGATGGGTAAACAGTGTCCGGCCGTCAAGGGCGCGCCACTTGCCGTCTTTTCCCTGAACCTTGTTCGAGATAAGGACATGCGAGTGCAGGTCTGGATCACCGGCGCGTGTATCGAAATGAGTGAACTCCGATGCCACAAGCCCTTGGGTTTCCACCTGCGCTATGCCCGCTTTTCCCATGCGGGTACGAACGATGTTGGCCTCGGCCCACGCGAGCGCTTCGGCCACCGCACGGTGGTGACAGCGGGCGATCTTCGTGGCGGTTTCTTCATCCGCCAGCGCCCACACCACGGAGATGCTTTTCACCGGGAAGAACGTGAAATCGTAGGCAGATACTGCCTGTTTGACCTGTTCCTGCTGCTTGTTCACCCACGCAATGACGTCCTTGTCGGCGGCGTTGTCGTATCCGGTTTCCTGGACGTAAAAGGGCCGTCCGATCGTTGCCGCCATCTCGGATCGCTCGACGGTACTTGGCAGTCTCTTGGTGGTTTTGGTGAACTCCTGCTCGGCGTCCCGGAGCGCGTCGAGCACGGGAATGGCGTTGGTGTAGACGGGGAACTTGCCTCCGAGTTTGCACGCCGCAAGCGGTGTTCCAGCGGCGATCTTCGCGTCGGTATCGGGGTGCATTCCGACCCCGTAGAGCGAGGCCATCTGATCGGCTTCGATCGTCGCCCCGGCCACGATCGTCTCGGTGTTGAACCCTGCCAGCCCGGACCCGAACCACCGACCGGGCGGGGTTCCTTTGGCTTGATAGTAGTTCGCCAGCGACCCGGTGTCGGTGGTCTTGTCGTGTGCATCGTTGGTCGCAACAGAGCGGAGCAGGTACTGGTATCCAGCACCTGCGTGGACCGCTCGGAGACTCATCACGGGGGTGAGTCTACCGCGTTTTTCTACCCGACCACTAAAAGTGCATACTGTATATTGATTCTTTACTGTTAAACGTAGTCAGGTGTCGCAGAAAAGCTATCGACGTGATGGTTGGGAGGATATGGATAAGGCCCATTGCTTGGAGCAATGGGCCTTATGTGAATCTGGTTGGTTTATCTGTGGATTTGTCCGGGGTATCCGAGTGATCCCTCGAAGTTGCGGCCGAGATGATCGGCGGCGCGGCCAGCGGTGTTCGCTGCTCCAGGAACGGCGCGCCCCGCAGCCCCCACGCCGCTGGCGGCACCGCGCACCGCGCCCCCGGCCATCGCCTTGGCACCCATTGCGGTGAGCTGGGCCGCGGTAAGAATCCGCGGCCGTCCGCCACCGCCCTGCGGAGCAGCCCCCACACTGCCGCCGCCCCCTCCACTACCGGAGGGGATCGCTCCCTGCCCGCGGCGCGCGCCACCACCACCGGCACCGCTCGCGCCACCGCCGCCACCACCCGAGGCAGACAGCGGTGCGCCCGCCGCTCCACCAGCTCCACCACCGAGTGCGGCCGCCGCCTGGCCCGGGGCACCACCAGCAGCCCCGCCTATCTTCGATCCCATCGCCGCGCCAGCCATACCGCCGAGCGCAACTCCGGTCGCCCTGGCACCCATACCGACCATGCTCGCCGCACCGGTCAACGCACCGGAGGCGTTACCGCCACCGGCTGCGCCACTGCAGGCACGATCGAGCGCACCAGCGCAGGGGCAACAAACCCGGCAAGACCAATCATCAGCGCGTTAATCACCGCCGTGTCGATCCCCCCCGAGAGAGCCGTCGGTGCCCGTTCGACTGACGTTCCACAACACGACCGCATACAGCAACGCCGAGACCGGCTTGAACGCGATCGCCGCGATCATGTACGCCACCAGATGGTTCAGACCGTTGCGGCCAGTGTCGGTGAAGCTCAACGCCGCGAACAGCGGCGCAAGACCAACCGCCAGCGGCAGGACCAAGACACGAACAACGAGGGCGACAAGCTGCATCACCGACCCGGCGAGACTGATACCGGCCAGCAGCAGCATCACCACAGGTCCATAGGGCGTGCCTTCCAGGCTCGTCAGGTTGACGAACGTCTCTGGACTCGTCGCCCCGAACTGCTTCATGATCTCATCGGCGACGATGTCACTAGCCATCAACGCCCCGGGCACGATCACCGGGATACACGCGGAGAAAATCAGCCAGCGGCCGATCACCTCGCCCATGTCCTCCAGGCCGTCCTGGAGTCCAGACCGACGCGAAGCCGCAAGCCGCGCACCGCCGACGATGAACGACGCGATCAACGCGAACCCGGCGACCGCGAGGACGATGTTGCGCACACCTTCGATGTTCTCGCCGACGTCTGTGCCCCCGAGACTCGTTGATGAGTACGACATCCAGAACGTCATCACCGACTGCATGGTCTCGGTGTTGCCCTCCATCAGGGCGCGGGTGAACTTACCGATCGGGTCATTCCAGAATCCCGATACCTTGTCTTTGGCACCCTTCGCGGCATCCACCGGATGCGCAGCAGCAGCAAGTGCACCGCATTCAACGTAACGGAGCCCTTTGGTTATATTCCCTGCTAATCCACCCTTGTTAGCAATATCTTCGCCTTGGATGAACGCGTCTGCTTTCCCTATGAACTCCTCGCAGCTCTCCATCGTTGCTGCGAACTTCTCCCCGTTCTTGACCGGGGCGGAGTCCTCGGCGAGCGCGGGTGAGACGGCGATCAGCAGGGCCATGACTACAGCGGCAAACGCCGCCAGTGACCGATTGATAGTGCTCACTGGGCATTCACCTTGACCCACCCATCGAGACTGTAGATCGTCGGCTGCTCAGTACGCTTAGCGTCGAGATCATTGCCGATCATTTCCCACATTCCGTTGGCCCACCTCATCGGCAGTCGGAAAACGATCCAGCTTTCGCTGCCGACATTCTTATATGCCAGGTGAGCAACGACGATATTGCTGCTGCACGCCTCAATCTTGAACCCGCTCATGCCGGGGAAAGCCGGGACATCAGGACCAGCTGTTTTCACACCAAGTTTGAGGCGAGCTTCTGTTTCCGAGGTGTCGATGTAGTCTCGCCAGTAATCGAGAGCGAGCTGGTCATAAAAGCCAATAGCCATTGTCGCGGCGTTGCTGGCTGCGACGGCTGCGCCGACCGCGGAGTGCGCGTAGCCGGTTGGTACGAGGTGATCGAAGTTCGTCGGCCCGTCGTGTTCAGAGACGAGCATGAACCGGCCGTGCACGTACTGCTGCTGCGCGTTCACGACGCCCGGGAGGGAACAGTCCATCTCCTCGCGTGGCTGAAACTCGCCGAACGGTTCACCGTTGACAGCATGCGGCATATAGACCGGACGGCCACCAGGATCGGCTGCATATTTGCCGACCTGGTACTGACTATCGTCAAAGAACTCGCGGGGGAAGTGCCGCTGCTCCGGATCAAACTCATCAGGTCCGGGGATAGCCAAAGTTGAACTCTCGACACTCCCTGTTTCTTTCCCATCACCGTTTTTGCCCCTACTGACAAAGTAGACAGCGATGATTATCGCAACCACCAGCACCACCAACACGATTGCTACCCTATTTACTTTCATGGTTACAGCACCTTTCCAGAGCTCACAGCCAATATTTCCCAAAACAAACCAGATAACATAATCATGTTACCGCACTTGAACAGGATCACACTTTTGCGTTATACCGCTATACCATAAGTGGTAATAGTGTTTTTATTTTCCACCGTTGTTATGTTGTTATGTAACAATGGTCCAAAGTGGCCAGAGGGCATAATAGGCACGGAGCAGATCCAATTAGCATCGCAACATAAAGACCCCTAGACGCATTAGATGCCTAGGGGTCTTTATGTTGTAACGCTGTTAAGTTATACCGTTATCGCTTCTCTATGGCCTATCTCCAATAGCGACGCCCTCAGACTCAAGATGCTCGACTAGTAGGCGTTCAACCAGTCCGCTAAGACTCATGCCGTTGCCAACCGTGTATAACCGGGCAGCGCGGTGAACGTCGACCGGAAGGTATACCGTTGTACGCTTTCCCGGTTCAGGTTTTCCAGGAGCTACAAAGGTATCGGCGACCGCCGCTTTTTTCTCACCTTTTTCCGTCCTCATCGTGTCTTTCAGTGCCATTTCAGTGCCTCACTTATCTCGTCATAAACCTCGCCATAGCCTGCAAGATCAGCAGGAGTAGTACCCCAAGCCTGTTTGAACGCCTCTTTGTGTCGAATGAAATTCTCCGCGACCGGTACTCCTTGTTCTTCAAACAGCTCACGTAGCTCGGCAACCAGCCGTGCCCGAGTGTTGATCTGCGTCAGCAACACCACAGTGGGAAGATGGCTTGTCACCTCCAACGTCGGCCATACCCGTTCCAGATCCATTGGCGATGCAGCAGTAGGAACGATCGCAACGTCCACGCAGTCAAGAACTTCCTGGAGAACATCAGCTTGCCCCGGCGGAGTATCAATGAGGATCAGCTCGCCAGACTTTGCCCGCGGCGCCCCACTGTATGGTTCCACCGCAAATGGAAGTGGATCGCCCGCCCTAACCGCTGCGCTAGCCCACATCGTCGCCGAGGCTTGCGGATCAGCATCAACCAATCTCACAGGTACTCCACGACGATGCGCCGCCAACGCCAGATAGAGCGAGGTCGTGGTCTTGCCCACGCCGCCCTTAGTATGCACAACTCCCCATAACATAACCGCATTCTAACGTAACCACTCCCTAACATGAGAATGCATCACGCAAAACATTCGGGAGAAAGCAACTACGGGGCAAGCCAGTCCGAGGACTGGCGCGGCAGCACGATGCAAATTAGAACATCCGCAGCACAAGCCGCTTAGGGCTCTCCCCGCTTCCCTGCTTCAGCGGAACCGGAGAGACCTGTTTATGTCGCACCGCTCCACGGAGAGACAGGCATCAGAAGGATTCTGGGACGAGACATCATCCGCTGAGGCGGAGGGGGACCGGTACCGCTTACGGCGTGAACCATTTAATTTCCGCTTCAGCAGCCCGCGCCTAGCTTGCGTACCGAGTGCTTCTAGGTGTGTAGGGGGCTAGGTCTAAAGAAACTCCGCTAGAGCGGAGGGGAACCGTATACCGCTTACGGCAAGTTACATCATTCAGGTAGTAAACCCAGAGTTCGTAGCTCTCGTAGATACTGGCATGCTGTCTTACGCGTAATCCCTAAATCGCGTCCTATCTCAGCTCCGGATGGTGCCCGACCAGTTTCAGCAATCGATTGTGTAGCGACGGCAAGTACACGCGCACGAGTAGCGTTTCCAGCAGCTTTCCGTTTTTGGTTGGCTTTTTTCAGGGGCTGTAGCGCCGCCTGGGCGATAGGCTGCTCAGGGTTAGCCCACCTGCGTGCAGCGGAGTTCTTGCCGCCTCTACGGCCCATCGTCGCCAGCGCTTTACGCCCCGCGCTGGTCTGCCGCTGGGTGGAGCACTGCCCCTTACTCGCAGACGTCTTACCCGACACGACGTATCCCCGCACACGGCGCGCCATCGTCAGACGGTCACGCGCCGGAGGCATAGCCTCCTCGCGGCCATCCCCGCCGACCGCCTGGGCGACCTTGTAGGCGCGCTCGTAGGCATCGATGATCAACGTGTCCTTCATCGGTTTGCCCTCGGTGCGCAGCCGGTGCGCGGTCGCCAGCGCGTGCCGGAACGCGGTCTCATCGCGTGCCGCTCGTCCAGGAGCCGACCACCGCACCCGCACCCCGTCGATCAGGTCAGCCGCAGCGTCGGCGGCACTCGGTAGGCCCTCATCGAGCGCGGCGATCATCCGCGCTTCATCCGCGGCGGCCTGCGCGGCCGCGATCCGCTCCCACCCCGACGAGAACTGCCGTTCCGCAGGCTTTGTCGCCGGAGCCGGTTTCGTCCGTCCGGTCATCGCCCGTACCTCCTGAATCAGCGTTGCTAGCCGGTCTACGCGCCGGTGCTGGGCGTGCCACCGGTAGGCGAGAGCGTCGGGTCCAGTGTAGAGCGGCCAGCGGGACCACCCGTGGGAAAAGTGCACGTCACCTCGCAGGGCAATCTCCAGTTCCCGCATGGTTTGTTCCAACAGTCGCCAGTTGGAGCTGCTGTGTCCATCGGCCCTGTAGACCGGATCAATCAGCCAGATCGCCTGGCTTTTCCCCGATGAGGGGTTGACGCCGATCCACGCCGGGCCTGCCCCGCGCGCGGCGAGCTGTTCGAGTGATCTGCGTGTCACCGTCGCCAGCGCATCGAGGCTTTCCCCGGGACGGCCCGGGGTATCGATGTCCATCACGATCACCGCTGCGCGTTGCTTGTGTGTGAGCATCGCGTATTGGCAGGCGGCCAGCCCAGCGGAGTCCACGCGGTACGCCCTGGGTGCTTTGCTGCCGTCTTTCTTGGTGACGAATGCCCGGGAGAAATCGCGGCCGCGGCTACCGGGGATCGTGTGGCGGCCGAGATGCCCGATCAGGTGCGCGGCGTCCTCGCGGGTCCATCCAGCCGACCGCAGCGCCGGGGCCGCGCCCAGTTGCTCGGTGACCAGATCGACGGCTGCAGCCAGCGCAGCACTGTGACCAGTGGGGCGGGTGTGGACACCACCCGGGGTTGTGCGCAGGTTGCCATCTGCTGCTAGAGTCATGGGCAAGCTTTCTCCCGACTGCAGATCGGGGGGTAAGCGAGCGTCACACCGGTTCCCGCCAGTGTGGCGCTCTTTCATTTATACGGGTAAGCGTACCCGATGATCACCGGCTAACGCGCCTCACCGCACGTCAGGTTCCCTCCGCGGCGGCCTGCGCCCGCCACTTCTTCGCAAACCTGCTGATAGTGGAGGGGGCGACCCCCATCAGTGCCGCGATCTCGGCCTGCGTGTGCTCGCCGCCGTCGATGAGCCCGCCGATGTGCCGCTGCTGCGCAGGCGTGAACTTGCTCGACCGCCCCCGGAGGCGACCTTTCTCCCGGGCGATAGCAAGCCCTTCCCGGGTCCGCTGACTGATCAGGTCGGCCTCAAACTCCGCGAACGTCGCAGTGAGATTGAAAAACATCCGCCCGAAAGGATCGGCCGGATCGTAGACCGTCGTGCCCATCTGTAGCCGGGCCTCCCGGCCTTGAAGCTCGCGGGCAATCTCGGCGGCGTCAGCCACCGACCGCGCCAACCGATCCAGCTTCGTCACCACAAGGGTGTCCCCCGCCCGGGTCGCGGCGAGCGCTTCTTTCAGCCCCGGCCGCTCACGATTACGGCCCGTATATCCGTGATCGACGTATATCCGCGCATCCTCGATCCCGAGAGCCCGCAATTGCTGCTTCTGTGCTCGCAGATCCTGCTTGTCGGTGGAACAACGCGCGTAGCCGATCAGCACACTTTGACATTCTCCTAAGAACGCCCCGTGGTTGCCGATAAGGTAGGTAGGTGCAATACATTAGCGCAATAGACTACTGCACGCGTCCGTGCTGGCGTGGCCACCGATCCCCGCGCGGCTGCGGAGCGTGCGTCAGACGATCACCGACAGCAAGAAGCCGCTTCACTCGACAGTCGTTAGCGACGTTCGCCCCTGTGACAGTCACTACGCCACGCTCGCGTTATCCCTGTTGAGGCACGCCAGCCACCCACCCCCGCTCTTGTAGCCCGGGAAAAAACCATGGTTCACTCAACAACAGTTCTTAGTGAACTGCACATGTTTCGGCGGTTTTGCACTCATTGAACCCGCCACACCTGACGCTTCTCCCCATGCACTCACCACCAAGAGGAATCAATGCGACACAAAGTACTCAGACCGCTACTCGCGGCTGTTCTGGCCTTAGGGCTGGGATCAACACTGAACCCCACCGTGGCAGCACAGCCCAGCGTCACCACCGAGTCCGAAGACTCGGCCGCCGCGCGAGCCAATGCAGAACAAGAGGCGATCGACAACGCCGCCGAGGCTGCAGCGACACCCGCTCCCGGCCGGGAAGACCTGGAACCCGCTGAACCCGGCTTCGATGACAACACTAAGTGGAATCAAGCAGCCGAAAATGATGTAAGCAACACCAACTCTTCCAGCCTCTTACAGAAAAAGCTCGAGGAAAAGTGTGATGGCACGGCGGTAAACACTCTTCTGTGGGGCTCAGTTCAAGGGACAATCGTTTATAATGGGAAGACCTACTACGCCACTGTGAAGCCACCGCAGAAAAAACTTGACTGCCGTGTCCACTAGGAAGAGATCAAACAATGTCAGAAAACCTCGAATAAAAAGGTCTTCAGATGTAGCCCACGTCTTTTATTCCACGTATTATGATGATCCCGAGAATCGTTTCTCCGGATATGTTCTGTGTGTTACAACTGATAGTAACATATCAGAAAAATCTACTTCACACCCCGACCGTTGGATAAAATATCACCATCTACAGAGCGAGCCAATCTACACTTCTTTGCATACTGCAAACAGTGACGGCGAGTCAAGGAAAGTGATTTGGCTGGTCTTGATGGGCCTGCTGTGGCCCATAGAAGAAGATTGGGAGTCCTTTGAACCTACTTGCGTAGGGGCCGCTTGGGATATTGCGACCGCAAAGAGGCTTCAGAACGACGTCGACCAAGGTGGAAATACTGTGGTGATGGGTTTTCCTGACGGTTGGCTCTATGGTCGTGACAAGATTCCACCCGTCGCCTGATCTGATATGACTTAGAAGGTGCGGAACAACCTCAGCTTCAGTCCGCCACGTTATTGCTCTCAAGTGCCCGGTAGATCGTCGAGCGACTGACCCCGAGCACTCTCCCGATCTCTGTCACCGTCATCGTCTTCGCCTCATACAGTGAGCGGGCGGTGGCGGTCTGCTGTGCGGTGAGCTTTCGTGGGCGGCCCCCAACCCGCCCCCGCGCCCTGGCAGCAGCTAAGCCGGCAGTGGTGCGCTCTATCACCAGGTCACGCTCGAACTGCGCCAACGCCGAGAACACATGGAACACCAACCGGCCGCCCGGCGTCGTCGTATCAATCGTCTCCTGCAACGAGACAAACCCAACCCCGCGGGTCTGTAGATCCTCCAACTGATCAATCAGGTGCGGGACTGACCGACCCAGCCGGTCCAATCGCCACACCACCACCGTGTCCCCGGAACGTAGCTTGCCCCATAACCGGTCCAGCTCTGGGCGATGCGCCCGGGACCCGGACCCGACATCGGTGAAGATCTCGCTACAGCCGTGCCGGCTCAGCGCATCGCGTTGCAGACTCGCATCCTGATCCGCTGTTGATACTCGGGCATACCCGAATACTTCACCCATAGAACCCGCTTTCGTGTGCCCAGGTGTCCGAAACTCGTCGCGGACAAGTCTAGTGACACCTTGATTCTGACACAGTGTTCTGAGACAACGCGACCTGCAATGGCACGCTCCGGTACCGATGTGCAACCTGGTGTGTCATAAACGATCGTCAAACGCACGGCCACCACAGCCGCACCCCGTCGATCAGGTCAGCCACAGCGCCAGACCAATCACTACCCCCAATGACCAGCAGGAAAAGTCCGGGAGTGAAGATCGGTCGTCATCCTCAGCAGTGGTTGGTGCATCTACTTTTACAATCGCCACACATACATAAGTGCATGTCACTACTATGGATGATTAGCACCCCCCTCCACCATAATCAGGAGGTACACCAGCATGCACTTAGACAGGGCATCACCACTAGTATATTCAGTGAACGATGGAATCATGGCTGTTTTAGCACTAATTATCATCGCCATGCACCTCATAGTTTTTGTAATTCTCCTTCGCGATCGCCGAGACCTGAAGCACACAATCATCTTTGGACTCATCGTGCTTTATATTCCAGTTGCAGGCCCCATAGGGTATCTGCTCTGGCGAGACCGTGAACCACAAAAACAGGCGCTCAGCAGAAGAAATATACACCGTAATTAAGCGGCATTCACATCAAAAAGAGCAGCGTCTAGGTAAAACCGAAGTGGTTTTACCTAGACGCTGCATAGAAACGTAGCTAGAGAAGGTGCGGTAGCCTATTACATCCAGCCGGAATTGACAACATGACCGCGACTATTGCCGACTGCAAATTGCGTTGCACTGCGTGTACTCCAGGAGATCGGACCCCAGGGAGTGGGGGCACCACGCTTAACAGTCACATTACACAGGAAACTGGCCTGGTTACCAGAGACATACGAACCGGTCTTCTCGGTAGTGACCTGAGAAAAGAGATCATAGTTCCGAGTGACATTACACGTATGGGCGAGAACGCGATTAACTCGACCATTACCGACCTCGTAAATCCCAGTCACCTGCGTCTCCATAACTTTGACATTGATGAAGGTGACGTAGGTGCGGACACTGATGTATTTGGTAGACGTCCCCCAGCTAGAACGCTCCCGGGACGTCGTGACCCTCACATCCCCCTGTTCTTCTGAAACGGAATTGTCAAACTCAGATTCAAATCCCCCTTTAAGGTACTCGGCAAGACGTTGCTTTTCTTCAACAGTTAGCTCCGAGAGTGCCTTAAGGTTCTCAGCCGCGACAGCATCACCGCCATCTGCAGCATCCTCAAGGTTTGACACAAAGCTCGAGTACGTTGGGTCGGCGATAATCTCCTGGTTAGCAAGATTTTCGGTGCTGATCGTCTAATGCAACAACCACCAGGTGTGCTCAACAGTTGCACGAAGTACGGAATAATACCCCTATCATCACACCCGCTACTACACCTACACAGAATGAGTAAGGCCCCCAGGAAAATCAAAACCTGGGGGCCTTACCTTTTACGACGATTTTTGTTCCTTACCAACATCCCACAGAAGATACGTGATCATCACTGCGCCGACCGTACCGGCCACAAGCCGGTATCCGGAAAACCATAATACTGCTTCAATTATGGCCACGACAAGCATGAAGGCAAGAAACAGATAAAATTTCTGGTTTTTAGAAAGACGGTTCACAAATCTCCTTCCTGAATTCTTCTTTACTCAAAGCATTGGGACCTGACATCAGCGACACCAGAAATAACTTCGACCAGAGTCCAAACCGCGCCACCGGCATGGCGCGCAGCCTCGACGCTCCAGCCGAGCTCACCCAGTCGTTGCGCCGCCTTCCGAGCACCGCCCAGCGCCTTGATTGCTTTCCTCATTTTCAGGATCTTAGCTGCCGGAATTGCAACAGTAGCAAGCGCCCAGGCACACCCCCAGAAGCTTGCTCGCGGCATGGCAGCAGTTCGCACTGCAAGCCATTCGGCGACCGCTTCATCACCCTGCGTGATGACTTCGTCCGGGATGGACTCGATGAGATGCAGGTAGTCGGCTGCATCCTGTTCAGAAACGAAAGGCAGCGTGTCCGAAGCATTCACACCTGTAACCGACTGAGGCTCAGCAACCGCGTTTGGCGCGGTAACGAACGCCAATGGCAGAACGAGCGTCAGGGAAGACGCTACGATTTCCGGGTAAATCTCATTGAAATCTCTCCTTGCCCCTACTGGTAAGGGTCAATATCTCACAATATGCACAGGGGGAATACGTGCATTACTAACCAAACTGTCCAACTGGGAAGACTATCCCCTTATGGCAATCTATACCAGACAAAAATTTTTCGTCAACAGGATTAGCTAAATGGGGGTATATAAAGATACCCCCTCGCAATCTGCTACCCCCAGGCACACAGTCACGCGACAGCCACACTGGCGCTGGTGAGAGTGTAGAGCGAACGCTGTAATACCGTCCTCACGCTCAATCGCCGACACGGGGTACCCCGTAGGCGTAGCCCCCTCACAACCACCACTGTCACGCACTAGAAAACAGCTACAGCGCGCACACCAGACCCACACCAACACCAACACCAACAGAACAACACTGTTATGTTGTTGCGTTAATGGGGCACAGCCCCCACAAACCACGCCCTATCCGTAACCACGCCCGCCCCGCCGGAAAAGCCACGCACATGCCCCACTAGGCATCTGGGGTCTAGGTCTAAAGAACCTCCGCTAAAGCGGAGGGGGAACCGTATACCGCTGACGGCGTTGCCGTTTTATTTCCGCTTCAGACGCCCGCGCCTAGCTTGCATCCCAAGGGTCTGCCGAATCTGTCTAACCCGCCGTTCACGCACCCCGAACTCGGCCGCGATCTCCTTAGTGGAGGGGTCCCGGTCAAGGTCCACACGCCACTGCAGGATCATCGTGCGCACCTGTCCTTCGAGCGCACCGCCTTTCCACTGCCGCTTCTGATTGGCTTTTTTCAGGGGCTGTAGCGCCGCCTGCGTATCCGGGCGACTCCGGTCAGCCCAGCGCCGCTTATTGGTCGTTTCAGCCCCTCTGCGGCCCATCGTCGCCAACGCCTTACGCCCTGCACTGGTCTGCCGCTGAGTGGAGAACTGCCCCTTACTCGCGGAGGTCTTACCCGACACGACGTATCCCCGCACACGGCATGCCATCGTCATGAGGTCACGCACCGGAGGCATAGAGCCCCCTCACGGCCATCCCCACCAACCGCCTGAGCAACCTTGTAGGCACGCTCGTAGGCATCAATGATCAAACTGTCCTTCAGCGGTTTGCCCTCGGTGCGCAACCGATGCGCGGTTACCAACGCGTGCCGGAACGCCGTCTCATCGCGGGGCGGTGACGGAAGTCCTTATGCCGGGCCCCATCACCAAATCACTGACCGGACAGTGGGTATTTCAGTCTCTGTTCCGTTCCCAGACGAAGGGAGTGGTTGTCGTGATCTTCATCAACCCGGCCCTCTCCAGAATCGGACGTGAATCCTCCGTGCAGTCAGCCTGCAGATATCGGTAACCCCGGCGCTGCGCGGAGGAGGCCCGTGCTGCGGTGAGCGCGCGGTACAGACCTCGACCCCGATGTCCCTCATCGCAGGCACCACCCCACAGGCCGGCAAATTCAGTACCGGCCACAAACTCGGTTCGCCCGGTACACACGGTTCCGCCCCCAGGTTCACGCACCACCCACAGTTCAAAGCTGCCCGGATCACTGACAGAGCGCGACACCAGTTGGTCGGTGAGGCGTTGCGCCTCTTCGACAGGCGCGCCGAAAACACGCTGGACCAACGACTCGGCCCCCTGGATATCGGTGGGGGAACCCACCTGGACCAGACTGTATCCATCCGGGAGTGGGCCCGCGGCCTCAATCACCGCATCAGCGGGTCCCGCCATCACCGTTTCAGGCTCCTTTTTCTGAAAGCCACCTGATGTCAGCAGATTCTCGAGCCCCTCCAGATCATCGTGCTCCCGTGTTTTCCACTCGACACTGTCCACGCGCCCGTCGGCGGTGAAATGCTCTCGGACGAGTTCAATCAATGCGGGTAAATCCACCTCCGGCGGGATGGAGCGGTAGGTGATGAAAGCGTGGCGATGCACATACGTGGCCACCCACAGAGGGCCTATCCTGGTGACCTCCGGCGCGTCCGCGACTTCAGCTTCGGTACGAAGTTGATTGTCGTAGAGTTCGAGCATCTCATCCCTTGTCATGGGGCGTGAGCCTAGCACCATCATTGACGGCGATTGGCGGTTCCATGCCCCACGCCGGTGTTGAAATACCCGTTCCAGTTCACTCTGTCCCGGTGCACAGTTGAGCACGGCACAGTGACGCATGAGATGGGCGCGGAAGCGATGCCACGAACCTGACCACGGGAACGCCGTTCGTCCGAAGTCGTCGCAATGTTCCATCAGTTGTGGTCCGTGGTCCCCTCCTGGATCCCGTCCGGCCGCCGCCACGACGGGCCCCGACGGAGACCCTGTGGATCCATCCGGCGGGCGTTTGCCCGGGATGTGTCCAGTCTCAACCCCGGTCACAGCCCGACGCGGTGGGCGGATTCCTCCCAGAGTCGCCGGGCGATCTCCTGATCGCAACTGCCGGGATAGTCCGGTCCCTTCTTCTTTCCGATGTAGTACCCACCGGGGATGAAGTCGACGCCGACGGTTCCGGTGGCCAACCGGACGAGGCGATCGGCCCCCTTGTCGGAGCTGCTCAACGCCATGCGGATCAGCGGGTTGGTGTAGAAGAACTCGAGGCGTCCCCCGGTCCCGGAGCCGAAGTTCGAGGCGATGACGCCGGGGTGGAAGGAGACGCCGTAGATGCCCCGGTCGGCGTGGCGGCGGGACAGTTCACGGGCGTGGATGATGTTCATCATCTTCGAGTCGCCGTAGGCCTTCATCGGGTCCCAGGGCCCGTCGGCGTTGTCGAGATCGTTCACGTCGAGTTTTCCGTAGTACTTCGCGGCGATCGAGGCTGTCCCGACGACGTACCCGAGTCCGGCGGCGAGGTTGTCGGCGAGCAGTTCGGTGAGCAGGAACGGCGCCAGGTGGTTGACCTGGAGGGTGAGTTCGTTGCCGTTCCCGGTGACCGTGCGCTCCGGTCCGAAGACTCCGCCCGCGTTGTTCGCCAGAACGTCGATGCGCGGAGCGATCCGGCTGATTCCGTCGGCGAGTTCACGGACCTCGTCCAGGGATGAGAAATCAGCGGTGAAGTGGGGCGCACCGATCGCGGTGGCGACGAACCGGGTCTTGGCAGGGTTCCGGCCTACGACGATGACGCGGTGCCCGAGATCGGCTAGTTTCCGGGCGGCGGCCGCCCCGATGCCATCACTGGCTCCGGTGACAACGATGGTGCGGGGTACCTCGACGAGGGGAGGTCGGCTCATCGGTTCACGCCCCCGTCGAGAGCGTCGAGCACGCAGTCGCGCAGGATACCCATGGGTATCGAGCCGAGAGCGAGGGCTTCGGCGTGGAACTGCGGGAGGGTCATGCCACGGTCGAGGGCCTCGTCGCGGAGCTGCTGCCAGAGGCGCTGGCCGAGGGCGTAGGACGGGGCCTGGCCGGGCCAGCCGAGGTAGCGGTTGAGCTCGAAGTCGAGGTTGGGGCCCGCCATGGCGGAGTTGGCGCGCAGGAACGACGCCGCGTACTCGGCGTCCCATGTCCCGCCGTCGGGGTTGGTTTTGCCGAGGTGGACGCCGATGTCGAGGACGACGCGGGCGGCCCGCAGCCGCTGACCGTCGAGGAGCCCCATGCGGGTGGCGGGGTCTTCGTGGTGGCCGAGGTCGGCCATGAGTTGTTCGGCGTAGAGCGCCCAGCCCTCGCCGTGCCCGGAGTTCCAGCAGGCGACGCGGCGCCAGAGGTTGAGGTTGTCGGATTCACAGAGGGTCTGGCCGATCTGGAGGTGGTGGCCGGGCACACCCTCATGGAAGACGGTGGTGAGTTCCTGCCAGGTGTGGAACACCGTCTCGCCCCTGGGTACGGACCACCACATGCGCCCGGGTCGGGTGAAGTCGCTGCTGGGCGGGGTGTAGAAGATGCCGCCTGTCCCGGCGGGGTCGATGCAGCATTCGATGGTGCGCACCGGTTCGGGAATGGTGAAGGCGGTTCCGTGGAGATCAGTGATCGCCTGGTCCGCGGTGGCCTGCATCCATTCCTTCAGTGCGTCGACGCCGTCAAGCCGGTAGCGTTCGTCGGCGTTGAAGCGGCCCATCGCCTCCTCGACGGTGGTGCCCTCGCCGAAGCACTCGACAGCGATGGCCTCCTGCTCGGCGATGACCTCGGCGAGTCGGGTCAGTCCCCATTCGTAGGCTTCGTCGAGGTCGACGGTGGTACCGACGAATTCGCGGGAGAAACGCTCGTAGCGCTCACGCCCGACGCCATCCTCGACGGAGGCCTGCGGCAGGAGAGTGTCGCGCAACCAGGTCGCCATGACCCCGAAGGCGTCACGGGCACGGACGAGCTCCGCCTGGTTGGTGTCGATCCCGATGCCGTTGAGCGCGGAATCGGGGCCGGCGAGGTCCTCGCACTGGGTGATGACCTGTTTGACCTGGCGGCGGGCGGCAACGTGCCCACGCTCTGCTGCGAGCAGGAGGGAGGCGCGGTGACCGTCGAGCGCGCGGGGGACGTG
This sequence comes from Corynebacterium sp. CCM 9204, assembly GCF_041357695.1. Taxonomy (NCBI): domain Bacteria; kingdom Bacillati; phylum Actinomycetota; class Actinomycetes; order Mycobacteriales; family Corynebacteriaceae; genus Corynebacterium; species Corynebacterium sp. CCM 9204. Next base: position 111,678 of record NZ_JAUERX010000004.1, read on the forward strand.
ACCGAGCCGGGAAATGACGGCCGCACGAGCATCAGGGCTGTCAATCGGCATGATGCTGAAGGTATCGCGGATCCTCTGGACCGGGGACGCAATGTTGTCAAGCTGGCGTATGTCCTCGCCTGCCTCGTAGAGTTCGAGCCGCAGACCGAGGCGGTCTCGCAGGACGGCGGCGGTGACGCGGTCTATATCGTCGAAGTCGACATCCCCGTCACCGGCGGCGGTCTTCTCGAGGATGTTGACCTCGTGGAGCATCCGTCGGGAGCGTTCGGCGATGGCGTCGTGGTGCTCAGGGGAGAAGTCCTCCATCTCACCGTTATATTCGGTGAACCCCCATTCCGTCGCGGACAGCGGGGACAACGCAGCGAGATCATGGACAAAAGTCTCGCAGGCGAGGTCGAGACGGGATGGGGGCCGGAAGTTCTCTGAGCTCATACCATTCCAGTGTAGCGACGCCGGACTGGTCAGCCGCAGAGCTCGCGGTTCTCCCACTTGGTACCGGGGGCACGCCATTCCGCGAGTCTCCCGAAGAGTTCATCGGGATCATCGGTGACGATGAGCGAGTCGAGATAACGGTGTTCGATGAAACCTTCAGTGGACATCCGCTCCAGGGCGTTAACAAGTGGGCTCCAGTAGTCATCAGCATTGAACAAGACGATGGGGCCGGTACCCGGGACGAGCTGCTGGCGGGTAAACACCTGGAACAGTTCCTCAAGGGTTCCGGCACCGCCAGGCAGGACGATGAACGCGTCGGCGAGTTCCTCCATGCGGGTTTTTCGTTCAGCCATCGTCTCGACTACTTCAAGTGATGAGAGTCCGGCGTGCGCGATCTCCAGTTCGACGAGGGAACGGGGCATCACACCGATGGCCTTTCCCCCCGCCTCGATAACAGCGTCCGCGACAACCCCCATGAGTCCGACATCACCACCGCCGTACACGAGGTCGATATCCCGTTCCGCGAGAGCACGTCCGATGGTCTTGGCTGCGTGAGCGTACTCGGTACGGGCACCGGGGGCCGAGCCGCAGTAGACGGCGGCCCGATGGATCGGCGGAGTGAGGTGCATGACCATCGTCCCGGGGCAGTTGTCACAAGCGAGGGACTCGAAGCCGAGGCGTGCGTAAAGACGCCGCGCGGGATTGTCGTGCTCGACGTAGAGGGAGATACCGGGCCAACCGACATTGCGGCCGTGTTCGACGACAGCGCTGATAAGGGTGGTACCGATACCGGCTCCCTGGAAGTCATCGTCAACGCTGACGGAGAGTTCGGGCATCTCCGGCGCGACGTAGCCGTGGGAGCGGATGAAGGCGGCCCAGACGACACCCGCAGTGCGCCGTTCCCCGGTGACCGGATCGGGCATCTCAGCGACCATGCCGATGTCGCCTCGTTGGGGGGTGAACTGCAGGTACGGGGATAGTCGTTCGTCGGTGGTGTCCGCCTCCGCACCGATATTGTGGATCGTCGCCCACTCACGGAGAGAGTGGTCGTCGACGGTCATGGGCCGCAGAGTCACAGGACTGTTGGAGGCGTGTGCAGTCATGCGCTCAGACTAGCAGCAGTGGAGCCTGGGTATCCTTGTGCACGCTTCGATCACGGTCGTACGCTGGGGCTGTGAATGGTCCCGAGGATGCAGCAGTGACGCTGGCGCGTGACGCCGCTCGTGTCGTGGTGTTCACGGGAGCGGGGATGAGCGCGGAGTCGGGCCTGGATACGTACCGCAACGACGAGTCCGGTCTGTGGGAGCGGGTCGACCCGGAGGCGATGGCGAGCATCGACGCGTGGCTCCGAGATCCGGAACCGATGTGGTCCTGGTATCTGTGGCGGGCGCATCTGGCGCGGACTGCCGAGCCGAATGCCGGTCACCGAGCGGTCTCGGAGTGGGGTCGGCTGCGTTCTGTGACGGTGGTGACGCAGAACATCGATGACCTGCACGAGCGGGCCGGAAGTGAGAACGTCGTGCACCTTCACGGCAGCCTCTTCGAGTTCCGGTGCACGGAGTGCGCGGCCCCGTTCGAGGTCGATGTTTTCCCCGCAGTGCGTGAGCCACGGATGACTCCTCCCTCCTGTCCGCGGTGCGGTGCGGTGGTGCGACCGGGGGTCGTGTGGTTCAGCGAGGCGTTGCCCACCGTGGAGTGGGAGCGTGCCGCCGAGGCGATGGCGGGTGCGGATCTGGTGGTGATCGTGGGGACGTCAGGCGTGGTGCAGCCGGCGGCTTCGCTGCCGTTGCTGGCGGTGGAGGCGGATGTCCCGGTCCTGGAGATCACCCCGGCACCGACGGAGCTGACCCGGTTCGCCGATGTGAGTTGGTTGACGACCGCGGCGCGGGGCCTACCGTTGCTCGTCGACGCCGTCCGTACCCGGGGAATCCCGTGAGTGCGAGGGCGTTCGTGGTCGGGTCTGGCCCGAACGGGTTGGCCGCCGCGATCGAGCTGGCGCGCGCGGGATTCCGGGTGACGGTGCTGGAGGGTGCCGCCGAGATCGGTGGCGGTTGCCGGAGCTCCGAGCGGCTTGTCCCAGGCATGATCCACGATGATTGTGCGGCGGTGCACCCACTACTCGCCGCCTCACCGTTCTTCCACACCCTTGAGCTGGATGTAAAGCTGGTTCATCCCGAGGTCCCGTTGGTACATCCATTGTCGGGTGGGGATGCCGTGGTCCTGCACCGGAGCTTGGAGGCGACGGTCGCGGGACTCGGCGGGCGAGAGGGCCGTCGGTGGCGGAGGCTGTTCGCCCCGCTGGTGCGGCACGCGGACGCTATCGCTGATCTGACGTTGACCCCCCTGCCACGGGCGCTCGGAAGGCACACGGTGATGGGTCCGCGGTTCGGTGCGCGGGCGGTTCCCCCGGCCACGGTAATCGGTGGGTTTCTCGGCGGAGAGACCCGGGCGGCGGCGTTGTTCGCCGGTTTGTCCGCGCACGCATTCAGCCGGATAGACCGACCGTTGACCTCCGCAGTCGGCCTGATGATGGGGATGACGGCACAAACCTGGGGCTGGCCGGTGGTTGCCGGTGGTTCAGGAAGGTTGACGGAGGCACTAGCCGACTATGTGCGGGAATTTCACGGCACGGTGCACACGGGCGTGACGGTGCGCCGGTTGGGTGATCTGGCAGAGTTCGGTTATCGGGGAGCCTCTGCGGGCGACGTCGTGGTGTTGACGACGACTCCGGCCCGGGCCGCTGGCCTGCTTGCCGGGTTGCAACCCGTCCGGAGGCGCCGACGTTACCGGCGTTTTCGACACGGAGCTGCGGCGTTTCGGGTGGATCTCGCCGTGCGCGGCGGGGTGCCGTGGATCAATCCGGATGCTCATCGCGCTGGAACCCTGCATCTGGGCGGGACCGCTGCGGAGATCGCCGCCGCCGAATGGGCCACCGCTGCGGGTCGTGCGGTGGAACGTCCCTTCGTGCTGATCGGTCAGCAGTATCTGGCCGACCCGTCGCGGTCGGTGCGGGTGGACGGTGAATGGTTGCACCCCGTGTGGGCGTACGCGCACGTCCCCTCCGGCTATCGGGGTGACGCCACAGAGGCGGTGATCTCCCGGATCGCGGATCACGCCCCCGGTGTGCGGGATCGGATAGTCGGTGTGTCGACGCGGAATGTCTCGGATCTGGAGTTGTACAACCCTAACTACGTGGGTGGAGATGTCGCGGGGGGTGCGAATTCGCCACGGCAGATGATCGCACGTCCGGTTCTCCGCCGTCCCTACGACACCGGTGTCGCGGGGGTTTTCCTCGGGTCCGCGTCCACACCCCCTGGAGGTGGGGTGCACGGGATGGCCGGTGTCGCTGCCGCCCGACGAGCGGCGCAATGGACCGGACTAATATAGACTAATCTGTCTATATTAGTCCGGTGAAAAAGGGGGTTTATTAGACAGTTCAGTCTGTCTTTTATAGACTCGCGCCCATGAGTGGTCTGGCTGTATCAACGCACACCCCGGTATTCCGTCGCCCAACCATACCGACGGCACGCTGCCTGCACCATATGATGCGTGGCCGACTACTGATCCGCGGCGACCTCGTCTCCGCGACCGGACTCTCCCAACCCACAGTGACCCGCGCCGTCACGAGTCTCATCGGAGCAGGACTCATCCGTGAACGTCCTGACCTCGTACAGGCGACTGGCCCCGGGCGTCCGCGCATCCCCCTGGAAATGGCACCCTCCCCGTGGGTCCATATCGGAATAACGACAGGTATCGACAGCGGAACCCTCCTGAGTTTCTTCGACACCCGTGGACGAGTACTCCGGGAGACCGCGGTGTGTGCAGGCCAGGACCCCGAGGACACCACTGAACATCTCATCGCAGGTATCCACCGACTACTGTCCGGGATGACATTCCCCCTCGCAGACATCGGTGTCGCCACCGAGTCCCCGGAGGACGGAACCCTCGCCGAACGTCTCACCGCCGAGTTCGGCGTACCGGTCACCATCGGGGAACTCACCGCCGCACTCGCCGCGGCGGAACTCCACACCACGGAAACCACCGCCGATCCCATCCTCATCATTCATCTCGATCACGGACTCACAGTGGCAGTTGCCGACGACAGTGGAGTACGCACCCACCCCGTCGACTACACGCTCGGCGCGAAAGCTCTCGCCCACCGACTCGCCGCAGCGGGAATAACCACCGCCGACGGAAGTCTCGGCTACAAAGGACTGCTCCCGTCAACATCACCCCAGCCTCAGGAACTCCGCTCGCTTCTCGACACCCGGGCGCACGACCTCGGCAAGACCGTCGCACGGCTCACCCGGGACACCGGTTCCGGAACCGTCGTACTCGCGGGCCCAGGTTTCACGATCGACCCGGGTGGATACCGGGAACTCGCAGCAACGGTCAACCCCTCCGTCAACAAAAATGTGGCGATTCGGATCATTCCCGACACCGTGACCCTGTCCCGTGCAGCGGCGCGAGCAGTGGCACTCGACCGGTTGCTCTCCGACCCGACCGCGGTCCGCACCACACTCGCCAGCCATGCTCAGAGGTAACGCACCTCATCGAGATGCAGCCGCTGATCCGACTGCCCGCGCGCAATGTCGATGTAGCGGCCCGCGTGCGGGATGAAGGACCTGGACTGCTCCTCCGACAGCTCCCGGCGGACCTTCGCCGGGACACCGGCTGCCAGCGACCGGTCCGGGATCTCCTGGCCCTCGAGCACAACGGCACCGGCCGCGACAAGCGACCCCGCACCCACCCGCGAACGCGACAACAAGGCAGCCTTCATCCCCACCAGCGTCCCATCCCCCACCGTCGTACCATGCAAAAGAGCCATGTGACCTGCGGTCACATCATCACCCAGGGTGCACGGCGCATCCGCGTCGACGTGCATGACACAGTTGTCCTGGATATTCGTCCGTGCACCGATCCGGATCGCATTGACGTCACCACGCAGCACACAACCGTAGAACACCGACGAATCAGGGCCGATCACCACATCTCCGATAATGGTGGCGTTCGGCGCGATGAACGCCGAGGCGTGGATACGCGGCGCGACGCCGTTGAACGAAAGAATCAGTGGTTCCATTCCACCAGTCTGCCCGTGACCTCCACCGCCCGCATCCCGAACTCCCGGGCGGCCGCCACATTCACCGGATTGTCGTCAAAGAACAGGACCTCGCCCGGCTCCACACCGAGCGCAACGCACGCCGCCCGGTACGCACCGGGATCGGGCTTCGCGACACCGATGTCACAGGACATCGTCACCGCATCGAAACGCTCCAGCCACGTGTGCCGCGCACGGACCCGTTCCGCGAGAAACGTCGGGATGTTGCTCAGCAGGCCAACCCGGTGCCCAGCGTCGATCAGCTCCCCCACATACGCCACCGCGTCGGCGTCCTCGTCCAACCAACTGGCAATGTCTGCCTCCACCACCGCGTCAACGTCGAACGGCGGCAACTCGAGCGTCACCCGGATCCGCTCCCAGTACTCCTCCGGCGTCAACTCACCCGCATCAAGCGGCCCCCGCAACTCCCAGTACACCGGCCACAGTCGGTCATCCGTACCCACAGCATCCTCGATGGCACGCAAGTGGGCATCGGTCTGCGTGGTCAACAGGACACCATAGAGATCAAAGAGATACGTCTGCACGCACGCCAATCTACCGCCGCAAACGGTAGGCGCGCTTCGGGCTATTCGGGTTCTCGGTAGTGGGCACAATCAGACCCCGCTCCTGCAACAGACCTCAACAACCACTATGCAACTAGATAACTTGCCTAGTTACCCACCCGCCACCTTCACGCAGCCACCGCTTCCCGTTTCCGGGCCCGTGCCCCGACAACCTGCGCAACGATGACCGCACCGACAACCGCCACCGATCCCACACCCTGTACAACCGTGAAGCGTTCTCCGTTGAACAGCACCCCCAGCACCGTCGCGGTCAGCGGACTGATCACACTGAGCAGGGAAACACTCACGGCGTCGAGAAGCGCCAGTCCCCGGAACCAGAGCCCGTAGGCGATGAGCGCACCGACGACCGTCAGATACATGTAACCGGCGATATTGGTTCCCGTCAGATGATCGGGCAGGCCCTCGAACAACAACAGAGGGGTCAGGGCCAGGCCACCGAACGTGAGCTGCCAACCCGTCACCGCCAACTGCGGCACCCCCTCTGGCCGACCCCACCGCTTAGCTAGCACCAGACCCGTGCCTGTGCACACCGTGGCCGCCCCCGCGGCAAGAACCCCCTCCATGTTCAGTGCCGTCCCCGGGGAGACCACGAGCGCCGCAACCCCCGCGACCGCCACGAGTCCGGCCCCGATCTGCGCCTTGTACACCTTCGATCCCAACAACACGGGGCTCAGACCCATCACCACCAGCGGCGCAGCGCTGGTCAGCACCGCAGCGATTCCACCGGGCAGCAGATAGGCCGTGAGGAAGAGGAGGGCGAAGAACGCCCCAATGTTCACCACGCCGAGCACGATGGCTTTGATCCACCAGATGCCCTTCGGCAGCACTCGGAACCAGGCGAGCAGAATCAGACCGGCGGGCAGGGCACGCATCACACCCGCGAGGATTGGACGGTCGTCCGGGAGCAGTTCGGTGGTGACGATATAGGTGGTTCCCCAGGTAAACGGGGTGATGGCCGTGAGGAGGAGATTCATAACCAGTTATCTTCTAGTACCGTTCGTTGACCCGACGCGAGGCGTGACGACCCGGATGCTCGGGAGCGTCCGCACCGTATCCCATGGCGATGACCAGCGCGATGACCCGGTCGTCCCGACCGCCGATACCGATGGCCTCCTTCACCTTCTCCTCATCCCACCCTGTTGTCGGGCTGGTGGCCAAACCTTCACCGGCGGCGGCGACGAGTGCAAACCCGGCGACGAGCATCGCATCCCGCAGCGCTGCCTCCCGCAGTTCCTGCGGGGTCTTGAGACTGTTGAACTTCTTAACCATGGCGCGCGCCTGACCGGAGAGGATCTCCTCGGCATCCTCCGGCAAGACCTCGACACGCCCAACAGCCACAAGGACAACCGGAGCGTTGATGAACTGGCGCTGACCGGAGGCGTCGACGAGCGCCTGCCGAATCTCCGGGTCCCGGATGACGACGAGATCACGCGCCTGGGCGTTGAACGCACTCGGGGCTTCGAGGGCCTGGTGGACGACGCGGTCGAGAACCTCCACTGAGATGTCATCGGGAAGGTAGTTTCGGACGGCGCGGCGGGTGGCGATGGCGTCGGCGACGGTGCGGGACATGGTGACTCCTGAGTTAATTATTCGATATCGAAGTGTTCGACGCCAGACTAACCTCATGTAAGATTCATGTCAAACACTTCGGCGTCAAACAGTAAGGGGATGGCAATGGCCGACCACATCGACCAAATCATCGACCAATGGCGCACCACCCGCCCCGACCTCGACCCCGCACCGATGCAAATTCCTGCCCGACTCCAACGCCTCGCCCGGGCCGTCAGCGACCGTGTCACCGACAACCTCACCCAGTTCAACCTCGAACGATGGCAGTTCGACGTCCTCGCCACACTCCGCCGCACTGATCGAGCACTCACGGCCGGTGAACTCTGCACCAACTCCATGATCTCCGGCTCGGCGATGACCAACCGCATCGACAAACTCGAAACCGCTGGCCTACTCACCCGCTGCACCGACCCCGACAACCGCCGCTGCGTCCGCATCACACTCACCGACACCGGACGCAAACTCGTCGACACCGTCCTCCCCACCCACCTAGACACCTGCCGCAACACCCTCGCCGGACTCACCGACGACGAACAGGCAACACTTGTCCACCTGCTCCGCAAAGCACTCGCGGCCCACACCGAATGATCGACTTCGCACAGCCCGCCGACCACGTCGCCCCACTGCTCCTCGGCTGCACCCTCACCCACGCAGGCGTCACCATCCGACTCACCGAAGTAGAAGCCTACCTGGGAGAACAGGATGCAGCCTCCCACGCCCGCTGCGGGAAGACACCGCGCAACGCCGCAATGTTCGGCCCACCCGGCCGCATGTACGTATACATCTCCTACGGCATCCACCGGGCCGGCAACATCGTCTGCCACCCACCCGGTGGCAGCGGCGGAATACTCCTCCGCGCCGGCGAGGTCATCGACGGCCAAGACACCGCGCGTGCCCGGCGCGGCCCGACGATCCCCGACACCCGCCTCGCCCAGGGACCCGGCAACCTCGGTCGGGTACTCGCTCTCCACATCGACCACAACCACTCCCCCGTCTCCAGCTCCGGGATCGACAGCTTCGTCCTGAAAGACCGCGTCCACGAGCCACACTGGACAACCGGCCCCCGGATCGGCATCACCCGCAACACCGACGTGCCCCTACGCTTCTACATCCCCGGCGACCCCACCGTCACCAACCCCCGCGGACGCGCGCGACACTGACCTACATCGAATACCACACGATCCACGTTAGTATCCGGGCATGGAGCAACTGCAACCCGAAGCCGTCACCGTGCTCATGGGCGTATCCACCACCACGCCCGCCGACCTGATCAGCACCACACTCGCCAGCCTCACCAAGCAGTCCCTGCGCCCCACCCACATCATCGTCGCCGCAGACGCCCGCCTCCACCCCAGCGTCGAGAAGCAACTCACCTCCCCCGAAGCACATAGCATGGGCATCCTCTACACCGTCGCCGACGAACCTGACCCCGCCGCCGCACTCAACACCGGCCTCGCCCACGTCACCACCGAATACACCGCACGCATCAACCCCGGCGACATCCCCCACCCCGACCGACTCCGCCGCCAACTCGACACCTTCCATCAACGACGCGTCGACATCCTCGGCACCGCCGTCATGGAACTCGACCACACCACCGACGCCACCGACCCCGTCAGTCTCCTCGGCGCCAACCTCTCCGTCCGGACAATGCCCAGCTCACACACAGAAGCCACCCGGCGCCTCGAACGACGCAGCCCAGTCATCGAAGGCACCGCCATGGCCCGTACCGCCACCATGCGCAACGCCGGTGGATACCGTGGTGGCGGCCACGAAGCCGACCGGGATCTGTGGGTCCGCATGATCGGGGCGGGCGCCCGGGTCCGCAACCTACCCACCCCCCTGACCTGGCAGCGCATCGACATCAGCACCGGCCCCGAGCCGAGCCGCGCAGACAGGCGGGCCGCGAGTCGGAGAGTCCGCGACACCCTCGACGAGCAGGGCCTGCCCCGGAAAGGGTTCTGGCGGAGGTTGTTCGGGCGCTGAATGCCCTTGACGAACCGGGCGGACGTCGACAAACCCCACCCGGGATGGGGCACCCGAACTAACCACTGTCCCACCACTGACGTGGCACACCCCGGTTCTAGGGGCCTCCATGCGTCGTCACTGCGTGCAAACATCATCGCGCAGACAGGAAAACCCAGGTCGCCTGCTCCACCAGTGCGTGTTAACACGCACTGACGATCTACAGGTCCACTACCGGCAGTGCCACCACCCCGCACCCAGCCCGTGATCCAGGATCTTCGTCACCACGTGCAAAGACGACCCGCACAGCCGAAAAACCCTGGATGGACCCGTTGCCAGTACGTGTTAACACGCACCAGTGAGAAAACGCCCCTACCTCCGGCCAGGAGGGATTACTCTCCGCCGACGGTCCCTTCACGTCGCGGATCAGCCCCACCACTGATCCGCCCGTCGGGTCGTACTGCAAGCACGGCGGCACCGCTCGGTTGGTCGGCGAGCTGCACGCGGTGGCCTCGGGTCACCAGGTCGTCGACAAGCGCCTGGGCCGTACCGTCCTCCGCCGAGCCGATCAGGGGATGTTCACCACCAACACCCGTGACGCGGGTGTTCCGCGCCCCGAAGTTCGGGGCATCCACCGCCTGCTGGGCATCGAAGCCCCAGTCGATGAGGGCGATGAGGATCTTCACCACGTACTGAATGATCACCGCGCCACCCGGCGCCCCGACCACGGCCCGCAGATCGGGGCCGTCGAACACGAGGGTCGGCGCCATCGATGAGCGCGGCCGTTTGCCGGGTTCCACGCGGTTAGCCACGGGACGCCCGTGGATGTCAGCGGGTTCGGCGGAGAAGTCGGTCAGAGTGTTGTTCAGGAGGAACCCGCGCACCATGTGGAAGGACCCGAATCCGATCTCGATACTCGTGGTGAGGCTGACGGCGTTGCCTGCGGCGTCGATGACACTGACCTGGCTGGTCCCGTACTCGGGCAGATCACGTCCGGCGGCAAGTCCGTTCGTGGGGAGACCGGGTTCAGCGGTGCCCATGGTCCGGTCCGGGTCGATGAGTGCGGCACGTTCCCTCAGGTAGTCACGATCAAGCATGTCGGGCAGTGGATATCCGTCGGCGATGAACGTGTCCCGGTCCGCGTAGGCCAGGCGCTCGACCTCACTGATGAGATGGACGAGGTCGGGCTGGGGCACCCCGTCGGGGCGTAGGCCCGCGAGATCGTAGTGTTCGAGCATCCCGAGGATTGCGGCAACCGTGATACCACCGGAAGAGGATGGCGGCATCCCGGCGAGACGCAACCCCCGGTACGTCGACCACAGTGGCTCACATTCGATCGCCCGGTATTCGGCAAGGTCGGCGAGGGTCATGAGTCCTGGTGTCACGCTTGTCGACGCCCGTCCCACCCGCTCCACGATCGCCTCCGCGAGCTCCCCGGTGTGCAGCGCCTCTGCCCCGTGTTCCGCGATGAACGCACACGTTCGTGCATAGTCGGGATTGGTGAGTACGGTCCCCTCCGTTTTCGCTTGGCCCGCGTCATCGAGGAAGTAGCGGGCAGCGTCGGGGCAGCGGGAGAGGTCGACCTTGGCGTCATCGATCGACGCCCAGAGGCGGTGACTGATCGGGAAACCCTTCCTTGCTCGCGTAATCGCCGGGGCGATCAACTCCGCCCAGTCCGTACGCCCGAATTTCCGGTGTGCCAGTTCGAGTGCGGTAACGGCACCCGGGATACCGATGGAGCGCCCCGAACGCAGGGCATCCGGTACCGGGGGCCGGGGATCGTCGGCACCGATTCTGGTCAAATAGGTCCCGGTTGCCGCAGCGGGTGCGGTCTCCCGACCGTCGAACGCCGTGACCTTCCCACTTGCTGCATCGAAGTGCAGCAGGTAGCAGCCACCACCGATGCCGGAGGACTGCGGTTCGGTGAGGCCGAGCATGAATTGGGCGGCGACAGCGGCATCAAGAGCTGAACCACCATCCGCCAGTACCCCCACCGCGGCGTCCGTGGCGTAACAATTCGCCGTCGACACCGCATAGGAATCAGTGAGAACCTCCACCATTCCGTCGCGGTAACCGGTCGAGATCTCCGGACTGGTCGTCGCGTCACGTCCACCGGAGGCAGAGCACGAAGAGCGTGAGGGCATAGCGGGATTGTATCTTCCGCCATTTACCAGACTGTTATTATCAACGAATCCAACCAGCGACCAAAGGAACATGATGAAGCTACGCCGTACCCTCGCCGCCGCCATCGCCGCCTGCACGATCAGCACCGCAGTCGCAGCTCCGGCCACCGCCAATCCACTCGCGGCACTGTCCTCCCAGATCAGTGCCCCCTCCAGCCATGCACCAGCCCCGGGAAGCCCGGAGGCACAGATTCAGGCTGTCCTCGGGACGATCTTCTTCCTCCTCACCGGGGGTATCTTCGGCTCCTCCGGGGTCGTTCTCCGGTAGAAACGAACCCATAATCCGGTTCCCTATTTGAGGAGTTACCGATGTCCCTTCGCCGAATCATCGTTTCCGCCGCCACTGCGGGAGTCCTCCTTCTCGGTCTCACCGCACCAGCCAGCGCCACTCCCTGGCCCACGCCGGAACCAGGCAGTCCCGAACACCGGGACTCCCGGGAGATCCTCGACACCGCCGCTTCGGAGCTGAGCTCGTACACCTCGTCGAACTACGAGACGATCATCCGCGACATCTTCTTCCCACCCACCGATGGACGCACACCCGCCTGGGCGCAGACCTCCATGCTCGGCCTGGTCGCCAGTGGTGCTCTGTACGAGGTCACACAGGGCCTGTTCGGTTCCTCCGGGGTCAACCTGCGCTGATCAGCGCATCGGCACTTCCCCGATCGTGCGGCGCAGTTTCCTGGTGTGCAGTTTCTCGGGCTTGGCGGCGAGTTTCTCCATGGCGCGCATCGCGCAGATGAGGTGCGCCTCCTTCGATGAGGAGTAGAACGCCTGGGCACCGGCGGGCAGCTTGGGCACATTGTGCAGCGGGAGATCGGAGACGCTGAGCAGCGTGCCGTAGGGAATCCGGTAGCGGTATCCGTTGGCGGCAAGGGTCGCTGACTCCATGTCGACGGCCACCGCCGTGGAGCCACGTAGGATCCGCCACAGATCCCGCGGCGTGTGCCATTCCCAGTTCCGGTCGTCGGTCGACATGACCGTACCGGTGCGCATGAGTGACTGATTGTCGCCGTAGACCGCGTTCACCGACTTCTCCAGCGCGCGCTGCACCTCGGGCACGGCGGGAATCGGGATGTCGAGGCCGATCCGGTCGTCGAGGATGTGATCCCGGCGCTGGTAGGCGTTGCCGAGAATGAGGTCGCCGATGCGCATGCGACCGTCGAGACCCGCGCAGTGGCCGATCATGATCCAGCACTCGGGCCGGAGAACCGCCAGGCAGTCGGTGATCGTCTTGGCGTTGGACGGCCCCACCCCGATGTTGATGATCGTCACGCCGGTGTTGTCCTCGGCCGCGAGATCGTAGCGCGGCATCTGGCGTGACGACAGCCCGAGCAGTGTCTGCAGTTCCACGCCGTCAACCTCCCCGCGCCGGAGTACGCGACCGTCGTTGAGGCGGAGCTCCGTGTAGCGGGATTCGGGGTTCGCCAGCTCCGACAGTGCGTATCGGACGAACTCGGTGGTGTGCATGGCGTAGTTCGTGAACAGGATGTACTTCTGCACACCCTCGACCCGGATGCCGGTGTAGTGCTCGATGCGTTCACAGGCGATGTCGAAACGCTGCGGTGAGAAATGGAACAACGGCATCTCGGAATCCTGGAACACGTCCCAGGACCCGTCGATGATCCCATCGTGCACGTCGTCGAGGCTCGGTCGCGGGATGACACCCGCGTCATCGTGGACACGCGGCGGTGGTGGGCAGTCGGCGGGAAGGGAGAGGTACTCCGGCGGGATACGCACCTCCGACGGGCCGGTGGAAATTGTGCACGGATAGTTGGTGGTCAGACGATCCAACTGCTCCGTCAGATAACGCCGCATGAGCCGGGGGCGGGAGATGGTCGCGGCGTAGCGTCCCGCCCGGTCGACGTAGCCGAAGGGTTCGGTGCGGTCGATGGGGCGCCAGGACTTCACCTCGACGATGAGCTTGGGGTAGACGACGCCGGTGTAACGGCTGTAGTCGGCCGACCCGGCCGCTCCGTCACCTCCGTCCCCGGAGTTCAGAACCTCGCAAGCGAGTTCCACAGCATCGTCGTAGCGCCTGATCAGGTCGTCGACTGCCGCTTCGACCGAGTCATGCGTCATCCATCCGGTGGGCGTGTCCGTTGACCGTGTCTCCATGCCGCCCAGAGTAACCACGCTGTGTGTCCCCCGGTAGCCTCTCCGACCCAGGCGCCGCCTTCATGTCGTCGGTGCGTGTCAACACCCACTGACGAAACGAGTGAGCAGGCGTTTCCCTCCATCATCGACACGTTTGCACGTGGTGACGACACGCGGGCCCTGCGGCGAACAGCCAGCCCCGGTTGTCGTCGGTGCGTGTTAACACGCACGAGTGATGAACACCGGCCTGGATTTTCTCCGTTCTTCCGCCGGGTTCGCACGTACCGACGACATTTCCGACGGCCCGAACACCGCTCATACCCCGCCGACGCGCCGCACCGTGCAGATCACTGCCCGCACCGGCGCGCCTAGACTTTCGGCCATGGGGACCACACCGGCACCATCTACCCACCGACCGGAGCTCGCCGACACCACCGGCAACCGGCTCCGGCTTCTTGACCTGGTGTTCGCTGCGCTGGCGGCCGCGCTGGCGGTGTTCCACCTGATCGTCGCCCTGTCCGACACCCCCGCTCCGTCCACACTGGTTGAAGTACTGCTCGCGGTTCTCTTCGTCCCCGCGTTCGCGGTGTGGCGTAGCCGGGTCGTCCCGGCGGCGATCGCGTTGACGATCCTGACCGTGGCGTGGACGGTGAACTGGCTCACGGCGCTGCCGGCGAACCTGGGAATCAGCCCGTTCCTGGTCGCGGTGCCGATGGTGGTGTACTCGACGGCCCGGTACCGCTCCGATCTACTCGTCCCCGGTGTTTTCACCGCCATTCAGTCCATCTGGTGTTTCTTCTCCCCGCTGCTGTGGTGGTGGACACCCGATCATTTCGAACGCGCCACCGGCGTGCAGGCGGCGAGCTGGATCGCGCTTCAGTGGCTGGTTCTGGGCCTGGTGTTCGTCTCGGCCCGCAGCGCGCGGACCGCGGAGCGGCACCTGGTGGCGGAGCAGGAGGCGGCGCGCGAGCGGGAGCGTGCGGGTGTCGCGAGGGAGATCCATGATGTGCTGGCGCACAGCCTGACGCTGATCAACATGCAGGCCGGGGCGGGTGTGATGCTCGGCGGTGGGGCGACGGACAGGCGGGCGGAGATCCTGTCGACGATCCAGAAGGTCAGCTCGGAGGCCCTCGAGGAGGTGCGCGGGATCGTGGGGACGTTGCGTGACGATTCCCCGCCGACGTCGGTGACGGGCATGGCCGGGATCCGGGACATGGTCGGGGAATTCAGGTCCGCCGGGCTCACGGTTGAGGCATCGTTGCCGGAGGGGGAGGTCTCGGACTCGCAGGTTGTCCGCCTGACGCTGCGCCGGGTGGTGCAGGAGGCGCTGACGAACGTGCTGCGTCACCAGGGCCCGGGCAGCACCGTGACGCTCACCGTGGAGGTCACCGATGAGGTACACGTGGTGGTGGACAGTCGTGTCGGCGGCCCGATTCCGCGGCGGACGCGGCATTCCGGCGCCGGGTTGACCGGTGTGCGCGAGCGGGTGGAGCACCTCGGCGGGACCCTGGATGTGGATGTGTCCGATCCGGCGCACGCGCAGATGGTGGCCAGCTTCCCGGTGGTGGCGCCGTGATCCGGGTGCTGCTCGCGGACGATCAGCCGCTGGTGGTTGAGGCGCTGGAGATGACCCTGTCGACCCGGCCGGACATCAAGGTCGTCGCCACCGCCGCCGACGGCGCGGAGGCCCTGGAGGCGGTCGCCGCACACCGGGTCGATGTCGCGGTTCTGGACATCCAGATGCCGCGTGTCGACGGGATCGGTGTGGCGCGCGAGATCCTCGCCCGACACCCGGGCGTCCGGGTGCTGATGCTGACGACATTCGACGCGCACGAGCTGGTCCGCGACGCCCTGACCACGGGTGTGCACGGTTTCCTCCTGAAGGACTGTGGGCCGGAAGCGCTGATCGACGCCGTACGACGCGTGGACGCCGGAGCGTCGGTGCTGTCCCCGGGAGTCACGGACTATGTGCTGCGGGTGTTCCGCGGACACACACCCACCCCACCCGCGGAGCCGTTGACGGACCGCGAGCGGGACGTCCTGGCGGGAATCGCCCGGGCCCGCACCAACGCCGAGATCGCCGCCGACCTACACATCGGGGAAGCAACGGTGAAGACGTACATCTCCCGCCTGCTGGCGAAGACGGGGACCCGGGACCGGGTGGGACTCGCACTGTGGGCCAGGGACCACGAGCTGCACCTCTGATTCCCCCGCGCGACGGATGTGCCGACGGCCAGTCGACGTTTCACTGGTGTCATGAGCAACCACGAATCGGCAATCGAGTGTCGCGACATCTCCATCAGCTACCGGAACCAGCAGGTTCTGGACAGATTCACCATGACCGTCGACCGGGGCCGGATCCACGCGCTGGTCGGCCGGAACGGTGCGGGCAAATCCACGTGTTTCCGGATCATCCTCGGACTCGAGGACCGGGCCGGCGGCACGGTGGAGGTCGATCGGGCGTCAGTGGGTGCCTCGGTCAACGGACCGGCGCTGTACCCGCACCTGAGTGCGCGGGACAACCTCCGCGTCCACACTCTGCTCCTCGGCCTCGACGACGCCGAGATCGACCGGGTTCTCGGGGTCGTGGGCCTGACCGGTACGAGTCGGAAGAAGGTGCGTAGTTTCTCCACCGGCATGAGATCCCGCCTGGCGTTGGCCGTCGCTCTGCTGGGTGGGCCGCGGATCCTGCTCCTCGACGAACCGCAGAACGGCCTCGATCCGGAGGGCACCGTCGCGCTGCGGGGACTCCTGCGTGGCTACGTCGACGCCGGTGGGACCGTGCTGATCAGCTCACACCAGCTCGGCGAGATCGCCCGCACCGCCGACGACATCACCGTGCTCCACAACGGGCGGGCCGCATACTCCGGCCCGCTGGACGCCTTCGCGCCGGCCGGCGAACTAGAGTCCCGGTTCCTCGACCTCACGGCGATCCGATGATCCGCGTGATCCGGGCGGAACTCGTCCGAACGAAGAACACGACCGTCGCCTACTTTCCGCTCCTCGGTTTCGCGCTCGCCGGGCTGGGAATCCTCACCAACTACTCGGATGCCGGCCGTGGCGCCTGGCAGGCACTCTACGTCACCGGCATGGCGGCACCGCTCATGGCGCTGCTGTCCGGTCTTCCGGAGAAGCGGGAGAAGACCTGCCGGGAGGGCGGGACCGGGATCCGGCCAGTGTCACCGCGCCTGGTCCGGGGTGCTCGCCTCATCGTCCTGCTGATCATCCTGGCAGCCATGCTCGCCTGCGATTTCGGCACTCTCCTACTCCCGGTGGCCTGGGTGTACGCCTGGATCGGCGGCGCCGGTCTCGTCGCGATGTTCGGCGTGATCAGCCGATGGGTCGGCCTGATCCCGGCCCTCCTGGTCGCGGTGGTGTGGCAGGTCGCGGGCACACTGACCGCGGAACATCCGCTGTGGATCCTCCTTCCACCAACGTGGGCGGTACGACTCATGCTGCCGATCCTCGGTGTCCGCTCCAATGCCGTCCCGCTCCACCCGGGTGATCCGCTCGCCACGGAATCCCCGGCCACCGCCACGGTTCTCTGCCTGGTGTTCGCGGCCCTCACCGCCACCGCGTACGTCCTCATCGGGACACCCCGCACCCGGCCCGACAGATCAACCGCAGTGGCCACATCACACACCGGAACCTGGGACGCCGAACCCGCCGCAGACCTGCGGAAGGGACGGGCGTCGACAGGCGCGGCACTGAGCCACGCGCTGCTCCGCACCGCACTCACCCCCCTCACTCTCGCGGCGCTGGCGCTGATCGCCGTCGCCGGATCGTGGACCGCGGACCTCGCGGTACACCTGATCCTGCCCCTGGGGTGTGGTGTCGGGGCCGTGGTCACCTGGTCCGCGCTGCAGCCCGCATGGCGGATCACCGTCTGCCGGACACGGCGGGTGATCCCCGGTGTCATCGTCTGGCTCGACGTGCTGGTGGCTGCCGTGGGACTCGGGACCGGCGCCATCCTCGCACTGCGCGGAACACCACTGCCGGAGATCCTGCGAATGATCGGACTGCTGGTAGTGGTCGGGGCCGTCATGGTCACGGCGGCTCTCGCCCTCTGCGTCCGAACCGGGACAGGCGCGGTGATCGCCGCGACCGTGTTCCTCACGGTCCTGTCCGTCACACTCGGCGGATCAGTACTGGCCGAAACACCACTCTGGCTGCCTGCGATGCCCGCCTGGCCGTTGACGGCCACCGGTGCCCGCCTCCCCGTGGCACTGGCCCTCAGCACCCTACTGCTCACTGTGTCCACCGCATCGGCACACCGGGAGTTACGCCGAGCAGCCGCACGATAAGAGACGCCACCGACCCCCGCGCGGCATCCACCACCACCTTCGGATGCCGCCACGCGGGCACACCACGGCACGCAACAGCGGGCGCCTCAAGCTCCAGCAACCGACGCAGGTGATCCGTCCACTCCCCACCCCGGAACGTCTCCCAATTCACCCGCACCACCCGGAAACCCAGAGCCTCCAGACGACGCTGGCGACGCTGCTCCCCCATCAACGCATCCCGCGTCCGCAGCGTCTTCGCGACCCGCGCCCCCACCAGATCATCACCACTCAGCCCGTCGAACTCCCCCGGCTCATCAACCACCCCGTACTTCGGCCGCCCGTCATACTCCACCACCACCCCGTGGTCGGGGAAACAGAAATCGGTGCGCGCGACGAACACGCCACCCCGATCCCGAACCGTCGCCTGCACCAGCGGCAACGGAAAACCCAGAACCCACAACCGGTACCGGACCAACGTCTCCCGCGGACTCTCCGACGCCCCATTCACCACCACCAAAACCCGGACCACCCGGGCGAGACGATGCACCGGCCCCAGGGCCAAAAGGCGGGATACGATGTCGTCAAGCGTGAACACCCGCTCCCGCAGACAATGATCGAACACCACCAGCGCATCCTCCACGCTCCCGTACCGGGCGACATCGATCGCCGTCTGCAGCGGCGACGTCACCCACACCGGCCCCCACGCCGTCTCCACACGGACACGATCAGCCCGCGCCACCGTCGGCGCCGACCGGAACCGAACTCGCCCGCACGACGGGAACGTGGTCCGGCGCGGATACTGCAGACTCGGCTCCCGTGCCGCGTCCGCCAGCGGAAAACCGTGGAGCGACGCCGCGGTCTCCGCCATCGCGACCGCCTTCGGATAGCGGTGCAGAAGAGCGACCGCGTACGCCCGCCACTTCGCCTCATCAGACCCATCGACCGTGTCCGACCGAAGATAGATCCCGCGGATCGCACACATCAGATCGTGCTTCCGGGCCGACGCGTAGACCCGGGCCCGGGCCGCGCCCCGGAGCGGACGCGTGTCGATCAACGGCGGGGCAGACCCGGGCGCTGCCGATGCTTCACCGGGAGTTGTCTTTTCCGTTCGGGTGGTCATGCCCCGTCAGACCGTGGGACCGGACGATCGGTTCCGGAGCGGGCGGAACGTCGGACAGGCCGCGGGTCGTGGGCGGATCAAGCGAGTCGGGGACAGCATCGTTAATGCGTGTTAACACGCAGTGACGAATGCGGTTCTCGCAGGTGAAGGGCCGCGCGGGGCGATGTTCGCACGTGGTAGCGCGCCTGGGCGACCAGATCGGGAAGAGTGCCGCCCGGAATGATCCCGGTTTGTCCCTGCAGGGCAGGCGCCTCGTTACTACGTGTCAGCACGCAATAGTCACGACTGTTTCTCCATGTCAGCACTCTGGAACGGAGGTGTTCGCACGCGGTAGCAACATTGTCGACCACACCTCGGCCACCATTTGTCCGGGGGCTACCCAGTCAACGAGCACGAGAGGCACACATCCGGGGACAGGGCGCGGCACCCAGCCCCCTGCTTCTCCGGTTCTATCCCCGGCGAATGTGCGCGACGACCGGGGCGTGGTCGGATCCCCCGGTGTCGAGGACACGCACGCCTCCGTCGACGACGCTCCATCCGTGGGGGATGAGGATGTGGTCGATCGGCGATCTCGCCCAGCCGGGGAGGGCGGTGGGCCAGGTTCCACGACCGAGAAGCGGAGCGGCGGCCGCCGCGTCGGCGTGCGTGTCGGTACGTGCTAACACGCCATGACGAGGCACGGCATTGAGGTCCCCGATGATCAGCGCATCGGGGTGCGTCTCGGCGAGGGACACGATGGTTTCCAGGTCATCGTGCCACCGGCCCATGAGTCCGGGTAGTGGTGGTGCGGTGTGGAGGCCGATGACGTCCGGTGTCCGCTCCCCGGGGCGCCCGGTGGAGACGTGCACGGTACCAAACGTGACCTCGGATGATCCGGGGACCTCAACGGCTCGGTAGTCCCCGAGTTCTTCCGCGACCAGGACGGTGACGGGCATCTCGCTGCTAACGAAGGACCGGTACCCGGCGGGAGCCGCACCGGAGTACTCGGGGAGGACGGCGATGTCGGGGTCGACGTCTCGAATGAGGGTGGCGAGGGCCTCCGGGGTGACGGAGTCTCCGGTGTTCCACTCGAGGACAATGAGCCCGCCGTCGTCCGCGTCACTAACGGCGGGCTGTTGGACGGGCAGGAAGCTGCCCGCACCGGCGATGACGAGAACTACACCGGCGGCGAGCAGAGGCCGGAAACGCCGCAGTAGCACACCGGCGACACCGATGAGCCCCAGCCCCGCACCGACCACGACCGGAAATGCGGTGAAGTGGGCGATGAGAGGCCACGTGGTGGCTGTGTTCCCGGGAAGAAGCGCCCAGGCCAGGGCCGCGATGAAGATGCATAGGGACAGGATTCGCATCACAGTTCCAGGGCGTCGAGGATTCGGTCGGAGGCGTCGGCGACGCTGGTGCGCCACAGTACGTCGGCGCGGCTGTCGGCGCGCCCCGGGCCACCGTTGATGACGATGAGGGGAAGCCCGGCGCGGCAGGCGTCGAGTGCGATGCGGTATCCACTCATGACGGCGAGTGAGCTGCCCATGGCGATGAGGACGCGCGAGTCGCGGAGGAGCCTGCCGACGGCGTCCCGCCGACTGGTGGGGACGGGTTCGCCGAAGTAGACGACGTCGGGTTTGAGGAGTGTGGAGCCGCAGGTGGTGCAGCCGACAAGCCGGAAGTGCGTGACGACGTCGGGGGTGAGGTCGATGTCGCCGTCGGGTCGCACGTTTCCTGTGCCTGTGGCCAGGGCACGTTCGAGGTAGCCGGGGTTCGCCGCGTCGAGGCGGCGGTCGAGGTCGTGGCGGGGTTCGCGGTTGCCGCAGTGGAGGCAGGTGACGACAGAGAGATCGCCGTGTAGTCCGATGACGGTGCGGGATCCGGCGGCGGTGTGGAGGCCGTCGACGTTCTGGGTGATGATTCCCGTGATGAGCCCGGCGCGTTCGAGTTCGACGAGGGTGTGGTGGGTGCGGTTGGGTCTCGCGCCGGCCATGTGGCGCCAGCCAATGAAGCTGCGGGCCCAGTAGCGGTGGAGTGCTTCGGGGTCGTGGCGGAACTCCTGGTAGGTCATGGGTCGGCCGCGGGTGAGGGACCCGGCGGGGCCGCGGTAGTCGGGGATGCCGGAGTCGGTGGACACCCCGGCGCCGGTGAGCACGAGGACACCACCGCGACGCAGTGCGTCGGCGGTGGCGGACAGTGCGTCGTCGGGTGGGGTTGGTTGTGCGGTTTCCCTGATGACGCGGGAGATGGAGCGGAGTGCGGAGTCGTGGATGCGGGCGATGTCCGGGGTGAAGGGGGTCAACCGGCGACCAGCCTGGTGATGATCTTGCCCATCCAGTGTGGGGTGAGTTCGCGGGCGGTGTGCATGATGCGGTCGGCGGTGGACACGTTGTAGTGGACTTTTGCGCGACTGAGGCGGCTGGTGGGATGTACGGCGTCCCAGAGGACGTCGGCGATGGCTTCGGGTGTGATGTTGACGCCGAGGCGGCGGACGGATCCGGCGTTGACGGTGGCGAGGCTGGTTTTTGCCCAGAGGGGCCACAGGTCGACGACGCGGATTCCGTCGGCGTGCCATTCGAGGTTCAATGCCTCGGTGAGACCGGCGACATAAAACTTGGTGGCGGAGTAGACGCTGATGTCGGGCTGGCCGTAGATCGCGGACGCGGAGGCCATGTTGACGAGGTGGGAGCCGGGCGTCGCCGCGAGGTAGGGGTGGGCGGCATGTGCGCCGAGTGTGACGCCGAGGCAGTTGACGTTGATCTGTGCGGCGATGTGCCCGGGGTTCATCTCGGCGAGGTGTCCGTCGGCGATGATGCCGGCGTTGTTGTCGAGGACGTCGAGTTGCCCGCCGGTGTGGGCGGTGAATTCGGCTAGTGCGGTGTCCCAACTGTCCGGATCGGTGACGTCGAGGTGGCCGCTGATCATGGTGCCGCCCTGTTCTTTACTGATGTCGGGGCCGTCGATGGAGATGTCGTAGACGCCGACGGTCCAGCCCTCGCGGAGGAAGCGGCTGGCGACGGCTGCCCCGATTCCCTGGGCGCCGCCCGAGATGAAGATGTTTCCCATAGGTTGGAGTGTATGACTGATTCTTCCACGACTGCCGCTGCCATCACGATTACTTGTCCGGTGGATGGTCGGATGGTAGGTCGGGTGATGGGCCACACGCGAGCGGATGTCCGTTCGGCGTTCGCCATTGCGAGGCGGGCTCAGCCGGTCTGGGCCGCGACGCCGGTGTCGGACCGGAAGGCGATCATGTTGCGGTTCCATGATCTGGTGCTGTCGCACCGGGACGAGTTGTTGGATCTGATACAGGCGGAAACGGGCAAGAACCGGGCCAGTGCGTTCGATGAGGTACTCGACGTGGCGGTGACCGCGCGGCACTATGCGTTCGCGGCGGCCGGTCTCTTGGCGCCGCAGCGGGTGAAGGGGGCGTTGCCGGTGCTGACCCGGACCGTCGTGGAGCGGGAGCCGGTCGGTGTGGTGGGGGTGATCTCCCCGTGGAATTATCCGTTGTCGATGGCTGTGTCGGACGCGGTTCCTGCTCTCTTGGCGGGTAACGCGGTGGTGGTGAAGCCGGATTCGGCGACGCCGTTGACGGCATTGAAGGCCTCAGAGTTGTTGTCTGCTGCGGGTCTGCCGACGGAGCTGTTCCAGGTCCTCCCCGGGCCTGGGGAGGAGGTCGGCGGGGCGATCGCCGACGAGTGTGACTACCTGATGTTCACGGGTTCCACGGCGACGGGCCGGATACTGGGGGCGAAGGCCGGTGAGCGATTGATCGGTTATTCAGCGGAGTTGGGCGGCAAGAATCCGTTGATCGTCGCCCCGGACGCGGATCTAGCGCGCGCGGCGCGTGGCGCACGTCAGGCGTGCTTCGCGAACACGGGCCAGTTGTGCATCTCCGTGGAGCGGATCTACGTGCATGAGGAAGTCGCCGGTGGCTTCACGGCCCGGTTCCTGGCGGAGGTGTCGGCGATGACGGTCGGGGCGGGTCCCGGCTGGGACGTCGACATGGGTTGCCTGATCTCCGAGGAGCACCTGGAGCGGGTGCGGTCAGTGGTCAATGATGCGGTGTCGAAGGGCGCGCGGGTGCTCGCCGGTGGCCATCCGCTGCCGGAGTTGGGGCCGACGTTCTACGCGCCGACGGTGTTGACGGATGTGCCGCCGGACGCGGAGTTGTATGACGGGGAGGTGTTCGGCCCGGTGGTGTTCCTGGAGACGGTCACTAGTGTCGACGAGGCGGTGGAGCGGGCCAACGAGACCATCTACGGGCTGAATGCGAGTGTGTGGGCGAAGCCGTCAACGGGCCGCCGGATCGCCTCGCGGCTGCATGCGGGCACCGTTAACGTGAATGAGGGTTTCGCCGCGGCGTGGGGGTCGGTGGCCGCCCCGATGGGTGGTTGGCGGGCCTCGGGGCTGGGTCGACGGCACGGGGCGGTGGGGTTGACGAAGTACACGGAGACCCGCACCGTCGCGACGCAGCACCTGGTGCCGGTGTCGGGACCGCCCGGTGTCGACCGGGAGCTGTTCGCGGACGTGATGTCGACGGCTCTGCGCTGGGGCAAGCGTGTCCTGCGCTGACCAGGTTGTCTGGCTGCGCCGGGATCTGCGCCTGCACGATCATCCGGCGCTGGCTGCGGGCGGTCCCGGTGCGCGGGTCGTCGTGGTGCGGGAGCCTGCGGCGAACGGATTTCAGCAGGCGCTCCTCGACGCCGCGTTGGATGAGGTCCGTGCGCACCGCATGGTGGAGGTTTTCGACGGCGATCCGCGCGAGATCATTCCGGGGTTGAACCCGGCGAAGGTGTGGGTGAGCGCCGATTTCACGCCGTCGGGTCTGGCCCGTGACCGGGCGGTCTCGGACGCCCTGGGTCCCGGTGTGATGGAGGCCGCCGGGTCGGCGTACGCCGTCGATCCGGGGATTCTGCGCACGGGGCAGAGCGGGCACTACAAGGTGTTCACGCCGTTCTACCGGGCGTGGTGTGATTACGGCGCCGATGATCCGGTGGGCGCTCTCCCCGGTGACCGTGGGCTGCCGGTGACACGAGCGTGGCGGGACTGGTGTGAGTTCCTGCGGGATCGGTTGGGCGGTTACGCGGAGAACCGGGACATCCCGGCGATCGACGGCACTTCCCGGATCTCGGGGTGGCTGGCCGTGGGTGCCCTGCATCCGCGGAGTCTGCTGGCGACGCTGTCCAGGGCAGATGCGCCGGAGGTGGATAAGGAGGCGTTCGCGCGGGAGCTGGCATTCCGTGAGTTCTACGCTGATTTTCTCTACCACCGGCCCGAAACGGCGCACAGTGACGTCAATCCACGGTTCGCGGGTTTCCGGTGGAACGAGGCGGGCACGGAGTTCGACCTGTGGGCCCGGGGACTCACAGGCTTCCCAATCGTGGATGCCGGGATGCGTCAGCTTGCGGCGACGGGCTGGATGCACAACCGGGTGCGGATGCTGGTGGCCAGTTTCCTGACGAAGGACCTCCACTTGCCGTGGCAGTCAGGTGCGGAGCACTTTCGCCGGCACCTGGTGGATTTTGATGTGGCTAGCAACCAGCATTCGTGGCAGTGGTGTGCGGGGACGGGTACGGACGCATCCCCCTACTTCCGGGTGTTCAATCCGATGACGCAGGGTAGGAAGTTCGATCCGGATGCCTGCTACATCACCCGCTGGGTACCGGAGTTGCGGGGTGTTCCGGCCGGTGACATCCACGCGATACGGAATCTGCCCCCTGAATATCCGGCACCGATCGTCGATCATGCGGAGGAGCGACGCAACGCACTGGCACGGTACGAGGAGATCAGGGGTCGTCCGTGATGCTGTCGGAACGTCACGGACACTGGACCACTCATCGGTCCGCGTGCGCGTCTCAGACACGATCCGCCGTGTCCGGCACCGGGTCGCTCCGTGTTTCTCCGGTCCCACGGATCCGGCATCCCCGCCCTGGCCGTTCCCCGGAGTGCACCACGGACAACCCCCTCCCCCGTTGCGGATGCGGCAGGGACCGCGGACGCAGACACTTCCTGACGGTCGGAGGATCTCCGGGGCGTCAGCGGGGGATACGCACCGCCGTGTCGACGGCCCGCATAATCGGCTGTCCTGTCCGGTCTCCACCGGTTCCGACCACGTCGCGTCCGTCCATCGTCGCGGCGGTGGGTTCCACCGATCCATCCTCCGGCGGTGACCGGTTCCGGGGAACTCCCCTGTTCCCCGTCGGCGTCCCGGTGTCGACATCAATGGTCCCACGGAGTCATCGGCATCCGGCCACCGTGACGCTCATCCCGGTGTACCGACACGACAAGCACCCACAGTGGGTGACGGCTTTCGTCGTTCACATACCTCAGATGGGTGTCAGTTAGTAACCCGGACGGCCGTCCCCGCCACCGGGCAACTGCGGAGGAGCCGGGGCAGGAGCCGGGGCAGGAGCAGGAGCCGGGGCAGGAGCAGGAGCCGGGGCAGGAGCAGGAGCCGGGGCAGGAGCAGGAGCCGGGGCAGGAGCAGGAGCCGGGGCAGGAGCAGGAGCCGGGGCAGGAGCAGGAGCCGGAGCCGGGGCAGGAGCCGGAGCCGGGGCAGGAGCCTTCTCCGGGCTGTCCACTTCAGGTTCCGCTGTGGATGTCTCGACCACGGAGGTCTTCTCCTCCGCCGATGTCGTCGTGGGACTCGAGGACCTCGTCGTGCTGGTTGAGGAGGTCGTGGTCTCTTCGGACCCGGACTTGTCCGCGTCATTGCACGCGGCAAGACCCACGGTCAAGGCCAGGATGGTGGCTGTGGCGGCGATTCGTCGGGTGTTTTTCATGGCGTTTCCCTGCGGTAGATTCAGATTTAGGAATGGTCGGTGGTTCGGCCTCGGTGCTTCCGGTCTCAACCTCTGAGATTACTTCGAACCTGGTCTGCGGTCACCCAGTTCGCTGTGGCCGTGGGGTGCCACACGAGGAAGTTCCTGAACTGGTCAGAACCGTCAAGCGTTCCCGTCACCCATGAATCAGGAGCGCAACTGCTGTGCCCGGCGGTGGCGGCGTCCACATCGACGAACCCGAGGTTGAGTCGACGAGCGGCCTCCCGCTGCGCGACCACGAGGTTGCGGTGTGAGTCAGCGATCGGCCAGCTTTCGGGGATGACCGTATTCACCGGTCCGACTTTGAGACACATGTCCCGACCGTATTCCGGAGCGAGCCTGGTGTAACTGACGAGCTGAATCCGGGCCTGCGGTGCGTAGTAACGCAGGTAGTCCACCACCTGTTCCACCCTCGAGACATATGCATCGGGAGTGATCGCGGAGGGGTCGATGAACCGCTTCCGGTCGATTCCCCGCTGACCGCAACTACCGATGAGGTCAGCGGCACAGTTCTTCTGTGATTTAAACATCGTGAGTCCGGGCCGGGACCAGTCGTCGTTGCTACCCAACTGAATCAGGATATCGCTGGTCCTCGGTCCGAGACCTCCCAGTGATTCCGCATAACGCACCTGATCTGAGAGGGTCACACCGTTGGCTGCGAGTGACGCTCCGTAACAGGAGGCGTCGAGAATGTCCGCTTCCGCGAGTCCGGTCGCCTCCCGGAGCTGATTCGGCCAGCTCCGGGATGAGTGGAGACAACCACGGGAATCCGCGTACATCGGTGCCGTGACGCCTCCGGTGTGGGAGTCACCGAAGACGAGGACTCTGGCGCCCCCCTCCGGGGCTCTGACGTCCTGCCGGTTCTGGGAGGACGTGGTGACGCGGTTCCAGGTTCCGATGTCATTGGCGGAGGAACCGACCGCCGACGCCGGCGAGGCGGCGAGAGTGAGGACGACTCCGGCGCAGAGTGCGGCGGCGAGGGCGGGAATACGGTGTAGATGCATCAGGAACTCCAGTGTCGGGATATGGTGGGTCTGGGAAGGGGATACTGCTGCGGTGGATGATGGAGGGATGGTATCCGCCTCACCCCTTATCCTGTCTTCTCGGGTCGGGGGCCCGACCGAGAAGAACGGCGATGTCGCGGCGCAGGACATTGGTCCGGCCGGTGGTGGTGCTGCTGCGGGGTCTCCTGTTGCCGCGGGTCCCGGCCGTGGCTTTCATCAGGGGATCATCGACGAAGGTGAACATCAACCATGCAGCGATGAAGGAGAGGATGAAGCTCACGGTAGCGGCACCCAACCATCCCTTGAAGCCGTGGGAAGTTCCGGCGATGAAGTACCGCTGGACGAACACCATCACGGGGAACTGCACCATGTAGAAGGCGAACGAGATGTTTCCGAGCAGAACCATCCGTGGTCCGCCGATGCCTTTCGAGATCCCCTTCATATCACGTACCGCGAGGGTCGCGACGACGATGGTCATGGGCACCGACATGATCACGCTCATCTTGAAGGCGACCGGTACGAACCAGGTCGCGCCGTAGGAGAAAGCCAGCAACATGAGCGCCCAGGTGATGGAGACATTGGTGAACCGCTTCTCCCAGACCAGCTTCGCGGCGAAGACCCCGAAGTAGAACTCGACGAGTCGGGTCAGCGGGAAATAGTAGGACAACCAGTAGGTTTGATCGACCGGGATCTCAGTCTGCGCGAACCACACGGGATCCGCGTGGACATCAGCCACCGGTGACACCGACGTATCGGGCCACAACCGCGGAACGAAGAAGTTCTCCGTGGACTTGGTGCCTCCGGCGTAGGTGTGGATGAGGAAGATCGCCGCGAACGAGGCCAGGAACAGCACCGCGAGAGCGATCCAGTTTCCCCGTCCACTCACCCTATTCACCAACGGAACGAGGAAGGGGAAAGACAGGTAGAAGAGCATCTCCGCACCGAGCGACCAGCTCGGTACATTCATTCCGCCGAGAACAGCCCAATCGGGGTTCCACGTGTGAATCAGCAGTGCGTTGGGCAACCACAGTTCCGGCCGGGAGAGATCCATCGCGAGTTTGACCCCCGAACTCGTCACCGTTGCCGACGCAGCGATGAACAGGAGCATGCTCAGAAGGTGCATAGGGTAGATCTTCGTGACCCGCCGACGGCAGTAGTAGAGGATCTCGCCCGCGCCCCGGACCCCACTGTTCGACCAGTAGATGAGGAACCCGGAGAGGATGAAGAAGAATGTGACACCTGCGCTGCCCAACTGCATGGGGACATACCGGTGGATCGTCGCGAACAACTCACCGGTCTGGAACGGGTAGACGGGGAGGAACACGAGGGCGTGGAGAACGAAGACCGCCGCTGCGGCCCACCATCGTGCACCGGTGAGGCTCGGGAGATTGGGACGGCGGTGGACGGTCGGTATCAGATGTCCGGGGGCCGGTTCGTCGACTCTGTGCGTCATTCCGGGTTCACCGCCCCATCGTCTGCCGGAGGGTCTCGGCGGCGACGTGGTTTCCGTGGGGTGTCGGGTGCCAGATTCCGATGCCCTGATTGTCCGAACCATCGAAGAGTCCGGTGAGCCACGGATCAGCCGAACAGCTGTCGTGCCCGGCCGTGACCGCCGTCAGGTCGATGAAATCCAGCCCGAGTCTCTCTGCGGCACCGCGTTGGGCGGAACGGAGATTGTGGAAGATCCTCGCGAGATTCTGCGTACCGGGGCGCTGGACATTCGTGCGTCCGATCCGGACGCAGACCGTGTCCTGGTTCTCGGGGACAGTCTCGGAGTATCCGACGAGGTGGATCCGGCTGTTTGGGGCGTAGTAGCGGAGGTAGGCGATCACCTGTTCCGTGCGGGCCACGTACTCGTCCGTGTTCACGGCCGCCGGATCCGTCACCAACCCCTGTCGTACAGCCGCGTCGCTGCACCGGAACATCGGTGCGACAAGGCAGTTCACGGCGGTCGGGAGCATCGGGAGATTCGCGTGTGACCAAGCCTCGTTGTATCCCATCTGGATGAAGATGTCCGCGGTCGAGGGGCCGAGCCCACCGAGCTGCTCCGCGTAACGGACCTGGTCGGCGAGAGTGAATCCGGGGCCCTTCTGGAGAATCGCGCCCCAACATGATGCATCGATGAACTGTCCGTCGACCATACCGAGGGAGTCGCGGAGCTTCACGGGCCAGCCCTGCTCGGAATGCATGCAGCCACGTTCATCGGTGGACATTCTTCCGTTGATGCCTGCGGTGTGGGAGTCACCGAAGACGAGGACCTCGGCGCCACCCTCCGGAGCCCGGGCGTCAATGTGCCCCAGAGACGAGGTGACCACTTTGGCGGCGGTACCGATGTCACTACCCGTCAATGATCCCGACTGGGCCTGCACGGTCAGTGGTAAAAACGCCAGTGCCAGTGCAGTGGTGGACAGAACGGCGGACACTCGAGTTACATGGCGAGAAAATCGCAAGGGTGCTCCCAGAAATTGTCGATAGCGAAACTGCGCTGCCGGACCCTTGTCGCAGATGAGTACGGTTGTCATTGGAACCAACTATCCGATCAGAGACAGCGCTTCAGTTCGGTGAATCATGGTGAACTCCCCTCATGATCGGAGACCGATCTCCGGTATCGCATTCGGAGGAGAGTCAACGACCGGGGGAACTCAGCGTGATTCCTCCTGGAAATCACGCTGTGTTCGGGTCGGGTCATCCAATGATGCCGAGTATTCTGTCGTGGTTGTACTGTATCTGACGCACCCACGGAGCCCAGGTATGGATACCCGCCGCCTGCTGATGATCGACCTGGATCCCCTGTGCCCGCGCCTTGGCGACGAAGCTGATGGTGGACAGGTTGATCAGGAACTCCCCGAGGATCGCGAGTGGTATCGCCAGCGGTTCGGGATAGGCATCCTGTGGATTCTTCATCCCGTTGCCGGAGTAGACGATGGTGTCCACGTTACGCAACCCATTCATGTTGGCTACGGGGTCGAGTTTGTTCATGTTGGAGCTGAATGCCGGTGAGATACCGAACAGTTCCCAGACCTGTCCACCACCGAACGACGACCCTGCCACACCGACCGCGGCGATCATTGGCAGATGCGTAGCCGCCGCTGGATCAATGAAACCTGACAGGGCGATCGCCTGTTTGAACTGGTCATTGTGCCGGGCGGCCAGAGTCAGTGTGGGCAGAGCCCCCATCGAGATCCCGGCCACAGAATTTCGGTGTGGATTGACCCCGAAATGCTGCTGCAGCCAACCCGGAAGTTCACCGGTGAGGAACGTCTCCCACTGCGCCCACTGCAACGGCGGAACCTGTCCCACCTCCTCGAGAAACCCGGAGGACAGCGGCTGACCGGCCTGGGCCCAGTCGGCATAGAACTGACCACGGCCACCGCCGGGCATGACGATGGTGATGTTGTCGTTGAGGAACTGATTCATCACGTCGGTCCGTGACCAGTAGTTACCGTCCCTGGGCGCCTCGAGGCCGTCAAGTAGGTAGAGACCACCGTCTCCTCCGCGCGCGGAGGGCTGGATCAGTACTGGCATGTCCCTATGGTTGGACGGTGAGGGAACCCAGCACTTCTGGACCCAGTGTCCCGTTTCGTCCCAGTCACACCCCGGCCGAAGCCAGTCCCGGTTGCCGACAGCCGAGGCAGGAGCGGCGGCCACGATCATGAGAGATGTGATGAGAGTGGCGACGAGGATGTAGATCAGGGGACTCCGCATATACCTTTGAGCGAGCGAGGGGAAATTAGGTGAAAGTCCATTCATGTCAGTAAATCTAGACTATCGCCTCCCTAATTGCATAGTGTCGGGGGAATTGGGATTACCCACCCATTTAAACTGATGGGATTATTTTCTTACCGATTCAACAAGGTTGAATTCTAATTTCCGGCAACATCATTCCATGCACGATTGCCCCCGCCACTGTGTCAGACTGTTGACTGGAAACCATGAACCACTACCACGGCCTCAGAATAGGTGTTTTCTCCCAGCTCACCGGCATCAGTGTGCGAATGCTCCGGCACTACGGCATGCACGGTGTCCTCACCCCGGCGATGACTGATCCCGCGACGGGATACCGCTTCTACTCCTCGGACCAGATCCCCCAGGCACTCCTCGTCACCCGGCTGCGCGACGCCGGATTCCCGGTCCGTGATATCAGAACAATCCTGGAATCCAGAGGAGACTCAGTTGTGCTGTCGACACTCACCGAGGAACGTCGAACCGCGATCATGCAGGACATGGCGACGGCTCAGGAGCAGTTGCGGGCACTCGCCGATCTGAATCTCCGGGAAACGATCATGCCCGTGGCGGTGACCCGGACCGTGTTCCCCGCTACGGATGTCGTCAGTCTGCGTGAGGTGCTCCCCACCTACAACGACGAGCACGGCCTGTGGGAACGTCTCCGGACGCTGACCATCGAGCAGGCCACGCCCTGTGCTCCGGGCGGTATCGCGGGGGCGGTGTACCACGATGCCGAGTTCCGGGAATCGGAGACGGACGTGGAGATCTTCGTTCAGGTCACCGAGCCGTGCCAGCCGGAGCCCCCGTTGGTTCACCGGGCGCTACCGGAGCGGGACATCGTCACCGCGACGCTCCACGGATCCTACGAGCGGATGGGCACGGTCACCGCACAGATCGGCGCCTACCTCGTCGAGCACGGTCTGGAGGCAGGGCCGATGATCAACCTCTACCGGGTTTCACCCGCGCAGGACCCGAATCCGGACAACTGGGTCACCGACGTCGTGTTCCCCCTGATTCAGGATGACATGCCGGCGACATAAGCCACCTGGCCGACGTGCTGGGCAGCGTCATCGGATGCTGACGAGACGGGTGGACCGCGTGACTGGCGGATCGTAGGAGTCCTCGATGATGTCTTCCCAGTGCCCGTTCCGCAGACTCTCGGCGGTACGCACGGAGGAGAGATAACCGGTGAGTCCCTCCTGATCATCGGACACAATGCGGGCCGCGTGCCCGAGTAGCCACGCCGGTGAGTTTGGATGGCCGCCGGGGTGACTATTCGACACGTCAGGTTCAAGGGCAGGTAGTGCCACCGCTGCCGGACGGACGGTAGGCGAGATCCCGTCAACGTCTTCGCGCTTTATCCTGGCTATCGAAAACATGAGAGAACCCCGACCTCTGGTCGGGGTTCTCTCATGTTGTGGGCGAAGGGGGACTTGAACCCCCACGTCCCTAAGGACACTGGCACCTGAAGCCAGCGCGTCTGCCATTCCGCCACTCGCCCGAGTGATGGCCGCTGCGCGACTCCTAGAAATATAGCACGCGAACATTCATCAAGGACAAATTACCTGTTCAGAATAAGGTTTCCGAACCACACCCCGGACCTCATCCCCTTCTTCACCAACGGTCGTTCTACTGTACCGGACCATGAGACACCTATACTGGGCCAAAGTATTGTGCAGACTGGTCCGTCCACGGCACTCGACACTCCCGGTGGGGCAACGAGCTGACGCGGAGACACCACCCATTTCGTTCATGGTGGACCCGTTGCACAGCCTCCGCCATCCCGATTGCCAGTTGATGTTGGTACCGGGATGGCCGATACGTGAAGGAAGGTGAGAAACGATGTCGGTGATGGACCGTATCGCCAAGTTGGACAGTTCACTCCAACGTGGTCTGGACAACGGCTTCGCCTTCGTGTTCGGCGGAAAAGTCGTTCCCGGAGAAATAGATGACCTGATCATCCAACAGGCGGAGGACAACCTCTCCAGGGGTGACGGAGACTGGATAGAAGCTCCGAACGTCTATCTAGTTTCCGTTAGTGGGAAGGACTTCGACAATCTTCGTTCCACGCATCCGGGTCTGCCCAGGGATGCTGCTTCCCGGATGAGCAGATGGTGTCGGAATCAGGGGTTCGTCACACTCGGTCCGGTCATCGTCCAGGTGAGAAAAGATACGAACCTGCGTACCGGTCAGCTCGGTAGCCGAAGTAGCATCGACCCACATCCCAGTGAGGCCACGGCCTTTATCGACGGAGATTCGGACACCGGCACCGATGGGGATCAGCTTCCCGTGGTCAGGGAACAGGTACAGGGGCTCTCCGGGAACCCGGAATCCCCCGAGCTCGGCACTCCGGTCACACCCCGCCCAGCCGCTTCCGGTTACGGCCCAGAACCCGTCCCTCCGGTTTCTCCGACTCCTTCACCAACGGTGGCGCGTCGGCGGGTCGTGGATAGTGCGGGCACCACTGAATATCTTCCCACCGGAGGAGGTCCGGTGCAGCATGCCCCTCTGGTGTCCCTGCTGCTGCAGGACGGTTCCTCGCGGACCTACCTGGTCCAGGAGGGGTCGAACATCATAGGTCGTGGTACCGACGTCGATTTCCGGTTACCTGACATGGGAGTCTCACGCCGACACGCGGAAGTGATGTGGGATGGCCGGGATGCCGTGCTGGTTGATCTTCACTCCACCAACGGGACCACTGTCAACGACATGACCATAGAGAACTGGCTCCTTGCCGACGGTGACGTGATTAAAGTGGGACACTCCTATATTGAAGTTCGGATCACCGGCGGCTGACCACGTTCCAACACCCCACGGCCCAGATTTCCCCCATCCACTGCTGCATCACCCGCCAGGAGAAGAAGATATGGAATCGGTAGTTCTGCTCGCCCTGCGGATGGGCTTGCTCATACTCCTGTGGTTTTTCGTGTTCATGGCGCTGCGCGCACTGCGTAGCGACGTTCATTCCACCACGGGGGGAACAGTCGGACGCGGCAAACGTTCGACGGGTGGCGGCCTGCCACTCGCACGTTCCACGACCCCGCAGCGCCTGATGGCCGTCGGAGGCCCGTCCGAGGGAACCTGGATCGAGTTGGCGGGGCTCAACGAGATTCTCATCGGCAGAGATCCGAACTGTACGTTCGTTGTCGGTGATGATTCGACGACGCGCCAACATGCCCGACTGTTCAGGCACTCTGACGAGTGGTTCATCGAGGATCTGGCCTCGCGGAATGGAACCTTCGTCGCAGGTATCCCCATTGAACAACCAGAGCGTGTGGGTACCGACACCGACATTGACCTGGGAACCACCACCGTGAGGCTCGTACCGTGACCTGGAGACTGAACTACGCCACCGCATCCGATCGTGGACTCGTACGGGGCAACAACGAGGATTCCGCTTACGCGGGTCCACACCTGCTGGCGCTCGCGGATGGTATGGGTGGCCACGCCGCGGGTGAGATCGCCTCCCAGCTGATGATCAACCACCTCCGGCCCCTGGACGCTGATCCCGGCGACAACGATGTGCTCGCGATATTGGGATCTCTCGCAGATGACGGCAACCGCTCCATCGCTGCCGAGGTACGGCAGAATCCACAGACGGAGGGAATGGGCACAACGCTCACCGCGTTGCTCTTTGCCGATCGGCAAATGGCCCTGTGCCATGTCGGGGACTCCCGCGGATACCGCTTGCGGGAGGGGAAACTGACACAGATCACCACCGACGACACCTTCGTGCAGTCTCTGGTCGAGGAAGGAAAACTCGACCCGGAGGATATCTCCACGCATCCACAGCGTTCCCTCATTCTGAAGGCCTACACCGGGCGTCCCGTTGAACCCCGGCTCGAACTGATCGACACCCATCCCGGGGATCGTTTCCTGCTGTGCTCCGACGGTCTGTCCGATCCGGTCACTCATTCCACCATCGAGGAAGCTCTCCGGGTCGGCACACCGACGGAAGCGGCACGTCGTCTGGTTGATCTCGCGCTCCGCTCAGGTGGCCCGGACAACGTCACGGTGATCGTCGCGGACATCGTCGACGTGGATACGCTCGCCACCGCGGAAGCCCGGGCTGCGCTACCGGTCACCCCAGTTGTCGCAGGTGCCTTGAACACCGTCGACCCGGAAAGCCCACGACCCGATACTGCAGCCGGGCGAGCTGCGCTGATGAATGCACGGCAACCACAAGACATCTCTCCTTCCGGCCAGACGACGCCACAGGTCACGGGGCCAGATCAGTCAACTCAACAACCCGTCACCGATACCCGTGGCTCTCGGAGTCTCCGGTGGATCATCACCGTTTTTCTCCTGATCGTCGCGTTAATCGGTGGTGGTTGGTGGGGCTGGAACCAGGTGAGCTCCACGTACTATGTCGCCGTCACCCCGGAAGATCCCAACTCGAATGACGGAGGCAATATCGTCATTGAACGGGGGATCAATCTCTCCGTTCTCGGTCGTCCCCTGCACGACACCTATCAGATCGTCTGCCTGGATGCCGATGACAGTGTCACCGTCGTCGGTCCGTCAGTGGCCGACAGATGCACCGCGTTCAGCCTGAATGATCTCCCGGAATCACGACGGGACTCCGTGAGTTCCCTACCCTCCGGTTCCTACGATGAGATCCTGCAGCAACTGCAGCGCCTCGCCGACGATGCCCTACCACTCTGCGTGACCCGGGAATCCGGTGGTTCCACCGAACCCGGTTCCGGCGCGACCGAGAATCAGGCGGCCACTGCCGCGGATCCCGACGGGTCCGAGGATGACAGTGCCGCAGAAACCGACACCGGGGAATCGGGATCCCCGACCCCGACGGCCGCACCCCGGCACAGCCCCGGGGATCTCAGTACACCGGGGGTCAACTGCCGGAAGGTGAATTCCTAGATGGGCATACTCGAGAAACTCAAGATGCGGCGCACCGAGCGCTGGTTGATCCTGCTCGCAGCCCTAGTGATTCTCATCGCACGGGCATCGCTGGCCCTCGCGGAGGGGGATGATCCCGCTACCGCTCTCATCCCGGTGGCCCAGTTCTCCGTGGTGTTCCTCATCGTGCACCTGATCCTCTGTTGGCTGCTGCCCTACGCGGACTGCATCATGCTGCCGGTGGTGGCACTTCTCAACGGTCTGGGGATTCTGATGATCCACCGACTCGATCCCTTACTGATCACGCAGCGGGACGGCACTATCGCGGAAGCGTATCTCGCCCCCGGTCAACTCCAGTGGACGATGATCGCCCTTGCGATGATGTTCGCGGTGCTGCTGATCATCCGTAGCCATCGCGTGTTCACCCGCTATTCCTATCTACTGGGAATCCTGGGACTGGTTCTCCTGGCACTCCCCATGGTGTGGCCGGGGTCTGCCGGAAGTGATGCCAAGATCTGGATCTCTCTGGGGCCATTCTCCGTGCAGCCCGGTGAGTTCTCGAAGATCCTTCTGCTTCTGTTCTTCGCGCAACTCCTGGTGAACAAGAGGGCCCGTCTGAATGTCGCCGGTGCCCGTATCCTCGGACTCGATTTTCCCCGACTGCGGGATCTCGGACCGATCCTCTTCGTATGGGCCATCGCGCTCGTCATCATGGCGGGAGAAAACGATTTCGGGCCTGCGCTACTGCTGTTCAGCACAGTCCTCGGTATGCTGTACCTCGCGACAGGGCGGACCTCATGGCTGTTGATCGGCGGTCTGCTGGTCGCGATCGGCGGCTACGGGGTCTACATGATCTCAGCGAAGATCCAGTCCCGTGTAAACAACTTCCTCGACCCGCTGGCCAACTATGACGGCACGGGCTACCAACTGTCTCAGGCGCTCTTCGGAATGAGTTGGGGCGGGATCACCGGCACCGGGCTCGGCCGGGGATACCCCGATGAGGTTCCGGTCGCTCACACCGACTTCATTCTCGCCGCGATCGCCGAGGAACTCGGGCTCGTGGGTATCACCGCGATTCTGCTGCTGTTCGCCGTCCTCATCATCCGAGGTATGCGTACCGCAATGCTCGTCCGTGACTCCTACGGGAAGCTCGTCGCCGCAGGACTGTCCCTCACCCTGGCAATCCAGGTCTTCGTCGTCACTGCGGGTAACTCCGCTCTCATGCCGATGACCGGACTCACAACGCCGTTCATCTCACACGGCGGCTCCTCGCTGATAGCCAACTACATTCTGCTGGCACTCCTGTTACGTATCTCGGACACCGCCCGTCGCCCCACGGTTCGGGCAACAACACCATCGACCACGGCAGTGCCCGTACCTGGGCTCCGCCAGGAGGTTCAGCGTTAGATGATCAACCGTTCGATCCGCACAACCGCCGTGTTCACGATGGTCCTCATCATCATCCTCATCGCGAACCTCACCCGGGTCCAGGTGTTCAGCGAGGACGCCTACGCACACAACGCGCTGAACAAACGTCAGTACTACAAGACGCAGTCGATCCCCCGCGGCCAAATTTCTACGGGGGGACTCGTCCTCGCACGTTCAATCGCGGACGAGCAGGGGCACTACCACCGTGAATACGTCACCGACCCCGTCGTCTACGGACCGGTTGAGGGCTACCTATCCGAGATCTACGGGGCAGCGGGCCTTGAACTCGGGTACAACGACATCCTCAACGGCACCGACGCGTCACTGTTCGCCTCCCGCTGGATGGATACTCTGCTCGGCCGGACCCAGTCCGGCGCGAGCCTGGAACTCACCCTGAACCCCGAGGCACAGCAGGCCGCCTACTCAGGTCTCGCGGACCGGGGTTACGAGGGAGCGGTCGTCGCAATCCGTCCGAGTACCGGCGAGATCCTCGCCATGGCGTCCACACCGAGTTTCAACCCTACGGCGCTCGCGGATTCCACCACCGCCGTGTCCGCCTGGAACGAGCTGACCGCCGATCCGGGCGCACCGCTGCTCAATCATGCGACCCAGGACGCACTTCCGCCCGGCTCGACCTTCAAGGTCATCACCGCCGCCGCGGGGCTCTCCGGCGATGTGACACCCGAAACACAGTTCACCGCCGCACCGCAGACCACGCTACCGGGGACCGAAACAACCCTGGAGAACTACGGCGGACAAGCCTGCGGTTCCGGCGAGACCGCGTCACTGGCCACTGCATTCGCCCTCTCCTGTAACACCGCATTCGTCGAACTCGGTGTACAGGTCGGCGCGGATGCACTCCGTGAGCAGGCCAAGAAGTTCGGTGTCACCGACTCCTACGATCTCGGTCTGCCCACGGTTCCCGGCACCGTCGGTTCCCTGCCGGATCCCGCGGCCGTCGGGCAGTCATCCATTGGTCAACGCGACGTGACGATGACGGTGCTCGAGAATGCCGTCGTCGCCGCGACCGTTGCCAATCGCGGAACACGGATGAACCCGTACCTCGTCTCCAGGGTTCTCGGCCCAGATCTCCGAACACTGCGCAGTACCGACGCCCGGGAGCTGAACCGCGCACTCAGCCCCGAAGTCGCCGACCAACTCACGGAGATGATGCGCGCCAGTGAACGCAACACTGCGGGGTACAGTGGCGCCGACATCGCCTCGAAAACGGGAACAGCGGAACACGGCGAGGATTCCCGGAATTCCAATCCACACGCCTGGTACATCGCCTTCGGCCCTTCCGAGAACGCCGATGTCGCCGTCGCCGTACTGGTCAAGAATGGTGGAGATCGCGGACAGGCGGCCACCGGTGGATCCGTGGCCGCACCGATCGGCAGGGCCGTCATCGATGCCGTGCTCCGGTCGGGACGCTAGGAAAGGAAACTGTGACTCCCATGTCCAACACCAGTGACCCCAGACAACCCTCCGGGGACAACCAGGGTGCCGATCGTCTCCAGCGTCTGATCGGCACCGATTACAGGCTGCAGTGGATCATCGGTCACGGTGGCATGTCGACCGTATGGCTGGCCACCGATGTCCGCAACGACCGCGACGTCGCCGTGAAAATCCTGCGTCCCGAATTCTCCGACAACCGTGAGTTCCTGGATCGTTTCCGGAATGAAGCAGCCGCTGCAGAGCGGATCAACTCCACCAATGTCGTGCGCACCTTCGACTACCGTGAAGTCCCCGATCCCGCCGGACACACCTTCTGCTTCATCGTCATGGAGTACGTCCGCGGCGAATCCCTCGCAGATCTCATCGCCAGAAAGGGACACCTCGACGAATCCCTGGCCCTGGACGTTCTGGAGCAGGCCGCCCACGGGCTGTCCGTGATCCACCAGATGCGGCTCGTCCACCGGGACATCAAACCCGGCAACATCCTCATCACCGAGGAAGGCCGGGTTAAGATCACCGACTTCGGTATCGCGAAAGCCGCAGCAGCAGTGCCCCTTACCCGAACCGGGATGGTCGTCGGTACCGCACAGTACGTCTCTCCCGAACAGGCGCAGGGAAAGTCCGTGACCAGTGCATCCGACGTCTATTCCCTCGGCGTCGTCGGCTACGAGATGCTCTCGGGAAGAAGACCCTTCTCCGGAGACTCCTCGGTCTCGGTCGCCATCGCACACATTAACCAGGCACCACCCCAGATATCGGCGTCCGTATCCGCCCAAACCCGGGAACTCATCGGAATCTCGCTACGCAAGGACCCCGGCCGACGATTCGCCGACGGCAACGAGATGGCTCTGGCTGTTCACACGGTGCGGATGGGTGGACGCCCACCACAACCCCGTTCGGCCGCAATGGACCGCAGGGCACCCGCACCCACACCAACGGAATCCACCCGTATTCTCGGACAGGTCACCAACCCGACGACGATCCAACCCGCGGTGGAATCCGGTCCTCCACCCATGCCGGTGCGACCGGTCGTACACCACAACCAGCCGGTGCGGCAGAGCATCCCGGTGCAGCAAACCACACCGGCCCGCGGTGGCGGCGGCGGTATCATCGTCTTTCTCCTGGTGCTGCTCATCGGCGCATTGGCCGCAGTGGTATGGCTTCTCGTCTCCACCGGAATCATCACCATAGAGGGCGTGACCGGCCAGACAACGCCATCCCGCCCGGCAGTCACGCAGTCTCCGGAACCGTCCGTCGTCACCGAGGTGACGACAACCACGGTGCCCGCCCCGGCGCCCGCCCCAGAACCCACACCGGCACCGCAACCACGTGAAACCACATCAGAGATTCCTCCAACATCCCGGGAAACCACCCGGGAAACCACTCCGGCCCCAGTGGTGCCACCGATACCGGACACCGCCACCGACGCTTCCGTCCCGGAAGCCGCTAACGTGGGCGACCGGACCACCGAACGTACCACCCCCATGCGTGGTGTGTCCGCCATAGAGGCACCGACCAGAACAATTACCGACACGGAAAATTCCGGAGAGGAGACCCAGTGAGTGTGCATGTGCTCGGAGAGCGCTATGAACTCGGTGAGGTCATCGGGACCGGCGGCATGTCAGACGTGTACGCGGCGAAGGACACTCTCCTGGGGCGTGAGGTAGCCGTCAAAATGATGCGCGCGGAGCTCGCACGGGACGTCAACTTCCGTGAGAGGTTTCGCCGTGAAGCCCAGAACGCGGGCCGGCTCAATCATCCGTCAATCGTCTCCGTTCTCGACACCGGGGAAACCGAACTGAACGGAATCAAAATTCCGTACATCGTGATGGAGCGTGTCCACGGCCGGACCCTCCGTGAAATCGTGCAGAGCGACGGACCCATGAGCCCCGCAGAAGCCGCACGGACACTGGTTCCCGTCTGCGAGGCACTTCAGTTCTCCCACGACGCCGGTATCGTGCACCGGGATGTCAAACCGGCGAACATCATGATCACGAACACAGGTTCCGTGAAGGTAATGGACTTCGGTATCGCCAGAGCAGTCGATGATGCGACGTCTGCGATGACGCAGACCTCCGCGGTGATCGGAACAGCCCAGTACCTCTCCCCCGAACAGGCCCGAGGAAAATCTGCCGATGCCCGCAGTGATGTCTACGCACTGGGATGTGTCCTCTATGAGACGGTAACCGGGCGCCCGCCGTTCGAGGGAGACTCCCCCTTCGCGGTGGCCTTCAACCACGTCCACGAGGATCCGGAACCGCCCTCCTCCTACATCCCGGACCTCACTCCCACGGCTGCACTGAATGTCGATGCAGTGGTGCTGCTGACGATGGCGAAGCACCCCGCCGACAGATACCAGTCCGCAGCGGAACTCGCCGCGGACTTGACCCGGCTGGGACGCAACGCCGTATCCAACGCCGCGCGGAGCCATATGCGCCCGGCCCAACAGGAGAAACCCGACCGGACCGGAGCAGCGGATGCCACAACGGCATATCCCGGCAACCCCGGATCAGCCATCCCACCAGTGGTACCACCCACCGGGTCCACCCGTGTACCGGAGTACGGGGGACGTCGTCGCCGAAGCGAGGAACCCCAACACACCGAGCCCCGGCGTTCACGCAGTCGCGGTATCTGGGTCGGTGCCGCACTGGGATTGGTGGTGGTCGCCGGAGCAGCCTTCTTCGGTCTCAATACATTGATCGGCGACAACGGACCTGGTGGAGGTTCCCGCAGTGCTGTCGGCATCAACGCCGACGGAACCGTTACGGTTCCCGATGTTTCAGGTAAAACCATGGCCGCTGCACGCACCGGTCTGGAGCAGCTTGATCTCCGGGTCACGGTGACCCGCCAACCTTCACCCGACGTACCCAAGGACATCGCACTGGCTACGAACCCCGGTTCCGGGTCCACCGTACAACCCGGGTCCACCGTGACACTTCTAATTTCCTCGGGAACCGAAGTAACCCGTGTCCCCGATCTCACCGATCTGAATACCGAGGAAGCGGAACGGGCACTGGTGAAAGCTGAGCTGGCTCTCGAACCCGTCGTCCGGGAGGTATCCTCGGACACGGTCCCGGAAGGGAAGGTCGTGGAACAGGAACCACGCGCGAACGAGGAAGTTCCCAAGAAGTCGAAGGTGACGATCACCGTCTCGACGGGTCCGGAACTCGTGGCACTTCCAGATCTCAGTGGGCAACCCGTCGAAGCGGTACGCCAGCAACTGGAGAACATGAAACTCGTGCCGGTCGTGCAATCAGTTCCCTCCGACCTACCCGTCGGCCATGTCACCGCTGTCCTCCGGAGCGGTACCGAAGTCCCCCGTGGTACACCCGTGACCGTCCAAGTTTCCGACGGTTCGATGTTCCGTATTCCTGATCTCACCGGCATGGACGTGAATCAGGCACTCGCTGCCCTCCGGGCCGCTGGCTGGACCTCCCCAGATACATCACTGCTCCAGCAACCCGTGCAGACGGGCGCACTGATCGAATCAGGGCAGATCGCGGGTCAGACCCCGCTGCCCGGTGAATTGACTGGGAAAGATGCGCTGGTGAGTATCAGGGTCAAGCAGTTCGACCTGTTGAAGGTTCTGCGCCCCTGATCTCCCAGTATCACCCCGAGGAACGGTGGTGTCGGTGTCGGGGCTGGTAGATTGTCATCTATGTTCGGCACCCCGTCGACACCGGCTATCTTCCGGTGGCGTGTATCCGGATCCGTGGCCCGGTAGATCGGTGCTCACGACCCGGGGTGTCCGTCGAATACACATCACGCCAATCTGTAGAGGTAACCATGCCGAAGTCAAAGATCAACAAGAGCACCACCCCCATCTCTGGTGGTAGCTCGAACCGTGTCCCGGTGAAAATCAACGCCAGTGGCACCCCCTTGTGGTACAAGATCATCATGTTCGGCCTCATGTTGGCGGGACTCGCGTGGCTTGTGGTGAATTACCTCGCCGGTACCCAGATTCCGCTCATGCTGGAGCTGGGCCCATGGAACTATCTCATTGGCTTTTCACTGTTCATCCTGGGTCTGTTGATGACCATGGGCTGGCGCTGACCGTACCCGCCCTCACACGCCGTATCCCGGCACAGCATCTGGATCGCTGTGCCGGGATACGGCTTTTTCACATCACATACATCCTTCGGAGCACCAATCCCACACAAAGTTATCCACAGGGATGGTGGGTTACACACAGGTAATTTGTGGATAACCTCTTCACACAATGTTGAACAAGTTATCCACAGGCTGTGGATTAAACTGTGGAATAATCTCACTTCACGACTCAGCCACAGAATTCCACACCCTGTGGATAAACCTGTGCACCACTTTTATTGATCGCACATATTTTCGCTTAAAATGGAAAAATTCCAGTACACAGCCTCGAATAGCGTTCAGAGACACGGTGAATTACAAAACTGTCATTATCCACAGTGTGGATAAGTCCTGTGGAATCTCTGCTGCCGGTGAAAAACACACAGAAACCCCCGGCCATGGTGGACAAACAGGCCGGGGGTTATCAACAGATAGTGGATCACGGAGAAGCTGTCACGGGAAACCTGTGGAAAACACCACCACACATGACAGAACGGCTACGATCCCGGATCCGAGGAGCAGACCAACGCCAACCCATCGTCCACTCGGACTCCGAGTACCGAACAGAACGAGGGAAAGCAACACCCCGGTGCCGAGGCCCCCGAGGTGACCCCACAGAGAGACTCCCGGGGTCATCAACGTGTAAACGAGATTCACACCTATCAGCACCAGCGCTGCACTCACCTGAGCATCCTGCCGCGAATACGCAATGGCAACGAAGACTGCCATCAACGCATACACCGCACCGGAGGCCCCCACCGTCGGCGAATCCGGGCTCAACCAGACAACCGTCGCCGAAGCCCCGAGCGCACCGGTAACAAGGATTCCGAGCATCAACGGTGACCCGAACATCGACTCAGTCTCTCTACCGATCAGGTACAGGAGAAATACATTCACCACCATGTGCCCGATCCCCAGATGAAGTAGAGCCGAACCGAGTGCGCGAAGCGGACCAAAGACAGAGTCATCCATCAGCGGGAGATACAATACCCAGGCATCGCCCAGCCCACTGTGGTCAAGATTTCCGGTGAATGAGCGGGACTGCACCGCGGTGACCAGAAACACGAAAACAATCAACCCCACAGTCGAGGCGGTCACGGGTGCCTGCCGGTAGAGATTCCGGATCATCTGTGCGGGTGGAGTGGGACTGGACATGGAAACCTCCGACTATCACGTCACCGGACCAGACGTTCAGACCGGTGACGACGATGAGTTATCTGTGAACATGACAAAAGACCCCGCACCCAACGTTCGCTGAACCACATCACGTTGGCTCTGCGACCCGTAACGGTGTGCGGGGTCTTGTATTTCAGGCATCGGAGCTGTGTCGGGGAACTGACACGCCACGGGCCTCCGGATCAGTCGGTGATCTCGACGCTCTCGATGACGACAGGCTCCGTGGGCCGGTCCATGCGGTCAGTCGCGGTACTTGCAATGGCATCGACAACCTTCTTCGACTCCTCGTCGGTGACCTCACCGAAAATGGTGTGCCGGTTGTTGAGATGCGGAGTCGGTGCAACGGTGATGAAGAACTGGGAACCGTTCGTACCCGGACCCGCGTTCGCCATGGCCAGCAGATAAGGACGGTCAAACGAAAGCTCAGGGTGGAACTCATCGGCGAACTGGTAGCCCGGACCACCACGCCCGGTTCCCGTCGGGTCTCCACCCTGGATC
This sequence comes from Corynebacterium sp. CCM 9204, assembly GCF_041357695.1. Taxonomy (NCBI): domain Bacteria; kingdom Bacillati; phylum Actinomycetota; class Actinomycetes; order Mycobacteriales; family Corynebacteriaceae; genus Corynebacterium; species Corynebacterium sp. CCM 9204. Next base: position 156,051 of record NZ_JAUERX010000004.1, read on the forward strand.
ATGAACTGATCGATCACACGGTGGAACACTGAGCCATCGTAGAAGGGACCGGTGGTAGAACCACTTGCATTATTCGCCCGGTATTCACTCGTGCCCTGCGCGAGACCAACAAAGTTTTCGACGGTGTTCGGTGCATGATTTCCGAAGAGATCAATGGTGATGTCACCACGGTTGGTGTGGAGGATCGCGGTCGCGGTCTTGTTTGTCATGTGTCCCATGCTAGTCAACCAGCGACTCCGATGCCGATTCCCACCCATACCAGCATCCGTGATGCCCCCACAGGGGCATAGCAGGTTACGCTGGATACACCACAGCCCGACGAGTACTTCCGGTCGTACGGTGGCGGTTCACCCCCGCCTCCTTCGTCTCCGGTGTACTCGACTGGGTCACTGAACGTCTCAACCAAGGAGAAACACGTGAACCCCACAACCATTCGGATGGCGTACAAACTCGGTCGACAGGCCTTTGGCTCTGCCCGCGATTTCCGTTCCCAGCACAAGGTCAACAGCTATGACGATCTCGTCGCCCGAGCGAACGACTACGCGGATCGCCGCAAGGCGATAAGCCAGGTCCGCGACGAATTCGCCACCAAGGCAGGTTCCCTGACCGAGGAATCCCAGGTACAGGCGGGTGCGCTGCTCCGGGAGGCTCGGCACCGCCTCGAACAGCTCCGTGAGCAGGCCGAGGAAAAAGGCGCTCAGCTCACCGAGGACGTTGAGAAGAAAGGTGGCAGGACAATGAAGAAGGCCCGGAAAGCCGCAGAAAAGGCCCGCAGGAAGGCCGAGAAGAAAGCGGAGCGCACGAACTTCCTGGGTAACCTCTGCACTGGTGGTGGCGGCCGCGGTCGACTCGCGAATCTGACACTCCTCGCGCTCCTGGTTTCCACCGTCGCCGGAATTATCTACTGGTTGCGTGGCCGCGCAGACACACCAGGAACCAACCCACCCAACGTACGGGACCACGCCGCAGGATCCGACACCGCAGTCACCGCGGATCTAGCTGACAAGGCAGATCACCTCGCAGACAGAGCAGCTGATGCCGCCGCTTCCGCCAGGGCGCGAGCGAGCGAGCGTCTCGCGGAAGCCCGGGCGAAGGCCGATGAACTTCTCGGCCGGGGTGACTCCACCGGTGAGGACAGCATCATCGACAAAACCTCTGAGAAGACCAAGGACATCGCTGAGGCTGTGACGGACAAAGCCGAAGACATCGCAGACGACACCAAGGACGCCGTAAATGACGCCGCAGACAAAGCCGAAGACATCGCAGACGACACCAAGGACGCCGTAAAGAATGCGGCCGACGACGTGAAGCGTGCGGCCGACGACAAAAAGTAGGGCCACAAGTAATTTTCCGTGACCGAAGCAAACAGCACCGGATATCTCATAATGGGATATCCGGTGCTGTTTTCATGCCCTAACGATGATGTGTTTCAACGGGCATTTACCCGCCTTAACACTTCGGCTGCGGCATCTGCCAGGACGTCATTGGCGTCATCAAGGGGTGCAAGCCGGATGATGGCCTCTGATAGGGCATCTGCGGCGGAGCGCACATCCTGATGGACGCGAACCCCTCCATATGCGGCTGCGGTCACGGCTGCAGCCCCGGCGAGTAGTGCGTAGTCGCGGACATGGACCCGGTGTATAGCAATCACCTCATCGGCAATGATCAGAAGCTGCTCCGGAGTGATCGGGCGGACGGCGGGTCCGGGGGTCATCGTCCGTGCCGTAGGCGTCGCTCATTTTCCGCGTAACCATTGACGACGGTCCGCGCCAGTTCAGCGACTTCTGCGTCCGCGAGTACGCGGGCGGCCGTCGCGACAATCGCCCGCGTCGCGGCTTCCTGTTTGCTGGTGCCCTGTGCCTGGGCGAGGAGTGTGAGTGCCCGGTCCTGGGCGTCGGTGAGGCGAAGTGTCATGGCCATGATCCGAGACTACGCCTTTGATACCTGATTGATACCAAGGTTCTGCTTTTCTTCGCTCTGTAAGGCACTGAGAGCCCGTTTCCGGATTTCAGCGGGTTAGAATGGTCGAGATCAAGACCTCCATTAACCTGCTAGACGGAAATTAGGTGACCCGTGAGCGACGACAACTCCGGCGGCAACGACGGCAGCGAGCTCCTCTTCGACAGGATCAATCCAATCGACATCGGCGAGGAGATGCAACGCAGTTACATCGACTACGCGATGTCGGTCATCGTCGGCCGTGCACTGCCCGAGGTGCGCGACGGTCTGAAGCCCGTGCACCGACGACTGCTGTACGCGATGTACGACAGCGGCTTCCGCCCCGACCGTTCCTACGTAAAGTCCGCGAAGCCCGTCGCGGAAACCATGGGTAACTACCATCCGCACGGTGACTCCGCGATCTACGACACCCTGGTCCGCATGGCCCAACCCTGGTCGATGCGCTACCCACTCATTGACGGACAGGGTAACTTCGGTTCCCGCGGTAACGACGGTGCCGCCGCCATGCGTTACACCGAGTGCCGCCTGACTCCGTTGGCGATGCAGATGGTGCGGGACATCCGCTCCAACACGGTCGATTTCCAGCCGAACTACGACGGCAAGAACCTTGAACCGGTGATTCTCCCCTCCCGGGTTCCTAACCTCCTGATGAACGGTTCGGGTGGTATCGCCGTCGGTATGGCCACGAACATCCCGCCGCACAATCTCACCGAACTGGGTGACGCGATCTTCTGGATGTTGGAGAACTACGAGGCCGACGAGGCAACGACCCTTGAGGCGTGCATGAGCTTCGTCAAGGGCCCTGATTTCCCCACCGCCGGTCTCATCGTCGGTGACCAGGGCATCAAGGACGCCTACACCACGGGCCGTGGCTCGATCCGCATGCGCGGTGTGACCACGATCGAGGAGGACGGTAACCGGCAGATCATCGTGATCACCGAGTTGCCGTACCAAGTCAACAAGGACAACCTGGTGCTCAACATCGCCGAACAGGCGAACCAGGGCAAGATAGCCGGTATCTCCCGGATCGACGACGAGTCCTCCGACCGTGTCGGTCTACGCATTGTGGTCACCCTGAAGCGGGATGCTGTGCCGCGCGTCGTGCTGAACAATCTGTTCAAGCATTCCCAACTGCAGTCCAGCTTCGGCGTGAACATGCTATCGATTGTCGACGGGGTGCCGCGCACCCTACGCCTGGATCAGATGCTGCGCCACTACATCGCGCATCAGGTCGACGTCATCATCCGCCGCACCCAGTACCTGTTGGATGAGGCTGAAAAAGAGGCCCACATCCTGCGTGGCCTGGTCAAGGCGCTCGATATGCTCGACGAGGTCATCGCTCTGATCCGGGCGTCTGCGACTGTTGACATCGCCCGGAACGGCCTCATTGACCTCCTCGACATCGACGAGATCCAGGCCGATGCGATTCTCGCGATGCAGCTTCGCAGGCTCGCCGCCCTGGAGCGGCAGAAGATCGTCGACCGTCTGGCCGAGATCGAGGAGATCATCGCTGATTACAAGGACATTCTCGCCCGCCCCGAGCGGCAGCGGGAAATCGTCCGCGACGAGCTGGCCGAGATCGTCGAGAAGTACGGCGATGAACGCCGGACCCAGATCATCGGTGCCACCGGTGACGTCACCGAGGAGGATCTGATCGCACGCGAGAACGTCGTGGCTACGATCACCTCCACCGGCTACGCCAAGCGCACGAAGGTCGACGCCTACCGCAACCAGAAACGGGGTGGCAAGGGTGTCCGCGGCGCGGAGCTGAAGAGCGACGACGTCGTGCGGCACTTCTTCGTGTGTTCCACCCACGACTGGATCCTGTTCTTCACGAACTACGGTCGCGTGTACCGGCTCAAGGCCTACGAACTACCCGAGGCCTCCCGGACGGCCCGCGGTCAGCACGTCGCAAACCTTCTGGAGTTCCAGCCCGGTGAGCAAATCGCCCAGGTCATCCAGATCCAAGGCTACGACGACGCCGAATACCTGGTGCTCGCCACGGCACACGGCCGGGTCAAGAAGTCTCGCCTAGCGGACTACGACTCCGTCCGCTCCGGCGGTCTCATCGCCATCAACCTCAACGAGGGTGACTCACTCATCGGTGCCTCGCTGTGCTCCGATGAGGATGATCTCCTGCTCATCTCCGAGGAGGGTCAGGCGATGCGGTTTACCGCTGATGACGAAACCCTGCGCCCAATGGGGCGTGCAACCGCCGGTGTGAAGGGAATGCGGTTCCGTGGCGATGACAAGCTCCTCGCTATGTGCGTCGTCGGTACAGGCGACTATCTACTGGTCGCCACATCCGGGGGTTACGGGAAGCGCACTGCGATGGAGGAATACCCGACAAAAGGACGGGGTGGACTCGGTGTCGCCACCTTCAAGTACACCCCGAAGCGCGGCAAGCTCATCGGTGCCCTATCAGTCGACGACGATGACCAGATCTTCGCCATCACCTCTGCGGGCGGGGTCATCCGTACGGAGGTCGGCCAGATCCGACCGTCCTCGCGGCAGACGATGGGTGTGCGGCTGGTCAACCTAGAGAAGGGTGTTGAACTACTCGCCATCGACCGTAACGTCGAGGGGGAGGGGGAGGAAACCGCTGAGGCTGTCGCCACCGGCGCCGCCAAGGGCCCGGCGTCCTCCACCCTCGATGACTCCGAAACCACGGATATTCCCGGCGTCCGACGCGCCGGAAGCACTAACCTTGACGCCAACGGAGTCCCACTCCACAGGGATCCCGACACCGATGAGAACGGGGACTAGTGATGAACCTTCAGGAAGTAACCGTCACACGGATATCCCCGTTGTCGGCATTCCGGACCGCACTGGCACTATCCCTCGCTGCACTGGCGGCATGGATTCTGTGCGTCACCCTGCTGTACTACGGACTCGATCAGTTCGGTATCTGGGCGAAGTTGAACAGCATCGTGACGGGAGTAGGGGGCAGCGATGTCATCACCTTTGGAACGGTGCTGTCCTTAGCCAGTCTCCTGGGTGCTGTCACCGCTATTGCGGTGACGATCCTCGCGCCACTGACCGCAGTGATCTACAACGGCATGGTCGAACTGTTCGGTGGCATCGTCATCACCCTCAGTGAGGGTGATTACTGATCCGTCTCCACCGTGTGTGGGTACCTTTCCGATACGGTGCCCACACACCCGGAATCAGTTCCGGAACTCACCTCACCAGGGGATTTGCTTTTAACAGTGTCCGCTGGGTAAAGTTCAGTCTCGTTCCAAGGGCCTATAGCTCAGTCGGTTAGAGCGCTTCGCTGATAACGAAGAGGTCACAGGTTCGATTCCTGTTAGGCCCACCATCAGAACTTGGGGCATTAGCTCAATTGGTAGAGCACCTGCTTTGCAAGCAGGAGGTCAGGAGTTCGATTCTCCTATGCTCCACAAGGATAAGAAAGCCGGTTCAGTCATTGACTGAACCGGCTTTCTGCGTTACCGGGGGTACGTCGCCACCACAAGTAGTCGAAAACATCGGAAGTGTGTAACATCTGTGACTGTTGTGACTACAGTTAACTTGTGAAGTTTGGTTGCTGTGGCGGAAGAGTCACAACATCACTGACACGCGCTCTTCATTCGAGATCTCCCGATCTCGAATGAAGAGCGCTCGTGTCATTTTCGGGGCCAACACAGCCCACCCACCCCACGAGGTAAGGTGTAGTCCGTAGAACTGAAGCACACCCACAATAAGCACCAGGGGATGACACACCACCCATGACCGACCTCAAGACCCAACTCACCGGATCTCACCGGGACGCCGTCGTCACGGACATGGCGACGTTCATCGACTCTTCGGTCGCCGATCTCTCCGGCCTCACAGGCATGGCCATCAAAGGCGCCGTCGGAGCGGCACGTAAAGCTGACGCGAACGTGGTTTCCAAGGGTGTCAGTCGACTCCTGCCCGAGCTCTGCGAAGCTCTCGACCCGCATTGGCAGAATTACCGTCAAGGTGGCCCAACCAGCGATTTCGGCACATATCTCGACGCACACCGCGCCGACGTGACGGACTCTATCCTCGCTGTCGCCGACCGCAATGCCGGGAAAATCAACCAGCCAGCGATAAGCAAGGTTTACTCGTCGGTTCGCGGGAAACTTACCGGCATCATCGGCGAGCGCCTCAATGGTCTCGGACGGATCATCGAAAAATACGCCGCCTGATTGACCCCATGAAACCGAACCCCCGCTCCGCCATCGGACCGGGGGTTTGTTCATACCCAGCGGAAGGAAACGGAAGAGGTCACCTCTCCGAATTCCCGGATCAGGGGTATTCAATGTCCGTCCCCTGTCGAGTCATGCATCACATCACAAACCTGTAGCACTCACACACAACCATAAATTGTGATCCGTCTCATACGCTGAGTCCACGTATTTCCCATCCAGGAGGATCACATGGCTCAGCACGTGCACGAACTGGAGCCGGGTATCCGGCGACTGACCACACCTCACCTCGTCTTCATGATCATCGCGGCCAGCGCCCCACTCACCGTTCTCGCCGGAGGTGTGCCCACCAACTTTGCGGTCTCCGGTCTACTGGGTGTCCCCGTGGCCTACCTCGTCCTGGGAATCCTCATCGCCATCTTCGCCTTCGGTTACGGTGCGATGAGCACCCGTATCCAGAACGCGGGAGCCTTCTACGCCTACATCTCCAAGGGCCTCGGAGACAGAGTCGGCGTCGCCTCCTCACTCGTCGCGCTGCTGTGCTACAACCTCATGCAGATCGGTCTCTACGGCCTGTTCGGCTTCGCACTGTCCGGGGCACTCGCATCGGTCACACCGCTGGTACTGCCCTGGTGGACCACCGCACTGCTGGGATGGTTCTGTGTGGGTCTTCTCGGCATTCGACACGTCGAACTCTCCGCCCGTATCCTTACGGTCCTTGTCGCTCTTGAATTCCTCGTCGTCGCCGTGGTCTGTGCTCTCGGGCTGACTCATGCACCGGAGGGAATCAGCACGATCACCCTGCGCCCCGGTGATTTCTTCACCGGTGGGGTCGGCGTTCTCCTCGCGTTCGGGATCGCGGCGTTCATGGGATTTGAGTCGGGAGCCATCTACTCAGAGGAGACCATCGACCCCGATCGGACCGTCTCCCGGGCAACATTCATCGCCGTCGGGATCATCGCCCTCTTCTATGCTTTCTCCGCATGGGCGTTCTCCATGGGCATAGGACCGAGTGGAATCATCGACAGCTCCCGTGAATTCGGGCCTGACCTTATGTTCGTGTGGCTGGAGGACTTCTCCCCGGCATTCTCGTTGTTATCCAGTTTCCTCTTCATCACCAGTCTGTTCGCCGCCCTCATCGCCTTCCACAACGCTGCGGCCCGGTACGCGTTCGCACTAGGGCGAGCCTGGGTTCTCCCCAAGGTTTTCGGGAAGATCTCCCACGACGGAACCCCACACGTCGGGTCCCTCGGACAATCTGTTCTCGCCTTTACCGTCATCGTCATTTTTGCGGGTGCCGATACCATGAATGGCAACACCCCCTTGTTTCCCGTCATTACGTTGTTCACCTGGTTGACCAACACCGCGGCCCTCGGTCTGGTCATTCTGCTTTCTCTCACGTCCTTCGCCATCGCCCGCCATCTCGGACGCGGGGAACAGGTGCTGGGACTCTGGACCCGGTGCATCGCCCCCATCGTCAGCGGTATCGGACTCGCACTGATCGGACTCCTCGTCCTGCTGAACTTCTCACTCATGATCGGTGATGACCAGCCCGCGATGCTCACCTTCATCCTTCCGGGCCTCATCGTGGCCGCGGCCTTTGCTGGTGTAATCCGGCAGAAACAACTCCTGGACACCACCGGTGTGAATCACGTCGAGATCCCCTGACCCGTACCTGACCCGTTCCACATCCACCGACCACCGAAAGGAACCTCCCCATGAACGCATCCGGACACAGAACCGGCACGCCGCCTAAGGTCATCGTCATCGGTGCCGGCTTCGCCGGTCTCGCCGCCGCCCGCGAGCTGGAGACCGCCGGAATCGAGGTGGTCATCCACGAGGCCCGCAACCGCATTGGAGGACGTGCCTGGACGGACACCCGCCTCGGACAACCACTCGAAATGGGGGCCACCTGGGTGCACTGGCACCAGCCCCACGTCTGGTCCGAAATCACCAGGTATGGCGCAGAGATCGTAGCTAGTCCCTTCTGCGACACCGCCTACTGGCGAACAGGTGACACCGTGAAGAAAGGAACGGAGGACGAACTCGATGGCCTTCTCGCCCGGCCGATGGCAAAGATCTTCGAGAACTCACACGAGTTCTTCCCGCAGCCCTATCGCCCCCTCGCGATTCTCGACGCAGGATCTTCAGCCAGCGAGGAGTTGAAGGAGAGATTCCGTCAGGCTGACGCAGCCAGCGTCATGGATGCCTTATGCACGGATGACTTCACCCCGGAGGAACGTGACCTCTGCGACGGATACTGGTCTGCCGGATACATCGGAAACCCCTACGAGGGTTCCGCACTGATGGCGAAGCAATGGGCCGCGCTCTGCGACAATCGACTCTCCCTCGTCGATGAGCAGACCCTCCGTTTCAAACTCGTGGACGGCATGCAGCAGCTCTACAACGGCATCGCCGGAGACCTCAACTGCCCAATCCATCTCAACAGTCCCGTGTCCCGGGTGGAACACACTGATCACAGTGCACGGATCACTCTTGAATCCGGAGCCACCGAGAACGCCGATGCGGTAATCGTGACCGTCCCCGTTGGGGCACTATCCACCATCGAATTCTCACCACCGCTCCGTCCCGACATGTGCCGGGTAATCGAACAGAAATGGAACTCTACCGGAGCAAAAATCTGGATCAAGGTGAAGGGCCACCACAGCATCCTCTGTTACGCCCCCTCGCCAGGCCCGGTGACCGTGATGCGCAGCGAGTACTTCACCGATGATGACGCGACCATTCTCGTCGGGTTCGGTCCCGATCACACAGCCATCGATCTTGAAAATCCCAACTCCGCTCGTCGGATCCTGGAAGTCTGGGACCTGCCCCTCGAGGTCATCGACTGCACCGGGCATGATTGGGTGGCCGACAAGTACAGCGGCCAGGCGTGGGCAACCCTGAGGAAGGGGCAGTTCATCGACGGATGGAGCCACTTCCTCGACACCGCCTCCCGCCTCTACTTCGCGGGGGCTGACTGGGCGAAAGGATGGCGGGGTGTCGTTGTCGACGGCGCGTTGGAATCAGGCATATCCCAGGCCCGCGCGGTGATCAAAGAGTTTCAGGAGAGCCAGAACAGCTAGAATCTCCCGTCCACAGGCCCACACCCGCGCGCAGAACCACGCCATATCGAAGGGATGCGCTGCGATATACGGGGAACCCTCAACGGTTACTCCTGAGTGGCAGTCCTCTGCTGCGCCGGTACATCGAAGGGGAGACCCCGTATCTCGCCTTGAATGCCTTACTCAGGTGTGAGGCATCATGGAAACCCACGCGTGCCCCCAGCATCGCCACGCTGAGGTTCGCGTTGCGCGGTTCGAGCAGTGCGTGCCGGACCTCTTCGAGACGGCGACCCCGGATGTAGGTACCCACCGTCGTGGATTCCGCACGGAATCGAGCATGCAACTGCCGAACGGACACGAAAAGGTTGTCGGCAATCATCGCCGGTGATAGCGCCGGATCGCTCAGGTGATCCTCAATGTAGGTCGTGGCGGCGGTGAACAGTGCGTTCGTCGATGCCGTCGCCGAACCATCCATCTCCTTACCAAGTAAGGAGATCGCCGCCAATGCGCCGGATAATCCAGCGTGCACAATCTCCGTGGCGTAGGAACCATCGATGGCCCCCAGTGCGGAGAGCCGGTCAGCGTATCCCCGTAAACCGGGAATCACCAGCCTGCCCAGGTCCGATTCTCCGGGAAGCACGGTGGCGGTCCGGATCGTCGTGTTCACCCGACTCGACATCAGCAGATCCTGCGGGAAATGCCACATCAGACTCCGTTGATGGGAGGTGTACTCCAACGTGAACGGTCTACTGGTCTCGTAGAAGACGAGATCTCCGGGGCGGGCATCGGCAACTCGTCCGTCCTGCCGAACAATGAGCTGGCCCGAGATCTGCAGGCACAGTTTGCACCAGGGTTCCTGCCGCACGTCAATGTGTGAACTTTCCAGGACGACAGTGTGTGCCGGGGAACGGAGATCCATAATTCCTACTTCCCCAACCTGAATCGCCTGAACCGTCGCCCGGAAATTAGCCGGATCGGATGTTGCGATCTGGAGGGGCGTGAAGGAGTTGTTGGCGATCTCGCACCACTCCGCGTAGGGATACTCCTGCGGCACCGACCTGTCCCGCCATTCCCGCCTTCGTGTCACGGTGACCATCCTGTTCTCCCCTCATATTTGGCGCGGATTTCGTGCAACCATTGGTGGTGACACTTTTTGGCAAAGGAGATCACCCACCTGCCCCACCGGGCGCATTCCGACGCTCTAAACCAATTCATCCGCACTCTGAGACAACACGTTGACAGTGTTATAGCTCACACTATAGTGATAATATGATTTCAACCATAAGGAGAGCGAGCCTATGAGCGCAGCAGATCTGTTGTCCATCATCTCCGTGGAATCGGGTAGCCCCATCCACGATCCCGCCACGGGGGATCTCATCGCCCATGCACCGGTGGGTGACATCAAAACCCTGGACAGCGCAATTGCTGCAGCCCGGAAAGCACAACCGGCATGGGCCGCCCTCAGCGACGACAAGCGGCGTGAACTACTCAACGCAGCGGCTGATGCGGTCGAAAAGCACGCCGAGGAGCTCGCCGTCTTGCTTTCCCGAGAGCAGGGCAAGCCACTCAACGGACCGAATGCTCGTTTCGAGGTCGGCGGATGTGTCGGTTGGCTCCGCACCACCGCCGCTCTTCCCCTCGAGCCCGAGGTGATCGTGGATGACGGCGAGAAGCACGCTGTCATGGAGTACCGTCCCATCGGTGTCGTTGGCGCCATTGGCCCGTGGAACTGGCCCATGATGATCGCTGTCTGGCAGTTCGCCCCCGCCCTCCGGATGGGAAACACCGTCGTCATGAAGCCCTCCGAGAACACACCACTATCGGTTCTCGCACTGGCCCACGTCATCAATACGGTCCTCCCCGAAGATGTTTTCCGCATCGTCACCGGCGACGGAGAAGTTGGTGCTGCACTCAGTGCACATCCTGACATCGACAAGATCATGTTCACCGGATCCACACCCACGGGTAAAGCGATCATGCGCTCGGCGGCCGAAAATCTCGCCCGTCTGACCCTCGAGCTCGGCGGTAACGACGCCGGTATCGTGCTCCCCGACGCAGACCCGGAGAAAATCGCCGAAGGATTGTTCTGGGGTGCATTCATCAACACCGGTCAGACCTGTGCCGCCCTGAAGCGTCTCTATGTCCACGAGGACATCTATGACGCAGTTGTGGAGGAACTTGTGGCCGTCGCAGAGAAGATGCCGATGGGCATCGGGCTCGACGAGAACAACGTTCTCGGCCCGCTGCAGAATCGGGCACAGTACGACATCGTCGCAGGGCTCGTTGAGGCAGCTCGTGAGAGCGGTGCACGTATCGTCCTCGGCGGTGATCCGGACCCAGGACAAGCGGGTAACTTCTACCCCACCACAATCGTCGCTGACATTGCCCCGGACAATGAGCTGGTCACCACTGAGCAGTTTGGTCCCGCACTCCCGGTCATCCGCTATTCCGATGTTAACGAGGCGGTTCGGATGGCGAACGACTCCCCGGTCGGATTAGGTGGCTCGGTGTGGTCCTCCAACCCGGAGGCAGCCCGCGCCGTCGCCCGTCGCATCCAAGCTGGAACCGTGTGGATCAACAATCACGGCGCCATTGACCCACGGGTTCCTTTCGGTGGCATCAAGGAATCCGGTTACGGAATCGAGTTCGGGGTCCAAGGGCTGAAGAGCCTCGGGGTACCGCAGGTCATCATGAGCTGATCCGTTCCACCGACATGCAGGACCGCCCCCGAGAAACTTTCGGGGGCGGTCCTGCATTCGACCTACTGCAACCTAAACGTCGAGGAAACGGACGTCCTTGGCATTACGGGTGATGAAGGAGCGCCTGGCCACGACATCATCCCCCATGAGAATTGAAAACAGTTCGTCGGCAGCCTGAGCATCATCCATGGTCACCTTGCGGAGGGTGCGGACCGACGGGTCCATGGTGGTCTCCCACAGTTCCTTCGCATCCATCTCACCGAGACCCTTGTACCGCTGGATGCCATCGTCCTTGTTGATCTTCTTGCCCGCAGCGAGTCCTTCCTCGAGCTGTTGGTCACGCTGCGCATCGGTGTATGCGAAGGTTGGACCCCCCTTTGACCACTTCAACTTGTACAGCGGCGGCTGGGCGAGGAACACGTAACCGTCCCGGATCAGATCAGGCATGAAACGGAACAGAAGGGTCAGCAGGAGCGTCGAAATATGCTGACCATCAACATCGGCGTCAGCCATGAGCACGATTTTGTGGTACCGAAGCTTGGAGATATCGAACTCATCATGAATACCGGTTCCGAGCGCCGTGATGATCGCCTGAACCTCATTATTCTTCAGGACCTTGTCGAGGCGGGCTTTCTCCACATTGAGGATCTTTCCACGGAGCGGAAGAATAGCCTGGAACATCGACTCCCGGCCGCTCTTCGCAGAACCACCTGCGGAGTCACCCTCCACGATGTAGAGCTCGGATTTACGTGGGTCCTTGGAGCGACAGTCAGCGAGCTTTCCGGGAAGCCCACCCATGTCAGAACTGGACTTCCGACGCACCAATTCCCGAGCCTTGCGCGCAGCGAGCCGCGCATGGGAGGAAGACACAGCTTTGTTGACGATCGCTTTTGCTTCGGCGGGATTCGCCTCCAACCAGTGCATGACATTCTCATTGACCATGCGCTGAACGAAACCCTTGACTTCGGTATTACCGAGTTTCGTCTTCGTTTGTCCCTCAAACTGCGGATCCGCAACTCGAACGGAGACGACGGCCGCCAATCCTTCACGACAATCCTCGCCGGCGAGGTTCGGCTCCTTGTCCTTGAGCAACTTGTGTTCCCGCGCATAACGATTGAGCAGCGTGGTCAATGCCGCGCGGAAACCTTCCTCATGGGAACCGCCCTCGAAGGTGTTGATGGTATTCGCGAACGTGTGGACATTCTGCTGGTACCCACTGTTCCACTGCATCGCAATCTCGACCTCATGATCCTCTGCCTTCGCCTCGAAAGCGACGATGGTCGGGTGGATCGGAGTTTTCGATTTGTTCAGCGCATTGACGTAATCCTTCAACCCGTCAGGGTAGTGGTAGGTCCGGGTCTTGACCTTCTTCTTCACCGTCCTGCCGGCGGCTCTGGCTTCAGCCGCCTCTGCGGCTTCGGCCGCCTCCGCGGCGATCTCCGCTTCATCGAAGGAATCCCCGGTCAGTGGTTCAGCTTCATCAACACCCTTCTCCGCGATCTCGTCGAGTTCAGCCTGCTCCTCGGTAACACGCTGATCGGTGAGGGTGATGGTGAGACCCTTGTTCAGAAACGCCATCTCCTGCAGGCGGCGGGCGATCGTCTCGAACTTGAACTCAGTGGTCTCGAAGATGTCCGCGTCCGGCCAGAATCGGACCGTGGTACCGGTTCCGCGGGCACGACCGCCCTGCTGGAGTTCCTCGGGAACGGCCTGGTTGAAGTTCTGGAACCAGTGGTGACCCTCACGCTTGATGTCGGCCTCGACGCGGGTGGACAAAGCGTTGACGACAGAGATACCGACACCATGCAGACCACCGGAAACAGCATAGGACTCAGAGTCGAATTTGCCTCCGGCATGCAACTGCGTCATGACGACCTGCACTGTTGGCATACCGCTGGGGTGCATCTCGACCGGAATACCACGACCGTTATCAACGACCTGGACACCACCGTCAGCGAGAAGTGTGACGTCGACACGGGTGGCGTACCCCGCCATTGCTTCATCGACGGAGTTGTCGACAACCTCCCAGACGAGGTGATGCAGTCCGCGTTCACCGGTGGAACCGATGTACATGCCGGGCCGCTTACGGACGGCTTCCAGACCCTCAAGGATCGTGATAGATGAAGCGTCGTAGTGGTGTTCGGTTGCTGCCACGGTGTCTGCCACGGTGTCCTTGGCTCCTTGCTGAAGTTGTATCTGGACCTTTTTATCCTACACGGTCATGGGTACCTACCGAACACGCTCTTGCGTGCGTCAGAAGGCCTCACACCCCGTTAAAAACGGAAATACCCAGTTCGTTTCCCAGCACTCCAGACACCACACAGAGTCATCCATAGGTATCCCTGGGGCCTCTCCCCTTCACATGGAGCGGTCCCTTCCGCCAACTCGGTTGAGAAGGACCGAAAATCTTCAGCTCCGACACCACATCAGGCCCAACTTTCTCAGCTATGACCTGCAGGATCCTTCGTTGCATCAGACGCAGGTTAGTTGCCCATGCTGTTGAGTCACAGGTGATGAACAACTGTTTATCCTTCAGCATCTGCACCTCACTGTGTTGAGCGATCCGATCCCCGACGAGTAGATTCCAGTTCGCCTTCACCCATCCTCCGGCCATTGAGCGCCCCCACCCCCGCCGCCGAATCTCACCGCCGAGGACTGATCCCACTGATTCCGTTGTTTCCAGCCGACGCAGCGCCCGTCCATCCGGTCCGGATGGACGACCGACCTTATGGACGGGGACGGATGAAATCTCAGTACCACGGAGGTCCCGGTTCCTACCGGACCCGCGTCCTCCGCTCGGGAGCCGTGATCCCCGCCTTCGTGCGACAGCACGTATGTGTTGGTAAGCAGCCGCAACGGAATCAGCCCGCTCCTCCGGGGTTGTCATGACTGTTCCCCTTGGTACGTCTCATCCCCGGTCCCTGCCGAGTCACCGGAAACCTGATCGAGGACCGAATACCTGCCGGAGCCATCCGTAACCATTGTGACCCGGTGAATCCGTGCTCCGGTGACATCAAGATTCTCGGGAAGATCATCATCGACAGCTGCGGTGATGAGAACCTGTTCTGCGGTCATGGCTATCTTCACCAGTGCCTTCCTCCGTGCAGCGTCAAGCTCCGCGAACACATCATCGAGTATCAGCACCGGATCAGTACCGTCATTTCGGAGCAGAGAGAACACTCCGAGCCGGAGTGCCAGGGCATAGGACCAGGTTTCCCCGTGACTAGCAAAGCCCCTCGCAGGTTCCTCTCCGAGCATGAGTTCCAGATCATCACGGTGTGGCCCCACGAGAGACATTCCCCGCTCTATCTCTCTGCTGCGGTTACGAGCCAGATCAGCGAGCATTGCCGCCTCCAGGACACTCGGATCCGTGCATCCGGAAGGCGCCGTTACGACACTATTACGGTAGTTGAGGCTCGGTAACCTCGATTCCGGTGCAATAATCCGATATGCCGTCACCACATGGTCAGACAGTTCCTCGACCAGAGAAATTCGGGCCGCCGTGAGTTGCCCGCCGTATAACGCAAGTTGCCCGTCCCAGGTGTCGAGTGTGCTCAGGGCAGCCGCTCCTTCATCACTGCCGTAGCCGCGACGCAGTGTCCCGGAGGTGGAACGAAGAAGCGCATTTCGTTGCCTGAGCACCTTGTCGTAATCCGCTCTGATTCCCGCAATCCGCGGATAACGCGTCGCCAGAATGTTGTCGAGATAGCGCCGCCGCTCGGCCGGCTCCCCCCTGACGAGTGCGATGTCCTCCGGTGCGAAAAGCACGGTCTTGACCACACCCAACAAGCCCCTGGGTGAGTCGAGTCTGGTGCGGTTCAGTTGTGCGAGATTACTACCCCGAGGCTTGATCAGCAGATGAGCTACAAGTTCTCTACCGTCGTTGACTGCCACCGCTGAGATCCGGGCATCCCGACTTCCGGATCTCACGAGCGGTGCATCATTGGAGACCCGGTGCGAAACAAGGTGAGCCAGATAACCGACAGCTTCAACGATATTAGTTTTACCGTGTCCGTTACTACCGACAAGAACCGTCACACCCGGACGCAGATCCAGTGAAAGTGAGCGCCACGAACGGAAATCCCGCAACGTCAGGGAACGGATGTGCACGCTTCGCCTCTCAGCCTCTCAAACGAATCACCTGACCAGCCTGCAATGGGCCCGGTTGAACTAGCCCGGAAGCCGAACCGGCATCAGGAGGTAGGTGAAGTCAGTTTCAGGTGTGGTGAAGGTTCCGTCCTCGTCGGCTTCCGGTAGTTCCGGGGGTTCCGGAATGAGGATCGCGGGCCGCGACGGATCCGTGAAACCGAAGACCACGCGTTCCGTACGCACGACCGAGAGGCCATCTTTAAGGTAACTGGCATTGAAGGCGGTCAGCAACGGTTCCCCGGTAAACGCACACTGGACGATCTCCTCTGCGTGCCCTGCGTCGGAACCGCCGGCGGAGAGAATGACCTGCCCCTCAGAGAATTCCATTCTGATCTGCGCGTTTCTGTCCGCTACCAGCGCGACACGACGAATGGCATCAATGAGTGAAGCTATCTCAACGCTCGCGAGAGCTTTGTGGGTTTTCGGGAGAAGTGGACGGAAGTTCGGGAACTGCGCATCCAGAAGTCTGGTGGTGGTGAGACGTGCGTCGGCGTGAACGCCGAATAAGCCCTCACTTCCGATCTCGGTACCCGAACCAACCGCAATTTCGATGTCTCCGTCAGAGCCATCCAGAGTCCGGGCATTCTCGAGGAGTGTTTTCGCCGGGATCAAGAGTTTTGCCGTTGCATCGGCATCCTTCGCGTTCCATCCAAGTGTGCGCACAGCCATCCGGAAGCGATCTGTTGCGACGAGCAACAGTTCGGGACCATTGATTTCCATGTGAACACCCGTCAGCATCGGAAGCGTGTCATCCCTGCCTGCTGCAGTGGCCACCTGGGTCACGGCCTCTGTGAACAGTTTCGGATTAATCGTTCCGGTCGTCTCCGGCAGAGACGGCAGACGAGGGTAATCATCAAGGGGGATGCTCGGCAGCTCAAAACGAGATGAACCGCACCTGACCTGGACAATCGATCCGCTGAGCTCGATTTCAACGGGTTTATTGGGCAGGGTCGACGTGATATCAGCGATCAGCTTTCCGGCAACAGCTACCCGACCCGGATCAGAGACCTCCGCGGGGATCCGTACCTGAGTTGAAACCTCGTAGTCGTATCCGGCGAGTTCAAGGCCGTCATCGTCAGCGGTGATGAGCATTCCGCGAAGAACAGGTTGGGTGGGTTTGCTCGGAAGGCTCCGTGCGACCCAGGAAACGGCTCCGGCCAGGTCATCCTTGGAAACCCTGAATGACACCGATTGTGACTCCATGCTTCGTGAAGCTCCTCAAGACGTGGTCGAACACTGCACCGCGGCACACGAACGTGAACCGGTGATTCACCGGGACGATGTTCACTACTGCCGGAGCGTTGTCACCGACCAGGTTCGACCGGGCTGGGACACCGCCTCATGTGATTACAAACCAACGTACCCGGCGAGCGGTCGAGGTGAAACCTGGAATCACAAACTCAGGTGATCCCAGGGCGTTGTGTCATTTCGGTGGGAAGCTCCGAAGCGCTGTTTACTCACACACCCTCTTTCTTCTTTAGATCTACCAAGGGAAAAGATGGAAGTAACAGTAAGTCCTGTGCAATCTGTGGATACGGGTCAATCAGCCGTGGTCATTTCGGCGAGTCGTGCTGTGGGTCCGGCTGTGGGATGGCTGTGGATAACTTTGGCTGGCTGTGGATAAAATCGTGGACTTGGTTTTCATCCACAGCTCATCCCCTATCAGGGGCGCTTTCTTCAACAGATCCTCAGCGGTTATCCACGGGATGGAGGGACGAGAAATTTCCTCATGGGTGTGTCGAGGATCACTAAATTACAAAGGTGAAATTACACAGATGTGGATAAGGATGTGGATAACCTGCGGTCATCGAAAATGGATCTGGGCGGAAATGAGAACAGGGGCTCCGTCTGTACTGGACGGAGCCCCTTGAGAGCCGAACCGGTGGATCAGGACCGGCCTCGGGTCTTGATCGTCCGAGTCAACTCCTGGATCTGGTCATAGGTGTCATGCTTTTCGGTCATTTCCTTGCGAATCTTCCGGTCCGCATACATGACCGTGGTGTGGTCTTTTCCTCCGAAACTCGCCCCGATCTTCGGAAGCGACAGATCGGTGAGTTCACGGCAGAGATACATTGCGAGCTGGCGTGCTCTGGCTATCGGCCGGGCTTTACCCGTACCGCACAACTCCTTAACACTGATGTTGAAGTAATCTGCTGTGACCTCGATGATTGTCGTTGCGGTAATCTCGACATCCGCTGCTTCCGGCATGATGTCCGACAACGCGGACATCGCGGTAGCCATATCGATGCTGGTCCCATTCAACGAGGAGAAGGCCGTCACTCGGATGAGCGCCCCCTCCAGTTCCCGGATGGAGGACTCGTATCGGGACGCGATCAGTTCCAGGACATCCCTCGCGACGACGGTTCCCTCGAGACCCGCCTTCTTTTCGAGGATCGCGATACGGGTTTCTAGGTCCGGTGGCTGTACATCGGTAATCAGACCGCCCTCGAATCGGGTCCGGAGCCTGTCGGTGAGTGTCGTCAACTGGCGGGGGGGACGGTCCGAGGAAAGAATGATCTGCTTATCTGCCTGGTGAAGGGCGTTGAAGGTGTGGAAGAACTCCTCCTGGGTTCCCTCCTTACCTTCTAGGAACTGGATGTCATCAACCATGAGCACATCAAGGTTGCGGTATCGACGCTTGAATGATTCCTGGCGATCATCCCGGACGGAGTTGATGTAGTCGTTGGTGAATTCCTCACTCGACACGTACAGAACACGGAGATCGGGTTGAAGCTCCTGGGAGTAATGTCCGGCCGCGTGCAACAGATGGGTCTTACCGAGGCCGGAGCCTCCCCAGATGAACAAGGGATTGAATGCCTGAGCAGGAGATTCAGCCACCGCAATTGCCGCTGCCTGCGCGAATCTGTTCGATGATCCGGTGACGAAGGTATCGAACGTGTAGCGCTCGTTGAGGGACGCCGCCCGGTTTGGGTTCCGGGCGGTCTTTTCTCGTACGATCCTTTGTCCACTGTCCCTGGTGGGTTGGTTCCGGGAACGTTCCGTTGCTCTGGCGACGCTGGCGCGCCATCCTCCGCCGACAGGATAATCCGTGTCCCGGTGGGAACCCGGGTCGTGCGGTTCGTGATCGTTCGGGTAGTTCTCGCCGTCCTGTGGATGAGTGCTGGAGAACAGAGTGGGCGGGTCCGATTCACCGGACAATGAGTGCGGTGGCCTCTGGGTGGTGGGATATCTTCTAGCGGGTTGGCCACCGACAACCCTGTGGTGGGGACCCTGATCCTGGGCGTGTGAGGTACCTGGATGAATGGGTACCCCACTCACGGCACCCGGGTCGATGTGATCTGAAAGACGGTTCTGATCACAGGGTTCCGGAGTATGGGCTGACTCTTCAGATGAGTGTGGGTGGCTACCGAAAGACTCTGGCGCGACAGACACCGCGATTCCATGGGGGCTGCCGAGGATTTCCGAGAGGATCTGTTTGATTGGTTCCCCGAGATCCTTCTCGATCATGTTCTTTGCGATCAGATGAGGGGTCGTGAGTACCGCGAACCCGGGGACAAGAGCCACGATTCGGACCAGATGCAGGTTTGCTGACTGCATCCGGGTGAGTGGTGGGATTCCGGTTCCGGGTTCTCCGGCGAGGTCGGTGAGCCTTATCACCACCCTCTCCCAGATCTGCTGGGGTGAAGTATCCGTCACGGTAATCCTTCTCTACGTTATCTGTGGTTCAACCCTAACTACGGCAGCATGCGACTCCCCGAATGACCGCGCGGTTACCTGGCGGCACGGGTGACGGAACCAGTGGATGCAGAATTATCATTCTCCACCGGTTTATCCACACTGCGATGTGATCGGTGTGCAGGATGTTCCACAGAGTTATCCACATCTGTGGATAACATCTTCTAGTTTCGTTCTCCACAGGGTACCGGAAAGCCTGTGGATAATTTCAACCGGCCGATCAAGTGTCCTGAACTGCGGGTATTCCGATAGTCCGGGATATTCTCAAGCTTTGGTTGAGAGTTATTCACAGCCCGCGAATCTCACAGCCTGTGGTTTTCTCACTGGTTCATTGTTACCTGTCCGGGCTGACCGGTGTCTAGACGGGTTAACTCGGAGCACTGCCCCCGGCGTGCCGGTGGCAGTGGCCTGCGGGCCATCTGCCCGCTGAAACCATCCTGAAACAGAAGTTGAAGCGGGGGATAATGACACAAATGTCATTCTGTCGTCACGTTTCTTTACCGGCGTGTCGATTTGTCGAACCATCAACCTGCACGTAATCTGGCCTAGTCTCAACGCATCACCCAGAGTGGACAACCATGTCCGGTCTGGCTCGGTGCGTATCACGCAGCAACGGCCGGTCGGCCGGTCGGCCGCGGGACGGACAACACCGGGTCTCCGGGTCCGTCGTGTTCCGACCGCTCCGCATTCCGCGCCACCGCTGTGTTGTATTCCGGGATACGCCTCGGCGAATGTAGCTATCCGCGACGTCGTCAATTGCGCCCCGGACAACAGAAAAATCATCCACCACAGGGTGAGATGCACAACTGGCGGCTGTTTCTCGGCGCCTGGTGAACGGTTTCCTCCGTGAACGTGCTGCTTCGGCACACGTCACAGGTATTTTCCGTAATCCGGGCATCTGGAGCATCCGCGGGTTGTCTGCTGATCATCCGTTAATTTTAGGAGTGTTCACCGTGGCTAAGGGCAAGCGGACGTTCCAGCCGAACAACCGTCGTCGCGCACGCGTGCACGGCTTCCGTACTCGTATGCGCACCCGTGCCGGTCGCGCCATCGTATCGGCTCGCCGTCGCAAGGGCCGTGCTTCCCTGACCGCTTAATCAGCGGTCTGGGTTCGCAGGTTCAGGTGTTACCGAAACAGCATCGGCTCTCCGCCCCGTCCGATTTCAGTCGGACGATCAAAGGCGGGCGCAGAGCCGGATCGAGGACGGTCATCGTGCACCTGCGTCACGCGCAGTCCAAAACAGAGATCGCCCGTCAGGGTGGTCCCCGTTTTGGGCTCATCGTATCCAAAGCCGTCGGGAATGCGGTGATTCGTCACCGTACCTCTCGACGGCTTAGGTATGTCTGCGGTGCGTTGGCTCGGGAACTCGACAACGATTGTGATGTCGTCATCCGGGCACTACCGCGTGCAGGGGATGCTTCCGGGAGTGAACTCGAACGAGACGTGCGTAAGGCACTGGGAAAGCTCCGGGAACGCAATCGTGAGTGACCGGACCGGGCGATGTCTGCGTTGTGGTTCGCTGACAGAACGGGCGACGTCCCGGGGCGCTCCGTCCATAGGTTCTCGGGTGGCCTTGGCCGGGATCCGTTTCTACCAAAACTACATATCACCCCTTAAGATGGGGTCCACCTGCCGTTTCGAGCCGACCTGCAGCGCCTACGCTCTTCATGTCGTCAGAACGCGGGGCGCGGTCATCGGTATCATGCTCACGCTCGTGCGGTTGTCCAAGTGCGGACCCTGGCATCCGGGCGGTTATGACCCGGCGCCGAAACCGCGGCGACCGAGAAGTCATATCGGCTGCCCGTACTGCACACCCACCACCACCAAGGAGTCCTGACTCAAAAGTGCTTGATTTCGTCTACTGGCCCATTTCGGCCATCCTCTGGTTCTGGCACAAGGTCTTCAGTGTCCCCTTCGGATCAGGATCTGGTATTTCCTGGGTCTTGGCCATCGTTTTCCTTACCTTCACGATCCGTGTTCTCCTGGTTAAACCCATGCTGAACCAGATGCGTTCGTCGATGAAGATGCAGGCTCTGCAGCCTCAGTTGGCTGAAGTCAAGGAACGCTGGAAAGGCGATCAGACCAAAATCATGGAGGAGACCCGGCGCATCAACAAGGAGGCCGGTGTCAACCCGATCGCAGGATGTCTGCCGATTCTCGTTCAGATGCCGGTGTTCTTTGGTCTGTTCCACGTTCTCCGTTCCTTCAACCGGACAGGGTCCGGTCCCGGTCAGCTCGGACTCTCCATCGAGCAGAACCGTGAACTTGCGAACTACATCTTCTCTCCCACCGATGTCCAGTCTTTCCTGGACGCGCGGCTTTTCGGTGTTCCGATCTCGTCCTACATCAGTATGCCTGCGGACATGTACCAGGCATTCCAACCGATCGACTTCACCCGGGTGAACATCACCCTCGTCGCGGTCCCGTTGATCATCCTGACGGCGGTGGCAACGCACTTCAATGCGAAGATGTCGATCACCCGGCAACGGGAGCGGATTGCGAGCGGCAAGCAGAAGGCCATGGGCAATGCCCAGATGCAGTCGCAGATGGAAATGATGAACAAGATGATGGTTTGGTTCTTCCCGGCCATGATCGTTTTTACAGGTGTCTTCTGGCACATCGGCCTGCTCTGCTACATGGGTTCCAACAACATCTGGACCTTTTTCCAGCAGCGCTGGATCTTCGCGAAGTTGGATCGTGAGGAGGCCGCTGAGGAAGAGGCGAAGAAGGAAGCGAAGCGGGCTACTGCTCCGAAGCCCGGTATCCGTCCCGATAATCCTAAGAAGGCGCCCAAAAAGAAACGTCGTGGTTCAGTGGGTTCCGGAAATCTGAGTATCGATCGGGTCGTCAGTGATGGCTCAGTTCCGGATGCCTCTCCGTCAGATGAGATCCCTGAATCTGTTGTCGAGGAGACCCCGGACTCCTCCGCGGGGCAGTCTTCCATCACTCCGAACAAGAAGCGCAAGAAGCGTAAGAAGCGCAATTAGACGCTATCCGCGTTCCTGCCGAAGAGCGCCCCCGGGAAGTTGAATCCGGGGGCGCTCTTTCTGTTTTCGGAACATCCGCGACTGTCTGACTGTGGCGCGGGGCGATGGCATGGAATGATGTTTCACGTGAAACCACCAGTAGAGACCGATCAAGAAAAACCGACCCCTCCCCCGGCTGCGGCGGACGCTGTTTTTGGTGCAAACCTCCACAAAGCGATCGCTTACCACCGTTCACTTGCCACTGACGGTGCTGTCCGTGGTTTCATCGGCCCCCGCGAAGTACCTCGATTGTGGGAACGGCACATCCTGAATTGTGCGGTACTCGGTGAGGTGATTCCGGATGAGGAGGGATTACGGATCGCGGATATCGGTTCGGGGGCCGGGCTACCGGGCATTCCTCTCGCACTCGCCCGCCCAGATCTCCGCATCACCCTCATAGAGCCGCTTCTCAAACGTTCCACCTATCTCACCGAGGTCGTTCGGGATCTGGCTTTGGAGAATGTCACCGTGGTTCGGGGACGTGCCGAAGAGAAGGCCGTGCGGGACAAGGTCGGACGGTTCAGCGTTGTCACCTCCCGGGCGGTCGCTCCGCTCGGGAAACTAGCTAGTTGGTCACTTCCGCTGGTGGCGCGCGGTGGCGAAATGATGGCGCTGAAGGGGGCCTCGGTCAGGGAAGAGCTCGAGCGCGACGTGCGGGAGATTACCCGAGCAGGTGGTGGCAGGGCACGGATCATCACCGTTGGGGAGGGTAGGGTCAGTGAGCCTGCCACAGTGATCGTCATTCCTCGACGGAGATGACGCGATCTCCGGGTAAGTCGTCTGTCGGCCCGGTGGATCGGGTATTCGTGAGACACTAGTGTTGAACTAATGGCGGTGGAAGCCGACAGTTCTGCGGTCATGAGAGCGAGAGCCTGTCTTCGGGTACCGGGGCGCGGGATCCTGCACTCATGACCTGTGATTTCTGGCGATGAAAAGGGGAAACGACGTCCATGGACGACAACTTCTGGGACGACACACCGATTGCTGCGGCAGCCCAACGTGCCGCAAAGGTGAAGACCCCCAACGCTTTTTCACTTCCCCGGCCGGATAAGCCGAGGATATTCACCGTTGCGAATCAGAAGGGCGGCGTGGGTAAGACCACGACGTCGGTGAATCTCGCGGCGGGACTGGCGCTCTGTGGCCTCAAGGTGCTGGTTGTCGATCTCGACCCGCAGGGGAACGCATCAACCGCTCTCGGTGTTGAACACCGGGGTGAGGGAATCCTCTCGAGCTATGAAGTTCTACTCGGTGACTGCACGCCCTTGGACGCCATGCAGACCTCAACCGCCCACGAGAATCTCAAGTGCATTCCCGCAACAATTGATCTGGCGGGATCTGAGATCGAACTGGTTTCCATGGTGCGGCGTGAGTATCGGCTCGCGGATGCGTTGAATGACACGTTTATCGCGGAGCAGGGTTTCGACTACGTCTTCATCGATTGCCCGCCCTCACTTGGGCTCCTCACAATCAATGCGATGACTGCAGCACGGGAGGTGCTGATCCCGATTCAGTGTGAGTACTACGCACTCGAAGGGGTTGGTCAGCTCCTCAACAACATCACGATGATCCGGGATTACCTCAACCGGGATCTCCACATTTCCACGATCATACTCACCATGTTTGACGCCCGGACGAAACTGGCAGAGCAGGTGACGGAGGAGGTGCGATCCCACTTCGGGGATATCGTCCTTCGGTCTGTCATACCTCGTTCCGTAAAGGTTTCAGAGGCTCCGGGGTACGGGCAGACGGTACTCGCCTATGATCCGGGTTCTCGGGGTGCGATGGCGTATCTCGATGCCGCCAAGGAGATCGCCACCCGTGGAGATTTCCCCGTAACCGCTGAATCCGGTGCAGTGGGAGTCGCACCGGAAACACACAGCGGTGGAGACGACGATGCCGATGGTGCAGCTCACCGGTGACCGGTCCGTCGAGAGAACATAAGTCACTCCCCCAGCAGAAAGGTTCCGAACACACCATGGCACAACAATCCCGCAAGGGAGAGACCCGTCGCGGCGGTCTGGGGCGTGGACTGGCCGCACTCATTCCGGATGGAACCTCCCCGGCACGGCCCCGTCTGGGGGACGGAGCGGCAAACATTCTCATGGGCGAACGGCCTAACACCCGGGGTGTCGCAGAGGGCGGACCCGGATTCCCCGGCCCGAGACAGGCTACCGGGGAGACGGCGGGGCCGCTGCGGACCAAGGGGAACAAAGGGCCGACACCCGCCTCCGGAACTCCGGACACCGGTTCTTCGGTGGGCGCCGTCTATCGTGAGCTTCCGGTCACGCAGATCATGCCCAACCCGCACCAGCCTCGGACGGTCTTCGACGAGGAGGCCCTGGAAGAGCTCGTCCACTCGATACGCGAGTTCGGTCTCATGCAGCCTATCGTCGTTCGGCGGGCACCCGATGATGGTGGCTGGGAGATCATCATGGGTGAGCGCCGGTGGCGCGCGGCAACCCGTGCTGGTCTCACGGAGATCCCCGCTATCGTGCGTGACACCGATGATGGTTCAATGCTCCGTGACGCACTCCTCGAGAACATTCATCGTGTTCAGCTCAACCCGCTGGAGGAGGCGGCCGCATACCAGCAGCTCCTCGAAGAGTTCGGTGTCACCCAGGCCCAACTCGCAGAACGTATCGGTCGATCACGCCCGGTGATCACGAACATGATCCGGCTACTGGGGCTTCCGGTTCCCGTCCAGCGTAAGGTGGCTGCCGGAGTGCTTTCCGCCGGGCACGCCCGCGCACTTCTCGGATTGAAGACCGGGGCAGGTGGACAGGCTGCGCTCGCAGACCGGATCGTCGCCGAAGGACTCTCGGTACGTGCCACCGAGGAAGCGGTGACACTTCTGAATCGAGGGGATGCTGTTCCCGAACGGAAACCGAAGGAGAAGTCCGCGCCCCCGGAATTCGCCGTGCATGCCGCAGACAGCCTCGCGAACCGGTTGGATACCCGGGTCACTGTGAGTGTCGGCAAGCGGAAAGGCAAGATCATGGTTGAGTTCGGTGACCGCGAAGATCTTGAACGAATCATGGGCCTTCTCCGGGCCAGGCCCGAGTAGTGCAACGAAACCGGAGACCGGGCCATGATTCGTTCGTTGTACGCGGTGACACCCAGCACCGTTTGTTTCATGCATCCTGGTGCGCGGACGAGTGTGTTCTGGGAACTGGATCCTGAAACAGCCTCGGAAGTCCTGGCCTCGGGGGCGGCTGCTCTGGAGAAAGAAGCCTGGATCAACAGGATTCTCGTGGAACGGGGTGGCTGCGGCTACAACATTGGTACGGTCGAGGAACCGGAGGCGATTGCGAGTGTCCTCTACTGTGCACCTGTTGACGCCTCCGGCGTTGTCCAGTTACCGACAGGGCCGGTGTCACCTGACGCCGTGTTGTTGAGTTCCCTGTTCATCGATGACCGTTTCCGTGGCCTTGCTCTGGAGTCTGTACTTGTCACCGCAGTCATCATCGAACTGACCCGTCGGGGGGTCCGGGCGGTGGAGGCGTTCGCCGTGCGTGACCGTGCACCGGATTCGGCGGAAGATGATCCGTCCAGGGAGATCGCGGAACATGCGTCTGAGATCGGACTGCTGAGCTTCGACATCCTGAGCGCGGCAGGTTTTGAGGTCGTCGCAGATCACGATCTTCTGCCTCGGCTCAGACTGTCGCTGTCCGGTTGTGACCGGAAACAGATAGCTGCGGCGGCGGATCTTCCGTTGGTGATGATCCCGGGTTGATGAGGTGCGCAACGCTACTTCCCGGTGGCACGCATGGTGGAACAGAGCCTCGGCGAGTCGCCGAGGCTCATCCATGAGAGGTCAGAAAAGTTCTGACTCGAGAATGTCGCTGAACTTGTGCGTACCGGTCGCCTGATTGTCCTTGTCCATGAGATACAGGCGTTTGACCGCGATAACGATTGATTCAGCTATGATGTCGCGCTTGGATGCGTCAGTGAGTATCGAGACATCGTGCGCGTTGGAGAGGTATCCGGCGACGAACTCGACACACGTCATTTCACTGAGCCGGAGAAGATCCCAGGTACGGGCATGGTTTCCACAATTGATTAGAGCTGTTCGGGTACTGATCTCCCGTTGGATGAGGCCGGACAGTTTCTCACCCATCAATGATGAGGAACCGTGTGGCGAACCGAAATAGAACGAGGCACAGCCTGATGCCTTCCCATTCGGGTAATGATCCAACTGGAGACACAGCATGAGGTCCGCACCGAATGCGTTCGCGATGTTTGCACGCTGATCGTGGCTCGGATCATCCATACGAGGTCGCGAGATGATGGTCTCCATGCCGGCGGCCACCATCCGGCCCTCCAGGCGGGTGGCGAGATCCCAGAGGATCTCCTCCTCGGTGATGTCACCGAACCGCCCATGGACGGTTCGGCCCTTGTTGGCACCGCCGAGACCAGGATCGATGACAACTCGTTTACCGGTCAACTTTGGCCCCGCGAGGCGAACCTGTTCCCGTTCGAGGATCGCGTGGGGGGAACCACCAGTGATCGGCCGACCGAGATAGCTCAAGGCCCGGATCGTTTTCGGACCGCAGATCCCGTCGTTTTCGAGACCATAGTTCAACTGGTAGTTCGCGACCGCATTGTACGTCGCCTGTCCGTAGTGGCCATCGACTCTGTCCGTGTAGAAACCCAGTTCAAGTAGCTGTTGCTGAAGCTGGTACACGTCATCACCAACGAGGACATTGTTCGGGTAAAAAGCAAGTACACGGGCACCGAGGGTGTAGGTCGCCTCGCGGAGCTCGCGGAGCGTTGATTCACCGATTTCTCCGGAGGCGATGATGCCGCGGGACTGCTGGAACGCCTGGACGGCGAGAGCCAGATCGGCATCATAGAGAGCATCTTTCTCCTCGAAGCGTTCGGAGTCCTTCCCGCTGACGTCTCCTGCGTAGCCAGGGATCAGACCGAGCCGGGCCAGGGTGGAGCGCACCTCTGCGACCCGGGGGCTCCAGTCGCCCACCCGCAGTTTGTCTGCCACGTTATCTTCGTCCTTTGTCCTACGGTTTCAGGTCCTCCATGCACATCTCCGGTGGAACCGGCGAGCACAAGTCCGACTATTGCTGCTGTCGGTGGCTTCAAGCTAGATTACCAGTTAAATCAGAGCTTCTAGCCGGGACACGATTTCATGCCGGGGCCGCGGGCCACTGAACTCGGCGACCTTCTCACCGCCACTGAAAAACATGAGGGTCGGGATGGACATGATCTGGAAGCGGGCGCCGAGGGCGCGTTCAGCCTCGACATCGACCTTGGCTATGACGGCGCGTTCACCCATCTCCTCGGCGACCTGGTCGATGACCGGAGCCAGTTTTTTGCACGGGCCACACCACTCAGCCCAAAAGTCCACCAGGACGGGCCTGTCGGAGTTGAGGACGATCTCCTCGAAGGTGCTCTCTGTGACATTCACGGGATTACTCATGTTTTTCCTCCGCTGATTGATGTGATTGATGATGGAACGGTCATCGGCGCTGGACCGCCTCCCCGACACTACGCCGGGACAACGTCTTCCTCGCTTTATGGGTTCCCGGGTGACAGCGCGGGAGCGGAAGCCAGGAAATGCTCGGCGTCGATGGCAGCCCGGCAGCCGGAACCGGCGGCGGTGACCGCCTGCTGGTAGTGGCTGTCCACCAGATCACCACAGGCAAAGACCCCCGGGATACTCGTGCGGCTGGAGGGCTGCTCGACGGACACATAACCGGCTGGATCGCAGTCGACCTGGCCCTCCAGCATTCCGGAACGGGGGTCGAGGCCGATTGCAACGAACATTGCTGTCACATCGAGACGCGAGCTTTCACCGGTCACGGTGTCCTCAAGTGTGAGACCTACGACCTTCTGTTCACCCTCGACCCGCGTCACCACCTTGTTGGTGAGGAAGCGGATCTTCTCGTTGGCGCGGGCACGCTCCTCCATGATCACCGAGGCCCGGAATTGCTCCCTACGGTGCACGATAGTCACCGAGCTGGCGAATCGAGTGAGAAACAGTGCCTCCTCCATCGCGGAATCGCCGCCACCGATGACCGCGATGTCCTGGTCGCGGAAGAAGAAACCGTCACAGGTGGCGCATGAACTGACGCCACGCCCCAGTAGCTCCTGTTCCCCGGGAACTCCGAGGTAGCGGGGGGCTGCGCCCATCGCCAGAATCACGGTTCGGGCGGCGTACTCCTCATCGTCGACCCACACCTTCTTGATGTCACCGATGAGGTCCAGCTTGTCGACGAGTTCCTGACGTAGATCTGCACCGAAGCGTTCAGCCTGCGTGCGCATCTGCTCCATGAGCTCCGGGCCCATGATTCCCGCGGCGAAGCCGGGGTAGTTCTCCACCTCAGTCGTGGTCATCAGAGATCCGCCGTACTCGATCCCCTCGAAGACAAGAGGCTTGAGTTCAGCACGTGCGGCGTAGATCGCCGCAGTGTAACCGGCTGGGCCGGATCCGATGATGATGACGTCGTGGATTGATGGGCTGTTCGTCATGGGGATCCTCGCGGGGTCGTTCGGGGTCGAAGGGTGTACCGGCGTCGATTGTAGGCGTGCCGGAGGTTGCCGCGGTCGGGATCCCCGTCGTGGTCACTGTCCCGGTTCCGTGAGTAGTTCCTTTAGCGTCGCTCTTGCACGTGATCGGCGGGACTTCACCGTTCCCGGTCTGATCTTCATGATGTCCGCGACTTCATCCACCGGGAGATCCACTAAATCAACGAGAATGATTGTTTGCCGTTGATCCTCGGGAAGATGTTCAAGTGCCTCCCGGAGAGTCAGTTCGAGGTCGATCTGGCTGTAGGGTTCCTCGGTGCTCAGCAGCCGGTGTATTGCCTCGGTGGCATCGAGCGTGATGCACTCCTTGCGGATAAAACCCTTGCCGAGATGGTCATACCCCGAATTGATCACCAGCCGGTGCAGCCACGTCGTGAGGGCTGCATCCCCACGGAACTTGACCAGGTGACGGCTTGCCCGGAGCAGTGCATCCTGGACGATGTCATCGGCCTCGTCATCTGAACGGGCGTAACGGCGGGCAACCCGCCACAGGCGGGCCCGATGTCTGCGGACAATCTCTGCGAAAGCACTGTCGTCACCGTCGATGTAGGAGTCGACGAGAGCACCGTCCGGAGCTGTACGGTGTGTGCGAACACCGGGTCTGGTGCGGCGGCGCGGCAGCACCATTTGATCGGCCCCAGAGATGGACCCTTGCCCCGGCATTTGGTCGAGACACGGCGACACGTCTGTCGATGCGGAGGAGACAGGAACGGGGGTATCCCGGGCATCGGTATTCCCCATGTAACCAACCACTCTCCTAGTCCTGCTGCTTGTCGGCGTGTACCGCCGTAAGTGCATGGCAGAGGTGGTCCAGGGATCAGAGGCTCCCCAATGGATCCGTCGATCCCCGTACCGGCGGTGGCACCGATTATCCCAGTAGGGCTTCACAAATGCTAGACCCCGGAAGGAAAGAAACCTTCCGGGGGTAGCAATGATGCGTTTTTGGGGGTGTTTGGTGATGCCAGGTGATTCTAGGGGGCGTCTCCGGTCATCTGGGTAGCGGACACCGGTACACCGCGCACCACGATCTCCGATATGTCAGCGGCCTCGGGCATCGGAAGTTCCGTCACCCACACGAGGATCCGGGTGAAACTCTGCCGAACTGGGGTTTTGTCCTCTGTGTCTATGACGTTCAGGCCCCCGTCCAGCCTTCCTTCCCCAAGGGGGATCGCCTGGTCGAGAGAACCGAAATCTTTTTCCGGAGCACCGTAGATACGGACAAACGTGCCTGGGCGCTCCGCGGAAATACGCACATCCTCGATGTGGGCTGCAGTGGAGAGATCAAGCAACAGTCCGACCCCCGTTTTTAGACCCGCCGGTGGGACGGCGAATTGTTGGAGGTATCTATCGGTATGCCAACCGGTCGAAGGGTCACCGTCGACAGCGAAGGCCGCAAGTTCCGGATTATCCTCGCTACCGGGTATCACAGGTGCAGGTTCCCATTCGTAGGCGCCGGACACGGGAATGTCGGTGACCTCCGTGGAGCGTAGAGCGTCCCGTGCCGCCGACGGAGCGACGGACGCGATGGAGTCACTGTTCACCGGAGATTCAGCCCGGTCACCGCCCAGGATGGAGGCGAGATACAACGCGGCAACCGCAACACTGATGACGAGGATGACCGACATTGCCGCGATGACCGCGATCATCCGACCTGAGTATTCGGCGCTACCGAAACCCGACTTGATGGCCGGTTTCGGTGTCCGTTCATCCTCCACGACCACCCGTGGGGCCGAATCATCATCGGACAGTCCCACATTGCGGAGGCGCACCGCCAGATCAGCGGCGGTGGGTTGCCGAACATCACTCGCACCTGAACGACCTGCGATCCGGGCCTCTTCCGATAACCCGGTGATCGCCGGTGGGCCATCTCTACCTACCAGCAGCGCAAGACCGGAACCGATACTGTCGAGATCCTCTGCGATCGTGGCATTGGGCAGGACGGCCGGGAACGCGAGCACAGCCCGTCCCGAGGTGTCGATCCGGATACGGGAACGGTGCTCAATTCCGAGAGGTTGATCTTCCGCGTGTGCCGCTGCGGCGGCGTCAGCCAGGTAACTCACGGCGAGGGCGGCCGCACGGGGATCGACCTCCCCTTCCGCGACACTGGCCAGAGATGACCCGGGAACCCAGTCAGCGACGACGAGGCACCCGGACCGGTACGACGACACCGTGATACCACGGGCGATTCCAGTGCTTCCCAGCCTACTCAGGAGGCGGGTCCGGCGAGCCACCTCACGTGCGTCTGCCGCTGCCTCGATCACGTTAGCCGGGGCCGTAGGTACCTGGCCGGTGGTGTCCACGAACACCAGGGCGACCTCCCGCCCGGTGGCAACTTCCCGCGCCTGCCAGAACCGTGCCCCGGGGACACTGCCATGGTCTGCGAGCAGACGGTAGTTGCCGTCGGAGACGGGAGCACCGGGAACCAGCCGTGGCCCACGGACCACGCCCGCCGACATCGGCGGCGGTACCGGGGAAGCATTGAAGGGCTCGACGGTCAGGATCTGCGAGGAGATTTCCTCCGGTGTCGCCTTCTCCACACCGTCATCATTGCGGGCACCAGCGGTGATGAACCGACGCAGGACCGGTATCCGGCCCAGCAGACCACCCATCGAGCGGACCTCGGGTAGGCCGGAACGAGACAGTACAAGTCCCGTGACGATGAGGAACACGATGCCCGCGATACCGCAACGGAAGAAGAAACCGATACTGCCCAAGGCGTCGAAAAGCGCCGCCGCGAGGTGCACGATCGCCATGTCCAACGCGAGTGCGACGGCGGCACCGATTATTGAAGAACCCAGCGCCCACAGGCTGGAGCGCAGGATCGACAGCCCGTTGAGGGACCCCAATTTACGGTGCAGCAGGAATGCGCCGATAACCGCACCCGCCGCGAAACCGAACCCGTTCGCCGCGCCGAGCAGGATGACCACCCGGGACGGGGACGTCGCCACCAGAGGGGCCAGAAGACTCAACAGGACCTTCGTCCCCGTGATGCCGGCGATGATGAAGGTCGGGGTCCATGCCTGTTCGCGGGCGTAGAACACCCGAAGATGCAGGAGCACCAGGGCGTACGGGAGGAGCGTGAACGCGGAGAAACTCAGTGTCCAGCCGAGGATATCCGCCGAGTTGCGGCTGAACAGACCGTAGGCGAACAGGGCATTGGCGATCTGCGTGCCGAACGCGGTGAAAAAGACGATCACGGGAATCATCGCAACGAACGTGAGTTTCGTCGCCAGCGTGAGATCACGGACAACAGCGGCATCGTCACCGTCGGCGGCGTTGCGGCTTAGCCGGGGCATGATCGCCGTCAGCAGGGTGACCCCGATGATGCCATAGGGAACCTGCAGGAGCAGCCATGCCTGCTGATAGATCAGCGGTGCGGAATCACTGGACGCGGATGCGATCCGGGTGACGATGATGTAACCAGCCTGGGAGATGGCGACGTACACGATGATCGCCATCGCCATGCCGCCGAACTGCTTGAGCCGGTCATCTATGCCCCATAGAGGCCGGAGATCGATACCCGCATCCCGTAGTGGCTTCACCATGATGAGGGCCTGGATCACCACACCGAACGTGGTGCCTAGGCCGAGCAGAAGCACATGGGGATCGGTCAGTGAGACCTGCTGATCCGGGGTCAACCCCCCGGGCAGCATCCAGTAAAGCGCGAGGACCACCAGGACGACGACGTTGTTCGCCACCGGTGCCCAGGCCCCCGGTTTGAACACCCCCTTGGTATTCAGGACCGCCATGAAGAGGGAGAAGACGCCGTAGAAGAAAATCTGCGGTAGGAGCAGATAGGCAAATGCGGAGGCTTGCGAGAGGTTGACCTCACCGTCCCGGCCCAGCGTCAGTGTCGCCAACAGTCCGGCGGTACCGACGGAAAGAACCGTCACCACGGTCAGTAGCGTCACAGACAGGGTGAACAGCCGACGGATGAAGGCCGCACCGTTATCCGGATCCTCCTTCTCCGCCCGGACGAGGACGGGCACAACAAGGGACGTCAGAACCGCGCCGAGGACGATCTCGGTGATCAGGTTCGGGAGCGTGTTCGCCGTATTGAACGCCGATCCGACCGCAGTACCCATCGTCGCGCCGATCGCTGCGTTCCGGAGGAATCCCGTGATCCGGCTGATGAGGGTGGCGATGGCCATGGACCCGGTGGAACGCACGACCTCCGAGTCGGTTGCCTTCCGCCCCGTTTGTGGGACGGAATCAGACAGCGCCTCGGGCCGATGCGGAGCCGGTCGCGGTTCACGCGTATCGGTCACCCTACCGGTCCCCACAGCGTTGGGTGCCAGCGTGAGGCGGGAAAGATCCACCACCGGCTGCCGGGTGCTGGTGATCGGACGACTTACGGGGACCGGAGCAGGCGGAGATGGCGGGACGATCCGGCTACGTTGGCCGGCGGGGGCACGGTGTCTGGCTCCGTCCCGGGCTACTTCTCGGTCGGACTGGTCGGAATCATCTGAATTCACAATCTCCATTGTCTAACAGGATCGTGTGAAAGGAGGTAAACGGGCGCTGTGGGGCGCGGCGTCACGGTGATAACGAACCGTTGTTCGTGCCTTGCGTGGTCGTCATACCTGGGGCTGTTGCCCACCGGCATCGACGGAGGGGCTGCGGTGGTTGGCGCCCGGCTGCGGGGGAATCTCCTGATCCTGTAAGCCGTGACCGGTACCGGAACGGCGGAAACAGCGGATGATCTTCGTCTGGATAAGCCGGGCGACGAGGGCTATGAACAGTAGGAATATGAGGAATTTCCCGATCATACCGAAGAACAGACCCTGGGTCCGGATGGTGATCTCCACTGGATCACTGATGACGGAGCCTTGTGAGTCGGACAAGCGGAGTAGCAGATTGACCTTGTCGGGTTCCGTCGGTAGATCCGCCGTCATCTGGGTCGTGATTGAGCCTTTGGCCGGGATCCAGAGTTGGTCGGGAACGTGGACCATGCTGCCGGGAGGTCCCTGGTAGCTGATGCGGGCGTCAACAGGCAGAGGTAGACCGTTGCGCGCCACGATCAGTAACGGCGATGACTGAGACACCCGGGTGTAGACGTAACCCGGCGGCAGCAGCGACACCGAGGACTGGAGCTGCTCAAGCATCTCCCGGTTGAGGGTAAAAAGCCGATCTGCATGGATCACCGCGGCTGTGTGTTCTTCCGCGTTCCGTCGACCGAGGACGGTGAGCCCGCGGAGCAGATCGAGCAGTAGTGGTCGGGTGAATTCGTAGCGCGTCACCGCGATCTGGGGATCATTCACCATCAACTGGGTGAGGTCGTTGATGTAGTTCGCCTGTTGGGTGGCGGCCAGTACCTCGGAGGTCGACGGCACTGAGGGATCCGGGTACGGGGCACCGAACCCCGCCCCTTCCCGGGGGCCGTTCAGCTCCCGCACCGCTGCATCGAGCGCCGTTGTCGTTGCAGTATCCGGTGTCGTCGCCTCATGCAGTGACTGCGGACGTGCCCGCCCGGTGGACAACAGTTCATCGACAACATCGAGAAGCTTGGCGCCGTTCGTGGCGGTTGCGGGGCTAGCCGGGGGCACGATGATCACGGGATCAGTGGATTTCCCCTGCTGTCGTGAATTCACCCTGGAGGCATCGACCGTGAGTCGCACGGCGGCGGAACTCGTGGTTAGGCGGGCGTGGACGGAGTCCAGAGCCGGATCATACCGGGTCTCCGGGTTGCTGTACCCGACTGTCAGGGGTTCCGTTCCTGTCGTGGCGAGAGTGGCAGCCAGTGACCCCTGGTACGTTACCCCGGTGATCCCCTGGCGCAGTCCCACGAACCTGCCCTCGGACGGGGCGGCCCACACACTGTTGTCTGTCACGAGAACCCGGACAGCAGTGTTCATCGGAGGCAGTTCCTCTTGTGGCTGCGGATCAGGGATGGTGGGATCCTCAAGGGATGCGGTGTCGGTCGTGTGGTGAACCGTCGGGAGGCCATTCCGCTGCCTGTATTCCCAGGCGGCCTCCGGGTCCACCATCTCATCAGGACCAGTGGTATCGGCCAAGGGAAGCCAGTCGGCGGTGGATTCCGTCACGTAACCGGACAACGGGATCACCAGGTTCTGCTCTGGTTCCGTCTCCAGAATATCTGCCAGTACGGAGGAACCCCGCGCGACCGCTTCACGCAGCAGCCACTGGTTACCTGTTCTGGTGACGGCGTTGATGTCGGTTCCTGCCCAGGGCAATGCCACTGTACAACCCTGGTTCGCTGCGGTACGAAGACGTGACAGCCATTCCTCGGCGGCCTCAGCACCCGTTCCGGGGTGTCCGGAGGTGGCCCTGTTTCCATCATCCCGCCGTCGGCTTTCCCGGAGTCGCCGGGTACCGGAGACCGGACTCAACCGGTTATCCGTGACGGTGTAGCCATCCCGCATTCTGTCCACGACCACGAGCAGTTGGGGGTCGATGGCGAGACAGGTCGCACCCCTCAGCGCGGAACCTTCGTCTCCCGCGGTGGCATCCAGATACACGTCGAGGAGCTGATCGAGGCGCCCGCCCTCACGTAATTGAGCGGCGAGATCATCGTTTTCAAGCAGCAGCGGAGCCGACTTCGGTGCCTCCCCCGTCTCACCCGGTACGAGACCGGTCCGGGCGGTAAGGGGCCACAGCACGGTCACTCCGGGAGCCTCGGGTAGGACTCCGTCATCTCTGTTCCTGCTGTGTAATTCACCCGTTACCGGATCGCTGACGGGGAGGAGGAAACGCTCGGACGTCAGGTAACTGACGATGCCTTCTCCCAGGCGCCCATTCAGGTTGACCATCATCGGATAGACCCCGGGGGTATCGATGTCCAGGCCGTTCTTCGACCCCGGAGAGGTATCCAGGGGCAGGTTCACGGTCACCGATTCCCCCGGATCGAGTGCCCCGGGCGCGTCGATGAAGGGACCCGTGTAACCGTAAGTTGACTGCTCCCCCGTCAATGAAAGTCTGGCGGTTGCGGCATCCCTCACCGCCTCACCACGCTGCAGACGAAGTGAGAGTTCCCCCACGACTTCGTCCGAAGTGTTGGTTACACGTACTTCCACCATCCGTTCGGTGCCCAGCGGCACCTCGTCCAAGGGGGACGTGAGTTCCACCACGACACCGCTGTCTGCGTCAGTCTTCCGGATGGAGGAATTCCTCCACTCAGCATCACCGGACACGCCCGCGGATGCGCCGGGGACTGTTCGATTCTGGGCCGATGCGATCATCACGGAACCCGATGTTCCGCCGACAACGGTGGTGGTGAGAACTGCGATGAGTGCCGCACCGGTCAAGCGGTGGGCCCACCGTCCGCGGTATCGCCGGGGGACGGAAATGGAACGGGTGACCGGAACCCGGAGAAAATCAGACGATATCACCGCGGAGTCCTTCTTCCCTCCGACTTTTCCCGCCGCGCAAGTTCGGGGAGCATGTCGTGGGCGCACCGCGCCAGTTTGCGTTCATCCGCGTAAGCGAGCCGTTCGATGAGCTCACTGGCTGGAACCCAGGTCACCTCGGTGACCTCGGGGTCCTCATCATTGAGGTCACCGTCGATATAGCGCAGGAGGTGATGGTGCACTGTTTTGTGGATACGGACGCCTTCCGACACGAACCAGTAATCGATGACCCCGAGCTCGGAGAAGACCTCACCGGAGATTCCGGTTTCCTCCCAGACCTCACGCTCTGCTGTCGTGGCGCGACTCTCTCCAGGTTCGACGTGGCCTTTGGGCATCGACCAGAGCAGTCGACCCCGCCGGTCCAGCCGACCGATCAATGCGACATAGATCCTGTCGAGGTCGACGGTACCGTCACCACGCACGGCCTCCGCTAACCCGGATACGACGAGCCCACCGGCTGACGTTTCATCATTCGTCTGCATCCGTGGACGTTGAGCGTGGGCCCGAGGAGGGTTGACCGGTCGGTTACGCCGAGAACTCTTACGGTTACGGGCTGTGGAATCCCGGCGACGCCCACCGCGCTCGGTGGTCTCGGCCCCCCGTGCCGGAGTCCGCTCCTGATGCTGCGGTCTCGCGGAACCGGATTCATCTGATCTGTTCGGAGCGGAGGCAGGGGTTTTTCCTCCGCGGCTGCGCCGACGACGGCGGGAACGTTGACGGGTCGGCGCGGCGGGCTGTCCGTCTCCTCGGGGTCCTGCGTTCCCGGACAAGTCTGCGGAATCGGAGGCATCGGATGATGAACCGTTCGTGGTTCTGCGTGAAGTGGTGGATTTTGTTCCAGTTCCACCGGCACCCGTGGTACTGGTGTTATCCGTCTCTTTCTGGCGACCCTGGCCACGCGAGCGACGTCGCCGACGACCGCGTCGGCGAC
Organism: Corynebacterium sp. CCM 9204; assembly: GCF_041357695.1. NCBI lineage: Bacteria > Bacillati > Actinomycetota > Actinomycetes > Mycobacteriales > Corynebacteriaceae > Corynebacterium > Corynebacterium sp. CCM 9204. The sequence continues at coordinate 193,659 of NZ_JAUERX010000004.1, forward strand.
GTCCTGGCTGCTTCTCGGCGTGCTGCCGCTCGCTGTCGCTCATATCCGTTGATCGTAACCCGCCGGACAGCGGCGTGGTATTTCGACGCGCTGTTACCCACTCCCGCGTGTGTACGGGGCTATCCGGGTTTTTCCGCCTTTCCGGGGGGTGCCACACCGACAGGTAGACTCAACGGGGTGAAAAATGAGGCAGCAACAGGACACTCCGACACCTGTATCGGTGAGGGTAACAGCGTTGGAATCGGCGCTGAATCTGCGCTCGTGAGGGCAGAGAAGGCGATCAACGAACTGGCGCCCGTACTGCAACCCCTCGCAGAGCGGTTCGCCCGTCGCGACGTACCTCTCTACCTCGTCGGTGGCTCGGTCCGGGATGCTCTGCTCGGCCGCCTCGGCACTGACCTGGACTTCACCACACCCGCACGACCCGGTCTCGTCCGGGAGATCCTGGACAGTTACACGGACACGGTCTGGGACACCGGGATCGACTTCGGGACGCTCTCCGCGGAGAAGGACGGACAGCAGATCGAGATCACCACATTCCGATCTGACACCTATGACGGGCAGAGCCGCAATCCCGAGGTGAGCTACGGAGACACCCTCGAGGGCGATCTGATCCGGCGTGATTTCAGAGTTAACGCGATGGCTGTTGAACTGCTCCCCGACGGTGGCCTCCGCTTCCATGACCCCGTGGGTGGTCTCGCCGATCTCGCGACAGCTACCCTCGACACTCCGGCGACGCCGGAGCAGAGTTTCAATGATGACCCACTACGTATGCTGCGTGCCGCCAGATTCGTGTCCCAACTCGATTTCCGTCCCTCTGCGAGGGTACATGAGGCGATGACCGCCATGGCAGGTCAGATCAACCGGATTACGGTCGAAAGAGTCCGGGCTGAACTCGACAAGATGATGCTGGGTGCTGTCCCCTGGTTGGGCATAGACCTCATGGTTGACACCGGGATCGCGGACGTGATCTTCCCGGAGATACCGGCCCTCCGGCTGATGCAGGACGAACACCGCCAGCACAAGGACGTCTACGCCCATTCGCTCCAGGTGTTGCGCCAGGTGATCGACAAAGAGCAGGACGGGCCGGATCTCGTACTCCGGTGGTCCGCGTTGCTGCACGACATCGGTAAACCGGACACCCGGGCCTTCAATGATGACGGTGCGGTCACTTTCCACCAGCACGAGGTCGTAGGGGCGAAGCTCGCGCGGCGTCGGCTCCGCGCCCTGAAATACCCGAAGCACATCATTAACGAGATCAATCAGCTCGTCTTCCTCCACATGCGTTTCCACGGCTACGGGGAGGGACGCTGGTCCGATTCCGCGGTCCGCCGATACGTCACAGATGCCGGTGATCAGCTCCCGCGCCTGCACAAGCTCGTGCGCGCGGACGTCACCACCCGGAACCGGCGTAAGGCGGAACGTCTGGCCCGGACGTACGATCACCTTGAGGAGAGGATCGCCGAGATCGCTGAGAAGGAAGATCTCGCCCGCGTCCGACCGGACCTAGATGGTAACGAGATCATGCGGCTCCTCGAGATCTCCCCTGGCCCGGAGGTCGGGCAAGCGTGGTCATTCTTGAAGGAGCTACGGCTGGAACGTGGTCCCCTCGACCACGATGAGGCGGTCGAGGCCCTGCTCGCCTGGTGGCGTACGGAGAAGGATGATGTGACGGTACCGAACACAACGGAGGACCAACGATGAGTGATCTTTTCGGTGACAGACTGTTCAACGCACTGGAACGCACCGACCCTGCCCCCGGAATGCTCCTCGTCGCGGCCCCGGGTTTGGTGGCCGGGGAATTCACCAGGAGTGTGGTTTTCGTCATCGAGCATGGGGACACGGGTACATTCGGCGTCAATCTCGTGGCGCGCAGTGAACTCTCCGTCGATGAGGTCATGCCGGAATGGCTCGGGATCACGGCGAAACCGAAGGCTCTGTACGTCGGTGGACCACTGTCCCGCGATACGGTTCTCTGCGTCGGTGTGGTCCGGAACGGGGTGGACCCGACTGGGCATCCTCAGTTGACGCGGTGCGCCAACCGGATCGTCTATGTCAATGGATCAGCGGATCCGGTGGAACTGGCCACTCACCTTGATGGTGTCAGACTGTTTGCCGGATATGCGGAATGGGGCCCCGGTCAGCTCGAGGCGGAGATCGCGCGGGGTGACTGGTATATCGCCCCGGCCCTCCCCGGGGATATTCTCGCGCCAGGGCCAGTCGATCTCTGGAGTGACGTGATGCGTCGTCAACCAGCTCCGCTTCCGGCTTTTGCCACGTTCCCGGTGGATCCGAGGGATAACTGACCGAAACGGGGCGATGTACCGGATGTTTCACGTGAAACCTGCCGTGTAGCCGTGCCTAGAACGGGGATCACGCCCCTTCAGGTGTTTACGTGCTTGGCTGAACCTCGGGGTTCCCGTGGGCGTACCGTGAGGCCAACGCAGCACACATCATCAACTGAATCTGGTGGAAGATCATCAGCGGAAGAATGAGCAGACCTAGTTCTCCACTCCCGAAGATGACCGCAGCCATAGGTAATCCGGTGGCGAGGGACTTCTTGGTCCCACAGAACTGGATGGCGAGAGTGTCCGCTTGATTGAATCTGAGTCGTTGAGCAGAGAAACGTGTGAACCAAAGCATGAAAGCGACCAGCACAATTGAGAACACGACGAGCCCCAGAAGGTCCAGTGGCGTCACCCTCGACCAGATACCCTCCACCATTCCCGCGGAGAACGCAGAGTAGACGACCATGGTGATGGAACCGCGATCGACGATCTTCGTCGCGGAGCGGGAGACAATCGACTTGATCCACGGCCGTGTAAGTTGTCCCGCAAAGAAGGGAAAGAGAAGCTGGATGGCGATGTCGATAAAGACCTGACTGCTGACGGTGACGTGTCCCCCCTGGCTCATCAACAACATCACCAGCACCGGAGTGAGCACCACTCCGAGCAGGTTCGATGCTGATGCACTGATGATGGCCCCTGCAACGTTCCCCCGTGCGATCGAGGTGAATGCTACCGAGGATTGCACTGTCGACGGGACCAGCGTCAGATAGATGACCCCCAGGAACAGCCCCGTCGGGAATAAGCGCTCGAGGGGTATGAGAGCCACTCCGATCAGTGGGAAAACCACGTAGGTGAATGCGAGGATGGCGACGTGCAACCTCCAGTGCCGGAGACCGGCGAGTGCCTCGGCCGTTGATAGGCGTGCACCGTAGACGAAGAACAGCAGGGCGATAGCTACTTTCGTTGCCATGGAGAATAGCGTCGCCGCTTCTCCCCGAACAGGTAGGAGCACGGCGAGAAGAACGGCGAGAAGGATAAGAATGATCAGCGGGTCTACCCGTGGACGTCTGATACGACTGAACATGGTGACAGTGTAAGCGGTGCACTGTCTCATCTGATCAGAATTCGGGGGCTCCATGACGCCACGGGGATCCTCATCGAGACGTTCCTGTGGGACCATGAGGCATGACCTCCCACAAGTCCGCGAAGCCGATGTCCGTTGAGCGTACGATCTATGCATCCACTCCTGCCCCGGTGTTCATCGTGAGAAAAACCGCAGCATGGGCGACTATTCTGGCCTTCCTCGCACTTTTTGCGGGACTGCAGTTCCTGGCTGCAGGATCCGGAAATTCTGCCGGGGCACCCGACGGATTGCCGAAAGGTGCGGAGTCTGCCCGGGCTGGACAGCTCCAGGAACGCTTCCCGGGAGGCCGGAACCTTCCCGCAGTACTTGTCTACTCGGCGGAGGATGGCCTAGGCAGTGACGAACTGAAGGCCGTTGACGGATCTCTACAACGCCTCGCTGCTACGGAATTGTTTACCGGGGGGACATCCGGGTGGGTGGGCCCAACGGTGCCTCTCTCACGAGATGTAGCCCAGGCGACGGTGCTTTTACCCGCAGATCTTGATGGATTCGCGCTCAGTGATGTCGTGGCGGAGATCAGGGCCACCGCACGGGACGGACTCCCGTCCGGGGTGCGAGTCGCGGTCACTGGCCCCGCAGGTTTCGCCGCGGATACCGCAGATGCATTCTCGGGAGCGAATGTCACGCTACTGGCGGTTACGGCATCCGTAGTCGCGGTTCTACTTATTTTGACGTACCGCTCCCCCATTCTCTGGCTTGTACCCCTGATTGTTGTCGCACTCGCTGACCGCGCTGCTGCTGCCGTCACCGCCTGGCTCTCATCGACCACCGGGTGGTTCGCCAACGATGGATCAACCGCAGGGATCACCTCGGTTCTCGTGTTCGGCGCCGGTACCAATTATGCGCTGCTGTTGGTCAGCAGGTACCGAGAGGAACTGCGGACTCAGACCGACCACCGCCTGGCGCTCAGCCGTGCACTCCGGAACGCCACCCCCGCCATCCTGTCCTCGAACCTGACCGTTGTGTTCGCCCTGTTGACACTCACCGCAGCATCCGTCCCGGCATTCCGCAGTCTCGGGGTCTCCAGTGCGATCGGATTACTGCTTGCGCTTCTCTTCGCGCTCGTTCTACTACCGGCGGCACTAGCCGTCAGTGGTCGGGGTCTCTTCTGGCCGAGGATTCCCCGCCCAGGTGTGCACGCCAGATATCCACATGGTGGCGTCTTCGGGCGGATCGCCACCGGTGTCGCCTGCCGTCCGGGTGCAGTGCTCGCGGTCATGGTTTTGGTGCTCATCTCAATGACGGCAGGACTGTCCGGCACGCGGATAGGGCTGTCCAGCACCGAACAGTTCCGGACGGAGTCAGAGGCTGCCGCTGGCCAATGGACACTCTCCGATAATGCTCCCGCCGGCGCTTCGGCACCGCTCAGTGTTATTGCGGATACATCGACGGTGGCTGAGATCAGGAAGAAAATCAGCGGACATCCCGACCTGACTGTGCTTGGTGCACCCGTGGAGAGCACCGATGGTTCCTTAGCCCGGTTGACGGTGCTACCGGACGCGGAACCCGCGTCCGCCCGGTCGTTTGAGTTAATCCGCGAGGTACGCGCTATCTCGCGGGCGGTGGATCCCGGTGCCGTGGTGGGTGGTTCTGCAGCGCGTGACCTGGACAGCCGGGATGCAACCCTGCGGGATCTTCGGGTCTGTGTCCCGCTCATACTGCTTGTTGTTTTTCTTGTACTGATCGTTGTACTGCGAGCACTTCTTGCCCCGTTGTTACTGCTTGTTGCAGCGGTGCTGTCCACCACTGCCGCACTGGGTGTCGGTGCCTGGCTCTCCGACCATGTCTTCGGATTCCCCGGCCTGGATACAGCCGCGCCGCTCTACTCCATTTTGTTCCTGGTGGCCCTCGGAATTGACTACACGGTGTTCCTGGTACTGCGTGTGAAGGAAGAGAGCATTGGACGGGATGTGCGGTGTGGAATTGTTCGTGCGGTGGGTCTCACGGGAGGGGTCATTACCTCAGCCGGAATCGTTCTGGCCGCCGTCTTCGCCGTTCTTGGTGTTCTCCCCCTCATTACGCTCACCCAGGTCGGGATCATCGTGGGGTTTGGGATTCTCCTCGATACATTCCTGGTCCGGACACTTGTTGTCCCGGCTTTGTTTGAACTTGTCGGGGAACGGATCTGGTGGCCTGCTCGCCCCGCAGGGTTCAAGGAACGAGTTCCTGCAGAGTGAGTGGCGTAGGCGGAAGGCCCCTGGTTTCACGTGAAACCAGGGGCCTTCGTTGCAGTGCTATCGGGACCTGATGTGTCCGGTGTAGTCGATGTTTCACGTGAAACAATGATCTCAGGAAGGTTTAGGATGCTGTAAGTGTCGTGCCTTCGGCGGAGAGTTTCGCGGGGTGAAGTGGATCCCTTGCGGGCCCCTCGATGACGCTGCCGTTCTCGATGTCGAACACCGAGTTGTGTTTCGGACAGCGGACTGTGGCGCCTTCGACAATGTCGATCTTCGCGCCCTGATGCGGACAGATGGTCGAATAGGCGTGGAAGACACCTGAGGTGGGCTGGGCGATGATGAAGTTTCCGACGACAACCGCACTCCCCACCGGGACGTCCTGCGCTTCGATTGAGGCGGGCGTTTCCGTACCTCCGCACGCGGCGAGGACAGCACCGGCGAACGTTGTGGCGGTCCCGAGGAGGAACAATCGACGGCTGCAGGAGGGTATGCGGTTTTTCGGAGATTCACCTTGGCAGCTCATAACGCCAGTATCTCGCATCAGATCATGCGTGTCACAAACGGTTAGCCTGCCCTTCATCACCAGGTGGGGTAGGTTATTCTTACCGAATTTGCCACTGTATGAGGTGACTGGTGTTCCGATAAAATGGATCACCTGATCTCCCGCCGAGACGCAGCCCTGGTGCCGATGAGGGTACACGCGACGCCGATGACGACCAGCAGAGCGGTATTCCACCCGGTTTCAGAGACATCGGTGCTGGTCGGGGTGTGGCTGAATACCGAGACATCGATAACCCAGTCCGGTGCGTTGAACACGGGCCCGAAGATCCAGATCAGTGCGCAGACGATGAGCGGAAGCCAGGCGAGTGTCGCGAACCTGGGACTTGCTCCAACCAGCAGTAGCGCGATTCCGGTCAACGTTGCCGCGGGGCCGATCTGGGTGAGGAAACTCACGGTGATCGCCGTCGCCGTCTCCCCGGCGTCGTCGGCACCCGGGATCCCCCCGATGAGACCTCCGACTGTTCCGAGTACCACGAGGAGGATCACCGTCACCCAGCTTGACCGGGCGATGGACCGGTGCGGGGCTCCACGGGAGACACCACATGATCGGATCAGGTCCACTGTGCGGTGGTTCTCCTCCGACCTGAGGTGGAGCGATGTCTGGATACCCGCTGCCCCGATCAGAATTCCGATCTGGGCCGCGCAGTAGGCGAAGAACGAAGGCACGATATCGCCGTTGCCGAAGATCGTCCCGACACGTTCGGCCAGCGCCGTCTGGTGCCCGTCGATGGTGAGAGAATCGATCACGGTCTGGAGGAGTGAACACAGCACCACCGCGAACACCACGACCGGGATCAGCCAACCGATCCTGGTGCCACGGTCGAGTACCCGGCGGAGTGCAACCAGGCTGTTCAGGCGGCGGGGCGCCTTCGGCTTGGGGTCTCCGAACGCGATCAGAGGCCTTCCGAACTCGCGGTGTTTCTCCACCGCCACGAGTCCGAGGCTGCACGAGAGACACAGGATCGCGAGGCCACCGAGGGCCGCCCAGTTGTTCGAGTCGTAGGGCGACGCAATCGCGCGCCAACCCAGTGGGCTGACCCAGTTGAGGTGCGGAACATCCCGACTGTCCGCCACCGCGCGGATGATGAATTGGACAGCGAGGGCTCCGAAGGCCGCACGGCGGAGGTTCGCGGAATCCCGGACGAAGAGTGTGCACGCGGCGGTCAGGAAAGCTGTTCCGAGGATGGACAGCAGGACGGTTGCGCCGAGAACCAGGGAGCCCTCCGGGGGAAGATCCCCGACAGCCGAGTTCGCGGCGATCATCACGGCGCTGGTGCCCGCGCCGAGGAGCAGACCGCTGATTGCTGCCGTGGTCAGGGCAGCCGCGGGTACGGATCCGGGGCGAAGGCCCGCCGCACGGATCAACTCACCGGCCCCGGCCTGTTCAGGTCCCCTGAAGAGGCCGGTCACGAGCAGTACCGTCATTACTCCGGCGAGCAGCGTGAGGAGCGCTCCACCCTCGAGCGACACCAGCTGCCCGAGTGAACCACTCTCGGGTGCCCGACCGTACATCGCCTCGATGACGGCATTGCCCCGGAAGGCATCGGCGGCGAGCTTCCTGGACGCCGGATCCGGGTACTGGTTGTTGTATCCGGGAGGCAGCGCGCCGATCAATCCCAGGAGCGGGATGATCCACAGCAGCAGAAAGCGGCGACGCAGCCAGAGATTGAATCTCGTCAGGGACAGTGTTTCGGTGATCATCGTTCCTCCGCGTAGTGGCTGAGGAAGATGTCCTCCAGTGATGCAGGCGTGCTCGTGATGTCGTGACCGCCGCTCTCGATGATCCGGTGGAGGAGTTCGGTGCTCTCCTCCCGGTCGACGGTCGCGGTCAAACGGGATCCCTCGACGGTCACCGCCGCGAGAGAACGGAAGGTATCGGGTACTCCCCCGTCGAACTGTGCGGAGACATGATGGGCCGAAATCTGTTTCAGGTCGTCGACCCGGCCCCTCAGTACCACCTTGCCTGATTTAATCACTGTGACGGAATCGCAGAGCTTCTCCACCTCGCTCATAATGTGGCTGCTGAGCAGTACGGTCGCTCCCCTCTGCGCCTCCTTGGTGAGTTGTTCCCCGAAAACCTGTTCCATCAGTGGATCGAGCCCGGATGTGGGCTCGTCGAGAATCAGGAGATCGGCGTCCGCTGACAGAGCGGCGACGAGGAGGATCTTACGCCGGTTGCCCGTGGAGTAGTCCCGGTTCCGGCGGTTGACATCGAGCTGGAAGGCCTCGATCAGCTCCTCCCGTCGCGCCTCATCCACACCTCCACCCCGCAGCTTGGCCAGAAAGTGGATCGTCTCCGCTCCGGTGAGCTGTGGCCACAGGGTCACCTCGGCGGGGACGTACGCCACGCGGCGGAGTACCCTCGGTTCTGATCGTGGATCGCTCCCGAGGACCTGGACTCTCCCGGAATCGGGGTGCAGCAGTCCGAGCAGGATTCTGATCGTGGTTGATTTTCCGGCGCCGTTGGGCCCGAGGAAACCGTGGACGCTCCCCTCCCCCACCTCCAGGGTGAGCTCGTCGAGGGCGCGGACGGTGCCGAACGTTTTGGAGAGGCTCTCACAGAGCAGTGGTTTCACGTGAAACTCCCTTGTTTATTGAGCGGTTCTGGTGTCAGTGCGGTCGGGGTCGGACGGGGTGATGTCTGCGATACGGGTACACAATCGATCGATCTGCGCCTCTACGTACCGTGCTTCGACCGGGTTTGGAAAGGCGAGGAAGATGAGCTGACGTATCGGCTTGCTCCGAAGAGCACGGAGATACCGAGAAATGGCGTTGATGATCAGACTGGTGCCGTTCTTTTGCAGGAGGTCGATGAAGTGATCAGCGGCGGTGTGGGCCGCTGCGGTGATCTCCGCGGGATCGAGTTCGTTGATTCGCGTGAACCGGTCGATATCCGCGCGAAACGTGACCAACGAGGATTCATCAATTTGTGCTGTCCAATCGAACAGCTCGCTGGGTATTACACTGCGAGGGAGGAGGAGCTGGGTGAGTTGCTTCTTTTTTCGGATGAGTGCGATGAAACGGTCATCGTCCACTCCTTCCGTCAGGCGGTCGCAGATGTTGTCGAGCTGGCTCGGCAGCGGAGGAATTAGGTCGAACTGGGATTCCGATGGTTCCCCGAGGCATCGGCCAGACAGTCCTGAGCGGAGATCCCGGAGGCGGTTCCGTTGGTTTTCCAGAGTCGCTATCTGCTGATTGATGGCGTCTTCCGTGGCCTGGAGTTCCCGTGCTACATCGATACCGTCATCCGCGATGAGGTTCTGGATTGACGCGAGCGACAGACCCGATCTGCGCAGGTGACGTATCCTCTCGACCCTGATGAGATGTTCGAGGCCGTAGTCCCGAATGCTAGCCCCTTCGGGTACGGGGAGCAGGCCTATCTGGTGGTAGTAGCGGATTGTCCGCACTGTTGTGTCGGTGTATTCGGCCAGCTCCTTCACTCTCATGGCTCAATGGAACACTGTGACGCTACGTCACTGTCAAGAGGCCGAGAACAATGTGATGAAGCAGGCAGCACGTTAGATGGCGGTGGAGCAGGATGAGCTAAAAGAAAGCCCCATGTTTCACGTGAAACATGGGGCCCTCGGTGCTGGGTCTATCGCCGCGTTGCGGCTTTCATGCCCGCCGTGAAATCACGCAGCTCCCCGAGGAGAGCCGAGAGGTTGTCGACGGTCCGGGTATCCGGGGAGGTACCCACGCAGTGGTTCTCGATGATCCGCGTGATCGCCGAACCGGAGATTGCGCCGGCTGCACCTGCGTCGATGGCAGCCCGGACATGATCGGGAGTGGAAATGCCGAAGCCCAACAGGGCGGGTGCTCCACCAAATCTGCGCAGGTTCGCGACGACATCAGCCAGCCCGTCGGTACTCGAGGCAGTTTCGGCTCCGGTCACACCCACGCGGGAGACTGCGTAGATGTATCCCCGGGAATGGGCCGCGACCCCGGCGAGTGTCCGCTCCGAAGCGTGGGGCGGGGCGATGAAGATTTGGTCTATTCCAGCAGCCTCCGCATCGGCGGAGAACGCCGCCCCCTCCCGGACGGGAACGTCAGGGATGAGCACCGAGTCGGCGCCGGCTTCCGCGACAGCGGCATAGAATTCGCGGCTACCCCGGGCGAAGGGGACATTGCCGTAAATGAGCAGGCCAATGGGGAGGTCGGGCCAGGTGTCACGTACACGACGGATGATGGAGAACGCGGTATCCACATCCACGCCGGCGTCCAACGCCCGGATGTGTGCTGCCTGGATCGTGGGACCATCGGCGACCGGGTCGGAGAACGGCACACCCAGTTCGAGGGCGTCCGCTCCCCCGTTGACGAGCGCACGGATGATCTCGAAGGAGGTCTCAGCGTCCGGATCGCCGAGCATAACGAAGGGGACGAAGGCTCCCTCTCCGGCGGCGGCGAGGCGCTGGAACAGTGCGGGATAGCGGCTCATCGGTTGTCCTCCATGACGAGTTCGGGGTGATCGGCGAGGGTACGGCGGACGTGATCGACATCCTTGTCCCCCCTGCCTGACAGTGAGACGAGAATTGTGATTTCTCGGCCATCCTCCTCGGCTACCGCGGCGCGCTTGAGGGCGTACGCGAGTGCGTGGGAGGATTCCAGGGCGGGAATGATCCCCTCGTAGCGGCTCAGCATCTGGAATGCTTCCAGAGCCTCGGCATCGGTGATGCCGACGTATGTGGCTCGGCCTGACTCGTGCAGATACGCGTGCTGGGGACCAACGCCGGGATAATCCAGCCCAGCGGAGATGGAGTAGCTCTCCTCGACCTGACCGTCCGAGGTACGCATGAGGTACGAGCGTGCGCCGTGGAGAATACCGATCTTCCCGGCGTGGATCGGCGCGCCGTGACGTCCTGAATTGAGGCCCTCCCCCGCCGGCTCCACGCCGACGAGTTCCACGGAGGGTTCATCGATGAAGTCGGCGAACATTCCGATGGCGTTCGATCCGCCGCCGACGCAGGCCGTCACCACGTCCGGCAGCCCGCCGGTCCGTTCGAGCATCTGGGCCTTCGCCTCGGTGGAGATGATCCGGTGAAACTCACGGACGATCGTCGGGAAAGGATGGGGCCCGGCGGCGGTCCCGAGCAGGTAATGCGACTCGTGGAACGTGGCGGTCCAGTCCCGCAATGCCTCGTTGACGGCGTCCTTGAGCGTGCCCGCCCCGGAAGTCACGGGAACGACCTTCGCGCCCATCAGCTCCATCCGGTAGACGTTGGGCTGCTGGCGTCGGACATCCTCGGCACCCATGTAGATGACGCACTCTAGACCGAGTAGGGCACATGCGAGTGCCGTGGCGGTGCCGTGCTGGCCCGCACCGGTTTCCGCGATGATGCGGGTCTTGCCCATCCGTTTGGCCAGGAGCGCCTGGCCGATGACCTGATTGGTCTTGTGGGCACCACCGTGCACGAGATCCTCTCGCTTCAGGAAGATCGTCGCCAGCCCGCGCCCCTTACCCGCCAGTGGCAGGTTCGAGCATTCCGTCAGCGGAGTGGGGCGGCCGAGATAGTCGCGGAGATAGTCGGCGAGTTCCGTCCGGAACCCGGGGTCGTCCATCGCGTCGACGAAGGCCTTCTCCAGTTGGTCGAGCGCCGGGATGAGGAGCTCGGGTACGTACTGTCCGCCGAACTGACCGAAATAGGCGGGCAGAATGGTCGCTCCCCCGGATGTGTCCGGAGTGGTCGAATCGTGATCGGGAGGGGTCATGACGCTACCGCCTGTTCGTTGTTGAAGGTTCGTATCATGGTGAATGCCTGCCCCAGTCGGGCGGTGTCCTTGTGGCCGGACCAGATAGCCGCATCCGGCCCGTATTCGAGTGCCGAATTCAGGTCGACTCCCGCGCAGCCGACGGTGAGGGCAGCGTTGAGATTTTCCACACCGATTCCCCCGGCAAGTAGTGAATGCTGCTTCACGGTCTCCGGGATCGTCGACCAGTCGAAGGATGTGCCGCTGCCCCCCGCACCGGAATCTAGGACGAATCGGTCGACGGGCGAGTCCCCGTCCACGAGTGCCGCGAGGGTGTCGGCAGCTCCGGGCGTCGACATGGAGAATGCACGCCACAGTTCCACGTGGGCGGGTAGCTCACCCCGGAGGCGTCGAACCAGTTCTGCTTCCTCTTCGACCGTACCGAGGGGGCAGTGGACCTGAACTGCTGCCACACCGTCGAGGCACAGGGCGTCGTAGCCCGAGCTGCGCCGACTGACCGCGACGTATTTCAAACCGGGTTCGGCCGCGATAATCGCGGATGCGGTGGCGGCGTCCAGCGCGCGAGGTGATGCCTCTTCGAAGATGAGACCACCGTAGACCGCACCGGCGGCCCGAGCGGCCTGGGCGGCACCCGGCGTCCTCAGGCCGCACACTTTATTGGGGCCGTAGACGAGCTCCCGCGCGGCGGCGTCGATGTCGGGTTGGCTGGTCAGTTGGGAGCCGACGAGGAACCCGTTGACATGCCGCCCTATACGACGGACGGTGGAGTTATCTCGGATTCCCGATTCAGCGATCAGGACGGCATTCTCCGGGGCGAGGGGCGCGAGTTCCGCGGAGCGGGAGAGATCGATGCTCAGATCGTGGAGGTTGCGGTGGTTGATCCCGATGATTCTCGCACCGAGGTAGCGGGCACGCCGCATCTCCTCCTCATCGACAACCTCGGTGAGGATATCGAGCCCGAGTCGGTGTGCTTCCTGCGCGAGGCGGGTGTAGGTCTCATCGTCGAGGACGGACAACATGAGGAGGATGGCGTCGGCCCCGAAATAGCGGGCTGCGTGGATCTGTACTTCGTCGATGATGAAGTCCTTGCACAGGACCGGCAGGTGCGTGGATAGCGCAACGGTGGCGAGGTGGTCGTAGTCACCGCCGAATCTGTCAGGCTCACAGAGAACGGAGATGCCTGAGGCGTAGCGGGAGTAGATCCGCGCGATGTCGCCGGGTTGGTAGTGCTCGCGGATGAGCCCGAGTGACGGCGAGGCGGACTTGCACTCCATGATGAAACGGTTTGCTCCCCTCCCCCGGCCCGATAAGTTGCCGCCGAGATTGGCGAAGAGACTGCGGGTTGAGCGGGGCAGTGTCGCCGGATCCACGTGGCTGATGCGGTGGCGGATGCCCTCGAGGTGCCCCCTGCGGGCGGTGACTATCCCCTCGAGGACCGTCGGCATCGAATGGGTGTCAGGCATAATCGGCCTCCTCGTGAGTCGCGAGCCAGGTCTCCACCGTCTTGTCGGCGAGAAGCTGCTTCGCCCTCGTCACACCGTCGGCGATGGTGTCCGTGTCACCGTTGAGGTAGAACAGCGCACCGGCGTTGACGGCGATCGCGTCTAGGTGAGCCTCGGGACCGGTGCCAGCAAAGGTGGCCCTGATGTGTCCCGCGTTTTCTTCGCCGTCACCCCCCACAAGATCCTCCAGCGGGTGCGTGCGAACCCCGAGGCCCTCTGGGGTGAGTTCGTGGGAGGTCACGGAGCCGTCGCGCAGCTCCCAGACGGTGGTGGGGCCGTGGACGGCGATCTCATCGGTCCCCGACCCGTGGACGACCAGCGCCCGGCTGCGGCCGAGCTCGCGCATCACCTCGATGATTGTGGGGCCGAGTTCGGGGCGTGCGATTCCCATCAGTTGGACGCGTGGTTTAGCCGGGTTGAGCAGTGGACCCAGAATGTTGAAGATCGTGGGAACCTTGAGTTCCTTCCGTACGGGCATGACGTGGGCGATCGCCGGGTGGTACGCCGGTGCGAAGAGGAAGGTGAAGTTGGAGGCCCGGAGTTGGCGCTCCGCGCGCTCGGGATCGAGGTCCAGGGGGATGTTCAGGGCCTCGAGAACGTCGGCGGAACCGGATCGCGAGCTGACGGAACGGTTACCATGTTTGACCATCGTCACTCCCCCGGCTGCGGCGACGAGAGCCGCGGCGGTCGAGATGTTGATGGTGTTTGCTCCGTCGCCTCCCGTACCGCAGGAATCCATGACGCCTTCTCCGCTGATGGGGAAGGGACGGGCCGCACTGATGAAGGCCTGAGCGGCTCCGGCGATGTCGGCGGCGGTCTCCCCGCGGGTGCGCAGAGTCGCCAGGAGTGCGGCGATCTGGGTGGCCGAGTAGGACCCGGTCGTCAGCGGATCGAAGACGGCACGTGCTTCTTCAACCGACGGCTCGCGGTTGTCCAGGTAGGCGGTGAGTAGCGTGCCGGGGTCAGTGTGCGTCATCGTTGATTCCTTCTCGGGTCTTGGTGAGCAGCGTCTCGACGCTGCGGGTGAGGATGTGGGGGCCGGAGGGACTGAGTACCGACTCGGGGTGGAACTGCAGCCCGAGGGCGGTCCCGTCGGTGGTTCGTGCGGCCATTGTGACCTCCCCGATCTCGGAGTCGCAGGTCGCCAGGGACACCATGCCCTCCGGGATCGTGGTGCAACCGAGCGAGTGGTACCGGGCGATCGGTACCTTGCGCCCGGTGACACCGGGGAGATCTGGGCCTGCGTCGACGGTGAGACCGTGGAACACGGGGCTCTCGAGACCCTCGTCCGTCAGGGTCATCAGGTCCGACGTGCCGTGGACCGGTCCGCATGGCTCAACCATTCCCCCGTGGTGGTCGAGCAGCGCCTGGAATCCGAGGCAGATCCCCAAGATCGGGATGCGGCCCAGGGTGCGGTCGATCAGTTCCATCATGGTGCCCGCGTCACGGGGGTGCCCGGGGCCCGGCGACAGACAGATGAGGTCTGGAGCGCTTTCGAGGACGGTGTCCACGGGAACCGAGTTCCGGTACACCGTGCACCGGAAGCCTGCGACGGCGAACGCATCGACCAGGTTGTAGACGAAGGAGTCCTGGTTGTCGATGAGGACGATGTGGGGTTGGTTGTCAGTCACCGGATTACCTCCAGGTTCGCGTCGGCGGCGATGGCGATGGCGTTGAGGACGGCGAACGCCTTGTGCAGTGATTCATCGGCTTCGGCCTGCGGCTTACTGTCACGGACGACCCCGGCCCCGGCCTGTACCACGGCCTGGCCGTCGCGGACGAAGGCCGACCGGATGACGATGCAGGTGTCCATGTCGCCGTTACCCCGCAGGTACCCCACGGCACCACCGTAGGAACCCCGCCTCTTTCCCTCGGTCTCCCTGAGGAGCTCCATGGCGCGCAGTTTCGGTGCCCCGGTCAATGTGCCCATGTTCATGCAGGCACGATATGCGTCGAGCGCGTCCAGTGTCGGGTCCAGATCTGCGGTCACGCGGCTCACCAGATGCATGACGCGGCTGTACCGGTCAACCTGGAGGAGATCGGCGACCCTGCGGGTGGCGGGTACAGCCACGCGGGCGAGGTCGTTTCGTGCGAGATCGACGAGCATGGTGTGCTCCGCGATCTCCTTGGCGTCGGTGCGAAGTTCGAGTTCAGCCCGGATATCGAGCTCGTCGTTGACGCTGCCGTCGGGGTTGAGCCCTCTCGGTCGGGTTCCGGCGATGGGGTACAGCTCGACCTGACGCGTGCTCGCGGTGAACTTGAGGTTCGATTCCGGGGATGCACCGAACAGCTCGTAGGACTCACCGTTGGCCCGGCCCCGGACGTAGAACATGTACGGGCTGGGGTTCGTTGCCCGCAGTGCCCGGTAGGCGGCGAAGGCGTCGGGACAGGGGGCGAGGAAGCTCCGCGCCGGGACCACCTGGTAGATGTCGCCGACCTCGATGTTCTTCTGCAGGCGGGCCACCTGGCCCCGGACCGTCGCGTCGTCCGTGTCCGCGGTGATGGTGAGGGTGTCGGTGGGATGGGCCGTGGGTACGTAGGCGTCGGCGTGGTCGGGTTCCGCGGTTGCGATCGCTTCCGCCAGCTCCGTGAGTTCGTGGGCGAGGCGGGCGGTCTCCGTCTCGCCCACACTGACGCCGACGAGTTCGGCGGTACCGGACTGGTGGTCGATGGTGAGGAGGACTTCGGCGACGAGGAACTGGTAGTCCGGGTAGGTGTTCTCACCGTCGGCGACCGCGGGGAGGTTCTCGAAGGTCTCGATGTAGTCGAAGGCGAAACCCCCGGCGATGAACGGCAGGGCACCTTCTTCATCGTGATACCCGGGGTCCTGCTGGAGGCGGCGCAACGGTTCGATCGTGGAAATCTCGGTGAGCCTGCGGCGTTCGTCGAGTTCGGTTCCTGGGGGGAAACAGAAGGAGACGTACCCCGCTCCCCCGTCGCTCGACAGATCTTCATCAACGAAGTCGGCCAATGTGCTCCGGAGACGTTTCACGTGAAACATTCCCGATTTAGTGAGGGGTTGCACGCTGACTGCATCTCCTTGGCAGGTGACGCGGACGGATCCCCGGAGAAGCGCAACCGAGGTGAGCCCTTGTTTGGAGCTGATGTCGGCACTCTCCAGAAGTACTGCATCGTCAGCGGATGTTCCCCCCAGAATGGCGAAGAGGGTTGAGGCGTTCTCGTGGTAGCGCACGGGTACGCGGTGAATGGCCGCCTTCATGGAGGGGGGTTGCTCCGGTGTGCTGTCGGCTCTGGTCTCGGTATCGGTCACCTCGAATTGCCTTCCTGTGTCGGTGGGATTGGTCGCCTCGATTGTGTGACCCCTGGTGTTGGGCTCCGGTGAGTACCGGCATGAAGAAAGGCCCGCCGCTTGGGGTTCAAGCGGGCGAGCCCTCGGTTGTCATACCTGCGACGATGTGTGAATACCGTCACCTACATTCCGCGGGCCGCCTCGCAGGCGCGCCACCACCACTGGGTGTGAGTGGATGCGGGAGTGTGGGACATGGGAGATAGTTTAGCACCGCGGGCAGCACCTCGCTCGCATATTTTTCTGCGTGGTTTGCAGTGAGATCTCGTTGATATGAGCGGATTGCCGGGGAGCTCTGACAGAAAATGGTTTTGACTGAAAAACTAGGGAGAGGGTATTTGGGGTAGGGCGGGGCCTGCCATGAATCACGTCGGTGACGAAAAAACAGGCACCGTTTTTTAATCACACTGATAGACTAAATGTGGAATACGGAACTACGAACTTCATCGGATTTCCGTCTCGGTCCGTGACGGGTCTAACCGCCACCCAGAAGAAAGGTGACCATAGTGGCAACGAGTGACTACAGAACAGTGCTGGAGGAAGCGGGCGTCACAAATCAGCGCATCATTGATTTCGTCGAAGATTGGGCAGCTATACTGCAGCCTGATTCCATCGAGGTGATTTCCGCGGAAGACGACCAGCGCCTGATTGACTCGGCGCTCGCAGACGGCGAAATTCAGCCCGCGGGCGAAGGACGTTACTACTCACGGTCCTACTACAAGGACACCGCACGGACCGAGGAGAAGACGGTCGTCGCCACCCATGATCCGGCGGACCGTGGCGAGTACAACAACTGGCGCGATGCCTCGGAGATCACCGCCGAGCAGAAGACGAAGATGGCTGGTGCGTACAAGGGTAAGACGATGTACGTCCTCCCCTATCTCATGAGTCCGAAGGATTCCCCTTTTGCTCCGTGGGCGGCAGGTGTTGAACTCACGGACAATCGGACGGTATGCCTCCACATGATCCGGATGGCTCGTGTGGGAATCGACTATCTCAGTGACCTTCAGGATCAGGACCACTTCGTGCGTGCCGTCCATGTCACCGGGGATCTGGAGAATCTTGGCCAGGGCACTGATGCTGACCAGCGTTGCTTCGCCACCGTCGCTGATGAGAGGACGATCCTGCACTATGGTTCCTCCTACGGTGGTAATGCGCTGCTCGGAAAAATCGCACACGGCTTGCGCCAGGCGTGCTACGACGGTTGGGCATCCGGTGAATTTCTCGCCGAGCAGTTCATGCTCATCGGTATCCATGACAAGGTAACCGGCGAGCATCGCTACATCTGCGGGGGTTTCCCATCCGCTTCAGGCAAGACCAATCTCGCGATGATGCTTCCGCCCGATGGTCTGGGTGACCGCTACGAGGTGTTCTTCTACGGGGACGACATCGTTTGGCTTCGTGTCGGTGTTGATGGTCGCCTCTACGGAATGAACCCAGAGTATGGTGCCTTTGGTGTTGCTCCGAACACGAACAGGAACACGAACCCGACGGCGATTGACGCGATTGCTGAGGGTACCGGCACGCTGTTCACCAACGTTGCGTACAACACGAGGACGCACCAGGTCTGGTGGGAGGGGATGACACCCGACTACCCCGAGGATCTTGACGGATGGTTGGACTGGAAGGGTGAGGCAATCGCCGACAGACCCGTGGAACGTCAGCGGTCGGATGCGAAGGGAGATGAGTGGGCGCATCCGAATTCCCGCTTCACCACAACTCTCGCAAATGTTCCTAATGTCGCACCGAACTACGAGGTACCCGGTGGGGTGCCTGTCGACGCCATCATCTTCGGTGGTCGGGTGCGGGACCGTGAGCCGTTGATCCGTGCGTTCCGTGATCCGGCTGAGGGAGTATATGACGGGCTCACACTCGGTGCTGAAGCCACCGCAGCAGCAGAGGGTAAGGCAGGTCAGTTGCGTTACGATCCGATGTCGATGCGTCCGTTCATGGCATACCCGGAGGGACGTTACGCGCAGCACTGGCTGGATGTTCTTGATAAGGCGA
Organism: Corynebacterium sp. CCM 9204; assembly: GCF_041357695.1. Taxonomy (NCBI): domain Bacteria; kingdom Bacillati; phylum Actinomycetota; class Actinomycetes; order Mycobacteriales; family Corynebacteriaceae; genus Corynebacterium; species Corynebacterium sp. CCM 9204. The sequence goes on from NZ_JAUERX010000004.1 coordinate 212,351, forward strand.
AGGAGGTTGGCGGAGAGAGTGCGTTGCCGGTGTTCGCCCACGTCAACTGGTTCCAGCGGGGTGATGACGGCCGTTACATGTGGCCGGGGTACCGGGATAATCTTCGCGCGTTGCTGTGGTTGCTCGACTACAAGGACGGTAAGGTCCAAGGAACAGAGACCCCGGTTGGGCTGATCCCGAAGGCGGAAGAATTGGACTTGACCGGATTCACCGGAAACCGGGATGATCTCGAGTCAATTCTTTCGATTGACCGGGATCTCTGGCTCCGTGAGATGGATTCACGCGCGGAACACCTGGGCCATTTCGAGGGGCTTCCGGAGCGGATCTGGGAAGCTCACCGCCGCGTGGAAAAGAACCTCAAGAATGCCGGGTAGTGGGCGATGTGAGGGTTCTGAATCGTACGGAATGATACAGAACCGGTAGCCTGAACAATGACCGGGAGGGATGTTTCACGTGAAACATCCCTCCCGGTCATTTCTGCTCCACTGAACGGTGGTGAGGTGACGCAAACGGGATTGCCGGTGAGGGTACAGGCGGGATTGTGGACATCCTTGACGACGGCTGCGGTCGCCAGATCATTGAACGGGGCTACTCCGATGATCCACATCTCTACATCATGGTGAGATGAGTCGCGTAGAAGAAGGTCGGGATAAGTTCGAGGGCACTCCCGCCGTGTATCCCCGGAACCTTTCAGTCCTCATATCGTGATTGCCTGTGTAAACGGCGTTTGTCGGCCCGGGGATGGTTACGTTTGCAGTCACAGGGTGAGAAGATGCAGCCCTTACTGATGGCCCAGAGCCCTATGGGGAGCGACCCGTTTTGAACGAGTTTGGCCCCGGTGTGGGAGATGAGCTTAGGATCCTCGGCTGTTGGTTTGATGAGTGGGATGGTTGTATCCCGTCCTGAAGGGGTAGGCCCAAACTCTAGGCCTAAGATCCCCTGGTAGGCGAAAAGGAGCGGAGCCCGGTCACGATCCCCGGCGCAGACTATTCGGTGGGTTGGTCGAGACCGGGGAACATCGGCCGGTGATCAGACGCTGAGTAGATCGCTCAGCGGCTGCGGGATGAGATGAGCCGGGATCGCTCGGTGCGGGAGCGGTGTTCTCCGGTGTGAAACGATAGATGCTGTCCTGGCCGGACTCGTCGCTACGACTCGACTTACCGACGACGAAGATATTTCCGCTCTCATCGAAAGGTGACGTCGTTCGGGAAGGAACCGGCTTCGAGGTTGGTGATCCTGTCATTGGTGGCCGGATCAATGACAGTCAGGGTCCCAGCCGTACGGTTTACCGCGTAGATCCTTTTCGAGGAGGGATCGTAGATGACGGACAGTGCCTGTGCGCCGGTGGCGATGTTTGCCTTGACCGTCGAATTCTTCAGGCTGTAAGCGATTACATTGTTGGTGAGCTGGCTGGCAATAGAGCGTCTCGGTGTCAGGATCAACGGCTACCGATGATTCCCGTGAAACCATATCCTCATCGAGTTCGTAAATGGTGGATTGACCGGTGCGGACATTAACCTTGACGGCCTTCGGTGCGCGGAGCGACACCGAGTAGAGGTCACCGTTTTCCTGGTTCATCTGTAAGCCCATGGCATTACCGAATCCCGGGGTCGGCAGGGAGTCTTCCTGCACCAGGGTCTCACTGTTGAACACCGCGATGGAGTCCGTTTCGGTAATGGGCGAGGATACGTAGGCCTTACCTGTGGACTGATCCACCACCACGGCGCGGGGATGGTTGACCGTCCCGGTGGGAACTACTTGACCAGACTCAGATCGGACGCACGGTAGACGGCTACCGAATTACCGATGGTGTTGGTCGTCCAGACCAGACCTCGCCTGTCATCGATTCCGACCCCGAATACCCTGGCGTCGATGTCGTCGGATGAGGCAGGGCGGATCTCATTGATGACCTCGAGAGTTGCCGGATCAACCTTCATCAGACCCGATGCCTTGTCTTCCGAGGAGAAATCAGTGCGGGAGACAAACAGTGCTTTCTCGGAGGTGCTGTATCGGTTCTGGTAGACACCTGCTGGGAGTGCCGCCTTTTCGACGGTGTACTTGTCAGTCCCGAAGAGTGCGTTGTCCGGTGTGATTGAGACATGTGACTCGTAGGTGCTTTCAACTCCGTCAATACTGTAGCTGATGCGGATGTTCTTGCCGAGGAGCGCCGAGTTGTTCGGGAATGACGAGATTTGCGATCATCGTGCGTAGATCCGTCCCGGATACCCCGGTCTGATCTGTGGCGAGAAGGTTACGGTCCCCGACACCGACAAAGGTGACTGTCGCGTTCTCGGGTAGGCCGGTGACGATGATGTCGGCGGTAGAGTTCAGAGCGGAGTTTTCGATTTTCTCGTTACCGGCTGTGGTGAGTTTTACCGCCGGATCAACGGAGACGGTCTGCTCGGCGTATGTGTCTCCCGCACTGACCACGACAGTATGGTCCACACCGGCGGTGATGAGACCGGGTGCGACCTTGAGTTCGCCTTGGGCGGATCCCTCGGAGTCCACGGTGATGGTCTCAGTGGTTCTACCGTGGCCGGTGTGCCACTGGGGGATGTCCATCGACGGTGGCCGACAGCGCACTCTCCGGCGCGAAGCCTTTTGCGGTGACCAGGATGTAGACGGCGCTTTTCGTGGCAGATAGCACTCACGGAGCGGACGTTACGGCGAGACGCGTTGTATCGGGGTCGTGGGTGTGGTTGATGTTGGCCCCACGGAGTACTTTTCGGGAGGTACTGTGCCGTGGGTAATGTGGCGCTGAAGAATTTTCTGTGTCATACAGAATAGGTCAATGGCCGACTTGTTCGGATGTTTTTGTGGTGCATCCGGACAAGTCGGCCATTGGTGATAACGCCTGCGGGTTAGTCCTGATCAATGGGGACGACGATGGGCCGACCCGAGTGTGGATCAGTGATGAGGTCACAAGGTAGTCCGTACACCTCTTGGATTAGTTCGGTGGTGACCACCTCGGAGACGGGCCCGGTGCCCACGATTTTCCCTTCATTCATCATGATGAGGTGCGTCGCGTACCGAAACGCGAGTGTTAGTTCGTGGAGAACCGCCACGACCGTCACTCCCTCCCGCTGGAGATTGCGGGCAAGGTTGAGAACCTCCACCTGATGAGTGATGTCAAGGTAGGTGGTGGGCTCATCGAGGAGGACGATGGGTGTCTCCTGTGCCAGAACCAGAGATATCCAGACACGTTGCCGTTGGCCACCCGAGAGTTCCGACACGAAGCGCTGGGCGAGAGCTGTGATGTTTGCCCTCTTCATCGCTTGTTCGACGGCTGCCTGATCCGCAGGTGACCATTGCCGGAAGACGCCTTGGTGCGGGTACCTGCCCCGCCCGACGAGATCCTCCACAACGATGCCATCAGGTGCTACCGGTGACTGTGGCAGTAGGCTGAGCTGGCGTGCGACCTCCTTGGGCGGGAGATCCCCGATGGATGTTCCGTCGAGTTCGACGATACCGGAAGATGTCGGCAGCATACGTGCCAATGCTCGGAGGAGAGTTGATTTTCCACATGCGTTGGGTCCGACGATGACTGTGAATTCGCCATCGGGAATAGCAACGCTAAGATTTTCCAGTACGACTTTACTGCCGTAGGCCACGGTGATGTTCTTGCCCTGAAGCCGTGCTCCAGGGGCGGGTAGGTGGTGATTATCAGTGGGATTCGGGCTGATGGGGGTCTGGTTCATGTGCGGTCCTTTCGCCACTCCCGTGAGAGCAGCCAGATCAGGTAGATACCTCCGAGAGATCCGGTGACTACTCCGACGGGTAGCTGGGTGGGGGCGAATAGGCGTTGGGAAATGACGTCGGAAGTCAGGACGAGGAAGGCACCCATGAGTGCAGCGCCTCCGAGACCGGGGCCACTGGTTTGAGTCAAGCGGCGGGCGAGCTGTGGGGCGGCTAGGGCGACGAATGCGATGGGGCCGGCGGCTGCCACCGTGACGGCGACGAGTGCCACCCCGAGGGCAATTAATTGTACCCGTCGGAGATCGACTCGGACTCCGAGACCGACGGCGAGGTCGGGGCCTGTGAGCATCACCCCCAGGGGGCGTGAGAGTAGTAATGATGAGGGGAGCAAAAGTGCAAGTACTGCCCCCAGTGTGATGGTTCCGCTCCAACTGGTTGCGTTGAACGAGCCTGCGAGCCACTGGGCGGCGGTCTGGGCGGCGGTCAGTGATGCCCGGACAACCAGGAGAGCGTTCACTCCCTGAAGAACGGCTGCGACACCGATGCCGATGAGCACGAACCGGGTGCCGGTGACGCCATTGCTCCGGGAAAGAAGGTAGACCGCAGCTCCCGTGGCGAATCCACCCAACATCGCTCCGGTACCGATGGCGAGTGGCCCGCCGTTGAAGATGATGATCTGTACGAGTGCGCCCGTAGCTGCTCCCACCGTGAACCCGGTGATGTCGGGACTACCCAGCGGGTTGGCGGTCAGGGCCTGGAAGATCGCACCTGATACACCCAATGCGGCACCGACGAGCATCGCCATGACGACGCGTGGGGCACGGAGATCGCGGACGAAGAACTGGGCTAGAGGGTCGTCACTGATTCCGAGCAGAGAACGGATAACCTGAAGCACTGAGATCGGATAGTCTCCGAGCATCAGGGCTATTATCGCGATAACGCAGGTGGCTATTGTGATAACTGAAGCTGCGAGAAATGCTCGACGTTCGATTCGTAGGGTCCACGAACCGCGATGCAGTAAGAGATGCCGGGGGTGCGGTTGACTGGATACTCTTTGACGGAACGGTGTTCGTCTGGTCATAGTGCCTCGATCCGACGACGGCGAACGATGGCGACGAAGAATGGGCCTCCGAGGATTGTTGTCACGATTCCGGTCTGTAGTTCCTGGGGGGCCACGATGATGCGGGCGATGATGTCTGCAGTCAGGAGTACCACCGGGGCGGACAGTGCAGAGAACGGTAGAACCCAACGCTGGTCCGGGCCGCAGATGAACCGGGCGATGTAGGGTACTCCCAACCCGATGAACATGATCGGGCCAACTGCTGCTGTCGCTGCGCCGGCGAGCAGCGTTACGGCAACCATGACCAGCGTCCGGACCCGTTCGACACGGACCCCAAGTGAACGTCCCTCCTCATCCCCCAACGCGAGTGCATTGAGACTCGGTGCGACGGCGAAGGCGATCAGGAGACCGAGAAATATGAAGCCGCCGACAGCGGTCAGGATGGGCCAGCCCCGCCCCTCGACGGAACCGGTGGCCCAGAACCGGAACTCGTTGAAGGCGTTTCGGTCGGAGAGAATCACAACCTGGACGATCGAGGACACAGCCATCGTGACGGCTACGCCAGCGAGGGCGAGTCGGACGGGAGTCGGAGCGGTTCGTCCCGCTCCACCGAGAATGTACACGACGATGGCGGCGGCGGCGGCACCCGCGAAAGCGAACCATAGATAGAACCAGATGCTCGTGACTCCAACCACGGCCACGGATACGACCACCGCGAGTGACGCTCCGGCATTCACTCCCAGTACCCCAGGGTCAGCCAGAGGGTTACGGGTCAGGGACTGCATGAGTGCTCCGGCGCTTCCGAGGGCGGCGGCCACGACGATTACCAGAATGGTCCGGGGGATCCGTTGTTCGTGGACGACCGTGGATTCGAAGCTCAGGTCTGGATGCACCAACAGATGAAGCACGTCGGTGAACGGAATCGGGTTTGACCCGATCATGAGCGACGAGATGATGAGGCTTAAGAGAAGAATCCCGGCAACCAGGAATCCGAGTTGGCGACGACTACGGTACATCAGTTAATCAGCGCTGTGGTGCGGTGTTGTTTCGGTGGGTGAACAGGTATGCTCCCACCCCGGATAGGCCGACGACCAGGATGGCACCGCCGATCAGCATGCCTACGATGGGTGCCTGAGAGTTTGCGGCCTGTGCAGTCTGTTGCACCGGGACGTACTCGTAGTAGGCGTCGCCGTCATCACCTGCGTCGGTATCTGTTGTCACAGTACCGTTACCGCCCGCTGACAGTTTCGTCTGGCCCAGCGGCTTGGCCGCTCGGCCACCGTCGCCTGATCTGGTGCCCGAACCCGCTTCAGCGCGTACGGCTCCACCGGCTCCGGCGTGGTGCGGTGCGTTCGCCGCAGGTTCGTCGACGACCTTGGTGATTGTTGAGCGCTGTGCGCCACCGCGATTCTCCGTGTTACGAGATCCCTGTGAACGGTTACCCTGCGGAGACGCGGTGCGTCGAGAGCCACCGCTGTTGTCCCGTGCCGCAGCGTTGTTGTCCCCTCCAGTACGACCTGCACCGGAATCGCTGTCTCCTCCTGAGTTATTGTTTCCAGAAGAGACGGTGAAGTAATCACTGTGATGGGAATAACCCTTTGATCCGAGGGCACTGTCGTCGCCCACTGGTTCACTAGCTAGGAAGCGGAGCCAGTGCTCTCCGTCATTGATGTCACAGGGAAGCTGGACTGAGCCAGACGCGCTGCCATCGGAGCTGATTACCTGTGTGCCGACTACGCCGGTCCCGTGGACCGACTGATTGAAGCCCGCTCCGTCATCAATCTTGATGTTCAGGGTCTCTCCGGGGGGGAACCCATATACGGAGTAGCTCAGGGAATCACAGGGAGCGACCGTCTGTGGTGAGATCGAGGAGGACGTGCCCGGGGTGTCACTGCTGGCACCGCCAGGCGGTACCGCCCAGGCGGTAGGCAGGCTGATAAGGAAAGCGGTGGCCAAAACGGCGCCCGCTGTGGTGATTCGGGAGGTGAAGGGACTCATTGTGTACTCCAGGGATTCAAGCGAGATGGTGGGTCAGGAAAAGGGGTGCGGTGTGTTGAGGCGTTAGTTCCGTCGGCGCGTATAGGCCAGCGCACCGAGCATGGCGAGCTGTGCGATGGCGAAGGCTCCGAGGATGAACGCCCAGTCCGCACCGGTCATCAGGGGTGCGGTTGCCACGACTGGTTGTGGCCGTTCGGCGGGGAACGCAGAACCGGTGGAATCTGCACTACCAGAGGAGGAACTCAGGGAGGTCTTCGGAACATCTACCCAACCGACGAGGTTTTCCTTGGCGTCCACAAGTGCGATCTTGTGTTCACCCGGGCCAAGTCCTGATACGTCGAGGAGCATCTGCTTGTTCTCATCGAGTTGTGCCCAGCCGATTCGCTCCGGTTTCGGACCATAGGAGAACAGATACACCCAGTCCCCCGCAGAGAGATCGGGAACGGTCAGCGTGAGCACACCGTCATCATCGGACATGGCTTCGACTGTCCCCTTCCGGCGTGGGGTCAGGTTGGAGATGTTGAGTACGGGAGGTTGAGGAGTATTTTCTGGCTGCGGAGGATACTCAATCTGGTTATTGCCACGTGGTGAGGCCGTACCTCGGTTTCCTGATGCGGGCGTTCCCCCGCCGCCGCCACCGGTGGATCGCCGCTGAATCACGGTGACCACACTGGGTTCCTCGTCATTCGGATACTGATTGGTGTTCCCGGAATCGCGAACGGTGTTCTCCGTCTCGTTGGCCCTGCTTTCACGAGTATCGATCCCGCTCTCCCGCCTGAAGCTATCAATTCCCTTAGACAGCTCGTTGAGTTTCCCGGAGAAGCCGTCGATCGCCGTGGCGATGGGTAGAACGGCGAAGATGAGGTCCATACCCGTTCTTGATGGAATCTCCGGACCTCCGGGTTGAGGTGTGTCGCCCGGGCCGTTTCCGGTGCTCTCCTTCAGTGTGATCCAGGACCAGCCTACGAGTTCACCGGTATGTCCCTGATTTCCTGACTGGAGGACGAGTTTCAGACGCCCCTCCGGGATATCAGCGTCTTTGAGTGGAAGGGAGATCTGTCCCTGATCATTGACCGTGTACCAGTTATCGGCCCACGGTAGCCGCCGGGATGAGTCTTCGATGTAAGCACTGGCGAACAACCAGTCACCTGGCTTGGCACCGGGTATGGTCACGGTAACTTGTTGGTTGCTTTCGGTCGCAGAGACCCCGTTGCGGACGGTGTCCGTGAGTGTCTCGGTGTAGTGGAGTGGGTCAGGGACGCCACTCGGACGGTACTCACCCACCACGAACTCGGTGTCGTTACTACCGCGACGTGGGATGGATCGTGTCCGGTCACCTTCCTTGAGTGTGCCAGTGAGAACGCGGATACTGTGTGCCCCTGTCGTGAACACGGGGTCGGATCCGTATGGACCGCTGTCCGTGCCATCCGGAAGATGTAGGTCTATGGAGAAGTCCCCAGTACGGTCATCTGCCGGCACAATGGCCCAGATGGTGTCGTTATCGTGCACGGTATGCCCCGGGACGTGTTTGTAAAGGCCGTCGTCGATTTTGATTGACAGAAGGGAGCCACCGTCAGTGGGATGGCAGAATCCGGTGCCGGAGATTCTGAGGGTCCCACCGGGTACAGCCGTCTGTGCCACCTTGACCACGGCTTTCGGGGTACTGGGGGTGCAGGTGATGGTGTCACCCTTGTCCGGTTCGACCCACTCGACACCGCCGATCTTTAACGGATCGAGAACCAGGGAGCGCTGAGCATCGGCACTGTTAGCCAGACCACTGGTGATGGTGACGCTCAGTTTTTGACCAGGTTCAAGTTCTTTCGGGAGGTCGAGATCTATGGCGAAGTTGCCCTCAGAATCGGCCTTGAAGAGTTTCCAGATGGTTGGTTCGGGATTCCCGTTTTTCGGATGGTCCACCACATCGGTTCCGGTCCGTTGGTAGGTGCCGGTCTGACCGTCGGCGAGTTGATAGTAGAGCTTCACGACGAGAGTGGAGCCTGCGCTCTTGTCTGTCGAGGTCCAGTTACTGCCTCTAAGGGTCACTGTATCACCGGGATTTACGGCGTAGGGGATCTCTGCGGAGGCTCCATCTTCGGTTTTACCACTGATAACCTCGGTGTCCTCGGACATCAGTAGTAGCGGACCGAACAGATTCTCCTCATTCTGAGCGTATTCGGACGCTTCATTATCGAAAGTGTCCGTGACGATGCTCTCGGTGGATTCCTCAGTAGCTGTGGTAGCGGAGATGCAGAGGAAAGGGGTTGTGATGAGCGTGGTGACGGCGAGTGCGCCGACTCGACGAAGCCTGCGGCGGGAAGACGGGTACACGAAGAATCCTTCAGTGGGTGAAAGAGCGATGGTGAGTCACGATGCGAGCTGGGCGACGTCATCGAGGATGTGGTTCATGAGTAGTGGGCCACCGGTACTGGTCCACAGGTCTCCGGCGACGGGAATGATGGTGCCGTTCTTGTAAGCCTTCAATTCTGAGAAACCGGGCACCTCCTCAGCCTGTGCCAGCGCGGAGCGGGCCTCATCGAGATCTGCGGAACCTCCTGCGGCGGGATTGTTCACGCTTGATCCCCCAAGAGTGCCGAAGAAGATGTAGTCCGCGTCAATATCCCGGAGATTCTCCTGGGAGACCGGCTCTGAGTGGCCTCGTCCCCTCCTGTCTTGATTCGGGGGCCGATGCAACCCGAGATCCTCGAGAGCGATGCCGGCAGGCAGCTCCTTGAGAATCAGCGCCGCAGAGTTACCCTGCCATCGGACGATGGAGAAGGTGGAGTCCTGATAATCCGTGAGGAGCGCCTTGACTTCGGCGACATGGGCGTCATAATCCGCGATTACCTGTTCAGCGGCGTCCGTCATATTCATGGCGTCGGCGATGTGGCGAAAATTGATGCGCCAGTCGCCACCGGCGTAACCCGTGTACACCACTGGTGCAATCGCACGTAGGGCCTCAATAACCGGAGGATTATTGTTGATACTCGTGCCATCGACGAGGATCAGGTCAGGCTTGGCGGCGCCGATAGCCTCGAAGTTCGGTTGCGCGACGTTACCCAGGAGCGGGACGCCCTGGGCCTGCTCCCGGAGATAACCGGCGATGTCACTCTGTCCTCGGCCTGCGACCGCACCGGCAGGAGTGACACCCAGTGCGAGGAGACCGTCCAGTGTCGGCTCTGACAGAGCGATGACACGCTGGGGGGAGACCGGAACGTCAACGCTCGTCCCCTCGACATCGGTGACCGTCCGCGTCTCTACGGTGGGGTTTGATCCAGAGCCACCGTCGCCGCCACAGGCGGTGAGGCCGAGTGCTGCAGCGCATGCGAGTACTCCGGCGCGTAAGAAGGCGCGACGTTTCATTTTTTGAACTCCTCGTTATCGGTTTTCGGCGGTGATTCAGTGGCCGAAGATGCAGATACCGGGTGCAGGGTACAACCGGGATCAGCTCATCGGTCACTACGACGACCGGTACCAAACCTGGCCGGAATCCGCTGCCCGCCGCATATCGGATGCATGCAGACGGGGCAACTTTTCCGGCCAGGTCAGGGTGGATCGTCGGAGTGGACCTCTGGGGAACTACATGTGAAGCAGGTTACGGAGTTCCACCGGTAGGACATGGACCGGAATGATCCCGATCTTAGCCAGGAATCCGAACAGGGCTGCCAGGCCACTGACAACGCCGAATGAGACCAGGAATCCGGTCAGGAACTTCGGCAGATGTGTTTCCGCTGAGGACGAGACGGTCGTCGTTGCCGATGTCGACGAGGTGGTCGTCGGTGCCGGTGTGGACGAGGTCGTTGTCGGTGCCGGTGTGGACGAGGTGGTCGTCGGTGCCGGTGTGGACGAGGTGGTCGTCGGTGCCGGTGCTGTCTCGACGGGGGTGAATCGGAAGAATCCGTCCTTGTTAGCACCGGTACGGCTCACCTTGTTGGTGACGAAGATCCGGCCCTTGTTATCAACCTCAAGATCATTGGGGTAGATCCCGGCATCGAGGTTCGCGACCTTTTTGTTGGCCTTGGGATCAATGACGGTGACGGTGCCGGCTGTACGGTTGGCGGTGTAAATCCGCTTGGTCACGGGGTTGTACACCACGGACAGAGCCTGGTCACCGGTGGGAATGTCAGCGACAACGGCTTTCGTTGCCGGGTCGAAGACCACCACGTTGTGGGTGTCCTGGCTGGCGATGTAGAGGTAACCGGTCGCCGGATCGATGGCCAGCCCGGATGCGCGGCCAACCTTGTCCTCGGGGAGATCGTACACCGTGACTTCCTTGGTCCGGACGTTCACCTTCACTGCCTTCGGGGCACTCTGGGAGACGCTGTAGAGGTCTCCGGTCCTCTGATCCAGACGTAGTGTCATCGCGCCGGAGAAACCGGGGGTCGGAAGCTGCTCGTAGGTCTTGTTGTCAGCGTTGAACACCGTGAGGGACTCGGCATCGGAACGCGGTGAACCGACGTAAGCGAGGCCAGTGCTTTCGTCGATCACGACGTCACGGCCATGAGAAACGACATCGGCAGGGAACTGGTGAATCAGATTGAGGTCGGTGTCGTAGACCGCGACGGAGTCGGCTGTGGAGTTTGTGGTCCATACACGATCACGCTTCTGATCAAGCCCGACACCGAAGACCTGGGCGTTATTGTCGTCGGTTGCCTTGGGCTCAATCTCCTTCTCAACCTTGAGGGTGTCCGGATTGACGATCATGAGGCGCGTACCGGCCTTGTTGGAGGAACGGTCAGTCCGGGCAACATACAGCTTGCCGTTCTTGTGGTTGAACCGCACCTGGTACAGGCCGGGGTCGAGTTCAGCCTTTTCCACGGTGTACTTATCCGTACCAAAGAGGGAGTTGTCGGGTGTGACGGTGTAGTACGTTTCGGAGCTGCGCTCATTTCCATCAACCGTGTACTTGATGGTGATCGGTTTGCCGAGTAGTTCTGCGTCCCCGGGAATCTTCACGTCCGTGATCTCGGCGAGGGAATCATCGTCGGAGACACCCTTCTGATCGCCGGTCAGGAAGTTGGTTTCACCGACACCGACGAAAGTTACTGATGCGTCCTTGGGGAGGCCGACAACCTGAACCTTGACGGTGGAGTTCTGAGCTGAGTCATCGAGGCCATCAACGGTGCTCGAGAGAATCTTCACCGACGGATTAACGATGACCTCATTCGAGACGGCGCTGGTCTTATTCTCATCCTTGGCCTGGACCTTGACAACAACCGGAACACCGGCGTTCAGCCCCTCCTTCGATGAAACGTAGGCTGTACCTTCGGCCGTACCGTTCTCATCAGTGGTGATGGTCTTTGACTTATGTCGACCCGTTGACCACTTCGCTTCCGTGTCATTGACGAAGGGTACGAGCTCGGTGTTTGCCGGGAAACCGGTGATCTTTACAGGAATCCTGATGGAACCACTGCGCGAGGACTTGTACCCGTTCTCTGCGGTAACGGTGGGCTGAGTGGCCGGGGTTTCTTCGCTCTCCTCGGGCAACTTCTCAACGACCTCGAACCAGCCGTAGGTTGAGACTGAGGGATCTGATCCGAGTGCGCGGACCCAGTAGTGTCCGAGGGCGAGATCAGCAGGAACACGGATGGTGGCCGTGAAGTTTCCGTCGGCATCGGGGAATTCCGCGGGCTGGAGCTCGACCCATCCATTCCCGGAGTGCTTGACCGAGGCGCCCGCCTGGTCCTCCGGGAACTGCATTTTCACGCCATCGTTGAGCTTGAAGGTGAGCGGCTCGTCGTCCGTACGCTGCGCGAAACCGGAACCTTTGACCGTGAGCAGACCTCCGGGAGTGACCTTCTGGTCATGGCTGAGCGTTCCACCCTTGAACTTACCCGCGCCCCGGGGGGTCTCTCCGGTCACGGACTTCTCCGGAAGCGTTGACGCAGATGCGGTGTTGTTCGTGGGCTGGTTTTCCTGGGCCCCCGCGATCTGTGGAGTGGCGACGATGACGCCGGTCGTCATGAGGGACGCTGAGAGGACGGTCGCGATGGCGCGCTTTCCGATGGTACGAGAGTGATGTTGCTTCATGAGTGCACGGTCTTCCTTGGTAGGGGAACAGGCGGGGCAACTCAGGCCGATCAGACGTGGTCTCGCGGTGTGGGTAAACCCGCCCGTTTGGATAAGGTAAGCGAAGCCTACATTAGGGACGGCTTGCCTCTATTACAAGTAGGCATAAGGGTTTCGCAATAACGAATTGAACGGCGTTAAGGGGAAGTCGGGGCGCTGAGCCGGTCAAATGCGATATGTTCGGCATTTTTTGCTGGTTACTCGCGGCTTCATGTCTGTGTCCATTTACGTGTGCCCGCGGACGGATTTACCCCCTTCTGTCTCCCCCGCCTGATATGTCGCGGACGTCACCTTCGAGCCGAGATAGGGGTATCGGCCCCGCTGATTCTGATTATGGAGAGACCATTCTCTCTGCAGGGTTGTGTACGGGGGACGCGGCTGTCCGTGAGGCACGTAAGCCATTGATGATGATGACGATCTCGGCTGCCTCATGGATGAACACGATCATTGCCAGTCCGAGCACACCGGTCAGCGCCAGTGGTGGAAGGATGAGAATCACGGCGAGGGCGAGGGCTATGTTCTGGGTCATGATGCGCCGTCCGCGTTGTGCGTGGGCGAGCGCACGGGGGAGCAGAGTGAGGCTGTGTCCGGTGAAAGCGATGTCAGCGGACTCAATTGCTGCGTCAGTCCCCGTTGTTCCCATCGCTATCCCAATGTCGGCCGATGCGAGAGCGGGTGCGTCGTTAATGCCGTCGCCCACCATGGCCCAACCTGACCCGCTGACCACCGCAGCCTTATCTACAGGCAGGAGTTCGGCGCGAATGTCCCGGATCCCGCAGTCGGTGCCGACGGCGGAGGCGGTACGGAGATTATCACCGGTGAGCATCGTCACCTGCATACCCATGCGGTGCAGTGCGGTGATCGTGTCCGGGGCTTCTTCACGGAGAGAATCGATGATGCCGATGATGCCGATAGCGGCATCATCGGCGCATACCACTATGACTGTCCGTCCATCCGACTCGAGCTCGTCCACCCTGTGCTGCAGTGCGCCAGGTGGGTTGAAGCGGGGGCTGCCTACGGTGATGCGGCGTCCGTCGATATGCCCACTGATTCCTTGTCCAGGATGTTCCTCAATATCCTGCGCATCGGGGATATCGACCTCTGCTACGGCTGCCGTGACCGCTACGGCAAGCGGGTGGGTGCTGTGTTTTTCCACTGCGGCGGCGAGAGTGAGAAGGTCCGGGGGGCCATCGACGGACACCACGGTCGGTGTGTTGCGGGTGAGTGTGCCCGTTTTGTCGAAGGCGATGCGGTTGACGGCACCGAAACGCTCGAACGCGGCACCAGACTTGATGATGACACCAAAACGACTGGCCGCTCCGATTGCGGAGATGACGGTGACCGGTACCGCTATGGCGAGTGCACAGGGTGAGGCAGCGACGAGCACGATCAGCGCGCGTTCGATCCAGACGGCGGGATCTCCGATGGTTGAACCGACTGCTGCGATGGCGATTGCTACGAGGAGCACCCCCGGTACGAGTGGTCGGGCAACTCTGTCCGCTATGCGGGCTCGTGAGCCCTTCTCGGCCTGTGCGTGGGTGACGATGGAGACGATCGTGGTGAGGGAATTATCGGTGCCGGGGGCGTTTGCGGTGATTTCGAGGGGCGAGGACACGGCTATCGACCCGGCGGGTACGAGGTCTCCGGTGCTGACCATCACGGGTATGGATTCACCGGTTACCGCAGATGTGTCGAGTGCGCCTTTGCCACCTGTGACGGTGCCGTCAGTCGGGACACGCTCTCCGGGTCGAACAATGATGATGTCACCTACGATGAGATCAGTGATGTTGATCGTCGCGGTGAGCTGTCCCCGGCGGACTGTCACGGTTTCCGGAATGAGGCTGACCAGGCTACGGAGTCCTGAGCGGGCCTTCTCCATCGCCTTCTCCTCGAGTGCCTCGGCGATGGAGAAGAGGAACGCCAGGGCGGCGGCTTCGCCGACGTAACCGAGTGTGACCGAACCCACAGCGCTGACAGTCATCAGGAGGCCGATGCCGAGTCGGCCGCCGGGCTGGCCGGTGATCAGCTTCCGTATCGATTGTGGGATGAATGACCATCCTCCCAGTGCCAGGGCGACCCAAAACAGGAAGGGATGTAGCAGGTGCCCGAGGAGCAGGGCCATGCCTGAGAACACGGGCACCATGAGGCCGGTGTCTCGCCACCAGGGGATGGACTGCGTATTTCGATCGGTGAGAAGGTCGGTTGTCGTCGGGGGCGGTGTGGTGTTCCCACCGCCACAGCATGCGTCGCTCATCGGCTCACCTCTGCGGGAATCTCGTTGAGGCAGGTGTTCCGGTCCTCGCACACGGTAAGGACAACGCGGGTGAGGTTGCGTAGGCTCGCAGCAAGTTCGGGACCGGCGAGGGTGTAGCGGACTTTGCGGCCTTCGGGGTGGGTGTGGACGAGGCCACAGTCACGGAGGCAGGCGAGATGGTTGGAGACGTTCGCCCGCGACAGTTCTAATTGCTCGGCGAGCTGCGCCGGATAGTGGTTTCCATCCAAAATTGCGAGGAGGAGGCGGCAACGAGTGGGATCGGCAAGCGCCTTTCCTAGTCTAACAAGCGCCTGTTCGTGGGCTTCAATATGGCTCATTCTCAAATAGTACACGATACAGTGAACTATCTGGAGGGGAGGCCGATTCGGGTCGGGCTGTTTTCGAGGGCCGCTGCAATCGTCTGCCTGAATCGTTCCGACACCTCGGGCAGGTGATCCACCGCAAACCAGCGGGCATCCGTATTCTCCTCATCCGCCGGGTAAACCTCAGCAGAAGCGCATATGGGTCGACACAGCACCGCAGTGTCCATGTAGGAGGCTACATCCCCGTTGGGGTAGGTGACGGGACCAACGGCTCGTACCCACAGCACTCGCTCAACCCTTGCCTGGAGACCAGTTTCTTCCGCGATCTCACGAAGCGCGGTCACATCGGGTTGTTCACCGGGATCGGCGATGCCGGTGACAGGTGTCCAGGCCCCGGTGTCGGCGCGTCGGACGAGCAACACCTCCGGAGGTATGCCTTCGCCTTCGGGGACCGAAGACCGCAGAACGATCGCTGTTACCCCAGGCAACCAGAGTGGGGCGTGACCGATTTTCCTGCGGAGATCGAGGATGAAGTCGGGGGTTGACACGGGTATTTCTAGCTTCCGTCGGCCTGGCTGGCGGCACGCCGAACGGCATCAAGGTCTACCTCGGCAATCGGCGTCTCGGATTGACTCTCGGATCCTCCGCCACAGCACCCCCCACCGGATGAGCACCCCCCACCGCCTCCGGAACTCCGGTTCGCCGCGACGTCTGCTGCCGCGGCGACTCGTGCCCCGAGTCCAGCCCCCGCCCCGGTGAAGACAAGGGCCGCGATCAGTGTTCCGACCGGGAAAAGCCACATCCATCCGGACGCAGTGAAGCTGATGACGGCACCGACAAGTAGGAGGATTCCACCCGCGATCCACAGTGGCCCCGCCGCCCGGTGTGCGAGATTCCAGACGTCGCGGGATTTACGTACCTCTGCAACGCGGATGCCGATGATGGGGTTGCCGGGGAGCTTTCGTGTCCACCCGAGCACGCCTGTCACGAGCAGTGTGAGGGCCAGAACGAGGAGAAGGACGGGAATCACGATCATGGGGTTCAGTCTAAACCCCGGAGTCCAGGGAGATCGGTTGCCCAGTGGAACGGTCGGGTGTGACCACACGGGTGCCCGTCGGCAACTCCACAGCAAAATCATTGGTGTGGGCTGGTCATCATCCCGTATCGTAAGGGCCAGATGCCGGAATTCTGTGGAAGGTGTATGGCTTCCCACAGTTCCGGCTCAGCCCACGCCTGTATGCCCGCGCCGGTTTTCCGGTCTGTGGACGTCGCTGGCGTCGGGTTCCTTCGATCCGTCCCGCGCTGTCGTCATGGAACAGCGGTGCGGTGTACCGGAACTCCACCGACCTAGGTAGGGCACATGGACCTGAAAAAACTGTCTTCCTCACTGCTGTTCAAGATCGTTGTCGCGATTATTCTCGGCATCGTCTGCAGCTTCTTCTTCCCGGAGTCGCTCGCACGCGTCTTCGTAACCTTCAACGGACTGTTCGGAAGCTTCCTCGGATTCTTCATCCCGGTGTTGATCTTTGCACTGATCACACCGGCCATTGCAGGGCTTGGACGTGGTGCGGGCAAGTGGCTCGCGATCACCACCGGCATCGCCTACGGATCAACGGTGTTTGCGGGTCTGCTCGCGTTCGGGGCCTCGGCTCTGCTGTATCCGTCGTTGCTGCACCACCAGCCGATGGTAGAGGCGATGGATGTCGAAGAGGGTGCGTTGAGTGGCTACTTCAGCATCGACATGCCCGCACCGTTCGGGGTGATGACGGCGCTGCTGCTGGCCTTTACTCTCGGTGTAGCGATGACCGCGGTCAAGAGCGATACGCTCTACCATACGGTTCGCGATCTGGAACGCGTGATCATGCGCGTCATCGCCCGCTTCATCATTCCGCTTCTTCCGCTCTTCATCTTCGGTCTTTTCCTCTCGATGGGCATGAATGGCAACCTGACCTCCACACTGACGTCCTTCGGTACGGTTATCGTCATCGCGATTCTGATGACTTTCATCCTCCTGGTCGTCCAGTTCGCTATCGCGGGAGGAGTTTCGGGCCGGAATCCAGTGCGGTCCTTCCTGAACATGCTGCCCGCGTACGGTACGGCACTCGGTACCTCGTCGTCTGCGGCCACCATCCCCGTCACATACGCGTGCACCAAGCGTAACGGCGTCGCTCCGACGGTGGCAGGGTTCACGGTTCCACTGTGCGCAACCACTCACCTCTCGGGGTCCATGCTCAAGATCTCGTTGTTCGCCTTCGCCATCATGTACATGAACGACATGGAACTGACCTTTGCGATGGCGATCGGATTCATCCTGATGCTGGGCATCACAATGGTGGCCGCGCCGGGTGTCCCTGGTGGTGCGATCATGGCCGCAACCGGTCTCCTGGCCTCGATGCTTGGTTTCAATGACGATCAGGTCGCTTTGATGATCGCCGCCTACATCGCCATCGATTCCTTCGGCACGGCCTGCAACGTTACCGGTGACGGCGCGATTGCGATGGTGGTGAACAAACTAGCCAAGGGGCAGATCTCCCGTGCTGAACAGCAGGAGACCCTCGGCTACGAGGTCGACGTCATCGAAGAGGACGAGGAGCTCGACGCCAGGATCTAGGCATTCATCGACGTATGGCCCCTGCGCCCGGCCCGGTACCCGCAAGGCTCCGGACCGGGCTTTTCTTGTCGTGGGACACAGGTGTGTTGTGTCGTGGAACCATCAAAAACCATCATTCAGCGTTAATATCCATTGTCTTTATGGGTGGGGAGCTTAAAATGTGGCGGTGATGAAAACCCGAACACTATTAGTTACAGTGCTGGTGGCCGTCGGCACGCTCTTTACCGTTCCATCGGCTGGAGCTCTTACCGTCACGCCCTGGCTGGTTCCGGACCGCACCGAAATCACGGTACGTAACAGTGACGGCACGGTGTTCAGTGTCCGAGGAGACCGCACCGGCCCCGCACTCTCCCTCGCCAAGCTCTACCTCGCGTACGGCGTGCTCGCTGCCGGAGACCCTGTGGATCGGGATACCGTCACACACATGATTCGAACGTCCGACGACCTGGCGGCATCGCGGCTCTCCGCGAAGTATCCGACGGCAATCGCCGACACCATAAACCGTTTCGGACTGCGGCGGAGCCAAGCGGGTCCGAACTGGGGCTGGGGTACGACGACCACCGATGACGTCGTCCACTTCCTGACCGCCATCCGGAACGATCCGACAGCCTTGCCGATCATCGATGCCATGGCCGCCGCAACTCCGGTTGCCGCAGACGGGTATCCACAGAACTACGGTACAGCTACCCTTCCGGGGGCCTGGGCCACGAAGTTCGGCTGGTCCGATGACGGCACGATCAACGCCACCGGGACCTATGGCAACGGGTGGACAGCCGCCGCGCGCACCTATGGCCCACCTGCACAGCTCACCCGTGACGTTCACGCCGCAGTGGTTCCCGCGGACCCGGTTCCCCAACCCCCGACGGTGCCTGAGACCCCGGGCGTCGTCACCGGTGTACAGCTCAAGAATCAGATCCGCTGTGTGGATCCCCTGAACCTGCGGCATGTGATCCCAGACACCGTACGCATTCCGGCCATGCTTGCGGCGATACTCCCCCGTTGCTGAGCCGGTTTCCGGCGCCAATGGGTAGTCGATAGGTAGCCGGGTCGCGGCCTGTGCTGATCGACGTGCGGGACGGCTATAGACTGTGCTCTATGACTAAACCGAGCGAGACTCCCGCACACCGTTACACCGCGGAGCTGGCGGGCAGCATTGAACGCACCTGGCAGAACCACTGGCGTGAACACGGCACCTTCAACGCGCCGAACCCGGTCGGGGATCTCGCCCCGGCGGACGGCGCGGAGCTGCCGGAGGACAAGCTCTTCGTGCAGGACATGTTCCCCTTCCCCTCGGGTGCGGGGCTGCACGTCGGACACCCCCTCGGCTACATCGCCACCGACGTCTACGGCCGCTTCAACCGCATGCTCGGCAAGAACGTGTTGCACACCCTCGGATACGACGCCTTCGGGCTGCCCGCCGAGCAGTACGCGATCCAGACGGGAACCCACCCGCGGATCAAGACGCAGGAATCCATCGACAACATGGAACGCCAGCTCGGCCGCCTCGGCCTCGGCCACGACCGGCGGCGCGTGATCGCCACGACGGACACAGACTACTACCGTTGGACGCAGTGGATCTTCCTGCAGATCTTCAACTCCTTCTTCGATCCGGCGCAGCGTAAGGCCCGCCCGATCAGCGAGCTTATCCCGCTGCTCGAATCCGGCGAACTCCCCGTGCCCACTGAATTGGTGGAGAAGTTCGGTAGCTCCGACTTCGCCACCCTCGACCGTGTGCAGCGTGCTGAAGTCGTTGACGCCTACCGGCTGGTCTACCGCTCCAACTCCACCGTCAACTGGTGCCCCGGACTCGGCACAGTGCTGGCGAACGAGGAGGTCACCTCCGACGGTAAGTCCGAGCGCGGCAACTTCCCTGTCTTCCGCAAGAACCTCTCCCAGTGGATGATGCGGATCACCGCCTACTCGGATCGCCTCATCGATGATCTCGATCTTCTGGATTGGCCCGAGAAGGTCAAGTCGATGCAGCGCAACTGGATCGGCCGTTCTCGCGGAGCCGAAGTCACCTTCGACGCCGCCGGGCATCCCATCGACGTGTTCACCACCCGCCCCGACACCCTCTTCGGCGCCACCTACGTCGTGCTCGCACCCGAGCATGAGTTGGTCGATGTCCTCGTCGCCGAGGGCACCGGTACCTACGAGGGGATAGACGAGCGCTGGACCTACGGCCAGGCTTCACCCGCCGAGGCCGTCGCCGCCTATCGTTCGGCCATCGCCGCGAAGTCGGACCTCGAGCGTCAGGAGAACAAGGAGAAGACCGGTGTGTTCACCGGCTTCTACGCCACGAACCCGGTCAATGGTGCGCAGGTTCCGGTGTTCATCGCGGACTATGTGCTCACCGGCTACGGGACCGGTGCGATCATGGCGGTTCCCGGCCACGACGACCGAGACCACGAGTTCGCTACCGTTTTTGGGCTTCCCATCCTGGAGGTCGTCTCCGGTGGTGACATCACCGAGGCCGCCTTCACCGGCGAAGGAACGGCCGTGAACTCTGCGAACGACAATGGTCTGGATATCAACGGCCTCGGGCTCGCGGCGGCCAAGGCGAAGACCATTGCCTGGCTTGAGGAGCAGGGTAGCGGCCGGGGCACGATCCAGTACAAGCTCCGTGACTGGCTCTTCGCCCGCCAGCGGTACTGGGGTGAACCCTTCCCCATCGTGTACGACGCAGACGGCGTCGCGCACGCCCTGCCCGAGTCGATGCTTCCCGTCGAGCTGCCCGAGGTGGATGACTACCGCCCGGTGTCCTTCGATCCGGAGGACGCGGACAGTGAGCCGCACCCGCCGCTCGCCAAGGCCGGCGATTGGGTTGAGGTCGAACTCGATCTCGGGGACGGGCCGAAAACCTACACCCGTGACACCAACGTCATGCCCCAGTGGGCGGGGTCGTCCTGGTATCAGCTCCGGTACATCGACCCGACGAATGCCGAGATATTCTGCTCGCCGGAGAACGAAGCCTACTGGACCGGACCGCGCCCAGCGGAACACGGTGCGCAGGACCCGGGTGGCGTCGATCTCTACGTCGGCGGGGTGGAGCATGCCGTGCTCCACCTGCTGTACTCCCGGTTCTGGCACAAGGTTCTGTTCGATCTCGGTCATGTCAGTTCGCTGGAACCCTACCGCCACCTGTTCAATCAGGGATACATCCAGGCTTACGCCTACACCGATGACCGTGGCGTCTACGTGCCCGCGGCCGAGGTTGAGGAGATCGACGGCGAGTTCTTCCACGGTGGTCAAAGGGTCAACCGGGAGTACGGAAAGATGGGCAAGTCGTTGAAGAACTCGGTTTCGCCGGACGAGATCTGCGACAACTACGGAGCGGACACACTGCGCGTCTACGAGATGGCGATGGGCCCGCTCGACGCTTCGCGGCCCTGGGCCACGAAGGACGTCATCGGTGCGCACCGATTCCTTCAGCGTCTGTGGCGTCTCGCAATAGACGAGAATACCGGTGCCGTGATCGTGACCGACGCGGAGCTCACCGATGATGACAATCGTGCCCTGCACCGCACCATCGCCGGAGTCCGGGAAGATTACGCCGAACTACGGGATAATACTGTGGTGGCCAAGCTCATCGAGTACGTCAACCATCTCACCAAGGCTTACCCATCATCGGGTACGCCGCGTGCCGCCGTGGAGCCCCTCGTGCAGATGGTCGCGCCCATCGCGCCGCACATCGCGGAGGAACTCTGGAAGCGTCTCGGGCACACCGATACCATCACCTACACGGACTTCCCCGCTTTCGTCGACAAGTGGCTCACCGATGACACCGTCGAACTCCCCGTTCAGGTCAACGGGAAGGTCCGGGGTCGGATCACCGTTCCCGTGGATGCAACGAAGGAGGAAATCATCGCCACCGCACAGGCAGAATCCAACGTGGCCGGGCACATCGAAGGAAAAACCGTGGTAAAGGAGATTGTTGTGCCCGGGCGACTGATCAACATCGTGGTGAAATAGCCCGCTGTACCATACGCACCATCTCAATCGCCGTCATCTGGGAGCTACGCATCACCCCGGATGACGGCGACTTTGTGGTGTGTGCTGCTGATCGTGCTTGTCCAGCAGTGGAAGGTGCCGTCGGTCCCTCACTCACCGCCGTCAA
This sequence comes from Corynebacterium sp. CCM 9204, assembly GCF_041357695.1. NCBI lineage: Bacteria > Bacillati > Actinomycetota > Actinomycetes > Mycobacteriales > Corynebacteriaceae > Corynebacterium > Corynebacterium sp. CCM 9204. Next base: position 234,476 of record NZ_JAUERX010000004.1, read on the forward strand.
GGAGTGACGCGAACGTCCACTCGGAGTTGATGGAGTGTGCAAGGTATTCCATGAGTCGCCGCAGATACAGTTCCTCCGGGCCGTGGTCCGGTACCCGCTGCTCGATGACACTGAGAGCGACTGTGAGAGGGGTTCCCTCATCGAGTATCCGGTTGAGTGCGTGTCCGCGGTAAGCCGCGAAGAAGAAGTATGGGTCACAGCGGGTCAGATCAGTCAGCGTGGGCCACACTCGGGGATCAGCTAGGCGGGTGAGGAACTTGCTCGCCGTATCGGTTAGCCACGGTTGTGAGGTGGGGCTACCGGTGAAGAACAGGTCCAGTTTTCCCACCGGGTAGAAACTCAGGCACGGGTCCCAGCGAACCGTGTCACGGCAGGGAACGAGCGAGTCGAACAGTTCTCCGAACTGGAACGGTAACTCACCGTTGACCGCGACCTCCCACGGAATACCGAGTTCACCACGGCCCATGATGTAGGTTTCGCCGTTGATCCGGTAGTCCATGCTGCCCTCGTCGTTAAAAATCAACCAGAACAGTAGACGCTGTTCAAACAGGACCCCGGAGAGGGCGATACAGAAGAGCCGGAGCTGGTCAAGCGCGCAATGTGTACGGGGTGCATGAAGTGCGGTCACTCCGGTGGCGGCATCGGTCGCAAGCAGTTCCTCGACGGCCCACAGATGCAAGAGTGCCTCTTCGAGGCAGGTCACGGGAACGTGGTGTCCAGTTGTTGCAAGAGTCAGTGCCGCCTCACCACGCTCCGAACGGGCAGGCATTGAGGCGAGTTCCGCACGATCAAGTACCGGCCAGTTCTCCAACGGGTCCCTGCCGGTCGAGAAAAGCTGCATCGCGCCGTGGAAGGTCGGGCCGGAGGTGAACTCCAACATCCAGTCGATGTCACGGGGAACGATGATCACGGTGGTTTTCATCCTTGGTTCGGGCCGGTCCGGGGGGATCGACTGGGGCTGGCTGGTTTGTCGATCATTGTTAAGCGCATCTGATCACAGTGAGAGAGGTCACCCACGTCTCTGCCTAAAATTAGCTCAACCTTCCCTAAGTTCCAAGGCCTTGAATGGTTTGCGTTGGAAATTGTCAGGTGGCGCTCGATTCCATAGGTCGCTTGATGGTCCATGGCGGAGAGCGCACCGCGGTGTACTGTTTCCGGACACCGCTCAGGTAAGCCAGGTCAGGTAGGCCGGGATTTCGGAACAACAAACGGGGAACTCCATCATCCGGCTGGTTACAGTCGGCGACCGATCTCCTCCAGCGCTGACCGTGATGCCGCTTCCCCGGGAAGCAGCGGGAGCTCAATGATCGGGAGCCCTGTCAAATGGGAATGTAGTTGACGGATGAATTCCTCCTCCAGAGTTGCACGCGCGGCGAGGAACTCTCCCTGATCCCGTGGCGAGCGCCGATTGACAACCCCGGCCGCGACATCCACTCCGGTTCTGGTGAGCTCTGTGCACAGCTCGACCGTCTCCAGCACCGGCATGCGTTCCGCGGTGAGCACGATGATGAAGGTGCAGGTGTCCGGGGCGGTGAGGATTCGCCGGAAACGGTCGAAGAGGCTGCGACGCTGCTCCAGGATCGCACGTAGTCGTTCATTGCGGAGACGGACGGGATCCGTCTCGGTGCCGGTTGAGCCTTGTCCCCCGATGAGGTCACGTTCGCGCCGGCTTTCTCGCCCCAGAGCGTCGGCTGCTTCGGCGAGTTTCTCGGCCTTTGCCCGGCGACCCAAGAGCCCGTCCGTCCAGGCTGCCATCATCTCCGGTAGTGCCATGAGCCGCGCCGTGTGTCCGGACGGCGCTGTGTCGATGATGACGTGGTCCCACTCACCAACAGCTTCGTCCACGATCCGGGCGATGCGTTCCAAGATCGCAGCCTCGTGTGTTCCGGGGGAGTTCGCGGACAATTTGAGGTGTCTGGACACCTCGGAGTGGAGATGTCGGGGCATCATCCTGTGCATAGTGTCCTCGACGCGGGCGAGGTGAGCTGAGGTCGTGGCGGCGGGATCAATCTCCACGGCGGATAGGCGGGTGTCGAGTTCCGTCACGGCATCTCCGATGCGGATGCCCCAGAGATGCCCGAGATTGTGTGCGGGATCTGTGGAAACGAGCAGTACACGTCGCCCGTGTCGGGCGAGAGCCATTGCGGTCGCTGAGGCCAGTGTGGTTTTACCCACCCCGCCCTTTCCTCCGAAGAACACCACGCGGCGGGTATCAATGAGGTTCAGCAGCATGACAATCCCTCGACGGGTGAATGTTCCATGCCCATACGTCGGTGCCATTCATGGAAACGGTCGTACATGACGGGTAGGAGTTCGAGGGTGTGATAGCTGGCGGGGTTGGGGACACCGAGTGCCTCGCTCATGACGAGCATCATGAACAGATCATCTTCGTCTCGGGCCGCGCGCTGGAGCGATACCCGGTACGGCCCGGCATAGAATTCGGCCAAGCCGTCGGCCAGCGCACGGCTGCGGGCGTGCAGGTCGGCGAACCAGCCCACGTCAGTGGACTTTCGCGTGGGCGTCGGGTTCGTCCCGGACCTCGGTTGCTTCATCGAATTCGGCGTCGGTCACCGGTGGAGTCTGCAGGGCGGTCCGCATTGCGCGGATGGACTCGACGACTACCCAGACCGCGGCGACCAGGATGATGAGGTCGAGGATGAGCAGCATCCAGTTTCCGGCTGTGTAGAACGCACCGAGTTGGATGACCAACGCCCAGACGGAGACCACCATGACGAACACCATCGGGACGAGTACCACCTTGTAGGGCCGTCGCAGCCGGATCAGGATAATGCAAATAATCGACATGGTCAGGGATGCCATGAGCTGATTCGTCGTGCCGAACAAGGGCCAGATGGCGAGCCCACCTGAGCCGTCGCCACCGGAGGAGAATGTGAGGCCGAGTGCGACGACGAGGACGATGATGGTGGCGACAATGTTGGTCAGCTTCACACCGAGGTGATCACCGATCTCCTGAACGACGAGACGCTGAAGTCGGACGCCCGTGTCCATCGTCGTGGCGGCGAAGAGCACCGCCATCGTTGCGAGGATTGTGGCCGAAAGGCCGGTGGGTAGTCCGAGCCCGGCATTGATGATCCCGGACCCGCCCTCCACGAATGCGCTGACACTGCCCTGTCCGAATGCGGAGTAGACCTCACGCCACTGGGTGATCGTCTGGTAACCGGCGCAGGTGGCGATGATCGCGCCGAGGGCGAGCAGGCCCTCCCCGACCGCGCCGAAGTATCCGACGAAACGCTCGTCGGTCTCTTTGTCGATCTGCTTGGATGAGGTCCCGGATGAGACCATGCCGTGGAATCCGGAGATTGCGCCGCAGGCGATGGTGACAAACAGCAGCGGGATCATGGAGGGGGTGGCCTCGGGTAGCGCTGTATTGAATGTGGGGGCGACGATGGTCGGGAGGGACAGTGCCACTGATCCGTAGAGGATGATGAGTCCGACGAACAGTTGCAGTCCGTTGATGTAGTCACGGGGCTGGAGCAGCACCCACACCGGCAGAAGAGAGGCGATACCGGCGTACAGGAAGAGCACCACTATCCAGAAGCCATTCGGATTCAGGCCGAGGATACTCTCCGGGAGGACGATGGGAATCGAGTTACCGGTGAGCATCAGGGCGTAGAGGGTGACGACACCGACGAGGGAAACCAGTGGGAGGCTCCACTTCAGGCGGTAGATGGCCTGACCGATGAGGAGTGCGACGATGATCGCACCCCAGGTGGGGATGACGGCGGTGGGTGTGGTGACCAGTAGTTTCGCGATGACCACGGCGAATGCTGCGTTGACCATCAGCAGAAGAAGGAAGATGATCACCAGGAAGAGATTCCGTCCCCGTGGACCGATGTACTTTCCGGACAGGGTACCGATGGTTTGGCCGCGGTGCCTGCCGGATGCCCACAGGGCTCCGAGATCGTGCATCCCGGCGATGAAGACGGTGCCGATGGTCACCCAGAGGAATGCGGGTACCCAGCCCCAGATCACCGCGATAGCTGGTCCGACGATAGGTGCGGCGCCCGCGACGGACGTGAAGTGGTGTCCCCAGAGCACATATTTGTTAGTGGGGACATAGTCGATGCCGTCCTCCATGGTGTGTGCCGGGGTGCGGAAGGAAGCGTTGAGTTTGTAGATCCGTGAGCCGAGGTACCTGGAGTAGAGAAAGTACCCCCCGAGCATCATGGCGACGCCGATGATGGCGAGGAAGAGTGCGTTCATGGCGGTGGAGGTCTTTCCGTTTCGGTGCCGGTGCATCCGAGAGATGATTGTCCGGCGGCGATGTGAGGGAGAACATGATGTGGCTATTTAGTGCATTAGATCACATGTTCAGTAGTGGGTACAGGTTTTGGCGGCAAAAACCATAGAAGGGGGTGCCTTCGGGGATCATCCAAACGCGGGGAATCTCTACGGGATACGTGATGGTCCCGGCGTATGACCAGGGATTGTTTTAGGTACCCGCCTGGCATTCGGGGCACCAGAACAGGTTGCGGCCATCCAGTACCGTCGTCGCTACGGGAGTGGCGCAGATGTGGCACGGTTGTCCGGTACGGCGGTAGACGTAGACCTCTCCCCCGTGGTCATCCTTCCGGGGTTCCCGGTGCATCGCCTCCGGGGTGTGTTCGGGTCGTACGGTATCGATCCGGCCTTCCCGGACTCCGTCGGCCATGAGTAGGACGAGGTCCGTCCAGATGGCGTCGAACTCACTGCGGTCCAGAATTTTTCCCGGTGTGCGGGGATCAATGCCGAGTCGAAACAACACCTCGGCCCGGTAGATGTTGCCCACGCCCGCGAACAATGTCTGATCCATCATTAGTGTTCCGATGGATTTCTTCGAACGATGGACCCGTGTCCAGATGGATCCGGGGTCGGCGTCGGCTCTCAGGGGGTCGGCTCCGAGTTTGGCGACGGCTGCGTCGCGTTCGGTGTCGGTGATCAACCGGCACCATTGCGGCCCACGGAGGTCAGCGGCGGTTGTTCCGTCGGTGATGCGGAGGCGGACCTGGCCCTTCGGGGCGGCGTGAGGGGCGAAACTCAGTCCGCCGATAAGTCCGAGGTGAATGTGGATGATGTGCTCGGGGTCATCGGTGTCCACGTCAATGAAGAGTTGTTTGCCCCATGCCTCGGCATAGGTGAGCCGGTGGCCGGTGATCCGTTTCGCTTCGGTGGCGAACCGTCCCTGGGGTGATGAGAATGCGAGTTCCCGATCGCTGAACGTGGTGTTGATGCGATCGGCGAGGCGATGGATGACGTGACCTTCGGGCATGACTTTCCGGTGTTTGGGGACGTGTACTGGTCGTCTGCTGCCGGGGAGCTGGGAAGAAAAACCCGGTTAAAAAATTGACTTCATCAATAATATTTTTATCTCATCTTAGAACTTGAAAAGATTTACAGGAACCCGTTTTTCAGTGTCTCCGCGTCATGTGCTGATCCGCGATGACACACACGACCAGGGCGCATACGCCGACAACCACCCCTGCGATGATCAGGCCCCGTACCAGTATCCACAGTGAAAGTAGGAAAAACACTGCTGCGATGAGCCACAGTACCGACCGAAGATGTGGACTCGCTGGAAGTAGTGGATGCGCGGTGGGGCTCCGAAATTCGGCGACCCCCCGGTATCCGGCCAAGAGTGTCCCACTCGCGAGAATGACCACGGGCAACAGCATGGAGTCCATACGGTGACCCTACCGAATCAGCTCCGCTCCTTACCCAGTCTCCAGTATCCGGAGAAGAAGATCGACCTACGGTCCATACCGAGATCCTTGGTCAGGTGCCTCCGGAGCGATGTTGCGATGGATTGCTCTCCGCAGATCCATGCATAAGAGAGTTCTCCGACGGCCACGGGTAGCCCGGATATAGCGGCTACACCTGCCGTGGGAGCCTCGGCGAGGGGGGTGGTCAGGCGGGTGTAGGAGCCGACACCTGAGAGTATGTCCTCCAGTCCGGGGGCCAGGAGGTCGTCGGATTCGGCGATGACGATGACGTGGGTCCGGGTGCGCCCATCTTCGTCAAGTGATTCGACGATGGCGGACAGGGCGGGCACAGCGGTGGCATCGGCGATGAGTAGCTGTGGAAGTACGTTCTCCCGGTAGGTGGCGGAGAGGAAACGTACCCCGACCTCATCCCCGGCCACCGAGTTGAGGGCCCATGCGGATCCGGGTCCGGAAGCCCCGTGCGTGACGATGTCGATGACCATCTCCCCGTCCTCGGGATGGAGTTCGCGGATGGTGTAATAGCGCATGTTGGGGCGCACATCCTCGTTCATTTCGGCGATTGCAGCCCGCGGATTCAGGATGGAGGCATCCGGCATGGTGAGCCGCTTCCCCTCCGGGGGCATGATGAGGGCCACGTATTCGTCAGGGCCTGCACTGCTGATTCCCTTGAATCCGGCGGCTCGGAGGGTGATGCGGCGCAACTGTGGCGCGAGTTCCGTGTTCGATGTGACGGTGGCCCGTACGAGTTCCTCGCGGATATTCCGGTTTGTAGGCATGGCCATGGTGCGTCCCATCACCGCTGACAGTGCCTTGAGCGTGGTTCGGTAGATGATGTTTTTCAACGACATAGACATATCTGTCACGACCTTTCCTGTGGATCAGCAAGATCTCCGGTTAGCCAAGGCTAACTGACTCATCCGAAAAAGTGCAGTGGGTGTGCAGGAAAATTTTTCCGCCGGAGGATAGACTGCCTGATCGTGGCCATCAGCAAGATACTTCTCTACTACCGCTTCACTCCGCTCTCTGATCCAACGGCGGTGATGCTGTGGCAGCGCACCCTGTGCGAATCACTCGAGCTCACCGGTCGGATCCTCATCTCCCGACACGGGATCAACGGAACGGTTGGGGGTGAGCTGGATTCGGTCAAGCGTTACATCCGGGCGACACGTTCCTATCCCGGATTCCGTGACATGGAGTTCAAGTTCTCCGAAGGATCGGCCGCCGATTTCCCTCGTCTGAGTGTGAAGGTTCGGGAGGAACTGGTTGCGTTCGGGGCTCCGGAGGACATCGACGTGGACGAGGATGGAATCATCGGTGGTGGGGTGCACCTGAAACCCGAAGAGGTCAATCAACTCGTTGCGGCCAGGGGGGACGATGTCGTGTTCTTCGATGGGCGTAATGCTATGGAGGCAGGGATCGGTAGATTCCGGGGAGCGGTGATTCCGGATGTGGAGACGACCCATGACTTCATCTCGGAAATCGAGTCCGGGAAATACGATGATCTCAAGGACCGGCCGGTGGTCACCTACTGCACCGGTGGTGTGCGTTGCGAGGTGTTGAGTGCACTTCTCCTGAAACGCGGTTTCCGTGAGGTCTATCAGCTCGACGGTGGGATAGTCCGGTATGGGGAGACTTTCGGAAATGAGGGTCTGTGGGAGGGATCGCTCTACGTCTTCGACCGTCGTATGCATCTGGAGTTCGGGGATGCCACAGACCACAACTTCGTGCAGATCGGGCATTGCGTCCATTGTGCTGCGGGAACCAACACCTACCGGAACTGCGTGAATGGTGCGTGTCGTCGCCTGGTTCTGATCTGTGATGACTGCGCGGATACGACGGTTGGTTCCCATTGCCTGGACTGTCGCCCGTCGGTGCCTGTCGATGTTGCCTGAATCCGGCTCTGCATAGTCGGTTGAGGTTGTCGCGGCGGCGGTTCTTCCTGGCTGCGGTCTGGGCCTTCCGGGAGTAGGTTGGGGGTATGAGCATCGTGAAGATCAACGCAATCACCGTCCCTGAAGGACAGGGGGGCGAACTGGAAAAGCGCTTCGAGGCCCGGAAGCATGTGGTCGACGAGTCACCTGGCTTCGAGGGCTTCCAGCTCCTGCGCCCTATCGCTGGTGAGGAACGCTATTTCGTGGTGACCCGTTGGGCGGACGAGGAATCTTATGTTGCATGGCGCGACGGTGATGCACGTAAGGCGCATTCCGGCGAGAAGAAGCAATCGGTGGCGACAGGGGCTGAGCTTCTCGAATTCGAGATTGCCCTCGAAGCCACCCCCTAGGGTCTCCCGAGGAGATTCTAGGAGGAACCGATGACGGCCATTGTCCCCACCCCGGTGATCCATGCGAGGGAGAAGAGCATGAGAGGCCAGAGGGCGGCGAGCCAGGGGCGCCAGCGTTCGTAGCGCGCCCAGCGCCGGTAGGTGATGTAGGCGGCGCCGAAGGTTCCACCCAGCGTTACCAGACCCGGTATAACCGGGAAGAGGATCTCGTAGGTGCGGGAGCAGATCCAGATTGACGTTCCCGCGTCACAGAGTGGGCCTCCGTGGGCGCGTGAAATCATCGCGATGACGAATGCGGTGAGAAACGTCAGTGGAGGTACCGCGAGCGCGAACACGATGGCCTGCCGTGTCGAGGAATTGTTGCGTTCCAGTCGCAGCAGGGGATCAGCCTCATAGTCCAAATCAGAGGCGCCGCGTCGGGGGGCACTGTCGAGCACGGGGTCGAGGTGGATACGCCTGTTCTGCTCGCCGTCGCCTCCCCCGGTTCCGGTGTCGCTCACTTGTTATTCCAGCCTTCCACGTTTCAGCGAAGTTCCTCGGTCCTTTATGACGATAGCCGGGGTTGAGTCTCCTCGGCGTGCTGGGTGGAGTTCATCGGCCGTGTGCAGGTTGAATGATCGCGGGTACCCGGGAATGTCTGAGGATCTCATTCGTGTTGGAACCTATGAAGACCCGTTCGAGGGATCCCAAGTGCTCCGATCCGAGATAGAGCAGATCACCCTTCCTCCACTTCACCGACTCCACAGCGCCGGACCACCCCCAACCGGATCCTATTTCGGTATCGACGGTAATCTCCGGGTGCCGGTCCAGGGCTGCATCCCGAGCCTGGTCAAGTACCGCGAGGGTGTGTTCCCGCCACTCCACCAGGATCTCCGATTCCAGATCGATGGTGCTTTTCACGGGAGAATCGGCGATGCCCTCGGGTGCGAAGGAGACAATGCGTAATGGTACGGCCCAACGGGATGCCAGGTCGGCGGCGTCGGTGAGAAAGCTGCGGTCATTCTCGGAGTCGATGAATGCACAGTTGATTCGTGTCACTCCGCGCCTTGAGAGTTTCGGGGAGCGTGGAGTGAGCCCGAGGGGACGTGGAGATGAGTGCAGAAGAGCGTCGGCAGTTGACCCGGCCATGAATCGGCGCTTGGGTGCCGAACCGTGAGAGCCGAGGAGAATCACATCAGCCCGGAACTCCTCGGCGGCCTGGGTCAGGATCGAGGTCTCCGAAGGACCTTCGGCGAAGACGGACACCGTCTTATCCCACATGGAGGCGGGTAGCTCAGCAGTGGTCAGGGCCTTGCGGACGCGGGATTCACAGGCGGACGCCTCTTTCTTGCGCCACTTCTTGTATTTGCCGCCCAGCCGACTGAGGGAAGACGACGGCCATGGTCGGGTGAACGCGGTGACCGCCCGTACCTGGATAGGTGTGGTCCGTGCCAGCCAGGCAGCGAACTCCACTGCTTCAGTACCGGAGGCGTCTGGCCGCCAGGCAACGAGAACCCGCATCGGCGAAGGGGTTTCCCCCGACGCGGTGTTCTTCTTTGGCATTCGTTCGGTCGGTCCTCTACCTCGGGTCACGGTGCCGCCGCGGGAAGGCGGCCGCTCATCCGTCGACGGTGATTATCAGGCGTTCTTCTGGTCGGCGGAATAGCGCTCGGCCAGTTCCTTGATGACGGGAATGATTTGCTCGGCAATCTCAAGTTTCTCAGTGCTTAGGGAAGAGAGCATGTCGGCGAGGTATGTGGTGCGCTCATCCCCGACCCGTTTGAGTTCGCTGCGTCCCAGTTCAGTGAGCTGGACCCGGACGCCGCGCCGGTCACTCGTGTCACGGATGCGCTCCACCATGCCGCGGTGCTCAAGCTGATGCAGTGCGTTTGACGCGGTGGGCATCCGGATACCCTCCTGACGGGCCACCTCACTGATGCGGGACGCTCCGTGTTCAGCGAGCCGTGTCAGAATGGTTAGCTGAGGACCTGTGAGATCGGATTGCTCTGCCATGCGGAAGTAGGTTACGTAGAGTTTCGTCATGGCAGGCCGAATTTGTGCGGCGATGTCCATCGGGGTTGCGGCAGTCATATTCCCAATCTTAACTGCTTTTGCTGATGGTAGCGTAATTGTCATTTAGCACGGATACGCTGCGTCGTCGGTGCGGAGTTAATGTGGGCGTAATGTTTGCTTTGTTCGGGCTTCACTAGCCGGTCGAGTGCTCTGTTCAACCGCGTTCAACCGCGAAAGTAACGGTGTTGGGAGGTGTCCATTTTTCGGGTCTCGACTGGTTCCACCTACCGTCCCGTCCGATGGGGCATCGTTGAACGCGGATAGACTGGCACCGTGGTCAATTATTCCGGTGAGGTCAGTCATCAGTGGGCGCGCCGTCGTCTCTTGGCTGACTGGCGTGCGGGACGGGTGTCCCGCGATTCCGTGTGTGACGCGGATTTCCGGCTTCTCGCAGCGTCACGTTTTCACGGTCAGCCCGTGGATCGTCCCTGTCCGATCTGTGCCGCCGATGATCTCCGGATCGTCCTGTGGATATTTGGTGAGTCATTGGGGAAGATGTCATCTAGTGCCCGGAGTGTGGAGGAGATCGAGCGTTTCGCTGATGCAGGTCGGGAATTCACCGTGCACACCGTCGAGGTCTGCCCCGACTGTAGCTGGAATTACCTACTCAGTGCCCGGGAGGTGGGCCCCTGAACCAACTACCTCATGCATGTGAAGTGAACAGAAACAATCCGATGGAGTGGACACAAAGGTGACAAGTAACAACCGGTTGGACAACAACGACGAGGACGAGGTGGATACACCGCCCCGGTCCCCCCGTCGACGCCGGATCGTCTGGTCCCTGGCGATCGCGTTCGCGCTGTTCATCGCCGTCCCCGTGGTGGCGGTCGTGACGGCCTACATACTGGCGGATGTCCCGGAGCCTGAAGAGCTGGTGAACAAGCAGGTCTCGAATATCTACGCCTCGGACTCCACCACCGAGCTCGCCCGTATCGTCCCGCCCGAAGGCAACCGTGAGCAGGTGAATCTGGATGCGATCCCGGAGTCGTTGCGGGGCGCGGTACTCGCCGCCGAGGATCGGGAGTTCTACACGAACCCGGGCTTCTCCGTGAGTGGTTTCGCCCGGGCGATTAAAGGGCAGATCACCGGAGATGATTCCGCAGGTGGTGGCTCGACCATCACGCAGCAGTACGTGAAGAACGCGGTCGTTGGTAATGAGCGTTCCTACGAGCGGAAGCTCAAGGAACTCGTCATCAGTGCGAAGATGGCGAATGAGTGGTCGAAGGACGATGTGCTCGGTGCTTACCTGAACACCATTTATTTCGGTCGTAACTCCTACGGTGTCGCGGCTGCTTCCGAAGCCTACTTCGGAAAGCCTCTCGCAGAACTCACACCCGCCGAGTCTGCGGTGTTGGCGGCCTCCATCCAACGCCCGAGTCAGCTTGATCCGTGGACGAATCGAGAAGAGGCTGAACAACGGTGGAACTATGTTCTGGACGGAATGGTGGCCACCGGATACCTCTCTCCGGAGGAGCGGGACGCCACCGAGTACCCCGAGGTCGTTGACCCGGCTCTGAACCAGGCTTATGTTGAAGCCACCGGAGCCAACGGGCTGATCAAGAACCAGGTGGTGGCGGAGCTCGAACAGATCGGTATCACACAGGAGGACCTGGATACCCGGGGCCTGCGGATCACCACCACAATCGATATCCGGAACCAAAATGCGGTCGTCGATAACGTGAATCGGCTTTTCGAGGGAGAGGACGAGAAACTACGTTCAGCGGTGGTCTCCATTGAACCGTCCAACGGTGCCGTTCGTGCCTATTACGGTGGTGACGATGCGGCGGGATGGGACTACGCCAATGCCCCCATCCAGACCGGCTCAACATTCAAGATCTACGGCCTGGCTGCCGCGCTTCAGCAAGGCATTCCACTGACCACTATGTATTCCTCAGCCCCCGTCGTGACCGGTAACGTGACCGTCACCAACGTCAGTGGGAACGACTGCGGTTACTGCACCATCGCTGAGGCGCTCAAGCGCAGCCACAACACCAGCTTTATCCGCCTGGAACAGGATCTGGCCAATGGGTCCCAGGATGTCGCCGACATGGCCCATGCGCTGGGCATGGCCCGATCACTACCTGGGTTCCCTGCGACCCTGACCGAGAACGGCGGACAGCCCTATGAGGGCATCATTCTCGGACAGTACGAGTCCCGGCCCTTCGATCAGGCGATCGCTTTGGCAACACTCGCGGACGAAGGGGTCTGGCATGCCCCCTACTTCGTGGAGAAGGTTGAAACCTCGAACAACGAGGTTCTTTACGAACACACCGCCACCACAGGTCAACGTCGGGTGGCCGCCAATGTCGCGAACAATGTGATGAGTGCGATGGCCCCTATCGCAGCCTGGTCGAACCAGAACCAGCTTGCCGGGGGACGGACCTCTGCGGCGAAGACTGGCACAACCCAGTTGGGTGACACCGGCTTCAACAAGGATGCCTGGATGATCGGGGCCACGCCACAGCTCGCGACAGTGGTCTGGGTCGGTACTGTGGATAACAGTCCGCTGCGTAACTACTGGGGCGGAAACATGTATGGCGCCGGGTTGCCTGCGCAGATCTGGAAGGCGACCATGGATACGGCGCTGGAAGGCAAGCCCCTCGAACAGTTCCCGGATCCTCAACCCCTCGGTTTCAACAACGCTCCGGCGCCGCAATACGTACCTCCGGTACGGAACACAACCCGGTCGGTCCCGACACCGCAGTCTGACACCGCTAATACCGGTTCAGAGGACGGCGGCGAGGCCGATGGAGCCGATGAAGCAAGTGTCCCTGTGATCCCCATCGAGCCGACTCCCGCCCCACCGGAAGAAGTGGAGATCTTTCCCGGCGTCACTGTCCCGAACATCTTCAACTGATTTGCCCCGGGCACCGGGCCTCCGGTGCCCGGGTTGCTCCGATCTGCGGGATTTCGGCGTCAGAGCCGGGGCAGAGTAATCCCGACCCATGAACAGAATCGAATGCCAGGTATCAGGACGATGAGTACACACCCGGATCCCCGACCGTCGACAAATACAGTCCGTGATCTGGAGCGGCGACAACCCGGCCGCGACGAGCCACTGGCCCGGGACATAACGGTATTTCTCGGTGGCCCGATGGGACGCTTCAGCGCTCCGGGAACCTCCCGGGTGATCACTCCGCTCCGGGTGTTGCTCTGCGTGGCATTGGTGTTCCTTGCGCTCGGATGGCTCTCCAAAGCAAACTGCCTCGGCGGGACGGTCGGATCGGACGGCGTGGTCAGCCTCGACTGGTCCGGTAGCAGACAGTATTTGTCGGCCTGTTATAGCGATATCGTGCCTCTCTACGGAAACAATGGTCTGTCCGGAGGCCACTTCCCGTACAAGTACTCGTGGACTGACCCGGATGGAACCACCCGCTACATGGAGTATCCGGTGCTTGCGGGGCTATTTCAGTGGGGAATGGCTGGACTCACCCGGCTGCTGGTTCCGGTCATCGCCGCAACCGGGCTCGCGGTCCCATCTGCGGCGATTTACTTCTCTCTCACGGCGATGGTTCTGTCGCTCTTCTGGATTCTGGCCATCCGGTGGACGGTCATCCTCACCGGTAACCGTGTCTGGGATACGGTTCTGGTGGCGGCCTCACCACTGGTGATCGCACACGCCTTCACCAATTACGACATTCTTGCTGTCGCTGTGGCCGTGGGGGCACTGCTCGCCGCCGCCCGGTGCAAACCCGGGCTGGCCGGAGTCCTGATCGGTCTGGGGACGGCGGTGAAACTCTGGCCTTTGTTCCTGCTTGGGGCGTATCTGGTTCTCGCGCTGCGGAACCGCACGATTCGTCCGTTCCTGGTCATGCTCGGGACTTCCACCGTGGTGTGGTTGTTGGTCAATCTTCCGGTGATGCTGGCTTTCCGGGCGGGATGGCTGGAGTTTTTCCGCCTCAATTCGGAACGGGTCGCGGACTGGGACAGTGTCTACGCCCTCATCGAACGCCAGACCGGATGGGCGGGTTGGGATCACGGTGCCACCCCACCTGTCATCCTGAATACCGTGTCGACGATTCTTTTCATCGGGGCGTGTGTCCTTATCGGTGTGCTCGGTCTGCGGGCGCGTCGGACACCCAGGGTCGCTGAATTGGTATTCCTCATCGTCGGAGCATTTCTTCTGTTCAATAAGGTGTGGAGTCCCCAGTACTCCCTCTGGCTGGTCCCACTCGCCGTTCTGGCGCTTCCCCGCTGGCGACTCCTCGCCGCGTGGATGCTGTCTGAGGTATTGGTCTGGCCGGTCAGGATGTGGTTCATGGCGGGTGATGACGCACTCGGTGCCCCCGCAGAGCTCTTCAACATCGCCCTCATCATCCGCGGGTTCTTCGTGGTCGTGATCATGGTCCTTGTGGTTCGTCAGATGCTCGGGTTGAGCGAGGATGCGGTACTCGCGGCCCATCACGGTGAGGATCCGCTCGCGGGCGACTTTGATGGCCCGCGAAGCGCTGATCCGGGCGAACTGCAGAGAGCAGTGGGCTCGGATCAATACGCGGTGACGGATGCCGGTGGCGGAAAGGATGCGTGATCTTGTGGGAAACACCGTGGTCTTCATCACTATGACGAGTGTGTTTATCGGTTTTCTCCTGTTTGGCGGCTCCTACGCAAGCTTCAGCTACCGGCGGAACCCGAAGTTGACCTGGACCTTGTTCACCATCGCCATTTTCTTTATCACCGTTGTGCCAACGGTGATCGCGATCTTTTGGGCCACATTATTCGCCGGAAATGGAACGGGCTAGTTGTGCCCGGTAATGGGAACGGAGCTTTTTCGAGATTTCTGGTTCACGGGGCAGGTGCGCCTGGTGTACGCTGGTGGGGTTGCTGACGCAACGAACCCTCCTGCCACACCACAAGGGTGTGGCCGATCCAAAACACTAGACCACAGGAGGTGATGAGGTCCGTGCGTCAATACGAACTCATGATCATTCTCGACCCCTCCCAGGATGAGCGCACTGTCGCTCCGTCCCTGGATAAGTTCCTCGAGGTTGTCCGCAAGGAAAACGGCACCGTGGAAAAGGTTGACATCTGGGGCAAGCGTCGCTTGCAGTACCCGATCAACAAGAAGGAAGAGGGCATCTACGCCGTCATCGAGCTCACATGTGAGCCGGCGACAGTGCAGGAGCTCGACCGTCTGCTGAACCTGAATGACAGCATCCTGCGCACCAAGGTGCTGCGGGCAGACCGTTAAACAGGGACACTGGTAGGGAGAACTTTTCCCGTACACAGTCCCCGCCACTGGTGGCGGGCGGTGAACCCCCAGTACACGAGTCATAAAGGAAGGTCGTTTCAAGGTATGGCACAGGGAGATACAAACATCACTGTGGTCGGCAATCTCGTCGCTGACCCGGAGCTCCGGTTCACCCCTTCGGGGGCGGCCGTAGCCAATTTCCGGATCGCCTCGACTCCGCGTCGTTTCGATGCGGAGTCGAAGCAGTGGGTGGATGGTGAAGCCCTGTTCCTTACCTGCAACGTCTGGCGCCAGGCCGCTGAAAATGTCGCGGAGTCCCTGAGCAAGGGAATGCGTGTCATGGTCACAGGTCGGCTCCGCCAGCGCTCCTATGAAACCCGCGAGGGCGAGAAGCGCAGTGTCTTCGAGGTTGAGGTCGACGATGTCGGTCCCTCCCTGAAGTATGCGACGGCCCAGGTGGCGCGCATCCCCAGGGGTGGCGGCCAGGGTGGCGGCAACTTCGGTGGCGGCGGTAACGCTGTTGCCGGGAACTTCAGCGGCGGTAACGCCGGTGGCGGTTTCGGTGGCGGCCAGAGTGCCGGTGGTTTCGGCGGTGGCAACGCCAACCGTGCCCCTGACAATGACCCGTGGAACAGTGCCCCACAATCCGGTGGTTTCGGTGGTTCAACCGATGACGAGCCTCCGTTCTGATTGGATCCCCTTTTCGGGCTCGAACAGAACGACAGGTACGTCCCAGCATCAATCATCCACATTATTCCCGCTCGTCGGGGTGCCACGCAGGTGGCGTCCGACCTGGCGGGGAGCAGAACGAAAGGCAGGGATCATGAAGCTGATCCTCACCGCCGCCGTTGACAATCTCGGTGTCCCCGGGGACATCGTCGAGGTCAAGGCCGGCTACGGACGTAACTTCTTGCTTCCGCGTGGCTACGCCATCGTTGCGAACCGCAACGCGGAAAAGCAGATCCAGGATATTCAGCGTGCCCAGAAGGCCCGCGAGATCCGCGATACCGACCACGCTCGCGAGGTCAAGGAACAGCTCGAGCAGCTCACCGGTGTCTCCATCGCAGTGCGCACCTCCGACAAGGGTAAGCTCTTCGGCTCCGTCACCGTAGACGACATCGTCGATGCAGTGAAGAAGGCCGGTGGCCCGACCCTGGACAAGCACAATGTCAAGTTGGCTAAGGGAACGGTCAAGTCGACCGGTTCCTACCAGGTTGATGTGAAGCTGCACGGTGACGTCACCGCGCCGATTAACTTTGAGGTCGTCTCCGCCTAAGAAAGGTGGCAAGACGGCGGTCGGCACGTTGTGCCGACCCAACGACAACAGCAGCCGCGGCCCCCGTAGCTCCCTCCCCAGACGTACTGAACTGCGTCCATGGGGTCGGTGAGACGGGGGCCGTGGTCTTTTCCGGTTTGGAACCGGTCCGGTGAGGCGCTTGGGTGAGATATCGCAGGGGTTGCGTGGAGTGCTCTGTGTTGGTTCGCTCACCCTTTTGACACGGTTGTGAAAAGGGGAGTCAAATTGTGGATAACTTTCTCCGGGGTTGACGCAACACGACGCCCTGACCGGCGTAAACCTGCCTAACTCTCCGCACCATGTGCTGTCAAACCGGCTGGTGAGGGGTAGTTATCCACGACTTACTGATAGTTACTAACAGCCTATTTTGCAGGGTTGACCTGCGGGTTCATCTCATTTTCGGGAAAAATTCGGCGGTTTGTCCACAAGTTATCCACAGGCATGCTGGAGAATCCCCAGCACAGAACACACCTTTCCCTAGGTCT
This sequence comes from Corynebacterium sp. CCM 9204, assembly GCF_041357695.1. NCBI lineage: Bacteria > Bacillati > Actinomycetota > Actinomycetes > Mycobacteriales > Corynebacteriaceae > Corynebacterium > Corynebacterium sp. CCM 9204. The sequence continues at coordinate 251,499 of NZ_JAUERX010000004.1, forward strand.
GTGCACAACCCTTGTGGATAACGTCCCTTTTTCTTTTCCGCTGGGGAGACCCGGGCGCGCTCCTCTGAATGACGGGATCTGGTTTTTCTCCCCTACTGTGGATCTGTGGCTGTGACAGCCCGCGGTGGTTCGGGCGGTACTGTTGTGCCAGACCAGTATCGGTGCGGGCATACCCGGATTGAGATCGCTGGCTTCCGTGGAGCCGCGTGCTCGTCTGAGCGGCTTCCGGTCCAGGCGAAGGAACAGATAGATTTTCAGACAGCGAAAGGTACCCGTAGTGACCTCCGGTTTCAGTGACACCAGTTTCGATGACGATTACCTTCCCCCGGAGGAGCCACCGGTCGAGGATGGGGCCGGGCAGATTCACCCACCCTCTGACCGGTTGCGGGGGAACAGGCCCCAGTTCCGCTCGGAATCTGGGGATGCCGCCGAAAAGAAGTTCGGCAGGGTTCCACCGCACCATCTGGAGGCAGAACGGAGTGTGCTGGGTGCCATGCTGCTCTCCACTGGAGCGGTCACCGACATCGTGGAGGAACTCACTCCCGATGATTTCTACCGTCCCGCGCACCAGATCATCTATTCGGTGATCCTGGACCTCTTCAGTGAACAGAAGGAAATCGACCCGATCATCGTCTCAGGTCGACTGGACCGACAGGGTGATCTCGACCGGGTAGGTGGTGCCCCATACCTGCACACGCTCATCTCTTCGGTGCCGACCGCCGCGAATGCGCGCTACTACGCGGAGATTGTCGCAGAGAAGGCCCTGTTGCGGCGTCTCGTTGATGCGGGGACCCGGGTCGTCCAGCTTGGCTACGAAGGCACCGAGAGCGCAGAGGTCGACACGGTACTTGACCTGGCGCAGCAGGAGGTCTTCGCCATTGCGCAACGTAAGACGACGACGGACTACGCGGCACTGTCAGAGGTACTTGACCCGACAATGGAGGAACTCGAGGAGTTTGCGAATCACGGTGGGGCGGCTGCCGGTATCTCCACGGGTTTCATCGACCTGGATGAACTGACGAATGGTCTGCACGGGGGTCAGATGATCATCGTGGCAGCCCGCCCCGGTGTGGGTAAATCAACATTGGCGTTGGATTTCATGCGTTCCTGTTCAGTGAAGCAAGGAAAGGCCTCGGTGATTTTCTCCCTCGAGATGTCGAAATCCGAGATCGTCATGCGCCTCCTGTCCGCGGAGACGGAGATCAAGCTGACGGATATGCGTGCGGGGACGATGACCGATGACCAGTGGGCTCGATTGGCTGAACGTGTCGGGAAGATCGCGGACGCTCCCCTGTTTATCGACGATTCCGCGAATCTGACGATGATGGAGATCCGATCCAAGGCACGTCAGTTGAAGCAGCGGCATGATCTACAGATGATCGTGGTCGATTATCTTCAGTTGATGAGTTCGGGAAAGAAGGTCGAGTCCCGTCAACAGGAGGTCAGTGAGTTTTCCCGGCAGCTCAAGCTTCTGGCGAAGGAACTCGATGTGCCGTTGATCGCCATCTCCCAGTTGAACCGTGGACCGGAATCCCGGACTGATAAGAAGCCGCAGCTCGCTGATCTCCGTGAGTCCGGTTCGCTGGAGCAGGACGCGGACATGGTCATGTTGTTGTACCGCCCCGATTCTCAGGACAGGGAGGATCCCCGGGCGGGCGAGGCGGACATCATCATGGCAAAGCACCGCGGTGGTCCGATCGGTACGATTGCCGTAGCCCATCAGTTGCACTATTCGCGTTTCCGGGACCTTGCCCGAGGTATGGGGTAGGACACGGTTCTCCGTGCAGAATGCAGCCGTCGGAACCGCAACCGGGAGAGATGCGACAGGCGCTGCCTCTCCCGGCATGTCAGTGGAATGTGCGTAGCCGAAGGGAATTGGTTACAACGAATACCGAAGACAGTGCCATCGCCGCACCGGCGAGCATTGGATTGAGCCAGCCGAGGGCCGCGACAGGAATCAGAATGATGTTGTAGCCGAACGCCCAGAAGAGATTGCCGTGGATCGTGCGCAGGGTGGCACGCGAGAGCCGGATCGCATCGGACACACCGTCCAATCCGTCCCGCATGAGTGTGATGTCGCCGGCTTCGATGGCGACATCGGTGCCGGTTCCCATCGATAGTCCGAGGTCCGCTTGTGCGAGCGCCGCAGCATCGTTGACACCGTCACCGGCCATGGCAACGATGCGCCCCTCTCCCTGCAGGCGCCGCACCTCGTTGACCTTGCCTTCTGGGAGCACTCCGGCGAAGACATTGTCCGGAGAGATACCGACTTCACGGGCGACTGTGGTTGCGGCACCGTGGTTATCTCCGGTGAGCAGAACAGGGGTCAGCCCGAGGTTCTTCAGTGAGCTGATGGCAGTGGCCGATGTGTCACGGACCCTGTCCCGGACGATCAGGACGGCAGTGGGTGCATTGTCGATGTGGAGAACCACCGGGGTGGCTCCGTCGGATTGGGCCTTCATCACCGCTGACGCGAGCTCCTCGGGGAGGCTGCCATCGGGGCGGAGAACCGCGACATGCCGTCCATCCACGATTGCGCTGACCCCACTGCCGGCGTGGGAGGTGAAGTCGGTGAACTCTGGGAGTGTGCCGCCGGATGTTGTGTCGAGTGCTGCGGTGACGATGGCACGTCCGACGGGATGTTCACTCCCCTGCTCCACGGATCCGGCAAGCCGCAGCACCTCGCTCCGGTCATATCCTGTGATGGCGTTGACACCGGAGAGGGTCATCGCTCCGGTAGTGACGGTTCCGGTCTTGTCTAGGACTATGGTGTCGACACGCTGGGTGGATTCGAGAACCTCCGGCCCCTTGATCAGCAGTCCCATCTGGGCACCTCGACCGGTGCCCACGAGTAATGCCGTCGGAGTCGCCAGACCGAGAGCACAGGGACAGGCGATGATGAGAACTGCCACAGCAGCGGTGAACGCTGCTGCGGTGGTAGACCCGAGAATGAGATGAGCGGTGAGTGTCACCAGTGAAATGACCATGACGACGGGTACGAACACCTGGGAGACACGGTCAACGAGACGTTGAACAGGGGCTTTACGGGATTGTGCGTCGGTGACCAGTCGACCTATCCGTGCGAGTGTCGTTTCTCCACCGACCCGGGTCGCACGGACCACGAGTCGTCCCGAGTTGTTCACCGTGGCCCCTGTCACCGTGTCACCGGTGCCGACATCCACCGGGATGGATTCGCCCGTAAGCATGGACTCGTCGACGGAGCTTGTTCCTGAGACCACCACTCCGTCTGTGGCTACTGTCTCCCCCGGGCGAACCACGAACGTGTCGCCCACCACGAGCCGTTCGACCGGGACCTGTCGTTCATGGCCGTCGACGAGAAGGGTTGCTTCCTTTGCACCGAGTGTCAATAGCGCCCGGAGTGCCTGTGAGGAACGGCCTTTGGCACGGGCCTCGAACCAGCGGCCCAGAAGCAGAAACACAATGACCATTGCTGCAGTGTCGAGATAGATCTCGTTCAGTGCGGCTCCACCGCTGGCCAGGAGGTGGAAGTGCATCGTCATCCCCGGTCGGCCGGCATCGCCGACGGTAAGTGCGACGACTGACCATGCCAGTGCTGCGGTGGTGCCCATACTGACAAGAGTGTCCATAGTGAAGGCACCATGGCGGAGGTTCGTCACCGCTGCCCGGTGGAACGGCCAACCACCCCAGAAGAACACGGGGAAAGTGAGTACGAGAGCCGCCCACTGCCAGTAGTCGAATTGCAGAGGGGGAATCATGGACAGCAGCATGACCGGCAGGCCGCAGGCTGCCGACAGAATGAGTCGGTGTCGGAGATCGGTGATCTCCCGCGCGCGTGCCTGATCGCCGTCATCGACTGGGGCTTCCGATCCGTCGTGCCCGCATACATCGGCCCCGGAATGGGTGACGATGGTGGCTCCATAACCCGTCTTCTCGACAAGGACCACCAGCTCCTCGGGGGAGATGATCCCGGGATCGTAGTCGACGGAGGCTGTCTCCGTGGCGAAATTCACGGTGGCGCGTACCCCGTCGAGCCGGTTGAGTTTTCGTTCCACCCTGCCGGAACAGGAGGTGCAGGTCATGCCTGTGACGGCGAGATCGGTGTGGGCTGTCTCGCCAGAGATGGAGGGACCGGTGACTCCGGTCGGATTGTTCATTGATGCTCCTGATCGAGATGTACAAGTCACCATTTTCCGGTGCCGGGAAAGCTCACGCCGCCCTGCCAGGGGTAGCGGGGCGGCGTGAGGTGGTGCAGGATCCGGCGCGACCGGGTCAGTCAATGACCTCGTAGCCGGCTTCCCGAACCGCGGCGGAGATGGCGTCATCGGTGAAGCCGTGGCCCGACACACTGACCACGCCCTTCTCGAGATCAACGGTGACTCCCTGCGCGCCCGGTACGGTCGAGATCTCCTCGACCACGGCGTTGCTGCAGTGTTCGCAGGTCATACCTGCCACACGATAGTTCTTGGTCATAACTGCTCCTGTTCTTTCGCTGCTCCGTCAGCGTCGCCGGTGTGTTCTCCGTGGGAGTGGGTCTATTACGACCGTAGCTTTCTTCGGGTACCGTGACGGTGCGGTGGGGGTTACCCCGCACAAACTACCCCAGTTCACCCGGTGATCCGCAACAGTGGCGGGAATACCACGTGGGCTTCCGGTGTTGAGCGGGGTGCACTGTACTCAACCGAAGAATCCGGAGTGAATATTCCATGGCCACGATTGATGTAACTGAAGCCACATTCGAAGAGACCGTCACCAAGGGCGGAATCGTTCTCGTTGACGTCTGGGCATCCTGGTGTGGGCCGTGCGTCCGTTTCGCACCCACCTTCGAGAAGGTTTCCGAGGCCCACCCGGAGGCTGTTTTTGCCAAGCTTGACAGTGAAGCCAACCAGGGGTTGGCCGCTGCACTGCAGATTCAGTCGATTCCGACGCTGATGATCTTCCGTGACGGGATCCTCATGTTCCGGGAGTCCGGTTCCATGTCCGCTGCGGCGCTGGAGGATCTCTATACCCAGGTCAGCGAACTTGATATGGAGCAGGTTCGTAAGGAGATGGCGAAAGAACAGAAAGCTGAGGGCGAGCGCGACTGATTCCGGTGAGCCTCCCCCGGGGGTGTCACTCCCCCCTCGGGAGATTGTCGTCCGCGAACTCGGTTGGCGGTCTCGCTGTCCTGGCTAGACTGGGGTGCAAGAGAGCTGTTTCGTGTGGCGTTGCCACGGTCCCAGGGAAGAGAGTCGAGAACAGATCATGGCCAACACATTTGCCAAGGGATGGAAGTATCTCACCGCCTCCCTGAATAAGGTGATCGACGACAATGCTGATCCGAAGGTCCAGATCCAGCAGGCCACTACTGCGGCGAAAGAACAGCATGCGGCGATCGTGCGGCAGGCGGCCTCGATGATCGGAACGCGGAGTCAGTTGGAGATGAAGCTCAACCGCTTGCTCGTAGACAAGGACAGCCTGGAGAACGAGGCGCGCAATGCCCTACATGCCGCGGATGCCGCAAGATCTGCAGGTGACGGAGAACGTGCGGATGATCTGATGGTCAGCGCAGAGGTTCTCTCCACCCGCCTCGTGGCAGTGGAAGGACAGCTTGAGGAGACCACACACCTCCACGCTCGTGCGGTGCAGGCTGCGGAACAGGCGGAATCGCAGGTCCGGGAGTCGGAAGCCCGCCTGCGGGAGCAGCTCACTGAGATCGCGACGCTGCAGACCCAGGTTGATCAGTCTCAAATGCAGGAAACTGTCAATGATGTGACGGGGTCTCCGGGTGGGGTGGAGCTTGATTCAGCGGTTCCGACCCTGGATGCAGTGCGCGCGAAGATCGAGCGTCGCTACGCGGATGCTCTCGGATCGCAGGAGCTTCTGGAGAACTCCGTTGCGAAGCGGATCACGGAGATCAGGGACACCGGTCTCGACATGAAGGCCAGCACCCGGTTGGATCAGATACGCGCGGAAATGAAGAAACCGGAGGACACCGGCGGAGCCAACACCTGAATCCCCGAAAAGCATGGCGTGACCCCTCCCCGGGATAAGTTCACCGGGAGAGGCAGGTCGGGCCGTGTTCAGGATCGCGTGGCTGATCAGCGGCGCGCGATGTGGAGCAGAACCCCCCGAATGCCGGAGTGGAATCCGTCCCGAAGACTCACGCGCTGAGATTCCGTGAGCGTGTACTCGTGCAGTGTCTCGCAGGCGAACTGGAGTAGGGGGCGGTCAATTTCGGGAGGGAGCCCTCCGCCGCATAGTTGGTGGGCGTTGTTCTTCTGTTCCTCTGACGCTGCGTTGTCGTACCACCAGCTCGCGTATTGCTGTCCCACGTCGAAGGGGGTTTGTGAACCGTCAGATGCCCACACCTCACTGGGGAGCGGCACGTACCGTGAACGTAGTTTGCGGCGGGGTGCCATCATGGAGGGATTCGGGGCGGGGCGCGGTGTGGTGGTTTCTTTTTGTGTCTTGGCGGCGGCAGCACCGGGAGCTTGGGGGGTTTCGCCTGCAGAGGACGAGGTGATTCCGGATGCATCCCGGTTTACGGCATGAGTGATTCCCGGCTCCGTTTTTTCCCGGTCAGTGCGCTCAGGTGGTGCCGAAACCATGGGTTCTCGGGGGGCCTCGGTTCCGGCGTTGGTTGACGGGGATGCGGTTTCACGCAACACGGGTGTGCCGGGCCTGCGGGTTTCACTGGGAGGACCCGGAACGTCGACTTGGTCTTCGCCCGGGCCGCGGGTACGTCCGTGGTCGGGGTTTCCGGGTGTCGGTGTTGCGCGATGCTTCGCTGAATGCCCCCGATTGTCATCGACGACGTTGTCGGGGCGCCCGGGTACCGTAAACGAGGTGTTCAAGAGGTCAGGAATCGACGTTGGGCCGGTTTCCTCGATCGGTTCGGCATCACCGATTGGTTTGGTCCGCACGACCGGTGGAAGGGGGCCTTCGAGAACCTGCAGTTGCATGCACTCGGCGAAATCTTCGCGTGGATCGAGGATGGTGGTGGAGTCGCAGGCGTAGCGGAGTGCGGAGGACATAGAATCCCAGCCGAATCCGTAGAGGTGGACGCGGAGACCGGCGGCGGTGGCTTCCTGGACCCCGGGCAGCATGTCGGCGTCACCTGAGACGAGGACGATATCGGAGCACTGGCCGCGGATTCCGGTGAGAACCATGTCAGCCACCAGACGCGTATCGACGGCCTTCTGTGTGCGGCGTTCGCCCCATTCGATGAGCTGACCTGCGCGGAGCTGCACTCCGTCGCAGGTCCGGAGTGCACGTTGATAACGGTGCGGGCCGGAATCCGGGATTCCGTCGTACCACATCTGTCGCTGGATGGGTTGGCCCAGTTGGTTCTGGATCATCGTGCCGAGGACGGCTACGACTTCGGGGAGATCTATCTCTAACTGGGCACGTGCCCCCGTTTCCCACGAGTTGTAAAAGCTCGCGAGCAGGTAGGACGTATCGACGAATACTTGTGTGCGTTCAAGCATGGCTCCTAATTTCCGTTCATTGTCTTGCTAAATCCGTTTAGTCACTGGTGTCCAGCATGCCTGAAACGGTCCGGTTACGTCGATGTCCCGGGTTGGTGCTTTCAACCGCTTCAGGGGTGCGTTACGACGTCCCGCCAGCACAAGCCGGGGATCTGGGCGTGTCCGGGCATCTGCAGGTATCACCGCTCACCCGTTCGGGGGGTAGTTGGCTAAGGTTTACACCCCCGTATCCGACTGGCTCCACGGGTCGTTGTGGATGGTTGAACTTGGTTATATGGTTAGTTACGTAAGTAACCAACCAATCAACCATCGAGGAACGGGGAGCGGGACATGGAGGAGACCACTCTGCCGCTGTTCCGGCAGATCGCCGCACTCGTCGAAGACTCCATCGTCGACGGTTCACTCACTGCCGGTGAACGAGCCCCCTCCACCAACGAACTCGCGGCGTTCCACAACATCAACCCCGCCACGGCCCGCAAGGGCCTCACCCTGCTCGTGGACACCGGCGTGCTCGAGAAACAGCGTGGGATCGGCATGTTCGTCACCGCCACGGCGCGGGAAGCCATTCTCTCCCGTCGCAGGGAGGCCTTCGCCGCCGGTTTCCTCGCCCCACTTATCGACGAGGCCGTCAAACTCGGGATGACCCGGGGAGAACTGCACACTCTCACCGACCAGGTAGCGGAAAGCCGAGGACTCTACTCATGAACCACAACGACAACACCGTCATCCACGCGGACAACGTCACCATCGCGTATGGGAAAACGCCCGTGCTCACCGATTTCACCCTCACGATTCCGGAGGGTGGCATTCACGCGCTCGTCGGGCCCAACGGGTCCGGTAAGACCACGCTGCTGCGTTCCATCGCCGGCCAGCACGAGACGAAGGGCGGCAGCCTCACGGTGTTCAACGCCCCACCCTTCGACAACGCCGAGGTGATGGACCGCGTCGTGCTCATGGGTGCCGATGTGCCGCTGCCGCGGAGTTGGAAAGGGCGCAGGCTCCTGGAGATCGGTGAGGCACGTTGGGCCACTTTCGACATGACGCGCGCACGCGAGCTCGCGGAACGGTTCGACCTCGATCTGGACAAGAAGTACTCGGCGTACTCAACTGGACAGAAGTCCATGCTCCAGGCCGTCATTGGGCTTGCGGCCCGCTGCCCCGTCACCCTCCTTGACGAGCCTTATCTGGGGCTCGACATCGAGCGTCGCCGGGTGCTCTACACCGAGCTCCGGGCCGATGTGGAGCAGCATCCCCGCACGGTGATCCTCTCCACCCACCAGCTTGACGACGCAGCGGCCGTCATCGACTCCGTCATCGTCATCGGTTCACGGTCTCTGCTGTTCACCGCCGAGGTTGCCGACCTCAATGAGGGAGTGCTCTCCGCGACAGGTCCGGCGTTCCGCATCGACGCGCTCGTCGAGGCGCTCGGATCCACCGGTACAGTGCTCATCCGCGAGAAGCTCACCGGGCAGGAACGCGTGATCCTCGACCTGCGGAGCGCTACCGCAGACGCCATTGACTCCCTGTGGGCGAAGGCACGCGAACTCGGCGTCCGCGTCCAGGCCGCCGACCTCGAGGACGCCGTCACCGCCCTGGCGGGTGATGCCCGATGACTGCCCGCGTGACCCCGGGCGGCGGTGTGGACCGCCGACTGATGCTGACACTCGGCGACTGGCGCCGCGCAGGACTCATCCTCGCCTTCATCCTCGCCGACTACGTGCTGCTCACCGGTGTGCTGATGATGTTCATCGGGGACGGCGGCCGATGGAACGTCCTCTACATCGGACTCGTCCTTCTCTCCGGTGCACTCGTGTGGCTGCGTACCCCGGCCGACGGCTACCGGGCCATGAATCTCACCCGGGCGACCTGGAGAAGGCATCACATCGTGCGCTCAGCGGTGTTCACCCTGATCACCGCCCTTGTCGTGGCTCTCGTGGTCGTCGCGCCCGGCTTTCTTCCCCCGCGCGCCCTCGTACCCGTCGGCGTCATTCTCGTCGCGGCGTTTCTCGTGCAGGTCTGGCGGGGACGGTCGATACCGGAGTCCGGGGCCCCGGCCGACGACGGGAAACCGTGGTGGTTGACGGCGGACCTCGGCATGAGCCGTGGAACGCTGATCGGCTCCTCCCCCACGGCCCAAGTCATCCGCGACCCGGTCCTCCGCTTCACGGTGATGGTCTGGGTCGGGGTCCTGGTCTACCTTCTGATGCTCCGACTCCCGCCGTGGGGCGCCGTCCGAGAGGCTGATGACCTTGGGTTCATCACGATCATGGTGCTCTCCTTCTGTGGGAGCATGGCGTCCCTGGCTCCCCTGGCCGCGAGGACATGGCGGGCGTACGGCTGGCCGCGACGGGACTTCGTCCGCGGGTGGAACATCACGGCGCTGCTCAACCTCCCGGTGGCGCTCCTGGTCTGGACCGCCGCGTGGGCCGTGGCGTTCCGGGGAACGATCTCCTTCCACGAGGGGATCCCCGTCTTCCTCGCCGCCGGACTCCTCGCCGTCAGCGGGATGGTGCTCGCACCGTGGGCCATCGGGCGGAACGCCTGGTGGTACGCGAGCCTGGTGGCAGCGTACCCCGTCGGCTTCGCGACAGGCTCCACCGACGTCCGGGTCGTATCCGGAGCTCTGGCGACGCTCACGATCTGGACGCTCATCCTGCTGTTCGTGATCTCCCCGAGACTCGCCGGAACCACCGACCTCAGCGGGGCGACGTTCCAGGAGCGGTTCTCCGGTAGTCGACGATGAGGAAGGGCATACCGACCGTGAAAACAATGGGTGGTTCACCAACCGCGATCCTCCGCCACGCGAACCCATGGGTCCTGCCTGTCCTGGTGACCCTGATCTCCGCCGCAGGTCTCTACGGATACCTCTTCACGGGATACCGGCCGTACGCGTGGACCGCGTGGGTCGCTGCGGCACTCGGTGCGGTTCTCCTGGCATCCGCCGGTGACGCGGACACCTACCGCGCCTTCAACCTCGACCACGCGACCTGGCGTCGCCACCATCTTCTTCGGGTGGGGCTGTACACGGCCATCCTCTCCGCCTGTGCCCTGACCAACTGGTTCGTGCGCGGCGAGGGCGTTGTTCTGGTGAGCGTCGTGTTCTGGGTGGCGGCCGTCATCGTCCAGGTCCGCAACACGCGGACCTGGCCGGAGGCGCCCCGGACGGCGACGTCGAGGTCGGGAGATCCGGCGATCAGCGGTGGTGGCCCGCGCCGGGCGTGCCGGGCGATCATCGCCGGCAACGTTGTTCCGCGGAACCTCATCGGCTGGGGACTCACGGCCGTCGCTGCGGTCATCATCGGTCTCACAGGCATTCGGGTGAACTGGTCGATCCTTCCGCTGGTGATGGTGATGACGGGTCTCACATCCGACGAACGGCCGGACCGCTGGATGGCCTTCAACGGTCGTCGACGGACCTGGCTGCGGGAACGGATGCGACTGGCGTTGCTCCATCCGGTCATGGCTGCGGTCGCGTCATTGCCGTCCCTCCTGATCGTGAACCCGGATGACCATCTGCTCACCGGGATCTGCAGGTGGATCGCGGTGGGATTCCTGATTACCACCATCGACATCATCCTCCCCGTGCTCACCGTGTGGTGGGCGCCCTATCTCATCATCATCATGGGGCTGACGGGCATTCCGGCCCTGTTGCCCGCAGACATTGGTCCTGCCCCGATCCTCTATCCCGTGGTCGGCGCGGGATTCCTCATCGTCAACTACATCGTGGCCGACCTGTGGCTGGTCCGGCGTTGGCGGCCGGGGTCGAGGGGGTTGGCGGATTGGTTGGGCATGAACACCGGCAGGGCAACCAACGCGGGATGAGTGGCGGATGAACATCCCGAAAACTGACGGTA
>NZ_JAUERX010000005.1:0-186683 GCF_041357695.1 Corynebacterium sp. CCM 9204
CGCTACGCCACGACACCTTCGCCTCGAAGCGTTGCGAGACGGGAGCGGAATTTTTCGCGACAACCAGCTCTTGGGCGGGGCCGTGTTCGGTACCTGAGTAGACGAGGCCCATTCCTGCGGTAACGATTCCGGTTCCTGTCAGTACCAGCTTCGCTTCCCCGGCTGCCGTGGCGCGAGGAACACGCACAGTAAACCTATCGCCCTTTGAAACCTCGACCGTAGAACCCACAGCCTTGCCGGTAGCCAAATTAACCAGTTCGATCCCTTCTGGTGCACCCTCAAGTGTGAGCTTGGCGTCGGCACCAGCTTCTGCCACCGAATAAGATCCGACATCGGATCCTGCTGCACCCGTGTCCACGGCTGGATCCAGCTTCAAGCTGAACAGCTCAGGTTTTTTCGCGGTAGATGCGCCGTTGTAAAGGTAATCTCGAACTTTTTCGAGGTTCCTCTTATCTTTACCCTTCACAAAATCAAGCGGATGTTGTTCACCTGGATAAAGGTTCATCCACACAGGTTCCGGAACATCTGGGTTGGTGTACTTCCAGATTGCGGCCTGCGTAGCACTTACAGCAGCCTTCTCGTCCAGCCCCGAGACTCCGACTGCTCGCTCAAGGTCAGCCAGTGACACTTCGGGGTAGCCGTGATCAAGAATCCATTTGACCTTCTCATCATTGGGGATGTTGTGATTCCCCAGATGGTCAATTTTATGCTCCCCTACTCGGTGTGGGATCGGCTGATTTGCACAATAGGCCTTTGTAATCCCACCATTCGGGAGATTAACATTCAAGAGTGCAGCCCACCGGAGATCCTTTTTCACCAATTCTTCGATCGGATAGTCTTTTGGATCAAAGGGCGGTTCGCCAGGTTTTGAGAGATAGAAAATATAACCAATGTCCCCCTCCGGAAAACCGCTTGCAGTTGTGGGTGGAAGTATTGCGGGTGATTCTAAGTGCGGGACCGCGACGGTAGCCCCCTCGTCCGCACGGACCACAGATAATTTCGGTACAACAAGCAAAGAAAATGCAAGAGAGAGGACGGTTGCCACCGCAACCATCCTCGATAATAAGATCCATCTTTGCGCCATAAGCACACCCTTCCAATCCGTCACAGCCCTCAACCATGGCCAGCCATCTAAGCTTTCCATGGTCAGAAACTTCGACATTCCAGACACTAATTCAACGAAAACGCTATATATCGTTAAAATAAAATTCCAGTAGCATATTTCGAGACACACAACCTAAGCCAGCGCTACACGCTCGATTTTTGCTTCACATTCTGAAGATTCCCCACACACTTTCAGAAATCATAATATTTTACTAAACTTGATACGTGACGTAAATCACATATAAGAGTATTGCTCCAGCATACTGCAGCTCTAATATCGTGCTACCAAAATTTTGACTTGTTCATACGTTTTTTCACGGGTAGCAAATATCATCATGCTCTTTATGGATAAGGAAATATGTACCACTTCTTCTTTTTCACACTTATGCCTAACAGTAGGATTATCCCTACCCGACCCCCACCGTCACACCTGAGACACACCTGATAACACATCTGGATTGCCGAAAATGACCTAACGCCAATCACTTTATACAGAGCAAGAAATAAGAATTTCCAGAACCACAACGAGAATAGCCCCCTCATATATTCCGAATGTTGCCCCAACCACCCCCTCATCGCACTATTTAAAGTAAACCCCTAAAGCAAAAAACCTTACAAAGGGAATGTAGAAAACAAAGATTCCCCACTGTCAGCAAAAAATTAGTTCCGCCACCTTTTACACCCATTAGACGACACCGACACCCCGGGCAAGCACCTATCGTAAGACAGATAGGAGAACGTAAATTTCCACCGTTATGACATCTATATCCAGAGGATTCCATCCCCCTGTAAACAAAGAAACGTTACATGAGACCCCTCTGGCCATTTCCGGAAACGTCCCCTCCATCGAGCCAAAAGGAACCTCAAGCCGCAGGCATAGCGATGGCACGATTGGAGTTTTTCAATAGGAGCTATAGAATTTATATAAGGATAGATAACTGGCACTATATCGCTTGGCGCAAACTCAACAGCAGTTATTCTCATCAGATACCCGCCCCATGGAACCGGTCATACAGTTCGCACCGCCTGTTCCAGTACCATTGGGTAAATCCCGAAACTATTGATGGACTGTTCCGGCCGCACCAACGCGCCTGTTGCAGGCGAGAGAGACCTGGAACGTCACGCATGTCCCAGGTAAGTTTCACAAATCTGATCTTCCCCCAGATGGTTATCTCGAGTCTCGCCCCTCAGCAGATTCGACGCTTGCGTATGTCCAAGCATCAGTGATCCGGATATTCGAGACTTTTCTCCCCATCGGACGCCCACTCGAATAAAGTATCCACGCAGTCATCATTGATCTTCCAATTGGCGGATTCTTAACATTTCAACGCCATCGTGAAACCACAATCACTGGGAATAACCAGCTCCAGTATCGTTACTTATACGGTGACAAGGAGCCGGTAGATAAAGCTACCCCTTTCCAACCAGCAGCTATCTGCCATGTACAACGACCGCGCAAACCGGGGTCACCGCATAACAACCATAGGTGTAAGGAGAACACTGTTGTAGATCAACCGGTGTGTCAAGCCAGTGATTACCTAAGTAACGGGAAGTACCGTTTTCTTCCCGCTACGCCGCCTGTGGTGGTGCCTGTTCAAACTACTTTCACATCACTGAAGCGTCCCCGCACCGTTCACGTGGTTAAGTCAATGCCTAACTCTCCGCTGAATGCCACGGAAGTTCTCAGCGGAGAGTTTGCAGCAGCACAGTTCTAGTGCCTGGACTCGGGTTTGACCATCGGGAACAGGATCGTCTCCCGGATACCAAGGCCCGTCAGGGCCATTAAGAGACGGTCGATCCCCATTCCGCAGCCTGCGGTCGGGGGCATGCCTTGCTCCATGGCGGTGAGGAAGTCCTCGTCGAGAACCATCGCTTCATCGTCGCCGTCGGCTGCGAGCCGGGCCTGATCGACGAAGCGTTCACGCTGGATGACGGGGTCGATGAGCTCGGAGTAGCCGGTCGCCAGCTCAAATCCACGGACGTAGAGGTCCCACTTCTCGGTGACGCCGGGCTTATCACGGTGCTGGCGAGTAAGCGGAGACGTCTCAACAGGGAAGTCCCGGACAAAGACCGGGCCGTAGAGCTGATCCTCGCAGAGCACCTCCCAGATCTCCTCGACGAGCTTGCCGTGGCCCCAACCCGCGTTCTGCGGGACGGGGAGACCGATTACCTCCGCGATGGCTTTCAGCTCCTCGACGGTGCTGTCCACGGTGACCTCGGGCTGTCCGGGGAACTTACGGGCGAGAGCCTCATTGAGCGAGGGATACATCTCGAGGGTCTGCCATGTCTCCCCACCGAGGTCATACTCGGTGCCATCAGCGAGGGTGACCGTCGTGGAGCCGAACACCTCGGTGGCGACGGCCTGGATGAGATTCTTTATGGTCTCCGCGCCGTCGTCGTAGGTACCCCACGCCTGGTAGGTCTCCAGCATGGCGAACTCGGGACTGTGGGATGAGTCAACGCCCTCATTACGGAAGTTCCGGTTGACCTCGAAGACTCGGTCGATTCCGCCGACGACGCAACGCTTGAGGTAGAGCTCCGGCGCAATACGCAGGTAGAGATCAATATCAAGCGCGTTGGAGTGGGTCTGGAAGGGACGCGCTGCTGCACCACCGTGGAGGGTCTGGAGCATCGGGGTCTCGACTTCGAGGAAGCCCTCGTCTTCCAGATGATGGCGCAGTGCACGCATGACCTTGATCCGGGTGAGCGCGTTTTCCCGGGCTGCGGGCCGCATGATCAGGTCTGTGTAGCGGTGCCGGACGCGGGTATCCTCGCTCAGATCCTTGTGGGCGACGGGCAGGGGGCGCAGCGACTTCGAGGCCATCTGCCATTCGGACGCCATGACGGAGAGTTCCCCGCGACGGGAAGAAATGACACGACCGGTGACGGACACGAAGTCGCCGAGGTCGACGTCACTCTTCCAGCCTGCCAGTGCCTCCTCGCCGACCTCCGCGAGCGAGAGCATGGCCTGCACCTGGGTTCCGTCACCATCCTGGATACTGGCGAAGCAGAGCTTTCCAGTGTTGCGCACGAAGATGACGCGGCCCGCGATCGAGACTACGTCCCGGGTCTCACCGCCCTTGGACAGGTAGGTCACGCCGTCCTCACGCGCGACGGCGGCGGCGTCATCGGCGTCCTCGGGAAGAACCCGGTAGCGGTCCCGCAGGTCCGCGATGGACGTGCTGCGCTTCACCTCCACGGGGTATGCCTCAACGCCACCATCGAGCAGCCGGGACCGCTTCTCACGGCGGATGCGGAGCTGCTCCGGAACATCGTCGGCGTCGGGCGTGGTCACGGCGGGGTTCTTCTTCGTGTCAGTCACACCACGCCAGCGTAGTCGATACGTGTGTACCGATCACCCTTCGGGCAGGACTATCTGATGAGCCAGTCGTTCGGGGAGAACAGCTCGAAGTGCACGGCCTTCGGGGCGCGATCAGCCGGTAGAGCCGCGATCTGGTCGCGCAGTGCCTGCAGGAAGCCGTTTCCGCCGCACAGGTACACGGTCGCACCGGCGGGCAGATGCTCCGCGATATCGATCCGATCGCCGTTGGTGCGGTAACGGACCTCCATCGTGGCGCCGGGGATCTCGGCGACGTACGCGGCCATCTGCTCGCGCTGTGCGAAGTGTTCCTCGTCGATGTCCGCGTGCAGGACGGTCACCGGGCGCGAGGAACCGGTTGTCGCGAGGTGATACAGCATGCCGGTCATCGGGGTGGACCCGATTCCGGAGGATACGAGGACGACCGGGTTATCGGCATCGTCGAGGACGAGGTCACCGGCGGGCAGGGTCGCCTGGATGGTGTCACCGACGTTGACGCGGTCGCGGAGGAATCCGGAGACCTCACCCTCACGGCGGACCGCGATGGTCAGTTTCGTGGCGTCGCCGCCGATGATGGAATACTGGCGGAGCTGACGCGCGCCGTCGTCCAGTTTCACGCCGACCGAGGTGTACTGGCCGGGACGCGGGACCGAGAGGTCACCGCTCAGGGTGTAGACGGTCGCGTCACCGGGGAGATCGTATTTCTCGGTGACTGTGACATCACGGAATACCTCGCCTGGTTCGACATCGTCGGAGGCGTAGAGGTCCTCCTCGAAGTCGATCAGCACATCGGCCATGAGCCAATAGACCTCATCCCAGGCGCCGGCGATCTCCGGGGTGATCGCGTCGCCCAGGACGTCGACGATGGCGGCGAAGAGGTTGTCGTGGACGATCTGGTACTGGTCGCGGGTTACGCCGAGGGAGACGTGCTTGTGACCGATCCGGCCGAGCATCTCGACCGGGTCCGGGGCGTCTGGATCGACGAGCATGGTGGCGAAGGTGGCGATCGACGCGGCGAGCGCCTTGGGTTGCTCGCCTGCGGCCTGGTTGCCCCGGTTGAACAGATCGCTGATCAGCTCCGGGTGCGCGGTGAACATCTTGTCGTAGAAGATCGGGGTGATCTCATTGATGTGCGCACCGATCACGGGGAGGGTCGCGCGGACGATATCGGCGTTTTTCTCGGACAGCGTGCGGGAGGTGTCGGGCTGGGTGGTCACGAACATGAGCTGGGCGCTCCTTTATGAATGGTCTGCGGCGGGGTCTCGGGCTATCGACGTCCGCGTGGATGGGTGTCAGGGTGTGTGCGGTAGACCCAGCGCCACGGGCTTTCCCCGCGCCTTGGACGCATCGGCGATGAGATCCGCAACACGGAGATCATCGAGGCTCCGGTAGAACGACTCCGTGGCGTCCGCCAGCCGGTGCCGCAACAGGCAGTCGCCCTCCAGATAGGGGCAGGGCGACGGTCGGATGCAGTCGATCACAGGTGTCTGAGGTTCCAGCTCACGGAGAAGAGATCCGACGCTGCGGGCGGCGGCGGAGTCCTCAAGGACGACACCGCCGGTCCGTCCACGGAGACTCCGGACAACCCCGATCCGGGCGAGACGGGACACGACCTTGGCGACATGCCCTTCGGGTGCTTCCACCGCCGAAGCGAGTTCCGCGACCGTCATTCGTGGTCCATCGATGGCGGATCCCTCGCCGAGACGCATGAGCGTCCGTAGGGCCAGATCGGAGAACCGGGTCAGTTGCACACCTAAGAGCCTAGGTAAAACCGGTATCTGAAATTCGTGTTTCAGGATCAAGGGCGACAGTCCAACCGGGATACGACTGTCACGGTCCGACGCAGAAACCCACACGACACAGGGCGTTAGCGCGAGATGACATTGTTTATGCCTATGCAACCTGTGATGACCAGCACAAAAGATACTCTACGAAAGATTTCCCCAAAATAGGGGTAAAATCGGTCATTCCTCGCGTGGTGCAGGCCCTCCGGCATCACCGTCAGCCCACAACTCGATGTCGATGTCACCGAACGGAGTGAGCTCCGCGGTTCGCCTCGCCAGATCGCGATAGCTCCGGGCCGCCGCACCATCCGGAATACCCAAATCATGTTGCCGACGGACCGTATCCGCAGCAGCACGGTAGACGGGCCCCGCGACATTGTGATCCGGATCCACGAGAGCAATTTCAAGCATCCTGAGCGATGTCCGGCGCAGTAGTGCTCTACCGATCCCCTCCCTCGGACCACCGCTACGGAAATACGCCTCGTCGATCATCGAACAGGCGTCGTCGAATACACTCATGAGGTGTTCCGTCGCATGCTGCAACCCGGCAGCAAACGCGGGCCGCTCATTGTCCGGGACATTCACCATCCAACCGCCAAGTTCCGCGACGAACACCTCCGCGACGCCTTCGGGCGCTCCGGGATCTGCGGTCACGATCCACGGAGCACCCTCCAACTCATCACTGTCTCGAAGAACACCCGCCGTATCCGCAGTTCCGACTGGATACACCGCGGGATACAGCGCCATCACCAGTGCGACATGCGTGGCGAGGGGATCCAGTACCCGAATCCCTACCGAAACACACAGGTGGGCAACCATCTGCCGGGAGTTCACATGCGGAATGAGGCTGCGTACGGCATCCGTGAGATCTTCATCGGCAACACAGATCAGGATGAGATCACACCTGCCCAACGCATCGACATCCGTCTCCACTCGCCCCCAGTCACCGAAACGCGATGCGATATCGGTACGCACGGGATCAACAACGACCTCAACCCGGTGCCCGACACCATTCAACCGTTCAGCCAGTCCCGCAGCGATCCCGCCTGTACCGTAGAACCCCACCCGCAGTCGCGGAGCGGTCACTGATCGTCAGCCTTATTCTCCCGGAGGTGCTCCAGCAGTTCAGCGACAGACACCCCACCACGTTCATCACGCCGACGACGTCCGTGCCGCCGCTCCGTCGATTGCTCGTCCACTGCTCCCCCGCCAGTTTCCACTGCGTGTGCCGCCCGTCGTGCCGCCGAGCTGCCCGTGGCATCCCAGGGCACCGCCCCCATGGCACCGGTGTCAAAGCCTTTCTTCTGTGCGTCACCGTGACGGACGGAGCCGTCATTGTCACGCGACGCGGAGGTCTCGTCTCCCGTGTCCGCCGAGGAATGTTCTGCCGACTCCCCTCCGGGGGTCTCGTGCCGTCCACCACCGGCGATCAGGTAACTGGCATCCACAGGTACGGTTCCTCCCACACCTGCTTCACCGGTGATCAACGGATTAGGCTTCATCGCCGAGGGGGAGGTCAGCCAAGATGGCCTGCTCACCGGTGCGAACGCCCCCGTGGTGTCTTCGTCTGGGGTGTCCTCCTGCGAGGACTCCGGTTGAGCCGCTACAGCGCCCTGCTCTTCAGGAGCCGCTTCGACCTCCGTCGTGCCAGATTCGGAAGCCTCCGGGGTGCCCGTATCCCGTATCTCCCGAGACATCCTCCCAGCCTGAGTGGAAGTTACTGCACCGGTGGCCGAGGCCGTAGTTTCAGGAACCACCTCAACTTCCTCGACGTCTGCCGCCTGTCCGTCCTCGACTCCGTCTCCCATGTCCGGCGGCACCTCCCCGGAAAGACCACTGTGCACCTCACGAGCCTCAGCCCCGGACGGGCCGGACAGCAACTCCTGAATCCGGCGGGCTTCCGCCTGGAGGGCAGCGGGTTCATAGCTCCACGTCTGGCCGCTCAGCGCCTCAAGCTGAGCACGCATGAAATCAAGCTGTTCCCGAATCTCCGCGAGAGTCGTATCCCGGTATTCATCGAGCGATTCGAGGAAACTCTGCTCGAGGATCAGTTCCTGTTCTCGGTGAACCGCGATCTCCCGTTCCAATTCCTCTTCATGCATCCGGTCCGCGAGTTTCCTGTCCCGACGTTCCGCGAGAACCTGCCCACGGTACCGGGAGACGAGAAACACACCGAGGACCGCCGCCCAGAGGGCGACGACGACACCGATCTTCAGTGCGATGTCACTCCCGGTGAAGAGCATCACCACGACAGCGATCACTGCGAGGAGAACCAGTACAACCAGTGCGATCTGCCACCGGTCACTGGTCTCCTCCACCGCCTGGTCCGCGGTGGAGCCGGGGGGTGTCACGGTCTCGTCGGTGTCGGTCATGGATACCAATGTACTAAAGGAAACGGCCTTGTTGCCCAGGCACGCAGGGACGACACCACCTGAATGACAATGATCGCCGTTTTACACCGCGCCCGCAGGTTCCCCGTCCGGTGGCGGCGGGGCTTCACAGCTCCGTTCGAGGACGGCACCGGCAGTGGCCATCGCAACCCCACCGAGAAGTGAGAGCAGAACTCCTGGAAGGTCATCCGCTGCCGCCGTCAACATCCCGGACCTCGGGATCACGTAACTTGCCATTCCCAGGTAGGCGCCTCCCACCACACTGCCTGTCCACGCTGACGCCTTCCCGATGACGAGCCACTGCGCGACGGTAATCGGGTTCAACTGGCTCCGGTCCAGGCCGATCCTGCCCTTCTCCAGATACGTGCGAACCCGCCATGCCAGCACGCCACAAAGCCCCGCCATGATCCACAGCGTGGCGGAGGCCGTCACAGAGATCGGGATGAGCATGGCATAGAATCGCCAGGTCAGGATCCCCGATACACCAGCGCAGAATAGTGCAGTCAACACGAGAAGGGGAATCGGGGTGGTCTTCATCGCGCGCACTCCCCGGAATGTTCTCCCGGTAACCGGACCCCCGCGACGTCTTCCGCGGCGAGGCCTTCGATGAGCTGACCGATGGGTACGCCGTTCAACCGGGCACCGGGATCGGCGGCAAACCAGGGGACCAGGACGAACGCACGCTCATGGGCGTGCGGATGCGGCAATGTCAGACGTGCCGTGTCACTGGTCACCTCAGTTCCGTTGTCCGTCGTGCACTGAACAATATCCACGTCGAGGGTTCGTGGTCCCCAACGGACCTCACGGATTCGACCTGCTGCATTCTCGAGTTCCTGGCATCGGTCCAACAATTCCTCCGGGGTTCCGGTGGTCTCAATGACGACAACCGCGTTGGCAAAGTCGGGCTGGTCCGTAACGCCCCACGGAGCAGTGTCGTACACGGGGGAAACGGCGACGGTTTCAGGGGCGAAATGCCTCAACACTCCGGAGACGGTACCCGCGGCCTCATTGAGATTGGCTCCGATGGACAGGACGGCCCGCATCAGGACGGCCCCTGACCCCGACCGCCGCGGGAACGGCGGGCGACCACTGCAACATCCCTGAAGTCCAGGGGAATAGGTGCGTTCGGTTTGTGCACGGTCACCTCGACCGCATAGAGCTGGGTGAATCGTCCCATCGCGGAATCGGCGATCTCCGCTGCGACGGTCTCGATGAGATCCCTGGGGGTTCCCGAAACGATCCGGTGCGCCAGTTCCGCCAGTTCTGAGTAGTCGACGGTCCTCGCGAGATCATCTCCCGCTGCGGCGGCAGAGAAATCCAGCCAGCACACGACATCGACGATGAACTCCTGTCCACCGGCACGTTCCGCGGGGAGAACCCCGTGACGTCCGTGGACCTTCAGTCCCCTGAGTTCAATTCTGTCAGCCATGTTCGGGTAAACCCCGTCCTTCCAGTTGGTTTTCACACATTTCGGACACCCCTTGACCACCCCTTGACCGCCACGCCGCAGCAACATCGACAGCGTCCCTGGAGACGGCAACGTCATGGACTCGGACCGCCCAGGCCCCATGGTGGGCGGCCAGCGTGGTCACCGCCGCAGTGGCGGGATCGGCGGATCCGGTGAGACCCCGATCCGTCCGCACCGCCGCGAGGAACCGTTTCCGGGAAGCTCCGACGAGAACGGGGTACGGCCCTGACGTGAACTCAGGCAGTGCAGCGAGCAGCGCCCAGTTGTCCTCCGCTGTCTTGGCGAAACCGAGTCCTGGATCGACGATGATGTTCTGCGGCTTGACTCCGGCTTCCTGCGCTTCCTCGACGAGCCTTCCGAGTCTCCGATGTACATCCGTGACAACGTCACCGTCAGTGTGCGCAGCTCCTGCGGCGTCCCCGAAACGGACGGTCTTCCAGTGCATGAGACAGACCGGGCGCCCCGATTGGGCCATGACGCGGAACATGTCAGGATCCGCCTGCCCACCCGAGACGTCATTGATCATAGAGACACCGGACTCCACTGCGGCGGCGGCCACGCGTGCCCGCATCGTGTCCACCGATGTGGGGATTCCCTCCTTCGCGAGGGCACGAATCACCGGAGTGATCCGCCGGAGTTCCACCTCCGGATCAACCCGGACGGCACCGGGCCGCGTGGATTCTCCCCCCACGTCGATGATGTCCGCACCGAGTGCGACGAGTTCGTGCGCGTGAGCCACTGCGACACCGGGGTCGAGGTAACGGCCACCATCGGAAAAGGAATCCTCGGTCACGTTGACTATGCCGATGACCAGGCACCTGTCACGGGACGGCAGCTCCTCTGGGAGTTGGCGACCCGGACAATAGTCGGTGATGTGGCTCACCGTTTCGCCCGGATAAGGCTCAGGGCCTCGGCACGGGAGGCCGCATTGCGTTGGAATCCACCCCGCACCGCGGAGGTCATCGTCGTGGCACCGGGTTTCCGGATACCTCGCATGGCCATGCACAGATGCTCACACTCAAGGACAACGATAACGGCCTGCGGATCCAGGCGCTGCACAAGAGCGTCAGCCACCTGCCGTGTCAGGCGCTCCTGCACCTGCGGCCGCTTGGCGTAGAGGTCCGCGAGTCGGGCGAGTTTGGACAGCCCGGTGACACGCCCGGATTTTCCGGGGATGTAGCCGATGTGTGCTACCCCGAAGAATGGGACGAGATGATGCTCACATGTCGAGTAAATGGGAATGTCCCGGACGAGAACAAGTTCCTGGTGGTCCTCATTGAAAGTCTTGGCGAGAACCTCCGAGGGATCCGCGTGCAACCCTGAAAACATTTCCGCGTATGCCCGGGCGACGCGATCGGGGGTCTCCCGGAGTCCTTCCCGGTCAGGATCCTCGCCCACTGCCAGGAGTAGTTCTCTGACGGCAGCCACGGCACGATCATGATCAATCCCGACGCTCATCATTGTCCTCCCGGGGAGGTTCCCTGGTCACGTCTCCGAGTCCGATGACATCATTCGGGCTGGAGGATGGAGCTTCAGATGCGGTGTCCCTGGTATCTTTTTTCTCCGGGGAATGCTCCGGCTGCTCATGATCGGGGAGCCGGAAACCGATGAGTTCACCGTCACCGCTCGGTGCGGTATAGGTCTGCAGGCCCTCCACTCCGTCGGCAGGTTCGCCCGGACCGTAGAAAGCTACCCCGGGGTGTTCTCCGGTCGGCTGCGGTGCGGGCGTCCGGCTCCCGGTGTCGGAAGCGTACGGGTTGGGACGGGAACCGTCACGTGGCGGCCAGCCCGGGGCGGACCAACCTGGCGGCGGCGGAGTTCCGCCATAGGTCGGGGCACTGACATCGGCCTCACCGGAGGGGTTGTTCTGCTGCGGGAGTGAATGCCTGCCGGCTGTGTTCGCAGTCTCCGGAACTGGGCCCACCGGATGTGAACCGGTGGTGTCGCCGTATCCGAAAACGGTATTCTCCTGCGATGCCGACCTGCCGCCCCCCTCCTGCTGCGATTGTCCCCCGGGTGCGGGATCCCCGTGGGGATTCTGCACCGGAGCGGGACCACCGAGGGCAGCGAGCTGCTTCTCACGGCGAGCACGGGCCGCCTTGGATGCCTCTAGGAGAGAGAACTTCTTCGGGGGCTCTTCACCTCGCTCGATCGCGAGTTCCGTTGGGGTTTTCACCGGCTCACGGCCGATCTGTCGCGGGAAGTCGTTGTCCTCACCCCGGAAAACCTCCACCCCGTCGCGAGGGGTGATGTCCGTGAACAATGCCTCGAGGTCGGGGCGGCGCAGAGTCTCCTTTTCCAGAAGCTTTTCCGCCAGGCGATCGAGGGTTTCCCGGTTGTCCCGGAGGATGAGGTATGCCTCGCGGTGAGCCTTGTCCAGAAGATACCTGGTCTGCTCATCGATCGTGGCGGCCACAGCCGGAGAGTAGTCAAGGCTTCCGCCTGCACCACGACCGGAAAACGGGTCACCCTGTTCCTCGCCGTATTTGACGGTGCCGAGTTCAGGTGACATTCCGTATTCAGTGAGCATGGCGCGGGCGATCTTGGTTGCCTGCTCGATGTCGGAGGACGCTCCGGTGGTGGGCTGGCCGAAGACCAGTTCCTCGGCGGCGCGACCACCCATCGAGAACACGAGGCGGGCGAACAACTCGGAGCGGTTGTACATACCCTTGTCGTCCTCGGCTGCGGTCATGGCGTGTCCACCGGTACGACCGCGGGCAAGAATGGTGACCTTGTAGACGCGTTCGATGTCCTTCATCGCCCAAGCGGCGAGCGTGTGACCACCCTCGTGATAGGCGGTCACCTTCTTCTCGTGCTCGGAGATGATCTTGCTGGAACGGCGGGGGCCGCCAACGACGCGGTCAGTGGCTTCCTCTAGCGCATCTGCGGTGATGACGTTGCCGCCGATGCGCGCAGTGAGCAGGGCGGCCTCATTGAGAACATTGGCCAGGTCTGCGCCGGACATACCGGCGGTGCGCTTGGCGAGGGAGTTCAGATCTGCGTCAGGGGCCAGGGGCTTGCCCTTTGCATGAACCTTGAGGATCATCTCGCGACCCTTGAGATCGGGATTCGTGACCGGGATCTGACGGTCGAAACGACCGGGTCGCAGGAGAGCGGGGTCTAGGATGTCAGGCCGGTTGGTCGCGGCAATGAGAATGACCCCCTCACGGTCACCGAATCCGTCCATCTCAACGAGCAACTGGTTGAGGGTCTGCTCACGTTCATCGTGCCCACCGCCCATACCGGAGCCCCGTTGACGTCCGACAGCATCGATCTCATCGACGAAGATGATACAGGGACTGTTCTCCCTGGCCTGCTTGAACAGGTCACGGACCCGGGAGGCACCGACACCGACGAACATCTCGACGAAGTCGGAACCGGAGATGGAGTAGAACGGCACACCCGCTTCACCGGCGACAGCGCGAGCCAGCAGTGTCTTACCGGTTCCGGGTGGTCCGTAGAGGAGGACACCACGTGGGATCTTCGCACCCAGTGCCTCGTAGCGCGAGGGGTCCTGGAGGAAGTCCTTGATCTCGTGGAGTTCGTCAACCGCCTCATCAGCGCCGGCGACGTCACCGAAGGTATTGGTGGGCATGTCCTTGTTGAGCTGCTTGGCCCGGGAACCGCCGATACCAAGCATGCCCATTCCGCCCCCCTGCATACGGGAGAAGAAGAAGATCAACAGACCGAAGACGATGAGCATCGGGAGCATAACGCTCAGCATCGAGCCAATGAAGCTCTCCCGGGTGACCTTGGTCGTGTATTTCTCCGCCTCAGCGGACTGCACCTTGTCGAAGATGATCGGCGTAGTCCGGGCCGGGTATTCCGCGATGATCTCACTGATCCCGTCGTGTTCCTCGACGGAGATCTCATCCTTGAGTTTCAGCCGGAGCTGCTGCTCCCGGTCATCGATCTGAACCTCCTTGACATTGTGCTCATCGAGCTGCGCCAACGCGATGGAGGTATCCACCTTGCGGTAGCTACGGGTGTCATCGGTCAAAACGGTCATCACATACAGGGCAATGAAGATGACCGCGGCGACGGCACCGATCCTCAGTAGTTTCTTGTTATCCATTCACAAGCCAAGCCGGCGGCGGTCCGACCGGGTGCGGTCGGGCGGCGAACACCGGCCCCTTTCTTTTCAAGTCGTTGTGGAGCACGGACAGCATACGGGTGGGCGTCCCGCGCCGGAAGGATCTTCTCCGCCGCAGTTCACACACAGGATACCCGCGTGGCCGCGGAAACCCGCGGGTTGAGGTCAGCCTGTGTAGACGCTGGGGTGCAGCCTGCCCACGTAAGGCAGGTCGCGGTAGCGCTCGGCATAGTCGAGGCCGTAACCGACAACGAACTCGTTGGGGATGTCGAACCCGATATCGGAAAACTCCACCTTCGCCCGGACAGCCTCCGGCTTGCGGAGCAGGGAAATGACCTCGAGGCTTTTCGGTCCTCGGCTCTTCAGGTTCTTGAGCAGCCAGGAAAGAGTGAGCCCGGAGTCAATGATGTCCTCCACGATGAGGACGTTCCGGTCGGCGATGTTCCGGTCAAGATCCTTCAGAATCCGCACCACTCCGGACGATGAAGTGGCATTTCCGTACGAGGACACCGCCATGAACTCCATCTGGGAGGGAATGGTGAGTGCCCGGGCGAAATCAGTCATGAAGAAAACCGCGCCTTTGAGCACCCCGATGAGGATGAGATCGTCCTCATCATCGGCATGCTCCGCGGACACTTTCGCAGCCATCTCCGCCACCCGGCGCTGTAGATCCGCTTCACTAACCAGGACCTTCTCCACGTCGGTTCCGTAGGCACCGTCGGGGACCGGGATGTTCTTCTGTTCATGCATGGTGTGTGTCGACCCTTCGTCGTCGTTCGCCCGCCATTCGGGGAACCCAGTCACCGGGTGTCCGTCAGCGCGCGCTCACAGTCAGAATGCCATTGTGCCGCATCACAACCAACCTGCGCCCGTCGGAGGTTCCTCCCACCGCGACCGGACCCTGTCCGTGCCAATCCGTCAAAAGCGTGTCGACGCCTGCGATACCGCGTGCGGTCACCACCGCCCCGTTGGCGCGGAGGAAATGAGCGAGGATCCGACGTCGTAGTGCGGGATGTTCGCCGCCGACGCTCACCGGTAGGGAACCTGGGGTGGTGCACCCGGAGTGGTCCCGGTGTCTCCGGAGCGCGTCGGCGGCGAGTGCATCGAGCAATTCCGCGTCCTCCGTCGCCTTAGCCGACGCCTCCGCGAGAGGGGGAACCGCATCACCTCCGATCATTTCGGAGAGCGCGGGGATGATCCGCCCGCGTACCGACACCCGACGGAACCCCTGATCCGCATTGTGCGGATCCTGCCACGGGGTGAGACCCAGTTCTTGGGCGGCACCAACGGTGTCCGCGCGACGGACCCGGAGAAATGGTCGCAGAAGTGAAACCGGTGCGTTCGTTCCCGCGGTTCCCGGAACCGTCCCCTCCTCCGACAATCCACCGGAGATTCCCCGGAGTGCCGCGAGCACCATCGTCTCGGCGGAATCGTCCAGAGTGTGCCCGACCCACACCGGTGCCGAGATTCTTCGGGCCACCTCCGCGAGTGCGCTGTAACGGGCGTCCCGCGCCGCCGATTCCAGGCTTCCCGCGAATGCGGCCGGGTCAACGGCGACAACCTCTGCCGTCGCCCCCATCGAACGACTCTGTTCCGCCGCCCGGCTAGCTTGTGCACCACTACCCGGCTGCAGACCGTGATCGACGCATACCGCGTGAACAGCTACGTCTTCAGCCAGTGCCGCTGCCGCGAGCATCAGGGAGTCCGGGCCTCCAGATACCCCAAGCACCGCCGGGCCCCCGCCCCTGGCGAAGCGTCGGACGGCCACTCTGAGGGTGAGGAAGCGCGGACAGATACGGGGCAAAGGTACATCACCGATGCGGGGCGGCACCTCGGTCACCCACTCCGGAGCGCGGAGGCGAGTGTATCGAGAGCTTCTCTGGCGGGCAGGATCGCAGAGTCGTTGGAGATAAACGCGAAGGTGTAGACACGTCCATTTTCCGAGGTTACCGTACCTGCGAGCGCGGAGGTCTCGGTGAGGGTTCCGGTCTTCGCCCGGACCCAGCCACGACCTGCCCGGTCCCCGAATCTGTTGCTCAGTGTGCCGGTGGCTGCGGCAACCGGCAGGGTGTCCAACAGTGCCCGAAGCTCGGTGCCCCGCACCGCAGCAGTGAGGACGGCGTCAAGAAGCGCAGGTGAGACAGCATCTGATTCGGAAAGCCCCGAAGTGTCATCGAGACGGGCACCGCCGACGTTGATTCCCCGTTCACGGAGGGTGTCGAGCACAGCGCGTCCGGCGTTGGCACTGTCCGTCGGCAGGCCCCGGGCGAGTGCGACCTCACGCCCGATAGCCTCGGCTGCGATGTTGTCGCTGTCACGCATCATGAGACGGAGCCGGTCGATGAGGGGTTCCGAGGTCACCGAGGCGAGTTCACGAGCCTCGACGGGGGCTGTGACGTGGCCTGAATGTCCGCCCCCCAGCCGCTCTCCGAGCCTGCGTGCAACATCCATTGCGGGCTCGGCGCTACGTGGGCCATGACTGACGGTAGCGTCAAGCAATCCACGGTCGGCCATGACCGGTTCTATCGGGGCAATGAAACCGGCCTCGATATCCTCCCTGGACCATCCGGGAGCAAACGTGTCCGTGGACCAGCGGGAGGTGTCCACCATGACGTCGACCGGAGCATCACCGGGCATTCCGGCCCGGATCTGAGCGGCGAGATCATCGAGTTTCGCCGCGGTCAGATCAACGTCACCAGCTCCAACGAGGATTGCGGTACCGGGTTCGGTTCCCTCGACGACCCTCGTGGTCACCGTCTGCTCCGGACCAAAGGTGAGCAGTGCTGCGACCGCCGTGAGGATCTTCACCGTCGACGCAGGGCGCACCTCCTGGTCTGGGGTTCTCACCCAGGTCACGGTACCGGTGGTGGCATCCGTGACAGAGGCCACCAGGTGCCCGAGTCGTGGGTCTGTGGCGAGTCCGTCGAGTCTGGCTACGAGGTCGGCGGTGTCTGGAACTGTGTTGGCGTCTCCATCTGTGAGGATCGGGGTAAACGGCTCTGCGGGGACCTGGATTTCGAGGGCAGCACCGTGGTTCAACTCACGGCTGGCACCATCCCGGGCCACGGCGACGGTAGCCACGCCACCGGCGAATGCCACCACGAGGATCGCGGAGGTCACCCACCACCAGTCCTTGAGCGTCATGTCATGCCTTCCCGAGGTTCCACCGGGTCCGTCTGTCCCGGACCGTCGGCCACCGTGTCACGGTGTTGCGGGCATGATCCTAGTGCACCCCGACGGGACCGCACACCGCCAAGGCTAGGATGGGGATGATCACGGGCCCGGGATGATCTCGGCCCCGATTACAACCACCGCAGTCGATCCTGCGCGCTGATTCCGGTACGGCTCGCCGCCCGGACACGAGGTGCCGCAGGGAAAGGAACACGGCAACACACGCCATGAGCATCGAAGTCACTATCGAGATCCCCAAGGGTTCCCGCAACAAGTACGAGGTCGACCACGAGACGGGCAAGGTCTACCTGGACCGCTACCTGTTCACCCCGATGGCCTACCCGGCCGACTACGGCTTCATCGATCACACCCTCGGCGAAGACGGCGACCCGATGGACGCACTGGTCATCCTGCCCGAGCCCGTCTTTCCCGGTGTCATCGTCAAAGCCCGCACCGTCGGTGTGTTCAAGATGACGGATGAGGCCGGCGGCGACGACAAGCTGCTCTGTGTCCTGGACGACCCGCGCTTCGATCATCTGCAGAACATCGACGACGTCTCCACCTTCCTCCGCGACGAGATCGAGCACTTCTTCGTCCACTACAAGGATCTGGAACCCGGTAAAGAAGTTCAGGGGGCCGGTTGGGGCGACAAGTCCGAGGCCGAGCAGATCCTGCAGGCTTCCGTCGAGCGCTACAAGGGTTAGCGAACCGGGCATGGCACACTGATCGTCATGCCCGCCACCCCAGACGAGAGCACCGGAACAACAGCGGACCCGGATCAGGGAGTGTCCTTCCCTGCCCGCCTGAAGTACGCCTATCTCACGGTCTTCCACCCTGAGATCCCAGATGACGCCCCACCGCAACAGCGGTGGGAGGCACGGGTCGAGGGGCCGATGATCATCGTCTCCATCATTTTCCTCATCCTCTTCATCTGGGCGTCCATCGGCAGAGCCGATGCCCGCTGGACCCGCATCGCCGAGTACGGCATGTGGTTGACCTGGTGGGCATTCATCGTGGACTACATCACCCGGCTCTATCTCGCGGAGGCCCGCATCCGGTGGTTCTGGCGGCACTTCCACGAGTTCCTCCTGGTGGTGCTGCCCTGGTTCCGGCCGCTGCGGCTGCTGCGGATCCTACCGGTGATCTTCCTGGTCCAGCGGTTCTCGGCGTCGAACAAGCGGGTCACGGTGGCCGCCTACACCGGCGTGGCCTCGGTACTACTGATCCTGATCTCCGCACTGTCCATCTACGACGTCGAGCACGGTAACCCCGAGTCGCAGATCACCACCTTCTTCGACGCCGTCTGGTGGTCGATAGTGACGGTGACAACGGTCGGTTACGGCGACATCACCCCGGTGACCACCGGAGGCCGGTACATAGGAATCGCCGTGATGCTGGGTGGTATCGCGGTCGCCGGTGTCGTCACCGCAACGTTCGCGTCGTGGCTGGTCCAACAGGTCGAGGACGAGGACACTGCCGCGCTGCAGGACCAGCAGCGGGCGGTCACGCGGGAGCTCAAGGGGCTGCGCTGTGAAATCGACCAACTCCGGGGCCAGATCAGCCGGATGACTGAACAGCAAGAGCATCTGCTCCGGCATCTGTCCGCCACCGGCGGCCAGTCACCGGCTGTACCTCCGACTCCACCGAAGAAGGAGCAGCACTCCCGCAGTAAGCGGGGCTGGCCCCACCGCCACAAGGAATCTGACTAGGCGGTTGTCGTACGACCGTATGCCCGACACACCAATTCCGGTTTGCCACAGAAACTGATGGCAGGGGTTGTGCGGCAGCCGCCCCTGTTGTTCTGGCTGTGATGGATGCGGAGCAGACGAGAATATGCACGAAACGCAGGAAGACTGTGTTCCTTTGTCCCCCATCCCCGGTGAGGGACAAGGCCCATGCCGATTGTTTCTTCTGCGTTTCCACGACGTAAACCACCCCACAGACTGCTTTACCCCAGCGGGAATTTTCACCGCCCCACCAACCTGGAATCCGGCTCGAACGCCTGAAGCCGGTCGATGTGACGGTCAGAGCAGGCGCCAGACAACGAAATACTCGGTGATCATCAGCGCGGCCGTGGACACGGCGAGAATCGCGATGATCACGAACAACTGCATTATGCCCGCTTCCATCGGCGTCGCTCCGCCCAGGATCATGCCGACAAATGCCCCAGGAATCGTGACCATCCCGACGGTCCTGGTGGTGTCCATGGTCGGCACGAGTGCCGCGCTGGCGGCCCGCTCCGCCACGAGCATCCGGGCCTGAGTGTCCGTGAATCCGAGGGCAAGTGCGGCTTCGACCTCACCCCGCCCGGACCGGAGTTCCTCATGAACCCGTCGTCCGGTCAGTGCCGAAACCGCCATGCCGTGCCCGATCAGAATGCCGGTCACGGGAATGACTGCCAGTCCCCGCAGATCAAGGATCCCCGCGAGAAGCAGCGCAGCGACGAGAAGGAATGGCACCAATCCGACGGGAACGGTGAGGATTAGGATCTCCCGGATCCGCTGGCTGAACGGTATCCGGGAACGTTTCTTCCGGGACAGATTGCCTCCGCCGCGGGCGACGAGAATTCGGCCGTGCGCCGTCTCGGCGGCGGTCAACGTGATCGCGGTGAGAAAAAGGATGATTGACCACAGGTGGCTCACAGCGAAGTCGAGAATGAGTCCGAGGACCAGAAGCTGCACCGTCGCCCGGATCGCGGCCCAGGGAATGAGCCTCGCATGTTCGGTCCGCCCCACTCTGGCGAGAACGGCGGCGACGGTGACGAGGAGGACCAAAGCAACCACGAGTGGCCAGCCGAAATTGAACATCGTGGTATGGGTTCCCTGCATGTGGTCAGTCTATGGCGTGGGGGTAGAGAACGATTGGCGTAATCCGACATCCCAGTTCGCTCCACCCCTGAATCTCCCCATCAGGTTTCGCAATTCCGCAGGTTGCACCGATTCGGCGGGTAGACTTCCCGGTGTCCGATCTCTGCACCCGTCCGGGCACCCTCCGGGCGTCTCTCCCCTACGAACCGAAGGTCTTCACATGGATTCCGTCTCACCCACCGATGTCCCCGCCAACGCTCAGCTCATCGATGTCCGGGAGACCACCGAGTTCGCCGAGGGGCATGCCGTCGGTGCCGTCAATATTCCGATGAGCGAGATCGTCGGCCGTCTCGATGAGCTCGACCAGGACCGCGAGCTCTACATCATCTGCCTGTCCGGTGGCCGATCCGCCCAGGTCTGTGAGTACCTGGGTCACCGTGGGGTCGATGCCATCAACGTCGAGGGTGGTACGTCAGCGTGGCGTGCCGCCGCACTCCCGATGGAGCTCCCCGGCACCTAATGTCCGCAGTGCGGGCAATTACGTCCACGAGCCACACCACACCTAATCATGGATACAGACCAATGTTTTCCATATGCCATGTTAGGGGGCTAATATGAATGGTATGGCAGCTACACCGGTCGTTCCCACCGCACTCCTCGAATCCCCATCCTTCCAATTGGAGCGGCTCCGCCGCCGCACCCGTGATGAGGTCGAGGGGGCACTCACCCAAGAAGGAACAGGACTCCGTGAGTACTGGGTTCTTACCTGCCTCGTCGAGAAATCCGCGGCCAGTCAGACTGCCCTGTGTGAACTACTCGCATTCGACGCCTCCGACATGGTCCGTCTGATCGATGGTCTGGAGAAGCACTCCTGGGTTAAGCGTGAACGTGACCAGAAGGACCGTCGCCGCCAGATTGTCGCAGCCACGAAAAAAGGCCGCACGGCACAGAAGAAGCTCGCGGCCATCGTCGCCGAGGCCGAGGACCGCGCCCTCGACGAATCCACCTCGAAACAGTTGAAACACCTCCGTAAGCTCGCGAAGGCGATCATCGCCCTCGATGTCGATGAGCACTGATCCCAACCGGAAAGCGCCCCGCCCGCACCGTGTCCCTGAAATCCGTTCCCCCGCAGTTCCTGCGCGCCGGTGAGGCCGCACCCCGACGCACGCTCACAGACATCGTGGCAGCCACCGCAGCCGCCCACCCCAACGCCGCAGCCATCGACGACGGTGAGGTTCTGACCTACACCGAACTCATGGAGGTCGTGCACCACAAGGCTGGAGCGCTGCATGCCGCAGGCATCCGCCGGGGTGACCGCATCGGGATCCGCTTGCCGAGTGGCGGAAGCGAGCTGTACATCACGATTCTGGCCGTCCTGACCGCCGGTGCAGCATACGTTCCGGTGGATGCCGACGATCCGGATGAACGCGCCGAGATGGTTTTCGATGAGGCAAGGGTCAACGCGACCGTCACCGATTCGGGACTTACCGTGCTCCGTCGGACGGCCGGTGGCGACACCCGCCCACCCCGGCCTGATGATGACGCCTGGATCATCTTCACCTCCGGGTCCACCGGCCGTCCCAAAGGCGTCGCCGTCACACACCGTTCCGCCGCCGCCTTCGTCGACGCCGAGGCGCGCTTATTCCTCGTCGACTCCCCCGGAGGCCCACTCGGACCGGACGACCGCGTACTCGCAGGCCTCTCCGTCGCCTTCGACGCATCCTGCGAGGAGATGTGGCTGGCCTGGGGGCACGGTGCCTGCCTCGTTCCCGCACCACGGATGCTGGTGCGTTCCGGAATGGACCTCGGCCCCTGGCTGATCAGGCGTGACATCACGGTCGTCTCCACCGTTCCGACATTGGCCGGCCTGTGGCCCGCAGAGGCACTGGACAACATCCGCCTGCTCATCTTCGGAGGCGAGGCCTGTCCCCCGGAGCTGGTAGAACGCCTGGACACCGGAGAGCGCGAGATCTGGAACACCTACGGCCCGACCGAGGCCACAGTCGTGGCCTGCGCCTCACGGATGCACACCGGACGGGACGTATCCATCGGTCTGCCCCTCGACGGATGGGATCTCGTCGTGGTCGATGGCGATGGTCAGCCGGTCGTGCCGGGCGAGATCGGTGAACTCGTCATCGGCGGGGTCGGCCTCGCCCGGTACCTCGACCCGGAGAAGGACCGGGAGAAGTATGCGCCACTACGCAGTGTGGGGTGGCCCCGGGCCTACCGGTCCGGCGATCACGTCCGTCTGGAGGAGGATGGTCTCTACTTCGTCGGCCGGGTGGACGACCAGGTCAAGATCGGAGGCAGGCGAATTGAACTCGGTGAGGTGGAGGCAGCCGTCGCAGCACTGCCCGGGGTCCGGTCCTCCGCAGTCGTCGTACAGACGACCGGGGCGGAGTCCAAGGTACTCGTCGCCTATCTCTCCTGTGTGAACCCGGACGCAGGATTCGACACTGTCACAGCTACCAAACGGCTCGCTGAGGCGATGCCCGCGGCACTCGTACCACGTCTGTGCGTCCTTGATGAACTACCCGTCCGGACGTCCGGAAAGGTGGACAAGGCGGCACTGCCGTGGCCACTACCCGGCGCGGTGACCGACACCTCCTCGATGTCTCCCACTGAGGCGTGGCTCGCGGAACTCTGGGTGGACGTTCTCGGTTCCGCGGTGTCCGATCCGGACGCGGACTTTTTCGCGCTCGGTGGTACATCACTGGCCGCTGCCACTCTGGTCGGACGAATCCGGGAACGGTTCCCTACGATGTCCGTGCGGGAGCTCTACGATCATCCGCGTCTGGGGGCACTGGCTCAGTGTCTCGACGCCCGTCCCGACGCACCCTCCGGGGTAGTGCAGCGCCGGAGGGTGCGCGGTGTGCCGACCCGGACCCGGGTTCTCCAGCATCTGATCCAGGTTCCAGTGATGACGCTCCAGGCCGCACAGTGGGTGGCGTGGCTTCTCGTCGCCAACAACCTCGCTGCCGCCGCCGGAACCTGGTGGGCGGTGCCCGCCCCCTGGTGGCTCGTGGTCCTCATGCTCGTCATATTCGTGACCCCCGCCGGGCGACTGCCCCTGGGAGCGCTCGCCGCCCGGGTGCTCACCCGGGGCATCACACCCGGGAACTACGCGCGCGGCGGACCCGAGCACCTACGATTGTGGGCCGCGGACCGTATCCAGGACGCCTGTGGTGCCCGGGACATTGCCGGGGCGACGTGGATAACCAGCTACGCGCGCCTGCTGGGGGCATCCATCGGCAGGGATGTCCACCTGCACACTCTCCCTCCCGTGACGGGTCTCCTCACCCTCGGGGACCATTGCTGCATCGAACCGGAGACGGATCTCTCCGGAGTGTGGGTGGACGGCGACACCGTTCATATCGGACGGATCACGGTGGATGAGGACGCCTGCGTCGGTGCACGTTCCATGCTCCTTCCCGGGACAGTTGTCGGTGCCGGCGCCCATGTCGAGGCCGGTTCGTGCGTCACCGGGATGAAGAAGGTGAAACCCGGCGCACGGTGGGCGGGTTCCCCCGCTGCGAAGGTAGGTCGCGCCAAGCGACGTTTCCCCGAGGAGCACCCGGCACGACGCCCCTGGTGGGTACCCGTGTACGGTGCGACATCCCTGGCCCTGAGCCTCATGCCCATCTTCTCCATAGGTACCGGCGGCGCAGCAGTGGCTGGTGCAGCGACCGCGCTAGGCGGTGGCTCCGGCACAGCAACTATCACGGCAGGGCTACTTCTCGCACCGGTGGGAGCGCTGATCGCGTTCAGTGTGAACGCGATGCTCACGCTCATCGGGGTACGGCTGATGTCGTTCCGTTTGACCACCGGGGTGCATCCGGTTCGCTCCCGGACCGGTTGGCAGTTGTGGGCCACGGAACGTCTCATGGACGCCGCCCGGACCCACCTGTTCCCCCTCTACGCTTCCCGACTGACGCCCCTGTGGCTACGTGCCTTGGGAGCACAGGTGGGCCGGGACACCGAAATTTCCACTGCCGTGATGGTCCCAGCATTCACGGATATCCGGGATGGGGCGTTCCTCGCGGATGACACGATGGTCGGCGGCTATGAGCTCGGAGGAGGCTGGATGCTTGCGGGGCGCACCCGCATCGGTAAGCGCAGTTTCCTCGGGAACTCCGGTATCGCCGGAGCAGGGCGAAAGCTCGCCAAGAATTCCCTGGTCGCGGTGCTCTCACAGACTCCACGTAAGGCACGCGCAGGATCGAACTGGTTGGGCTCCCCGCCGGAGCGACTGCGGCGGGTCACCGTCGACGCCGGTGGTGAAGCAAGAACGTATCGTCCGACAGGGCGTCTCAAGCGCGCCCGCGGGCTCGTGGAGACGATGCGGCTGCTCGCCCCGATGACCTCCGGGGTGCTTGTCGCGGGAACGCTGCTGGCCCTTCAGTGGCTCTACACCCGCCCCGGGGATTCCCTCGCTGGGGCCGGACTCGCGTGGCTCTGTGGCGGTCTGGTCCTGATGTCCGCCGGGCTGTGTGCGGCCACGATCACCGTCGCGGTGAAATGGCTGTGCGTCGGCAGGATCCGACCAGGTGAGCACCCCCTGTGGTCCCGGTTCGTGTGGCTCAACGAACTTCAGGATGCATTCGTGGAAGCGGTCGCGGCACCGTGGTTCCTTAATCCCAATCAGGGAACGGAGCCCCTCGTGTGGTTCCTCCGTGCGATCGGTGCAAAGATCGGCCGGGGCACCTGGATCGAGTCCTACTGGCTCCCCGAGGCCGACCTGGTGGAGATCGGGGATGCGGCGACCATTGGACCCGGCTGTGTGGTGCAAACCCATCTCTTCCAGGACCGGGTCATGAGCCTGGACACCGTCCGGATCGGTGCCGGGGCTGTCCTCGGCCCCCATTCGGTGGTACTCCCCGCCGCGACTCTCGGCGAGGGGACGACGATCGGCCCAGCGTCCCTCGTTCTCCGCGGAGACCGGGTCCCCCGACACACGAGATGGCAGGGGAACCCGGTCGAACCACTGGACTGACTTCGGGGGAACGCGGTGTGGGGTGATCAGTCCCCGATCTGATCCCGCCCACGGAGCACGATCTTCGGGTCCGGTTCGCCCACGAGTTCATGATCCTTGCCGGTGTACTCGAACTTGGACAGAACGTAGCGCATGGCGTTGATCCGGGCGCGTTTCTTGTCGTTCGATTTGATGGTCACCCACGGGGACTCGTCGGTGTCCGTGTAACGGAACTGTTCTTCCTTCGCTCGGGTATAGTCCGGCCACTTGTCCAGGGAGGCCAGGTCCATCGGCGACAGTTTCCATTGCCGGACCGGATCGACCTGACGGATGGCGAAGCGGGTGCGCTGCTCTTTCTGCGTGACGGAGAACCAGAACTTCGTCAGGGAGATACCCGAGCCCATGATCATGTTCTCCAGCATCGGTACCTCCCGTAGGAACTCCGCATGCTGGGACTCGGTGCAGAAACCCATGACGCGCTCGACACCAGAGCGGTTGTACCAGGAGCGGTCGAAGAAGACGATCTCACCCGCTGACGGGAAATGCTCAATGTAGCGCTGGAAGTACCACGAGGTGGACTCACGGGGGGAAGGCTTCTCCAGGGCGACGGTCCTGGCACCGCGGGGATTGAGGTGCTCATTGAAGCGCTTGATGGTTCCTCCCTTACCCGCGGCATCACGCCCCTCGAAGAGGATGATGTGGCGCTGCCCCGTGTCCTTCGTCCAGTTCTGCCACTTGAGCAGCTCGATCTGGAGCGCACGCTTCGTGTGCTCGTACTCGTGCCGGGACATCCGCTCGTCATACGGGTAATTCTCCCGCCACGTTTCCACGGGCGCACCATTCGGCTGGATGAGAACGGGATCGTCATCGTCGGAGTCATCGACGATGTAGCCCTCGGTGGCGGCCAGATCGACGACGGGGAGTTCCTGCTCGGGAAGTTCAGCCATAGGCCCAGTTTAACGCCGCGACAGTGCCTCCGCGTTGAATCGTGGACACAACCCACGCCGACGGGGGGTCGTAGGGTAGGAGTGTCCACAAATCTCCCGATCACCCCCGTGATGCCCCGGACACGCAGAAAACCCGGCCCGTGCGTACACGGTACCGGGTTTTCTGTCCGTTCTCCGCTTTAAGAAGCGGAGAACACCTTCGCCCCTAGGGGCGGCAGGTCATTACTTGACCAGGCCCAGGAGGGACTTGAGGCCGGAAGCGACGTCAGCGAAGGGCTTCAGGAACTCGAAGACCTCGTGGAGGAAACCGCCATCGGTAGAGAGGGAGGTCAGCGTGGTGGAGAAGGAATCCATGTTTTTGCTCCTAGCAGAGAGAAATTTGAAGGCCCTGGCCTATGCCGGGGCCAGGAGAGAGTTACTTGCTGCTTCCGAGTGCGGAAGAGAAGCTGCCGTCGGCGACCTGACCGAGGTGAGCGACAACCTTCGGGAAGTTCTCGATCAGCTTGTTGACCGCTTCGACGAAGGTGCTGAAGTCGCCGAGCTGATCTTTGATGACGGTGAAGTCCATGTTGTTCTCCTTGAGAGGACCAGCCTGGAGCTGGCATAAGTTTCCAGTTGCTGACGCCCTCAGGGACGCCACCACACAATCTAAGCATGTCCATGCCCTTCGTCAACCCACTTTGCCGGGGTAAGGACATCTACCAGACAATGTCGCAGCAGCAGTTCAACTGAAATATGAGGGAATGCTGTTACAGCGAACTGCCCTTTTACCACCCCAAATAAGTTTAGTGCACGAAAACGCCCGTAAACGGCTGTGAAATCCGCCAGCGACCGTAACGATTACCACGGAGGTCACGATGAAGCGCGACCAGCACACCACTAAATTGATACTTCTTTTTTTACTACCCCCTTTTGGGGTTAAAATGCGCTCTTCGTGATGCTCCCCAGCACCTTTCCCCCGAAAACCGCTTTTCGATCCGGAGCGTCTTCACCTCTCAGCCGGGCATGTTCCGTCCCTCACGGACCCGACGGACCTCGTCCCGGAGACGCCGCAGTTCCGCCATTTCCTCATCGGTGAGCTCTGCGTCGAGCCCCGCCGCCTGCAACGCCGCCTGCGCGATCTCCTTCTCCTGGCGGGCCTCCAGATCCCCGAGGATGACCCCGACATTGTCCAGCAACCGGACGCCCCCGACCCGAGCCGCGACGAGGAGCCGGGCCTCCCCCTCCCCGAAGTTCTCCGGCAGCGGCGCCAGCCTGCCGTCCCGAAGCTCGAGGTAGTCAACCTCAACCTCCGGTACGGCCTCCAGGACGGAGCGGGCCCCGGAGAGAACGGCCCCGGGGCCACGGTCCCCGCAGTGCGCACCCAGGGTGAGCGCCGCAGACAGGGCCACGGCGGCCTGCCGGGCGGTGCTATCGAGCCGCACGTTGCGGGAGCTCATTGCCAGGCCATCCTTCTCCCTGATGACGGGAACCGAATGAAGCTGAATGGGAAGGTTGAGGTCGGTGACGAGCTGCTGCATGAGGACGAGCTGCTGGTAGTCCTTCTCGCCGAACACCGCGTCGGAGCAGTTGGTCACGTTGAACAGCTTCAGGCAGACGGTCAGCGCTCCGTCGAAGTGGCCGGGGCGGGAGGCACCCTCCAGTTCCCCGGACAGTGGCCCTGCGGAGACGGTGGTGCGGAACCCGTTGGGGTACATCTCGCGGACGGATGGGGCGAAGACGAGCTCGACGCCCACCCCCCGGAGCTTCTCGACGTCCGCCTCCAGCGTCCGGGGGTAGGTGTCCAGGTCGGCATCATCCCCGAACTGCAGTGGGTTGACGAAGATGGAGACCACGACCACGGCACGCGGCAGTGACTTCGCGGCACGGACGAGCTCCAGGTGCCCCTCATGGAGGGCACCCATGGTGGGAACGAGGACAACCGGCCGTGACGTCTTGCGTAGTGCACGGGTGACGCGACCGATGTCGGCGACCGAGGTGTGCACGGTGGTTTCGCCCGGGGTGTATCCGGCCATGGGATCTTCTCCTTGGAACTGACGGCGGCGGTGGATCAGCAGGCGTCAATCCTAACCCTCGACGGTCATCGCCCCGGCCACGCCTCGGCAATCCGTCGTTGGAGTTCCGGCAATGTGATCCCGGCCTCGACAGCCCGGGAAACCAGGGCCGAAGTCTCGGCAGCGAGTCCGCCTCCGGAGCCTCCGGCCACAGAGTCCACGGCCCCTTCAGCGATCCGGGTTCCCGCTCCTCGGCGGGTGGTCACCGTTCCGGCCGCTTCAAGTTCCCGGTAAGCGCGTGCCACCGTCCCCGGGGCGATCCCGAGGTCACGCGCGAGCTGCCGCACCGGCGGGAGCCTAGCCCCCTCGTCCAGGTCACCTGACGTAACGAGCCGAATCACCTCGCGGCGAACCTGCTCGTAGACGGGAGTCGGATCATCGACACAGATACTTATCCGCCGCATCTCATCTCACCGAGCTTTGCTCGACGGGGCGGCGACGAGGGCGATGATATGGGTCAACGCATGGACGGCGGCACCGATGAGAAGCACCCCGGAAAACCCGATGAACCACAGAAACGCGGGTTTTCCCGCACAGTCGGGGTATGCGGCGAACATCCAGAGCGCAATGGGGGCACCGGTGACGGCCGCCGTGAAGGTCAGGGTGGCGGTCACAGCGGTGCCGGTGACCCGGCGGAATGCCACGTCCGCGTCGATGTCGGGGAGTACCGGACGTTTCGTGGCGAGGACGAGGACCAGGGCCCCGATCAGGGTGCACGCCGCAAGGATGCAAAGCATCGGGGTTGCATACCAACTTCCGGGCCACGGGGTTGCGGAGGACGTGATTATTCCGTCGGCTTCAAGGCAGGACACGGTGATGGCCCGTCCCGACCGTCCGAGGTCGTCGGGGGAGCCTGTGCGGATCCCGGCGAGGAGGACTCCGGCGGTCACCACGACGGTCGCGATCGACGACGCGAGCGGTACGGCTCCCGTCGTCGACAGGATGGTCCTGGTGGCGAGTGGTGCCCGGCGGCGTGCGCCTTGCTGCGGTCGAACGGTGGCGACCGCCACCGCCGAGACAATGAGCACGATGACCGCGAAGACCGTTGGGGCGAGGGTCAGTCCCAATCCCAGGCCGGTGATGAAGAGTGCACCAAACAATGCGACGGCGACTCCGGCCACGATCCCTCCCCGGAGCCAACGGCGGTAGCGGCGCACCGGCCCGGAATCAGCCGGGATCGTGGCTATCCCGGAAGTTCCCCGCGTCCGGACGAAGCGTGCGGCGATGACGGACACGAGGAACAATCCGATGAGGAGCAGTGACGGTAGGACGGATGTCATGGGGTGCCTCCTGCACATTTTGTATCAAGGTTATGATACAAAAAGCTAGAACATACCCTCTTTTGTGTCAATGTATCGATACAATTCGCAACATTCTGCACCCCGTGAGATCTCGCCCATCGCACCAGCAATCCCCTCCAGACAGCTCACTGCGCCGATTCTCGGCGCGACCTCCCCCAACGGCGACTGCGCCCCCAGCATGGCGGACATCAGCCACGAACAACCCACCGCCCACATCACCTACATCGGGAAACCCGGAGACGAGATCGTCGTCACCGCGACAGTCGGAACCGGAGTGACCGGAACATGCCACATCCCCGTCGACGACATCTCCGGGGAGCCAACACCGCTCCCGTGAACTGGTCCGCACGACGCCACAACGGCCTGCCCCCGCATACTGCGGGGGCAGGCCGTTGTTTTCTTCGACCACCACCCGGTGAGCACATCACCGGGCGGTGGTCAGGTGTCAGGGGATCAGAATCCGCCCATGCCACCCATGGCGTCGGCGTCGGGCATACCCTGGCCGGCAGGCTGCGGCTTGTCGGCGACGACAGCCTCGGTGGTGAGGAACAGAGCCGCGATGGAGGCGGCGTTCTGCAGTGCGGAGCGGGTCACCTTAACCGGGTCGTTGATGCCCGCATCCATCAGGTTGACGTACTCGCCGGTCGCGGCGTTCAGGCCTTCGCCCACCTTGAGGGAGGCGACCTTGTCGGCAACGACGCCCGGCTCGTGACCGGCGTTGAGTGCGATCTGCTTCAGCGGCGCGGACAGCGCAGTGCGAACGATCTTCACACCGGTGGCCTCATCGCCGGTGAGGTCGAGGTCACCGTCGAGAACGTGAGCGGCCTGGATAAGGGCCACGCCACCACCTGCGACGATGCCCTCCTCAACGGCTGCCTTGGCGTTCCGAACGGCATCCTCGATGCGGTGCTTGCGCTCCTTCAGCTCGACCTCGGTCGCGGCACCGACCTTGATGACGGCGACGCCACCGGCGAGCTTCGCCAGGCGCTCCTGCAGCTTCTCCCGGTCGTACTCGGAGTCGGAGTTCTCGATCTCGGCGCGGATCTGGTTGACGCGACCCTCGATCTGGGCGCTGTCACCGGCACCCTCGACGATGGTGGTCTCGTCCTTGGTGACGACGACCTTGCGGGCACGGCCCAGTAGCGGGATGTCCGCACTCTCCAGGGAGAGGCCGACCTCCTCGGAGATGACCTGACCACCGGTGAGGATGGCCATGTCCTGGAGCTGTGCCTTGCGGCGGTCACCGAAGCCGGGGGCCTTGACGGCGACGGACTTGAAGGTGCCACGGATCTTGTTGACAACCAGGGTGGACAGAGCCTCACCCTCAACATCCTCGGCGATGATCAGCAGCGGCTTGCCGGTCTGCATGACCTTCTCCAGCAGCGGAAGCAGATCCTTGATGTTGCCGATCTTCGCGGAGACCAGGAGGATGTACGGGTCCTCAAGGACGGCTTCCTGGCGCTCCATGTCGGTGGCGAAGTAGCCGGAGATGTAGCCCTTGTCGAAGCGCATGCCTTCGGTGACGTCGAGTTCGACACCGAAAGTGTTGGACTCCTCGACGGTGATGACGGATTCCTTGTTCAGCTTGCCTCCACCCACGGCGTACATCGCCTGGGCGATCTTGGCACCGATGGCGGGATCGGCGGCGGAGATGCCCGCAGTCGCAGCGATCTGCTCCTCCGTCTCGATCTCCTTAGCGGTGGCGAGCAGCTCCTCGGTGACCTTCTTCACAGCCTGCTCGATACCGCGCTTAATGCCCATCGGGTTAGAGCCGGCGGCCACGTTGCGCAGCCCCTCGCGGACGAGGGCCTGGGCGAGCACGGTGGCGGTGGTGGTGCCGTCGCCTGCGACGTCGTCGGTCTTCTTGGCGACCTCCTTGACCAGCTCGGCGCCGATCTTCTCGTACGGATCCTCCAGCTCGATCTCGCGGGCGATGGTCACGCCGTCGTTGGTGATGGTCGGGGCGCCCCAGGACTTCTCCAGGACGACGTTGCGCCCCTTCGGGCCGAGCGTGACCTTGACGGCGTCAGCGAGGGTGTTCAGGCCCTTTTCGAGGCCACGGCGTGCTTCCTCATCAAAAGCGATGATCTTTGCCATGTGTTGTGTGCTCCTTGGTTTTTCATCGGACGACACTCACGTCAAGTATCTGCGGGCGCCCGCGACGGCACGGTCGGTGAGTGTTGGGTCCAACCTCACCCGCAGGTGGTACAAATCCTGGCACTCTCCAGTATCAAGTGCTAGGTCCGTTTCTAGCAGTCGGGA
The DNA here is from genome assembly GCF_041357695.1 of Corynebacterium sp. CCM 9204. Classification (NCBI taxonomy): domain Bacteria; kingdom Bacillati; phylum Actinomycetota; class Actinomycetes; order Mycobacteriales; family Corynebacteriaceae; genus Corynebacterium; species Corynebacterium sp. CCM 9204. The sequence continues at coordinate 31,673 of NZ_JAUERX010000005.1, forward strand.
CGTGCGAGTGCAAGATCCGGGGTCCTAGACTTGACCCCATGACTCCCGAGATTCCCACCACAGCAGCAGTCACCGCAGCAATCGAGGCCCAGCAGGCACGCATTCTCGCCGACCTGACGGAACTCGTCTCCTTCAATTCCGTACACGGAGAACCGGACTGCAAACAGGCCAACGCCGACGCAGCAGCCTGGGTCGTCCACGCACTCGAGGACGTCGGCCTGACGGTCGAGCCCCACCCCACCACCGACGGATCCACCGCCGTGATCGGCCGCCGTGAAGCCCACGACGGACGCCCGACGGTCCTGCTCTACTCGCACTACGACGTCGTCCCGGCCGGAAGCCCTGCAGCGTGGACCTCAGACCCGTTCACCCTCACGGAACGCGACGGACGCTGGTACGGACGCGGTACCGCCGACTGCAAGGGCAATCTCGTCATGCACCTCGCCACCCTGCGTGCGCTCCGGGAGCTCGGTGATCCAGGCATCGGCATCATCGTCGTCATCGAAGGCTCCGAAGAGAAAGGTGGCGAGGGGCTCGACGCCCTCATCTCCGAACGACCGGAGCTCTTCACCGCCGACGCGATCATCATCGCGGACACCGGCAACGTCGCAGAGGGGGTCCCCACGCTGACCACTTCCCTCCGCGGCGGTGCACAACTCCGTGTCACCGTGCGAACCCTGCGGTCCGCTGTGCACTCCGGTGGATTCGGCGGACCCGCGCCGGATGCCGTCTCAGCCCTCATCCGCATCCTGGATTCCCTCCGCGATGAATCCGGGCGCGTCGCCATCCGCGCCACAGACAACACGGCCACGTGGAACGGGATCGCCTACGACCCGGACGCCTTCCGCGCGGACGCAGGCATCCTCGACGGAGTGGAGATCATCGGGGACGGTACCGACATCGCGGATCAGCTCTGGGCCCGGCCCGCCGTCACCGTCACCGGATTCACCTCCACCCCCGTCGCCGAAGCAATGAACGCCATTCCCGCCACCGCGAGTGCTCAACTCAACCTGCGCACCCCCTACGGCGCATCAGGGACCGGGACCGCCGAGGCACTCCGCCGCCACCTGCTCGACGCCGCACCCTGGGGCGCACAGGTCGACGTCGAGATTCTCGAGGTCAACGAACCTTTCGCCACAGACACATCAGGCCCCGCCGCCCAGGCACTCGCCGATGCACTGTCGAAGGCCTTCGGGGATAAGGAAACCGCGTACTGCGGCTCCGGTGGTTCCATTCCCCTGACCACCGCCCTGCAACAGGCGGTGCCGGGTGCCGAGATCGCCCTGTTCGGCGTCGAAGAACCGCTGTGCACCATCCACTCGGCCAACGAATCCGTCTCCCCGGAGGAACTGAAGCGCTGCGCCGTCGCAGAGACGCTGTTCCTGTTCAACTACACGGCCTAGGTTCCCACCCAGCTCCGACGCCCCCGGGAGAAAAGCCCGGGGGCTCTTCCACACCACCCCGTAGATACCCCCACACCCCACTTTTCCGGGAATCTCTTGACCCCGGACACGGGAAACCTCTAGCCTCGTTTTTGTGACGCACATCATTCGACTTACGCGAGTAGCAGAGGCTACGTACCCCGGTGAAGGATAAGGACTGACCCCTTCACCCGGGGCAGTAGTCGTTATCCTCCCAGTCGCTTGAACAAGCGTCGGTCCATTTCATTGACCAGACAGATCCGTCACACCACCACAAGGCCCTCCCCGGAATTCTCCGGCAGGTATCAGGTATGCGGCCCGTGGACGGACTGAAACTCCCGAAAAGGACCGATGGCGATGCACTCCACGCACACCACCACCGAACCGCAGACCGCAACCGAGGGGCAGTCGATCCACCCCCTGCATACTGCGCACCCACCGCTGACGGACACCCGAACCACTCAACCAGCACCATTCAACCGGCGCGACCCGTTGCGCCCCTGCACCGACGATCCATTCCGCGCCCGTTTCGGCCAGAATCTACCTGCAGGTCTCCGTGAGGAAGCCGCCGGAATGGACTGGCGGACATTTACCGCCACCTATTGCCCGACCCCAGATCTGCGCATCGAAGGCCTGTCACACAGCCCGCTCCGGGACAACCGCAGATTGTTCTCCGCCACTCTGACCACCTCCCGCCCGGGGCGGGGCGGCGTCGTCCACGCGCCCCGGGAGATCATCGCCATGGGTACGATCTCCGCGTGTACCAACCTGTTGGCCGACGCCGGGCGCCGAGTTGAGATCCTGACGTTCCGGCAGCGGAAGATCTTCAACGGTACCGCGATCTTCCTGGAGGTCTGCGACAACGGAAAACGCTGTTGGGTCCTCGGTTTCGGCGCGACACCCGACTCCGCCACAGCTTCCGCCATGAGCCGAGCGGCACACCGACTGCACCGCTGAACACTTTTCCACAGTTGCCCTGTACGGACGCCACGGTGAAAGTATTACCGAAACACAGCGCGGAACGCCCGGGGCGGCGGCGAGGGATACCCGGTGCAGATCGCAGCAGCCTCTGCTGCAGAATCGGGCAGCGGCTACCGCCAGGTACACTATCCTTCTGACCCATCCCGCCCAGCCCAGCCGGAGAAGCCGCAGACATGGACGTGCTCATCGTATTGACTGTGCTCGCTGCGGCAACCATTGTGGCCCCGGTTCTCATCGGAAGAATCGGGCGTCCGGCCTTCGGGGTGCTGGCGATCGTTCCCGCCGGGGCGTTCGCGTGGACGGTACGGAGCTGGATACGAGGAGACTTCTCCCGAGGGGTGGAGCCGACCGGTGTCGACATCCCCTGGATGCCGGCAGCGCACCTGAACATCACACTCACCATGGATTCACTGTCCGCCCTGTTCGCTCTGATCGTCCTGGGTGTCGGTGCCCTGATTCTCTGGTATTGCCGGGGCTACTTCGATTCCAATCCGAAACGGTTATCCGTATTCGGATCCCAGATGGTCGCATTCACCATGGTCATGTACGGTCTGGTCACCGCGGACAATCTGCTCCTGATGTACGTGTTCTGGGAGCTGACCTCGGTCCTTTCCTTCCTGCTCGTCGGTTATTACGGCGAGCGCGCCTCGTCCCGTCGCGCCGCAGGACAGGCACTCATGGTTACCACGCTGGGCGGTCTGGCGATGCTGGTGGGAATCATCCTGTTGGGCATCACATCCAATATCTGGGATCTATCCACGTTGATGGACTCCGGAGCACCCGCACCGTCCGCAGCAACGAGTGCTGCGGTGGTGCTGATCCTGACCGGTGCGCTGTCCAAGTCCGCGATCGCACCGATGCATTTCTGGTTGCCCGGTGCGATGGCGGCACCGACTCCGGTGTCGGCCTACCTGCATTCGGCGGCGATGGTGAAGGCGGGTATCTACCTCGTGGCTCGGCTCTCCCCGGAACTGAACCAGATCGGATCCTGGCATCTCGTCGTCATCCCGGCCGGATTGGCGACGATGCTGATGGCGGGATGGATTGCGCTGCGTCAGGTGGATCTAAAACTCATTCTCGCCTATGGGACGGTGAGCCAGCTCGGATTCATCATCACGGTGGTGGGCATCGGGTCACCCGGTGCCCTACTCGCGGGTCTGGCTCTTACCGTGGCACACGCGCTGTTCAAGGCCACCCTGTTCATGATCGTGGGCGCCATCGATCGGACCACGGGTACCCGGGACATCCGCGAACTATCCGGACTGGGCCGGACCCGACCTGCGCTGTTCGTGCTGGCGGTCACCGCTGCCGCATCGATGGCTGGGGTTCCGGGGACACTCGGCTTCGTGGCCAAAGAGGCAACCGTCGCCACGCTTCTCGACGAAGCCCTGCTTACCGGTATGCCCGGGAAGCTCACACTGACGGGAATCGTGGTCGGAAGCATGCTGACGGTCGCGTACTCCCTCTATTTTCTGTACGGGGCGTTCGCCACGAAATCACCGACACACACATCGGGTGGAGGCACCTCCGCCGCCGTGTCCGGGGCTGCACCGGTCATCTCTACACTGTGGGTTCCACCGGCAGTTCTCGCGGCGGGTGGAATCATCCTGGGAATCATCCCGGCCCCTCTCGACACTGTCCTCCACAGCTACGCCAGAACTCCGTCCCATCTCTCCCTGTGGCACGGCTGGACGCTACCGCTACTCATCAGTGCGGTAATCCTCACCTGCGGCGTGATTCTGCACTGGCAGCGGCAGACCGTCAGCCGACTCCACTTCAGTCGACCGGCACTGGGTAACGCGAACCTCGCGTACGACACGGTAATCGACATGCTGCGGAGGATCTCACTCCGGATCACTGCAACGACACAACGTGGTTCGCTTCCCGTCAATGAGGCCGTCATTCTCGCCACACTGGTAATCCTCCCGCTGACGATGCTCGTGACGGGCTCTCGGACCGACATCCGCATGGAACTGTGGGACTCTCCGGTACAGGGCCTCGTAGTTGTCATCATCGTCATCGCCGCAATCGCCTCAACGGTCCTGGACAACCGGCTCTCCGCACTTATCCTCGTCGGAATGACGGGTTACGGCGTCGCCGTGATCTTCGCTCTCCACGGGGCGCCGGATCTCGCGTTGACCCAGTTGCTCGTGGAGACGGTCTCCGTCGTGGTATTCGTCCTCGTTCTCCGCAAACTTCCGGCAAGTACGGAACGTCGCGCCGGGGAAAAAGATCACACGAGACTGCGCGCCTGGCTCGCAGTGTCGGTGGGACTGACGGTGTCTGTTCTCGGCGCCTTCGCGATGAACGCCCGGAATACCCTCCCCGTCTCCATCCACATCCCGGAACTGGCCTCACGTATCGGACACGGATCGAACGCCGTCAACGTGCTATTGGTGGACATCCGCGCCTGGGATACGTTCGGCGAGATCTCGGTCCTCGTCATCGTCGCCACCGGTGTCGCATCTTTGGTGTACCGCACCCGTAGTTTCTCCCGGGTTTCCCGTCGTCCTACGCTTCGCACCGAAGCACCGAGTTGGCTCGCGGCACCCGTCGAAGACGAGAAGGCCAGGAACCGGTCATTCATGATGGAAGTGACGACCCGGATCCTCTTCCCGTCGATGATCACGCTGTCACTCTATTTCTTTTTCGCCGGGCACAACGCGCCGGGTGGTGGGTTCGCCGGGGGACTCGTTGCGGCTCTCGCGTTCATGCTCCGCTATCTTGCGGGAGGACGGGAGGAGCTGGAGGAGGCACTTCCAGTGGATGCGTCCCGTCTGCTCGGTGCCGGTCTGCTGCTCTCCGCCGGGTCAGTCGTTGCCCCGATGCTTATCGATCGCCCGCCATTAGCCTCCGCCACAACCGATCTCGTTCTTCCGTTCATCGGTGAGGTGCACGTCGTGTCCCCCGTGATCTTCGACGCCGGTGTCTACCTCATCGTGATCGGCCTGATTCTCCACATCCTCCGCTCCCTCGGTGCGCAGCTCGACATCGACGAGGAACAGCGTCGACGGCGCGCCCGCGAACGTGCCCGACGGCTCGCCCGCCGAAAGGCCGAGTATCCGTCGGAAAGGAATCCCGGAAAGAACTCCGAGGGAACAATCATCATCAGAAGGAAGCGGAGGTAGCAGTATGGTCGCGAATCTCTTCCTGCTCATCGCGTGCGGGGTTCTCATCTCCTGCGGAGTGTACCTCCTCCTCGAACGGGCCATGACAAAGATGCTGCTCGGCCTGATCCTCCTCGGAAACGGGGCAAACCTGCTCATGCTGACCTCGGGTGGTGGCGCGGGCGCACCACCGATCGCCGGGCGTGAGTCCACGTTGACGGGCACCGACGCCGATCCCCTCGCCCAGGGGATGATCCTCACCGCCATCGTCATTTCCATGGCCATGACTGCATTCATCCTGGCTCTCGCCTTCCGCCAGTACCGCTACCGCACCGCCGACCTCATCGGCGACGATACCGAGGACACCGCGATCGCCCACCGACCCGATACCGCCTCGGCGGCACCCGACCACGACGCTTCCGCAGATCCCGAGACCGGGCGGGCAACAGGCCACGGGGACGATTTCGGCCCCGAGAGCTTCGAACGTCCCGTGAAGGAGGACAACTGATGGGCTTCCCTGAAGCGCTGTCCACGGACATCCTCATCCCCCATCTCGTCCCGCTCCCGGTGATCATCCCCGCGGTGGCCGCTGCGGTATGCCTCCTTGCGGGGCGGCACCCTCGGATCCAGCGTGCGGTGACCGCGACCGCGCTGACCGTTCTGATCGTTCTGTGTACCGTGCTCGTCGCCCTCGTCGACCGGGTGGGCATCCAGACTCTCCAGATCGGTGGCTGGGATGCCCCGGTGGGCATCACCCTCGTCGCGGACCGGCTCTCCGCACTACTGCTCGCGGTGTCCTCGCTGGTACTGTTCTCCGTTCTCCGCTACGCCATCGGTCAGGGTGTGCGTGACGGAACAGAGGATGAACCCGTGGGGGTGTTCCTTCCTGCATACCTGCTGCTCACCATGGGTGTGAACATGGCTTTCCTCGCCGGTGACCTGTTCAACCTCTATGTCGGTTTCGAGGTTCTTCTCGTCGCCAGCTACGTCCTTTTGACCATCGGCGCTTCCCCAGCCCGAGTCCGGGCCGGTGTGAGCTACGTGATGGTTTCAATGCTCTCTTCCTTCGTGTTCCTCGTCGCCCTCGCCCTCATCTACGCGGCGGTGGGAACCATGAACATGGCACAGGTCTCGGTTCGGATGGAGCAGGTTCCCGAAGGCACCCGGGCGGCCATCTTCGCGGTGCTGCTCGTCGCCTTCGGTATCAAGGCTGCGGTTTTCCCGCTGTACTCATGGCTCCCGGACTCCTATCCGACCGCCCCCGCCCTCGTTACCGCCGTCTTCGCCGGTCTGCTCACCAAAGTTGGTGTCTACTCGATCATCCGTGTGCGTTCCGTGGTGTTCACCGACGGGCGTCTCGACGGCGTACTGATGTGGGCGGCGCTGCTGACGATGCTGGTCGGCATCCTCGGTGCGATGGCCCAGAACGACATCAAACGTCTCCTGTCGTTCACCTTGGTCAGCCACATCGGGTACATGATCATGGGGGTCGCTCTCGGAACCGCAACGGGGCTCTCCGGAGCGATCTTCTACACCGTGCACCACATTCTCGTGCAGACCGCACTGTTTCTCGTGGTCGGTCTCATCGAACGCCAGGCCGGTTCGTCATCACTCCGCCGACTCGGTTCGCTCGCCTACGTTTCCCCCCTACTCGCGGTCCTCTACCTCATTCCGGCCCTCAACCTCGGCGGTATCCCACCATTCTCCGGTTTCCTCGGGAAGCTCATTCTCGTGGAGGCCGCAGCCGGACACGGTGGGGCGATGGCATGGGTACTGGTCGCGGGAGCCGTTGTCACCTCGCTCCTGACGCTGTACACGATGACTGTCGTGTGGTCGAAGGCATTCTGGCGGGACCGCTCCGACGCCCCCGACGGAGCAACTGCTTTAGCAGCCACGGGACCACTCGGTGGCACACGCCGTGAAATAGAGCTGTCGGAACGCCCCGACGTCGGCAGAATGCCCGCCGGAATGGTCGTGCCGACCGCACTCCTGGTCATCGCGTCCCTCGCCGTGAGCATCCTCGCTGGGCCGATTTCGGCAGTGACGGGCCGCTCCGCGGAATCCGCGCAGGACGTCGCCGTCTACCGCCGCGCCGTTCTCGGCCCCGGTTATCTCAACCCCGGCCGTACACTCGTACCCGGTCAGTCCGGACCGTTCGCACCGGGCAACCGAGACCGTATCAACGACGGTATCGACGCCCGCCGTAGCCCGGAGGATGCCGCCGCAGCCCCGAGCGAGGGAGAACAACGATGATCGCTGGAGTCCGCCGCCGCTTCCGCCCGCAGGCCGTGCTGTGGCTGACCTTCATGTGGGCGCTGCTGTGGGGGGAGTTCTCCGCAGGTAACCTTCTCGCAGGTTTGGGAATCGGAGTGGCGGTAACCCTGCTCCTTCCCCTCCCATCCATGCCGGGATCGGGAACGGGAGTCCGCTGGCCGGCTCTCCTGCGCCTGGCTGGACGCTTCAGCATCGACCTGGTCGCCAGCTCGGTGAAGGTCGCCGTGATCGCGTTACGGCCCGCACCTGTTCCCCCGGGGGCCATCATCATCGTACCGATGCGGGTGCAGGAGGATCTGGTGTTCTCCTTCGCCGTGACCCTGCTCAATCTGCAACCCGGGGGTACGGTCACCGATCTCGACATCGCCGACCGAAAGCTGACCATGCACCTGATCGACGGATCATCCACAGGTGTGGTCGAACGCGAGATCCGACGGATCGCTCAACTCGAACGCCGTCTCATCCACATCTTCGAAAGGAACGGCTGATGGACCCGTCCCTCTACAACACGCTCCTCCTCATCCCCGCCTCCCTGCTGGCGGTGGCTTTCATCGTGACGGGGTGGCGGATGCTCGTCGGGCCAAACTCGCTCGACCGACTCCTGAGTCTGGATGCGGTGGTGGCGATGATCCAGTGCACCCTAGCCGTCTACATCTGCCGCACCCTCGACACGACCGTGACCAACTCGATGATCGTCGTGGCACTGCTCGGCTTCATCTCCACCGTGGCGGTCACCCGTTTCCGGAAACGGGATGGCGCCCAATGACCACGCTGATCCTCGATGTCCTGTCCCTGATCCTCCTGTTCCTCGGATCACTCCTCGCCTTGTCTGCAGCGATCGGTCTCGCCCGTTTCCGGGACACCCTGACACGACTGCACGCGGTGACAAAACCCCAGACACTCGGACTGATCCTGGCGGTGAGCGGGGCGCTTCTGAGAGTCAGCGGCTCCCGGAACCTCGACGCCGGAGCGGCAGGAGACCTCGGGGTTCTCATTCTCATCATCGCCTTCACCCTGATCACCGCCCCTGTGATCGGACAGCGCCTGGGCCGCCTGGCCAGAAAGGAAAAGCTGTACGACCCGGAGGCCTTATCCAGGGACGACACCCGTAACAGCTCTTCCCCCTGAAGAACACGAGAACACGAGACCCGGTGCATCCGAAAAGGCACCCGCCTCTTCAGGGCGGGTGCCTTTCAGCGATACACCGTGCAGTGTCGATGGATCAGGGCCGACCGCGCTCCATCTCATCACAGATCAAATCGACGACGTCACGCCAGTCACCCGTCCGCTCGTACAGCTCACGCTGACGCCGGTACGACGCACCCCTGTCGATGATCTCGTGCACTATCGCAAGTTCCTCGGCACAGCCGAGTTCCTCCGCGAGGGGTTCCAGCACCGTGACGATGCGGACAATGTCGTCTGCGACACTCACCTTGTCGGTATTCCGTGAGCAGATGATGTCCGCCTCAAGACCGTGTCGGGCGGCACGCCATTTGTTCTCCCGGATGTGCCAGGGCTGCAGGGACGGCAAGGTTTCGCCCGCTTCGAAGGCCCGGTCGTAGTACACGACGAGGCAGTGGGTGAGCGCAGTGAGCGCCGCGAGTTCCCGAAGGTTGCTGGGTGCATCCGAGACACGAATCTCGATGGTGCCCCACTTGGCGGAAGGACGGATATCGAAGTGCATGGAACCGGTGTGGTCAATCACCCCGGACTTTTCCTGCTGCCGCAGATACTCGGTCCACTGGCTCCAGGTGTTGAACCCATAGGGCGCACCTGCGGTGGGAAGTTGCTGGTAGAGCATCGTACGGTTCGATGCGTAACCGGTGTCCAATCCGTTCCATCCGGGAGAAGCGGCGCTCAGGGCGAGCAGGTGCGGATAGTTCGTCATCAGGGCGTTGATGATGGGCCAGACCTTGGCCTCATGGCTGACTCCCACGTGGACGTGCAGGCCCCAGATCAGCATCTGCCGACCCCAGAACTTCGTCCTACGGATGATCTCAGTGTACGGGCTCTTGTCCGAGACCTCCTGGTCCCGCCAGTCCGAGAACGGGTGCGACCCGGCGGACCACAGGCGGACCCCCAGCTCACCAGCCGACTCGTGGAGGGAATCAAGACCGGAACCGAGCTCGGCGACGGCCTCGGGCACTGTGTGACAGACACCGGTGACCATCTCGACGGTATTCTTCAGGAACTCAGGTTCCACCTGCAGATCGGGGCGCTTCTTCGACATGAGCTCGATCATGTCGGATGAACGCGGCGTGAGGTCGCGGGTGTCGGGGTCGATGAGCCCGATCTCCCATTCCACACCGAGAGTCGGTTCCGGGGAACGGTTGAAGTTCATGTGATCAGCCATATCGGCTCCTAGTGGGACGGAACGGAAGAAGAGGAGTGCCGTGTCAGAAGGTGACGTCACCCGTGAGAACCACGACAACTCCACCGGTGGGAGCGGTCGCGAGCTCCGGAGTACGTACCTTCGCGGGAATACCGAGGGCGGTACCGACCTCACGGGCCGCCGCTTCTTCTGTGGGGTTTCCTGGGTTGTAGTAGACGGCCGACGCGGGCAGGTACGCCTCCGCGAGGTTACCCACCTCCCCGACTGTCCAGCCCTGTCCGGTGAGTCTGTCGGCGGCACGGTTAGCCAGCCCCTGGACCGTGGAATTGTTCAGGGCGTGCACAGCCACCGTCCGGGGATCACCGACGGGGGCAGGAGCGGGTTGAGAATTCGGCTGTGGTTGAACCGGGATCTCCGCTGTCGGTGTGACTTCAGGCTCGGGACTCGGCGACCCAGAGGTCACTTCTTCCCGCTCCTTCTGTGTCTCCTCCTCTGCGGTGGAGGCAGCGGGGGCCTCTGCGCGCGCTGCGTTACTGGTCGGTGCGGTGGAACTCGTGTTTCCTGCCACGGCAGGGGTGGTATCGGAGTCATCACCGCGAAGCCCGACGAATAATGCCCACGCCGCGAGCAGTACGGCAACCGCCGCGAGAATCATCGCGAATCCCCTCAGCGGCAGGGATCTGGGCTCCCCAACAGGCACATGCCTGACAGCTTCATCGGGGCGGCCTTCGGGGACGTCGGAACCTTCGGGGGCGTCACTGTGTTTGTTGGGGGACACAAGGAGTTATCTTAGCTGCTTTTGATCCTCTTACGTGATTCGGCTCGCTGGTCGCGTATCCGCCGCAGCCTCGCAACGAGTGTCGGATGGGCCGCAGCGGCCGCCGGTTCGTCGAGAAGCAGGTTGAGACGCTGGTAATAACGCACAGCGCTTATCCCCAATGTTCGGGCGATGGCTTCTTCCCTGGCCCCGGGGGAACGGGGTGCATTCTCCGCGAACGCCAGTAACCGGGCATCGAACTCGGACAACTGTGTGGAGGCGGGCATGGCTCCAGTCTAGAGGTGAACTAAACTCCCGGGTATGACTGTCCGACCCATCGTTATCCACGGTGACCCGGTGCTGCATAACCCGACTGCACCCGTCACCGAGTCGCCCGCCGAACTCCAGGAACTCATCCGCGACATGTACGAGACCATGGACGTCGCCCACGGCGTTGGTCTCGCAGCCAACCAGATCGGCGTCGGTAAAAGGCTCTTCGTCTACAACTGCCCCGATATCGAAGGCCCCGAGGGTTCCGAGAAGCCCCAGGCTGACATCGATGCCAACGGTGGCCCCATCCGGCGTGGTTGCGTGATCAACCCGGTACTCGAAACCTCCGAGATACCCCAGTCCATGCCCCGTGACAACGGCGACGATGACGAGGGGTGCCTCTCCGTCCCCGGAGAAACCTTCCCCACCGGACGAGCCGACTGGGCACGGGTCACCGGAACCGACGCCGAGGGCAACGAAATCAGCATCGAGGGTTACGGACTCTTCGCTCGCTGCCTCCAGCACGAGGTCGGCCATCTCGACGGTTTCCTCTACACCGACACCCTCATCGGCCGGCACCGTCGCGCCGCGAAGAAGACCATCAAGCGCAACGGGTGGACCGAAGCCGGGCTGACCTGGATGCCCGGAGCAGATGCCGATCCGTTCGGGCACGATAGCCACGACCGGGACGACACCGTCGACGCGGACGTCCCCCCGGCACTGCGCAGGACCACGGACTAGCCGTGCCACAACGTGCCCCGCGGCCGGGCGATCGTGTGATCGTCCGCCGCCATCTCCCGGATACCCCGGGCCATCTCACCGATGTCATCGGGCACGTGGTGTCCCTCGATCCGCTGGTTGTGCGCCCCCAGTCGGTCGGTGGTCTTCCCTCCGATGCTCCGACGGTGACCATCCCGGACGAGTTGGTCCAGGTCTGCAAAGTGCTCCCACCCCGGCGGGTACGCAACAGTGACATCCGCGCGGTGGAGACCGCGACCGCCGCCGCTTTCCCGGGGATTGAGCACCGCTGGTCTGGCCAGTGGTTACTGCGTGCGGGCGACGGCATCACCGAGCGTTCCAACTCTGCGGCACCTTTGGGCAGGTCTGCCGGATTGAGTGAAGTTCCACTCGCGGAAATTGAGGCCTTCTATGCGGAGCACGACCTTCCGGTGAGGGTCCTGATACCTGACCGGATCGGGAACCCCGCGCGCATCGCATGTGCTGGTCCAGCGTGGCGGACGGGCCCGGAGATCGTCGTGATGACCCGACCACTGAACGATCTTCCTTCCCTGGACTTGCCGGACGGAGTCGCACACCGTGTGGACGAACAACCCGACGACGAGTGGCTGACGCTCTACCACTTCCGGGGGCGCCCACTCCCCGAACACGCACTTAATCTCCTGCGCACGCGCATCGACGGCCGGATGGGATTCGGTCGGCTTTTGGATGTCACCGGTCGGACCGTTGCAATCACCAGGGGCACGATCACCTCATCCGGGGATGGTCGTACCTGGCTTGGCTACTCCGCCGTCGAGGTTGCCGCCGACCACCGCCGCCGGGGCCTTGGAACACAGCTCGGCATAGCGATGCTGCACTGGGGCGCGGAGAACGGAGGCGACATGGCGTACCTGCAAGTGTTGGCAGCCAACACCGCCGGGATCAGGCTCTATGACAAATTGGGCTTCGTCGAACATCACCGGCATCGCTACGCTGAACTCGATCCGGAGTTCACCTCCGGATGATGACGCGGGTCCGGGAGGAACGGTCGTGCGGCCCCATTCCGTAGGCGTCGAGTTTCGCTGACCCGGCGAGCCACATGCCAACCGCGAGCGCCGCGACCGGCCCTACGACGGGAATCGCCGGGATAAACAGCCACAGGTTGCGGCGCGCCGCCTGACTCATCGTGACCGGACAGTCTGCGGGCCCCGCAACCCGAAGACCAAGCAGTCGTTTCCCCGGACCGCCGCCATTCACGTCCCCGATGACTTGCCAGAGCCAGAACGGCAGTGGCCCGGCCAGAAGTGCGAGGTACCAGATCCAGTTGCCGGTGGCAATGGCGACGCTGACGGTGAGAACCAGGTAGAGCGTCGAAAAAATCGCGGCATCCAACGCGAGCGCCGCGACCCGTAATCGGACCGGAGCATTGAGCAGGTCCCGGCGACCGGTTTTCAGCCCCGGGGCGAAGGCGCTGAAGCACTCCACCTGATCATGTTCGACGGGTGCGGTGAAGGGGGTGGCGATCACGGTTCGCATGCACTGCGCACGGTACAGCGCACCCGGGACCAGGTTCTTCATCCGATTCCGGGGGCCGTCATCGGGCCGACCCGGATACGTACCGTCAGGAAAAGTCATCGTGCCGTTCACCTCTCTCACCTGATGAACGTGTCGGCACTTCACCAGGTTCCCGGAAAAGTCGTTGACGGCTAATCTCTCTAGGTATGCGCATTGCCACGTTCAACGTCAATTCGGTTCGTACCCGGGCCGACCGCATGGTCGATTTTCTGATCCGCCACGATGTGGACGTCCTGGCGGTCCAGGAGACGAAGTGCCGGGACGACCAGTTCCCCTACCTACCGTTCGAACAGGTCGGTTACGAGGTGGCGCATGTGGGGTACAGCCAGTGGAACGGAGTTGCTCTGCTTTCCAGAGTCGGCTTGACGGATGTCACCGATCATTTTCCCGGTCAACCCGGGTTCGTGAAGGACGCTATCGCCGACCAGGTGATCGAGGCACGTGCCGTCGGCGCGACATGCGGTGGAGTTCGGGTGTGGAGTTTGTACGTCCCCAACGGCCGGGAAATCGCTGACCGCCACTACGAGTACAAACTGCGGTGGCTCGATGCCCTGGCAGTTCACGTTCGGGAGGCCCTGACCGATGACCCCGAGATGAAGCTGTTGTGCACGGGGGACTTCAACATCGCACCCACCGACGGCGACGTATGGGACCGCCGCTTCTTCGACGGCAAAACCCACGTCACCGAGCCAGAGCGGGCTTTCTTCCAGCAGCTCACCGAAGCCGGTCTGACGGAGACCACGCGACAGTTCACCCCCGGCGAATACACCTACTGGGACTACAAGGCGATGCGGTTCGGCCGCAACGAAGGTATGCGCATCGACTTCCACCTGGCCAGTCACCCCCTGGCGCACAGTGCCCGAGCGGCATTCATCGACCGGGACGAGCGCGCCGGTGACGGGGCCTCGGACCATGCCCCCGTGATCGTCGACTACACGGTCGACGGGGATTAGACAGGATGCCCAATGTACTCGGCTACCTGACTTCGCTGGAGTGGTGGCAGTCCGCAGGACTCCTGCTCGACTATGCCGTCAAGATCATTGCGGTGGGAACCGTCGCACAGGACCGGAAACCCAGTTCCTCCTCCGCCTGGCTGCTGGCAATCCTCTTCGTACCAGTCATCGGGCTTCCACTGTTCCTGATGATGGGAAGCCCCTACATCAACCGTCGCAGGCACCGCATCCAGATGGAGGCACAGGCGATGGTGGGTTCAACGCTCACGGAGGCCCCCACTCTTCCCGAAGGCGCGGAGCTCTCTGACGAAGTGGCCTCGGTGATGCGTCTCAACGACAGGCTCACGGATCTACCCGCGGTGCACTCCCGGTTCCACGGTCTCTACTCCGATTACCGGGAGTCCATCACTGCGATGGCCGCGGCTGTCGACGCCGCCGAGTGCACGGTCCACGCCCAGATCTACATCATCGCCTGGGATGACACCACGGATGTTTTTTTCCGCGCATGTCAACGCGCCGTCGATCGTGGCGTCGATGTCCGTCTCCTTTTCGACCAGGTCGGGAGCTGGAAGTACCCCGGGTACCGGAAACTCGGCGGAAAACTCACCGAAGCAGGCATCGACTGGCATCTGACCATGCCCCTGAAACCCTTCCACTGGAGGTTCCGCCGCCCGGACCTCCGCAACCACCGCAAACTCCTCATCATCGACGGACGAACGGGGTTCATCGGCTCGCAGAACATGATCGAACCCGGATACCTCTCCCGCAGGAACCACCGCTCCGGCCGAGAATGGGTGGATCTCATGATTCAACTGTCCGGCCCCGTCGTTGAGGCGATGGAGATGATCTTCGCCGTCGACTGGTACCAGGAAACCGGGACGGTCCTCGAACTCCCGCAGACCTCGGACACCGGACCAGCGGCAGGCACTGAGATCGTCCAACTCGTGCCTTCAGGCCCCGGGTACGTCACCGAACCCAACCTCCGGCTGTTCAACTCGATGGTGCACCACGCCAAAGAACATCTGATCCTGTGCAGCCCGTACTTCATCCCGGATGACTCCCTCATGGAGGCGATCCTCACCGCCTGCTACCGGGGTGTCCGGGTCGATCTGCTGGTCAACGAGGTCTCCGATCAATTCATGGTGGGGCACGCCCAGGCCAGCTACTACAAGATGCTCATCGAGGCGGGGGTCCACATCCACCGGTACCCGGCCCCGATGATCCTGCACAGCAAATTCGCCCTCGCCGACCCACAGGGCGACACCATCGGAGTTCTCGGATCATCCAACATGGACATGCGCAGTTTCGGCCTCAACTACGAGGTCACCCTGATGGTCACGGCCGGGGAGATCGCCCAGAAACTCAGCGATCTCGCGGACGTGTACCTCGGACGGTGCACGGAACTGACTTATGAACAATGGTCCCGGCGCGGACTCGGGAAACGCTACCTGGACAACGCGATGCGGCTCACCGCGGCTCTGCAGTGACTATCCGCGTCAGGCGACCCGCAACAAGCGCCCCGCACAACGACAGCCCGACGCTCACCGCCACCACGATTCCCAGCGCCACCACGGGTCTGCCGCCGAGTCCGACGAGCGGACTCACCGCACCGGCAACGAGGAACTGGCAAAAACCCATCACCGCTGACCCGAGTCCCGCGTGGGAACGGACAGCAGACACACCCAAGGCCGTCGCGTTACCGAAGATCCCGGGCATGTGCCCCAACGCAATGAACAGGGTGCCCAACACCACCGGAAGATGCCCACCAAACAACAGCGCGTCACCAAGCAACACCAGTCCGCAGGCAAGAACCACACCCCCTGCCACCCGGAGCACTGACGCGGGTTCGAATCTGCGAACCAAACGGGAGTTCACCAGGGAACCGGTGACGAGCGCAACGGAGTTCACCGCAAACACGATCGAATACAGTCGCGGACTCATCCCGAAGTGGTCGATGAACACGAGCGGGCCAGCGGCGATATAGCCGAAGAGCACACCGGCAGCCGCCGCGAAACTCACGGTGTAGGCGGTGAACAGCCGGTTCGATGAGACCACTCGGACACCAACAGTAAACGTTGCCCAACCGCCACCCCCAGGTCTCCGGGGCTTCGACTCCCCGACGACCAGTAACGCGACGATGACCTGGACACCGGCGACGACCGCGAGAATCCAGAACAGGCCACGCCACCCGATCGGTTCCACCAGGAGGCCCCCCATCAACGGGGCGATGACGGGCGCAATCCCCATCATCGCCATGAGTAGCGAGTACGCCTGCGCCGCCCGCCGCCCCTCAGCTAAATCCGCGACAATGGCCCGGGCCAGTACGACACACGCCCCATTCGCCAGCCCCATCACCGCACGGACTGCCACGAGAACAAAGACCGACGGGGCGAGTGCAGAAGCGACGGCGCACACAACGGAAAGCACCGTCGCCACGATGAGTGGAGGACGCCGACCCGTCACATCAGACAAGGGGCCGATGACCAGTTGTCCCACCGCCATGCCGACCATGAAGGTCATCAGTGTGAACTGCGCCCAGACCGTTGTCGCACCGAGATCATCCCGCAACGTCGGCAGGGCAGGTAAGTACATGTCGATGGCGAAGGGCCCCGCCGAGATCATCAGTGCAAGGGCTGCAAGTAGCCCTGCACCAAGTTCCGGACGTCCCGGTGCACCACGCCTCATGCCATCACACTTCTTTCCGTCTGTCACACGATTCAACACCGCGACAGTCTAACGCTGTACGGCGCAGACAGTCGGAGCACAGGAGCGCTTCCATTTTTCCCAAATCAACGGAAATGTACTGCTCATCCCCGATTCCCCACCAGCCGCAACGGTTTTCATGCACACTATGTGCTACCTGTTCCGCTCCCCTTTTGAGGAGACCACATGCGCATCATCCCACACCGCCTTCCCACCCGTACGACGGCCGCATTGCTGGCCACCACGGCTGTCCTTCTCGGGACCACCCCCGCAGTAGCCCAGAACTCCACGGGAACAACGCCCGTGGACTGTTCCCCGTGGCTAGACCCATCCGTCGAGCCCGATGAACGTGCGGACAGGGTGATTGCGGAGATGACGCGGGAGGAGAAATCCGCCGTCCTCACCGGCATGGCCGCCTACCTTCAGGGGTGGGGTCCGGAGTTCGCCGGTCGTACCTACGGGGTCGAACGTCTCTGCCTGCCACCGGTGAAGTTCACCGACGGTCCCGCCGGAATCGGCAATGGCGCATCGGGGGTCACCCAGTTTCCCTCCCATCTCAATCTCGGTGCGACCTTCTCACCCGAGCTCGCACAGAAATATGCGGCAGCCATCGCAACCGAGGCACGCGGCAAGGGTGCCAACGCGGTCGCCGGTCCCGCCATCGACATCGCCCGTGACCCCAGGTGGGGCCGTTTCTTCGAGTCCCCCGGCGAGGATCCCCTCCTCGTCGGCGATCTCGGGGCGGCGGAGGTAACCGGTACCCGCTCTGCCGGGATTATGGGGGTCGCCAAACACCTCGGCGCCTACACCCGCGAGAACGGCCGCAACACCAACGCCAGTGACGCCACCGTCGATGAGAGAACCCTCCAGGAGATCTACCTAAAACCCTTCGGCAGGGTTGCGGATGCCGGCGTCTCCTCGGTCATGTGCAGCTACTCCCAACTCAACGGAACGAAGAACTGCAACAACTCCTACCTGATGAATCAAGTGCTGCGCGGTCAGTATGGCTTCAACGGCTTCACGGTGAGTGACTGGTACGGCCAGCACAACACCGTCGCCTCCGCGAACGCCGGGCTCGACATGCAGATGCCTGACTCGTGCTTCTATTCCGATCACCTGTGGTCCACCGTGGACTCGGGCGCGGTGTCCGATACTCGCGTCAACACGATGGTGCACAACGTCATATCCGAGATGTTCCGTTCCGGCATCGTGGACTCCCCGCCCACCGGCACGCAGGACACCGTGGTGACGGGACCGGAACACCGGGCACTCGCCCGGGACATCGCGGCGAAATCACTGGTCCTGCTACGCAATGACACCGTTCTCACGAACTCAGGCGAACACCCCGTGCTCCCCGTCGACGACTCCGTCCACACCATCGGGCTCATCGGCTCCGGTGCGGGTCGGGACGCACTCGGGTCAGGAGGTGGCTCCGGCCACGTCATCGCCGACGACATCGTCACTCCCTTCGAGGGGCTCTACTCCCGTGCCCTGGGCACCAGCACCGAGGTGCACTACACCGACGGCAACTACCTGCCCACCGTACGGAAACTCGCCGCAAACTCCGACCTCGTGATCGTCGTCATGCACCGGCACATCACCGAATCCGTCGACAACACCGATTTCCGGTTCGGATTGCACCAGCGCAACATCATCCGCACCGCGTTAGAGGCCAACAAACGAGTCGTCCTCGTGACCAACACGGGAGGACCCGTCGACATCAACGGATACGGGGATAATATCCCGGCGGTACTCGCAGCGTTCTACCCCGGACAGGAGTACGGCGATGCACTCGCAGACATCATCTTCGGTGACGTCAACCCCTCCGGTCACCTCCCGGTGACCTGGCCACTGTCCCAGGATCAGATGCCCACCACCAGCTCATTCGGTTCAGGTGTGTTCACTGAGGGAACCGGCGTCGGGTACCGGGGCTATCAGCAGCAGTCCATCACACCACGCTGGTGGTTTGGCCACGGTCTGAGTTACACCACCTTTACCACGGACGATGTCCACGCGACCGGACCAAATTCCGTCACCGCGACAGTCACCAACACCGGGAACCGCCACGGCACCACCGTTGTCCAGGCATATGCGGTACGCGACGGAATCCGCGAACTCGTCGGCTACAGCAGGGTCGAGATAGCACCGGGTGAAACCGTCGATGTCGACATCACCATCCCAGACAGTGCCCTCGCACTCTGGGACCCGGACACGCGTCAGCTCGTTGTTCCCGGTGGGCCGGTGGAAATTATCGTCAGTGAATCTGCGGGCGGCGACGGTCCCTCCACCACGCTGATAACGACAGGATCCGTGTTCGGTGCTCCAGTTCCCGACGCCCCGACGTGGGCGACCATCGGAAACGGTGACCCCGCGCAAGAGAACGCGGACAGAATGGCGTGCATGAACAGTGCCTCCATGGCGGGGTTCATCGGCATGGCCAGCTACTTCGGCATGCCACAGAAGGAGCAGGCGTGGACTCCCGTGACGGACAACCCCTGACTTTCCCGAAAACGGACTGCAGGGTGGACACAAGGCCACCCCGCTCAGGGGGACACAGTCCCCGACACCCGATCCATGTCACCTGACGCTTGTTAGACTCGTGCGCACAACCTGTCAACCACGGGAGCGTGGCCCCAACCACGCTGAGAGGGCACCTGAATCACCGGGGGTGCCGACCGTTTCGAACCTGTCCGGGTAATGCCGGCGTAGGGAGAGGAAATACAGTCATGCGCTCACGCACGCCCAGAGTAAACCCGAAAACCGCACCTCCAACCGAGGGGCAGGTCACCACAGGGCCGATTTACCGGAGCGAGAAGATCTACAACGAGGTCGACTTCCAGGGCACCACCCTGCGGGTTCCCGCCCGACGCATCAACCTGACCAACGGTGACCATTTCGACGTGTACGACACCTCCGGTATTTACACCCACACCGATCCGGAGCTGAATCTGAAGGAAGGGCTGGCAAAGATCCGTGACTCGTGGCCGCACCCCGATGCGGTCCCTGCTTCTGATGAGCACCCGGAGCTGAAGGTGCGGACCCAGTTGGCGTGGGCCCGTGCCGGGATCGTCACCCCGGAGATGGCGTTCATCGCCCACCGCGAGGGCTTCGACCCCGAGACCGTTCGCGAGGAGGTCGCGGCAGGTCGCGCGGTGATCTGCGCGAACCACAACCACCCGGAGATCGAACCGATGATCATCGGCAAGAAGTTCGCGGTGAAAGTCAACGCCAACATGGGAAACTCCGCCGTGACCTCGTCCATCGCGGAAGAGGTGGAAAAGATGGTGTGGGCGACCCGCTGGGGCGCGGACACCATCATGGATCTGTCCACCGGGCGGGACATCCACGAGACCCGCGAGTGGATCTTGCGCAACTCCCCCGTGCCGGTCGGTACCGTCCCGATCTACGAGGCCCTGGAGAAGGTCAAGGGTGATCCCACGAAGCTGACGTGGGAGATCTACCGGGACACCGTGATCGAGCAGTGTGAGCAAGGCGTGGACTACATGACCGTTCACGCCGGTGTGCTGCTCCGCTACGTCCCGCTGGCCGCGAACCGGGTCACCGGCATCGTCAGCCGTGGTGGTTCGATCATGGCGGCCTGGTGCCTCAACCGGCACGAAGAATCCTTCCTGTACACGCACTTCGTGGAGCTGTGCGACATCCTCGCGAAATACGACGTCACCTTCTCCCTCGGCGACGGACTACGCCCCGGTTCCATCGCTGACGCGAACGATGAGGCACAGCTCGCCGAGCTGCGCACGCTGGGTGAGCTGACGAGGGTCGCTAAGGAACGTGGGTGCCAGGTGATGATCGAGGGGCCGGGACACGTCCCCATGCACAAGGTCGCGATCAATGTGGAGTGGGAGGAAGAGTGGTGTGAAGAAGCGCCGTTCTACACGCTCGGCCCCCTCGCCACGGACATTGCACCCGGTTACGATCACATCACCTCCGCGATCGGCGCCGCGATCATCGGGCAGGCAGGGACCGCCATGCTCTGCTACGTCACCCCGAAGGAACACCTCGGGCTACCCAACCGGGATGACGTGAAGATCGGTGTGATCACCTACAAGATCGCCGCCCACGCAGCGGACTTGGGCAAGGGGCATCCGCGCGCCCAGGAGCGTGACGACGCCCTGTCCACCGCGCGATTCGAGTTCCGGTGGCACGACCAGTTCGCACTCGCCCTCGATCCGGACACCGCCCTCGATTTCCACGACGAGACACTGCCTGCGGAACCCGCGAAGACGGCGCACTTCTGTTCGATGTGCGGACCGAAGTTCTGCTCGATGCGCATCTCCCAGGATGTGCGCGAATACGCGAAGCAGCACGGACTGGACAGTGTAGAGGCGATCGAAGCCGGTATGCAGGAGAAGTCGAAGGAGTTCGCGGAATCCGGCGGGCGCGTCTATCTTCCAATCAGCGCGACGTAGAAAGCACGGGGCATAGACCACCTCTTCAGCTTCCCAACCCAAGATTCTCGAACAGATGGGGGTAACCCGTCCGGGTACTGTGGTGGAATAATTCAGGTAAACGACCAGAGCAATCGAGAAGGGAGCTGCCACCGTGGCCATCACCATCAGGAAGACCAACAATGCAGAACTCCAGAAGCGTCGACGAGAGTTGACCGACAGGCTCGAAGCTCGCATGACGTACCGGGATTACCGTGATCTGGCGCGATTGGGTCTGTTGTCCCCCGCGGACATGCAGGTCTATGAGGAGCTCCAGAGAACGGAGTTCCTCCTCGGCATGCCGCGTCGTGGATAGTACCGGGTTCTATACCTAGGCCGAGAGGTTCTTCCAAGAGTGCGAAGAGCTCCTCGTGCGGGTTCTACCCTTCACACCGAAAAGCGTGGTCGAGGTCAACGAGGATGAGTTGACGGCCAGCGCTGTTTTAGAGGTGGAACTGGCATACAGCGGCCCGGTCCTCCCCGTGAACTCGGAATCGACCTGCCCCGGCAGCGATCTGTACAGTGCCAAGATCACCTACCAGGCCGGTCTAGACCGTTCTGCTACCTTTCCGGTCATCTAGAACTCCTCATTCCAGATCCGTGCAGCCAAATCTCCGGCGGTCAGATTCGAGTATGAGCGACACAAGACCTCAGTTCCTGCCGCTCATATCCATGTCCACGGGGTCGGTGGTCTGTTGAGCCCGGGGCTCATGCGGAACGGGAAGAAAGGGGTCTGCAACGGCGACTGGCAGTCCCTTCATCTCCCCGTGGGCGGCCACCGATTCCGACCTTCGATGGAGGATTTCCTCTATTTCACGATCAACGAATGCGGCTTCCGCGCAAAAGAAAATTGGGAGGCCACGTTGCTTTCCGCGCGCCGAGAGTGGCTCGACACCCAGTGCAGAGCCGCTGTCCGCGACTCCCCCGAAGTGGCTGTCGAGGCTCTGAAACAACTCGGCTACACGATCACACCGCCAGAGACACCGCAGGATCTCCCCCAACGACATGACGGCTGGTGAACGTCACCGGCGCCTGATGCTCCAGCGCCGGTAGCCCTCCCCGCAGAAGCCGAGGAGTCCGGCAACACAGATGATGAAGGGTAGCGCGGCCCACCTGCCGTCGGGCACTGCGAACAGGATGGCACCCAGTCCGATGACGCACAGCACGAGCACGAGGATCTGCGCGTTGAGTGCGCGGTCGGACATCGACTGGAGCTTGTTCACTACGGGCACCGGTCCTTTCTCGGTCTGTGAGGGCGCCCTCCACGTTAGAGGACTCCTCCTTGTGGATATGACACAACCCGGCACCCCTGTGAGGTGCCGGGTTGTGTGGTGGGTGTGTTCGGGCCGGTCAGGCGTCGCGGGTATTCACCAGGAGGATAGCCACGATCAGGAGTCCGAACGCCCAGGCAGCGAAGTACCAGATACTACCGGTGACCCCCCAGGGGGCCTCGGTCGCCTGATTGTTGACGAAGGCGTTGAAGTTGTTGAACGGGGCGTACTTGTAAATCGTCTTGCCGATCTTGGGAACCAGCAGGTTGATCAGATTCTCCACCGCGAAATACCACAGGAAGAGGATCGAGATGGCCCCCGCGGTCTGTCTGACGACCCAGGCCACGGCCTGGGCAAACACGACGAGCAGCACCGCTGCGAGCGGGTAGGACCACATGATCCGGCGGCTGATGTCCCCGCCCCAAATGTCGAGGGTCGCGGCGGAGGCGTCGGATGCGACGAGTTTCGCGCCGTAGAGGGCTCCGAGTACACCGATGAAGGTGAGAACCGCGGCGATGACCGTGTACAGCAGGAGCTTCGCGATGACGACCAGTGTCCGGTTCGGGCACGCCTGGAACGTCGAGTGGGTGACCAAGTGGCGGTACTCCCCGGTCACGACCATCACGGCCTGGATCATCAGGACGAGGAACCCGAATGCACCGATCCCGGACACCAGGATCTGCGGCAGGAGGATCGCGTTCTCCTGCCCATCGAACTGGGCCGCACTGTAGACGTAGAGCACGGACGTACCGACGCCGACGAGGAAGAAGATCGCGGTCGTCCACCAGAATGCCTTGGTGGTGCGGAGTTTGATCCACTCCGCGGCAAGGATGTTGGGAAACATGTGTCAGTTCTCCTCGTTCAGCTTCTGGGCGTCCGGCGTCGGTACGGTCCCCGGGATCTCCGGCTGCCCCGGGGTGTCACCGGTGTGATACTGCTGGGCGTGGCCGGTCATTTGGAGGAACGCCTCCTCGAGGGACGCCTTCCGCTCGGTGAGTTCGTTGACCATGATTCCGGTGGAGTACGCGAGGGCGCCGACGAAGTCGGTGGTCTGATCGTCGATGATGATGAGCGGTCGCTTCTCCTCATCAAGGTCTTCCCGGTAAGCGATATTCTCCTCCTCAAGGACCGTCGTGAACTCCTTGTACTGCTCCGTACGCATCAAGACGGAGGAACGCGATGACTGTTTGATGAAGTCGTAGGTGGAAGAATCGGAGACGAGCTTTCCACGCCCGATCACGATGAGATGATCTGCTGTCATCGCCATCTCGGACAGCATGTGGGAACTCACCAGGATGGTACGGCCTTCCCCTGCCAACGCCTTGAGGAAATCACGTACCCAGCGGATGCCCTCGGGGTCCAGGCCGTTGACGGGTTCATCGAGAAGCAGGACGCCCGGATCACCGAGCAGCGCCGTCGCGAGACCGAGCCGCTGCCCCATGCCCAGGGAGAAACCGCCGGTCTTCTTGCCTGCAACATCTGCAAGACCCACGAGGCCGAGAACCTCATCGACCCGACGCTTCGGGATCCCGTTCGATTTTGCGATCCACTTCAGGTGGTTCGCGGCACTCCGGTTCGGGTGGGTCGCCTTCGCGTCGAGAAGCGCCCCGACCTCCCGGAGCGGATTCTTCAGTTTGCGGTAGGGCACACCGTTGATGGTCGCGGTGCCCGCAGTAGGCTTGTCGAGCCCCAGAATCATCCGCATCGTCGTCGACTTGCCCGCCCCGTTCGGCCCGAGGAAGCCCGTGACCACCCCGGGATTGACAGAAAAGGTCAGATCATCGACGGCGCGGACCTGGCGGTACTTCTTGGTCAGGCCGGAAACTTCAATCATGTCCACCAGTCTGACACAGGAAACGGAAACCGGCGCGGACCACCCCGAGATAACCGAAAGATCACACCCGGTAGAGCATTCCATGGTGCGCCATATTTCTCATTCAGGGGTTCGGGTAAAGGGTAGTGAAAAGCTTGACGGCAAACGCTCCTTCAATCACGTGTCTGTCATTATGACAATCCGGCGTCAACCATGTTCTGGATGCGGCGAGACGGCTGCCTGAATAACAGCCGGACGCTCTGTGTCGCAGATGTACAGTTCGGATCGGACCCAGGATTCCCGTCAGAGATCACCCACCTGCTGGAAACCACGACAGAAACATCACACCGGCGGTGCGGTCGGAGAAGACGCCTGCGACCAGAACCGCTTCGGGATACGCCCGGCGCACCGTGCCAGGTGGCCGGATTCGACGGCGAGTTTCATGGCCCGCGCCATCATCACCGGATCATCGGCGCGGGTGACGGCGGTGGCGAGGAGGACCGCGGAGCAGCCGAGCTCCATGGCACGCGCCGCGTCGGAGGCGGTGCCGATGCCCGCGTCACAGATCACCGGAACACCGGCGACGGAGGTGATCATCTCCAGGTTGTGTTCATTGCGGATTCCCAGCCCGGTGCCGATCGGTGCGGCCAGGGGCATCACCGCGGCGCACCCGGCTTCCTCCAGTTGACGGCAGAGGATGGGATCGTCGTTGGTGTAGGGCAGGACGACGAAGCCGTCGTCGACGAGTTGCTCGGCGGCGTCGAGAAGCTCCACACCGTCGGGCAGGAGCGTCCGGTCGTCGGCGATGACCTCCAGCTTGATCCAGTTGGTGCCCAGCGCTTCCCGGGCGAGACGAGCCGTGAGGACGGCTTCGGCGGCGGTTCGGCAGCCGGCGGTGTTAGGGAGGACTTCCACGCCGATGTCATCAAGCATCGCGAGGAGCCCGGTGTGCCCCCCAGCGTCGACACGGCGCATGGCGACAGTGGTCATCGCCGTGCCGGAGGCCACGAGCGCCTCGCGGAGGACCTGCTGATTGGCCGCCCCGCCGGTGCCCATGATCAGGCGCGACGTGAGTGTCTTTCCAGCGATGACGAGTGGCTCCGACACGGCTACCCTCCCTGGACGGCGGTGAGGATGTCGATCTGCGCAGCATCAAGCTGTCTGATCGTCTCGTCCCAGCATGCGGCGGGCACGACAAGGCCATTGACGGCGACGGCGAAACCACGGTCGGTCTCGGAGCGCTCACGGACGAGGTGGCGGATGGTGGTATCGGGAGTGAGGTCGCGGGGGGCACCGTTGACGGTGACTGTGCGTGGTCCGTCGTTGGGGATAGGTTCAGTGAACTGGCTCATGTACTACTCCTGGCAGGGTGGGTCGGTCCGGCCTGGTGAGCCGGGTGATGTCGAGTGGCGTTCCGCGCACCTCGGCGAGGACGGCGTCGGCGGTGATGGCGGAGAGCAGGACCCCGTTGCGTCCGTGCCCGCAGGCGGCGATGAGGCGGCCATCACCGAGAGAACCGATGACCGGGACATTGTCTGGGCTGTAGGGGCGCAGCCCCGCGATCACTTCGTCAAACACGTAGTCGTCGATTCCGGGGAACACGAGTGCCGCGTCGTCGAGAAGCTGCCGGACGCCTCCCGCCGTGGGTGCGGTGTCGTGGCCGTGCTCGTATTCGGTGGCACCGACGGCCACTCCCCAGGCACGAGGCACGAGGTAGAGGGGTCGGCCGTGGACGCGGGCACGGATCGTACGGGCCGGGGCGGGCTGTGATCCGGGTTGCCGACGCAGGCGCACGACCTCGCCCTTGACCTCGCGGATGTCGAGGCCGAGAAGTTCCCGGGCACCCGCACCTGCCGCGACGACGACACGCTCACCGGGGATGTCCGTTAGGTCGGTCACCATCTGCTCCACCCTCCGGACACCGAGACGGTCGCAGGCCTCGGTCAGCCGGTGGAGCAGAACGCGGTTGTCGACGGCGTGTTCCTCCGGGCACAGTATCCCGGCGCGCAGGCCCCGCCGCAGCGCGGGTTCGAGCTGGCGCATCTCCCGTCGACTGATGCGGCTGAGGCGCCCCGGGTAGTGCGATTCCACGAATCCGAAGGTCCGTTCAATGTCGGTGGCGTCCGCGTCATCCGCACCCGTCAGGATCGTGCCTGTTCCGGTGACGATGTCGTCCGCACCGCCGACCGCGAGGTCGGCGAGCAGTTGTTCCCAGGAATCGAGGGACGCGACCCCGAGGTGGAGCATCGTCTCCTCCCCCGGCCAGGCTTCGGTGAGTCCGCCGAGCATGCCGCCGGCGACCCATCCGGCCCCGTCGCGGGGGCTCGCCGATGGCGCGTACAGCGTGACGTCGGCTCCGGCGTGGGCCAGTCGGAAGGCACAGGCCAGGCCGATGACGGATCCGCCGATGATGCTCACGGGAGCGCCGTCGATGGAGATCATCTCCCAGCCACCACCGCTCTGAGCGCACGGGTCGCCGCCGCCGGGTCAGTGGCGTCCGCGATGGCGCGGACCACCACGAGGCGGCGCGCACCGGCTGCTATCACGTCTGCGGCATTGTCGGGGTTGATGCCGCCGATCGCGAAACAGGGTTTGTCTGTACCTGTGGATGCCGCGTACCGGACGAGGTCGAGACCGGTGGCGGCGCGTCCGGGTTTGGTGGGGGTCGCCCACACAGGTCCGGTGCAGAAATAGTCGATCTCCGGATCGTCGATGGCAGCATCGACCTGGCCCGGGTCGTGGCAGGATCGTCCGATGATCACCTGCGGGCCGACGATATCTCTGGCTACGGCGACGGGTAGATCCTGCTGGCCGAGGTGGAGAACATCCGCACCGGCGGCGCGGGCGATATCCGCCCGGTCATTGACCGCGAGCAGGGTGCCGTGCCGGTCGCAGATCTCACGGAGCGCGGCGAGGAGGTCGAGTTCCTCCGCCGCTTCGATCCGGGGGTTCTTCTGCCGGAGCTGGATGATGTCAACCCCGGCCGTGCACGCGGCTTCGGCAAGGCCGGTCAGACCGGAGGTTCCGTCGGCGCGGAATCGGGCATCGGTCACTAGATAGAGATGTGCGTTATCGATGGTGGTCACCGGTTGTCTCCCAGGAGTCGGGCAAGTTCTTCGCGTAGTCCTGGCCAGGACGCGGCGAAGGCTGGCATGAGATTCAGATCGGTGACCTCGTCGACGGGGACCCACCGAAGTTCCACCGATTCCCGGTTGACCTGAGTCGGCAAGGGTTGGCCGACTCTGCCGACGACGGTGGTGTAGGTCCAGCCACCGGGAAGCTCCGGGCGCTCGGGGTCGGCACCGTGTGGCCCTGTGGTGACCAGTTCTCCGAGTACTTCGACGCGATCTGTGTCGATGGCGCACTCTTCCTCCGCTTCCCGGAGAGCAGCCTCGGAAGAGGACTCGTGGGAGTCACGCGCTCCGCCCGGAAGAGCCCAGGTACCACCGTTCGCCGTCCATTCGGCACGGTGCTGCATGAGGACACGTAACGGATGTGCATCCCCTCCACCGGACTCATCGGAACCATCCGCCACGAGCAGCAACCCGGCCGCACCGTGGACTCCCCAACAGCGTGTGCCCTGTGGCCCCGCGGACCAACCATTGCCGTCACCTTTCATGCTCCCCAACAGTAGTACCGCCGTCGGTGCCGGGGGTGACGGAATCTGCTACGCCACCGCAGTGCCAGTGAAACCGCACACAGGTCGGTTATTCTTGTGAAATGACCGGCGCACCCGAGCCCACCGCGTTGACCGAGGACACCCAGGACCACTGGTTGGACCGGGTCAGCGGTGCAGAGCGGCAGCGCAACCGGCATCCCTTCTTCGCGTTGGCCCAGGAGACCTTCGGTCAGCCATTCCACTGGGTGCGCAGAACCTTCGGTTTCCTCCGTACTTCTCCCGGCAAGATGACGGCGATGACCATGGTGATCACCGTGGCGATCTTTGCGGCCGGTTTCTCCATGTCGCAGTCCTCGGCCGCCCGGAAGGAGGCTCTCGGGACGCTGATCACCAACACCGAGCCGACGTCGTACGCCGCACACAACCTCTACACCTCATTGTCCGTTGCGGATACGACCGCAACCACCGGTTTCGCACAGGCTGGTGTGGAACCCCCCCAGACCCGGCAGGCATACAATGATTCGATCCGACGGGCGAGTACGGCTGCAGGCAGGGCCGCCGCCGGAGTGGCCGATCTGGATAGTCGCTCAGGTCAGCTCATTTCGCAGATCCAGCGCCAGTTGCCCGTCTACACCGGGCTGATCGAGACCGCACGCACGAACAATCGGGTGGGTAACCCGGTCGGTGCAGCGTATCTCGCGGAGGCCTCCGCACTCATGCGCACCTCGATTCTCCCCGCTGCCGCGGAACTGTTCGAGCTGACGTCGGAGGAGGTCCGGGAACAGCAGTCGCGGCTGACGCAGCCGCAGTGGATACCGCTTTCCGGACTCGCGGCCGCGATCCTGCTGCTTCTGCTCGCCCAGCGTTGGCTCGCGGTACGGACGCGACGCTGGTTCAACAAGGGATTCGTCATCGCCACGGTACTCATGACCGTTGCCCTGCTGTGGGTCGGGGGCGCGAACTTCGTCACCTGGAATGCAGGCACGAAGGGATTCGAGGAGGCGTCACAACCGCTCCAGTCCCTCACGACCGCACGGATCGCGGCGCAGAAGGCCCGTACGGAGGAGACGCTGGCGCTGGTCCGTCGCCAGAGTGCCAGCAGTGGCGCCAGCTTCCTGACATCCACCCGTTCCATCGACCACGCTCTCGACTCCTACGAGGCCTCGGTGCTGAGCCAGACCGACGTCAATTCCGCGAACGCCGATATCGCCCGCCAGTCCCTGGCCTACTGGCGGCTCGCGCATTCGATACTCACGGATGACCAGGCGGCCGGAGACTATGCGGGTGCCCTGGAAACGGCGCTGGGTACCCGAGGTGTGGAACGTTCACCCAGCGACGGAACTGCCGCGAGTGCCTTCGATTCGCTCGACTCCGCACTGGCATCCATGATCGACGACGCACGGGCGTCACTGCGGAGTTATATCGCCGACGGTCTGAAGGCAACGACCCGGGTGTCCTCCATGGTTCTACTGCTCAGTCTACTGGCGATGGTGTCCACCATGGTGGGTATCCGCCCTCGGCTTCAGGAGTATCTGTGATGCGCCTTCCCAAGCCCCTGACAGTGGCTGTACTCGCAGTCGCGTCCGTCCTGGCAGCCTGCTCGATGCCCGAGCATCACGAGGCACAGCCGGTGTGGACCTCAACGAACGATTCGCCACTGCCACTGCCTCCCGGCGCTGTGGTGGAAAAGGCCGGCAGCAAACCGGGGCGACCGTTCATGGTCGACGGTCTCCTAGGATCCCGACGGCCCGGCGCAGAGACCGTCGCCGAACGGGTTCCGGAGATTCTCGAACGTGGCCGCCTGATCGTCGGTGTCGGTCAATCTCAGAATCTCCTGAGCTTCCGGGACTCCACGACGGGCGAGTTAGAGGGCTTCGAGGTGGACATCGCCCGCGAGATAGCCCGGGATATTTTCGGGGATCCCTCGAAGGTTGACTTTCGGTTCGTGGATTCCGCTGACCGTGTCCTGGCACTCGAATCAGGGACGGTGGATATCGTGATCCGCTCCATGGCCATCACACGGAGTCGACAGGACCAGGTGGCGTTCTCCACTCCGTATTTCACGGCCCGGACACGGATGCTCGTGATGGAGTCCTCGAATCTCTCCTCCCCCGATGATCTGGCGGGCCGCACGGTGTGTGTCACCGAGGGGTCGACCGCTGCGGAGCGGACCCGGATTCTCGCCCCGGAAGCTGATCTACTCCTGGTACGCAACTGGGCCGACTGCCTCGTAGCGGTGCAGCAGTACCAGGCCGACGCCATCATCTCGGATGACGCGATCCTCTCCGGGATAGCCGGGCAGGATCCCTACACCCGCCTCGTCGGGCCTTCCCTCGGCAGGGAACAGTACGGGGTCGGCATCGCCTCTCCCGGGTACCGGCACGACACGGACGGCCTGATCCGCCAGGTGAACGCCACGATCGAGCGGATACGTAGTGACGGCACCTGGTGGCGGCTGTACAACCAGTGGCTCGGCCCCTACCAGTCGACCGATGGGCCACCGGCCCTCGATTACCGCCCGGAGCCAGACCGAAACAAGCTGCAGGAAGACAAGGGTTAAGCATGGCCGAGTACGAGATGGGCACCGAAGCCGTCCCCTACAACCCTTTCGAGGACGACGACTACGAGGACGACGACACGATTCACGCGCTCCTCGATGATCTCGAGAGTATGCGCGACGACGCCGCCACAGCTACGGCGCCAGCCCCCGGCACTGCGCCTGCCACCGCCCCCACCCCCACCCAGACCGCTGCATCCTCGATGCCCGTCGAAGACGCCGGAACTCGATCTCGTCAACAGGCACTCTCAACGTTTCGGAAGCGGCGGTCGTCGGCACGCAGAGGTCGATTCGTCGCCGACGGGATGGTCCAGCTTCCGTTTATCAGGCTCCGTGACCCCATGGAGGCGATCATGGACCCCACCGAAGACATCGCCAGGGGCGTCGAACCTCCCGCATTGTCCCCCGGTGACATGATCGCCGAACAGTACGAGGTTGCAGGGGTCCTCGCCCACGGGGGCATGGGCTGGGTCTACCTCGCCCAGGACCGCAACGTGTCAGGCAGGTGGGTCGTCCTCAAGGGGATGATCTCCGATCCAAACAACCAGCACCGTTCAGTTGCCGAAGCCGAACGGGAATTCCTCGCTGACATCACACACCCCGGTATCGTCAAGATCTTCAACTTCATCGACGACCCCGGAACCAACTCCAGTTTTATCGTCATGGAATACGTCGGTGGTCCCTCACTCCGGGATCGGCGCCGTAAACAACCGGACGGCATCTTCGATGTCGCACTCGCCATCGGATACATCCTCGAGATTCTGCCCGCCCTCGACTACCTGCACTCCCGGGGCGTCGTCTACAACGATCTCAAGCCGGACAACATCATCGTCACCGAGGATCAGGTGAAACTCATCGATCTCGGAGCGGTCAGCGGTGTCGGCGCGTTCGGATTCATCTATGGTACCCGGGGTTTCCAGGCCCCCGAGGTTCCCACCGAGGGCCCCAGTGTAGCCAGTGACATCTACACCATCGGCCGTACCCTCGCAGCCATGACCTGCAACCTTCCAGTCGTCGACGGTGCCTACGCACCCGGCATCCCCTCCCCCGCGGGTGAACCGGTACTCCGCAGGCATCTGTCCTTCTACCGACTACTCCTGCGTGCCACCCACGACGACCCCACCCGTCGATTCCGCGACGTCAACGAATTGTCCACCCAACTCTACGGTGTACTCCGGGAAATCCTTGCGATCCGCGACGGTAAACAATTCCCCGCGCAGCATTCCCTGTTCTCTCCGCAGCGTACAACCTTCGGCACCAAGCACCAGGTTTTCCGTACCGACCAGCTCATCGACGGCATCGAACGGGAGGTCCGGATCACTGCTCCCGAAGTGGTCGCCGCGTTGCCCGTTCCCCTCATCGACCGAAGTGACGTCGGCGCAGGTCTCCTGTCTGGGTCGTCCTACGCTGAACCGCTCGAAGCCCTGGAAACAATGCGGCAGGCAATGCAGACCGAAGAATATTCAGCATCCACCGAGATCCCCCTCGGCGTCGTCCGCGCCCTCCTCGACCTCGGGTTCACGCTGGAAGCCAAGCAATGGCTCGATTCCTTATCCGAACGACTCGGCCTTGACTGGAGACACCAGTGGTACTCAGGAGTCACCGATCTCCTCCTCGACGATTACGCAGCCGCACAAGATCACTTCAACAACGTTCTCAACATCGTCCCCGGTGAACCCGCCCCCAAGCTCGCACTCGCTGCGGTAGATGAGATGCTCCTGCAACAACTCGGATACACCCACCGTCCGCTTCTTGACCAGGATGCCATCCACACCGCCGCACATTCCGCCGGCACCGACGCGGCCCTGCACATGGACGTTCTGTCCACCCTGGGGGAAAGCTGGTCGCATCTGACCTCCGACCCCGTTGCGCTCCGGTTCCACTCCATGCGGCTCTATGCCCTCGTGTGGGCTACGAACCCTACGACCGTGTCCTCCGCGTTCGGCATGGCCCGACAGCTCATGGCCGAAAAACAGGTGGAGCTCGCAGTGAGCGCCCTCGACCGCGTACCGCAAGCGTCCCGGCATCAACGGATGGCTAAATTGACCACGATTCTGCTCCTTGTCTCCGGCGAACCACGCATGCTCACCGAGTCCAGGATCCGGCGCGCGGCACGTCGTCTGGAGGAGATTCCCACAAACGAGCCCCGTCTCCTGCAAATCAAGATCGGGGTACTCAGTGCGGGATTGAACTGGTTGCGGGCCACAGCCCTCGACTGCTCCGCCAGCCCGAACACACTATTCGGGTTCCCGTTCTCCCAGCGAGGGTTGCGGGCCGCGCTCGCGGACACCCTACGCAGTCAGGCCCGCATGGCGCCGTCCGCCAGGCACCGGTATGCACTCGTCGACATGGCTAATGCTGTGCGACCACCGACGTGGTTCTGAATTGACAGCAGGTCCGGAAGCCGATGGAGTCGACGACTTCCGAGCTTGCGCATAAACCGCGTGAGTTACAGGTTCTCCAGAAATTCCTTGTCCTTCTCCGTCGCCAATTTATAGAAAAAATCCGTCATGGAAACACGGTATTTCCTCTGTCCGTGCGGTTGATCGGTGATCTCGCCGGGTGTGATCGCACCGTAGAAATACTCAAAGCCGTAGCTCACGGCATTTAGAAAATGCCCTGCGGCAGCTAAGTCATCGGGATTGTCCCTGAAATTCTCGGATTCGTTGAGCACGAGATTGAAGAACTCATCTGCCAAGAACTCGGGAGTCATGTGACTGGCGGTCTCGGGGTTGTTGTAAGAACCGTAGTAATTCTCATTCCATCCGTTCGCCTGTTCGTGGGGAACGAGTTGAATCGCTTTAGTCCGGGTGTGCCCAGTCGCCGGTCCACCGTCAGCTCCACCGTGCAGCCCCTGTTCGTATTCAGCGATTCCGTGCACGATCATCTGCGCCTTCTGGTAGTCGGACAAGGGCGCGAGCGTGTACTCGTTCAATCCTAGATTGCGGCGGAGAGTGTTGATGTTCACCAGCATGCGCTGGCTATACCGGTCGTTGAGAGCCATGATTGGCTGCAGCGTCGCAACGTCCTCTGCGGGTAGGACATATTGAACCCACTGGTCTTTGTCCTTCGTGTAGAAATAGCCTTTCCCGTCATCGATCTCGGCACGGATCGTTGCGTGAATGTCATCCATCAGTGCTTTCGCCTGACGGTACCCCGGCCCGTCAAAACCACCGACTACCGCATCAATACTGTCAAAGTCATCGTATTCCGGGTCACTGTCCGCAGTGCGGCCGTCAGGCAACGTTTTCTTCACCAGTTGCGCAACATCGTAGATCTCTTTCACGGTAATATGCTGTGTTTCTCCGTCTAGAGTCCACGGGGTGATCGGACGGGCGGCGAGCTCTGCTTTCGCAGCAGCCTGCTGCTCATCGTGTTGCTGAATCTTCTGCTGTTCCGCATCGAACTGTTCACCGATACGGTCACGGTCAATAGCGATTGTGCGTTCTTCCGTGGCGAGTGCCTCAAGCGTTGCCTCGGGGTCATCAAGCACTGCCTGTGCACGAGATAATGCGTTATCAATATTCACACGGAGGCCGATCCCCCGGGCCTGCGGCTCATACTGAGTCCTAATCTGCTCGACAATCTGCCGGATCTTCGCTCGGCGGGCTTCCTCTGCCGTCTCATCACTGGTTTCATCGATCCCAGCGTATCCGACAAACTGGGTGGTAAATTTTTCCAATTGTGCAGATGCGGCACGGATGCCGTCAGCCTTGGTGTGCTGAGGATTCGCGAGGATCGCCTTGGGCGCCCGAAGAAGCCCCTTCAAGGACTCACCGTAGACACCCATTCGCGGGATCAACTGTTCAGCACGGTTGACCTGTTTCTGAAGTTCCTCCAGTGCGAGTTCTCTCTCGGACTTCGGCTCCGGCTGAACCGTTGGTTCCGCCGGAGTCGGCTCAGCCGATGTCGCTACCGTCGTCGAACTAACACTCGTCGTTGACGCCGGAGTCGGCTCAGCCGATGTCATTACCGTCGTCGAACTAACACTCGTCGTTGACGCCGGAGTCGGCTCAGCCGATGTCGTTGCCGTCGTCGAACTAACACTCGTCGTTGACGCCGGAGTCGGCTCAGCCGTTGTCGTTGCCGTCGTTTCAGATTCACCATCATCCTCCGGCACCTCAGTCGCCGGGGTCGTGCCTGCAGTGGTGCTCGTGGCGGGCCCCACAGCCGTGGTTGCTTCAGTGGATGTGGTCGTGGTGGTCCGGGTTTCGGTTGTCGTTGGGGGAACCTCCGCTGAGGACACTGGGGATGCAGAGGTGGTGCTCACCGTTGTCTGTGGTGTGGGTTGCACGGTCGTTGCGGCTGTGCTCGGTGTCGCCTCATTCGATCCAGTGACCGGGTCCCCGGCAGTAGCGCCGGGTGTGGGGTCGGAGCTGCCGGTATACATGGACCTCACCAGAGAACCGAGTCCCAGCAAAAGCGCGGAAACAGCCAGGAAACCACTAATGCGCACGAAATGTGCCAGGCCAATATGGGAGATCGGGAACGTCATCGTCTGCAGTTCCGGACGGAATGCCGAACCAGCGAGGGTAACGGTATCCGCCGTAGCCGGGGAGAAATCGTGTCCGGGGGTGGACCCGGCCTGAGCTGTGACCACGCCGCCTTCCCCAGGAGTCGCGACTGCGGCTGCATCGGAAAACTGACCCGTGCCTGGATTCAGGGAGGATGAATGTACGGTACCTGGGGCCGTGTTCCGGACCAGGATAGGGTCGACGGTCGCGCTACCACACGCAGTGACAGATCCCGCTAAGAGAGGAAGGATGAGTGCCTGGATTATCACCGGACGTTTATTGGACATAAGAGAACGATCACCATATCTTCACAGTGGCATAACCAGTTGCAGTAAACTGGCTATCAAAAATTTTTCTGAATAATAATATTATCTCATGAACGGCGTGAGAATCACAGGAACCGTACAACTAATTACACAGCTCCCGGATAAAACCCTCATAGCCCTTATCCGGGCGTGCCGCCTCGAGGTTCCAGGTTCGCTTCGTACGGAGAAGCGCACGGTAGTGGAAGTGGCAGGTGAACTGGTTCCGGAGCGTCGCGGTGTTCGGTACACCTCTATGGGTCGCATCCCGCCAAGCAATGTCCGCTGCGGAGTCCGGGAACCGCGCGATACCCGGACTGACGGTGATTTCGTAGCGTGGCGCCCCCTGAAATACGGAGACATCCACCCTCCTAACGAACGTGCTCGTGTCCGGTTCCACGAACAGTCGAGTCCCTGGCGCAGGGGGCTGGACATCAGGGGGCGCGAAAAGCAGATCAAGGCTGTCGTGCCTTCGCGCTACGGGGAACAGATCCAATAGATCTTCAAGCAGTTCACCTCTCGAAGCAGTGGTGGCAGCAACCGGCGCGGTGACTACCATCCCCGCAAGTAGCACGATAGTAACTGTACTTCGGCGGATCATTCGCCCGACGCTGTTCATACTATGCCCGTCTCTCCGATAGCCTGTGCTGACCAGGGGAAAGTTCCCCTGGTCAGCACAGGCTACCGGAGACCCCCGGATCACAACGATCTCTCAGAGAACCCCGAAGATGATTGTCCCCACGGCAACGGCGGACAGTACCCCGCAGATCAGGACCATGGGTACGAAGCGGACGACGAAGCGCGGACCGAACGCACCGGCTTGCATGGAAATGAGCTTGATGTCCACCATGGGGCCGACGACGAGGAATGCGAGCTGCGCGGTTGGGGACACGGCGCTGAAGGATGCGGCGACGAAAGCGTCGGCTTCGGAGCAGAGGGAAAGCAGAATCGCCAGACCCACCATCACGAGGACGGCGAGCAGTGGTGTCTGTGAGATCTGCGCGAACCAGGATGAGGGGACGCTGACCTTGATGAGTGCGGCGACCATAGCGCCAAGGACGAGGAATCCTCCGGCCTGGGTCAGGTCGTGGAGTGCCGTCATTTGGAATCTGCGCCACTGCCAGCTCCGTCTCCCGGCCTGGTCGGTGGCGGGAGCGCAGTGGTCATCGGCACAACCGCCGAAGCCTGCACCATCGGGGGCGGTGACCCGGATGTCGTCGTCACGGCCAATGATGATCCACAGCCACCCGGCGATGAGGACCGCGAGGAAGGATGCGATGAACCGGGCCCAGGCCATCTCGGGCAGGGCGTTGAACGCGACGGCGGTGGAGACGATGACCACCGGGTTCAGTGCCGGGGAGGCGAGCATGAACACGAGCGCGGCTGCCTTGGACACCCCGTTGCGCATGAAGGACTGGGCGACGGGAACGGAGGCGCATTCGCAGCCGGGCAGAGCGATGGCGACGGTTCCGGCGACGGGGACGGCGAGGAAACTGTTGCGGGGTGTGATCCGTTGGAGGAATCCGGGGGGAGCGAACGCCGCGATGAGGGCAGACACGGTTACACCGAGGACCAGGAAGGGCAGGGCCTGGATCGCGACGGCGACGGTGATGGCGGCCCAGGATTCGACGGTTCCGTTCATGTTCCAGAGCGGGTCGGTCGCGGAGGTCGGGCCGGTGCCGAACTGGGTCCACAGGACGACGACGATGCCGAGTGCCGTGAACTCCCAGAGTGCGAGCTGGCGGGGAGTGACGCGGAACTTCTTGTCGACGCCCGCGTCTGTCGGTGTGGTACTCACAGGTATGGAATCCTCGGTTCGTTGGTGGCGGTGATTGATTCTGGGGTGAGCACGAGGTGTGAGGCGGAGGCGTCAACATCAACGGTGCCGACCACCTCGACCCAGGTGTCATCCGGGAGATCCGAGCCACCGGCGAGTGTGGCGGAGTAGGCGACGGCGTCGGCGGCGCAGCAGAAGATCTTGTAGCGATTGACCATTACTTTTCCGCCGTCGCCAGCAGAGTGCTCCCCGCTGTCGTCGAAGCTGGCGGCACCGCCGTGGGAGATGAATCCGATGACCTTGATCTTCTTTCCCGCCAGATCCTCCAGATCACCGTAGGAATAGCGGTTGTGCAAATCGTCGAGGTTGAGTTCGTTGATGCCGGTGTCGGACAGTGGGTCGAAGTTCACTCCGCTGCGGGGCGCCGTGGCGGCACGGCCTGCGCCACCCGCGAGGGCCGCGTCGCGTTCCGTACCGCTGGCGGTATTGTCCAGCATCGCCGCGCCGAGTGGGGAAGGGGAGCCGATGACGACGAGCAGGAACGGGACGAACACCAGCCAGGCGATCGGTGATACCTTCGCTTTCTCGCCACCGGCCCGGTTCTCGTGACGTGCGCCGAACCAGAGCACGGAAAGTGCGAGGCCGGTGACGAGAAGCGCGACGGTGAGGGTCATGGGGTGCCAGAAGGTTCTGATGTAGGTGGCGAGCCGACCCGTGGCGAGCAGCGCGAGGACGAGCACTCCGGTGAGGAGCCACAGGACCGCGATGATCTGGGCCGAGAAACCCGGACCGGCCACCGGGCCATGGTCGACAGGTGTGTCGTGGGCATGGTCGTGGTGGTCGTTCCGGTCCGGGTGGTTGATCATGGTGTCCCTTTTCTAGCCTCGGGCGCTGGAGCGTCGACGACCTGAGATGAATGCGGTGACGGCAATCAGGATAACCAGGACGAGGAATCCGAGGCCGATCCACATCTTCGCGGACGAGCTGGTGGGGGTGCCATTGGCCTCCTTCGCCGCGGACGTGTCGGGGGCGGTTTTCTCGGTCGCTTCCCAGCGGGCCGCCAGGTTGATGCCCGCGCCATCGGTGTCCAGGTCGAGGGCGTTGGCGATGACGTAGTGGATGTCGGTCTGGTCGATGTGCCCGACGACGTTCGCCGCGCCGGGTCCTTCGGCTGCGACCCGCAACTGTGCGCCGGTGTGGGTCTGGGAACCGAGCGCCTCTTCATCGTCGTTGGACTTGGCGGTGGCGTAGTTGACGGTCATCTCGTCGCCGTCTGCGGTGACCAGTTTGGTGGTGCGCCCGGCGGTCGCCCGGTCGTTCGCGGTGATCTGCGAGGTGTGGGCGTGGTCGGCGGTGGTGATGATGAGGGTGGGTTCCCCTGTTTTCTTCACCCATTCGCGGGCCGCCTGGATCGCGTCATCGAGTTCCTGGGCCTCGCCGATCTGTCCGCAGATGTCGGCGTCGTGGTCGGCTTTGTCGATGGAGGCGGATTCGATCTGGACGAGGAATCCGTCGTCATTGCGCAGCAGGTCGAGTGCCTTCGTGGTCATCTGTGCGAGGCTGGGCACCTCGGCACCGCGTTCCTGGTTCTCGGTGCAGCGCATACCCTGTCCGACGGCTGGTTCGACGGTGGGGATGCTCTGTTCCCAGATCCGCGGCAGGTTGCCCTCGGCGAAGAGTCCGAGGACGGGGGCGTCCTGGTCGGCTTCCTTGACGGCGTCGAGCTCGTCGGCTGAGGTGACGATGGTGAAACCCTGGTTCCGGGCGTTGTCGAGGACCGAGTTGCCCTTGGTCCAGGTGTGCCCGTCCCAGTCGCCGCCCGCCTGGACTTTCTGCTCGAAGTACTTCGCACCGCCGCCGAGGGTGAGGTCGGCGCGGGTGTCGATGAGCTGCTCGGAGATGGATCCGAGGCCACCGTACTCGCGGAATTGCTTCTCGAAGCCCTCGCCCTGGCAGGTCTTGCTGTTCTTATCGTATTCCGGGCCGTAGCACTTGCGGTTGAGTGCATGACTACCGACGGCTGCGGGAGTGGCGTCCTGAACCTCTGCGGTGGTGACGTTGCCGGTCTTCATCCCCTTGGCCTTGGCCAGTTCGA
Organism: Corynebacterium sp. CCM 9204; assembly: GCF_041357695.1. Taxonomy (NCBI): domain Bacteria; kingdom Bacillati; phylum Actinomycetota; class Actinomycetes; order Mycobacteriales; family Corynebacteriaceae; genus Corynebacterium; species Corynebacterium sp. CCM 9204. The sequence continues at coordinate 71,159 of NZ_JAUERX010000005.1, forward strand.
TGATGTTGGGGACGGGGGTTCCGTCGACCGTGATGCCGAGGCCACCGTTGTAGGTCTTGGCTCCGGTGGCCCAGCCGGTGGCCGATGCCGCGGAGTCGGTGACGTAGGTGGGGCCGCCGAGTTCTGGGTCGAGGGCGAACGTCGTGTAGTAGCCGGTATAGGGCAGGGCGTCGATCCCGGGGAGCCGGCCGTTCGCGCCGTAGAGGTAGTCGCGCGCGGAGGTGACCTCGCTGTCGCCCATCCCGTCGCCGATGAACAGGATCACGTTCTTGGCCTTCTCGTCATCGAGGCCCTGGCCTTCCTTGGCGAACTGGGCGCAGTCGCCTGGCCCGGAGACGAACCCGTTGTCGCCGACCTTGTAGCAGGTGGCGAGGGGGTCTGCGGGGTCAGTGCGGTGAGCGGTCGCCGCGTCATAGGTCTTCGCGGAGTCCTCCGTGGTCACCGAGGGCTCGATGGTCGGCACGTCATTGATCTGCAGGGCGTTGGCGACGGTGAAGAAAAGATCGGTTTGGTCGGTCTGCCCGATGACGTTCTCCTCTCCGGGGCCGTAGGCGGCGACGCGGAGCTGGGAACCGTTGTGCTGCTGGGATGCCTTCGGGTTGTCGGCCAGTTCCTGAAGTGGGAGGCTGCCGTAGGCAATGGTCTGCGAGGATCCCTCCTCGGTGCGCAGGCGCGTGGTGGCGGCGACGGAGTTCTGGCCGTCGTAGATGAGCTGGGTGGAATGCGCGTGGTCAGCGGTGACGACGACGAGCGTGTTGCCGTCCTTTTTCGCGAAGTCGAGTGCGGCTTTCACGGTCTCATCGAGGCGTTCGACCTCACCGATCATGCCGCAGGCGTCCGCCGCATGGGCACGCTTGTCGATGGATGCTGATTCGACTTGCAGAAGGAATCCCTTGTCAGCGGATGGGTCGTCGAGAAGCTCGATGGCCTTCCGGGTCATGTCGACCAGTTCGGGTTGGCCTTTCGTGTCCTGCTTTTCACAGGCGAGTGGGCGTCCCGAGGCGCCGTCGACGGTGGCCTTGGAGGGCGCATAGCGGGTGGTCATGTTGCCGTCGTCGAACAATCCGAGCAGCGGGGCGTCCTGATTCGCGCTGGTGACGGAATCGAGGGCCGCAGCATCCTGGACGACGGTGAACCCGTTGTCTTTCGCGTTGTCCAGCACCGATTTGCCTGCGGTCCAGGTCGTGTTGGTGGGCAGGAACGGCGATACCCCCTGCCCCTCGTGGATCACCTCCTGCTGGAACGCCTCGAGCCCACCGCCGAGCGTGACATCCGCGCGGGCGTCGACGATCTGCTCCGCGATGGAGCCGAGTCCACCGTTCTGCCGGTACTGGGCGGCGAAGGCCTCGCCCTGACAGGCCTTGGAGTTCTCCTCCTCCTGCGGGCCGTAGCACTTCCGGTTGAAGGCGTGCGCGACGAAGGCCGCCGGGGTGGCGTCCTCGATCTCCGAGGTGGTGACGTTGCCGGTGCGAAGTCCGGCTTTCTTGGCCTTCTCCAGGAGGTTCTCGACCGGCTTCTGTTCCAGGTCCACGCCGACGGCACCGTTGTAGGTTTTGATGCCGGTGGTCCAGGATGTTGCGGACGCGGCGGAGTCGGTGACGTAGTTGAAGGAGCCGTCCCGGTCCACCGAGTGATGGGTGTAGGCCCCGGTGGAGGTGAAGGCATCGAGGCCCTCGAAACGCCCGGCTGCGCCCTTGAGGTAGTTGCGGGCGGCGGTGATCTCCTGCTGACCCATGCCGTCACCGATGACGATGATGACGTTCTTGGCGTGGTCCTCGGTCCGCTTCTGGCCGACGGTGCCAAACTGGGCGCACTCACCGGGCTTGAGGGCACGGACCGTTCCGTCCTCGGCGATGGGGTTGCACTTCTCCGGCCCGTTGTACTGACCTCCGGGCCCGGTGACCGGGGCTTTTTCTGCGACTGGGAGGCGTTCGGGGTCTGCTGCGGCACTGAGGGGGAGAGTGACGGCAAGCGTTGTGGCGAGGAATCCCCCCACCACGGCGCGGATCACGCGGCTGTGTGTTCGACGTTCATTGACGGTCATGTGTCAGGCTTTCCATGTCGGAGGTGACGGAGCTGAGAGACGTGACGACGTGTTGTCGTCCCAAGGCTCAACCAGTCCACCACTCCGGGGTTAACCGAACATGGCACTACGAAGTAACCGGTGCCCAACACTTCGTGAACACCAGCCGAATATACGTCCCATCGAAACACCTTCAGGACACTATTGAAAATAGTACCCGATAAATCTCGGCGGCACCACCCCCACCGAAACCAATCATGGACGCCTGACCCGAAACAGAGTGCGACGCCCCGCGCCCCCGGCGCGGACAACGGGCACGCCAACAGCGACACGTTCACTCACCCCGTGGCGCCCGGATCGACCAGCAAACTGTAGCGAGGAGGAACGTTGATGCGTTTCCCCACCATCACAGGCCCCGGTTGGGAATGGGCGATCTCCGAGTACTGCTTGGGCGTCATACTGTGCGCGGTAGCAAACGCCCTGGTGAACGCAGCGGCATGTGCATACCGCAGGGTGCGTGCCGTCTCGGTGGGACTCTTTCCCTGCGCCAGGAGGATACGGGCGAGGGTCATCCGGCGAACATAGTTGTGTCGTTGCCTGCTCAACACCTCGGGAAGAGACTCCGGTGAGGACCCGGACCGTCCCTCTCCGGCCCCCGACCAGACAGGCACCCTCGCGATGATCCGTTCCTCGGCGAGGACCCGAAATATGTCGTCATGCCGGGAACCCGGGACGGCAACCTGGGTATAGGTCGAGACAGCCGTGCGTAGTAGATCAGCGGCACCAAAGTCAGAAAGATCGACGACGGTGAGTGCTCGCACCGAATCGAACAACTCCGCGTCGTCGGGATATCGAAAACCGAGGGGAAGAACCAGCGTCTGCGGAGCCATCGCCACATGGACTGCGACATTCGCCGGAAGCACCACCCCCTGCCCCGCACCGACAGCGGTGGTAACCCCACCTGCGGTGACCGTTGCCCGCCCGGTGACAACCCACAGGAAGATGTCGCCACGGTTGATGTTCCGCCACGTCTCATTCTCAGGCACACCGGGGTCCGCGAGACTGATTTTGGCGACCTCGGAGCACGACTCCCGCGCCAGCGCAGCAGCCGGGGTCATTCCCGTCTCTGCACGAAAGGCACGGATGAGTTCGCTCGCGCCGGGATAACCGGTGGAATGGGCGGCGAACTGCAGGCTACGGCCACGGGCTATGAGGGCAATCGCCTCGTTAAGCCGGACCCGGGTGATCCACCGGCTGACACTCAAGGTGGTTTCCGCCCGAAACCTCCGCTGCACTGTCCGCACGGAGGCGCCTGCGATGCCCGCGAGCTCGGCGACGCTTCGGTTGACGGAGAGATCAGCCATGACCGTCGCCGCAACAGCGGTGGCTTCTTCCGAATGCGGCTGAGGCACCACGAGCACCGGCACCGCATCTTCCTGAGCAGCGATGATCTCTGCCGCGAGAGCACGAACGAAGTCAGTACGTGTGGCGTCGTGTTTCAGATAGCCGAGGTTCTGGGCGAACTCGAACAGGAGACGTAGCCGGAGGCTATCGGGCAGGACCGCGACGGCAGTTCGGACAACTGCGGGACACGCCATGTCGACGGGAAGTTCAACGGGAACGATCACCGCATCCTCATCACCACGGATCCGGTAGCGCAGGCCCGCAGCAACGAGTGCAACCTGCCCCGCCGATAGTGTCGTCATCGTCGCCGCTGTTTCCACACTCGCTGTCCCGGCATAGACCCACACGATGAGAGCCCGCCTGGCGCACCGGGACACGCCCTCGATCGGGCCGCGACGGATACCGTGTGGAACTCCCATCGTTTCTGCCTTTCCCCATCCGTTTCGTCAACTCCTCCGGCCCCGGGGACAGTCGGATGACGGATGGTAAAAATCTGGCGCGCTCTGCCAACCACAGTGCGAGTATCCCACCCTAAAGTTAGGCGAGCCTTCCACTCATCCTACTGGCGTTCGCCGGACGCCCCGTCGTGCGCGGTGCCATCCGGACGAACCACAGTGGGTGACACCAACTCGACATCTGACAGGGGTGTGAATCAACCAATGGTGAAGATCCGCAGACGCGCCACCGTCGTGCTCACCGTCGCCGCACTGGGCATCGCCACCATGACCGGTTGCTCCGGCAGTGACGACTCCGCGACAACCGACACAACGGCGACCGCCGGGGACACAGCGAAGACCTCCGCCTCGGGAGCGGAGGAATCCTTCCCACGAACCGTGACTGACGCGAAAGGAGAGGTCACCATCGATGCGAAACCACAGCGTGTCGTGTCGACGTCGCCGTCGATGACGGGAACCCTGCTGGCCCTCGGGGTGCCGGTCGTGGCGAGTGCCGGTGCGCCCGTGACGGACCTCACCGACGGTGACGGCTTCTTCATGCAGTGGGCCGAGATCGCCCACGACCGTGGAGTGAAGGTCGCCTACCCACGTCTCGACATCGACCTGGACGCGGTCGACTCGTTCGCGCCGGACCTGATCATCGGTTCCGTCGTCGGCGGTGATGCCGTCAACAACGAATACGCACAACTACGGGAGATCTCCACAACCGTGATGGTCGACTATCTCGACCTGTCCTGGCAGGAACAGACCCGATTCCTCGCGAAGGCCACCGGGACCGAGGACAAGGCCGAGGAACTCATCGCCGAGTATCAGAAGAAGGCACAGAAGGCAGCCGAGACGATCACGGCGCCACCTGAGCCCGCGCTCATCGGTTTCTACCGCGCGGCGGAAGGCCTGATGGTCCCGGCCCCCAGTACCCAGCACGGTGACATTCTGCGCGACCTCGGAATCACCGTCGGCGACGTCAACGACTCCGTGTCACAGCAGACGCGGCCCGACCTCCGGATGGTCAGCCGGGAGAACATGGCGGCGGCACTGGCCGACGTGGGCAGTGTGTTCCTCTTGCAGACCGGAACTGAGTCACCCGTCGCCGCGTTCTCCGAAGACCCGCTGGTGTCCACTGTTCCAGCAGTGCAGGAAGGACACGTCTACATCTTCGGGGAGTACGCGTGGCGTCTGGATTACTACTCGGCGTTGCTCACCATTGATTCCATCGTCGAACAGTTGACCAGGTAGTTCCGCGAACAATTGCCATGCTGATGAGCCACCCAGTCGCCGTCCCCGCAGCAGCCCCTACCCGGCCCCGGCCGCACCACCGCCGGGGCCGCATGTGGGCGGTGATCTGCGGAAGCCTCGCCGTCGTGGTCACCGCGACCCTCGCCGGGTTGTTCACCGGCTCACATCCGGTGCCGCCGTCGGCGGTCATCGAGGCCATCACCGCCTTCGACCAGACGAACCCCGACCATCTCATCATCATGCGGTCGCGCCTGCCCCGGATCGCGCTGGGCCTCATCGTCGGCCTGTGTCTCGGGCTCGCCGGGGGCCTCATCCAGGCACTGACCCGCAACCCTCTCGCCGACCCCGGCATCCTGGGAATCAACGCGGGTGCCTCGCTCGCCGTGTGTGTCGCCATCGGATACGCCGGCGTCACCAGCGTGTCCGGGTACGTGTGGTGGGCCTTCGCCGGGGCGGGCGTCGTGTCCGTGATGGTGTACCTGTTGGGTTCGGTGTCCCGGGGCGCGGCCTCCCCGGCGCGGCTCGCCCTCGCGGGGGCAGCGTTCACCATGGCGTTGAGTTCCGTCATCTCGATGATTCTGCTCAGCAACTACAGCGTCTTCGAGCATTTCCGCTTCTGGGCGATTGGCTCGCTCCAGGGCAGGGATGTCGACGTGCTGACGGCGGTGCTGCCGTTCGTCGCCGTCGGTTGCGTGCTCGCGCTCTTGTTGGCACGCCCTCTCAACGCGCTGGGGCTGGGGGAACAGTCTGCGGTGGGGCTCGGTGTGCGGATCGGCGTTGTGCGTCTGACCACTGCTCTTGCGGTGGTGATGCTGGCCGGTGCAGCGACCGCCGCAGCGGGCCCGATCACCTTCGTGGGTCTGGCTGCGCCGCACCTCGCCAGGCGGCTCACCGGCCCCGACAACCGGGTGCTCATCCCTGCGATCATGGTTATCGGTCCGGCGCTGCTCGTGGCGACGGATGTCGCAGGGAAGGTGATCATCGCCCCGGCAGAGCTGCAGACAGGTGTCGCCACGGCACTGCTCGGCGGGCCCATCTTCATCGCGCTTGTGCGTTCCAGGAAGGCGGTGAACCTGTGAGCACCGGGAAACCGAGGATCAGTGGCGCGGTGATCCGTGCGGTACGCATTGGGCCGGTGTCCCTCACCTACTCCCCGCGGTCCACCGTCGCGGGTGTCCTCGGCATCCTCGTCCTCGGCGCCGCCATCTTCTTCGCACTGTTGTCGGTGCGCACCGAGTTTTCTCCCGTGCAGACACTGCGGGCCGTTGTCGGGGACGGTGACGTGCGAACGGTTCGTTCCATTCAGTCACGGGCACTACCCCGGGCACTGACCGCAGCGTGTGTCGGAGGCTTGCTCGGCGTCTCCGGCGCGGTGTTCCAGTCCTTGAGCCGCAACGTCCTGGGTTCTCCGGACATCATCGGATTCACCGCCGGGGCCGCCACCGCCGCGGGGATAACCATTCTGTTCGTGACCCCCGATGTCTGGCCCGTCGCAATCGCCGCAGCCGTCGGCGGCCTGCTCACCGCCGCGATCGTCTACACGCTCGCCCGGACCTGTGGTTCAGCGAACGGTATCCGGCTGGTCCTGGTCGGAATCGGTGTCGCGGCAACGGTATCGGCGATTCTCGACTTCATGCTGCTGACCTCGGACATCAGCCTCGCCACGCAGGTCCAGGGGTGGCGGGCCGGGTCCCTGTCCGGGCGGGGTTGGGAGCACGCCCGATCGGTGCTCCTCGCCACCGCCGTCCTGCTCCCCTGTCTCGTCCTGCTCCGCCGTGGCGTCGACGCCATTGAACTCGGTGACGCCACCGCCTGCAATCTGGGCATCCCGGTCGAGCGCACCCGCTTAGCCGCGATTATCGTCGCGACACTAGCCGCCTGCATCGCCACGGCCGCAGCCGGGCCCATCGCGTTCATCGCGCTGGCCGGTCCGCACATCGCCCGCTTCATCACCCGCATTCCCGGGGTCACGATCCTGCATTCCTTCATCACGGGCGCGGTACTGCTCCTGCTCGCCGATCACGTGACCCAGAACATCGACATCGGACTCCGTTCCCCGGTCGGTCTCGTCACCGGTGTCCTCGGCGGCGGGTACCTCCTGATACTGCTCACCCGATCTTCAACGAGGACATGACACGATGCCCCACACACCACACCAGCTCCAGGCCCCGGGCGGACCTGAGCAGCAGTCACCCCGTAGCCGGGACACGGACTCCGGGGAGCCGGTTCACCTCGCGCTGGAGAACGTCACGGTCGGCTACGACGGGGACGCCATCATCCGCGATCTCAGCCTGGAACTCCCCCACCGGGAGTTCACCGCCGTCATCGGCCCCAACGGATGCGGAAAATCAACGCTGCTGAAGACCTTCTCCCGGATGCTCAAACCCACCCGAGGCCGGGTGCTCATCGACGGCACGAACATGTCCCGGATACCGACGAAACGGATCGCCCGCGCCGTCGGTGTCCTCCCCCAGTCTCCGATCAGCCCGGAGGGCATCACCGTCGCCGACCTCGTCAGCAGGGGCCGCTACCCGCACCAGCACATCCTGTCCCAGTTCTCCGTCGAGGATGAGCGTGCCGTCGACGACGCCCTCATCCACACCGGCCTGGCGGACCTCGCCGGCGCACGCCTCGATGAACTTTCCGGTGGGCAGCGGCAACGCGCCTGGATCGCGATGGTGCTGGCCCAGAACACCCGGGTGATGCTCCTCGACGAACCGACCACGTTCCTCGACATCTCCACCCAGACGGATGTCCTCGACCTGTGCGCGTCCCTGCACGACCGGGGCCGGACACTCGTCGCGGTCCTGCACGACCTGAACATGGCCGCGCGCTACGCCACCCATGTCATCGCGATGAAGAGCGGCCGTGTCATCACCCAGGGCCATCCGGACGACGTGTTCTCCCTCGACATGCTCCGCGAGGTCTTCGACCTCGACGCCCACATCCTGCGGGACCCGGACACCGGCAGACCGCTCATCGTGCCCCGCGTCCGGCGCAGCGACGCAGGAGGCGGACCACCGGAGATCCGCTGATCGCCCTGACGAACGAGAAAACCAGAGAGGCCCCCATGACGAACAGTCCCGACACCGGCAGGACCCCCACCACAGCACCGGAGACCCCGGGCGCCGCGAACAGGTTCTCCACCGGGCAGCCCCCGGTCCATCTGCGCAACAGTGAACACGACCGGGACATCGACGATTACACCGCGGTGATCACCTCGGTGTCCACACCTTGCCCATCGATCGTCCGGATCACCGCGAAACTACAAGGGTCGAGAACCAATCCGGCGTGGTCGAGTGCCAACGTCGCGATCCGCCTGTATCTGTCGGAACGGTACGGCAACCACACCCGCGTCTACACTGTGCGCGACTATCTGGATGAGACCGAAGAAATCGTCGTCGACATCGTGCAGCACGAGCATGACTCACCGATGATGCTGTTCAGCCGCGACGCGCACGTGGGCATGCAGTTCTCCCTCACCGGCCCCCGGGTGCACTTCACCATCCCGCCCCGCCCCCACGGCGAACCTGTCGCCCTATTCGCCGATGCCACCGCCATTCCCGCGCTCGTGAGTATCTTCGACCGCACCGATGGTGACCTCTCCGGCGAGCTTTATCTCGTCGCCGGGGACAGGGCCGCCGTCGACGAAATTCCTCTCCCCGGTGGTATCCGGCTGACCCACATCGACCCAGCGGACACCGACGATCCCCGACCCTTGGACACGTGTGCGAAGGCCCTTCCGGACCCGACCTCGTACGTCGTATGGGCGGCCGGGGAACGCGCGGAGATGACCGCGATCCGCCGCTACTTCCGCAACGAGGTCGGTATGGATAAATCCCGGGTCAGCATCGCCGGTTACTGGCGCATCGGCGTCGGCAACGATGAGATCGACCGGGCACGCAAGCGGTTCTACGAGAGGAAACTTGCGGAGGGCGCGAGGTTGGAGGACTTCAACGACCTTGACGTCGGTATCTGACGCCGGGGCCGGAGACCCCGGCCGTCCGGTGAGTGGACGACCGGGGACAGGAACTAGACACTCGGCGTCCCGCGTCAGCGGTTGCAGTTGGCGAGCTCCACCGCGTAGCGGGCGATGGCCAATTCCTCGTTCGTCGGAATGACGAAGACCTTGACCGGGGAATCGTCGGTAGAGATCTCACGGGCGGAACTGCTGCGTTCCGCGTTGCGTTCCGGATCGATCCGGATGCCGAAGTTTTCCAGGTTCGCCATCGCGTCTGCGCGGACGTTCGCGGCATTCTCGCCGACACCGGCGGTGAACGTGATCGCGTCGACACGCCCGAGGGCGATCATGTAGCTGCCGATGTAGCGCCGCAACTGGTGGATGTAGACGTTGTACGCGAGGAACGCGTCCTCGTTGTTGTCCTCGATGAGGTCACCGAGCGCACGGAAGTCGTTGACCCCGGAGATGCCCTTCACACCGGAATCGCGGTTGAGCAGACGGTCGATCTCATCGATGGACATGCCCGCCGAACGGTGCAGGTGGAAGACGATGCCGGGGTCGATATCACCGGACCGGGTACCCATGACCAGACCCGCGAGCGGGGTCATGCCCATGGAGGTGTCGATCGCGCGGCCACCCCGGATCGCGGTGGCCGAGGCACCGTTGCCCAGGTGCAGGGTGATCTGATTGACCTCGGCGGCGGGCCTCCCCAGCAGTTCGGGAACGTGCTTCGAGACGTACTCGTGGCTGGTGCCGTGGAAACCGTAGCGACGGATGCCGTGCTCCGCGGCGACGTCCTTGTTGATGGCGTAGAGCGCGGCGGCGGGCGGCATGGAGTGGTAGAAACCGGTGTCGAACACGGCGACGTGTGGGACGTCGGGGAGTATCCGGCGGGCGACCTCGATGCCGTCGATGTTGGCGGGGTTGTGGAGTGGCGCGAGCGGGATCAGGTCGCGGATCATACCGAGGATCTCGTCGGTGATGATCTCCGGTGAGGAGAACAGGATTCCGCCGTGGACGACGCGGTGCCCGACAGCGGTGATCTCCACCTCTGCGGGGCCGCAGCCGTGTTCGTTCATCAACTCGAAGGCCATGTCGAGGCCGACGCTGTGATCCGGGATCGGTGCGCTGGTGGTGTAGGTCTCCCCGCCGTGCTTCAGGGTGACCTTTCCCTCGGGTTCACCGATCTGCTCGACGAGGCCGGATGCGAAAGGCTCATCCGTGGCGTGCCGCGCAGGGTCCACCAACTGGAACTTGATGGATGACGAGCCCGAGTTGAGGACGAGTGCGAGATCGGACATTACTTGGCTCCTGCCTGGATCGCGGTGATGGCGACGGTGTTGACGATGTCCCGCACGGTCGCACCCCGGGAAAGATCGTTGACGGGCTTCTTCAGGCCCTGTAGCACGGGGCCAACGGCGAGGGCGTCGGCGGTGCGCTGGACCGCCTTGTACGCGATGTTGCCGGCTTCAAGATCGGGGAACACGAGGACATTGGCCCGGCCAGCGACGGCGGACTCGGGCATCTTCTTCTTCGCCACTCCCTCATCGACGGCGGCATCGAACTGCAGCGGCCCATCGACGGCGACGGACGGATCGAGTTCGCGTGCAGCGGCGACGGCCTCAACCGCGCGGTCGACGTCGACACCAGAGCCCGAGGAACCCGTCGAGTAGGACAGAACGGCGACCCGGGGGTCGATACCGAACTGTGCCGCGGTGCGGGCGGAGACCACGGCGATTTCGCCGAGTTCGCGGGCCGTGGGGTTCGGCATGACGGCGCAGTCACCGAAGGCCCACAGCTTGCCCTGCAGCACCATGAGGAAGATGGAGGACACGAAGCTCACACCCGGCGCGGTCTTGATGATCTGGAGGGAGGGCTTGATGGTGTGCGCGGTGGTGTGTGCCGCACCGGATACCATGCCGTCGGCGCGGCCCGTGTGGATCATCATGGTGCCGTAGTAGGAGATGTCCCGCATGGTCTCACGCGCCTGTTCGAGCGTGACGCCCTTGGCCTTGCGCAGTTCCGCGAACTCCGCGGCGAAGACCTCGGCATCGGGATCGGTCAGGTGGTTGATCAGGTGCGCGGCGGAGAGATCGAGTCCGAGGTCAGCGGCCCGGCTCTGGATTTCGTCGACGTCACCGAGGATCGTGAGTTCGCAGACGTCCTGGGCGAGGAGCTGGTGCGCGGCGGTGAGAATCCGGTCATCCTCGCCCTCGGGCAGGACGATGTGGGTGCGCTTCTGGCGGGCCTGGCCGAGCAGCCAGTGCTCGAACAGTGCGGGACTCATCACCGGCTCCGCGACGGCCGCGGTGAGTTCTTCCGCCGCACTGTCGAGCGCGGATTCGTCCGCAGGATCGGTGAGCGTGACGACGACTGCACCGTGCCGCTCCGCCTCTGCTACCGCGAGATCCGCGAGCGTCGACTCCGGGCCGGTGGCTACGAGCAGAGGTACCCCGAGAGCCGCGGCGCACCGGGCGTCGAAGTCGATGCTTCCGGTGCCGATGAGGAGTGCTGGCCCCGCCCCCGTCGGGTCCGAGGCGATCACCGCGGAAACCGTCACCTCCCCGCCGATCAGCGGGCGTGTTTCCAGCCCTAGACGCCCGGTGAGGGGCGTGGTGTCGATCTCATTGAGGCTGCGGCCGGTGGCAGTCAGCAACACCGGGCGGGGGGAGGAAGTCACGTGGAGTCCTTTCTGTGTGCCACACGGGCGCAGGAGGCCGCGACGTGACACTTCATGCGGCCAACAGCCCTGTGCTGTGGCACAGGTTGGCCTCTGTCATTGTCTGTGATTCACCACATAGTTTAGCCACGGAAGCCCGGGGAGACATTCGATCTCACCCACCCGGGCCGGATCGGAAACGGGACGGACCCCAAAATGGCCCAAAACACCCCTACACACAACCCCACACACCACCGCGGGACGTGATCAACACATGTTCGCAACGAACCCCTCCCTCCCCCGCCCCAGTCCGTACGAGCGTCGCCGCCACGTCCGCCACGCACGCCGCCACCGACCCGGTGACCGGGATCACCGCCGAAATCAGCAGTGAAGGATATCCTGGCATGGGTCCCCACCAACCACGTAGAGTAGTCAGAGCTGTCTATTTTTGTCCTGTCCTCGACGATTTCACCAAGGATGTCCACTAATATGTCTCGTCCCCTCCGGGTAGCCGTGATCGGTGCCGGCCCAGCCGGCATCTACGCCTCCGATCTGCTGATGAAGTCCGACACCGATGTCACCATCGACCTCTACGAGCGTATGCCTGCGCCGTTCGGGCTGATCCGCTACGGAGTCGCACCCGACCATCCGCGTATCAAGGGCATCGTGATGTCACTACACAAGGTGCTGGACAAGCCAGAGCTACGGCTTCTCGGCAACGTCGATGTCGGCACCGACGTCACCGTTGAAGAGCTGAAGCAGTACTACGACGCAGTGGTCTTCTCCACGGGTGCCACCGGTGATCGTGACCTGGACATTCCGGGCGCTGATCTCCCCGAGCACCATGGAGCCGGTGAGTTCGTTGGCTTCTATGACGGAAACCCGGATTTCTCCCGCGAGTGGGATCTGTCCGCGAAATCCGTCGCTGTCGTCGGTGTTGGTAACGTCGCACTTGATATCGCCCGGGTCCTCGCCAAGACAGGGGATGAACTCCACGTCACCGAGATCCCGGACAACGTCTACGAGTGCTTGAAGAACAACCAGGCCACCGAGGTCCACGTCTTCGGTCGCCGCGGCCCCGCCCAGGCGAAGTTCACGCCGTTGGAGCTCAAGGAACTCGATCACTCCGACACCATCGAGGTCGTCGTCGACCCCGAAGACATCGACTATGACGAGGCTTCCATCGAGGCCCGCCGGAACTCAAAGACCACCGACCTCGTCTGCTCCGTCATCGAGCAATACGCGATCCGCGATCCCAAAGGGGCGCCGCACAAGCTGTTCATCCACTTCTTCGAGTCCCCTGTCGAGATCATCGGCGAGGACGGCCGTGTCGTCGGATTCAAGACGGAACGCACGGAGCTTGATGGGACCGGTAACGTTCGGGGCACCGGAAAGTTCACCACCTGGGACGTCCAGGCTGTCTACCGTGCAGTCGGATACCGTTCCGATCCGGTGGCCGATATCCCCTTCGACACCGTCCGCAATGTCATCCCGAACGACGGCGGGCATGTCCTCGATCCGGAATCCGGCGCACCGATCGCCGGTTACTACGCCACCGGCTGGATCAAGCGCGGGCCCGTGGGACTCATCGGCAACACCAAAGGCGACGCGAAGGAAACCACCGAGATGTTGCTCGCCGACTGGGCAAACGGCACCCTGACCCCGGCCGCTAACCCGGATGAGGATGCTGTTCTCGACTTCCTGGGGTCCAAGGGCATCGAATACACCACGTGGGATGGCTGGCATCGTCTGGATGCCGCCGAACGAAAAGCCGGTGAACTTGAGGGCCGCGAGCGCAAGAAGATCGTCGAGTGGGAGGACATGGTCGCCCACGCCAAAGCGGAGAAAAACTGACCACTTCCGCACTGCGACACGCCGCTTCCATACTGGATGACCGCCAGGGGCGGCGTTGCCGTCCCTGCGGGAGATACGAATTCCGACGTATGCACGTACGCTCATAAGGATGAACACCTACTTCACTGTGTCCAACCTCAACCAGATGAGCGCACTTGAGGTGCACCGTATCTACAAACTGCGGGTGGACGTCTTCGTCAACGAGCAGCAGTGCCCCTACGCGGAGATCGATGACACCGATGCTCTGCCGACTACATTCCACATCCAGGCCAACGACCGAAACGGGGTGTTGGCAGGATACGCACGCATCTACCCGGACACGGGTGCCGGCTTCCGGTCAAAGTGCGGCGGTTCCGTAGAGATCGACGATGATAGCCAGCTCTGGCAGTTCGGTCGGTTCTGCATCGCACCCGAAGCGCGCGGGACAGGCCTCGGGAAGCGCATCATGGAGGACACCCTGAAGCTCGCTCACGAGCAGAACCCGGACGCTGCGGTCGTGATCACTGCGCAAACCCCGTTGCGGAGCTACTACGAGAGCTACGGGTTCACCGTCTGCGGTGACGAGTTCGACTGGGACGGGATGATGCATCTGCCCATGGTGCGGCCCGCCTCCTGAGCGGCTCAGCGGGCGGATTCGCTCTCATCCGACGTTCAACCAGCGGTACCCGGACGCCCCGAACTCCCGGGTGGCTGCTAGATACGGGTTCGCCCCGGGTGCGTGAGCGCTGGGTTCGGCCGACGAAGGCACTCAAGTGCCCATCCACCACGGGAATCCCCGAATGAGAGCACCTCTTTCCCCCCGGCACCAAGCTCGGTTCACCCCGTCGGTGCGTGCCCGCTCAACGAGAGCCGGTTGTCGCGTGAACCTCAATCGCTGACGCCGCTGCAGTCGCCCGCTCGCGCGCGGTATCGGTGTCCTCCGCTGTGGCCAGCGCGACCCCCATCCTGCGGCGGATGAACGCCTCCGGTTTACCGAAGAGCCGGATGTCCGACTCCGCGACAGCCAGCGCGGCGGAGAGACCGCTGTAGCTCACCGCCGGGGCTTCAATTCCCCCGTAGATGACGGCGGAAGCGCCGGGTGACGTCAGTGTGACGTCGATGGGTAAGCCGAGGATGGCGCGGGCGTGGAGGTCGAACTCCGAGAAGCGTTGGGAGGCCATCGTGACCATGCCGGTGTCGTGGGGCCGGGGTGAGACCTCGGAGAAGTAAACATCGTCACCGAGGACGAACAGTTCCACGCCGAACACCCCACGCCCTCCGAGAGCATTCGTGATACGCGCGGCAACGGAGCGCGCATTGTCTGCAGCGGCGGGGCTCATCTCCATCGGCTGCCAGGACTCGACATAGTCGCCGTCCTGCTGACGATGGCCGATCGGTTCGCAGAACCAGGTGGCAGGGTTCCCGGTGGCCGGGTCGATGGAGCGCACGGTGAGCAGAGTGATCTCGTAGTCGAACTCAACGAAGGCCTCGACGATGACGCGATCCCCCGCAACGCGGGCCGCGGAACGGGCGTGGTCCCAGGCGTGATCGATGTCCTCGGGTCCACGAACCACGCTCTGGCCTTTTCCGGATGAACTCATCACGGGTTTGACCACGCACGGATAGCCCATCCCTTCGACGGCCTCAACGAATTCCGGGTGGGTCGAGGCGAACGCGTAGGCACTGGTCGGCAGTCCGAGTTCCTCGGCGGCCAACCGGCGGATCCCCTCCCGGTTCATGGTGAGCCGGGTAGCCCGAGCGGTGGGGATGACGGTGACTGTCCCGGCTTCCTCGATCTCGGCAAGCGCGTCAGTGGCCAGTGCCTCGACCTCGGGGACGATGAAGTGGGGGCGAATCTCATCGACGAGCGCGTGCACAGCCGCCGCGTCGGTCATATCCAGCGTGTAGCGGGAGTGGGCTACCTGACCAGCGGGAGCACCGTCGTACCGGTCAGCGGCGTGCACCTCGACTCCGAGACGTTGGAAGGCGATCGTCACCTCCTTACCCAGCTCACCGGCACCCAGTAGAAGAACGCGGGTGGCGGAGCCGGTCTGCGGAGTTCCGATCATCTCGGGGGTGTGCATGTGCTGTGTCCTCACATTTTCCATGGACTGTTCTCGTCGTGAAGTATCGCACAGGGGTGTGCGGAGCGGGGGCGATCCGGGACACACATCCCACCTGTCCAGGCCGGGTTTGGTGTCACGGATGTTCCCAGCCGTCATCCCGGGGGAGGATCGTGCGGCATGGTCGAACCCGAACCGCTACCATCGACCCATGGCCTACCATGCAGACTCGACCGACCTCGAAAACAAGGAAATTCTGACCTGGGAGGGCTTCGGTGCCGCTTCCCGGGAACTCGCCCAGATCGTGGTGGACAGCGATTTCGATCCGGAGATCATCATCGCCGTTGCCCGCGGTGGCCTCCTTCCGGCGGGTGCGCTGAGCTACGCGATGGGGGTGAAACTCGCCGACACGATGAATGTCGAGTTTTACACCGATGTTCATGAGACCCTGCCCGACCCGGTGCTTCTTGAGCCGCTGTTGGACACCTCCGCGATCGCCGGTAAGAAACTGCTGGTCGTCGACGACGTCGCCGATTCCGGGCGAACTCTGGCTCTCGTCCTCGAAATTCTGAAGAAAGCCGGCGCGGAGTGTCGTTCCGCCGTGCTGTACGGCAAGTCCCAGTCCGTGATCCGCCCCGACTTCGTGTGGAAGCACACCGACGAGTGGATCGTGTTCCCGTGGTCTGCCGAACAGCCCGTGGTTCCGTCCACCGAACGGGACTAGGTGTACTGATCGGGGACGTTGGTTAACCGAGTGATCGGTAGCAGGTTCCCGCAGGCTGAACGTGGTCGAGGGTGGTTGTAGAAGTGGGTCCAGCCCAGCCAGAGCATCACGCCGTTCTAGTTCGGAGGTAGAGCAGCGGGCGTAGACCCACCCGTCGACCATCGTCCAGTGGAAACATCCGATCTTGCCATTGGTCTGGGGCCGGTAAGTCCGAGTCTTCTTCACGGTGATGGCGAGTTGGTCACACACGGTTGGCCAAAGCCGGGATATGTAGGCGGAGCCGTTATCAGACAGAACCCGGTCAATGGTCATGTTCATAACGCCGGACCGGTTCGCCGGTGGCTCGGTCGATCTGACTCAACCTGTTCAGCCGGGCGCGGGGAGTTAATGCTGCGTTTACGTGGGACTGTTGCAAGCACCACTCAACCAGCAAGGCCCTCCCTTTGCGTCATCAGATCAACGGATCACACGCCCTCAACCCACCTTCGGGTGGCTCCCGCCGCCCGTCAATCCACGGGATGATTCTGACGGGAAGCCTTGCGGCCCGTCTCCGCTGGCGCGCACACTGGTTCCATGTCTCATCCCATCGAGCGCCTTCCCGATCACGCCCATCTCGACCCCCTAGTTCCAGATCCCACCTCGGTGGCACTCGCCTGGCGGGGTGTCACCAAACGGTTCGGGGATAACCCTGCGGTCGCGGATCTGTCCCTGGACATCCCTCACGGGAGTTTCTACGGGATCGTCGGCCCCAACGGTGCCGGGAAGACGACGGCGATCACCATCGCCACGGGTCTGCTCCGCCCGGACACGGGTGCGACCTGGGTGTGCGGCGCCGAGGTCTGGGGTGGCGGTGCCCTCGACGCGAAGCGGGCCTATGGTCTACTTGCCGACGGGCTGCCCACATTTGACCGGCTCAGTGGAGCCGAGTATCTCGAGTATCTCGGGCGGTTACGGGGGATGGACCCGGCGACCATCGCAGAGCGCGCCCACGGCCTGCTGGATGCCCTGGCGTTGACCGATGCCGGGAAGAAGCTCATCGTCGACTATTCGGCGGGAATGACCAAGAAAATTCTGCTCGCGGGCGCCCTGCTGCACCGGCCGCGGATACTGATCCTCGATGAGCCCTTCGAGGCGGTCGACCCGGTCTCGGGCCGGGTGATCCGCTCGATCCTCAACGCCTTCGTGCGCGGCGGCGGCACCGTCGTGATGAGTTCCCACGTGATGGAGCTGGTGGAGGGACTCTGCGACCACGTCGCGCTGATCGCCGGTGGCCGGGTCGTCGCTTCCGGGACCGTCGATGACGTCCGGGGCTCCGGATCGTTGAGTGACGCGTTCATCAACCTGGTCGGTGGCGGCGATCTCGACGAGGGTTCCCTCGGTTGGCTCGGATCGGCGACAGCCCCGGGCCAGCCCGGCGCGGGTGATGCCCGGTGACCCGCACCCTGATCCAGCTCCACCGCACCCTGCGGAAACGTTCTTTGAAGGCGCAGCCGTCCCAGTGGTTCATGATCATCTTCATCTGGGTCTACGGCGTGATCGGCGCACTGTCCCTCGGCGGGATGTCCCTCACAGAGCAGATGGACGGGAACCAGTCCGCGCTCTCCCTGTCACTCGGGGTGGGGGTGCTCGCGTACTGGGTGCTCGCGTTCATCTACCCGTCCAGTGAGAATCAGCTCACCCCGGCCTGGTTCGCCCCACTGCCGGTGGACGCACGGCAGCTACTCCCGGGTTTCATTCTGGCGGCGTTCCTCCAGTCCCGCGGTTACCTCGCGGTGCTGAACTCGGTGATCACATTCGGCTTCGGCACCGTCGGCCTGGTGCTCACCGGTCACGCGTGGGTCATCCCGTTCTGGTTCCTGGCCGTCGTCGCGGCACTGGCGTTGAGCATCTGCGGCGCCGAGGCGTGGATCCTTCTCGGCGTGCTGTCCGGTGGGCGGTCCCGGCGGGAGAAGCTGTCCATGGCCAGCGGTGTGGTGTTCATCCTCATCATCATCGGTTTCAACATGGTGGTGAACTCGGCGATCGGTGTGGACACCGCGAGGATCACCCGGATCCTCGGCTACACGCCTTTCGGCGGGGCGGGCGGTGCCGCGGGCAGTCTCGCGGACGGTGCCTGGGGAGCCGCCGTACTGCAGGCGGCCATCGGCATCGTGCTGCTCCCGGTGCTCTGGGGGGCGTGGCACCGGGCTCTGACCAGATCGTTCACCCAGGTCACCGAAACCGGTTCCGGTTCCCGGACGCGGCTGCGGGGCCGGTTGATGCTGCCCGGGGTTCCGGAGACGGTCGGCGGAGCCGTCTACTCGCGCGGGCTCCTGTACTGGGTACGGGACTCGCGGTTGCTCTACAGCCTGATCTCGCTGCCCTTGTTCTCGGTGTTCTTCCTGGTTCTCGGGGCGACGAACGAGGACAACAGCATCGAGTGGTTCGGCGCGTACATGATGGCCGCGGCGGCGACGCAGTACGTCGCCAACGCCTACGGCTACGACGGCCCGGCGAACTGGGTGCACATGACCACCGGTGTCCCGGCGCGGGTGATGGTGCGTGCCCGGGCTGCGGTGGCCGCCACCATCTCGGTGCCCACCGTCCTCCTCTACAACACCGCACTCGGGGTGATCAGCGGGTTCTCGACGCTGTGGGTGCTCACGGCGGTGACGACGATCGGGGCGATCCCCGCAGCACTCGGCTTCGGGTCATTGCTCAGCGTGTTCAATCCGTTCCCCGCCGCCCGTCCGGGAACGAACCCGATGAAGGACAGGTCGGGATACTCCGGGGCCGCGTTCATCGCGGCATTCGGTGGTCTGCTCGGTGTCTGGCTGCCGCTGTTGCCCGGGATCATCATGATGGTGATCGGTAGGGGCCACGGCCTCGGATCAGGGCTGTTCCTGGGCGGTGCCGCCTGGGTCGTGCTGGTCTCGACCGGCGTGTTCCTGGTGGGGATCGTGGTGTCGACCCGGAAGCTGGACAGGTCGTGGCCGGAGATCTTCGCCACAGTTCGGAAGTACGTCTGAGGAATCACATCGAATGCGGGGAGGCGCCACCCGGATCAACCGGGGCGCCTCCCCTTTTCTTTTCCCTGCGGGTTGATTCACCCGCAGGCGCTATTCCTGAGTCGTGTGAACGGTGGCGGCCTGCTCCCGGGTACCGCGCTCCAGTTTCGCGTCAAGGCTGAACCGGCCGGCACCAGTCAGGACGAGTGCGACGCCGACCGCCGTGAGCATGAGGGTGTACTCGATTCCACCGTCCATGCTGAAGAATCCGTTGCCCAGGTGCACCGTGACCATCGCCCCGGCCATGACGAGGGCCGCGGCCGCAGCGGCGATCCGGGTCGCGATGCCCACGATGAGGGCCAGTCCACCGAGGAGTTCAACGAGGATGGCGATCCACGCCATGATCCCAGGGGCGGGAAGGCTGGAGATCTGCGAGAACGTTTCACCGACCTGCCCCGGGCCGATGAGGAAGAGTTTCTGGAATCCGTGGGCGGTGAGGATGACGCCGAAGATGATTCGGATGATCAGGAGACCGGTGTCGGTCGAGGTGCGGGTCATGGAGGCTCCTTGATGGGTTCTGGGTTGTGTTCCCCGGGATATTCCGAGGGCACGGTGATGCTGCGCTTTTCACATCTTGTTGACACAACCGCAAAATTGTCTTCCGCATTCCCACACATCACACTGACCATCACCAGCCCGAATCATCCACCCCACCTGAACAGGACAAATGCCCTTTTGCCCTTTCATCCGGAATGAATGAAGCCCTGCTCCCCCACAGGGGAACAGGGCTTCGGAAATACGGAGACTAGGATTCCATCACGTCGTTGATGACGATGGTCTGATCCCGGCCCGGGCCGACCCCGACATAGGAGATACGGCAGCCCGAGAGTTCCTCCAGGCGGTTGAGGTAGTCCTGCGCGCGCTGCGGCAGTTCCCCGAAAGTCCGGCAACCGGTGATGTCCTCATCCCACGCGGGCATCGTCTCGTAGATCGGCACAGCATGATGGAAGTCGGACTGGCTGGTCGGCATCTCGTCGAAACGTCGACCATCCACATCGTAGGCCACGCAGATCGGAATCTCACCGATACCGGTCAGCACGTCGAGCTTGGTCACGAACAGGTCGGTGAAGCCGTTGACCCGGCTGGCGTAGCGCGCGACGACCGAGTCGTACCAGCCGCAGCGGCGCTTGCGGCCGGTATTCACGCCGACCTCGCCACCGGTGGTCTGCAGGAAATCGCCCCACTTGTCGAACAGCTCCGTCGGGAACGGCCCCGCACCGACGCGGGTGGTGTAGGCCTTGATGATGCCCAGGGACGAGGTGATCCGGGTCGGGCCGATACCGGACCCGACACACGCCCCGCCGGCACTCGGGTTCGAGGACGTCACAAAGGGATAGGTGCCGTGGTCGACGTCGAGCATCGTCGCCTGCCCACCCTCCATGAGCACGTGCTTACCCTCGTCGAGGGCGCGGTTGAGCTCCAACTCCGCCTCAATGACCATCGGGCGGAGACGATCAGCATAGGACAGGAAGTAGTCGACGATCTGCTCCGGGTCGATCGCCTTGCGGTTGTACATCTTGACCAGGATCTGGTTCTTCACATCCAACGCGGAAGTGACCTTCTGGCGAAGGATCGACTCGTCAAAGATGTCCTGCACACGGATACCGACGCGGGAGACCTTGTCCGCGTAGGTCGGGCCGATCCCACGACCCGTGGTGCCGATCGCACGCTTACCCAGGAAACGCTCCTGCACCCGATCAAGCACCTGGTGGTACGGCGCAACGACGTGGGCGTTCGCGGAGATCCGCAGCCGGGAGGCATTCGCCCCACGGGCCTCAAGACCGTCGATCTCGTCGAACAGGGCCTCCAGGTTGATCACCACGCCGTTCCCCAGCACGGGGACGGCATTCTCACTCAGCACACCTGCGGGAAGGAGCTTCAGCTCGTACTTCTCACCACCGACGACGACGGTGTGACCGGCGTTGTTCCCGCCGTTCGGTTTGACCACGTAATCGACCTGGCATCCGAGGATGTCAGTGGCCTTACCTTTACCCTCGTCGCCCCACTGGGCGCCCACTACAACAATTGCGGCCATGGTTTAACACGCCTCTTCCGATAGCTCGACAGCTTCGCCGCGGCGAGCGCGGCACAGACGTCTTCCCATTCTACCCTCCACACCCCGGGGCGTATCATCTGTGACCATGCACGTACTCTTCCTCGCCTGTGGTGGCCCGGACAGAGCCCCGGTATCCCGGACCGTACTCGACGATTACCGGGGCATCCCGGCTGTCTCCCGGTTCGACTACCTGGACCTTCCGGAGGTTCCCTCACGCAAGGATCTCATCCCCGTGGATGAAGCCGCGAGGACGGCGCTCCCCGTCGATCCAACCCCGGGCCTGAACGAATTGGCCGCATCCCCCGACATCGACCACCTCGGCGCCCCACAGCGCGCGCCGCAGGAACCAGAGGAAGCCCTGCGCGTGATCGTCGGGGGAACCGACGCGGCGCTATCCGCGGTACTCACCCGGCTGATGCGTTCAGACCGAATGTGGGTCGAAGTCGGATACGTCCCGGTTGATCCGGCGTCCCCGGCGGCTGCGAACTTCGGGCTTCCCGCCGATCCACTCGACGCACTCGCCCTCGCGCTCGGTGGACAGGTCCACCCAGTACCGTTGATCCGGGATGACTCAGCGGTGGCGGTGGCGGGCAGCGCAACCGTCTCCTGCCTCGACCACACGGCGGAAATCACCGGGGAAGTCATCGTCGATGACCACACACTGCTCAACCACCAGCCTTCGGGGAAAAGCCCTCGACGTGGCGTGTACGGAGCACGGTTGGTTCCGATGCTCGAAGCGCCGGGGATCGCTGCAGCGGTCGCCGACTCACCTCTCGAACCTGTACCCGGTGGTGTCATCGACCGGATACTCCACCGGACCCGGCCACACGGCACAGTCATCGCGGAGAGTATCTGCACCGGGCGGGCACTGCAGGCCGGAGGTGTCAATCTCCGGATCACCGTCGACGGTGTCCCCCGCCCCCGGCCCGCGGAGCGAGTGACGTTCTACCGGCACCTGCGGGACCTTCAGATCATCCGGCCTCGTGCCTGACCAGAGCGGTGAAACAACCGGAACTGCAGTGACACGGACGGAGACGCAGACGGCCGTGCCCGAATTCTGCGGTGGTGCCCCACCGGCACTCAGGAGGCGGTATCCTCCTGCTTCTTCGCACGGGCGACGACGGCCATGAGCACGATCGCCGCAGTTGCCGCCAGAAGGACGAATCCTCCGGTGAGCCACCAGCCGTTGACCAGCAGGTTGGTGATGAGGACGAGCACCAGTGCAGCGAAAGCCGCCCACACGGGACGGGAGTGGAGGACGTTTCGGTCCATCATCGTTCCACTTACCGTTCTCCCCTGCGCGGGGCACGATGCGATGTTCCTTCCCGACCGCGATAATAATCAGGTCTCGCCACGACCTTCGAGAATTTCATTCTCGCCGCGCCCGGCCCACGGCGAGCACCCGGTATTCCGCAAGCCTGTGCGGTCGCCGTCCGAACGGAGCAGTCAAGGCCGGGCTTTCCCGTAGGGCCGTGCGGAGCTACACCTCGGGATCAACGTGCGGGTGGGCACTGGTCGGAGCCAACACTGCCTGTGCAGACTTCCGGGACATACCGCAGATCTGTAGAAGATCCACGATGATCGAGCGGGACTGACCGAGAATCATCTGTGCCGAGAGTACCTTCTGGTCCGCGACCTCCGGCCCCGTCATCGCCCCCAGCACCCGGAGACGTCGGACGAGCTGCGGTATCCGCTCGGAGGAACCGATCTGCTCCCCCCTCTCGAACAGTGCTCCAAGAGCGACCATGATTTCGGCTATCTCCTCGAGCACCGCGATCTGGCGGGGGGTGACATCGTCACCGTCTTCGGTGAGTACCAACGCTCGGCGCGCGAGTACCCGGGTGTTGCGCATCGCGTTGTCCACGGGATTCAGGGTTCGCATCAAAGATTTCACCCTGCGCCGGTTCCGCCAGTGCAGGGGTGAGACGGTCACGGATTCCTTACCGGTCTTCGCCGCCGCGATCAGATTGTTGATGTTCGCCTGGGTACCACGCGCCTCCTGCAGTGCCGCCTGGATGCCCTTCGTGTTTCCGTCCGTCAGGTCGACGGCAACCTTTCCCAGCACATCCCCCGCGATGGTGAGGATTGTGGCGATCTCGTGGCGCCCACCCCGCAGCGGGGAATCGGGAAGCAGACCGATCACGATGATTCCGACGGTACCGCCGATGAAGGCATCGAGCATCCTGTCAATGCCTCCCGATGTACCCGGCGGAAAGATCGTGGCGATCAGCACTACACCGATACCCGCCTGCGTCGACACCAGTGGCGATTTGTCCACCAGCACGGCGGCCGTCAGCGCGAGGAAAACGAAGAACATCATCTGCCAGGTACCGGTGCCGAGCCAACTGACCAGCAGGTCACCGATACCGACACCGAGCGGTACGCCGATGTTCAGTTCCATTGCGCGCCGCAACCTCTCACCGCCGGTGAGACCGATGACGATGATGGCGGCCATCGGTGCGAAGAACACCGACTCGTGGCCGAAGAGATTGACTGCGACCCACCAGGACAATCCTGCGGCGATGCCGCCCTGGAGGATCGACATCCAACTGAGCCGCAGTCGATGAAGACCGGGGAGCAGCAGATCCTTCACTGCGTCCACCGGATTGGGCACGGGAGGTGTTCGCCTGGCCATCTTCTCAGGATAGGTACTTTCGGATAGTCGGGGTCATCGATACACGCACCACAGTAGCGAGCGGATTCAGGACATGTCCGCGAGGTGGACATCGGGCTGGTCACGGTAGCGTCCCGCACGGTTCCTCAGCGGCTGCACGACGAAAACCCCGCCCGAACGGTCGTGGCCGTTCGGGCGGGGTCAGGGCGGATAGGGCACTTACCCGCCGGAGTGTTACTTGGAGACGGTGGTGCCGACGGAGTGCAGATCCTGGCAGGTCTCGATGACTCGCTCGGACATGCCCTGCTCGGCCTTCTTCAGGTAGGAGCGGGGATCGTAGACCTTCTTGTTGCCGACCTCGCCGTCGATCTTCAGCACGCCATCGTAGTTGGCGAACATGTGGCCGACGATCGGGCGGGTGAACGCGTACTGCGTGTCGGTGTCGACGTTCATCTTGATGACACCGTAGCGCAGCGCCTCCTCGATCTTCTCCTTCTCGGAGCCGGAGCCGCCGTGGAAGACAAAGTCGAAGGGCATGGCGTTCTCGTCCAGGCCGAGCTTCTTCGCGGCGGTGCGCTGGCCCTCCAGCAGCACCTCCGGGCGCAGCTTCACGTTGCCGGGCTTGTACACGCCGTGCACGTTGCCGAAGGTGGCGGCCAGCAGGTAGCGGCCGTTCTCGCCGGTGCCGATGGCGTCGACGGTCTTGGCGAAGTCCTCGGGGGAGGTGTAGAGCTGGGCGCCGGCCTTGGCCTCGACACCGTCCTCTTCACCGCCGACGACACCGATCTCCAGCTCCAGGATGATGTGCGCGTTGTGCGCCTTCTTCAGCAGTTCCTGGGCGATCTCGAGGTTCTCGTCGATCGGGATGGCGGAGCCGTCCCACATGTGGGACTGGAACAGCGGGGCCTCGCCACGGTCGACGCGCTCCTGCGAGATGGCGATCAGCGGACGCACGTAGGTGTCCAGCTTCTCCTTCTGGCAGTGGTCGGTGTGCAGAGCGACGTTGATGCCGTAGTTCTTCGCGGCCTCATGCGCGTAGGCGGCCAGAGCGACGGCGCCCTTGACCATGTTCTTGACGGCCAGGCCGGAACCGAACTCCGCACCACCGGTGGAGAACTGGATGATGCCGTCGGACTCCGCCTCAGCGAAACCCTTCAGTGCTGCGTTAATGGTCTCCGAAGAGGTGCAGTTGATGGCCGGGAAGGCGAAACCTTCCTTCTTGGCCTTGTCAAGCATCTCGGCGTAGACCTCTGGGGTTGCGATGGGCATGTGCTCTCCTTTTCGTGGTGCGACGTTCAGTACGCCGACCACACCGTCAGGCCACGACCGCAGAAGCGGCCCGGGACCGCGGTGCGGTCGTCCTACCCTCAATTATGCCCTCACCGGTGCTTTCCCGCCGCCCTTCGCGCCCGATTCTGTGCATTCGCGCCCGATTATCTGTCTTTATATTCCGTTTCCAGACAAATCCGCAGGTGATGAGACCAGGCCCAGGTGATACGACCGGACGTGAGATCCGCCACTGACCGAACGGATGTCCGGGCGGTACCCCTCCCGTGCACCACCGGCGTCGGGAAATCTACTCCAGGCACCGGATCAGCGCCGGTGCTCATACCCTGCCGCCGACACCTTCGCCGCAGCCTCGATGAGCATCCAGCCGGACAACTGGACCGACAGATCCCGCTCCGGAATCTCGGAACTCCGCACCGCACCCGCTATGGAGGTGCCCACGACCCCGGCATTCCGGGGCAGGTTCGCGTCCGTCGTCCAATCCGCGCCGAACACGGGAAGGCCGTCGATTTCCAGACGGTGACGCCACACCGACTCCGCCGAGGCAAGCACCAGACGCGCCGCGATTTTCCGCGTCGCTCTATTCAACGGGGTGTCCTCCGAAAGCCGAACCGCGATCTCCGCCAGGTAGCGGGCGAGAATACCCTTGAACAGTCCGCCGTCGCCACCACCCGTGTGGGTGTCAATCACCCCGGCCGGTGTCGCCATGTCCTTGGCCACTGCGTGCACCAGTTCGCGGAGGCGCGTGATCCAGAGCATCAGATGCTGGGCCTTCTCCGCGTCGTCGATACCCGTGATCGACTGGTCCGGATCGAGGCCCGCACGCTCACGGAGCTTCTCAGAGATTTCGAGGCAGGCCCCCAACGTGACTCCCTGACAGTAGGGGTGGATGTCACGAACGATCTCAGGCCCGTGCATCCTCAACCGGACACCGTCCATGACCAGGCCCTGCTCGTTGATGAGATTGTCGAACACCCAGTTCATGAGGCCGATGGCCTCCTCCAGACGGTTTGTCCGGGCCATCATGATCGCCGCCGGGCCATTGGTGGGCACATTGTAGAAGGTCTCGTTGCTGCGCCACGGCAGTACACCGGTGAGATTGTCCGCACCGGCGATGATGTTCCACTCGAGCGGTGCAATCGATTTCGGGGTACGGAGCTTCTTAACCTCGTTGACGCGGGCCCCGGCCAGAGCGAGCCAAGCCTTGTCATCGTAGTAACGGTTGGCGGTCAGTCCACGCAGGTTTCGGAGCCGGATTCCCCTGAGTGTCTGCCGTATCCGCTGTTGCCGGGCCTGCGTCGGCCGACGAATGGCGGCATCGACGAGGCAGTCCAGGTAATGCGCCTGCCACCAGTAGTGCCAGCGCAGAAAGACCCGGTCCCGCGTCGTCGGGGGCCAGGCGACCACCGCGAGATTGGTGCGCGGGAGCATCCAGAGTCGGCTCGCGTGCCGCTCATTGATCGCCGCCTCTGCCAGATCAGCACGGTGCGCCCATTTTTCTTCCACGTTCTGGTTCATCTCCCGCGTTCAACAAGGTGTTACTTATCCCATCTCAGGATAGGTTCACATACCTGATTCGCTACCAGGCCCGCCCCAGGTCCGCGTGCTGGGTGATCCACCTGTGCATCGCGATCCCGGCGGCGACACCGGCGTTGATCGAACGGGTCGACCCGAACTGCGCGATGGAACACGTCATCAGGGCACCTCTACGGGCGGCCTCCGTGACACCGGGGCCTTCCTGCCCGAACAACAGGAGGCACCGCTCGGGCAGGTCTGCTGTTTCAAGCGGTACAGACCCGGGGGTGTTGTCCACCGCAACCACGGTGACGTTCCGTTCCTCCGCCCAGGAGAGGAGCGTATCGACGTCCGGATGGTGCAGCAGGTGCTGGTACCTGTCGGTCACCATCGCACCACGCCGGTTCCACCTCCGTCTACCGACGATGTGGACGGTGTCCACCGCGAAGGCGTTGGCGGTGCGCACGACGGTCCCGATGTTGGCGTCGTTCTCGAAGTTCTCGATCGCGACGTGCAGCGGGTGCCTGCGGGTGTCGATGTCCGCGACGATGGCTTCGCGGGTGAGGTACCGGTAGGCGTCGACGACGTTACGCCGGTCCCCCTCCGCGAGCAGTCGCTGATCGAAACGCTCATCGGTCGGGAGTGGCAGCCCCGGATGCTCCTCGACCCAGGGGCCGACGCCGACACGTCCCTCGCCCCACTCAGTGGGACCGGGACGGTCAACGTTCCCCACTCCCGATGCCGTCACGTCCTCACTCAAGGCCGAGGTCCGACAGTCCCAGCAGGTAGCGGTACTCGAGTCCGGCGTCGGCTATGACCTTGTCCGCACCCGTCGCACGATCCACGACCGTCGCCACCCCCACGACCTCCGCACCCGCATCCCGCAGCGCCTCCACCGCGGTGAGCGGGGAATTTCCGGTGGTCGTGGTGTCCTCCACGACGAGAACCTTCCGGCCCACGATGTCCGGCCCCTCGACCCGACGCTGCATTCCGTGCTTTTTGGCTTCCTTGCGCACGACGAATGCGTCGATCGGCCGCCCCTCCGCGTGCATGACCGACGTGGCAACGGGATCAGCCCCGAGCGTCAACCCACCGACGGCGACGTAATCCCAGTCGGAGGTGAGTTCACGCAGCAATTCACCGATCAGCTTCGACGCCCTGTGGTGCAACGTCGCCCGCCGCAGATCCACGTAGTAGTCGGCCTCCCGACCGGACGAGAGTGTGACCCGGCCATGTACGATGGCAAGTTCCTTGACCAGTTCAGCGAGTTCTTTACGGGCTTCGACAGATGGGGTGGGCACGACGGTTCAGGGCTCCTCAGGTGTAGTCGGATTATCGGTGTCCGGGGTATCGGGATCAGCCTCACTCCCGGAATCGGTGAAGATGCTCGGGCCACTGCGGAAGGTCCGCGGCACCCGCACCCCACCGGGCTGCGGCTCCACGTCCCGTCCGTCGGCGATGGCATCGACCTCGTCTCCACCCACCGGGCGCAGTTCCACGGTACCGCGCTGCTCCGTACGGACACGACTGGGTAGTTCCACCGGTTCATCCGGCCGCCGGACCTGCGGCTGAACCCCAGGTTGCTCCAGCTCTGAATCGGACATCCCAGGGTCCTCCGATGGTTCATGCCGCGTGGGCATCGGGCGAGAGGGATCCAGGCCCTCCACATCACGGAACAGGGCGTCCCCCTCACGCGGTGGAAGAGTACATGCGGCATCAGCCAGCAGGGCCATCGGTTCAAGAGCCGCATCCCAGTCTTCCGGGGTACTCCTCCGGGCCAACTGTGCGATGACCCAGCGGGATTCCGTCCACACAGTCGTGACCGACACTGGAAGTGCCTCAAGCGCGGCGGTGACCCGTTCATCCACGAACCGGCGAGCGACATCGGGTTCCCCACAGAACACATCGAAATCCCCAAGCCGGAGAATGGAGGCCCCGTTCTCCGCCCCGCGCATCATCTGAACGACGACCGCACTACCTGTCACTCTCCTGAACGCGAGGACCGTATCCTGTCCCAGGTCCGCCAGATGGAACTCGTACCTGGACGCCATACCACTGACGACGTCTTTCGCCGCTGCTCCCGCACCAGCGGGGCCGCCCGTCCATTCATCAGTGAGGAAGGCGTCACCTTTGCTGTAGTTGTACCCGTTGACGGATGCCCAGCGACGACGCTGCCGCCGCGCGGACCCCGGGAAATGCAGGCCTCCATGAATCGTGTTTGCCACCCCGGGACCCAGTTTTTCTCCCTTCCGGTCCTCCCGACCGGTGGGAATCTCCTCCGGAGTCTCCGTGTCCCGTACGAGGTTCTCCCGTTCCGCTGCACTGATGACGGGAATGTCCCGTAACTGTGCCTCCGACTCAACGTCAATGACACCAGCGACCTCGCCGTCCGCTTCCACGGAAGAGTCCGGCGGCTCCGCACGGTCAGGCACGGAGGGTCGGCTACCCGGAATGGAATCAGACTCACCGATCCCGTCTCCCGGCGCCGAGTCAGAGTCCACGGGGCACCCGACCGACTGTTCGTCGGTGTCATCGGAATCCGCTGCACCGACAGCGCCAGACTCGGCGGCAGCCGCCCGCCTCGCCACCGCGTCCCGGCGGTTCGCGGCAAGAGTCAGGGCGACGGCACCGGCGGCGGAGGCGGCCGCGAGCAGGATGAGAGTTTCACTTAACATTTGACTCCAAGTCTAGCGCCCTCTCGCCCCGCGCCCGGGTACATGCGCGGCGGTGTCCAACAGAGAGCACAGCGGTTCTTTTCCGCACCCGCGAGCAGCACCCCAATAATCACCCCGCCCTGTCCAAGGATGATTGTTACGGATCAGACGGTTGTGGCCACCGGATTCTTCGGATCAGCACACCACTGCGACCAACCCCCAACATACACAGCAGCACCCGGCAAACCAGCATAATGCATCGCAGCCACAGCACGCGCCGAATGCAAACCAGACCCCGAATACACAATCACCCTCGACGGATCCACCACACCCACAGCCTCAAACTCCGCACGAATCTCCCCCGGACTCCGAAACGTCTTATCCTCATTCGACAAACGCCCCGCCGGAAGATTCACCGCCCCCGGAATATGCCCAGCCTTCAAATCAAGACGCTCCTTACGCCCCGCAAAACGATTCTCCTGACGCACATCAAGAAGCACACCATCAAAACCCTTCACATCATCAATCGACGCCACCGGCAACTGCCCCGGATTCACCCTCAACGTACACGTCTGCGGCAAATTCCCCGGACCACCAGCATGACGACGCCCCTCCCTAACCCACGCCGCCAACCCACCATCAAGAATCCGCACACCCCGAATACCCGCCCACGTCAACACCCACCACGCACGCGCCGCCATCAAACCACGACCACCGTCATAAACCACAACCCGATGATCCGGATTCAACCCCCACCGCTCAAACCACTTCTGAAGAATCACCGGATCAGGCAACGGATTCCGCCCCAACTTACTCGACGGAGCCGACGTCAACGCCCGCGCCGGATCACAAAACAACGAATTCGGAATATGCTTCCCCCGATAATACTGAAACCCAGCATCCTCCCGACCAGGCAACCACATCGACGCCAACAGCGTCGTCTTCACCCCAGTCTTCATCCCATCAGCAAGTTCCGTAGGCGTAATCAACAGGCTCATACCCCACACAGTAGTCAAATTCCAGCACAAGGGAAGCCGAGTGGAGATAACAAACCAACCAGCGTACGAGCCGGAATAGTGAGGCACAGGTACAACAAGTGGAGGGTCGAGGAACCCATCTGGTCGTGGATCGGGCGCTCACCCAGGCCGCGTCACAGCTTAAGCACTAGCCACCCCCCTCCAAGGCCTCTTTCGGCTCCGGGTCATCAACCAGAATCATACCGAGGGCCTGCGGATCGAACCCCTCCGGGAAAACCGTCGAAGAACTATAAAAGGCACCCCGCCATCGAGTGTTTTCATCGAAGGTACAGGGACCGAACAGAAACCAATCGTGATCCCCGTCGGCGAGTTTCGCCCCCTCCAAACGAGCCTCCCGCAGGTCCGCCCGCTCCAAACTAGCCTCCATCAGGTACGCCCCATCCAAACGAGCACCCCGCAGGTTCGCCCGCTCCAAACGAGCCTCCCGCAGGTCCGCCCGCTCCAAACGAGCACCCTCCAGGTCCGCCCCCTCCAAACGAGCGGCCCCCAGGTTTGCCCCCTCCAAACAAGCGATATCCAGGTTCGCCCCCTCCAAACGAGCACCCAACAGGTACGCCCCCTCCAAACAAGCATCCCGCAGGTACGCCCGCTCCAAACGAGCATCCATCAGGTTCGCCCCCTCCAAACGAGCATTCTCCAGGTCCGCCCCCGCCA
Organism: Corynebacterium sp. CCM 9204; assembly: GCF_041357695.1. Lineage (NCBI taxonomy): Bacteria > Bacillati > Actinomycetota > Actinomycetes > Mycobacteriales > Corynebacteriaceae > Corynebacterium > Corynebacterium sp. CCM 9204. The sequence goes on from NZ_JAUERX010000005.1 coordinate 102,381, forward strand.
AACGAGCATTCTCCAGGTACGCCCGCTCCAAACGAGCACCCCGCAGGTTCGCCCCCTCCAAACAAGCCCACTGCAGGTTCGCCCGCTCCAAACGAGCACCCCGCGCCTTCATCCCTTTCAGGCGAGCCTCCGGCGCATGAGCCCCCGGGGCCACCATCCCGGAAAGATCCACACCAGCAAAACAACCCCGATCACCATCCACCAGACGCGGCCCCGCACCCCTGGTTCTGACTTCTGAGACCGACTGCCCACGGATATCCGATTTGAACGCGAGATCAAACAACTCCTGGCGCCGTCGAAGACTCTCATTTTCCAGCTCTTTGACCTTGTGCTCTTTTTGTTGGTCGGAAGAAGCCTCGATCACCGCTCTTTCGGACCTTTCGAGAGACGACCAGTCATCAATCTGGAAAATCAGCTCCGACACCGCCGCCGCACGAACCGTGACATCATCATGAGCAAGATGACCGATCGACATCGCGAGCTTCTGCGACAGATCAAGACGCTGCTGAACCGACAACTGCCGACTTTCCCGCAGCGATTCCGCCTCCAGCCGCTCATTCTCCCGAATTGACTCGGACTCCAATCTCCGATTCTGTCGTTTATCCTCCCTTTCCTGTTGCTCCAACGATCGGCGTTGGGTGGCCCACACGGATAGTGCGACTCCGCCACCCGCGAACAGACCCGCCGCCAGTTCGCCGGAACTATAGTTCAGGGCTACCGCCCTGATCCCTCCGGCCAGGGAAAGAAGTGCGAGTAGCACGAAGACGAGCTCGGAACCATTGATGCTCCTGCCAGGTTCCTCTGATGCCTCCTGCGCGTCCGCCTCCACGGGAATCGTCGTAGACAACCAGGTGCGGAGCCCGACGATGAGAGATAGTCCCGCAGCGGCGTACAAAAGCCACCACCAGCCCTGCTTCATTTCGTCGAAGATGCTCTCCCATCCGTTGCCGATCAGCGCTGCGGGAAGAAGCAGGAAAGGAAGCCCCAGCAAGAGGTTCCGCCAACTGAGGTAATACTCACGGCGCGTGATCCTTCGATGCGTGGAGTCACGCTCATCAGCGGAGTCCGCCGCACTGGACTGTTCACCCGTGGTCATGGGTTTCACTTTAACCGCACAATGGCCCTGTTCACCCGGGTTCCTGATGGGCGGGGCCATCACCATCGGAAACCTGCTACTGCTGCGGGCTAGCCGTCAGCATTCCCGGTATGCCGCCGCCCGCGCCACTGCACCGGACAATCGCCCCACAACCCCCGAACATGACGTGACCCGCCGCACCCCAAACATCAGGTGGGCGGGTCACAGACACTCACCGATCACTCATTGCGGCGACGGCGGCGCGCCACCACAACCAGACCGAATCCAACCAGCAACAGCAACGCACCAATCCCGAGCGCGACCACAACATTCGCACCCGTCACCGGTAGTCCACCCACCGAGTGCTGCCGTTTACCCGGCACGGACCCGTCCTTGGCGCTGTGTTCCTTGACCGACTGCTCCGAATCAACACCTCCAACAGTGTCGACAGGATCAACCGGCTCTGTGGCACCGGCTTCCGGCTGACCACCAGGCACGGGCACCGGCACCGGAATCGGGATGATCATTCCCCCCTCAGAAGAGCCGGTCGAACCGGTATCTTCCTTCTTCACCTTGACTTCAGCAGAATCAGAGTCCGACACCGTGCGGTCGTCCCGGCCAGGATCCATCGACTGCGGGATCGTCCCGGTGGCTGTGACCGAAGTACGGTGGACACCGTTCTTCGCGTCTTCCGCTGTGATGACGTGCTCGGATGTGCACACCATCGACTCACCCGGAGCGAGCGTCGTCTGTGGGCAGGTGATCGTATTGCCGGGATCACCGGTGACGGTGATATCAGTCAGGGGAACGTCACCGGTATTGGTGACGGTGGAGGTGAACGACACCGAATCACCGACGTTGTAGCTGTCCTGCGGGTCGATGACGTCCACGTTCACCGTGATCGAGGTTTCCCTCTTCAGTGTGACCGTAGCGGTGGCATCGTTACCCTGGACGGGGCGTCCGCCAACGGTTCCGGCTGCGGTGGCGGTGTTGACCAGGTCACCGTCGCCGACAATGTCAGTGGTGGTGACGGGAACCTTCGCGGTGCACGAGCGTTCCTCACCGACAGGGAGGGTGATTCCTTTCCCTGTGAGTGCGGCGGCGTCTCCACAGTCGAGTGCAATGCCTCGTTCCTGCAGCCATTGATCGGTCACCGTCAGATTCTCAATGTCGGCGTTACCGCTGTTCTGTACACGCACCGTGAAGGTCACAGATTCACCAGCCGCGACGGGCCCCTCGGAATCTGCAGTTTTGGTGACCACCAGGCGCGGATCAGCGGCGGGTACGGAGACCACCGACTCCTCAGAAGTGACCTCAGTCCCCCTGATCGGAGTCGTGCCACGTACCGTGGCGGTGTTAACCACGGAACCGGCAGCCGCTTCCTCCGCCGTGACGACGTACACGCCTGAGAAGCACACTCGGTTCTCGCCGGGTGCAAGCAACGTGGAGTTCTCGCAGGTTATCTTCCCACCAGCGTTCGCCAACTTGGTGTCGACGACGGTGATGTCGCGCAGCGACACATCCCCGGTATTGGTCACCGTGAACGCGTAGGTGACCTCGTCACCCGCACGGTAGATCGTTCCGGGCTCGTATCCGGGCACGGTTTTGTCGACGGTCAGTCCCGTACGAGAGGTAACCGGCACCGTGGTCCTCGCGGAGAGTTCATCGATCCGGGCGGCTCTGTATCCACCCGTGACGGTTGCCGTGTTGACGATATCGGTCTCCGCGTCGACCTGTTCCTGCCTGACTGTGGTTTCCGCCGTGCAGGTTGCGCTCTGTCCGACGTCGAGCTTTCCTCCATTGGTGTCCACGAGTCCGGGGACACCACAGGTGAGCGTGGTATCGCCGAGGTCGGGATCACTGAGATGGATGTTCTCGACCGGGGTGTCACCCGTGTTCGTGACCGTGACAGTCCAGACGATGGTATCCGCGGCCCGGAGTTCCGTGCCCTCCGCGATGTTACTTTCCTTGGTGATGGACAGTCCGGGCTGACCTGTAGCAACCTCTACGGTTGATTCATCCTGAACGGTAGCGTTGTCGACGGGTTTCTTCGCCGTCACCGTCGCCGTGTTCTCCACCTTCTTCGCGGTGGCATCAGATTCGGTGACGATGTAGGGCTGCTGTGCTGAACATGTCACTTCAGCACCGGGGTCGAGAGTATCCGGGCAGTCGTTCGGGGTGTCACCGAGGAGTGGATCAGCGACGGTGACGTCGTGCAGTGTTAACGAACCCGTGTTGGAGAGCCGGAACTCGTAGATGATCTCGTCACCAGCGACGTACAGCTCGTTCTGGTCTCTGACGGACTTGACGATGGTGATCTCCGCATCGTCGGGGAGGGTTACCGTGACTGCGTCGTCCGCTGACGCGGAGATCCCATTGTAGTCACCGGTGATCGTTGCGCGGTTGATCAGGCTCTCCCGGGCGTCGATATCCGCCTGCGTCACGACATAGGTTGCTGCACAGGTGTAGGTGTCACCCGGACTGAGGGTTGCCCCGGCCGGAGAGAGGAGATCCCCCCGCGATACTGCAGCGTCACCCGTGTACTCTTCTCCTGACTCATTCGAGATGACACAAGATATTTCGAGATCACCGGCGCTCCAATCATCGGTCAATCTGACGTTGTTCAACACGGTGTCGCCGACGTTGCCGCCCGTGACGGTGAACGATGCTGTGCCCCCGACAGGGATCTTCACCGTGTCCGCGTCATTGACAGTCTTTTTGAGGGTGATCACAGGATGGGGTTCAAACAGACCGAAATCGATACCTTCAATCAGGGAACGATGATCGGCGGGCACCACGAGATCACGGACCTCATCCTGCCCGGCGTTGGCTGGGCTCGGGCCAGACTGAGTGACCACGGTGCCTTCAGGCCGCATGATCCGGACTGTGTAGTCGCCGGGAACCAGATTATCGAAATCGTAGGCACCCTCTTCATCTGTCGTCGTGGTGGCGACAGTTTTCCCGTCTCGGAGGATACTGACGGTGACACCCGTGTAAGGATCATCCCCGGGCGCTCTGCCGCCGGTGTTCTCAACGTCCTTGTAAACGACACCAGTAATCTGTCCGGAATAGACCTCCGCGCGCACCGAAGCCGGGCCAGGGATCGGCGGATTGGCTTTACCTTCGCCGGGGAGGATAGTCACACCCATGGCGTTAACGTAAACGTCTCGATTGTGGTTCCCCTCGGTTTCGAGGATCACCTTGATCTGGGAGGAATCGCCCGAATTAAGCGCCCCACCCCGATACTTCAGCGCCGTGATCCGCTTACCACCGGGAGCATGCTGCGCCGCAATGGCATCAGGAGTGAGAATGTTCCAGGTGGTATCTGCACTCGGTTGGGCGTCGATCGCACGCCCACCGTCCTGGCGTGAGAAAGCCACGCAGGCGTCACGCTCATTGGTATGCGTGACCGATTCCGGACACCCCGAAACCTTTGCTGGATCATCGGTCGTGTAGTAAATCTCCACATCCGACTGGTCACCGGCGAGCCGTTCCGCAGACTTCAGTGCGTAGGTTCCGTGGTAGTTCGTGCCCCGCTCGTCTCCGTTGTACGGAAGGACATCGATGTACTCGAATGCCGGATAAGACAATTCACTGTTGTTCGACACCGTAGTGATGAACGCTACGTCCGAGTTGAGCGAAACTTCACCTTCCACCACGGATTTATCGGAGCTGAGGACATCGATGCGCGGCACGAGGATCGTGCCCCTGATGGAGTTCCCGTCCCCGGGGTAGTACGCCTCGGGATCAATGTAATTCCGAGGTACCCACCTGTCTGATGACTCGGCGGCAGGGTCCTTCAGGTGTCTCATACCGGTACCGAAGGATTCCACCAGGATGGGAAACTCCTGCCCGGGCAGAGCCCAGACCGGGGTCTCGACATTGGCCGTCATCACGGGAGGCTCGTTGTTCCGCCAGACGAGCCGCTCGGACTCCCGTTTCATGCGTTCCCCGAAACCGACGGGAAGCGCAGGATCGTTCAGTGGGTCACCGGTGGTGTTCTCCTTGTCCCCAAGCAACCAGGACCGTTCGAGGTAGTGGTCTTTACTGATCCCACAGTCACTGTAGTCCTCGGAGAGATCGATGTTGCGGACGTAGGTAACCCCCGGCGGGAGATCGTCAGCGTTCGCGCTGAGACACTTGGACAGGAAAACGCGGGTGTAGAAACGGTTGGGTTCCCCGTTCTCATCGGTACCGTTGAGTGCAGATGTGACACCATCGGTGAAGTTGATTCTCGGGTAGGAACGGACTTCGACCGACTGCCTGCCCCGCCCGGGAGCGTTCTTCTTCTTGTTGTCGTGCGGACCGTACCAGCCGGGCATATTCATCTGCCCCACAGATACCGCCGACTTCGTCGACTGATAGATGATGTCACTGACCGCCTTCGAGTACTCCCCATCACCGGACGCCACCCGCAGGTAGTTCCGGGTCACGTAGTAGCGGCCACCGTTGATCTTCTCTTCATTTCCCACGATCTTGTCCGGGTTGAATCCCGCGGCATCATAGGTGAGGGCTGTCGGATTGGTGAAGATCCCGTCGCCGTCGATCTCAATGAGGAATCCGCTGATGTCACGGTAATCTGTCCCCGGGCCGAACACATCGGCCAGTAGCCAGGAACTCAGGGCTTCGTCACTGGGGAGAACGAAGTTGTCCTTCGAGCAGTCCGGTTCACCGGCACCATCCCCGACCAGGTCCCTGTTCGTGAAGTACACCCGCGCATTCGGGTACACCTCGTTCAGCCGAGGTGTACTCTTCGTGCTCCAGCCGACGTGGATCCTCTTGTCGCCCCCGAAAATCTGGTAACCGGGTTTCCATGCCACACAGATTCGCGGGTTGTCCCGAGCCTGCAGAGGATTGATCTTAAGCTGAACAGGTGCCTTACCGAGTGCAGCCCGCTTACCGGTGGCCTCGTCCACCGGGCCCCGACCATAGTTCTGGTCAACTTTGGTCGAGATGCAGTCCTGCCCCTCAGCACACTCGTATTCACTGAGATTCAGCGTGTGCCTGACCCAGTTGTTGTTGGGGTAGAACCTACCGTTCCTGATCCCCGCTTCCTTATTCTCCGTGGCGAAGTCCTTCCCCTGGTTCGATCCGGGATCAACCTCGTTATTTCCGAAGCCTTCGTCGCCCTCAAACTCGGGGAACACCGACTCTTCTCCGGATGGGCCCCTGACCTTCATGGGGTTGTGTTCATCGTCGACCACAAGGAACTTCGAGGAGACCTCTATTCCATCCTCCTTGGGGAAGTTCTCGGTGGGGATGAAAAACCGGAAAGAAGGATACCGGGAGGGAACATTAGGCAGGAAGTAGGAGCCGCTGATCTCACCGATGACGTAGGGGTCCTTCTCATCCAGGTTGGCGGGAACCGGATCACTCCCAGCGAAGGAGGTCAGTACCTGACCGGGATCAACCCCTTCCGGAAGCGAATCGGCGTCGAGAACGTACTTCAACAATTGCTTCGGAAGCTTCGCACCGTTCTTGCCATTCAGACCGGCTGCACTGTATCCGGGGTAGTAGAGATGGGTGATACCGGGTTGCGCGCTGATCGCCCGGTAGGACTTTCCGTTGATGACCACGTCGGAGGGCGCGACACTGGTGGCCGCGACGCCGAGGTCGAAGCGCTCAATCCTGAGGATGTTCAGGTCCTTGTCGGAGTCAAGCGGGACGGGCTCAGTGGAGGCCGGGGGAACAGCGGCATCATCACCTGAAACGACCGGCGTCACTGTACCGATCAGATGAAATCTACCCTTCAACCTGTATGTTTCCGTGTGGTCGAAAGGACTCGCACTGACGTTGACCAGTACCGTCACCGAATAGGGTTCACTGTTTTCAAAGGTGACCTCCACCTGACTTGGTGAGATGGGCCTGATGACAACACCGTTCTGTCCAGAAGTCGTCACAATTCGGGTCGGTATGTTCCGCATCGATGCAGGTCCACCTGTTTTGACATCGATCCAGTTCAGGTTGATGCGGAACGTCGCGGGGCCATTCGATGCCGTCTTGCTCAGCGCGAGAGCGTACTGCGCCGAGTCACCTGCACATACGTTGCCATCAGTCCTCGTCTCATCGGATTCCTCTGCGGGGAAACCGTGTTTCACGTTGACACCACAGGGATACGAAACACCCGGTTCTTGCCCTTTACCTGCGGAGACCTGGGTGAGGGTCACGCCAAGGGCCGCACCGTTCTCCCCTGGAACGACGGTGGTTCCCTCCGGCTGCTCGCCGGTCATGAGTGGTGCCGGAACCCGGAAATCACCACCGGAGATCAGTGGGGATTCATCTGAAGCACCTGACGTCTCCTCATTCAGCGATACCTCTCTCGCAGGCACCCGATCACTTTCACCATCATCTCCGGGCCGTACATCGGTGGCATCTGCGTCATCACCGGCTGAATCTTCAGTAGTACTCACTGCATCCGGGTTCACCACCGGCTCCGCCACGGATCGCGGCGGCACCGAAAGGACGGAAAACATCACACATATTGCAGCGACTATCGCCGCGATATTCCTCCGGACCAGTCGCCATGAAGCGCCGGGCACCGCAGAAGATGGTGGGGGTGGATTAACTATTGACATGGATATGACCTCTGGTCCCTATTCGTCGCCAAATCCATTCCCGGATACACGACACCGGAAAAACCCACAGCACCCGGGAGCAGATTTCCTACATAGGTAATATATCTAACGAGATTCCCCTCACAAAAAAGATCCCCCCATTCAAAAATTGAAACTGGACACTACTGTCACCCCATTCACAACAAATAGACATTGCCCCTTGTGTGATACATCAAACAAAAAGGATAAAACGGAGATACCTGCAGGTCAGAAGCCCGCAATTCATGACAAATACATGATGTGTAAAATATTACTAATGTTACATGCTTCACACTTTATTAAGCACTATAAAGAGTAATCAAGGCTGCACATTTTAATAGAAAACTTAACTGTAAGATATTATTTATATGCCATGTGACGCGCCCACTTCCCGGAAGATCGAGAAAGAGATACCCGGACCACTCCGGACGAGCATCAGCAATTGCGGCACCACAGCATCCCAGATCCCCCCGCTGGCGGCGCTCCACGGAAAAATTCTCCGACACCGAGCCACCCATCATCGACACCCACCGCCCCGCCCAAACAACCACATCTCCACACCAGGTCGACCCCAGAGGAAGACCCAGACATAAAAATGCCCCGCACAGTCCCTACAAGAAGGACCTACGGGGCACCACCGAAAAACTAGCGGATCAGACGGTTGTGGCCACCGGATTCTTCGGATCAGCACACCACTGCGACCAACCCCCAACATACACAGCAGCACCCGGCAAACCAGCATAATGCATCGCAGCCACAGCACGCGCCGAATGCAAACCAGACCCCGAATACACAATCACCCTCGACGGATCCACCACACCCACAGCCTCAAACTCCGCACGAATCTCCCCCGGACTCCGAAACGTCTTATCCTCATTCGACAAACGCCCCGCCGGAAGATTCACCGCCCCCGGAATATGCCCAGCCTTCAAATCAAGACGCTCCTTACGCCCCGCAAAACGATTCTCCTGACGCACATCAAGAAGCACACCATCAAAACCCTTCACATCATCAATCGACGCCACCGGCAACTGCCCCGGATTCACCCTCAACGTACACGTCTGCGGCAAATTCCCCGGACCACCAGCATGACGACGCCCCTCCCTAACCCACGCCGCCAACCCACCATCAAGAATCCGCACACCCCGAATACCCGCCCACGTCAACACCCACCACGCACGCGCCGCCATCAAACCACGACCACCGTCATAAACCACAACCCGATGATCCGGATTCAACCCCCACCGCTCAAACCACTTCTGAAGAATCACCGGATCAGGCAACGGATTCCGCCCCAACTTACTCGACGGAGCCGACGTCAACGCCCGCGCCGGATCACAAAACAACGAATTCGGAATATGCTTCCCCCGATAATACTGAAACCCAGCATCCTCCCGACCAGGCAACCACATCGACGCCAACAGCGTCGTCTTCACCCCAGTCTTCATCCCATCAGCAAGTTCCGTAGGCGTAATCAACAGGCTCATACCCCACACAGTAGTCAAATTCCAGCACAAGGGAAGCCGAGTGGAGATAACAAACCAACCAGCGTACGAGCCGGAATAGTGAGGCACAGGTACAACAAGTGGAGGGTCGAGGAACCCATCTGGTCGTGGATCGGGCGCTCACCCAGGCCGCGTCACAGCTTAAGCACTAGCCACCCCCCTCCAAGGCCTCTTTCGGCTCCGGGTCATCAACCAGAATCATACCGAGGGCCTGCGGATCGAACCCCTCCGGGAAAACCGTCGAAGAACTATAAAAGGCACCCCGCCATCGAGTGTTTTCATCGAAGCTACAAGGGTCAGTCACTGTCCCATCGCCACCCTTGAAAGCGAGCATCGCCCCCTCCAAACGAGCACCCCACAGGTCCGCCCCCTCCAAACGAGCCGCCACCAGGTCCGCCCCCGCCAAACGAGCCTCCACCAGGTTCGCCCGCTCCAAACGAGCACCCCCCAGGTTCGCCCCCTCCAAACGAGCATCCATCAGGTTCGCCCCCCGCAGGTTCGCCCCCCGCAGGTTCGCCCCCTCCAGCTTCACCCCCTTCAGGTTCGCCCCCTCCAGCTTCGCCCCCCGCAGGTTCGCCCCCCGCAGGTTCGCCCCCCGCAGGTTCGCCCCCCACAGGTTCGCCCCCTTCAGGTTCGCCCCCTCCAGCTTCGCCCCCCGCAGGTTCGCCCCCTCCAGCTTCGCCCCCCGCAGGTTCGCCCCCTCCAGCTTCGCCCGCAACAGGCCCGCCCCCTCCAGGTTCGCCTCCCGCAGGTTCGCCCCCTCCAAATGGGCACCCACCAAATCAACTCCTCGTAGGTATGTTGATCCGAGGCTTTTCTTTACTTCGTCCTTTTCTTCCCCCATTTCACATTCCTCTTTGTCACGAATATCTGGAAGCCTAACTCCTTCAAAGCTCACCCCCTCGAACGATCCCTTCTGGGCTGATTTCAGTCCTCTCCGGCGAGCAGCAATGATCCCTTTGCGAAATTCCCTTTTCTCATTGTGATTCGCGCTGTCACTTGATGAGGGCTCCTGAGAATCCTCACTGCTTTCCGCGTAGTCTTTCATCGCCAGATCGAAGAGTTCCTGCCTCCGGCGTAATCCCTCAGCTTTGAACTCCTCCACCCGCCGTTCCGCGTCGTGGGGTTTCCGGGTTTCAATTTCCGTTATCTCTCCTTGAATGAGGGCATTCCAGTCATCAATCTGGAACATCAGTTCGGAGATGGCGGCTGCACAGACAACTTCACTCCCACTGGATAGGTGATCAATGGAGGTCTGCAGCTTCTTCGACATGTCCATACGCTGCTGGACAGAGAGTTGCCGACCCTCCCGTAGTGATTCGGATTCCAGTCGATCGTTCTGTCTCTTGTCTTCCCGCTCTTGCTGTTCGAGGGAGCGGCGTTGGGTCGCCCAGACAGACAGCGCGAGGCCACCTGCGGCAAACAGTCCCGCAGCGAGCTGCGCTTTGCCCTCCTCATGCATGACTGTGAGTACGCGTATTCCTCCGGCCATTGACAAAAGGGAGAAGAGAACAAAAACGAGCTCGATCCACGAAAACCTGGAGGGATGGGCCGTCTCCGTGGAGGCTCCCGAAGCACCGTATTTGTCGTTCGGTTCAATGGGTTCAAACAGCAACAATCCCAAACCCAAGACAACAACCACGAACCCGAAGCTGTAAAGTCCACCGTTCCATTCCCCGATCTCCCGAATCCCGTCGACTATTCGGCCCCACCCGGTTCCGATGAGCCCTGCGGGGAGAAGAACGAAGGGCGTACCGACGAGAACAGTTCGCAGTTTCGCGTACATTTTCCAGCGGTTGGTCGTCTTATTCTCCGACTGGACGCCATCTCCGCTGGCGTCGGGTTCTTTGTCGGGAGCCGAGGTCATAGCCACAGAATAGTGCATCTCATACCGGTGCCCCGGCCGCACTGAAACGGCCGGGGCACCACCAATGCACTTACCGCTGCGGGCTGACCTTCAGCGTCTCCCCGTCCTCGGCGAGGGTGACCTGCACGGTGTCGCCGTCGACGATGGTGCCGGCGAGGAGTTCCTTCGCCAACTGGTCGCCGATGGCTTGCTGGATGAGGCGGCGCAGTGGGCGGGCACCGTAGGCCGGGTCGTAGCCGCGTTCGGCGAGCCACGCCTTCGCCGGGTCGTCGACCTCGAGGACGAGGCGGCGGGCGGCGAGTCGGGCGGCGAGCTGCCGGACCTGGATCTCCACGATGTGGGTGAGCTGTTCTTCCGAGAGCCGGTTGAACGTGACCACGTCGTCGAGGCGGTTGATGAACTCGGGTTTGAAGGCGTGCTTCACGGCGTCCATCATCTGTTCCTTCGTGCCACCCGCACCGAGGTTGGAGGTGAGGATGAGCAGTGTGTTGCGGAAGTCCACGGTGCGGCCCTGGCCGTCGGTCAACCGGCCCTCGTCGAGGACCTGGAGCAGCACGTCGAACACGTCCGGGTGCGCTTTCTCCACCTCGTCGAAGAGTACGACGGTGTAGGGGCGACGGCGGACAGCTTCGGTGAGTTGGCCTCCCGCATCGTAACCGACGTATCCGGGGGGTGCGCCGACGAGCCGGGCGACGGAGTGCTTCTCGCCGTATTCGGACATGTCGATGCGGACCATGGCGCGTTCATCGTCGAAGAGGAACTCGGCCAGCGATTTCGCCAGCTCCGTCTTGCCGACGCCGGTGGGGCCGAGGAAGAGGAACGAGCCGGTGGGCCGGTTCGGGTCGGCGACCCCGGCGCGGGAGCGGCGCACGGCATCACTGACGGCTTCGACGGCTTCGGGCTGCCCGACGACGCGATTCTCCAGGACGCTCTCCATGGCGAGGAGTTTCTCGGTCTCGCCCTGCATCATCTTGCCTGCGGGGATGCCGGTCCATGCGGACACGACCTCGGCGATGACGTCGGGGGTGACTTCCTCGGTGAGGAGCTGGTTCTCGCCGGGGTTGTCGACGTTCTTTTCCGCGTCGGCGACCTCCTTCTCCAGTTCGGGGATGCGGCCGTAGCGCAGTTCGGCGACGCGCCCGTAGTCGCCGTCGCGTTCGGCGATCTCGGATTCCTGGCGCAGTCGTTCCAGTTCCTCCTTCGCGCCGCGAACCTTGTCGATGGCGGATTTCTCGTTGGTCCAGCGGGCCTTGAGCTCGTTCAGTTTCTCGCGTTCGTCGGCAAGTTCCTGGCGGAGCTTGTCCAGGCGGTCCTTCGAGGCGGCGTCCTTCTCCTTGGCCAGGGCCATTTCCTCGATTTCGAGGCGCCGGACGACGCGTTCGAGGGCGTCGATCTCCTGCGGGGAGGAGTCGATCTCCATGCGGAGGCGGGAGGCGGCCTCGTCGACGAGGTCGATGGCCTTGTCGGGGAGGAAGCGGGAGGTGATGTACCTGTCGGAGAGGGTTGCGGCAGCGACGAGGGCGGAGTCCTGGATGCGGACGCCGTGGTGCACCTCGTAGCGTTCCTTCAGGCCGCGGAGGATACCTATGGCGTCCTCGACGGAGGGTTCGCCGACGTAGACCTGCTGGAAGCGGCGTTCGAGTGCGGCGTCCTTCTCCACGTACTTGCGGTATTCCTCGAGCGTGGTGGCGCCGACCATGCGTAGTTCACCACGGGCGAGCATCGGCTTGATCATGTTGCCCGCATCCATGGCGGAGTCGCCGGTGGCTCCGGCGCCGACGATGGTGTGCAGCTCGTCGATGAAGGTGATGATCTGGCCGTCGGAGTTCTTGATCTCGTCGAGCACCGCCTTGAGGCGTTCCTCGAATTCGCCCCGGTATTTCGCGCCCGCGACCATGGAGCCCAGGTCGAGGCTGATGAGGGTTTTGCCGCGCAGGGACTCGGGCACGTCACCGGCGACGACGCGGCGGGCGAGGCCCTCCACGATGGCGGTCTTACCGACGCCGGGTTCACCGATGAGCACTGGGTTGTTCTTGGTGCGGCGGGACAGAACCTGGACGACGCGGCGAATCTCGGAGTCGCGGCCGATGACGGGGTCGATCTTGCCTTCGCGGGCGAGTTTCGTCAGGTCGGTGGAGTACTTCTCCAGGGCCTGGAACTGGCCTTCGGGGTCTTCGGTGGTGACCTTGGTGGAGCCGCGCACGGTGGTGAAGGCGCTCTTGATGGCGTCGTAGGTTGCGCCGTGCTTTTTCAGCAGGTCGGCGGCCTCACCGGCGCCGCGGGCGATTCCGGCGAGGAGCACCTCGGTGGAGACGTATTCGTCGCCGAGTTCACCGGCGAGCTCCTGGGCGGCGGTGAGTGCGTTGAGGGCGTCCCGGTTGAAGTTCGGGTTCGCCATGTTGGCGCCCTGTGCCTTGGGGTAGCCGGCCACGAGGTTCTTCGCTTCGGCGAGGACGATGTTGGGGTCGGTGCCCGCGGCCTTGAGGACTGGGGCGGCGATGCCGTCGGTCTGGTCGAGGATGGCGACGAGGAGGTGGGCGGGGCGAATATCGGGGTTGCCGTTGGCGGAAGCGGACTGCAGGGCGGCCTGCATCGCTTCCTGGGTTTTTGTGGTGGGGGTGAAAGAACTCATGTTCTTCGTCTGTCCCTTCTTTTTCGGTGTCGTTTTATCGTGTGTTTTTGTCACCGCCTACGGGGTTTCGTCCCGGTAGTCGGCCTTTCACTCCGTACAACGCCACAAGGGTTGAGTCTGTTCCACTCAACTCAAACTTTTTTCACCACCCACCTTTATAGTGCTCGACTCAACTTTACGCATCGGTGACACACCGACCCCAATCCCAGAATCGATCCCCCATCCCGCCCCCGACATTGCCCAATACTCATAAATCCCATATAGTAGGAATTACATTCCACATATTGAAACAGTGTCATGGTGAGCCCCGGCGGCAATCAGTGATCACCGACCCGCCCACCACAGTGGCCAAAAGAAAGGACTCCGAAGAAAATGGCAGAAGCAACTCCTAAAACCCAGTGGACCGGCGAGATCATCCCCGAGGCCTTCGACGCGATTTCCGCCGACGGTGGCCTGATCGTCTGCGCCACGAAGGTCGGCTACATCCTCATGGCCACCGACGGTAAGGGCCTGGAGCGTAAGTTCGACGCCAAGCAGCGCAAGCGCAACAAGCCCGCCGTCGTCCTGTGCGCGAACATCGACGAATTGAAGGCCCTCGCGCAGGTCAACGACGAGATCGTCGCGTTCTACGAGCGCCACTGGGAGCAGGACATCCTGCTGGGCTGCATCCTGCCCTGGCGCGAGGACGCCATCGAGAAGATGCCCGACGAGACCGTGCGCGAACTGGCCCGCGACGGCCGGGGTACGAGCTGCTTCGTCATCCGCTTCGGTCGCCCGGCCGAGCAGATCGCGGCGAAGAACTGGGAGCAGGGCAAGGTCACCTTCGCGTCCTCCGCCAACCCTTCCGGCATCGGCAACCGTGGCCAGGTCGCGTTCATCGGTGAGCGCATCGAATCCATGGCCGATTACATCGTCGCCGCCGATGACTACGTCGCCTCGATCCAGCCCGACAAGGACGAGGACTCCCGCCACGAGCAGGGCGTCATGGTGTCCCTGGTGGACAAGGACGGCAAGCTCGTCCCCGAGCAGAAGGGTGAGCGCTCCATCACCCCGTGCCCGGTCCTGATCCGCAACGGCCTGGACGGTGACCGCATCATGAACAACCTGTCCGAGTTCTTCCTGAGCTGGGACTACCGCCAGGGCGAGTACTACTAGTTCCACCTGCTCCGGACCCGTACCGCATGCCACACCGAAACTGGTGGTGCAGTGCGGGTTCGGACGTTATGGTGCACAATGTCGTGTGTGCACCATAAGAATCTGGAGCCGGTCGCCGCCCGGCTGCGCCCCCACGCAGACACCTTCCGCACGGGGATCAACGCGCGTTTCTTCCGTGCACACCCCACCGACCGGAGGCTGTTTCCCGCAGACAGCCACGACATCAACACCGATCTCCCCACGGTGCTCGACTGGGTTCTGGTGAACACACCCGTCAACGGTGCACTCACCGACCGGGTACGGGCCGTCCTCGCTCAACTCGGACGGGAGAATCGGCGGATCAGGATGCCCACGGCCCACTACGGGACGCTCGCCGACGCCACCCGGGCGGAACTGGCCCTTCTCACAGCGAATCTTCCCCCGGATCTCGCAGCAGGGGCCGACACCGCCGCCGCCCAATGCTTCGGGGTGATGGCTGCTGCCGCGGCGGAACTCGACGCAGCCGGTGTCCCCGACTCCTGGTCGGCGAAGGTCATCGAGGTGGAACGACGTTGCGCCCGCATCTCCGTCGTCCGGCTGCTCACCGATACGCCTCTCCCGTACGCGGCGGGACAGTATCTTCCCGTGACCAGTGACACGACAACCCGCGGATTGTGGTGGCACCTCTCACCCGCGATTCCGGCGAACGAGTTCGGGCAACTCGAATTCCATGTCTTCGCGGAACGGAACGACATCACGGGACGTTTCCTCGCCTCTCCGCACCCTGGAGACAGGTGGCGGATCGGGTCTCCGCTCGGCGTGATGTCTGTCGACGGGGAACGGGATGTGCTGATGGTCGCGCACTCCACCGGTCTCGCGTCGCTCCGGGCGATTCTTCTCGATCTGCTCATGCGTGGAACGGGCTGCCGCGTACATCTCTTCTTCGGGGCTGACAGTCCCGGGGAGCTCTATGATCTTCGCGGCCTCTGGCAGCTCGCCGCCAGCGCCCCCTGGCTTTCGGTGACCCCGGTGGTAACCAGGGACGAGGATCCCTGGTGGGTACGCCCCACCGAACACTGCACCGCCCCCCGTGGGCTGCACCTGCGGCAGACCGGGCGCCTCTCCGAGGTGGTCTCCGGATACGGCACCTGGGAAGACCGGGATGTTCTCATCGCCGGACCCGGGACCATCGTGTCGGAGATCGCCGACGCGATGCGGGCGGCGGGCACCCCACCGGAAAACATTCGGCATGACCCGGTGTGACAGGCCCTCAACCCCTCAGAATGAGCGCTCCACACCGAGCACGGGGATGGACCGCCGGGTCTCGACCACCGTGGCAACATCGATATCGGCGTAGATGATGTCCTCTCCGTATCCGGCCTCGACGATGCGCAGGCCATCCGGGCCGATGACCGCCGAGTGCCCGATCCCGGTCGGCCCATCATTCTCCCCCGCCGATTCCTCCCCTCCGGGACGAGCCTGCCCCGCAGCCAGCACGTAGCAGGTCGAGTCGAGTGCGCGGGCGCCGGTGAGCACCCGCCACTGCTGCAGTTTCCCCGGTCCGTCCGACCAAGAGGTCGGGAGGACGATCACCTCGGCTCCCTCATTCTCCGCGAGAGCGACGAACTGTTCCGGGAAGCGGACGTCGTAACAGATGGCGAGGCCGACGGTGAGGTCGCCGATCTTCACCGTGACCAGTTCGTTCCCAGGGCAGACGGTGTCGGACTCGCGGAAACCGAAGGCGTCGTAACAGTGAATCTTGCGGTAACCGATATGCTTCCCACCTCCGGTGAGCAGCGCCGTGTTATGGACCCTGTTGATGGTTTTCCCGTCCACCTCGACGGAATCGGCGGGCGTGAACATACCGACGATCACCGTGACCCCGAGTTCCTCCGCAAGTTTCCGCACCGTGGAGGCGAAGGGGCCGTCGAGGGGCTCCGCGACGGTGTCCAGGCGTCCCGTGGTGAAGGCCCGCATCGTCGCCTCGGGGAAGACGATGAGTTCCGCACCCTGTCCGGCGGCGGTACGGGAGTACCGCACCACAGCGTCGAGATTGGCGGAGACATCACCGGTGGACTGCATCTGTACCAGGGCTACTCGCATGGCTCCACGATATGGGTTTTCCGGGAACTCCGCCGACAATTCCGGCATTGGAACCAATCCACTTGTGGATCAACCACCGGAATTCCACGCCCTCCACAGACGTCACGGTATCGCACCGATTGTGCGGGGTCCGATCCTTAACGATGGGGCAGGTATCCCGTACCCAGACCCCGCCACGAAAGGATCTTCCGTTGAATCAGCTCATGTCCTCAGATGCCGCAGCCCGACATCTGCGTGCACCCGACGCACCACCGACGCTGTTTCCCGCTCTGCCACCGGGTTCTCTCACCGCGGAAGTATTCACCGCGCTGACGGAATCCTGGTCCGAGGTCCTTGAACAGGCCACTTCCGAGGTTCTCGCCCTCCGGAGTGACATCCTGGATCTGGTTGCCCACCTCCACGAAGCGGATCAGATCTGGGCCGAGGAGACCCGGAGAATCGGGAATGCCTGACTCGCCGCTGACGCTCCCCTGGTCACGGACGCTCGCGGCGGTCACGGTGGAGCTGGACCGGGGTGGGCAGGCGATCATCCGTAGCCACGAAACCAATGCGAAGCAGTGGCGCAGTGCCCTCCGCACCGGGCTGTATGGGGAATCCTTCGTCTCGGCACGGCGGAGCGAGGAACGGATGGCCGACCGCCAACGGTTGACGGCCACACTCATCGCTGAAGCCGCGAAGATTCTCTCCGGGGTTGCCTCCGCACAGGCGCAGTTGGAAGCTGAGTACGAGGCGATCATCGAACGAGCCCGGTCCCGGAATCTCCGGGAGGTCGCGGGAAGGTTCATCGCGGCCACCGACGCACAACTCGAGGAAGCCGTGTTATTCAATGCTGCTGTGGCGGAGATCAGGCGGCACTCGAATCTCCTCGACCGACACTGCGGGATGCGGCTGATGACTCTCCTTCCGCCACGGACACCGTGGCACATGGACCGGCGCCGGTGCCGCGAGATCCTGACCGACCTGTACGCACCGTCCACCGCACAGCGGCCACTGCCCGCGAGCCTCGACGTGTCCGCCGCGGAACTGCACGAGACGAACATCAGGAATGCGGGGCCTGATCTCACCGGCCTCGCGGAGCGCTTCCCCGAGATGCACGTCCTGGAAGTCGGTGAGCACCACCTGGTAGCGGCGTTCGGTGACATCGATAACGCGAAGTCGATACTGACGATGGTCTCCGGCGTCGGCTCGGCGGAACCAGAGGCTCTTCCCGGAATCCTGGAACGCGGTCAAGCACTCCAGCGGGAGCTGGGGGAGACGGTGGTGGTGTGGAACGGCTACCGGGCACCGGGGCACCTGGTTGACGGAACTCAGGAGGTGTCCGCTGAGCTCGGGGCGGTCGCGCTGCGTGACTTCCAGCGTTCCCTGACGCTCCGGTACGGCCCGTCAGTAGCCCGCACCGTTCTCGGACACAGCTACGGTTCGGTCGTCGTCGGCCTGGCTGCGGCGAAGGACCACGGTGGGATCGACGCGGACGGCATCGTGTTGCTCGGTAGCCCCGGCGCGGGTGTCTCCCATGTGGATGAGCTTCAGTTGAATTCACCGAACCCCCGTGTCATCGCCGCCAGAAGCCCGACTGACCCGATCAGTCTGGTGAGTTCCGCGGATCGGGGTCTGCACGGGCCGGACCCCGCGGCTCCCGATTTCGGCGCGGAGGTGATTCCCGCGCACGGCGGACACAGTGACTATCTGGATGATCCATCGGTGCTGGCGGCTCTGCGCGGGCTCCACACCCGGTGAGCGACGCACGCAAATCCCCACTCTCCTGCGTGTGCGGGTGGGTGGGGATCTGCGTGCGTGTCACGTCAGCTTCCATCAGTGACGAATGCCGGAGCTGACCGGACCGGTGATCAGTACCGGATGGCCATACGTCCGTCGATCTTGCCCTTGCGCAGATCCTCGAAGACGCTGTTGACGTCGTCGAGCTTGCATTCTGCGACGGTCGGCTTAATCAGGCCGCGTGCGTAGAAGTCGAGAGCCTCCTCCAGGTCCTGGCGGGTTCCCACCAGGGAACCACGGATGGTGAGCGCCTTGAAGACGATGTCGAAGATCCGAGCGGGGAACTCTCCCGGGGGCAGACCGTTGAACACGATCGTCCCGCCCTTGCGGGCCATGTTGATGGCCTGCCCGAAGGCGGCTTCGTGGACGGCGGTGACGAGGACACCGTGGGCACCGGTGCCGGTGAACTCCATGACCGCTTCGGCCGGATCCTGCTCGCGCGCATTGATGGTGAACTCGGCACCGTGCTTCTTCGCCAATTGCAGCTTCTCGTCGGCGATATCGACCGCGATGACGCGCATACCCATGGCGACGGCGTACTGGACGGCGATGTGCCCGAGACCACCGACACCGGAGATAACGACGTACTGGCCCGGGCGGGTCTCGGTCATCTTCAGTCCCTTGTACACGGTGACGCCGGCGCAGAGGATCGGGGCAACCTCCAGGGGATCGGAGCCTTCCGGGATACGGGCGCAGTAGCGGGTATCGACGAGCATGTACTCCCCGAAGGAACCATCGATCGTGTATCCGCCGTACTCGGCGTCGTTACACAGTGTCTCCCAGCCGGTGCGGCACTGCTCACAGGTTCCGCAGGCGGACCAGAGCCAGACGTTGCCGACGATGTCACCGAGCTCGATGTCGTGGTCACCAGGACCGAGTTTGACCACTTCACCGACGCCCTCGTGCCCGGGAACGAACGGCAGCGGGGGCTTGACGGGCCAGTCACCTTCGGCGGCGTGCAGGTCTGTGTGGCAGATACCGGAGGCCTGCAGCTTGACCAGGGCCTGGTTGCGACCGGGCTCCGGGAGTTCAACCTCGCGTACGGTGACATCGGGGCCGAATTCATCGACGACGGCGGCGGTGAACTTTTCGGGGGCGTTACTCATGGGAATCTCCTCGTGTAGGGATGGGCAGGGGTGGGTGGGTCCACCCCCTTGCATCAAAGCCAATTGGCAACTATTTTCAAGAGTGGGTTAACATGCCTCCGGCCAGGTCACACGGGACGCGTGTACCTGACCGGAGTTTGCGGTGTGACGCCGGGCGGTTCAGCGAACGCCCGGCGTCACCGAGACTCAGAAGAGTCCGGTGGGGCTGGTGCTGTAGGACACCAGCATGTTCTTGGTGCGGGTGTAGTGGGACATCATCATGGCGTGATTCTCACGGCCGATCCCGGATTCCTTGTACCCGCCGAACGCAGCGTGAGCCGGGTAGGAGTGGTAGTTGTTCACCCAGACCCGACCAGCATGGATGGCCCGGCCCGCACGGTACGCGGTGTTGTTGTCACGGGTCCACACACCGGCACCGAGGCCGTAGTTGGTGTCGTTCGCGATGCGCATGGCGTCGTCGAAGTCGGTGAATGTCGTGACACCGAGAACAGGTCCGAAGATCTCCTCCCGGAAGCACGCCATCGTGTTGTCACCACGGAAGATCGTCGGCTGGATGTAGTAGCCGTTCAGGCCGTCGATCTTGGCGACAGAACCACCGGTGAGCACCTTGGCCCCCTCACCGGGACCCGACGAGAGATAACCCGTGATCTTCTCCATCTGCTCTTCGGACGCCTGCGCACCGAGCATGGTGGCGGTGTCCAGCGGGTTACCCATCCGAACCTGCTCCACCTTGGCGACGACGAGCTCCATCAGTTCATCGATGATGGATTCCTGGACCAGCGCGCGCGACGGACAGGTGCAGACCTCACCCTGGTTGAGCGCGAACATCGCCATACCCTCGACGGCCTTATCCAGGAACTCGTCCTTCTTGTCGAGGACATCAGCGAAGAACACGTTCGGGGACTTACCACCGAGTTCAAGGGTGACCGGGATAATTTTGTCCGCCGCGGCCTTGTTGATGAGGCGACCCACCTCCGTGGAGCCGGTGAAAGCGATCTTGGCGATCCGGTCGGACCCGGAGAGTGCCACACCGGCGTCGGTTCCGAGGCCATTGACCACGTTCACCACACCGGCGGGAATCAGATCCCCGATAACCTCCATGAGATGCATGATCGAGACCGGGGTCTGCTCAGCGGGCTTGAGCACCACGCAGTTGCCTGCAGCCAGCGCGGGGGCGAGCTTCCAGGTGGCCATCAGGATCGGGAAGTTCCACGGGATGATCTGGCCGACAACCCCGAGCGGCTCCTGGAAGTGGTAGGCAACGGTATTGTCGTCGATCTCCGAGAGTCGACCTTCAGCGGTGCGGGTCACCCCGGCAAAGTAGCGGAAATGATCGACCGCCAGCGGCAGATCGGCTGCGAGGGATTCCCGCACCGGCTTACCGTTGTCCCAGGTCTCGATGACCGCGAGTTCCTCAAGATGCTCCTCGATACGGTCCGCGATGCGGTGCAGGATCAGCGCCCGCTCGGCAGGCGGGGTCGAGGCCCAGCCCGGGGCCGCCGCATGGGCCGCGTCGAGCGCCTTCTCCACGTCAGCAGCTTTGCCTGCCGCAAAGCGGGTGTAGACCTCTCCGGTGATCGGACTGATGTTGTCCAAGTACTCACCGTCCGCCGGGGCGACCCATTCACCACCGATGTAATTGTCGTAGCGCTCCTTGACGGAGACGATTGAACCCTCGGTTCCGGGATTGGCGTAGACAGTCATGTGGATCCTCACTTGTTCGACGATGACGGCCAACTCCGCGATCCGCACCGGGGTTCAGTACCCCGCATCGACGGATCAGCGAAACCCGACCGCGTAGTGCCCCCCACAATAAACGGTTTTTTCTGTGTTCCACATCACTTATAGCATCAGCAGACATAGTGAGCTGGAACACAGAAGTGCTACGGCCCCAAAAACCAATGCGCAGCAGGCCTTTCACTACATTCCATGCAAGTTTCAAAAATAATGCCTAAGCCAACCCCATTAGGGGGTGTTTTTCTCGATCATCAGATCTTGTTCAGGAATCTGATGTCACACAAACACCCGTTCCGGGAATCTGTGCAGACCTCGGAATGCAGTGTGGCCCCGGACATATCGTCCGGGGCCACACTGCATTACCTTTTCTCATGCACGCCGATTACGGCGCTTGCGGCGCGGTTCCCAGATGACCACAGCCGTGGACTCGGGAACCTCCACGAGTTCACCCCGCGGACGGGAGGTTCGACGTTCCCGTTCCAGGGCATCAGCCAAGCGTCGATTGTCCGAGCGCAGAACCTCGATCTCCCGGCGCAGTCTCTCGTTCGCCTGGGTCAGGTCGATGATCGCCTTGATACCAGCGAGGTTCACTCCCTCCTGCTGACTGAGCCGCTGAATCTCCCGGAGGAGAGCAACATCGGAGCGGGAGTAGCGTCGTCCTCCACCACGGGTACGCATCGGGGTCACCAGCCCCATCCGGTCATAGGTCCGGAGGGTCTGGGCGTGCATCCCCGCGAGTTCCGCGGCCACCGAAATGACGAACACTTCCTCACGCTCCGGGGAAGTACCGTCCTGACGCTGGATCGGCGGCTGATCACTGTGCGGCATCTGCCCGTTCACCTCCTCGTGGTTCGTCCGTGGGCACGGCCGACACCATGCCCGGTCATGGGGTGTGGTCTGCCCCGCTGACCGGGGACCGACCACACCCGGTACTACACCGATCCCGCCCAGTCCGCCCTGGGATCGAAACCGGATTCCTTCTCCGCCTGCGCATAGGCACGCAGGGCACTGGTCGCCGCGGGGCCAAGGTTCTTCGGTACCGTGACCCTCACGGTAACCATCAGATCACCCTTCGTTCCATCCCGTTTCGGAATCCCACGTCCCCGGACACGGAGCGTCCGACCATCGGGGGTCCCCGCAGGAACCTTCACCCGAACCGGCGAATCGAGTGTCGGCACGGTGATCGTGTCCCCCAGAGCCAGTTCCGCGAACGAGACCGGAATCTCGACCTCAAGTGTGGTGCCGGTTCTGGTGAACACCTTGTCCTTGCGGACATGCACGGTGACGAAGAGATCACCGGAGGGGCGACCGTTGGGGCCTGCTTCACCCTGTCCGGCGAGGCGTACCTTCTGCCCGTCGATGACACCTGCGGGCACCCGCACGGTGATGGATCGGGTCCGGTTGACCGTGCCTGTCCCGGAGCAATCGGCACAGGGATCGGAGATGCTCTGGCCGTTGCCGCCACAGTCGGTGCAGGGGGCGGAGAACCCGAAGGCTCCCCGGTTCTCACTGGTGTATCCGGTGCCGTTGCACGTGTCGCACCTGTTGGTCTTGCCGGAACGGGAGCCAGAGCCGTGACACCGGGTACAGGGGGCCGGCCCCTTGAGTTCTACGGGGATCGTCGCCCCTTGCGCAGCTTCCCGGAAATCAAGCGTGATGTCAGTTTCGACGTCGGCCCCCCGCGACGGTTGAGCTGCGTGGCGAGGACCGTTGCCGCGGTTGAAAAAGCCACCGAAGATATCACCCAGGCCCCCTTCCGAAGTAAAACCTCCGCCTCCGCCGAAGAGATCCGAGACATCGAAGTCGCCTTGCGCCTGGCGAAACCCGCCCGGAAAGCCGGACCCCGCATTTCCGCCGAAGCCGCGCAGCCCCCCAGACGCGAGCATGGCTTTCATCTCGTCGTATTCCTTACGCTTCTTCTCGTCGCCGACGACGTCGTATGCCTCGGCGATGCGCTTGAAGCGGTCTTCCGCGTTCTTGTCACCGGGATGGTTATCCGGGTGATTCTCGCGCGCAAGTTTGCGGTACGCCCGCTTGATCTCGTCAGATGACGCGGACGAGGAGACACCCAGGTCCGCGTAGTAGTTCTTTTCAGCCCATTCACGCTCAGCCATTGGGCATCTCCTCCTTCCGCGTCATGCACGGGGTCGGTGTAACTCAGGGTATGTGGTGCTCGCGGGGATCTGTGGGAATCGATCCCCGCGAGCCGTGGGTGCGGTGCCGCCACCGCACCCGTCAGTTGTCGACGTCGTCGTTTTCCGCCGGAGCGCCCACCGCAGGGTCGGTGATGATGACCATCGCGGTGCGCAGCAGTCGTTCACCCATCGCGAAGCCGGGGCGCAGAACCGTTCCGATGACCTTGTCATCGCCCTCGGAGAGATCCTGGACCGCTTCGTGACGTTCCGCATCGAACTCATCGCCCTCCGCACCGAACTCGACGACATCGAGTCGGTTGAGCACGGCGCGGAGCTTGTCATTCACGGACTTCAACGGGCCGGTGAGGTCTCCGTGCCGCCCCGCGAGTTCGAGGTCGTCGACGATATCGAGCAGTTGGTTGACCACGGAGGCCTTGGCCGTGGCGATGACCGCCTGCCGGTCCCGCTCGGTACGGCGCCGGTAGTTGGCGTACTCCGCCGTGACCCGCTGCAGGTCCTCGGTGCGTTCGGCAAGCTCCGCTGAGAGGTCCGGGCTACCGTCAACCGCATCTGTTTCCGCGTCCTCCGCGGCTTCGTCCGCCGCAACGGTGGCGAGCGCCTCGTCGAGTTCTGCGTCAGCGGTTGCCTCAGCGTCCGCCACCGCCGCCTCAGCACTTTCCGGGGAAGTGGCCTCCGGGTCGGTTGCGGCCGGATCGCCGGGGTTGTCCGGCATTGCGTCATCCTGGCTCACTGGGTGGCCTCCTCGTCGTTGTCGCGGTGTTCTTCTCTGTCGATGACGGCCTGCCGCTCATGCACCGCACGTTCATGCTCAGTGTCCGATGCCTCCCGGAGATCGGCGGCGACGGCGTCGCCCTCGAGAACCTCGTCCGGGTTCTTGTCGGTGCCGATCGGATCGGTCATCTACTTCTTCTCCTCGTCTTCGTCGACGACCTCAGCATCGACGACATCAGAGTCGGCGTCACCGGCGTCAGCCTGGGTGGCTCCCGCCGCGGCCTCTGCCTCGTAGATAGCCTTGCCCATCTCCTGGGACTCGGTGGAGAGTTTCTCGACGGCCGTCTTGATGGCCTCGATGTCCTCGCCCTTGAGAGCTTCCTCGACCTCCTTGGCAGCTGCCTCGACCTTCTCCTTGGTGTCCTCGCCGATCTTGTCGGAGGAGTCCTCCATGAACTTGCGGGTCTGGTAGACCATGGACTCCGCGGAGTTGCGGACTTCCTGCTCCTCGCGGCGCTTCTTGTCCTCCTCGGCGTGTGCCTCGGCATCCTTGATCATCCGGTCGATCTCCTCCTGGGACAGGCCGGAGCCGTCCTGGATCTTGATCGTGTTCTCCTTGCCGGTGCCCTTGTCCTTGGCGGTCACGTGGACGATGCCGTTAGCGTCGATGTCGAAGGTGACCTCGATCTGCGGCACACCACGGGGTGCCGGGGCGATACCTGCGAGCTGGAAGGATCCGAGCAGCTTGTTGTGCGCGGCGATCTGGCGCTCACCCTGGTAGATCTGGATGCCGACCTCGGGCTGGTTGTCCTCCGCCGTGGTGAACGTCATGGACTTCTTGGCGGGGATGGTGGTGTTGCGCTCGATGAGCGTGGTCATCACACCGCCCTTGGTCTCGATGCCCAGGCTCAGCGGGGTGACATCGAGAAGCAGCACGTCCTTGACCTCACCGCGCAACACACCGGCCTGCAGGGCGGCGCCCACGGCAACGACCTCGTCCGGGTTGACGCCCTTGTTGGGCTCGCGGCCACCGGTCAGTTCCTTGACCAGGTCGACGACGGCGGGCATCCGGGTGGAGCCACCGACGAGGACGACGTGGTCAACATCGTTGATGGAGATGTCGGCGTCCTTGATGACCTGGTTGAAGGGCTTCTTGGTGCGGTCGAGCAGGTCGGAGGTGATGCGCTGGAACTCGGTGCGGGATAGGGTCTCGTCGAGGAACAGCGGGTTCTTTTCGGAGTCGACCGTGATGTAGGGCAGGTTGATGGATGCCTGCTGCGAGCTGGACAGCTCGATCTTGGCCTTCTCGGCGGCCTCACGCAGACGCTGCAGAGCCATCTTGTCCTTGGTCAGGTCGATGCCGTGAGCGGACTTGAACTTCTCGACGAGCCAGTCGACGATGCGCTGATCCCAGTCATCGCCGCCCAGGTCGTTGTCACCGGAGGTCGCCTGAACCTCGACGACACCGTCACCGATCTCGAGCAGGGAGACGTCGAAGGTACCGCCACCGAGGTCGAAGACCAGGATGGTCTGTTCCTTGTCACCCTTCTCCAGGCCGTAGGCGAGGGCCGCTGCGGTGGGCTCGTTGACGATGCGCAGAACGTTGAGTCCGGCGATCTGGCCGGCTTCCTTGGTGGCCTGGCGCTGCGCGTCCTCGAAGTAGGCGGGGACGGTGATGACGGCGTCGGTGACGTCCTCACCCAGGTAGGCCTCCGCGTCGCGCTTCAGCTTCATCAGGATGCGGGCGGAAATCTCCTGCGGGGTGTAGCTCTTGTCGTCGATGTCGACGCTCCAGTCCTCACCGATGTGGCGCTTGACGGAGCGGATGGTCCGGTCGACGTTGGTCACGGCCTGGTTCTTGGCCGATTGCCCGACGAGGACCTCGCCGTTCTTGGCGAAGGCAACGACGGACGGGGTGGTGCGGGAACCCTCGGCGTTCGCGATGACGGTGGGATCGCCACCCTCAAGAACGGAAACAACCGAGTTCGTGGTTCCGAGGTCGATACCTACTGCGCGTCCCATGTGATGGTTCTCCTTTGTATGCCTGTGTCGTCTATCGGTGGTTGACTGTCCCCGACTCAACTTACGGAGATGATGTTAACAATCTCCTTGAGCGCAGTCCACTCAACCTGTTCACCCATCACAACGGTGCTCGACACAAAGTTGTTCCCGATACGCTCAACTTTTTGGTGTGACCCCTGCCACACATAACGCTTCGAGACACACCGGATATGCGACTAGCTGGAACCGAAGTTGAAGCCACTCGATCCGCTCGACAGCAAACCAAACGCGCCCCGGTCACTGCGCCGCATTCACGACCGCGTGAGACCAACGCATCGGAGTAGGCGTTGCAGATCTTCTCGATGGTCGGATCCAGGTCATTCAGTTCCACCCCACATTCGCGAGAATCTTCTCACGGAGCTGCGCTGCGGACATGGGGGAAGTGCCGGCGATGTCCTTCACCTGCTGCGTGATCGCGTCACACGGTGTCAGCTTCATTTGGGTGGTGGCCCACAGCACCAGTTCGGCATCGAGCTGCTCCGCCTGTGCGGGAGCGGCAAATCCCGCGCCCGGGCAGATTCTGCCGGACCCAATACTAAGGGCCGGGAAATATCCTGACCATCGGGGAACCGATGCGGGGTCGCCCGATGAAAGTACTGGAAACCACGCGACCGGTGAAAGGTCCGCCGGACCCCCACCACGCCCGGAACCACCACACCACACCGATCCTGCCTTCACATCTTTCCCTGATTCGGGTGAGGGGTTACTATGCAAACAGACTTCTCCGCAGAGCCAACAGTGGGATGGAACACCCCGACATCCCCTCACGGTTCCCGTGGTTTCTCTGCCGGACACATGCCGACACCCGGGAAAGGCGGTGCGTGACACGTGACCTCATCCACCACGTCCGTACAGCCTCCCGCACATGAGGCCACTACGGCCACCGCCCAGGCGTGCGGCGGCCGTCGCCGCCCCGTCGGTGATCGTCCACCTGTCTGACCCGGTCCAGCCGATCACCCACTTCGGGTTTCCCAACGGACCGCCACCGGCGCTCCGCGTTCCCGCCGCGCCCCCGCACAGAGGGTCCGGTTCTCTGAATCACCCACCGACCCGCCGCATTGGCGGACGTCGGGATGTCGGTGACCATTCATGAAAGCGAGCACACCCACTCATGTCCCTACCCCAGGCCCCCACCAACACCAGCGACGTAGAGAAGGTCAGCGAAGCCGCGATCGCCCGCGCCGAGACGTGGCTCAATGCCACCGGATCCGACGAGTCCCGCAAGGAGGCGAAGTCCACCGAGCAGCTCGC
Organism: Corynebacterium sp. CCM 9204; assembly: GCF_041357695.1. Classification (NCBI taxonomy): domain Bacteria; kingdom Bacillati; phylum Actinomycetota; class Actinomycetes; order Mycobacteriales; family Corynebacteriaceae; genus Corynebacterium; species Corynebacterium sp. CCM 9204. The sequence continues at coordinate 130,088 of NZ_JAUERX010000005.1, forward strand.
CGCCCTGGTGCACGACGCCGACGGCATCGACTTCACGATGGGCTTCGTCGACCGGGTCGCCCGCCCCGAGGACAATCACGTCTCCGCCCGGGAACTGGCCAATCTCGCCAGCCCGTTGAAGGGCCGCGGTTCCGTCCCGGACTTCGTCGGCACGGTTGACCGTGGGCTGGTCACCGCCGGGTCGATCGTCGCGCCCTGGCTGCCGAACATCGTCATGCCGATCGCCCGGAAACGCCTGCGTCAGATGGTCGGGCACCTGGTTCTCGACGCCGAGGGCTCAGCCCTGAACAAGCTACTCGACCGGTCCCGCGAGCAGGGGTTCCGTCTGAACCTCAACCTCCTGGGTGAGGCCGTCCTCGGAGACCGGGAGGCGAAATCACGCTTGGACCGGACACTCGATCTGCTGGACAATCCCCGCGTCGACTACGTCTCCATCAAGGCGTCCTCGGTGTGTGCGCAGCTCAACCCGTGGGACATCGACGGCAACACCGAACGACTGAAGGAGACCCTGCGTCCGCTGTACCGCAAGGCGCTATCGCGTGACCCGCACCCCTTCATCAACCTGGACATGGAGGAGTACAAGGATCTGCGTCTGACGATCCGCCTGTTCACCGAACTTCTGACCGAGGATGAGTTCCTGCCGTTGGAGGCGGGCATCGTGTTGCAGGCTTATCTTCCAGACACACTCGGCGCGCTGCGGGAGCTGGCGGAGTTCGCGGCGGCACGACGGGCTGCAGGAGGAGCCAAGATCAAGATCCGGCTGGTCAAAGGCGCGAACCTGTCAATGGAGCGCGTCGAATCGGAGATCCACGACTGGAAGCAGGCACCGTACCTGACCAAGGCCGAGGTCGACGCGAACTACGTCCGACTGCTGGACTGGATTCTGCAACCCGAGCACGCGGACAACGTGCGTATCGGGGTGGCGTCGCACAACTTGTACACCGTCGCGCTCGCCCACGAGCTCGCCGTGGAGCGCGGTGTGGAGCGCCAACTCGACGTCGAGATGCTTCAGGGGATGGCGCCCTCGCAGGCCCGGGCCGTGCGGGATGTCGTGGGTGATCTGATCCTCTACACCCCGGTCGTCCACGACGAGGACTTCGATGTCGCGGTGAGCTACCTGGTCCGCCGCCTCGAAGAGAACGGCGCGAAGCAGAACTTCCTCTATGCCCTGTTCGCTCCGGATGTCACCGGCGATGAGGGACTGACGCCGATGCAGGGTCAACGGCAACGGTTCCGCTCATCCGTGGCGGATCGCTGGTCCACGGCCGCCGGTCCGCGCCGCACCCAGGACCGAACAGCCGAGGAAACGGGGAAGGTCGGCACTTCCTCCGGTGCGGTACCGGGCCACTTCATCGGGGAACCGGACACCGACCCGTCCCTGCCCGCGAACCGGCAATGGGCCCTCGACGCCCTGTCATGCGATCCCGGCCCGGTGGAGTCCGCGCGCGTCACCTCCGTGAGCGAGATTGATGACGCCGTGACCCGTGCGGCGACCGCAAGCGAGGGTTGGGGCGCGAAGAGTGGCGCCGAGCGCGCCGAACTGCTCGACCGTGCCGCCGAGGCACTGGCGAACGCCCGCGGTGAACTCATCACGGTGATGACCCATGAGGCCGGGAAGACCGTCGGTGAAGCGGACCCGGAGGTCTCGGAGGCCATCGACTTCGCCCGCTACTACGCAGAGTCGGCGCGCGCCCTCGACCGCGTGCGCGGCGTCCGCTTCGAGCCCTACCGCGTCGTGGTGGTCACTCCCCCGTGGAACTTCCCGGTCGCCATCCCGATGGGTGGCGTGTTCGCGGCACTCGCCGCGGGTGCCGCGGTCATCATCAAACCCGCACCGCAGGTGGTGCGCTGCGCCGAAGTCGCGGTCGCCGCACTACGCGAGGCCGGTATCGGTGAGGACCTGCTGCAACTGGTCAACGCCGACGAGGACGAGGCCGGTAAGCGCCTGGTGAGCCACCCGGACGTGGATTCCGTGATCCTCACCGGCGCATCGGAGACCGCAAAGCTGTTCCGGAGCTGGAAGCCGCGCATGATCATCAATGCGGAGACCAGCGGCAAGAACGCCATCATCGTCACCCCGTCCGCCGACCCGGATCTCGCGGTGGCGGATGTCTACCGCAGTGCATTCGGGCACGCGGGTCAGAAATGTTCGGCGGCATCGCTGGTGATCCTGGTCGGATCAGTGGGCAGGTCGAAGCGTTTCCTCAACCAGCTCATCGACGCCGTCGAATCCCTGCACGTCGGCTACGGCACCGACGTCTCCACGACGATGAATAACCTCATCGAGGCCCCCGGTGAGAAGCTGGCCCACGGGCTGACCCAGTTGGACGAGGGCGAGCGGTGGCTGGTCAAGCCACGACAGCTCGATGACAGTGGCCGCCTGTGGTCGCCGGGCCTACGCGACGGTGTGGAACCGGGGTCCTGGTTCCACACCCACGAGTGCTTCGGCCCCGTGCTCGGGATCATGCGGGCGGATTCCCTCGAAGAGGCCGTCGAATGGCAGAATTCCACCGGTTTCGCACTGACCGGGGGACTGCATTCCCTGGACACCGACGAGATCGCCTACTGGCGCGAGCACGTCGAGGTGGGCAACGCCTACATCAACCGCGGCATCACCGGCGCCATCGTGGAGCGGCAATCGTTCGGCGGCTGGAAGAACTCATCCCTGGGCTCCGGCGCGAAAGCTGGTGGCCCGAACTACATCGGGCAGCAGGGAACCTGGTCCGAGGGCGACCTCAACGAGCTGCACTCGGGTTCCTTAAGCACGCAGATCGCCCAGATGCTGCGACAGTTCAAGGCACAGCTCGGCCCGACTCTCACCCCGGCGGACAACCACTGGCTGCGTCGTGCAGCGGAGGCCGACGCCTACGCGTGGCAGACGGAGTTCGGCGTGGAGCACGACCGCACTGCACTCCTCGCCGAATCGAACGTCTTCCGCTACCGACCACTCCTGCAGCCACTGCAGATACGAGTCGGGGCTGGCGCCACCGTACGAGACCTGCTCCGGATGAAACTCGCGGCCGAGATTACGGGGACCGTCATCGACGTATCGGCCACTGCGTCGACCGTAGCGGAGTTCGGCGCCCTCGGTGCCGGTATCCGCGTGGCCTCCGATGAGGATTTCGCCGCGGAACTCGCAGGTGCACAGTCCGTTCGGGTCCGTGCTCTCGGCGAAGTACCCGAAGATTTGTACCTGGCGGCAGTCGAATCAGGTTCCGTGATCCTGGATCAGCCGGTTCTGGCGGACGGTCGTCGGGAACTTCTGCCGTTCCTCCTGGAACAGGCAATTTCCAAGACCGAGCACCGGTTTGGATACATCAAGGGCCTGGCCAACTGACCCAGCCAGTTACGGAGGGGAGACTATCGCTTTTTACCTGCAGAGTTTCCCCTCCCAAATCCGGAGCACATGAACTACCCGCAATGCCGAGACTCTGGCATAGTTGGCAAGCATTATGAGTGATAATCAGCACCCCCGGGTTCCGGGGCATTCCGACGACCTCGCCCCCCAGTCGAAGGACAGCAACGTCCCCAAGTCGAATGATTCAGCCAAATCCAGGGACGCCATCTTCAACGCGGCCAACCACGACCGTGATGAATCCCCCACCACGGGCAAACACTCAGCACCGTCATCAGCCAACCCGGGCGCCGGTCAACTCGACCGTGCCGTGATCATCGGACGTGACGGGCGTTGGCTCGCAGGCTGGGCACTGCGTTTCATCATCGTCGCGGTGGCAAGCGGAATCGCCTGGCTCGGGCTCGGGATCATCTGGACGGGTGTCCTTCCGATCCTGCTCGCCATCCTCGTGTGCACGGTGCTGTGGCCACCGGTGCGCTGGCTGAAGGAACACGGTGTCCCCGGCGGAGTCTCCTCCATGTTCGTCTTACTCGGTTCCCTCTGCGCCATCGGCGGAGTATTCGCGGCAATGGCTCCGAGAGTGGCGGATCAGTCAAAGCTGCTATTCAAACAGGGACTCGCGGGGCTGGAGAAGCTGGAGAGCCAGCTCTCCGAACCTCCGTTCAACATCAATACCGACCAAATCGGAAACGCCGTCAACGAGATCACCCTGAAACTGCAGGACGGCGCATCCGGGCTTCTCTCGGGAGGGGTCGCGAATAAACTGGCCTCCGGCGTCTTCGCGGGGGTCTCCACCGCCACCTCGATGGTGGTGACGATGGTCCTCATGCTCGTCCTCACTTTCTTCTTCCTCAAAGACGGGCACACCTTCCTCCCCTGGCTCCGCCGCAATGTCGGGACCAAAGCAGGTTGGCATCTCACCGAGGTACTCACCCGAACATGGAACACACTCTCGGGGTTCATCCGGGCACAGGCACTCGTGTCACTCATCGACGCAATATTCATCGGCATTGGACTCGTCGTCCTCGGCATTCCCCTGGCACTGGTGCTTGCGGTGATCACCTTCTTCGCCGGCTTTATCCCAATCGTCGGCGCGATCTCTGCGGGCGCCATCGCGGTTCTCGTCGCCCTGGTGTCCAACGGTCTGACCACCGCCATTTTTGTCTTGCTTCTCATCCTCGCGGTACAGCAGATCGAGGGGAACATCCTCTCCCCGATGCTGCAGAGCAAAGCCATGAACCTGCACCCCGTGATCGTGCTGCTGTCCATCACCGTCGGTGGCGGACTGTTCGGCATCGTCGGGGCCTTCCTCGCCGTGCCTGCCGCAGCAACCGTCGCAGTGTGGCTCCGCTACCACGCGGAAATCGTCAGCCTCCGATCCGGGGAACGGACGATCGACGAAATCGAGACCGAGACCGCAGCCGGTTCCAAGGCCCTCATAGACATCGCCCAGGCGATGCGTTCGGTCCGGCGACGCTTCAGACGGCATGACATTCCAAGCAACGACTAAGACGTGTCTCCTATAGCTGAGCGGTGATTCGCCAGACGGCGGCCGTATGGCGTGACCCGCCAAGGGAGGAGTTCAGCCCATGGCAGACGGTATGCACGCGCCATGGTCGCCACACCGAGAGCACCTGGGACCGGGCCCTGCACACGATTCTCGCTGACGCGGATGCACCCGGGATGATCAACTGGAACGTCTCGATCAATACCACCACCTGTCGCGCCCACCACCATGGCACGAACACAACGCGCCCCTGAGCAGGACACAGAGGGCTCAATCGAATCACAAGAACCAGCCAATCGCGGAGTGTGAACCTGCAGGTCACCGTATTGGCCGCTCGCGTGGTGGACTGACGAGCACGATCCACAGCACCATCGACCGGCAAGGCCCGGCCGCCTGCTACGACAAACCCGCCATCACCGACCGCGCCGCGGTCCACCTCTGCGCAATCCTGACCTGAGTACGCCTTTTAGAAGACACTCCCTAGTCTCCGACACGTCAGAAAGCCCCGCGCCCGGTTCCCGGGCGCGGGGCTTTCTCGGTCCAGGTCCCGGGGTCAGGAACGCGCCACAGGGACCGGGACGTTCTGCACGAGTGCATCGGCGTCCAGAAGAGTGCGCAGGGCGTCGTTCAACTGGCGGGAGCCCTCCGCCACGGCGTCGGCCCACGTGCCCACGGACTCCTCGTTCGCGCCGTCACTGATCTGCTTGAGCAGGGTGACGGGAATGCCGTAGCGGTATCCGATCCTGGCGAAGCAGTAGCCCTCCATCTCCACGAGCTCCGCACGCTCCGCGAGCCGGGTCCGGATGGCACTGTCCGCGATGAAACTGTCACCCGTCGCCAGGCGGGCGGTGGGCAGCAGTCCCGACGTGCCGAGCGTGAGGGCGTTGATCTCCGGCTTACCGTCGATCTCCTCCAAAAGCTCGGAGGAGAAGTCGTGCTTGTACACCTCACGCACCTCATAGACACCGTTCAGGCCGTCGACGAGCCCACCGCAGGTTCCCAGGTTGATGATCGCACTGGGCACCCGACCGTCGACACGCGCCTCCGTGAGCACCTCGGTCAAGCCGATCGCCGCACGCAGCACGCCAACCCCCGTGACGAGCACAGGCAGATCGGTGTCGATAGCCTGCGTCTCACTGGTAGTTGCGAAGACGAGGAGGGGCCGACCGTTGGTGATTGTTCCGCGAAGTTCCATGCCCACACTCTAGGTCACAGAAAAGACACCGGCGTGGTGAACCTGTGCGGTTAGAATCAACCGGAGTGCCGTAAACCTGCGTCACAGGAAAGGACACGCATGTACCCCGTCAAGAGGATCGCCGTTGTCGGTGCCGGGCCGGTCGGCATCCAGACCGCCGAACTGCTCGTCGGGTGCGGCTGCAACATTTACGTCGACCTTTTCGAACGCACCCCGGCCCCCTTCGGCCTCATCCGCTACGGGCTGGCCGAACACGCCCCGGGGGACACCCTCACCGAGAAACCCGACGCACCGGCAACACCGCGGCTGAAACTGTTCGGCAACGTGTGCGTCGGCGGGGACATCACCGTCGCCGAGCTCCGCCGCCACTACGAGGCCGTCGTGATCTCCCCCGACGTCGCCTCCGGCGCGGGCTTCTCCGCCACGCGGGAGGCAGGGCGCCTGACCCCCGGTGTCTACACCACCGGCACGGAAAACCCCCTAACCGCGGCGCGGGTCGTCACCACCCGCATCGCCACCGACGCCTGGGTCGGGACGCTGGGCACGCCGCTCCTCGCGGACGCGGGCCGAATCCGCGAGCTACTCGACACACGCGATGTGGCCTACACCTCGTGGGAGGGCTGGTGGCTACCGGAGACGATGATCTCGGCCCCACCCACCGCCGCCGCACTCGCGTCCGCGGCGACGCTGGCCGGCTCCATCGACTGGGACGGCATCGCCCGACTCGCCCGCGGCGTGCCGATCTGCGAGTGACCGGTCCCCTGCGGGACCGCGGAATCCCGTACGTTCCCTGGGCCGTGACGTGACCATCGCTCTCCGGGCCTGCACTGCGGACGAAGACAACCGCGCTGACCCCGGGATACCCGGCTCTTCACGTTTCACAGTGCTAAGTTTCATGCAGACCTTGTTGTTGGCTGTGGGGGGAATGCCGTGTGTGAAGACTTTCCAAAAGAATCAGATCAGATTCTGATTAAACCTAGCAAGATGGTCAAGCTCAGCGCAGCGGTACCGCCTATTATGTGTTTAGCCTCTTCTCTGGCTGCCGTCGCTTCAATGCCGAAGCCAATCCCTTTCTCTTTCTGGATTGTGGGAGCCCTTACCAATGCTGCCGTTATAGGTTTTTCTGCATGGGCGGCTTACTCCATGAAGGTCGAAGTCGTGCGAGACACCTCATCAAGTCTAGTTAAAATCAGAGCACCCTTTTATTCTAGAAGCTTCAATCACAAATCGATTAGCGACATCTCTACTGGTGAGGATTCGGGGATGAATTCTGGTTTAATTAACTGGCCGGTTACCGGTAGTGCCAACTCGGAGAAAGGGGTCCGCATTAACTTGGGAGGGGCAGCCCACATAAAGTTCCTGGCCGATGGGAAACACCGCTTCACCATCGTCACGACAGGAATGTCGCAGGCTAAACGTCTCGCAGCGCTTCTGTCAAACAACTAGGGCTTTTGGATAGAATCTGTTTGCCATGGTCAATTTTGCGGTGGGTACGTGACCAGAACCAGGAGCCTTGGTGTGCACAGGGATGCAGACCCGGACCTGTATATGTTGGGTGGACGATGCTGGGATCAGTAGGCTTTGAGCATGGTTAGGCCCACCCATCACCGATGAGATGGTTAGCCGTGCCACCTAGCACCTGGTGATGTGCTTGACACGGTTCGGCGCTCTTCATGTTTCACAGTGGTTCGCAGAATCTAGTGGGGGCTGGTGTACGAGTAGGTGACATCTGATCTGGCATGCCCTTCGGGTTGGGGCTGGAAGGGTGACTGCCGTGCCCAAGCTCTACCCCCAGGAGTTCCGGTTCGCGTGGCTCGGTCCTCCGAGGACGGCGTGACGATCGAGCAGATCGCCGCCGGCACCAAGACCACCTCAGCCGCTTGACCCCATCGAACACGAGACCATCCTGACCCACACGACCACTCAAGCCCCGTGATTACCCACGGCGCACCAGCCCCCTCTCATACGCGAAGAGCCGGATACCCGAGGTGACGGTCCTCGTCACCGGCCCGCCACCTGCGAGTTCCCGACAACCGCCCCACCAGACGGTGCAGGATACGTGCGACGTGTCGGGGTGCGGGCCCCGACTGACATCCCACCGCTCGTGCGCCCAGGTCCGACAGTCCTGTCGCGCATCCCCACCGGGGTCGTGTAAACATTTCCTTGACACTCTCTCGACGTAAAGATATCCTTTACACATGTCGGAACCGCTGAACACCACCACACTCGCCACGCTCCTCACCCAGGTCGCGTCCCTGCTCGCCACGGAACTCCGGGAGATCGACACCCCCGGCACCGAAAGCATCTCGAGGAACACCCCGCCCCGGGACGTCACCCACTCCCTGGCCACGGCACACACCATGCAACTGCTGTCCACCGAGGCGCTGGGGGCACTGGTCCTCGCGGCCCGGGAACGGGGCACAACGTGGCAGAGCATCGGAAACGCCCTCGGCATCAGCCGACAGGCGGCGTTCCAGAGGTTCGGCAACCCCATCGACCCACGGACAGGAAACCCCATGAACAAACCCACCCCGACCCAACAGCAGGAGGCAATCACCCGCGCCGTGACCTTCCTCGACGTCCTCACAGCTCACGACTGGGACGGCGCGGCGCGCCTGCTCGGCCCGGTACTCGGCAACGAACTCGACGCAAAATCCCTGGCGGATGCCTGGGCCCAGGTCGTGGCCCTCGGCGGCGAGCTGGAGGCCCGGCATCCGGCGCAGACGGTGAGCCTCGCCGACGAGGTCTTCGTCGTCGAACAGCTCCTCGACTTCGAGGCGGCCGACCTCGTGGGACGGATCAGCTACAACCGGGAAGGTGAGATGGTCGGCCTCTGGTTTCTCCCCGCCGACCAGGCGCTCACCGGAGACCGGTCCCACTGACCCAGCGACAGTGCCCCACCACTGACTGCGCGTGGAGGAGATCACCCGCGCCCCGTTGAATCCGGGTGACGGGTGACCTCCTCCACGTCGTCGCGTCCGCGCCCCCAGGGCACCGGCATGGCCTCATCTGGCCGTCCCGGCCACCACGCATCCCCGTTCCACGGAACCAGGGATCTCCGGCGCAGCTTCATCGATGACCCGCACCCGGTTCCGGAGCCGCCGCACGCCACAACAGGTCAGGCCCACGCCGAGGGCCAGCAGCACTCCCTCGACGGTGGGCAGCACCCACGTCGCGGTGTCGAGCGCACCGACCACCCGGGGTGCGTTGACGAGCATGAGCGCGGTACCGACCGCCCCGCCGAGCAGACCGGGTGGCATGCGGCTGACCAGCCACGCCGCGAACGGCGCGGCGATCACACCACCGATGAGCAGAGCGGCGACGGCGGGCAGGTGGGCGAGCAGCTCCTCCCGCATGCCGATCGCGAACCCGGTGGTGGCGGCGGCGGTCACCAGGAACTCGGAGGTGTTCACGGTGCCGACGACCCGGCGCGGTTCGGCGTGCCGGAGGCTCATCAGGGTCGAGGCGGTGACAGGTCCCCAGCCACCCCCGCCGGAGGCGTCGATGAATCCGCCGGTCAGGCCCAGGAGGCCGAGGACCCGTCCCCGGCGGCGGGTCTCCGTGGCGATCGCGTGGTGCGGGGCGCCGCGGGAGAAGCGCAGCAGGAGGTGCAGCCCGATGGCGGTGAGGATCCCCGCCGTGACGGGGGCTGCGGCAGCGGTGGAGAGGTTCGACAGGACGTAGGCCCCGAGAAACGCGCCGACCGCGCCCGGGACGCCGAGGCGCAGTGCGAGCCGCCAGTCGACGTTGCCGAAGCGCCAGTGGCTGATCCCGGAGGCCAGGGTCGTCCCCAGCTCCGCGGTGTGCACCACGGCGGACGCCTGCGCGGGGCCGAGGCCGGCGGCGAGGATGAGCATGGTCGTCGACGTCGCGCCGAAGCCCATGCCGAGTGCGCCGTCGACGAGCTGCGCGATCGCCCCCGCCAGGGCGATGAGGATCAGGGTACGCATGCCGGTGTCCGGTCGCTGGTCAGGGCGTCGGAGTAGCGGGTGGCGACGATTCCGGCGAGGTCGCGGCCGAGCGGTGCGCTGACCGAGATGTCCGGGCCCCCGGGGCGGGTGGCGGGCAGGCGGTCGGTCAGCCGGTCGAGCAACAGCCCGTGGGTGACGAACAGCGGGAGAACGTGCAGCGAACCGGCTGCGCGGGCGCGGTCGAGGACCGCCCCGGGGCCGCCGCCCGGCCCGGTGGCGGCGATGACGTCGACACGGCGACCGGTCTGCTCGGCGAGCTCCGCCCCGAGTCGCGCCAGGTCAGCCGATGCCCGCTTGCTGGACGTTCCGACCGGGTGGAGGACGGTGTCTCGTCGATCCGCGGCATCCGTGATCAGGCGCTCCGCGAGGACGTCGACGAGATCCGGGCCGGTACCGAGCCCGTCCGCGAGGGTCATCCGTAACCCGGAGACCTCCGTGGCCGCGTGCACTTCCTCGGGGACGTCGGTCGTGGCGTGGAACGCGCGGGTGAACAGCAGGGGCACGACGACGGCCTCCCGGACGCCCGCGACGGCGAGCCGGAGGGCGACGTCCGGGAGGGTGGGCGTCGACAGGTCCAAGTGGGCCGGGTGCGCGGGCAGGTCCAGGAGGTCACCGGCGGCCGCGGTCAGCTCGGCGATACCGGCGTCGGCGTGGGGGTGACGGGATCCGTGAGACAGGGTGATCAGTGCGGGACGCGGGTCAGTCACGGCCACCACCGCCGGTGCCGTCGACCAGGCCTGCGGCGAGGGTGTCCCCGGAGGCGGGGTCGATGAGCAGGAGGGAGCCGACGGCACCGCGGGCGGTGAAACCGTCGACGGGCAGGGCCTCGGCGACCTGGATCTCGGCGCGCACGATGTCGTTGAGGGCGAGTTCGCCCGGGGCGTCCCGCACGACGTCACCGACCGGGGCGTCGATGTCGAGGCTTTCGGTGATCCGGGTGACCCGGCCCCGGACCAGTGACGTGCCGTAGCGCAGCTTGAGCAGTTGACCCGGGCGGACGGCTTTCTCGGCCAGTCCGACGAGCGTTGCGGTGAACTCGCGGACGTCGTCGGGGCGGTCGGCACCGGCGATGAGGTCACCGCGGGTGAGGTCGATGTCGTCGGCGAGGCGCAGCACGACGGAGTCGCCGGGCAGCGCGAGCGCCGCTTCCCCGTCCGGGGTGTCGATGCCGGTGACCGTCGTGCTGCGCCCCGACCCGAGATGCACCGTGTCGCCGGGGCGGACCTGACCGGCACTCACCCGGCCCGCGTAGCCGCGGTAGTCGGTGGCGTGATCGCGGATGACGGTCTGCACGGGGAACCGGAAACCCAGCTCGGTGGCCTCGGGGCCTGCGGGCACGGTCTCCAGGATCTCGAGGACGGTGGGGCCGGTGTACCAGTCGGTGTTGGCGCCACGCTCGACGACATTGTCCCCGAGCAGAGCGGAGGTGGGAACCACGAAGGTGCTGGTCACACCGAGCCGCTGGGCGAGAGCCGTGAACTCGGCCTCGATGGCGCAGTACACGGACTCGTCGAAGCCGACGAGATCGATCTTGTTCACCGCGAGGACCACCGTGTCCACGCCGAGCAGGGCTGCAGCGGTGAGGTGGCGGCGGGTCTGGGTGACGATGCCGTTGCGGGCGTCGACGAGCAGCACGACGACGCGGGAGGTTGACACACCCGTGACGGTGTTGCGGGTGTACTGCACGTGGCCCGGGGTGTCGGCGAGGATGAAGGTGCGCTTCGCGGTGGCGAAGTAGCGGTAGGCGACGTCGATGGTGATGCCCTGCTCGCGTTCGGCGCGCAGGCCGTCGACCAGTAGGGAGAGGTCGACGTGGTCCAGGCCCTTGGCCCGGGAGGTCGCCTCAACGGCGGCGAGCTGGTCGGCGAGCACTGATTTGGTGTCGTGCAGGAGGCGACCGACGAAGGTGGATTTGCCGTCGTCGACGCTGCCTGCGGTGCACAGCCGGAGGGTCTGGCGGTCGTACAGCGCCTCGGTCGGGGTGGGGGCGGTGAGGGTGCTGGTCATCAGAAGTAGCCTTCCTTCTTGCGGTCCTCCATGGCGGATTCGCTCAGGCGGTCATCGGCTCGGGTGGCGCCACGTTCGGTGAGGGTCGATGCGGCGATCTCGGCGATCACGGCGTCGACGGTGTCGGCGTCGGAGTCGACGGCGCCGGTGCACGACATGTCCCCGACGGTGCGGAACCGCACGCGGCGGGTCTCCAAGGTTTCACCCCTACGGGGGCCGCCCCAGTCGCCGGCGGTCAGCCACATGCCGTCGCGGTGGAACACCTCGCGATCGTGGGCGAAGTAGATGGACGGCAGTTCGATGTTCCTAGCCCCGATGTACTCCCAGATATCGGCCTCGGTGAAGTTGGAGATCGGGAACACGCGGATGTTCTCACCGGGCAGGTGTCCGCCGTTGTAGAGATTCCACAGTTCGGGCCGCTGGCGGCGGGGGTCCCAGCCGCCGAAGCTGTCGCGGACGGAGAAGATGCGTTCCTTGGCGCGGGCCCGTTCCTCGTCGCGGCGGGCACCGCCGAGCACGGCGTCGTAGCCCTGTTCGGCGATGGTCTCCACGAGGGGGATGGTCTGGAGGGGGTTGCGGGTGCCGTCAGGGCGTTCCGTGAGGTCCCCTCGGTCGATCCAGTCCTGGACCTTCGCGACGCGCAGTCGGGCGCCGGTGCGTTCGATGAGGCGGTCGCGGAAGTCGAGAACCTCGGGGAAGTTGTGCCCGGTATCGATGTGTAGCAATTCGAATGGTACAGCGGCGGGGGCAAACGCCCGGCGGGCTAGTTCGTGGACGACGACGGAGTCCTTGCCCCCGGAGAACAGCAGGGCGACCTTGTCGAACTGTCCGGCGACTTCGCGGAGGATCTGGATGGCCTCGTTCTCCAGGTCCCTCAGGTGCGGGGACAGCGGCGAGCCGGTGCCCCGGTCGGTACGGGCGTCGGGCGTGGTGTCGGTGAGGGTGGTGGTCATGTGTGGAGTCCGCATTCTGTCTTGTTCTGTCCGGCCCAGCGGCCGGCCCGGGGGTTTTCGCCTTCGGCGACGGGCAGGGTGCAGGTGGCGCATCCGATGGACGGATAGCCACGGGTGGTCAGGGGGTGCCGGATGAGGTCGTGGTCGACGATGTACCGTTCGGTCTCCTCGAGTGACCAGGTCACCAGGGGCGAGATCTTGAGTCGGCCGGTTTTGTCGAGGGTGACGGCCGGGGTGTCGGCGCGCAGCGGGGAGTCGGCGCGGCGCAGTCCGGTGACCCATCCGACGTAGCCGCTCATCGCGGCGGCGAGTGGCTCGACCTTGCGCATTCGGCAGCAGGCTGTGGGGTTGCGGCGGTAGAGCGCGGGTCCGTAGGTGGCGTCCTGCTCGGCGCGGGTGAGGATCGGGGTGGCGGTGACCAGCGGGAGCGGGTACCGGTGGCGCACCGCATCTGCGACGTCGAGGGTTTCGTCGAAGTGGTAGCCGGTGTCGAGAAACAGTAGGTCGGCGTCGTGAAGGTACCGGGACGCGAGTTCCGCGAGGACGGTATTCTCCATCGACATGGTCACCGCAACGGGACCGTGCACGTGTTCGGCGACGGTCGCGAGGATCGTCTCCGCGTCGGCGTCGTACAGTGCGTCGGCGTGCGTGTCGACGAAGGCGGCGAGCTCGGCGCGGGTCCCGGGGTCGAGTGGTGCGGTGGTCGCCGCCCCGGCGGGTGAGACCTCGGGGTCGCGGTGGGCGCGGGGGCGGGCGAAGCGGCTGAGGTCGGTCACGGTACCCGCACCCCCGGTGTGTGTCCGTGGTGGTCGAGGGATGCGGCGAGTGCCTCCGCGGTGGAGGGCGCGGGCGCGGGCCGGTTCGCCGGGTCGTTGCGCCCGTGGAACATCACGGAGAACACTCTTCGGCATTCCTGGCAGGCCCACGCGAAGTCGGTCTCCTCGTCGGGGAAGAGGTCAGTTCCGCCGCAGTAGGCGCAGTACTGGGGGAAGCCGCGGTTGGGGTTGGGCTTGTCGACGCGGTAGCTCACTGCAGGTCCCCCTCGTCGGCGCGCAGAACCCAGTCGCGGAACTGCTCACCCTCGGTGCGCTGCTCGCGGTAGCGTTCGACGAGGCGAACGACGTAGTCGCCGAGTTCCGCGGAGGTGACCTTGTGTCCGCGCAGCTTGCGGCCGAAGTCGGGGTCGAACCCGAGGGCGCCGCCGAGGTGCACCTGGAAGCCCTCGACCTTGTTGCCCTCATCGTCGGTGACGAGTTGGCCCTTGAGTCCGATGTCCGCGACCTGGGAGCGGGCGCAGGAGTTGGGGCAACCGTTGAGGCTGATCTTCAGGGGGACGTCCATGTCGCCGAGCCGGTCCTCCAGTTCGTCGACGAGCTGGATCGCCCGCGCCTTGGTGGTGACCAGGGCAAGTTTGCAGAACTCGAGGCCGGTGCAGGAGATCACGCCACGCCGGAACTCGCTCGGCTCCGGGTACAGTCCGGTGGCGTGGAGCGCCTCCTTGAGGGGCTCGACCTGCCGCTTTTCCACGTCGAGGAAGAGCAGCTCCTTGTCGACGGTGGTCCGGATCCGGGTGACGCCGTGGGCCTCGGCGGCATCGGCGATGGCAATGAGCTGGTCGCCGGAAGCGTGGCCGACGGTGGGCTTGACGCCGACATAGAAGCGGCCGTCCTTCTGCGGGTGGACGCCCAGGTGGTCACGGTTGCCGGGATTGACGGGCGCCGCCGGGCCGTCGAGGAGCGGGCGTCCGAGGTAATCCTCTTCGAGAACCTGGCGGAACTTCTGCACGCCCCACTTCGCCACCAGGAACTTCAGGCGTGCGCGGTTGCGCAGGCGGCGGTAGCCGTAGTCGCGGAACACCTTGACCACGGACGCCCAGACCTCCGGTACATCATCGAGCGGCACCCAGACGCCGAGGCGCTGGGCGAGCATCGGGTTGGTGGACAGGCCGCCGCCGACGTAGACGTCGAAGCCGGGGCCGTGTTCGGGGTGGTTCACGCCGATGAAGGAGAGATCCTGGATCTCGTGGGTGACGTCCTGGCGCGGGGAACCCGAGATGGCGGACTTGAATTTGCGAGGCAGGTTGTGGAGTTCCTCGCGGTGTAGCCAGTCCGAGGTGATCGCCTCGATAGCGGGGGTCGCGTCGATGATCTCGTCGGCGGCGATTCCCGCGACCGGGGATCCGAGGATCACCCGCGGCACATCGCCGCAGCCGCAGAGGGTGGACAGTCCGACGGCGTCAAGTTTCTCCCAGATCGCGGGAACGTCCTCGATGCGGATCCAGTGGAGCTGGATGTTCTGCCGGTCGGTGAAGTCACCGGTGCCGCGGGCGTAGTCGCGGGAGATCTCACCGACGGTGCGCAGTTGCGTGGTGCTGACAATGCCGCCGTCGAAACGCACCCGCATCATGAAGAACGTGTCCTGCAGTTCCGCGTTGGTGGCGGTACCGGTGTGCTCACCGCCGAGATCCTGGCGGCGCTGCGTGTACAGGCCGACCCACTTGAACCTGGGTGCGAGGTCGTCTTCCGCAATGGAGTCGAAGCCCTGCTTCGAGTAGATGTCGATGATCCGTTGCTTGCAGGACATCCCCGGGTCCTCGGCCTTGATCCGCTCGTCGGCGTTGAGCGGTTCGGTGCCGTCGATCTTCCACTGGCCGTCCGGCCTGTGCTGCCGGGCGGGCCGTTCCTTGACGGTGGTCGGTGCCATGGGTGCTCCTTGGAAAGCCCGGTTCCGGCAGTGCCGGGGCCGGGGCCGCGATGGGGGTGCTGTTGGTGCGGCCAAGTCTGACACAGGAAACACTTTTACGGCCATAAAAGCGGCATTTTTTATGAACAGGTCGGTCTATTTTTTCCCATTTATGCCCTTTTACCTGCAAACTTCACAGACCATCATTCATGAATGAAATAGACCGTTCTGTACATTGCTGAACCTTTCCAACCCCTCATGTCAGGCGACGCTCCCCACCGCAGTAGCCCCGGTGCCGTAACGCTCCCAACCACCAGGCCCGCGACGTCAAAAACCAGTGGGGACACCCGCTAGCAGCGATAGTCCGATGTCGCTTATATTCAGAAACAACATCCCCCCCCAGAGGAGTACCCAATGTCCAAGAAACTGCTCGCCGGAATCATGCTCCCCGCACTGCTCCTCGGCCTGGCAACCCCCGCCCACGCCGAGGAAGGCGCCACCGGCTCATCAGTCGCGCACCTGTCGTCGACAATCGCCCCGGCCCACCCCTCCGGCATGCCCGCCGAAGCCGTGGTGAAGTTCGGTGTGATGACCCAGGAGGAGGTCGACCAGTGCCGGGCGGAACACGCCGGCGACCCCGATCTCCCCGTCACCACCGAAGCAATCAACTGGATGGAACGCCCCTGCCCCGCCGGCCCCATCACGGACGAAGAGCTCGTCAACGCACGCATCACCACCGGAGTTCTTTCCCTCATCACCGCACCAGTTCGCCTCGTGCTCGGTTTCCTCGATTTCATCAGCTCACTGTTCACCGGAGCGACAAGCCCCGAGTAAACCCTCCCACACACACGTCCGACTGCCCTGCTACCAACTCCACGTCCCGGAGCTGGCAGCAGGGCAAGTTTATTTTCAGACTTGTCGAACCATCACCGGACGTTGGCTGAACAGACATGTTCCCCGCTGTACCGGGTTCTCCGGTGGCGCGGCAAGCAGACTCCGTTGGGGAGATGACCACGGCACCGCTTAGAGTGGGAAGCACCATGCCCGCACGCAGCCAGCCCGCTCGTGACAGGCACTGAACACCCATTCTTTTGCCCACGCCAAGGACCTCTCCCGCGATGATGCTCGCCGCAGCCCCAACGATGACCAGCACGACTGTCGTGCTGGGAATCATCGGTTTCCTGCTGTCACTTCCCGCATGGTTCTACTTCCTCCGTGGCGCCAGCCGACTCTTCCGTCTCGTCCGTGCGGGACAACCCCTGCCGGGCCGCACCGACCGGCCCGCACGGCGCGTCGGCACGCTGTTCAAGGAAGTCGTCTTCCACAGCGAACTGGCCCGGAAACCCGCCATCGCGGCAGCTCACTGGCTGGTCATGGTCGGTTTCCTCATCGGATTCGTCCTCTGGTTCGAGGCCTACATCCAGACCTTCTGGCCACGCGGTGGCTGGCCCATCGTCAGCGAATGGGGCATGTACCACCTCGCCGACGAACTACTCGGTATCGGCACCGTCGCCGGCATCTGTTTCCTGATCGGTGCCCGCCTGCACACCGGAACCCGCGAACGCATGTCCCGGTTCTACGGGTCCAACGCCCGCGCCGCGCACTTCGTCGAGGGCGTCGTCCTCATCGAGGGGCTCGGAATGATCGCCGTGAAGTCGGCGAAGATCGCCACCTACGACGACATCCACCCGCACCTGTGGTCCGATTTCCTGACCATGCACATCGCGCAGCTCCTCCCCGCAAGCCCCGTGATGGTCAGCGTATTCGCCCTGATCAAACTGCTGTCGGGCACGATCTGGCTCTTCGTCGTCGGGCGGCAACTGTCCTGGGGTGTGGCCTGGCACCGGATCACCGCCTTCTTCACCATCTTCCTCCAACGCAACGCGGACGGTGCACCGGCACTCGGCGCGCTGGCACCGATGGTCTCGCGCGGAGAGCAAGTCACCCTCGACAGCGTCGACGAGCTCGACCCCGACACCGACCCCATCGGCACGGGCACCCTCCGGGACGCCTCCTGGAAGATGCTTCTCGACGCCACCACCTGCACCGACTGCGGTCGCTGCCAGGAGCAGTGCCCCGCCTGGAACACCGCGAAGCCACTGTCCCCGAAGTTGCTGATGACCGACCTCCGCGACGCGATGGTGACCAACTCCCCCTATCTTCTCGATCCGTCCCTGCTGGACGCCGACACCTCCCATGACGGTGTGGATGTCCTCAAGCTCGTCGGCGAGGGCCGCACCATCGAGCCGGACGTGCTGTGGAGCTGCACCAACTGCGGGGCCTGCGTCGAGCAGTGCCCGGTGGACATCGAGCACATTGACCACATCGCCAACATGCGCCGTTTCGCGGTACTCGCAGAATCGGAGTTTCCCTCCGAACTGGCGGGCCTGTTCAAGAACCTGGAGGCCAAGGGCAACCCCTGGGGCCGGAACTCCGCCGACCGTGCCACCTGGATCGACGCCGCACGCCGCGACGGCATCGAGGTACCCGTGTTCGGTGAGGACATCACCGACTTCAACGACACCGAATACCTCTTCTGGGTCGGCTGCGCAGGCGCCTACGACGATGAGGCCGTAAAAACGACCCGCGCCGTCGTCGAACTCCTCCACACCGCAGGCGTGAAGTTCGCGGTGCTCTCCAAGGGCGAGACCTGCACCGGTGATCCCGCCCGGCGCGCCGGCAACGAATTTCTTTTCCAGATGCTCGCCCAGGAGAACATCAGCACCCTCAACACCGTGTTCGAGGGTGTACCGAAGGGCCAGCGCACCATCATCACCACCTGCGCCCACTGCTTCAACACCCTGCGCAACGAGTACCCGGACTTCGACGGCCACTATGACGTCGTCCACCACACCCAGATCCTGAACAAGCTGGTCCGCGAGAAACTCCTCACCCCGGTGCCCCGCCGCCCCGAGGACCGCAGGCCCATCACCTACCACGACCCCTGTTTCCTCGGCCGCCACAACAAGGTCTTCGACCCACCGCGCGAGCTGCTCGGCGCGACAGGGCACGATCTACGGGAGATGGACCGCAACCGGAACGAGGGATTCTGCTGTGGCGCGGGCGGTGCCCGCATGTTCATGGACGAGACCATCGGCACCCGCATCAACGAGAACCGCACCAGCGAGGCGCTCGCCACCGGCGCCGAGGAGATCGCCGTCGGCTGCCCCTTCTGCACCGTCATGCTCACCGGCGGGGTCAAGGCACTCTCCGACAAGCCGACCGCCGATCAACCCAAGGTGCGCGATGTCGCCCAGATGCTCCGCGATGCCGTCCTCGTCGACGGCAAACTGCCGGAACCCCGCGAGCGCGCCTTCCTTGCACCACCCCGCCGAGGCACAACGGACCTCGGCCTGACCTCGGTGAAGCCCCGGAAGGAGGGGACTTGTGGCAGTGCAGAGGCCAGCCACGAAGCCCCTGTTCCCGATAGTTTCCCAGACCCACAGATCACAGTCCCGGCACCGGAAAAAACACCGACTGTCCCCGGTACACCGTCGGCCCCGCGCGTGCCCGGAGCCACGATCCCGACGGCACCTGCGCCTCCGAAAGCACCCGGAGTTCCTTCCGCTCCGGCCGCACCCAGGATATCCACCCGACCGCCAGCTCCGGGAGTTCCCGCAGCACCCGGTATACCCGCGCCTCCTGCGCCACCGGCTGTCCCCAAAACCCCACCAGTCGCGACTCCACCTGTTCCCCCAGCCACACGGACAGGCGTACCCAGGGCGCCCAAGGCACCCGGAACAGCCCCCACACCAGCAGGCCCCACAGCACCGTCAGCCCCCACACCAGCAGTGCCACCAGTCCCCCCAACACCCACACCAACCGCCCCCAGTGCACCTGCAGCACCCACAGGCCCCAGCACCCCCCGTGTTCCAGGAGCGCCCAAAGCGCCCGGGATTTCGCAACCGGGTATACCCCGGGCTCCGGGCGCCAGCATCCCCCCAGCCCCCGGGATCTCAAAGGTTCCCGGTGTTCCGCAGGCCCCGAGCGGCACGCCCAACCCAGGAACCTCCCTCACTCACCAATCAGGAGCACCCACACCACCCGGTAAGACCAGCCCCATTGCCCGGCCCGCTGGGACAGGCATGTCCGACGATCAACCGAACGCCTGAACAACTTTGGGGCTTTCCTTTGCTCAATTAGAAAGACAGGGGACCAGGAAGGAACGGGGACACCGCTTCCGTGGTGGGCGGCGCAACGGTACACACGCTGTTAACGTCGGAAATATCTCACTATCCATTCACCGCAATTCCTGCGGTCTCTTGAAGGATCGCCCGTGATATCACCGCCTGCCGTCCGTCGCGCCGCAGTTCTGTTCGTCGCTATGTCCTTTTCTCTCTCCGGATGCACTGCGAAGCCTGATACTCCGGACCCAACAACGGAGACCCGAACGGAGATGTCTGCGACCAACAGTTCCGTGCAAGAGACGAGTACCAGGCAGATCAGCATCGTGCACGCACTCGGTACGACGAAGTTGGATGCCCCGGCGCAGACCATCGTTGCGCTCGACGACCCGTGGGCGGATGCCGTTCTGATGCTGCACGGGACTCTCGTCGGTTACGCAGACACACATGCACAGGGCGCCACTCTAGGGAATTACCTGGGGGGTTTATTGGATGAGTACGGTGCCGATGCCCAAGTCATCGGAACACCTCGGGAGCCGGATTTTGAGATGATTGCGGCGTTGAAACCCGATCTGATCGTGGGAACCCGGGAATCAAGCGGTGAGTATTATGACCGTCTGTCAGAGATTGCGCCGACGGTGATGTCGGAGGGTGCTCCTACAACCTGGAAAAGCGGGTATCTCGTACTCGGTAAAGCGATGGGCGCGGAGCCTGAAGCTGCGGCGCTACTCGCCGAGTACGAGAAACAGGCACGACGTATCGGTGACGAGATCAACGTGAAGTCAGCGAACCCAACTATTTCGGTGGTACGTTTCCAGAACGGGCCGACGAGAATCTTCGCGAACGCGTCCTTCCCCGGCATGGTACTTACCGACGCCGGACTGTCCAGACCGAAGTCACAGCGGGGCACCCAGAATTTCATCAAGATCACTGCTGATCAGGTCGATGCGGTTGCCGCCGACCGGATCTTCATGACGATGAGTCCACTCGGTGGGGAACGTTCCCTGGACAGTTTCCGTGCGACACCCCAGTGGACAGAACTGGATCAGCGGACGGTCATTGCCGATGACGCGGCCTGGATCACCTCTGAGTCTCTCCCCGGTGCGTACGCGATCCTCGCGGAGTTGGCCCGAGCTTTCGATGTGTCCGGCCCCGTCGTTCCCGATGAACTGAAGCCCCGGTAATGGCGGAGGGGACGCGAACATTCTCCCCCGCATTCCCCCCTTAATCACTAGTTTCGCATGGGGTACCTACCTAAAAACAAAGGGGCTGTTTTCCCGAAGCTCCCCGCATGCCACCTCTCAGATGGCACGATAGGAACCATGACTGAAGCGACACTTCCTTCCCATGACCCCACCACCGGCAGTGAACGACGCCTGGTACGACAGGCCAGCCGCCTGGACAATGTCGTTTACGAGATCAGGGGGCCGATCAGTGCCGAAGCTGAACGCTTGGAGCAACAAGGCGTCGAAATCCTGAAACTCAACACCGGTAATCCGGAAATCTTCGGTTTCGAGGCCCCCAAGGCATCGGTCCAGGCAATCATGGACAACATCGGCCACGCACAGGGGTACTGCACCGCCAAGGGATTGATCCCGGTGCGGGAATCCGTGGTGCGCCGCTACGCTGAGGATCCTAATTTCCCGGAATTCGACGTCGAGGATGTCTTCATCGGGAACGGGGTCTCCGAGCTGATTCTCATGGTCACGGCCGGCCTGCTGAACCCCGGTGACGAAATCCTGGTGCCCAAGCCGGATTATCCCCTGTGGACGGCGGCGACCACACTGAACGGCGGCACTCCCGTGCATTATCTCTGTGACGAGTCCAACGGCTGGAACCCGGATCTGGAAGATCTGCGGTCGAAGGTCACCGATCGGACCCGCGCGATCGTCATCATCAATCCCAACAATCCCACCGGCGCGGTGTACTCCCACAATGTACTGACCGGAATCGTCGATGTTGCCCGGGAACATGATCTGATGCTGTTCGCGGACGAAATATATGATCGCATCCTCTACGAGGACGCCAAACACATCAGCGTCGCCACACTGGCCCCGGATCTGTTGACCATCACCTTCAACGGCTTGTCCAAGGCCTATCTCGCCGCCGGTTACCGCGCCGGATGGATGGTTCTGACTGGGCCGAAGGACCATGCCAGAGAGTTCATCTCGGGGCTGGAACTGCTGGCGGGAACCAGACTGTGCTCCAACGTTCCCGCACAGTACGCGATCCCCGCTGCCCTGGAGACGCACCAGGAGATCTTCGATCTGACCGTGCACGGCGGTCGACTACTCGAACAGCGGAACGTAGCCTACGAGGGAATCAACGCCATCGACGGTCTCAGTACCGTGAAGCCGATGGGTGCCCTGTACAACTTCACCCGCATCGACCGCAACGTGCATGACATCCACGATGATGCAAAGCTGATGCTCGATCTCCTCCGTCAGGAGCACATCCTGATGGTTCAGGGAACCGGATTCAACTGGGATGCACCAGACCATTTCCGTGTGGTCACGCTGCCCTCCACGGCGGAACTCTCCGAGGCCATCGAACGGCTCGGCAACTTCCTCGCGCACTACCGTCAGTGATAATGCCCGCGCCCGTCTCATCGGCGTCCCCCGGACGCCGGCGTGGTGTACGGGCCGTTTTCTCTATCATTGACATCATGCAGCCGGACACATGACCGGCGTCGGCGATCACACCCGCCGGATAATCGCACAAACGACGACGAGATGAGGACCAGCGTGCGGAAAAGCGCCGGATACGACAGCTCCACCCTGACCCCACGGGGCATGTTCGCGACCCTGACCACCCTTACTGTCGCAGGACTTATCGCCACCAGTGTCTACATGTACATCGGTGACGAGGAAGCGGGTGCCGCCACCTCGGGGAAACCACGGGGGGAAACGAGCACGACCTCAACCACGGCACCGGAATCAACGTCGGAGACATCCGGGGAAAACTCTGCCAGCTCTACCACCTCTTCCCCGGAGAAAACCTCCTCAACCTCCGCGAGTTCAACCACCTCCTCTGAATCTGAATCCGCCTCATCGACGACCTCAAAGAGCGGCACATCATCCTCAGCGACTGAACCGACTTCGTCGAATCAACGATCCCCGGAAAGCACCTCGGAAAGCGCATCAAAGACACCGACTTCCTCTACTTCTAAGAGCTCGAGTACACGCTCCAGCGACAGGAACAGCAGCCGCACCAGCGGAACGTCAACAAGAAGCGAAACTCCCGAGCCCACCGCCACTCCCGAGCCCTCCGCACTCGGTGACAAGGCCTACGCTGCGGAAATCAACCCGGGGGAACGACGTACCGCCGATGTCGACGGCACCACCGTCTACTATCCATCCAATCCGGCTGGAGACATCTTCACTGACGACGGTGAAGCACTCACCCCGGACGACGAGAACTGGCTGACCGCCGCCCCCGCCGTCGAATGGCAGCGTCTCAAGGAAAACCCCGCCAGCGACACCGCCTGGGATTTCCCCTTCAGCGCGTCCGATGGCCCGTGGCAGGTCACGGACGGAATCGCACACGGATTCAGCCAAACCCCTCAAGGAGCGGCGCTCGCAATCTGGCACATTTACCAGGGTGTAAACCGCGGTGGAGTCGACGCCGCCCGTACCGCGCGTACTTTCATTCCACCCAGCACCGATCCAGCGCGGCTCGATGCCGTGATCGCTGATCCGTCCCTGATCCCGAATACCCCCGACCACTCCGCAGCCATCCCGATCGCCTACAAGGTCGAATCCTTCGACGGGGAGACCGCTTCCATCGCTTTCGCGACAGCCCGTGACGGCGATGTCGTTTCCGTTGTCACGATGACTGTCCGGTGGATCGACGGCGACTGGCACCAGGATGACCAGTTCATCCGCAACCTTGGTCTCAGCCACATCGACAAGATCGAGGACTGGGCACGCTGGTAGAGCCCACCCAGCCCGCCACCCCGACTACACCGGACCGTGGCGGGCATTTTACTGTTGTCACTGACCACGACACTCCTCCCGAAAATCCAAGGAGCACGCGATGGGCCGACACTCCCGATCCGATACCCACGAGGACCCCACCGAGCACATCGTCGGCCATCTCGCGGCACATGGCATCGGCCCCGATGGAAATCCACTGCCGAAACGACGCGGGGAGAAAAGACCTTTCACCCGTCCTCAGTGGATACTGAGTGTCTTCCTGATCATCACCTTCATCGGCACCATCGTCGGTGTCGTGGCGCTCTGGCCAACCACCGAAAAACCCAACGTCACCCCCTCATTCGAAAACATCTCCTCACTGTCCAAGGAGAAGGTGACCGGCACGGTCGCCCTCATCACCGAGGGCTCCTGCACCTCACCATCCGTCGGCAGGATCTTCGATTCCTCGCCCATCGTCCCCCTCGAGCACTCTGACCGGGTCTGTGAACAGGCCATCATCGACATCACGTCCGGTGTCAACGAGGGGAAACGAACGATGCTCATGCTCTCCGGTCAACCCGGCGACCCTGAACTCTCAGAGGGTGAGAAGATTCTCCTCTATGAATCAACCACCTCAGAAGACACCACCGGATACACTTTCGCCGACTACCAGCGCGGTTCCACCCTTCTCGTCTGGGGATTGATCACTGCCCTCGGGGTGGTGCTTCTCGGTTCCTGGCTGGGTGCGCGGTCCCTCGTCGGTCTCGCGGTCACGCTGGCGGGCGTCGGCGTATTCCTGCTCCCAGCGCTCCTTCGCGGCGGACCACCTCTGGCCCTCGCCGTTGTCTGTGGCTCCGCCGTCCTGTTCGCGGCCCTCTATCTCGTGCACGGGGTGAACTGGAAGACGTCCTCCGCACTCGGCGGCACGCTCATCGCCCTCGGCATCGCCGCAGTCCTCGCCCAGTTCGCAATCAGCGGTACCCAACTCCGTGGCCTGGGGTCCGAAGACAACCTGATGATCCAGCTCTACTTGCCCGACGTCTCCGTCACGGGGCTCATGCTGTGTGGCTTCATCATCGGGTCACTCGGCGTACTCAACGACGTCACCATCTCGCAGGCATCGACCGTCAACGAACTCGCCGCCATCGACCCCAACGCCTCCCCTTGGAGGCTGTTCAAGGGTGCCATCCGTGTCGGCCGTGACCACATTGCCTCCATCATGTACACCCTCGTCCTCTCCTACACCGGCGCGGCACTCCCCCTGCTCCTCCTGCTCACCGTCGCAGACCGACCGTTCGGTGAACTACTCACCGGAGACATCATGGCCACCGAACTCCTGCGCTCCGCCGTGGGTGCCCTCGCACTGACCATGTCGGTTCCAATCACCACGGCAATCGCCGCCTTCACCTGCTCCGGGCGGGGGCATTCCCACGCACACTGAGTTCACCATCACCCGGAAACACGGAACCTCCGGGCATCGCGTATCTCGGTGGTACCGGTATCAATACCGGCGTCCGATACCGCGGTAATCCCAGCCGGAATCAATCCAGGCTCGCGCGGGAAGGCAGTTGCGGCCGTCGATCATCAGAGGACGATCCGCGTGACATGCCGCCTCCACGGGATCAAGCTCGATGAACTCGCGCCATTCCGTCGCCAGGACGACGGCTTCGGTGAGATGCAGCGCATCGTAGACGGTTGGCGCATAGGTGAGCTCCGGGAGCACCCGTTTCGACGGTCCCATCGCTTGGGGGTCATACACGGTGACATCGGCACCGATTCGTGCGAGCGATCCTGCGATGAACAGGCCCGGGGAATCACGTATGTCATCACTGTCAGGTTTGAAGGCGGCACCGAGGACCGTCACCCGCCTACCCGCAACCGCGCCATCGAAGGAACGGACCACCGTATCAAGGACCGCCCGGCGTTGCCCGAGGTTGATGTCATCGACGCTGCCCAGCAGTGCGGGGATTCCGGTCGCACCGAGTTGTTCCGCACGGGCCGAGAACGCTCTGATGTCCTTGGGCAGGCAGCCACCACCGAACCCGAGCCCGGCGCCGAGGAACTTCCGCCCGATGCGGTCATCGTGGCCGAGTGCGCGGGCCAGATCAGTAACGTTTCCACCACTCAGGTCACAGATTTCCGCGATGGCGTTGATGAAGGAGATCTTCGTCGCCAGGAAGGCGTTGGCGGCCCCCTTGACCA
Source organism: Corynebacterium sp. CCM 9204 (assembly GCF_041357695.1). NCBI lineage: Bacteria > Bacillati > Actinomycetota > Actinomycetes > Mycobacteriales > Corynebacteriaceae > Corynebacterium > Corynebacterium sp. CCM 9204. The sequence continues at coordinate 155,998 of NZ_JAUERX010000005.1, forward strand.
GTTCCGCAGTCTCAAGGTCCGTGACGATGAACGGCGTGCCCTGCGCCAGGGTCGCCGCGTACACGTCACGGAGAGTGTTCTCCGCGTATCCCGCGTCATCACCCGGCACCCCCGCGACGATTCGATCCGGGTGGAGCGTATCCGCGATCGCATGTCCCTCCCGGAGAAACTCCGGATTCCAGGCGATGCGTATCTCCGTGCTTGGCGCAGCGAGTGCGGAGACCATCAGTTGCAGATCCGCGGCGGTACCGACGGGAACCGTCGACTTCCCGATGATCAGGTGGCGCCCCCGCATCTGCCGAACCAGCGATGTCACCGCGCCGTGGACCTGACTCAGGTCAGCGGACCTTCCTTCAGAGTGCTGGGGCGTGCCGACAGTGAGAAAATGGACGTCTGCGAAACGGGCCGCCGCGGCGATATCCGTGGTGAAATCCAGTCTGCCGGTGGCCAGGTTCGCCGAGAGTTTTTCGGCGAGGCCAGGTTCGTAGAAGGGAACCCGTCCGGCACGGAGTGCCTCGATGCGTTCGTCGCTGATGTCCACCCCCAGCACCTCGTGCCCAAGTTCAGCCATACAGACGGCGTGAGTGGCGCCGAGGTACCCGGTTCCGATGACGGTCAGTTTCATGTCACCAGTTGTACTCTGCGAGTGTGAGGGAAAAGTGAACACTGTTTGAACGACGTATCCCGGCCCCTGAGAGAATTCGGGGGCCGGGATACGGTGATGAGAAGTACGAAGACGGTCAGTCTTTCGGCATGCTCTTGCGGTAGCAGTAGATCGTGTACAGCGCCATCGACACGATGATGACGGTGATCGCGACAACGACGATCACGCTCATGGTGGGGGTCCACCAGCTTGCGTCTGTGGTCGGCATGTTCCTCCTCCTCTCCTGCATAATCTCTCCCTGACCCGGTGGACGGAACAATGCCGGGTTCGGTGACAGCGGTGGCGTTATTCGATGGGTCACGGTGTCCGTGCCACTGGTGGGGAGAAAACCCCGCGAATCACCACTTATTGTAGCGTCAGCCGACAGCACGGAGCTAACTACGAGGATCAGGAATTCTCTGCGACGAAGTCCCGTGCGATGGTCTCTGGACTGGCTTTCTCCGGGCCGATGTTTCGGATGTTCATTTCGAGAAGCGCCTCGGTGGTGAGATCGGCGTTGATCTTGGTGAGCGCTTCCCGGGCTTCACCAGATACCGCCTTGCCCTGCATCAAGGGGAGAACGTGCTGCGGCAGGATGAGGTTCTCCGGGTCCTCGAGGGTGACCAGATTAATCTCTTCACCATCGGTGTTGAAAGTCGGGGAGGTCGTGTAAACGTTGGCCACATTCGCCTTGTTCGTGGTCAGTGCCGCGATGGTGAGTGGCCCACCTGAATCGGAGATGGGGATGATGGTGAGTTTATCCGCCGGGAGACCGTAGAATTCCTCAAGACCGCTGGGGCCGTAGGGGCGATCCTTGAGTTCCGGGTTGGAGGCGATCCGGATGTCATCGAGGTTCTTCAGATCAGCGATCGTGACCAGCTTTGCTTGTTCAGCGAGCTCCCGGGTGACCCGGTAGGAATCTTTAGACTCACCGGGGGCGGCTTTTCCGGTGGCGAGACCTGCGGGCAGCGCCTTGTTCAGGCCGTTGAGAACCTGTTCTTCGGTCGCCCCGAGCGGAAGCTCCTGGCCCTCGGCGGCCATGAAGTACTGAGCGAGGTTACCGGTGTACTCAGGGACAATATCGACGGAGCCCTCCTGCAGTGCCTTGAGGTAGACGTCCCGGGAGCCGATACCGGACTTAACCTCAACCTCGAAACCGGCGTTACGCAGCGTTTCGGCCCAGATCTGACCGATGATCTCACTCTCGGGGAAGTTCGCGGTACCGATGACGATGCTGTCGGTGGCGTGCTTCGGCTTCGAGTCACCGTCGGTGCTGTTCTCACTCAACGGGTCGGATGACCCGGCACATGCGGCGAGTGGGAGGACCAGGGCCAGCCCGGCGATGGCGATTCCTGCGCGGCGAATGAACTGGTTCTTGGGGAAGGTCATGAAGTGACGCCTTTCGGTCGAAGTCGATGTTGTACGCGGGCCAGCGTCATATCCGCTGCGAGTGCGAGCCCGGAGACGAGGATCGCCCCCACGAGCATCTGCTCGTAGTCGCGGAGGGCGAGTCCATCCAGGAGGTAGCGGCCGAGCCCGCCGAGTCCGATGTAGGCGGAAATCGTGGCGGTAGCCAGTACCTGGAGCACACACGATCGTACCCCGCCGACGATCGTGGGGGCCGCCAACGGAAGTTCGATGCGGGTCATGATCTGACCTTCGTTGTGCCCCATCGCCCGAGCAGCATCAACGACGGGGCCCGACACCGTCGCCACCCCGGAGACGGTCGCAGCGAGGACTGGCGGTACCGCGAGGATGAGCAGCACGATGGTGGAGGGCACGATGGGTAACTGGATTCCGAAGCTGATTTCGAGGGTCAGCCACGTCAGCAGCCCAAGGGACGGCATGGCACGGAGGGCACCGGTTGCCGCGATCACCCCAGATGCGCCTTTCCCCGTATGCCCGAGGAAGAGACCGAGTGGGAGCGCGATGAGCAGTGCGATACCGACGGCAAGCGCAGAGTACAGGATGTGCTCACCGAGGCGGACGGTGATTCCTCCGGGACCGGGCCAGTTAGATGGGTCGGCTATAAATGAAACAGCTCCGCTGAAATGGTCCATCCTTGTCTCACCTCCCTGCCCAGGGCATGAGCAGGCGGCCCGCGATGACGAGGACGGCATCGAAGAGCAGCGCCAGGATCACGGTTCCGGCGACGCCAGCCATGATCTCGGTGGGGAACGAACGGGCGAAGCCGTTGGTGAACAGGGTGCCAAGAGACTGCACACCAGTGAGCGCACCGACACTGACCAGTGAGATCGTGGATGCGCTGACAACGCGGAGACCGGCGAGGATGATCGGTCCAGCGAGCGGGAGTTCGACGGTGAGGATCTGCCGCCAGGCCGGATATCCCATGGCGACGGCCGCCTGCTTCTGCGGTTCCGGCACCGAGTCGAACGCATCAGCGGTGGTACGGATCTGCAGCGCGAGCCCGTAGAGCGTCATCGCGATGATGACGTTCAACGGAGAGAGCACGGACGTGCCGATGATCAGGGGAAGAACCACGAACAGGGCCAGCGACGGGATGGCGTAGAGCAGTCCAGATGCGGTAACGAGCAGTTCTCGGGAGATTCGGTTGCGGCTCGCGGCCCAGCCCAGAGGAAGCGCGATGATGAGTGACGCGATAATCGCGGGCCAACTGAGGTTCGCATGGGCGAGAGCCAGTTCGCCGATGCGGTCGAGGTTCGCCATGATCCACCCCCAGTTCACCGGACCACCCCTTTGACCCGGCCATGCCGGTCGACGGCGACGGTCGTACCGTTGCGCTCCTGCAGGGTGAGCTCCCGGTCCTGGGTACCGACGAAACTGGCGACAAAATCGCTGGCGGGGTCGGTGACGAAATCCTCGGCGGTTCCAGCCTGCGCAATCCGGGCGCCCATCTCCAGGAGCACGATGGTGTCACCGAGCAGGAACGCCTCATCAATGTCATGGGTGACTAGGACGATGGTCTTGGAGATCTTCGCCTGGAGTTCCAGGATCTGTTCCTGGAGATCCCGGCGCACCACGGGGTCGATGGCACCGAAAGGTTCGTCCATCAGGAGGATGTTCGGGTCGTCCGCCAGTGCCCTGGCAACGCCGACACGTTGTGCCTGACCACCGGAGAGTTCACCGGGGTAACGCTTCGCTAGCGATCCATCGAGCCCCAACAGGTCCAGCAGTTCGTGGGCCCGTTCGCGGGACTGCTTCCGGGAGACGCCGTTGAGCCGTGGGACAGTAGCGATATTGTCAGCGACGGTACGGTGCGGAAGCAGCCCGGAGTTCTGCATGACATAGCCAATACTGCGCCGGAGTTTGACGGGATCGACCCCGGCAAGATCCTCGCCGTCGATGAGCACCCGCCCCTCAGTGGGTTCAACCATGCGGTTGATCATCCGCAGGAGAGTGGTTTTCCCCGAACCGGAGCTGCCGACCAGTACGGTGGTGGAGCGCGCCGGAATGTCGAGGGTGAAATCCCTGACTGCCGGGGTGGCTGCGCCGGGAAAGGTCTTGACAACGTGATCGAACTGAATCATTGGAAGTTGAGATACGCCTTTGATGGAGTTGGTCCGCGTTGACCCTGGTATTTCGACCCCAGTTCAGAGGCGCCGTAGGGAACCTCCGCGGGGGACGACATACAGAACAACGCCAACTGGCCCACCTTCATTCCCGGCCAGAGAATGATCGGCAGATTAGCCACGTTTGACAGTTCCAGGGTGATATGGCCGGAGAATCCCGGATCGATAAAACCCGCGGTCGAATGGGTGAGCAGTCCGAGACGTCCGAGCGAGGATTTACCTTCGAGACGGCCCGCGAGATCCGCGGGGAGGGTGAACTTCTCCAGCGTGGCACCGAGAATGAACTCGCCCGGGTGCAGAACGAAGGGTTCATCCTCGCGGACCTCGACGAGGCTGGTCAGTTCATCCTGACGCAGCTTCGGGTCGATGTGGGTGTAGCGCGAGTTGTTGAACACACGGAAGAAGCGGTCCATCCGGACGTCGATGCTCGACGGCTGCACGAGGTGCGGGTCGAACGGCTCGATGACGAGATCGCCAGAGTTGATGCGGGCACGGATGTCACGGTCAGAGAGCAGCACAGCACCGAGTCTATCGGTTACCTCCGGATTCGGGATTCGTAGCACGTTCAACTCGCACAATGACATTAAGTGGAAGTTCAACCTCCGGTTGCACTACTGTAGCGTCAGGTCCACCACAATCACCCATTCCTGCCCCACCGGGAGCACCCATGTCCTCCGAACACCCCGACCCCACACCCGACCGGGACCAAGAACAGTCCGTGGGGAAAGCCGCGACCTCGTCACGCACCGTCGAACAACGCAACACCCCGGCAGACGGCGAGCCACACCCGGCAGTCATGGCCCGGGGCATCTCGGTGTGTGGAGGGGAAGGACCCGTCTACGGCCCCCTCGACGTGGAGATCCCAGGTACCGGGTTGACCGTACTCTCCGGTCGAGGCGGCGGCGGACGAACCGCCCTTGCACTGACGATCTCCGGACGGATGAAACCCCGCACCGGAACCCTCGAGGTACTCGGGGAGACGAAACCGTCGGTGATCCGCAAACGCGTCGCCATCGCTGGAGTGGACGACATCGACCTCCTCGACCGCGACGTACGCATCCACGTCATCCTGACCGAACACCGCGCCTGGTCCACACCATGGCTCATGTGGGCCCCGAGAGCCGACCAGGACTACTACGAATCGGTCTGCCGCCCCGTATTCGGCGAGCGCGATCTCCCGCCCCTCGACGCCTACGTCTCCCAGATCTCCGGCCTCGACCGGCTACTCATCCGGATCGCCCTCGCGCTGCGTCCCGCTAACGGCGAGGAGATCGGCATGCTCGTCATGGACGACCTCGAGCAGGTCCACGAGTTCGATGATCGGCTGATCCTCGTGACTGTACTGAGTCGGCTCGCGGAGGACATCCCCGTCGTCGTCAACGCCGTCAACCGGCTCCCCGACGATTTCCTGCCGGACTACACGCTGATCGAACTGTTCACGGATGCGTCACATCTCCAACCCAGTCACGCCGGTTCCGACCTGAGCCGCATCCACCGCATCGCCAAGGAGGCGGAACTATGATCGCCGGACTCACACTCGGCACGGAACTGCGCCGGTTCCTCCGCTCCAAACTCGGACGTATCGCCATGGTCGTCCTCATGCTCATGCCGCTCATTTATTCGGCGCTGTACCTGTGGGCATTCTGGAACCCCTTCGGACACGTCGACAAGATGCCCGTCGCCTTCGTCAACAGCGACCTAGGCACCAAGGTCGACGGCGAGGAGATCAACGCCGGAAACCAGATCGTCGAACATCTGAAGAAGGAGGACCGGGTCCACTTCGACTTCGTCTCCGAGCAGGAAGCCGAGGAGGGTGTGCGGGACGGCAGGTACTACTTCTCGGTTCAGCTAACACCGGACTTCTCCGAGGCGGTGGCCTCCCCCACCACCGGCGACGCCCGCAAGGCCGTCATCCAAACAACGTACAACGACTCCAATGGCTACCTCTCAACACTCATCGGCGAGAACGTCCTGCGCACCATGCTTCCCGTCATCTCCGAGCGCATCGGCGAGGAAGCCGTGGATAAGGTACTCATCGGCATCCAGTCCGCCGGTGCCGGCCTGGAGAAAGCTGCAGACGGTGCCACACAACTGCATGACGGCGCAGAGAAACTCAACGACGGTGCGATCCAACTCAGCGAGGGCGCAGTGAAGCTCAACGGCGGTCTGGACTCTGCACTCGCCGCGACAGGCAAACTCAACGCGGGAGCAATCAAGCTCGATGCGAACGTCGTACAACTCAGTAAGGGAGCGGACAAACTCGCCGCAGGAACCCGGCAACTCAACGACCAGGTCGAGGGCGCGACCGCCAAGCTCACCGCACTCACCAGGGGCGTGGATCAGCTCGGCGGCGGCGTCGACCAGCTCGCCGACGGCGCGGTCCGCATCGACGCCGGGGTGCAACAGCTCAACGCGTCACTGTCCCAGGTCACCGACATCCAGACCACAACATCGACGAACATCCGGCAACTCGCCGACCAGCTCCGCCCGATCCCCAACCCCGACGTACAGAACGTGGTTCGCCAGCTCGATCAAATGGCCTTCGACGTCGACCACAACGCACTCGGCCAGAACGCCCCTGCGACCGCTCAGCTCAACGAACTTGCGAACGGCACGAGCCAGCTCGCCTACCAGCTCTCCGACCCGCAGGCCCCGTTCCGCTCCGGCTTCAACCAGTTGACCGAGGGCACGTCCATCCTCCCCGGCAAGCTCGGGGAACTGCAGACCGGCGTCACCCAGCTCAACGACGGTATGCAACTGCTGAACACCGGCCTGAACAAACTCCACCAGGACGGCACCTCCCGCCTGGTCACCGGCACCGGAGAGCTGCAGAACGGCCTGCAGAAACTCGATGACGGTGCCGGTCGCCTCGTCGACGGAACGAACCGACTCGTGGACGGCACCGCACAACTGAACGATGGCGCCGGGGAACTCGCCACGCGATTGACCAAGGGTGCCGAGGCGGTGCCGAAGTGGGACACAGAGCAGCGGAAAGGCACAGCGAGTGTCCTCGGCGGCCCCGTGCGACTAACCACCACCAATGACACCGGTTCGCACACCTTCGGCGCCGGGCTCGCCCCGTTCTTTTTCTCCCTCGCCATGTTCGTCGGCGGGCTGATCATCTTCATGATCCTGCGCCCGTTGCAGAATCGGGCCGTCGCCAGTGGCGTCGCGCCGCTACGTGCCGCACTCGACGGGCTGCTTCCCGCAGCACTCATCGCAATCGGGCAGGCCACCGCGATCTTCCTGGTCACCCGCTACGGTGTGGGCCTGGAACCGGTCTATCCGATCGGCCTGCTCGTCTTCTGCATCCTCGTCTCACTGATGTGTACGGCGATGAATCAGCTCTTCAACGCGGCGCTCGGCCCCGGAGCGGGCAAAGTTACGGCAATGGCACTGCTCATGCTCCAATTGCTCTCATCGGGAGGGCTCTACCCCGTCGAAACCCAGCCTGCACTGTTCCAGTGGGTTCACCCGATCAACCCGATGACCTACACGGTCAACGGTTTCCGACAGTTGATGTACGGTCACGTCGATCACCGTTTACCGGAGGCAATCATGGCGGTCCTCCTGGTGTTCATTCTCTCGATATGCCTGACCGCGGTGGTTGCGCGCCGGGACCGAAGCTGGACCATGAAACGCCTGCATCCGCCGATCAAGATCTGACCACGGACCACCATGTTCACGGCCCGTTCAGACCGTGTTATCATGGTCCGGTAGTTGCGCGAGAGCGTGACATCGATGCCGATGTAGTTCAATGGTAGAACTCCTGCTTCCCAAGCAGGTGGCGCGGGTTCGATTCCCGTCATCGGCTCCACTTAGACACCCATTTTGATACAAAGCCCGGCATGGTCGGGTGGCGGATCAAGAGGGGTGTTTTTGCTTGTTATTACCGGTGTTGGGCGGTTGTACGGGTTTGTTGGAAGTCGCGTCGTTGGGGTTGTGATAACGGTCCGAGGACGGTTAGGAGGCTCTGGCAGCCTGGGTGGTGCAACTGCGGTGGTTGTCGCTAGAATGTTTGGCTTTCGCTAAAAGATTAGGCGACCGCGAAAAGGTTTGATCATTCTACACTTTGTCTGATCTGAAGTTTTTCTCTGATCGTTTGCGATAAGGAATGTCATAGGGGTTCTTCTTCTATAGACGCGTGGCTAGAGCACTGTTCGTCTGTGTGCTCATCTTCCTGAACAAGCAGGAGGGCATGTCCGTCGCCGACATCGACACCATGCTGAACAAGAAGTCCGGCATGGCGGGCCTTTGCGGCCTGACCGACATGCGCGACGTCGAGGCCGCCGTCAACCCGAGTGATGAGAAGGCCACGCTGGCCCACAAGGTGTACTGCCGTCGCATCGCCAAGTACATCGGCGCCTACGCTGTGCTGCTGGGAGGGCTCGAGTCATCACCTTCACCGCCGGCATCGGCGAGAACGACGACATGGTCCGAAAGGGCGTGCGCGACTACCTCTGCATCTTCGGTGTCAAGCTGGACGAGGCCGAGAACCGGAAGCGTTCCGGCGATCCCCGCATGATCTCCACCGACGCCTCCAAGGTCAAAGTCCCGGTCGTTCCCACGAACGAGGAGCTCTCCATGGCCCACCAAACCCTCAAGGTCGTCAGTAGTTCCTAGAGACGCCAGAGCGCCCAATCCCGGAAGGGGCCGACCGCTCTGGCGCTATCGATCATCGAACGATGATGTCCTGCGAGCTCGCGTCGGTGCTGACCGGGGAGGCACCCGCCGTCTCGGGCACCGACGCCGGCTCTGCCTACTTTGTGCGGACGCGCTCACGCGCCCCTGCACGGAGACCCCACGCCGCCAGTGCGGCGGCCCCCACAAGCATGATCACGTAGACACCGGAGTTATCTGCCCTCAGAGCCAGAACTCCCACCGCCCCACCGACGTAGATACCCACAGATCGCATAAACGCAAACAGCCGACCCTGCACCGCCTGCTCTGCGCCGTCAAACAGTTCCAACGACTTGGCGGGAACGACCACGGACACCGCACCCGCAACAGCCACCAGCGCCCCGCACAACGGGACCTGCAGCCACCACCAACCGAGCGGACGGAGCACCAAGGACACGATCGCGCTGGCTGCTGCCAGACCCGCTGACAAGAGCAGCGTCTTGGCAGCAGACATGTCGTTGGTCGCCCCGGTCACCGGCATCTGGATCACCAAGATCAAGCCGGCGAGCACCCCGAAGGAGACCCCGCCAAAGGCGATGGGAAGTCCGTCGTGAAGAACCCACTGGGTGGGGAGGACGCTTTCCGTCAGCGCGCCGAAGAACACCAGCGACGCCAGGTAATAGAGGGAGAACTCGAGCACCTTCACCCGCACCAGCCCCCGCCTCCAGGATGCGCGGCCGGAAGGCGACTTCTCGTCGACAGAGTCATCGACCTCGACCCGGTAGTTGTTCATCATCGCCAGGGCCAACGCGAGCAGGCCGAAAGTCACCGAATTTGCAACCATCAGCCCGGCGATGGCCGGCTCTCCGCCCCACATGATGAGGAGAGCCCCCAGCCCGGTACCAACGAACACCGCGAGGTTTCCCCAAAGGTATCGCAAGGAGAACGCGTACGGTCGGCTCCCCGGCTCCGTGACGCGCATCTGCAGGTTGAAGCGGATGGAGAAGAAGAGTCCGTTCCCGACGCCGATCAGGATTGCGGCCGCGACGACGGTCGCGGGGCCCGCGAAAATCAGCGCAGCCCATCCGAGCGCCTGGAACAGCGCACCGAGGACCGCGGTGTCTCGGAGGCCCGCCCGCTTCTCAATGCGCGGCGTGACCAGGCTCTGGATCACGAGGTCCACGACAAGGATCGTCATGAAGTAGGTCGCCGGCGCCGTGCCCCCGAGCCTATGGCCCAGAAACAGGATCAGGTAGGGCCCGGCCATTCCACTGCCGATGGCGTTAACGCTGTTTGCCGCGATGAGGATCTTCGCGTCTCGCCCCAGGGGTGGAACTCCTACGGGCCGTTGCCACAATTCTCGAAGACGCGTCACGCGGATTCACCCGCCAGCCGGTCGAAGTCCGTCTCGTTGCATATCTGCTTGAAAGCCCGCAGCCCCAACGTGACGCATTGTGGACGGCTCATCAGAAGATCCTTGCCCATCTGCTCACCCAAGAAGTCAGGGGTCAGGGCGAGACACTCCTCACGCGACATCCCTTCAGTGGCCTCCAACAGCACCAACGTGGCTGCCCTAGACAGCGAGCACCCGGCGGCTTGGAAGAGCAACAGCGCTTGCGACCCATCCATGCGAACCATCATCCGCTGGCGGTCCCCACAGCCCGGGTTGAGCACCGAGACACCGCGATTACCATGGGCCGCACCCCCGTGGACAGGGGCCTTCACATGGGCGTACAGGAAATCCTGATCGATCATTTTTGCCCTCGCGACGTACTGGAGCCGTCGGCTCTCTCGGTCAAAGTTGGAGACGGCAGACTCGAAGTCGCCCAGCACCGAGACGAGTTCCATGTCCGCATCTGCAAGCATGCGCTTGAGTTCGGTCGTCGTGTACAGCCTGACGCGGTGGAAATACGTCTTCATCTGACCCGCAGGGTCGAACAGTCTCAACCAGGAGTCCTTGTAGCCGGTCTCGAAGTCGAAGTTGAAGTGCATCATGTAGTGGTATCCGCCGACCTCGGTCCAGCTCCTGACCACGAAGTCACGCACCAACTGCTCGCGGTTGGGAAGGTCCATCACGAAGATGCCGCCCTCCCGGAGGCTGGCACGCACATTGTTCAGCACCTCCTGATTCTGTTCGTCCGTGCCGTAGCCGAACGAGGAGAACATGCTGATGGCCATGCCCATCGGTTCCGGTGCGACGAAGTTCCCCGCGTCGGCACAGACCACCAGTTCAGGAGAATGCCCATGCTCAATCAGATTTCCGCGGCAGATCTCGACGCTGTCAGGTTTGATCTCCACCCCGACGGCGGTGAGTCCCGAGTTCAGGAGCGGAACCAGGTGCCGATCACGACCGCACACCACATCGTAGACGGACCGGATCCCGTTATCAGCGATCAGGGACTGAAGGAAGTCCAGCTCGACCTGGATGACCCCGGTCGAAGAGCAGGACCAGTCGGACAACCGCCAGAAGCCCTCGCCGAAGTAGTCCAGATAGCCGTCTTCGACGAAGTCGAACTGAACGCTCGGAGTTGCGCAGGTGGAGCGACGAATAGGGTGAAGCTTCTGATCAGTCGACATCGTCAGCGACCCCGAGGTTGGTGAACGTCTGGCACAGCTCGCACAGGCCGCTCGCCTCCGGCAGGGCACCCGGACCCACCTGGAAACTCATCTCGCAGCGCTTGCAGACGCGGAACTCCGGCATTCGAACGTACGACTCGAAGAGCCGCTGTTGACCCTCCATCATCTGGAAGGAACTACCGGGCAGGATGGTCTCCATCGTCTCGGCGATCATGTAATGGGCGTCTCGCACGAGGGAACCGCGCTGGAAGGTCACGGGAGATCCCTGCTTGTTGCTGTCGGGGTAGAGGGCCTCCAGGTAGAGCGTCAGCTCCTTCTTGCCGATCGGCCACAGCGGGTAGATGAACTCGATATCGTTCTGCATCCCCTTGTAGCTGCCGCCGAAGGGGAACCCGACGAACATGCTCTTCACGATCGAGGTCAGGATGTCTTCGCGCATGAGGCCGAAGCCGACTTTCTTGATGCCGTCACGACGCGCCACGCGCTCTACGGAGCTGCGCATCATCGAGTGCGAGGCAGCGATCAGGTAGGAGGGATCCACCTTGTCGCGCACCTGCGACAGCGCCTCACGAGGCGTCACCCGGAGGCGGTAGGCAGACACCAGCTCGTCATCTTCGACCAGGGTCAGCGGGTGTTCGAAAGTCTCGGCCATCTTGATGGCGTACGAGGTCTCCGCCGGTTTGGAGAAGGCCGTCACGTGAACGGCACTCAGCGAGTAGTCGGGCAAGCGGTGCTTGGTGCGGGAGAGGAAGTAACCTAGGGCCAGGCTGTCCTTTCCACCCGAAACGGCGAGCAGGACTTTGTCCCCGTCCTCGATCAGGTTCTGGGAGATCGTCCCATCGACGAACATCTGCTCGATCCACTCGACGAACTCCTCCCGCCCGAAAACGATCTGGGTCGCGTTGTAGTCACCACCCTTGGAGTGGGCGAAATGACGCTTCGTGTAAAAGGGCTCAGCCGGAATTTCAACGCCCGCGTCGGGAGTCGCGCGGCTCTGCCACAAACCGTTCAGCGCGAGAATGTCGGGGAGGTGGTACGCCCGGACCATGTGAACCTTGTAGTCATGGGAGGGGTCGTAGACCTCACGCCAGTCATCGACGACCTCGCCGTCCTTGCGGACGATCACGGCATCGAAGGGGATGTGATTCCTGGCGATGACTTCACGAATGATCTCTCGAGGCTCGATGTCCAGATGGAACTTGCGATCGAGGCGATCGAGAAACTCGATGTACATTTTTGATCCTAAATCTGGGGCGTGCCGAAGACGGGCAGGGTTAAGACGCTGGTGCAGCAGGGAGGTGGGCGACGATGTCGCCGGCGCTCGCGCAGAAGAAGCGCTCGCGCCGGAGGTTCTCGGCCACGTTCTGCATGATGTCGAAGAGCGAACGAGCGCCGGCGACATCGGTGGGGAGGAACTCGGCAGAGAACACGTCCTCAGCGTTGCTGAAATCGCGGATCTGCAAATGCATGGGAATCATCTGAATCCCCTTAATCGGCAGGCAACCGAAGCTGCTTGATTGGGGTTCACCCAAGTGATGGGATTCCGCCATGGTATCATCAAACGGGCTCACGCCGATGTAAAATGTTTGGAGAGTGCACCTTTGGCCAGTCCCACGGTTCAGCCCCCCTGACACGAGCCCGATCGGGCTTAAAGTAGCTCAACGCATCCCCTTGGACGATATTTGCCTCCGCTACACCCCGGGCAGCTCGCGCCACCGGCGCATCCAGTTCCACCTTGAGGAAATCCGTGAGGATGCCCACCAGATTCGCGTGGCACTCGGCGGTGTTGTCTGCCAGCAGCTCAATGCCGTAGATACTCATCAACGTCAGCAGCGTGTAGTGCTCCTTCTCGAAGGGGCTCGCCTTGTAGGTGGCCTGGACCGTGGTAAGTTTCCGCCGCAGTACCACGACGAGGAAGTTGCCGCTTCCGCAGGCGAGCTCGCAGACCGTATCAAGTTAGATACAACGCCTTGCTGGTCATGCGCGACGATGATGGGATGAAGCTGGCGCGTGACTTGGGGAAACGCGGGATATTGCGAGCCGGTTGACGGTCCAAATGGATGGCTCGGTTCCAAAGGTTGGCGTGTCCCGGAGGTATCGTGAGGTGGCGTGAACCACGCTGGGCGACGTTGATTGTGGAGCGCCAAAAGGTATTGCCGCCAGCGACTTGCTATTAGCCCTGATCAAAGCGTGTATGTACGTAACGCAAAGACAGGAACAGCAGACCCTCAGCTCGGCCAGAACCATAAATATGCCCACCGGCACCACCAACGCTTTTCCCGGGATCGGCAAGCCAGCGAACGTTTTCCATCGCAATTGACTCCCCTCGAGAACATCGCCCGACTCAACCTCACCCGCCCAGGGGTCTCGAGAATGGCGGGAACCATGCACTACTTCCAGGTGAAGGTCTTGCGGGTGATGAGGTAAAAGACGAGCGTGACGCCCACCAGATAGAGGCATCCCAACCCGGCATCCCACCAGGTTCCGACGTCCAGCACAGGCTTGAAGAGCGCCACGCGGAGATGGTGGATCGGCGTGTACGGGGCGAGCGTGACCACCCAGTCAGGCAGGACCTCGAGCGGCATGACCGCCCCACCGACGAACCCGAGGGGGATGATGATGAGGTTCGAGAGCATGGAGACGGCGGCGATTGAGGGGAAAACGATCGCCAGCAGCACCCCAACGAAGTAGAAGAGAAGATACCCGAGGAAAAGCGGGACGAGGCCGACCGGGGCGAGGGCCTCCGGATTCATCCCCACCCACGGCGTGAGGGCCAGGAGGAACACGACAATCACCTGGGCGATCATGAGCAGGGCTCCGACGAACGCCTGGGAGGTGAGGATCATGCCCGTGGAGATCGGGAAGGCTTTGAGCACCTGGAACATGCCGTTCTCGCGCCAGGTGGCCAGGTGGAGCGCCCCGGCGAATATGCCGACGTAGGCGACCCCGAAGGCGATGACGTTCGCCGCGATCTGGCTGACGTAGTCCATGGACGGGTCCGGCGCGGCGTCGCCGAAAGCCCTGACGAGAACGATGAGAAGGACCGCGGGGATGAGGAAGGTCGTGGCGAGTGTTGTGCTGTCACGCAGGTCCGATTTCAGAAGGACCCGGTTGAGCGAACGTATCGACGTCATTGTTCGATGTTCCTTCCCGTGAGCTTGAAAAAGACATCCTCGAGGCGGCCCTGGCTGATCTGGGCTCCCGCGCAGTCGACGCCGACCCCGCTCAGCGTGACGAGGGCGCGCGCCGCGTCTTCGGTGTGCACGAGGATGCCGTCGTCGGACAGTTCAACGCGGTCGAAAATGCTCTTAATCGTCGCCGCCTGGGGCACGGCCGCCGGCAGCAGGACGGTCGCCCCGAGCTCGGCGCCGAAAATGAGGGAACGGGGGGACCCGGTCGCGATGATCGTTCCACTATCGATGATCGACACGACGTCGCACAGTCGCTCCGCCTCCTCGAGGTAGTGGGTCGTGTAGAGCACCGTCAGTCCGTCGGTGAAGTCCGTGTCCCTCAACAGGTCGACGAGGGATTTGCGGGCAACCGGGTCGAGTCCGGCCGTCGGCTCATCGAGGAACAGAACCTCGGGACGGTGAACGAGAGCCGAGGCGACCGCGAGGCGCTGGCGTTCGCCACCCGACAGGTTCTCGCACTTTGTGTCGGCCACCTGCCCCAGGTTGAGGGCATCAATGACCGTGCTGACGTAGGTTCGGTCAGACCCGAAAATATCGGCGACAGCGTGCAGGTGCTCGATGAGCGACATGCGAACGAAGAAGGCGGGACGCTGGTGCTGGATTCCGACGCGGCGAAGCAGGTTCGCGTTTCTCGGCCACGGGTTCGTATCGAGGAGTCGCACGGAACCTTTAGTCTGCTGAATAAAGCCGAGAAGAGTGTTGAAAAGCGTCGTTTTTCCCGCGCCGTTCGAGCCGAGGATTCCGTGGAAGGATCCCGATGCCACCTCGAGCTCAAGGTCGTTCAGAATCGTTTTGCTACCGAACGTGACGTTGAGCCCCGTTGTCGATACGGCGATGGTCATTAATGTTCCGTTCTTTCGTGTGTAGGCGGGCAGAGGTGGGCGCGGCAGTTCACGCGGGTCTGCCGTAGGAACGGGTGACAGTGGTTACGCAGCCTGGTCGGCTGCTGTTGCCATGATTGTCTCAAACTCGATGCAGGTCAACCGTTCGAGCCGTTTCTGCGTCCGCCTGGGACAGCTACGCCTCGACGCAACACTTCGTTCTCTTGCTCCATCAAGCCGATGGGCCGGTGGGCCCATGCAGGGCTACGCCTCCATGATGGTGGTTTCCGGTTCATGCTCACCGGTGTCGATGCAGCCCTGGCGCAGCCATCCCAAAGTCTGCATCCAAACGGGTCTCTAAACATCCACTGAAACACCCCGGATACACGACGAGCATCCGGGTAGGTTCGCGTCGGCCAGTGCCCGCCCACATACCGGGTCAAGGACGACAGGCAACGGTGAAAAATGATCCCGCATCCGCCCACCCCAGCTCCGGACAAATGGCGCGCCCTCGGTCCGTGAGGAGCCGAGATCCGTGCTTCCACAGTAAATATGCAGCTCTCCTGGACATGGAAACTGACATCAGACGCCACCACTACCCCCATACTAGGGGAGCGCAAACCTGGCCAATGTCTCCACTTGGGTTCGTTTCCAGCACCACAACGAAAACTTAACAACTAATCAGAATTGCAACCGATATTCGTTGCCTCATGTGTGATACTCGAACTTATGTCAAGCCAACCGCGAAGCCGCCCTGCCGCACTGGGCACGGAAATCGCCGCAAAATTGCGCGAAGCTCTCGCCAGACGCCAGGTGACCCAGGCTGAACTCGGTAAACGGGTCAGCATCTCCACCAGTCAGATCAGCCTCTACCTCCGGGGCAGGCGATCGATGTCCCTCGATGAATTCAGCAATATCTGCGCCGCCCTCGACCTCTCCGCCGATGAGATCTTCAGTCAGGCATTCCTGGTCACCAATGACCAACGCCCCGATCGGAATCAGGGTCAGCCGCAACGAATGATGGGGGAGGGATCGTAGACGGTGGTCTGACTTTGCCTGTCTATCTCCACACCATCCAGATTACGGATGATCCGGGTATCCGACGTGGTGAAGCCCGGGGCGCCTGATGAAGGAACGCAGCCCTTGTCCGTGAGGGTGATCTGCTTAGGGGACGTCTGGGCCCACCTACCTCCGGACTGGGACTCCACAGTTACCGTCTTGACCCCGGTCATCCGCACGGTGACCGAATTGTCCCCGGTGCTCGCGTTGATCATGACGGGGTAGGGGGAATTGTTCCGGAACTGCAGGTCGATCAGCCCCTCGTACACGGTAGCCTCCCGCCCCGCCGGATACCGCGAGATGTAGTAGCTGTGGGGTGTGTGCGCCACATCATCGAAGCCCGCGAAGTACGCCGCGTTGTAGAGGGTTGTCGCAAACTGGCTAATTCCACCGCCGACGGCCGTGTCCGCGTGACCATTCAGGATGATGCCTGACTCCACGAATCCCTGAGCGGTGCCCCGAGGCCCGGTGTACCCATTCAGGGAGAACACCTGACCCGGCGCGACGACGGCGCCGTTCACCATCTCTGCGACCCGACGGATGTTCACGCCCGAGGCATAGGAGAAACCGGTGGTGGTGAATTCACTGACCGTTTCATCGAAGGTCGCTCTTTCGGCGTCCTCCGTCGTGAAGCTCGCTGATTCAGCGGTGTAACTGACATCGAATTCCTTCGAAGCCGAGCCCGTGATCCGGTCCGGGAGGCCGTCGACCAACTTATCCCAGTCCAGTGCCCGACCATCGGTATGCGGCGTGACGCTACGCCCATCTCCGGTGAACGTGATGCGGGCGTTTTTCACCGGAATCTCAGTCCCCGCGAGATTCTCGGCGAGAATCTCGCGGGCGCGCTGGGTGTTCACATCAGTGTGTAGTGCGGTGCCTTCAGGTCGAAAAGTGACCACCTCTCCCATGCGCTCAACGGGAATGATTCCGTCGACGCCATCTGCACCGTGCGCGACCACGGGACCGGAGAGCGCCCGTGCGGCGTCACCACCGACAACGTTCTTGACCGCAACCGCACCGATGACCGGTTCGGTCTCCTCAACTTTCACCTGTACCCCGTCAGGGTTAAGCCAGTCGGCGGTGAGCCGTTTCCGTAGTGTCTCCGGATCAACACTCTGTCCGGAGGCTGGCTCTGTCACCCGTGCCTCGCCGGACTCAAGATGAACCTCTCCCTCAGTAGGCTGGATCATGAGTTCCGTGGTGAGGCGCTCAAGCTCAGGGGCGAGAGCCGCATCATCGACATCACTGACGATGCCCACCTCACGTTCTCCGATCAGGCCCCGGAAGCGGGCGATGGGGTTGAGCGGTTGCCGTCCTGCGGCAGTCACCGTGGCTTCCCAGTCGGGGCGCAATCCGGCCGTCGACGGGTCCACGACCGCTTCTGCGGCTCCCGCAGTCACCGCGACCGGAGCCGCGAGAGAATCATCAAGTTCCGTGGACAGTAGGTGTTCTGCATCATGTGGTTTCATTCCCCCTATCGCGATGCCCGCGACAGTGACGCCTCTGGGAACCTTGTCCCTGGTGAGGAGGTAATCAACGGTGTAGACGGCACCCGCGAGAATGAGGACACCCATGATGGCACCGAGAATGACGGCCCATGTCCGACGTCCAGAAGCTGTAGCGTTCTCGGCGGGGACTGGGGAGACGGGTTCAACGGTATGCACAACGAACACACTATCCACCGGTTGGTTCGGCTGCGACTTCCTTGCATCCTAGCAACCCCGGCGTTATGGGAACGTTACCGGCATGCGATGGTGCCACGGGTTTTTCAGAGACGCCCGGGGCCCAGATTCTGCAGTTGAACCCTCAGTGCGGAAGCGTCTAGTTGTTCCTCCTGGAACTCCCCTGCGGTAACCGCACGGTCCACCGTGTCCACAGCAGCGACGAGGTCATCAGTGGAAATCCACAGGGCAACGTCCGCTCCCGCACGCAGGGACTCGAGAACCGCCTGCGGAGCGGTGAGAAGAGTGTTCACGGCCATCATGCCGGAAAGATCGTCGGTGTAGATGACCCCGTCGAATGGTTCTCCACCCGGGTAGTCCCCGCGTCGCAGAAGTTCATACACGGCCGGGTTGAGCGTCGCGGGTAGACCTTCCTCCCCCAGTCCGGGGACGATCATGTGTCCGATCATCACTGCACCCGGTGCGGCGGCGAGGACGGGACCGTAGGGTTTCAGATCAAGTTCCTTGAGCGCTTCAAGATCCGGGGTGAGCACCTGATCATAGTGACTGTCTCCGGTGGCGTGACCATGCCCGGGGAAGTGCTTGAACACCGGTGTGATCCCCGCATCCCGGAGCCCGTTGGCAAACGCGGAGGCGTATTGTGCCGCCCGGTCAGGGTTCGATGAAAAACTGCGGTCTCCGATGGCCGCGGAAGCGGGTTCCCCGGTGGTGTCCAGGACGGGGGCAAAATCAACGGTGATCCCGGCACCCGCCAGCTTGGTACCCAATTCAGCGGCGAGAGCACGAACCTGCTCCGGAGTCATGGTCTCCGCCATTGTCCGTGGCGAGGGAAGATGCCCGAAAATGCCCGGTTGCCTGACGACGCGTCCACCCTCAGCGTCGATCGTGACCGCGAAAGGCCTCTTGATGACGTCCCGGAGCGCCGCGATGTTACGGTCCGAACCGGTGAGGAGCGAGGGATCCGTCCAGGACCCGATGAAGATTCCGCCCGCACCCTGTTGGAGGGCGAACAGGGCGTCATCGTAGTCCCTGACACCCACCGTCATCAGGGAGGCTATGCGTGCGCGCCGGTCCTCCGGGACGTTCTTCTTCGCCACTGCGACAGGGTCGGTGAGATGTTCAGGTGCCGGTGGGAGGGACGGCACGGCCTCCACCACCGGTGGTAACGGTGGCCCCTGGACCCCGGTGCCCACACTGATGACGGGATGTACGGAATCCGGCGCATCCTGTGCGGGAGCAAAGCAGGCGGACAGTCCGAACACGACGACTCCCACGACGGCAGTAGCCCATGCACGTACGGATACGACGGCATCGCACGTTGTCCGCATGTTCTCTCCTTTTTCACAGGGTTACGTTCCACAGTGTGCCGGAGCACCCCGCCTGACGCGAACCTCGCTCCGGTCGACAACGCTACCCACCCGACTAGGATTGTGTGCCACGGACCGAGGTGGAACACCCGATCCCACCTATCGACAGCCAATTCGAGGAGCTCACACCATGCCGGAGTCCGATCCGACCACCATGCTCATCGCCTATGACGGCTCCACTGAGGCGCGCCGGGCGCTGACCTACGCCGCAGAATTGCTCTCCCCTAGGCATGTGCAGATCATCACCGCCTGGGAGCCAATGCAACGCCAGGCGGCTCGAGCTGCGGGAGCTCCCGGGGTCTCCGTCGTGGATTGGAGTGCGGACGATGGGGCAACGGACCCCGCGCACGATGAGGCACTCGCCATCTGCCGCGAAGGCGCAACGATCGCGGAATCGCTGGGCCTCATCGCCCACGCGCACCTCGTCGAGTCAACGGGCGCGATCTGGT
The DNA here is from genome assembly GCF_041357695.1 of Corynebacterium sp. CCM 9204. NCBI lineage: Bacteria > Bacillati > Actinomycetota > Actinomycetes > Mycobacteriales > Corynebacteriaceae > Corynebacterium > Corynebacterium sp. CCM 9204. Next base: position 175,958 of record NZ_JAUERX010000005.1, read on the forward strand.
CGGCGATCGTCGACGCCGCTGAACAGCTCCACCCTGACGTCATCGTCACCGGCACCCGGGGTAACACCGGTTTCCGGTCACTGCTCCAGTCATCCACCGCCGACAACGTTCTGCACCACGCGGGACTCCCGGTGTTCATTGTTCCCCCGTTGGAGGAGGATAATGAGTAACTGGTAGTCTCTGCTTTTGTCTCCGACATATCCCGCCCCCACGAGAGATCACGGCAGTAACTACCCATGGCATTTGATTCAGATTCCGATACGCGACGCACCCTCGGCCCAGCGTTGGCCAGCGTCGTGGTCGGTGTGATCCTCGGCGGCGCTGCGGTCATCGGCGTGGCGAAGCTCTCGGGGCAGGACCAGATTCCGCAGGACCAGGTCATCAGCAGTGATGAGGCTCTCCTCGGTGGCGCGGAGTACGGCTCCCGCGAGTAGCGCGTGCGTATCGACGCCCGCCCCCATCTCACCGGTTGGCTACTACTGGGGTTACTGGCCTTCCTGCAGTCTCCCGGGCGCACCGTCGCCGACACCAAACATGACCTCGCCGCCGATCCGGCCGGGTTCCTAACCCAGGCCACCGCAGCGTGGTCGGATATTTTTCCCCTCGGGCAGGTGCAGAACCAGGCGTACGGCTATCTTTTCCCGCAGGGCCTGTTCTTCGTGCTCACGAATCCGCTCCCCGACTGGGTGGCGCAACGGCTCTGGTGGATGGTGGTCTTCGGGGTGGCTTACTCCGGCTTCCTCCAGCTAGTCCGCGGGCTCGACGTGGGTAGCCCGGTGTTCCGGGTGCTCGCCGCAGTTCTCTACGCCCTCTCTCCCCGGATGCTGACCACCTTGGGCGCGATCTCCTCCGAGTCCTGGCCGGTGGCTCTCGCCCCGTGGATCCTCGCTCCCCTCGTCATCGATAGGCTCACCGGCCGACGGGTCGCGGCGTCTGTGCTCGCGGTCGCCTGGCTAGGGGCCATCAACGCCACGGCGACGCTCGCGGCGTGTGTGCCCGCCGGGATCGCCTTGGCGTGGTGTGTTCTGCATAGACAGCCCGGCGCGGTCCGGATGGGCGCGGTCTGGGGCGTCGGCTGCGCGGCGGTGTCCGCCTGGTGGATCATCCCGTTGCTCGTGCTTGGACACTACGCGCCACCGTTCACGGATTTCATTGAGAACGCTTACGTGACCACCCGGTGGTTGAATCCCACGGAGATTCTGCGGGGGACGACGAGCTGGGCGCCGTTCGTCGACACTGAACGGGTGGCCGGGAACCTCCTGGTGACCTCCCCGGTGTTCATTCTGTTCACCTCCGGTATCGCGGCGCTGGGCCTCGTGGGACTCTGTCGGCCTCTTCCCCGGCGCGGCCTGTGGGTGGGGATGCTGCTCGTCGGACTGGTGATTCTCGGTGCAGCGCACGGCCCGCTGGGCCCGGAGATCCGGTCCTTCCTCGACGGGCCTGGCGCGGCGTTGCGTAACATCCACAAGTTCGACCCCGTGGTGCGGCTCCCGCTGCTCGTCGGATTCGCGGCCCTCGGTCGGGTACTGCCGGTGCCGTCGACACGCGCAGAACTAGTGCATCCGGGGCGTCGACACGCGGCCGCCGCCCTCGTCGCGCTCGTCGCGCTCGGTGCGTGTGCCCCGGCGCTCAGTGGTCGGCTCGCCCCCCGGGGCGGCTGGACGGAGGTGCCCGCGTACTGGCGGGAGACCGCGGACTGGCTGAACGCCCACGCACGCGACACCCGGACGTTGATCCTGCCGTCGACGTCCTTCGCCCGGCAAGACTGGGGGTGGACTCGCGATGAACCACTGCAACCGCTGCTCGATGTCCCGTGGGTCGTCCGGGACGCGGTCCCACTCGTTCCTCCGGAGGCGATCCGTGGTCTCGACGGTATTGATGCGATACTGAGTTCCCCGGCCATCGATCCCGCGGACGCGATTCACGCCATCCGCAGACTGGGGGTCGGAATGATCGTGGTGCGCAATGATCTTCCCGATGCGCCCGCCGGTGATCTGGTGGAGCGGCTGAGGGACAGTGGCGCTGCCGCACACGACTTCGGCCCAGTCACCGTCTTCGAGGTTGATCCCGGTCTGAACATGACCACGACCACGGATGCACCTCTCCGGGTCGCCGGGGGCGGGGAGTCACTCGCGCTTCTCGACGCCCTCACCGGCCCCGCCGCACGCGCCCTCGTCGACGGCGACGCGGAGGTCGTCACCGACACCCCGCAGCTCGTCGCCCGCAACTACGGCACGGTGCGGGACGCGGTCTCCGCGCCACTGGCCGACCCTTCGGAGGGTAAAGACGTGCGCAATCCGGTGCCCGATTATCCTTCGATCGGACCGTTGACCCGCGTCACCGAACAGGGTGGAAGCGTCCGAGCGTCCTCCTCGGCGGCGAACGCCACGAGCTTCGGTGGAGCAGACCCGGGTGCGTCGGTTACCGCCGCCGTCGACCGCGACCCCACCACCGCCTGGTATCCCACCCCGGGCCGCCAGGCAGGCGAGTGGATCGAGATCACCGCCGATCACCCGGTATCCGATCCGGTGCTACGGATCACCGCCACCGGTGCCGACGTGGATGTGACCGTCAGCGCCGGAGACGCGAGCGTCGACACCCGTCTGGTGGCCGACGAATCCACCCGGGTGCGGGTTCCCGGTGGCCCGACCGACACCGTCCGCGTGACGCTCGGCGCATCGCGGGACCGGGCGGGAATCGCCCGGATCGCACTCGACGGTGCACCCATCCGCCGGACCGTGACGGTACCGGACACTTCCCCGGATGCGCGGCAGTTCCTCCTCCAGCGGATCACCACCGGGGAGGACGTCCTCGACCGTGTGTTCACCGCCCCCCGGGACATGACCCTGCTCCTCGACTCCCCCGACTGCCGGGATCCACGACCCGTTGACGAGGACCCCAACCACGGGATCACGCTCGCCGATCAGGCGCGGGAACGCAGCATCCGGATTGACGGCGCATTTGTATCATGCGGACCGGTACATCTCGCCGCCGGGGAACATCATCTCCGCACCCGACAGGACTGGGCGCTGCTCACCGAGGAAGGATTCACCGGCGGCATCACACCGGTCAGTGTGGGGCGTGATCTCACAGCGGCGGACACCGACCGGCTGCTCATCACCGGGCGCGCCGCCCTCGACGGGCTGACTGCCACCGTCGGCGGTACCGCGGTGGACGCGGACGTGATCGATGCGGCGACCCGATCCTTCCACGTCCCGGCGGGGGTGTCCGGCGCCGTGGAACTGCACTTCGCCGGAGACACACCCTACCGGGCGGGACTCATCGGCGGCGCCGTGGCCTGGCTCTGCGCCGTGGTGCTGTGCGCACTCGCGGTGATCCGCAGCCGGGAGAACTTCGTGCCCACCCTGGACACCGGCCACTCGAGGGCCCTTCTCACGCTCGGCGGTGCGGTCACTCTCTGGCTCGTCGGCGGCTGGTTCGGGCTTCTCCTCGGAGTGGCGACGCGGGCGGTGGTGCGGTACACCCTGATCCCGGCGTCCGTTCTCGCCGGTGGTGGGGTGGCCCTGGCCGGGATGTGGCTCGCCCACGCGCCCTGGCCGCAAGGTGGCTACGCCGGGGACGCATCCTTCGTCGGGCTCGCCGCCCTGGTCTCGGTGGCGGCAGGGATATCGGCGGGGAACTCCCGACCGAGATAGCGCCGACATCCGCACAGACAAACGCCCCCGGGCAGGCGCTTTATCGGCGCGTCCCCGGGGGCTTACGCCGCCAATACTAGCTCAGATCCCCGGCCCAAGCAGTAGTTGATGATTGCTCCGGTGTGCATACGTCTGGTTCAACGGACGGACCTCCCGTGGATTCCCTCCCGGTCGCCGTACCTTTCCGCCGGGTCGTGATCCGCCGGGTCATCGTCCGGGCCGGTTCCTCCACGAGTACGTACATGGCAGCCGACACCGGGATCGTCACCGCGATGGTCAGCACCGCAATCAGTGCGGTGTGCCCGGTGAACGGAGAGATACCTGTCAGCGGGAACATGAGCTCCAGCACCGGCAGGTGGACGAGGAAGATGGAGTAGGACCAGCGTCCGAGCGCCTGGAACACCGGCGTCGTCAGTAACCCCTCCCTGGGCGCCAGGGCGTAGGGCAGGACGACGGCGGCGGTGAACACCGTGCCTGCCAGAACGCGGAGCACAAACTCGTCCGGTTCCGGGTGCACGAGGCCAACCGGCCCGTACCAGGGTTGGGCCGCAACCCACAGGGCCACAGCAGCAACGCCCCACCACACCGGCCGTCGGCCCAGCGCACGAAGCACCCTCCGGGGAACCCGGCCCTCCACCTCGGCGGCAAACATTCCGACGGCAAACCAGCAGGTGAATGCTGGGGGGAGGATCTGAAGGTTGGGCACACCCGGCGCGGGTGACGCGGCAACGAACGGTAACCACGCCCACCCCAGGCTCACCACCGCGACGGCGAGAATCGCGGGTATCCGAGAACGAGCGGGCAAGAGTCCCACCGCGAGCGCCAGCAGTGGTAACGCGGCATAGAAAGCGACCTCGACGCACAGGGACCACAGGTGCGTGAGCCCTGGGGCGAGACCACCCGGGACGTAGATCTGGGTCATCGTCAGGTTCGCCACCTTTTGGACACCGGTGGCGCGATAGGCATTAGGCAGGAGCAGCAGCACCCCTGCGACCACCACCAGGTAGGCGGGGAAAATCCGAACGGCGCGGCTGACCAGGTACCACCCCCAGGTGATGTCTCGCCCGGCGCACGGGCCATAACGCCGCCACAGCAGGAACGCCGACAGGGTGAAGAAGACGGGAACGAAGAAATCGAAACGCCCCAGTATCCCGCCGAGGAAGCTGGTGGGGGGCAGGCCGGTCTGGAAGGCGACGTGGGTGAGCAGAACTCCGATGGAGGCAACGGCACGCAGCCCCTCGAGCGAGGCGTTGAACCGTGTAGTTTCCGGGTACGATCCTTCTGTGCCCATGGCGCGGCCGCCTTTCCGCCCGCGTCATCCGGGCACATGTTCTTGCACAGATCCTAGTTGGAAGGGGGTCGCGATGACCTCGCGGGTCTCCGGTTTCATTGCTCTCACTCTCGGCGTGGCACTCGTCGCTGTCGCTGTCGCCCTACCGTCGTACCTCGTTCCCAGACTGAAGGTGATTCCACTGGATGCCGGCGGTAAGACGGTCACCCGGGAGGTGGAAGCGACGCTGTTGGATTCCCGAGCGTTCGGGACACGTGAAGTACTGCCCGAGCATGCGGGAGATTCCGCGTGTGAGGGGGATCATCCCCGGGTGTCCTGCTTCATCAGCCATTCGACCCCCGTCTTCGGAAGCCGTAGCATCGGCGTGGTCGAGCCGGCCGACAAGGACGTCGTCACGTTGCGGGCGGGCAACATCCTGATGCGTACGGATCGCCCGGAACCTGAGAACGTGATCTCCGCGACAGTGGACACAGTTACCCTGAACCGGCGAACTGCTCTGCCAGTTCTAGAACCCGTGTCGAGCTTCCATGCGACATCGCCGCGACTGGGTCTGGATGACATGCGCAACGGCTTCATTCGCGAGGGCATCCAGTACCAGTTCCCCTTCGATTCGGAGGCGCGCTCATACCCGTACTTCGACACCACCGCACAGGCGACGTATCCCGTCGATTTCGTTGATGAGGACATTCTTCCGGGGCATGAGGATGTCGAGGTGATGCGCTACAACCAGCAGATCGAACCTGTCAACATGTTCACCGCGATCAGTGGGGTGTTCAATCTGGACGGTGAGATCAGTGAACATGAGAAGGCGTCGTTGAACGCCCTGCGGATGAGCACACCCGCGCGTGACTGGTACACACCCGAGGAACTTGAGCAGCAAGGGCTGGATCCGGAAGAGCGGGTGACGATGACCCGCTACTACGCCAATGACCGTACGCTGTGGGTCGAGCCGACGACGGGTGTGATCGTGCACGGCCGCGAATACCTCAACTATTTCTTCGCCCGCAATGATGCCGAGGCGCAAGCTGTCGCACAGGCTCATTTCGCCGCCCCCGAGTCGGACAGTAACCCGAACCGGACGGCGCTCGCGATGACAGCCGAGTGGAACACCGACACGCAGGAACGTCAGTGGGAAAAAGCCCTTGAAGGCCGATCGAAACTGAATCTGTTGGGCACGGTTGGCTGGGGTATCGGTGTCGTCGGCGCTCTGTTGATTCTGCTGGGTGGCTGGCTATTGCGCCGCCGTCCGGAGGCCCGGTCGTAGACTCTGTGGGATGACTCGCCACACTGTTCTGACCGCATGGTCGGTGTTCTGTGTCGGCATGCTGCTGTGGCCGCTGGCCGGGGCCGGGGCGCTGATTCAGCGGGACATGGTGGTCCTCCCACACCCTGCGGTGAGCCTGTCGGCACTGGGTTTCGGGGATCTTCCCGCCCGCAACGCACCCCAGGACGGGGCGCTGGCACTGGTGGGGGTGCTTGTCGACGCCGCTTTCGTCACCCGTCTCTGTCTTCTCGCTGGGGCGCTGGCGGGGGCGGCGGGAGCAGCGGCACTGGCCCGTCAGGTCACCGGCGGATCCCGGATCGCTCCGCAGATCACGGCGGTGACCGTGACGGTAGTCAATCCCTTCGTGGTGGAACGGCTGGTGCAGGGGCACTGGTCACTGGTCGTCGCGACATGGTTGTTACCGATGATCGCCTGGGCGGGGCTGGTGGGGAATCGGGCTGTGTTGCTGCTGGGGGCGTGGGCGGCCTCACTCACTCCGACGGGTGCGGTCCTAGGCATTACGGTGGCTGTGACGTGTTCGTTGGGGCGGCGCGGTCAGATGTGGTTCACCGGTGTTGTCGGTGCCGTAGTGTCACTGCCGTGGCTGGTGCCTGCTCTGGTGGACGGAGCGGGCACTGGCGCAGACGGTGCCGCGGTGTTCGCACCGCGGGCGGAGCATCTCGTCGGAACCGTCGGTGCGTTGGCGGGACTAGGCGGTATCTGGAACGGAGCGGCGGTTCCGGTGTCGCGCGCAAGCGGATTCGCAGTGTTCGGTGTGCTGCTCGCGGCACTGTTGCTGACCGGAGTGCGCAGATGCCCCCGCCCGATACTGGTCCTCGCTGGGATCGGGTTCGGTATCGCGGTGGGGTGGTGGCTGATGCCCGCTTTTGCGGCGTGGCTGCTGGCGAATCTTCCGGGGGCCGGTCTGCTGCGCGATGCCCAGAAGTACGTTGCACTGGCGGTACCGGCGTACTGTGCACTGGCCGCGCTGGTTGCGGACCGCCGGGGGATTCTCGGGTGCGTGGTCATCATCCTTGCGGTGCTCCAGGTCCCGGATGCGCCCCGTGCGGTGGGGGCGTTGCAGCCGTTACCAGCGGACCCGGCGTGGGTGGAACTTGCAAATGTCGCCGACGGTCGAGACGTGCTGGTCACTGATACTGGGACCATCACGACATACCGGGGCCGAACGGTGCTCGATCCCCGGGCGAAGGCTATCTCTCTGGTGGAACCAGGTGCTCTGCGGGTGGACGGTGAACTCACCGACGCCCCCAATCCCCGATGGATCGAGGCGGTGACGGCCTGGCGGGAGGGCGATGTCAAGACTGTCCGTTCATCCGGGATTGGGGTTGTCGTCGATGACGGGGTGCTCCATGAACTTGGCACAGATCACCCGCGACGTGGTTGGCGGTGGTGGCTGGGGATCGGGTTGACCATGCTGTGGCTGTCGGTACCACTCACCGTCGTTCTGCCGCGACATCTTCCAAGAGATCAGCGAATAGAGCACCAGTGAACGCCCAGGAGAACTTGGCGGCACGCTTATTGGCTTCCCCACCGAGGCGGGTGCGACGGGCGGGATTCTCGATGAGTGCCGCCGTCGCGCGGATCAGTGCCGCCTTGTCGTCGACGAGTACTCCCGTGACCTCATCGATGACGGAGTCATTGAGCCCCGCTGAACTGTGGTAACCGATGGTGGGGACCCCGTGTTGGGCGGCCTCGATGACCGCGAGCCCCCATCCCTCTTTCCGGGACGGCATCAGGTGCAGAGTGGCACGGGCGAGAAGAGCGTGCTTGTGTTCCTCGCTGACCTGACCGTACAGAACGACCCGGTCCGCAACACCGAGAGCCAGCGCGTAGTCCCTGAGCTTCTGTTCCCACCACCCCGACCCGATCACGTCGAGCACCACGTCGTGCGTCGGCGCGAGAGCCGCGATCACATCCATGGCATGCTCGATCTGCTTGTGTGGTACGAGACGAGACAGTGTCACCAGATGCGTCGTCCCGGTGTCAGGGTAGCGAGCAAAGTCTACCGGGGCGGGGTCGATTCCGTTACGGATGATCCGGATTGCCTCAGCAGCGACCCCGAGTTCCACGAGTTCCTCCGCCGACGGCTCCGAGACCGTGACATAGGGACTGCACCGGTACACCCGGGGGGCGACACAACGTTCCAGAAACCAGCCGACCCGGCTCAGCACCGGCCCCGCCACCGGCCATTGTTCCCGGTGACAGTGGTGGGTGAGCAGGACCGTCGGACGATTGCTGAAGATCCGGGCGAAGAAGGGAATCCCGTTCTGGGTGTCCACGATGACGTCGACTCCCCGTAACGACCCGACACCGAAGCGTCCGGCCACGAGGGCGCACCAGGCGCGCGGGTAAACGGTGAATTTACCACCCGCGCGGCTGAACCGGATTCCATCACGAACTTGACGGCGGGGGGCAGCATCGTGGGCGGCGGTGCGGTAGACCACCTGGTGCCCGTGCTGGACGAGATACTCGCCGACGCGCTCCAGGTAGCGCTCACTACCACCCCCCTGGGGATGGGTGGTGTCGCGCCAGCAGAGGAACAGGATTTTCATGACCCTGCCAGTCTAATCACTCCACGCCGATACACTGACACCGTGTACTTTCCGCCTTCCTTCCGACTACCCCGTACCCGCGGCCTCGCGACGCTCCGCCGATCACTCGACCTGCTGAGCGATTTCCGCTTCGAGCAGACCGACCCCGCCGTGTTCTACGGGCATCTCGCGGAGGACACCGCTCTACTCCTAGAATCGCTCCATACCGACTGTTCCGGGAACGGTCTGGCTGGATGCTGGATTCTCGACGTCGGGGGCGGGCCTGGGTACTTCTCGAGAGCATTCACTTCACGGAACTGCTCTTATTTCACCGTGGAGCCGGACGCCGGGGAGATGGCAGCCGCGGGGATAGCGGTCGAGGCATCGGTCCGTGGTTCCGGCACAGCACTTCCATTCCGTGATGACACCTTCGACGTGACCTATTCCTCCAATGTCGCGGAACATATCGCTGAGCCGTGGGCGATGGGCGATGAGATGCACCGGGTCACCCGCCCCGGAGGGCTGGTGGTGTTGAGCTACACGGTATGGCTGGGTCCGTTCGGTGGGCACGAGACGGGATTTCTTCCGCACTACATCGGTGGTGCCTACGCCCGGGACCGGTACTTACGGAAGCATGGTTACCGACCGAAGAACGTGTTTGGCGAATCACTGTTCAGTGTGTCCTGCCGCGATGGACTTCGGTGGGCGCAACGAACGGGCGCGGAAGTCTTCGCTGTATTCCCCCGCTATCACCCATGGTGGGCATGGTGGCTGGTCCGTGTCCCCTTGCTCAGGGAGTTTGCGGTGAGCAATCTAGTGATTGTCCTCCGAAAACCGGATTAACCCCCGACTGAGCCCCGCTACGCATACTCCGAGACTCAGTAAATGCGCCAGTGTCACCGGAAACAGTTTCCGTGACAGCGAGTTCACCCCCGCAGGAATCCTCGGAGAGCCTCAAGGAAGATACCCACCCAAGATATCTATCTCGTGATATTCCTCCATTGCGTCACGATCAATCCAATGGATGTTGTGGGACAATGTGCCATTCGACTTGTGAGAGCGAAAGTCGGCTCAAATTCTATCGATTCTGCCACATTATCGTTGACATTAACATCGACGAGCCAATAAAAAGACTATTTCTCCATACCAGCACCGTTGGAGCAGTCTAGCTTCCCTTAGATTGTAGAGAACTGGACAGCACTTTCCATGAGACACCTCCCACTGAACAAGCACGGCAGTTCTAATTTTATGAATACGATCCGGAGATCTCTTCACCCACACATACGCAAGATCCTGACCATGCGTGGTCGACGACTCCATTTAACCCGCTGCCAAGACCACAGATGCCATTGTTCAATGACCGCCACGACCTTTCAGGGATGCCGGTATTCAATACATGCCGCCTATTCTCGTTTTCCCAGGCGGAAGGAGGTGATGGGAGGCCAGTCATGAATGGATTGGAGCGAGTTTTCGGGCTCCCCGGGCATGAGGAAGGGCACCCACCGATTCGGTGGGTGCCCTTCCTTTTAATCAATCACGCGGCAATGCTCGCGTGAGCGGGATTCACCGCAGGTGTTTAGTTCCTCCGACGACGGCGTGCACCAATCAACAGTCCGCCAAGAACCATGGCCAGGAGACCAAGAATTCCTACGGTCGCAACGTTCGCACCCGTGACGGCGAGTGTGCCTTCACGTCGTGCTTCCTGACCGTTGCCAGTGTTGTCGGGAGTCGTGTCTTTATTAGCGTTGGACGTGGTGCCATCGTGCGTTGCTGCACCGTTTCCTGTCGCGTTTCCGGTGTCAGTGACGACCGGGGCCGAAGAACCGCCAACATTTGAACTCAGAACACCGAACAGTGTGGCCAGACCGATAGCAGCCGGAATGCCGAGCAGGATTCCGATACTCAGTGCCGGAGTGATCGACGATCCATCCCCGAAGGAGGAACCGGGAGAAGTCGCAGCCGC
>NZ_JAUERX010000006.1:0-87756 GCF_041357695.1 Corynebacterium sp. CCM 9204
TACAACAAAGGGAACAGTCACCGTATCGGTCGAACCATCCGCATACGTCACAACGATCGGAACATCGACAGTCTGGCCAGCTTCACTCGACGTCGGTGTATACGTCACAACACCAGACTCCGAAACTTCCGCCCCCTCAGGCGCACTGTCACCCACTGCAAACGACGTTATAGCAGGCTTATCCACATCCTCGTCAGTACCAGGCTTGACAAACCTTGGTTCATTAGAAGAAGCACTTTCACCGGACGTCGCGGGAGTATCACTGTACTTCGGATCAACACCGACAGTGATCTTATCAACATTGAAACGAACCCGAATTGAATCAGTATCACCTTCTGCTCCAGTATACTCAATACTGACTAAGAAGATGACAGTTTTTCCTCCTTCTTCCGGTTTCGGCGTGTATGTCACCGCACCAGTCACAGGATCAATAGTGGCATTATCGGCATCGACCTGCTCGCCGTCATCACCAATCCGCTTACCAAACAGATCGTAACGAGGATTTTCCGGAACTTTAACTTCCGGATCCTGTTCGTCTCGATTAGCAAACTTAATCGGGCCAGAAGACTTCTGTTCACCGACGACGGCAGCTACATCATCATAACTTGCTTCAAGGAAAAGATCATTTCCTTGAACATCGAAATTAGCGTCTACTTCATCGGTTGAACCATCCGAATACTCAACGATAACCGGGAACGAGTAAATGGCCAAAGAGCCGTTAGTCCTAGGCCTATAGGTGACCACACCAGTGTTCTCGTCAATGCTCACCTCTTCCGCCTCAACGCCGAAAGGCAACTCACCAAGCGCAAAAATAGCGCCGTCCGGCCTAGTGACAGGCTCCCCAGTCTCAGGGTTAACAAACGTCGGCTCCTTCGACGACGCTTCTAGCCCTGAACGAACAACTGTATTCTCGGCGTACTTCGGATCAACATCAGCAGTTACCTCACGTTTAACCCGTACCTCAACCAGTTCCTCTACAGACTCACCATCAGAATCAGTCACCGTCACCGTCACGGTATACGCATCATCCTGGGCAGAACCCTCAGCAGGCGTACCACCCAACACGACCTGACCGGACTCCGCATCAAACTCAGCAGTCACACCCTCAGGCAGACCACTGACCTCAACCGCGCCCTCAGGCAGACCCTTGTCATCAGACACCGACGCCAGCACAGTACCCGCAGGCACCTCCTGGCCCTCAGTCATCGATAGACCGTCCTTTTTGGTAATAGCGGGCGGTTTATTCGACGGATTAACAGCTACCGGAATCGTCTCCGAAACCTCTGCGCCATTAGCGTCCTGAACCGTGACGGTCACATCTACGGGCGTCTCTGAGGCGGTACCCATTTCGGGGACACCATTCAGGATGATCCGACCAGAGCTCGGGTCCTCATCATTCTCGACATACTCCCAATTAACACCTTCTGGAAGACCACTGACAGAGATTCCACGGGGATCAATCTCCTTGTCGTCACTAATCGTCGCCAACAAGGTATTGGAAGGCACTTCTTCCCCTTCCGTCACACTCACACCATTCTTAGGAGCAATCTCCGGATCCTCATTCGTGGGATCTACCGGGAATGGCTTCGCAAAGAATGAATCTGCCGAAACGATAAATTCGCCGTCATATAGCGATGCGGTATACGTCGAGCCGGCCGCTTTAAGATTCTCTGGGACCGTAAATGTACAGCTTTGAACATCCTCAGATGAGAATAGATCCTCACAGACCTTTACTTCCCGACCCTCCGAGTCCGTCCACACAATCCGCTGCCCTTGGGGAGCAATTTTTCCGGAGCTAAGTTCGAGAACGGCAGTATCTCCAGGACGTGCCATATCCTCCATCACATCATAGTTAGTGATGCGAATTTGAGGATACTCAGTCTCAATCAAAGCAAAGTTGAGGTTATGAACCTTGTTGCGGAAGTAGGCATAACTCTCGGGGACATCAGGATTGACTCCCTGATCATTAGTTGCGGGCAGGAAAATCGGCGAACTAAATTTACCATAATTCGCCACATAGTTTCCCTCAAGGTCTTTGACCGCGACATACATCAAACCCGCATCAAGCTCACCATCCTCAAATCTAATGGTGTAACGACCATTCTCGTCAACTTTCGCCGACCTGGTCGCAGATATATACTCAGGATTCGATTCAAGTGCGTTCTTCGTCGCGAGCCGCTGCTCATTCTTAGGAAGAGTTTTAATTAGTTCAAAAACTTCTTTCCCCGCCGGAGTTATCGACGATGCAACAACCTCATACCCTTCAGCAAACTCATCCCCCAAAACTGGCCTCTTAGCCGGCTTATAGGGCGTCTGATCCCCTCGCCCATTCTCTTTCCAGACCGAGCCGTTAATTGAATTATTAGGCCCTCCGAAAACCACGCTGGTATCGGCACCCTCGGAATCTAGTACAGGTTCACCCTTGAACATGTACGAGCCCGGCTTCTCATATTGAATAAGCGCGGTCTTCTGGACGCTCCGGAAAAGAGTAACCCACTCACCTAAAGCTGGAATAGCATTACTGAATGCGCCGGGGAAGAACCCACTGACCTGACGAATGGTCGTTACTTCATTCCCGGTATTCTCATTAACGAAGGGCGGAACCCACACACGCCACTTAACACGCCCACCGGCCGCGGGAAGGAAGATCCTCTCTTTACCTTCAGAATCGAACCAGCTGGGGAACTGGAAAGCGTAGGTACCCGCGCCTCCACCGACACCGGGCAGATCGTGCGTATGAGCAACATAGACCGGCGAAACTGCACCATCCCGGTCAATCCACTGCGCGTAAACCGGTACTCCTGAAGGAATGGGAGTCGGATTATTTTTCTCGGCAAAAAGCGGATTCACATCGTTACCGTCGAGCAAGATTGCACGACCCGACAGCAACCTTCTGGCATTTGTTAAATCGACGGCTCTTGTAACTGCGCCTGACTCGATTGCATCCGCATTGATCGCACCATTGGAGCCTTCAGGACTCATCTCCCGAGCCTCAGCGACCGACACGAAGCCCAAGCCTGAAGGCGGAGCGGTGATAGCGGGCATCATGAGGGCTACCGAGGCGACGCTGGCAATCAGCCTGACTCGCCCCTGCCTGGACAGTCCAACCGGACCGCGTTTGCTGGGATTACTCATTATTTTCTTTCCTTATACAGATGGGCAGATACCGACGTGATTAAGACTATCAGATCCATAAGTTTGAAGCTAGGCCGATTATCTGCTAGTGACCTTTTGCACACACTTTTACCTCATTTTATGCTCAGATTTTTTGAAGAATAGACAAAGTTGCTGCGAAACATGTAGAATTTTTATCCCTAATCATGCTCGGAGCTTAGATGTTTTAAGGTTACTTGAAGATCATTTAGGCAGATTTCGAAAGGTTACGACCTTCTACGCGCCTACATATTGTGATTACCTATCATTAAAATTGATATATTTTATGAGAAACGTCAGGGCCTGCCATGGCAATACAAATAATTGTTCAAATTGAACGGCAAAGGATCAGAAATACATTTTCATAACAATCGCCTTGAGATGCTTTTATATTCAATATAAATCGGGAAAGCTTGGCCAACGGCACTACTTCAACAAACCCAACTTCGGATCTGAGAAAGTTTGGAGATAAGCGATTTGACATAATTGACAAAATTGAAAGAACCTGTAATTCTTGAATAAGGCCAAATACTCAACATCCCCATTAGACTAAGTAAACCACCAATTAGTGAACTTGAACAAGTTGATCAAATGATGCAAAATAGTGGAAAATTGCTCAAATTCACCCACCGCAAGATCAAACAAACATAAACAGATAAACTTGCAGGAAGATGACTTAACTAATGGGAAAGTGAACTGGTCAGTATCAAGGCCCCCCGCCATGAAACATTGAGGGATTGAAAAGGCTATTAACTCACCCCAGCCCCATCCCACAAGGCCGCTACAGATACCTCAAATCCCGCACATCGTAGATATATCCATGCTGGTCACCTACATAATTTGGACCACCAGGTCTCAGCCCAAATGATCCTTAACACGTCTTCACAATGAAGAAGCCACGCTGAGAGAATTCATCTTAAAGCTAAAATGAATAAGGTTTTATTAAGTGAAAATACTTTCAACATGAGACCCAGAAAGGCAGTTACTATATTTTGCAAACAACGAAAGCCACGCTTATTTTATTTACGGCAAAATCGATACTATGATCAAGCAACAAGAATCAATGGCGCAATAACAGCACAAAGTCGACCATAAAATAAAATACCTCGAACGGTCGATAAATTTTCAATAGATAGCTCACCTTCGGTAAGGTCTGGTAATTCCAACAGATCCATAACATGGGATACCTCAACTATTCCGACATGCCCAATAAGCCCTTATTTATCTCTAACGTTCGACTACAAATACTGAGGGGAGTGCAGATATCAAAAACCCGAGAGGTTTAACCTCAACACGAGGTTCATTATTTATTAAATAATCAATAGTAAGTGAAATTACCCGCCCCAGGACTTATCTCAGCACCCCTAGATGCACAAATAAGCGAAACTAGAAAAGCATCCATCTAGGATGATGCTAAACTCTATAACCGACCGCGACATAACACCCATGTCGACTCGGACGTCACACACACTCCTCGGTCGGGACACCTAAATACTTATTCAATCCGCAGATAGCAGGTCTTCTGCGACTTGCTATTATACGCGTATCACAGACATATACATGCGTGTGGTTTTGTTTCAGGATTAGGTAACAGTAACGGCTGTTTGCGGATCGATTACCAATCAGATCAACATTTCAAAACTAGAGACGAGTTACCATCCTAATTAGAACTTAATGGCCTCAGAGGCGATAAACCTATATCAGCCGGGTCCCAATTACGGATCACGCAACACCGGCAGTCCATGCTTGGTCGATTACCGCAATAATGAGCTGGGTAGGAATACATGGCAAACCAGTCAGCCAACGCACCGAGTCAATACATATCCAAACATACAGCGCATGGGTTTGCATTGACTTGTTTGTCAAAACATCGGAGCTAACCAGATCAGCCCAAAAGTGGTGAACTCGCACTTAGTGAGCTGTCAGTATGGATAATGGACCAGGATGCTTGATGGCTTGAACCCGAGATCCCAGAGGCCGAGGCACCAATCCTTTTCCTGGCACATCCGAACAACCCGCTCACAGAAGGACTGGTCGACGGCGCAGGCGTCGTTCTACAGAACCGAAAGAACCGACAGAACCACTGGTCCAAAGGCTGTGCCACCAACATACCGGTCGATCAGCGTGTTCGCGTGTTGAAACTTTACCCGTCTGATTTCAATCATCAGGCAACACCAGTTGGCTGCAAATAGTCTCGTGAGGGGAGAGATCCCTGTAGCCAGGGTTGCTGACATGCCCCCGGTTCACCGTGCACCGAAATAGCACCGGTACAGCTAAGGGGTCAAAGTCATCGGATAAAACCAGAAATTATTAGGCAAACTGTCGAGGCGTTATACCTGTTCTTGAAAGACATCTGCGCGTAGGAATCCTCCGGACATATTCTAGCCGATAGACACTAACGCTCACCGAGAGTGCTTGTCTTCTCCGAACCGGACCGTATTGGTTTCTCTCATCTATAATACTTCTACGTAACGGAATCCGCCCACACACTTCAGTAGCGTGTGGGCGGATTTCATTTCGGGAAAGAACCGAGCCTCATTGGCGACCCGAGTACTGGATAATTCTCTCCCTCCCGTTATCTATGCGCCTTCTCAATGCGCCCCTTGAGTGCCTCGAACTGGTCGAAAACCTCCTTGGGTACGGTAGGACCGAGCTTCTCCAGCCAGGCAGCGTTGTCTTCCATGTCGCGGGCCCACTGCTCCGGGGGAGCGGTCAGGGCTTCCTCAACATCGGCCCGCGGGGTGTCCAGGCCGGTAAGATCAAGATCCTCGGCGCGAGCGGTGTGGCCTGCAACGGTCTCATCAGCATCGACACGGCCCTCGATGCGGTCAACGATCCATTTCAGTACACGACTGTTCTCGCCAAATCCGGGCCACAGGAAACGGCCGTCATCTCCCTTACGGAACCAGTTCACTAGGAACACCGGCGGCATCTTGTCGCCGCCCTTGTTGCCCATGTCGATCCAGTGCTGGAGGTACTCGCCTGCGTTGTACCCGATAAAAGGTAGCATGGCCATGGGATCGTGGCGCAGAGCACCGACCTTCGCTTCGGATGAGGCGGCGGTCTGTCCGGAGGACAGCAGGGTACCGATCATAGTGGCGTGGTTCCAGTCGAATGCCTGAGTAACCAGCGGGACGGTGTCAGGGCGCCGACCACCGAACAGAATCGCGGATACCGGGACACCACGCCAGTCATCGAATTCCTCCGCCGCGACGGGGCACTGGGAGATCGGGACGCAGTAGCGGGAGTTCGGGTGACTGGACGGCTCCTCGGAGTCGGGGGTCCAGTCGTTGCCTTTCCAGTCGATCGCGTGGGCGGGCTTGTTCTCCAGTCCTTCCCACCAGACATCACCGTCATCGGTGAGTGCGACGTTGGTGAACAGGGAGTTGCCCGGCTCCATCGTCTTCATGGCGTTGGGATTCGAATCGTAGTTGGTACCGGGTGCAACACCGAAAAAGCCATTCTCCGGGTTAACCGCATAGAGTCGGCCATCCTCACCGAACTTCAACCACGCAATGTCATCACCAACCACCTCAGCCGTCCAGCCGTCAATGGTGGGTTCCAGCATTGCCAGGTTCGTCTTGCCACAGGCCGACGGGAAAGCGGCGCAGATATAGTAGGACTTGTTCTCCGGGGAGGTGAGCTTCAGGATGAGCATGTGCTCGGCCATCCATCCCTCGTCACGGGCCATGACAGATGCGATCCGCAGGGCATAGCACTTCTTCGCCAGGATGGCGTTTCCGCCGTAGCCGGAACCGTAGGACCAGATCTCGCGGGTGTCCGGGAACTGCGTGATGTACTTGTTGTCGTTGCAGGGCCAGGCGACGTCATCTTGACCCGGCTCGAGCGGGGCACCGACGGAATGAAGGGCGTGTACGAACTCGCCGTCTTCGCCGATCTTATTCAGGGCCTCGGTACCCATGCGGGTCATGATGCGCATGGACATGACCACGTATGCGGAATCCGTCAACTGGACACCCAGCTTCGGGTCAGGGTCACTGATCGGCCCCATGCAGAAGGGGACGACGTACATCGTCCGGCCCTTCATGGCCCCCCGGAAGCACTCGGTCATCTCGGCCTTCATCTCGGCCGGATCCATCCAGTTGTTGGTGGGACCAGCCCCCGACTCATCCTCGGAGCAGATGAATGTACGGGATTCAACGCGGGCGACATCGGCCGGGTTCGAACGCGCCAGGTAGCTGTTCGGGCGCTTCTCCTCATTCAGCTTGATGAGGGTACCGGCCTCGACGAGTTCAGCCCCGAGCCGATCCCATTCTTCCTGGGAGCCGTCGGCGAAGACGACCTTCTCCGGCTGGAACAGTTCCACAGCTTCGGAGATCCATCGGATCAGTTCCTTGTTCTTCGTGGGCAGTACACCCTCAAGGCGTGGGATTGTTGACTCGGTCATCTTTACTCCTGACATCTTCTGTCGTTCGGCAGAGTTCTCAACTTTTAGCGTAGCTGTACCCCATCACCCCCCGCAGGCAGTCAGATTGAGACTCTGACCACATTTGTCATTACCAGTGCATCACCCCCGAAAATACCACTCAAAGCCGTATAAATAACCCGATTGCATGTTCGGAAAGCACCCCCGTTCAGGGCTGAATTGCAGCCACGCAAACTCCACCACGACAGCAACACAAGAAGAAAAGTGATCTGCAACACAAGGGCGTGGCTCCATATATTGAAGTTTCTCGGGCACAGCAGGCAAACTGGATGAGATGTCTAGTACCGATAACTCTCCTATGCCGAACGATCTCGGGGAACTTCCCTCCGGTCGCCGCCTCCAGTCTGTCTTCGATGACGGCCTGGATTATCCCCGTCTGGGTAACGTCACATTCAGACGAGGCACCCTGACCGACAACCAGCAGAAGCTGTGGAATGAACACTGGCCCCACTTCGGCAAGGTTCTGGTCGACGAGATGATCGACACGGACGCCTGGTTTGGGCGTACCGCGCCAACCATCCTGGAGATCGGTTCCGGTACAGGCACCTCCACTGCGGCGATGGCAGTCAAGGAACCCGACGTGAACGTCATTGCGGTCGAACTCTACAAGCCGGGCCTCGCCAAGCTTCTCGGTGCGACGGTGCGCGGAGACATCGACAATATCCGGATGATCCGGGGTGACGGCATCGAGGTACTGAACCGCATGATCGCCCCGGGTTCTCTTTCCGGTGTGCGCATCTTCTTCCCGGACCCGTGGCCAAAGGCACGGCACCACAAACGCCGTATCATCCAATCCGGTCCACTACACCTCATCGCCGGACGGTTGAAGCCGGGCGGCGTCCTGCATGTCGCCACCGATCACGCCGACTACGCCGAGTGGATCAACGAGCTCATCGACGTCGAACCTGACCTGAAGTTCCGGGGCTGGCCGTGGCCAGACTGCCCGCAACTGGTCGACCGACAGGTGATCACTAAATTCGAGGGCAAGGGCCTCGATCGTGACCACAACATCACCGAATTCCTCTGGCAGCGTCCCCTGTGACCTCCACCGTGCCCACGGCCGAACCGGTGCCGTACACCAGCGAAAGATCCGCACATGAATAACGCCCACCACGATCACACACACAACTACAGCGACCACTCCGACCCCGCCGCGGAGTACGGTCCCGAAACACTTCTGCTTGTCTGGGATGCCCCGAACCTCGACATGGGGCTCGGTGCCATCCTCGGAGGACGCCCCACCGCCGTCTACCGTCCGCGCTTCGACGCCATTGGCCGGTGGCTCCTCGGACGCGCATCAATGCGCTCTGAGGAACTCGGGTTCCACCTCGAGCCCGAGGCAACGGTATTCACCAACGTCGCTCCGGGTGGCGCCGACGTCGTCCGCCCGTGGGTCGAGGCACTACGGAATGTCGGTTTCGCGGTCTTCGCCAAGCCCAAGACCGATGATGACTCGGACGTCGATCCGGACATGCTCGCCCACATTCGACGACGCCACGAAGAGGGCGTGCTCCACGGGCTCGTCGTCGCCAGTGCCGACGGTCAGAACTTCCGTGAGACCCTCGAAGAATTGGCTGACGAGATGCCGGTCACCGTCATCGGGTTCCATGAGCACGCCTCCTGGGCAGTCAGTTCGGAGATGATCGAGTTCATCGATCTCGAAGAGATACCCGGAGTATTCCGGGAGCCCCTGCCGCGTATCTCCCTCGATTCGCTTCCCGAGGGAGGCGCCTGGCTGCAGCCATTCCGCCCGCTGTCAGCGCTCCTCTCCCACCGGTCCTGAGCCGACCGTTTCAACCCTCGAAAACGAAGAAAAGGAGCCGACAACGCTGTGTTCACGACTTGGGGACGACTCGCCTACCGGTACCGCCGTGTGGTTCCGGTGGTGGTACTCACCGCGATCTGCGCTCTCTACGTCCTGTTCGGTCTGCGCCTCGACGACCGGATGAGTCAAGAGGGTTGGGATGATCCTGGTTCGTCCTCCAGCCGCGCCGCAGCAATAGAACTCGAAACCTTCGGGCGCGATAACAACGGCGATGTCATCCTTCTGGTGAAGGCTCCAGATGATGCAACGGTCGATGACCCTACGGCGTTCCGTATGATCTCCGAGCATCTCAACCGGTTCCGGGCCGAGCACCCCGACGAGATCAGCCATGTCACGAGCTACTTCGACAGCACCCGTAACCGGCAGCTCGTCACCGATGATCACCGCACCGCATTCGCCGCAATCGGACTCAGGGGCGACGGTGAACAGACGCTGAAGGATTTCCGTGCCGTCGAAGATGACCTCATCCCCGACGGTCTCCCAGACGGTTTCCGGGTCTCCGTCGCCGGGTCCACGGCCGTCGCGGATGCCCTCGACGAAGGAATGGCCGGAGATGTCTCCCGAGCCGAGCTCTACGCACTGCCTGCCGTCGCGCTCCTGCTCCTCGTGGTCTTCGGATCGATCATCGCGGCCACCATGCCGCTGATCGTCGGTGTTCTTTCGATCCTGGGTTCACTCGGAATCCTCTCCATTCTCGCCGGATTCACCCAGGTCAACGTGTTCGCCCAGTCAGTGGTCACATTGCTGGGCCTCGGACTCGCGATCGACTACGGGCTGTTCATGGTGTCCCGATTCCGGGAGGAACTGGACCGCGGATCCGACGTCCCCGACGCCGTGGCGACAACAACGGCGACGGCAGGAAAGACCGTAGTTTTCTCCGCAGGTATGGTGGCCGTCGCTTTGTCCGGCCTGTTCATCTTCCCTCAGGCGTTCCTCAAGTCCGTGGCATACGGTGCGATCAGCGCCGTGGGCCTGGCGGCACTCCTGTCCATCACCGTGCTCCCCAGCATCTTCGGCCTCCTCGGGCGTCGTGTAGACAGGTTCGCGATCAGGAAGACCTCCCATGCCGGGGAGGACGTGACCCAGGGCTTCTGGGGCCGTGTCCCCGCCTGGGCAATGCGGCACTCGAAGATCGTCACACTTGCGATCGTCGCCGGACTCCTCCTGCTCACCCTGCCGTTGGCCGGAGTCAAGTTCGGCGGGATCAATGAGACGTACCTGCCCCCGGACAATGATGTTCGACAGGCCCAGGCCGAATTCGACTCGACCTTCCCGGCCTTCCGCACGGAACCCATCAAACTCGTGGTCACTGGCGCCACCAACGATCAGCTCGTTCAGGTCTACCAGCAGGCCAACGCCGTACCCGGGCTGACCGGACGATTCAGCCCCAGTTCCCCCACCGAGAACGGCACCACCATCCTCGCAGCCGGAATCACCGACCGAACATTCAATGAGTCGGTCGTCGAGAAGCTCCGGGAGATCAACGTCCCCGAGGGCGTCGACGTCTACATCGGTGGCACACCCGCCCTCGAAGTGGAGTCCATCGAGGCGCTCTTCAAGAAACTGCCGTGGATGGCGCTCTACGTGGTCATCGCCACGTTCATCCTCATGGCGCTGACCTTCGGGTCCCTCATCCTGCCTGCCAAGGCCGTGATCATGACCATCCTCGGTATGGGGGCAACCCTCGGTATCCTCACCGCCATGTTCGTCGACGGCCTCGGATCGTCGTTCCTCGGGTACTCCGCCGGGCCGCTCATGAGCCCAGTCCTCGTGCTCATCATGGCGATCATCTACGGACTATCCACGGACTACGAGGTGTTCCTCGTCTCCCGGATGGTCGAGTCCCGGGAACGGGGCGCCACCACGGACCAGGCGATCCGCTACGGCACGGCGCACACCGGATCCATCATCACCGCCGCCGCCGTCATCATGATCGTCGTCTGCGGTGCCTTCGGGTTCTCCGAGATCGTCATGATGAAGTACATCGCATTCGGCATGATCGCCGCGCTGATTCTCGACGCGACCATCATCCGCATGCTCCTGGTACCTGCCGTCATGCACCTCCTGAGGGAAGACAACTGGTGGGCACCCGGTTTCATTAAAAAAGCTGCCCAGCACCTCGGCCACGGTTCCGACATCCCGACCGCAATACCTGTACCCGGGGATCTCCCCGTCGACCACGCCATCGTCATCGATGACTGCGAGGCAGCCCGGCACGGACGAACCGTACATGACGATGACGATCTCATCCCCTTTCCTGACCTCCTCGCCCGCCTTCAAGCCGACGACACCGGACAGGTAAACCGGAGAATCGAAAGATGATCCGGAGATTCAGACGCTTTCGTCGCAACCCCTGGGTGAGGTGGGGCGCACCACTTATTCTCGTTGCGCTGGCCATTTTCTTCCTCCGTGATCGCACCGACTTCTTCATCCGGGGCCTCGGTGCTGTCCGGCGCGCCGAGCCCGCCGGAGTCAGCGTGGTTTTCCTCGCATCGCTCGCATCGCTCTACTCCATGGCGAACGTCCTCCGTCTCCTTCTCCGCGCGGGCGGGGTGAAAATCCGGCGCCGGGATGCGAATGCGCTCACGTTCGCTTCCAATTCCTGGTCATCATCATTTCCCGGGGGCCAGGCATTCTCCACGGTTCTCCAGTATCAGACGATGCGTTCCTGGGGGGCCGGGGTCATGGTCTGTTCCTGGCAGATCGTCCTCTCCGGCGCACTGTCGACAATGTGGCTCGTCGCACTCGGGGCGTCCGCCATCGTCGTCCTCGGCGCCGACCTATCGCTCCTATCACTCATCGTCACATTCGCCGTGATGTCACTCCTCGCGTGGGCCGTTTACTGGGCCTCCGGAAACCCACGCCACCTCGCCAGATGGGTCCGCAGATGGTGGCCCCGGTTCAACGCACTCCGGCGGAGGGACCAGACGGAGGGGCTCGAAAGCATTCTCAATCACGTACATCAGCTCCACGATGTCCGGCTGACCCTGCCACGATTCGCGGTCATCTCCCTCTGGTCGCTCCTTAACTGGGGATTCGACATCGTCGCACTATGGGCTAGCGTCTGGGCAGTCACTGGCATCTTCCCCGCGATCTACGCGGATGCCGATCACACCACCATCGCCGGCGTGACGCTCGCCTACGTGACAGCCAAGATCGCCGGAACCGTCCAAGCCACCCCGGGAGGTCTCGGCCCCGTCGAAGCAGCGATGACCGCGACCCTCGTCGCCGTCGGAATGACCGGTGTAAACGCATTCGGAGCCGTGTTCGTCTACCGTATGATCTCCTTCCTCACGGTCACCGCCATCGGATGGCTCGTCTACCTCGTCTATTTCACCCGCCGGGGGGTGAGCAAGAAAACCCTCGCCGCCAGCACGGTCATCACGGTCGACGAGCGCAACCGGCTCCACTGACGACACCGCACCCCCGCAATCCACGATTTCATGCGTTCCCACCTCAACCGGCCGGGTATCCCCGGGCGGTTTTTCTCTGTTCGAGCTGCTCCCCTCATCTTCAGGTGGGGCGCCCTCCCCGACCGCCAAACCACATGTGCAACACAGAGACACCCGCTGGGTACGGCTCCACCGTCCGGAAACCAAAAAACCGCGCCCCACTGGACAATGCGGGGCGCGGGATACTTCGGAGCACTGTTTTTCGGCGGTTGGCTTGGCCACCACCGGGGATATCACCGCAGCCGACGTCCTGAGCCATCGACTGCGGTGTCCGAACCGTGCGGGGCCGTTTTTACTCCGGCGTGTAAAGCCGGATGTTGTCGACCGTAGCGGAACCTTCGTAGTAGTTCAGGTGCGGGATCCCGATGACGAAGTTGTCCGGGTACGCGGAACCCTTGGGCCACATATCCTTCGAGAACGAGCCGTATGTGCCCTCGTCGAAGGTCAGTGTCTCGTTGAAGCTGCCGTCGTACTCTTCGGGGGTCTGGTTGTAGTGCCAGATCGCCGTGGGCCGACCGTTGACCTCGCTGACGAACGGGCGCTCGTAGCGGTAGGTCTGATGCCCGACATTCTTGAAGTTACCGGTCATCTCCTGCACGTAGCCGGTGGCGGTGCGCTCGATCGCGAACGTGTAGGTTTCGTTCGGCATGAGCTCGGGCTGCAGCTCGACTGCGGAGACGATGGTAGCGTTCTTCTCCGAACCGTCGCGGATGCCGCACTCGGTGTGCATGACGAACTGGTTGTAGGCGAAGCCCTTGTCGCGCCAGGCACCACCGTCGAAGAAGATCTCGTTGACACCGTTGCCGTTGGAGTCGAGGTAGGAGAAGATCTCCTTGGTGGCGGGGTTGCAGGTCTTGTAGGCCTTGGCCCAGCCACCGTTCACGGAGTAGATGTCCATGCCGACCTTGCGGTGGCTGTGGATGAAGATGTTGTTGTGCGGCGCGGGGTGTGCGTAGTCCATGATGGACAGCAGGTAGTAGCCGTTCTCTGCGGTGACGTTGCCCCAGGGCTTCGCGCAGCCGTCGACCTTCTCGGACTCGCCCTGGCTGTAGTCACCCCTGCGGGTCCACGGGAAGTTGGTCTTGCATTCCCCGGGAGTGTAGCCGTTTGTCTTGCCGTCGTAGTCCCAACCGCCATTCTCCCCGCCGGGCCGCTTGCCTCCGAAGTCGAGGGTCTTGAGTTCGTATTCGACGCGGTACTGGCTGGGCAGCGGGTCAGTTGCGGTGAGAATCAAACCGCCATCCCACGGCACATTGAGCTTCGCAGCACCGTTTTCAACTTCCAGCGTGGGCGGTGTTGCCTTGGAGCCGTCGGGATTGATGTCCCGGGTGCCCATTTCGACGGTCAGCCATCCCTTTTCACCGATCGGAACACTCTTCCTCAGCAGCTTGAAGCTGTTGAGTGCCCGGTCGAACCAAGGGCCACCGATGTGCTGGAAGTAGATGCCGTCATCGTCAAACTCGTCGACGTTCCACCGGTTGTCACCGTAAGTGTCCTGGACCCACGGAACCGCATCGAGGTTCGGGGCGGTATCGAAGGTCTCCTGGTACTGGAGTTTCCAGCCGTCACGGTGGGCATCCCCGTCACCGCCGGGTGCCGGGTCAACGGTGGCGCTGCTAAACCCGTTCAGCGAACTGAACAAGTTTCCGAAGTCAAAGTCGCTCGATCCGACGGAGCTACTCGATCCGACGAACCCATAGAGTGGGAGACTCACGGCGCTGACAGCCAAGACAGCAATAGTCTTTTTCAGCGGGAGTTTCTTCATGGTGTTCTCCTTGCTGGTGAGGTGCCGTATGACACCTTGTGGAAGACCGGACCGCTTTTGCGTGTATCGGTGTACCGGTCGGGGAAATTCAGGAAGGTCTGTGTGTGCTGGAGATCCGCCCACCCGCTTTCGTCCGGGAAAGGGGTGGGCGGGAGGTTTCGCGCGCAGCGGGGAACGCGAGCGAGCAGGCCGGATTAGTTCAGGTAGAAGATCCGGTCGGCGTTCTCGGCCATGTGCTTGGCGTTCCACTCAGCGCCACCATCGAGGTTGGCGGCGAGGAACACCGGTGCTGAGAAGCCCTTGGCGAGCAGCTTCTCGATGATCGCGGCGGAGAGGCTGTGCAGCATGGCTGTGGAGGTCACGCCGGAGGCCGGGGTGAACTTCTGCGGAATGCCATCGAGGGAGAGGACGGCGTCGCCCGGATCGACCTTGTTGTCGAGGACAACATCGGCGTGGTCGAGCAGTTTAGTTCCGTCCGGGACACGGGAGTCAACAGCCGAGGTGTACTTCTGCGAGGTCAGGGCGACGACGAAGACACCGTTCTCACGTGCCTTGCGGGCCAGCTCAACCGGCACGGCGTTACGGCCAGAGACGGAGACGTCGATGAGGACGTCGCCCTCCTTTAGCGGGGAGTTGTTGAAGAGCACTTCACCGTAGCCGGGCATCTGCTCCATTTGGGAACCGAGGGTGGTGGGGCGCGTGGTCAGGGCTTCGATGCCGGGGCCGTAGAGGGGGTTGATGAGCATCAGACCACCCGCGCGGTAGACGATGTCCTGGACCGGCAGCGACGAGTGGGAGGCACCAAAGGCGAAGATACGGCCGCCTGCGATAACCTTGTCGGCGATGGTGTCCGCAGCATCCTCGATCTTGGGGAGCTCTTCCTCGCGGATCTTCGCGAGCAGTGCGGTGATTTCGTCGAAGTAGGTGTTGAGAAGGTCTGACATGGTGTTTCTCTTCCTTCTGTCTGGTTGAACGTGGTGAGTGACAATCGGTGGGCGGACGGATCGGACACCGCCCTGAGCCGGTGCCCGGGCGAATATCCCGGGCACCGGAGGGGGCTATCAGACTCCGAAGAGCTTTCCGATTCCGTCCACGACGATGGCGGGGACGATGGCGTCCGGAACGGTGAAGCCGAGGCCGTCTGCGTTGTACGGCGTGAGGTCGCCGAACACCTGCATGTTGAAGGCGTAGGAGATGAGTATCCAGCCGAGGAAGCCCCAGAGGAAGCCACCGAGCCAGGCGGCGGTGCGGCCACCTGTGGAGTTCGCGAAGATGGCGGCGGTACCGGAAGCGAAGAAGGCGACGATCATTGACGGGATCGGGACCGGCCAGCCGAGCGCGACACACAGCGCCATACCGGCAATCTGGCCGATGAGGCCGGAGATCAGACCAACGAGCAGGGCGTTGGGGGCGAAGGCGAACAGGACCGGGACGTCGAGGGCCGGGATGGCGTTCGGGATGACCTTCTGCGAGATGCCCTCGAAGGCGGGGACGATCTCACCGATCAGCATGCGGACACCGTAGAGCAGGATGAGCATACCGGCGGTGAACTGCAGCGCCATCAGCAGGGCGAACACGATCCAGTTCTGGCCATTCGAGATGCCACCGTCATCAGTCGCGGCTTGGAAGGCCCCGGTACCACCGGTGATGACCGCAGCGCTCGCGGACAGCAGGGAGACGATCGTCATGACGATGGTCGTGGAGACCGCGACATCACGGAAGAAGGAGAGCTTCTCGGGAAGCTGGGTGTCCTCGGTGGACTTCTCCTTATTGCCGATAACCATGCCGAGGTAGCCGCAGAGGACGTTCAGCAGGGTCTGGCCATGTGCGAAACCGACCTCGTCGCCGCCTGTGATCCTGCGGACGAAGGGCTGCGCGATGGCGGGGGCGACCGTGTAGTAGAAACCGACCAGCAGCGACGCGGTGAAGACCGTGAGGAAGGGGTTGAAGCCGAGGGAGTGCATCAAAATGGTAAATGCACCGGCGTGGACCCAGATCATGTGGCCCGTGAGGTAGACGTAGTGCCAGGGGGTCACACGTGCCAGGAACAGGTGGAACATGTAGCCGAACAACATGGTCAGCCCGATTTCGGAACCGATGGAACCGACACCTGATGACTGGACGGCGGAGACGACGGCCTCATCGAAAGTAACGAAGGTGGTGATACCCGAGGCGGGGAATGCCATCTCGAACATCTGCTGGATGGGAGAGAGTCCTTGGACGAGGACGCCTGCGCCACCACCGATGATCAGCAGCGACAGGGCTGTCTTCACCGTTCCGGTGACGACATCGCCGGTGGGCTTCTTCTGGACCATCAGACCAATGAAGGCGATCGCGCCGACAATGACGGCCGGGATCTGGATCAGCTCAACAATGAACTGGAGAACGGGATTCATGGCGATTCAGCACCAATCTGTAAGAAGGTGGTGGATTAACTACTTGGAGTTGAACTCATTGACGGCGTCGAGCACCTTGGTGCGGACCTCGTTCTTGTCGATGAGATTGTCGATGAGTACGACGATGGACTTCGTTCCCTGGACATTGCTGGCCATACCGCTGGTGGTGACCACGATGTCGGAGGGCTGGGACTTGAAGGAGCCGAGGTCGATGGCCTGAACCCGTGCATCGATGTTCTCACCCTTGAGGAGGGTGCGGATCTGGCTGGCGAGCATCATGGAAGTTCCGAGGCCCATGCCGCAGACGGTTGCGATGGAGATCATTGTGGTGTCCTTACTGTCGGTGTGTGGTTTGTCTGGTGTGAATGTGAAGCAGATGAAGCTTTCAGTCGTCGTTGCGCTCCGCGAAGATTGCGGCGAGTTCCTCGTCGGTCTCCGCGGCCCGGACACGATCAATCAGTTCGCCGTCGGAGAGCACCTTGGCCAATGACTTAATCATTTCCATGTGACCTTTCCTGTCACCTGCGGCGAAGGAAACGAGTACATCGACGGGATCGTTGGCGGGACTGCCGAAATCCACCGGGGTGGACAGAGTGACAACGGCGGTTCCGGCACGATTCACTCCGGATGTGGACTTTGCGTGCGGCATCGCCAGACCTGGCATCAGCACCATGTAGGGACCGAACTCGGTCACACCGTCGATCATCGCTTCCGCGTACTCGCTGGTGGCAATTCCTTCCCGCTCGTAGAGTCCTCCGACCAGTCGGATGGCTTCCCGCCAGTCTGCAGCACTCTGTTTTGCGGCGACCGCATCGGGTTTGAAGGTCATTGTCTCCTCATCCTCCGGTGATTCGTTCGTGATCGTTTTCTACGTTCTGCCACCCGCGAGTGGGTGACAGGACTGTGGCCGGAAGCAGGTTTCTGTGGCCCAGCTCCCTGTTTACGCGCTGTGCGCCTGTCACAACACTGATCGTATTGAGCAGTTTTGCGTGCCGCAAGCCTTAATTTCCATTTTCAATCACTTCAACCAAGGAGACTCCCCCCACCCTTGTCACCGCCAAAATGGGTAGCAATTCCAGTTAGACACCCCGATCGTGGTCAAATAATGCATCATTACCTGCACTTTTATACATTAAGTGATGTATGTCATAGCCGACATTGCGAAGCGGAAAACGTCACTAACGCCCATCGGACATGTCCGAACCGTCACCCCCGAGTGTGAAATATCTCTGATCGTTTGACGATTGGGTAGACAGCTTTTCAATCATCTGCAATCATCGAAGGTGACAATCCGCTGACCTTCACCCACCTTGGTCGTCCACAAACGGAGGACGTGAGCAGGACGACGGTCGGACGGATCGCCGTTACCTCCACGCAGCCACGAATCAACCATTCACAGTCTTTTCGTTAGGAGACGATCAGCATGAGCAGTGCACTCGGCACCCACATGGAACAGGAACTCACCAGCCAGCCGGACACTTGGCAGAAGGCACTTGACATGGAGCAGGAGCGCTCCGTCCTCCCGAAGCCCGGTGAACGCGTCGCCGTCGTCGGCTGCGGCACCTCCTGGTTCATGGCGCAGTCCTACGCCGCTCTCCGGGAGAGTGCCGGACACGGCGTCACCGACGCCTACACCGCAACCGAAGCCCGTCTCGACCGCGATTACGACGTCCTCATCACAATCACCCGTTCCGGCACCACCAGCGAAATCATCGACCTGCTGAAGAAGGTCGGAGACCGGATGCGCACCATCGCCGTGCTCGGTGACCAGAACTCCCCCGTCGCGGAACTCGCCGATCACGTGATCAACCTCGAGTTCGCCGACGAACAGTCTGTCGTCCAGACCAGGTTCGCCACCACCGCACTGACCTTCCTCCGGGCCTCCATCGATGACCGCTCCGTCATCGAGAAGTCCATCGCCCAGGCCCGCGACATCCTCGCTGCAGACCTCGACGAATCCCTCGTCAACGCCGAGCAGTACTCCTTCCTCGGCACCGACTGGCGGCTCGGGCTAGCCACCGAAGCCGCCTTGAAGATGCGTGAATCCTGCCAGGCATGGACCGAATCCTACAGCTCCATGGAATACCGCCACGGCCCGATCGCCATCGCCTCCGAAGGCCGCATCACCTGGAACTTCGGCCCTGCCCCCGAGGGCCTCGCAGAGCAGGTCGCAGACACCGGTGCCCGGTTCATCGACGATGATCTGGACCCCCTGGCGGATCTCGTACGCGTCCACCGCATCGCACTCGCGACCGCCCGGACCCGCGGCCTGGATGCGGATCACCCGCGCAACCTGACCCGTTCCGTCATCCTGAAGTAATCACAAACGGGTACTGAAACGAAGGATCAGCACGTGAGTACGCAATCCCCCGCAGGCGGCGCCGCCGTCATCGCCATCACCCCGAACCCCGCCCTCGATGTGACGATCACCCTGGATCGCCTCGTCCCCGAGAAGACGCACCGCATCGACTCCGCACAACGGAAACTCGGCGGTAAGGGCGTCAACGTCGCGGCGGTCGCCGCTGCGGAGGGTTATCCGGCGGTCATGCTGGGCCCCGTCAATGACGATGCACCAACCTACACGGCCCCCGACGGTAAAGCCGCCCCGGAATCGGCGTTCACCCCGACCCCCGTGCGACTCCGGGAGACCTTCGCCATCCACACCATCAGCGACGGGGCGACGAGCATCATCAACGAGAGAGGTGACCGACACCCGGACGAGATCTGGACCAGGCTCGTTGATCAACTTGGGCAGGTACTGGTGGATCATCCGGGCAGCGTCGTCACAGTATCCGGATCCTGGCCTCCCGGCGCGGACGAGAACGTCCTCAACGATCTCATCACGCGCACCCGCGAGGCAGGTGGGCGCATCATCGTCGACTGTGCGGGGTCACATCTCAGGACCGCCTGCCGGGCGGGCGTCGACGTCGTCAAACCGAACGCCGCAGAACTCGCGGAAACCACCGGAACAGATGACCTCGAGGTCGGTGCAGCTCAGCTCCTTGATCTGGGTGTGGGTCTGGTCATCGTGTCCATGGGTGAGGACGGGCTTCTCGCGGTGGATCATGACGGCAGCACCCGGACGCGCCTTCCCCAGCCGTTGACCGGAAACCCCACCGGGGCCGGAGATGCCCTCGTCTCCGCCCTGGCCACCGGACTCATCGACGAACTCGAGCGCAGCGAACTCCTCCGCCGTGCCACTGCATGGTCCGCAGCGGCAGTTCTGGAGGACACCGCCGGCGTGATCAGTGACCGGTGGCAGGAGCTCGCCAACGACGTGATCATCGATGAACGCACCAACTGAGACATTCACACGAAGGAAGTCACACACCATGACCAGAATCAACACCTTCGACGTCGTCAAGGCTGCCGCTGAGAAGCAGATCGGCGCCGCTGCCTTCAACGTCATCCACCTCGAAACCGCAGAGGCGCTGGTGTCCGCAGCGGAGCGCGCCGGCAAGCCGGTCATCCTGCAGATGAGCCACAACTGCGTCCGCTATCACGGCGACAACCTGGAGCCCATCGGACGCGCCATGATCGCGCTAGCCGAGGCGTCCTCCGCACCGATCGCCGTCCACCTCGACCACTGCGAGTCCGTCGAGCTGGCCAAGCAGGCCATCGACCTCGGCTTCGACTCCGTGATGTACGACGGCTCGACCCTGAGCGTCGAAGAGAACATAGCGAACACCGCTGAGGTCGTCCGCTACGCCCACGAGCGCGGTGCGACGGTCGAGGCGGAGCTCGGCGAGATCGGCGGCAAGACCGCCCACACCCCGGGCGTCCGAACCAGCCCGGACGAGGCCAAGCAGTTCGTCGCTGACACCGGTGTCGACGGCCTGGCCGTCGCCGTCGGTTCCGAACACGCCATGCAGGAACGCACCGCGTCCCTCGACATCGACCTGATCGGCGAACTCAAAGACGCCGCCGGCGTGCCGCTGGTGCTCCACGGTTCCTCCGGCGTCCCGGACGAGGAGATCCAGCGCGGTATCCGCGCCGGCATGACGAAGATCAACGTGTCGACGCACCTCAATGGCCATTTCACCCGTGCCGTGCGCGCATTCCTGGACGATAACCCCTCGGTGACGGACTCCCGCAAGTACATCAAGGCGGGACGTGAGGCTTTGAGCACGGAGGCAGAGCGACTGATCGGCGTTTTCACCGAAGTATAGAATCAGCTACGAACCATGAATCGTCCGGTCATCGCTCACGAGTCAGAGAGCGATGACCGGACGGACCCACTTTTTCTGCCCCACGACGATGCATGATCCCAGTACAGGAGGAACGGCGATGATCCGCAGCGAGCGCCTCACCACGATTCTCGACACCATCGCGGACACCGGCACGGTGACTGTCGAGCAACTCGTCGACGAACTGGAGATCTCGCCCGCGACGGCACGCCGGGATCTCGATGCCCTCGCAGAACGGGGTTTGCTGCGACGTACCCGCGGCGGTGCGCGGAGCAACATCGTCGCCTTCGATACTCCCGTTCGGCAGAAGCGGATGCAGCAGCTCACGGAGAAGAACACCATCGCCAGGTACTGCCTCAATTACCTGGAGCCCGGTTGCGTGGTCGGTATGTCCGGCGGATCGACTGTCGGCACCATCGCGCAGCAGTTGGTCGAGTGGGCTGCTGAACAGTCCCCCGGTGACATGCCGACGAACTACCCGGTGGTCACCGTCGTCACGAACGCCATCGACATCGCCTATCTCCTCGCGGGAAGCGCGAACATGAAAATCGTGCTCATCGGAGGTGTCCTCAACGGCAATTCCTACGAATTGACCGGCCCCCTCGGCGCAACGGTACTCGGACAACTGAGCATGGACGTCGCATTCATCGGTGCCAACGGTATCGACGAGAACGGTCCTGGAACCGTCGACGAGTTCGAGGCGCAGACAAATCGGACGATGGCCACTCGGGCCATCACACCGGTGATCGTCGCGGACCACTCGAAGTTCGGGCGTCGCTCCTTCTCATCCCTCGGTGGGATAGACACCGTGAATACCATCGTCACAGATCCCGACGTCGACCCGTCTTGGTCACGTCGACTCACCCAGCTCGGTTACAACATGGTCATCGCACGCCAGGACACACCTTCCGTGCAGCGTTCCGTGATCTGACAGCAGGTGATGCTCATCAAGACCTGCACGGCCCAGTTCCAACCCACCGGGAGTGTTCACTCCCGGCATGATGTGCAAGACCCCGAAAAGGATTCAGAAGCAATGTCCCCCCTGATCATTCATTCAGCAACCATCTATGACGGCACCATCGGCGGAACCGTGGCCGATGGTGCACTACGTATCGCGGACGGTGTGATCACGCATGTCGGCACCACCGCCGAATCCCACGACTGGCCGAGCGGCGGCGCCGAGATCATCGACGCCCAGGGCGCCCCTGTCGTTCCCGGATACATCGATGTCCACCATCACGGCGGCGGCGGGGTCGCCTACGATGACGGTCCCGAAGCAACCACCACAGCTCTGGCGAAACACGCTGCCCACGGCACGACCCGCGCCGTCCTTTCCTATGTCACCGACTCACTCGACCTGATGGAGCAGCGTATCCGCGAAGGCGCGGAGATCGTTCGTACCAACCCCCGCGTCCTCGGTCTGCACCCCGAAGGGCCGTTTCTGGATCCAGGGCACAAGGGAGCCCATCCCCTGCACGAACTCAAGGACCCGACCGACGACAATGTTCGGCGTATCCTCGACGCCGGCGAGGGAACCATCGTGCAGATGACCATCGCCCCCGAACGGGAGAACGGCACCGAAGCCGTGAAACTCCTCGTGAACAACGGTGTCGTCGCAGCCGTCGGACACACCAACGCAAGCTACGAGACCGCACGCGAGGCGTTCGACAACGGCGCCACCCAACTCACCCACGCATTCAACGGGATGAACGGCATCCACCACCGCGCACCAGGCCCGGTCATCGCCGCGCTCCGCGACGAGCGCGTATGGGTCGAGGTCATCAACGACGGAATCCACGTCCATCCGCAGGTGGTCCGTTCCCTGTTCCTTGAAGCCCCCGAACGCGTCGTGCTCGTCACCGATGCGATGTCCGCGACCTGCAACCCGGACGGAGATTACATGCTCGGGCAGCTCAAGGTGAAGGTCCGCGACGGCGTCGCCCGCCTCGCTGAAGGCGATTCACTCGCAGGATCCACCCTGACCATGGACCGCGCGGTGGCCAACGCTGTACACGAGGTCGGGGTGCCCCTCGATGTCGCCGTCGCCGCCGCCACTGGACACGCCGCACGATGCATCGGGGTTGACACTCGATATGGCCGGATCGCCGCCGGATACCCTGGCGACGTACTCATTCTCGATTCAGAGTCTCTGCTGCCGACACGGATCTGGGCAGCCGGCGAAGCTATCGAACCAGCCTGACCGGGCGGGGTAGAGTCAAGGGCGAGATGCCCGACGCCGGGTACCCTGCGTCGGGCCCTTCCACCGAGAGGCCCGCAGTGAGGAGCACCATAGTGAATAGACCCCCGAACTCCCTCCTCGCCTTCATCATCGGTCGCCGTCATGCACTGAGAGCCGACCTGACTGCGCTTCTCCTGTTCGCGTTATTGGCTCGGCTGGCGCATCGCGGCGACGGCCTTGACTTCTCGGTGAGCGGATGGCTCGGCACCGCCTGGCCGTTCCTCGTCGGTGTCCTGCTCGCCTACGGGATCCTCGCGGTGAAACACCGCGAACCACTGCCAATCAACCCAGGCGGAATCACCGTCTGGCTCGTCACCTTCGCGACCGGCCTGGCGATCTGGGGGGTACGGCACTCAGCAATCCCACACTGGTCATTCATGATCGTCGCGGGCCTCATGTCCGCACTCCTACTCCTCGGCTGGCGGGCTCTCGGAACCACCTCGCGTCGACTGGGGTGGATCAGAAACTCTCGTGCGACAGACTGGCGGCGCCGTCAACAGCGGGGCAGCGCCGGGAAACCTCAACTGAAGTAGTGCCCTAACTTCACAGGAGAGGTGCGACTATAACCAGTAAGCGAGGGTGATGGCCCCCGGTATACCGGTCAACAGGTCGACGACGGTGGACAGGGTGGTGGGCACGGACGTTCTCCTCATGGGTCGTCGGAGAACCGGAGACGGGGCACTCCGGTGGGCTGGTGCCACTTCACACTACAACGCGGTGAACGGACTTCCGCCGTCACCGGGGTGAACAGTGTGGAAACACCGCCGGGGTTTCTTCCTCCTTGACGTCACACGCTCTGATCATGGGGGGAGAGGACCACCCCGGCGGGCCCCTGTCGGCAACGGAGATCCTACACGGGCGACTTCCCGGTCAGTCTTCTTATCGGTCTGGGGAATGAAAATGTCCTCGATACGGCAGAAAAACCGCTCGGCCATCTGGAAAAACAACGGTAGAGAGGGATGGCAGCGCTTCTTCCCGGTGCCGATGATGCTCTGTCACGACACCCTGGAGCACCAGCCAACTTCTGCCGTGAAAGGCATCCTCCGTAGTGTGGGCGTACCAGTGGTTCTCGATCGTTTCCCCGACTCGCATTACGGAGCCCCCGATGGACGCTCGGTGACCTATCAGTCCCCAATCCCCTGGTCATAGGGGTGAGGGGGACATGGTGCTGCTGGCCCGAGAGGCCGTGAAGTGACATTTCACGGCGTTCATCAAAGCCACGCCGAGTCCAGCCTTCTCCGACTTCCGCTCACATCGGCATGATCGTGTGTTTCTTCTGCTCCACGGGCACCCGCTTGGTCGAGAGCTGGCGCAGTGCCTGGCGGAGCGCGACGCGGGTCTGGTTGGGCTCAATCATCGCGTCGATGTAACCGCGCTCGGCGGCGACGTAGGGGCTTGTCATGTTCTCGTCGTAGAAGTCCATGAAGATCTTCTTCATGTACTCGCGCTGCTCCGGTGGGGCAGCGGCGATCTGTCGGCCCTGAATCATCACAACGGCCGCTGCGGCACCCATGACGGCGACCTGGGCGGTCGGCCAGGCGAGGTTGATGTCACCGGAGAGGGACTTCGAGCCCATCACGGCGTAGGCGCCGCCGTATGCTTTGCGGACGATGAGCGAAATCTTCGGGACGGTGGCCTCTACGACGGAGAACCCGAGCTTCGCGCCACGGTGGATCAGACCGAGCTTCTCCTGCTCAACACCCGGAAGATACCCGGGGGTGTCGACGACAAACACCAGCGGGATGTTGTAGGCGTCGCAGATCCGGATGAAACGGGAGGATTTGTCAGCAGCATCCGCGTCGATGCAGCCGGCGTAGAACATCGGCTGATTGGCGATCACGCCGACACTATGACCGTCGATACGCGTGAACCCGGTGATCATGTTCGGTGCATAATCCGCCTGAATCTCCAGGAAATCATCGTCATCGAAGATCTGGTCCAGAAGATCGTGCATGTCATAGCCGGCATTGGTGTCGTCCGGCATGAACGAATCAAGCGCGAGATCCCGGTCGGTCGGGATATCGCCCTCGGCGGCGAAAACAGGTGCCTCCTCAAAGCAGGAACTCGGCAAATGATCGAGAAGCTCACGGACGTAGTCATAGGCGTCCTCCTCATCGGTGGCGACGTAGGAGACGTTGCCGTTGAGCATCTGCTCATTCGCACCACCCAGCTCAGCAGAGGTGATGACCTCGCCGGTCACACTCTTGATCACCTCGGGACCCGTGACATACATCTCGGAACGGTCCTCCACCGCGATGACGAAATCGGTGGTGACCGGGGCATACACCGCACCCCCTGCGCACTTGCCCAACATGATGGAGATCTGCGGGCTACGACCGGAGAGCGGCAGTTGCCTGCGGGCGATCTCCGAATACATCGCGAGAGAGGTCACCGCGTCCTGGATACGGGCACCACCCGAATCGTTGATACCGATGACCGGACAACCAATACGGATGGCCATGTCCATGACCTCGCAGACCTTCTTTCCGAAGGTCACCCCGACGGAACCACCGAACACCGTCTTGTCGTGCGCGTAAATCGCAACCGGCCGGCCACCGATACGGCCGTACCCTGCGACGACACCGTCTCCGTATGGGGCATCCGGGGTATCGGGCGTGCGCCCGAGCGCACCGATCTCGACGAAGGAACCCTCGTCGAGGAGCCGGGAGATGCGGTGGCGGGGCGTCGTCAAACCTTCGGCATCACGCTTGGCACGGGCTTTCTCACTGCCCGGGTCCTGTGCCCGCGCGAGTTTGGCGTGCAGATCCGCGAGCTTTTCAGCAGTGGTGTGACCGGTCACTTCGCCTCTTTTATCTCTTCTGGTTCTAGTTGCCGTTGCGGGCGAGCTCTTCGATGCGCCGGGTGAGGTGCGCACCGACGGTCCCGATGACCGGCTCGTCCACTATGGCGAGATGGTCTCCGCTCAATTGAACGATCTCCAACTCATTAACGATAGCGGACCATCCGCCGTCAGGGTCAATCTGTGCGAGACGCGGTTCAAGTTCAATCGCACCGTCATGCATCCGCTCCGCTCGGAACAACAGCACCGGCACCCGGACGTCGGCCCAGCGACCGAGATCCACGGTGTCGAGAATACGGTTGTCCACGAAGCTTGCACGCTGGTGCTCGAGGACACCGGCGGACAGTCCGTGCTCGGTTGCGTCCGTGTTGGCGAGGAACTCACCCATCATGGTGAGCAGGGCTTCCTCACCGGCACTCTCGAGGAGATCAAAGGGCACCGGGAAATCCAGGCCATAGGTCTTCTTCGCAAAGGCCTGATAACGCTGCCAACGTGCCTTCGTCTCCTCCAACGTGTCCGGAGCCGGTTCAGAGGGTTGCACCGTGTCCAGGAGCACTATCTGCTGGATCTCGATGTCCGACCCGACGAGCTGATGCGCAACCTCGTAGGCGAGTGCACCACCGAAGCTCCAACCACCGAGAATCACCGGGCGTCCCTCCGAGTAGTTGCGGATCTCATCGATGTACGCGGCCGCACGATCCTCGAGCGAACCTTCGAGCCTTTCCACACCGTAGACCGGAACGTCTTCCGGCAGTCTGCGCATCAGTGGCTGGTAGACCACCGAGGACCCACCGGCCGGGTGGAACATGAACACGGCAGGCTTGTCCGAGCCCTCGGCACGGGGCCGTAATACACGGATGTTGCCCTCGACCTCGGTTTCAAGACCCTCACGCACAGCATCGGCCAGAGGTTCAAGGGTCTGGGCATCGCGGACCTGTTCAACCGTGATCTCCGTGCCGGAGCGTTCGGTGAGGCGCTCCGCGATGGCAGTCGCGGTCTTCTCGTCGACCTCGGGCAAATCACTGGTTACCCCGGCCGCGGCCGCGCCGGTCAGCGCTGCCCAAGTCGCGAACACGAGACGTTCGGAGGCATCGCGCGGAGCGACCCCCACGCCCTGGTTCCCAGACCGCTGCCCGTCACCCGGCGCATCCGCCGCGACGGAATCCGCGGGGTCCACAGATGTCGATGCAGGTTGGTCCTGAGCCACGTCACGGTCCTCAACCAGTCGTTGAACAAGCACGACGACGTCCGCAACGGAGGCATCGCGCAGCGCCTGGACCT
Source organism: Corynebacterium sp. CCM 9204 (assembly GCF_041357695.1). Lineage (NCBI taxonomy): Bacteria > Bacillati > Actinomycetota > Actinomycetes > Mycobacteriales > Corynebacteriaceae > Corynebacterium > Corynebacterium sp. CCM 9204. The sequence continues at coordinate 27,546 of NZ_JAUERX010000006.1, forward strand.
GGAGCGACGGAATCTGGAAGTCATTCTCGATACGGTTCTTGATACGCATACCCATCAAGGAGTCCAACCCGAGATCGATAAGCGGGAGCTCGCCCGGCAAATCATCGACGTCATAGCCCATAGACTCGCTGACGATGGTCCGCAACCGATCCTCCACGCTCTCCCCGCTCGCCGGATCCCAGCGAACCGCATCGACGACGATCTCGGGCAGCCCCGTCTCGGACGGATCAGCCGCCTCAGAATCGGAGTCGTAACTGCCGACACCCGCACCACCGGGCACCGGGCCGACCCCTTCACCGGCGTGTGCCGCGGCGAACCCCTCGGCGAGGAGGGTCGCCGTGCCACCCAGCATGCGGTGGACACTGACATCGACGCCACCAAGGTGGCGACGGGCGATCGTCGTGATCTCACCGGAGGGCGGCAAGGTGCCGCGTTCCTCGAACGCGACGACGGTGGTCCCGGGGTTCAGCGCCTCGGCCGCGGCCTCGACGAGCGCGAGGGTCGAGGGCACGGTCTCCGCAAGGATCGAGAACGCCACGGAGCCGTCCGGCAGGGACACCCGGTTGCCCGGGATGCCGGACACGGACGTCGACGATGGGCGGGCGGCGGTCCAGTAACGCTGGTGCTTCCACCGCACACCGGGAGCGTCGATGCGTTCCCCATCGCCGATGAGCAGGCCGAGGTCGATCGGCTGGCCCGCGACGTAGAGCCGGGACAGCACATCGCGCAGGGTCTCTCCCGGCGATACCTTGCGCTTGAGGGTGTGCAGAAGCTGCGCGTCGGGCTTGCCCACCGAGAATGCGGTGTTCATCATGCCCATCAGCGCAACGGGGTTGGGACAGACCTCGACGAGGATGTCGTGGCCGTCGGCGAACACGCGGGAGATCGCATCTAGGAACCAGACCCGCCCCCGGGTGCAGCGCACCCAGTAGTCGGTGTCGTGGACGACGGATCCCACCGGGTAGACCACACCCCGGTCAACGGAGCTGTAGAGCGGAATGGTCAGGGGACGCGGTTCGATGTCGGCGGTCTCCGCGGCGAGTTCGCCGAGGAGCGGTTCGACGGCGCTAGTGTGCCCGGCACCGCGGACGTTGAGCAGCCGGGCGAACTTCTCCTGCTTCTCCAGCAGTTCAACAAAGCGCACGACGGCATCCCGGGGACCGCCAACGGTGGTCATGCCGGGGCCAGCGTAGACGGCGGGTTCGATGCCCGCGAAGTCGGGGTTCTCGGCGATGAACGCATCGAGATCATCGACGGAGAACTCCACGACGGCCATCGCACCGAGCTGATCCTCGGGCAGGGACTTCTCCCCCTCACCCATGAGACGTGAACGGTGGCAGGCCACCCGCATGGCGTCCTCGGCGGACAGGCCACCGGCGGCGTAGGCCGCGGCGATTTCGCCCATGGACATGCCCGCCACGGCGGCGGGGGTCGCCCCGAGGTTCGCGAGGAGATCGGTGAGCGCGATCTGGATCGCGGTAATGGCGACCTGCGCGGTCTCGGTGTCGTAGGTCTGCTCGTCATCGGTGATGATGTCGGTCAGCGACCAGCCCGACTCGAAGCCGATGATCTTGTTTAGTTCATCGAGCCGCTCACGGAACAGCGGCGATAGCTCGTAGAGTTCCTTGGCCATCTTCCGGTGCTGCGACCCGAAACCAGAATAGACGAACACGGGGCCGGGCTGGGCTGGGGAATCAGCGACGGCGATCCCGGCGCCCTTCTTGCGTTCGGCGACAATACCCAGGCGTTTGATGGCCTCCGCGACGCTGGATGCGGTGACAACCGCGGCGGAGCGGCCGTGATTCTGCCGGGCCAGGGAACGCGCGACCTTCGTTAGATCAGCATCCGGACGGCCCTCCAGGAACTCAGCGAGCACGGCAGCGGCACGCGCACGGCGGGAGGGCAGGAGTCCGGACACCGGCAGAAGGACAGCTTCACCGTCGTCGAGCTGCGCTTCGGTCTCCGGTGCCACGACGTCATAATCTGTCGGCTCAAACGTCTGCAGTACCGCATGCGCGTTGGTGCCACCGAAACCGAAACCGGAAATACCTGCGGTGGGTCGACCCGAGTAGCAGGGCCATTCCCGTGGATCCTCCACGATCTCGATGTGCTCCGCATCGAAGTCGATGTAGGGGTTCGGGCCGCGGAAATTCAGGGACGGCGGTATGACACCATGACCCATACCGAGCACAACCTTGATCAGACCCGCGGCCCCGGCTGCGGACTCCGCGTGACCGAAGTTGGTCTTGGCGCTACCGAGCAGAGTCGGATCGGCGGCATCACGATCAGCACCGAGTACCGCACCAATCGCCGTCGCTTCGATGGGATCACCGAGAATGGTGCCGGTTCCGTGCGCCTCGATGTAGTCGACGACAGAAGGATTGATGCCGGCATCAGCATAGGCTCGCTCAAGGACGTCGATCTGCGCCTCGGGATTCGGAGCGGTCAGGCCGTTGGAGCGGCCATCTGAGTTGATCGCCGTCCCCTTGATCACGGCAAGAATCTCATCTCCGTCGACGATGGCATCCTCGACACGCTTCAGCACGACGATACCCGCACCGTCCGCACGGACGAACCCGTCAGCATCATCCGAGAACGCGTTGATCCTGCCCGAAGGACTGATCACACCGAGCTCCCCAAACGCGGTGGAGATGAACGGTGACGAAAGGATGTTGACGCCACCGGCGAGGGCGACGGTGGCGTCACCGTCACGCAGGGCACGGACGGCGTGATGCACCGCGACGAGGGATGACGAGCAGGCGGTGTCCACGGAGACCGAGGGGCCCCGGAAGTCGAAGGTGTAGGAGATCCGGTTCGGGATGATGGAACTCGCCGTGCCCGTGAGCGCGTAGGGGTGGGCCTCCGCAGGATCGGCGGAGATGAGCATGCCATAGTCGTTGTTCGACGAACCGATGTAGACCCCGACGGGTTCTCCCCGGAGCGAGGACACGGGTATGTGCGCATGTTCGAGGGCTTCCCACGCCAGTTCAAGAACGATACGCTGCTGAGGGTCCATGTTTGCGGCCTCGACGGGCGATAGCCCGAAGAACTCCGCGTCGAAGGTGGCGATATCCTCGAGATAGCCACCCGTGGTGTTCACCTCCGCCAGTTTGCGTGACAGCACCTCGTCACCGGAGTACTCGGACCAGCGCCCGATGGGTAGGTCGCCTACGCCGTCACGGCCACTGACCAGTAGATCCCACATCTCGTCGAGGTTGCCAGCACCCGGATAACGTGCCGACATACCGACAATAGCGATGTCATGGGTGCCGGGTGTCGTGCCTCTTGACGCCGTGTGTACCCCGGCCTGGGCACGGGGGCTACGGCGTTTCGTCGTCGGCCCCTCGATCACCCGTTGGGCGAGTGCCGCGATCGTCGGAAATTCATACGCCACCGTTGCGTCGAGTTGCGCCCCGACCAGGTTCTCCAGTTCCCCGGAGAGGACCACAACATCGCGCGAGGACAGCCCGAAGGTCTCCATCGGTTTGTCATCGGTGACCTCCTCCTCGGGCAGACCGGTTGTCCTGACCACCCAGTGACGCAACCACGTACGTAGTTCGGCGGTCGTCATCGACGGGGACTGCTGGCTGTGATCCATACGGTGGCTTCACTCTTTTCGTGTGCTGATTTCGGTCTTTGAGGATTATCTCGCCGGGGACACTCAACCCGACGACGAAGCAACCCCCCGCGGCACCCCACCCGGTGTGCCGGGACGGGATCCACGGAGGGTCTCCGGTGGTAGCTGACGCCCCGCTACGCGAGGTAGTCGCGGCGACAGACCCTCCGGGCAATCTTACCGCTGGAACTGCGCCTGATCTCGTCGGGTGCGACGATCACGATATCTGCGGGAACGATACCGTGCGAGCGGGACACCGCAGTCCGGATCTCCTCGATCGCGGCCGCATCGCCATCCGCCTCACGGCCGAGGTCACGCTCCGCGAGAATCACGAGTTTCTCCACCTCATCACCCGGCACCGCGAACGCCGCGACGGCGGCCGGTCGAATGTGTTCGGAGGCATGATCGACGGTGTACTCGATGTCCTGCGGGTAATGATTGCGGCCCGCGATGATGATGAGATCCTTGCGACGTCCGGTGATATAGAGCTCATTGTCCACGATCACCCCGAGGTCACCGGTCGCCATCCAGCGGTCATCGTCCGGGGCGCCTTCGGCCCGGGAGTTCTCGGGCAACCTACCGGCGAGTGTGTTCCGGAAGGTCTCAGCGGTGTCCTCCGGACGATCGAGGTAACCCATCGCCGTGTTGTCACCGTGGGTCCACATCTCACCGACAGTGCCGTCAGGAACCTCACAACGGGTTTCCGGATCCACGATAACTAGATATTGTGGCTGGGCTACCTGCCCATTGGACACGAGTGCAGCCGCATTCTCCCCCGGACCATCCACAATCTCGACGGTACCTTCGTTGAGACGCTCGCGATCAACCCAGGTGATGAGGGGGCGGGAGTCGGTCTGCGGTGTGGACACGATCAGAGATGCCTCGGCCAGACCATAAGATGGACGGATCACATTGCTATTCAGGCCGTACTCACCGAAAGCATCGATGAACTGGTTGATCGCCTTCGGCGTGACCGGCTCGGAGCCGACGATCAGGCCATCGAGGCGGCTGAGGTCCAGAGTCTTTCCCTCTGCCGGGCGACCGTAACGCACAGCCAGTTCGAGAGCGAAGTTCGGCACAATGGTGTAGATCTTCTCATCTTCTTCACCCGACGAAACCTGGTCCAGCCAGCGGCTCGGCTGCTGGATGAAGTCACGCGGGCTCATCATCTCAATTTTCAGGCCGAGGATCACACAGAACGCGGCCAGGATGATCCCCATATCGTGGTGCAGTGGCAGCCAGGAGACAACCCGCAGCGGCATCGTCAACTTCGCCGCGGCGAAAATCTGCAGCACGTTGGTCATGATGTTGCGGTTGGTGAGCACAACGCCAGCCGGTGTACGCGTCGAACCGGAGGTGTACTGCAGGAACGCCACCAGGTCCAACGGAGCCGTCGTCGAGGACGCAGCCAGTTGCTTGCCGGCCTCTGTTTCAAGCGGATTGACGAAGCTCTCCGCCAGGGAGTCCGGCAGTGCATCAATGGTCAGGACTCGGGGACGCTCCGCTGCGGGACGATCCGCGAACATGCGCCGCACAGCAGCCGCCGACCCCGAGTTGGTGAGAATGAACTTCGGTCCACAGTCCGCGAGAACCGCCTTCAGATGCTCCCCGTGGCCGGGTTCCATCGGATCGTAGAGCGGGATCGGCGCCATTCCGGCGTACATTGCACCAAGGAAACCGAACATATACTCCGGGCTGTTCCCCGCCAGAATCGCGACACGATCACCGAGCGTGCCGATCTGCTGGAGTCGGGCGGCGACGGCCTTGATGCGGGTGTTGATCTGCCTGCGGGAGTAATCCGTGGAGATTCCCTCGCGGTTCTCCGAGTAGTCCCAGAACCGGAGGCACTCCCGATCCGCTCCACCAGAGGCGGCCTCCACCATGTACAGGGTCTCGCACAGTCCGGCGAGCGTCAGCTTCTCGGGAAGATTGATCTGGCCCTTGTCATCAAAGAACTGGCCCATGGCCGCCTTGAGATCCATAATTCTCCTTGTTTGTCAGTGGGTGCACACTGTCCGGCACCATTATCAGCATCGTATGTTTGGTCCAGTGTATTACTTTGGCGTGGAAACGACGCCACCGCAGGGTATTACGGAACCGGTGGAACCGATCCCACCACGCCCGACGCCGGTGCCGACTCCGGGGCACGGTCAACAAGCCCCGAGATCCAATCGATCAACCACCGTGTCGTCGTCGACCCCGGGAACACATTCGGATTCGTCGCATACTGTGCGTGCACCCCATTGTTCGCGATCAGACCCTGCGCACGCTCCACCGCGTTGCCGACACCGAGCGGGGCGTCACAGATGTGGTCGTTCGGAGCACAGATCTGGAAGGTACGGTCATCCAGCACACCGAAACCACTGTCCCGCGGCCCGCGCATCGTCGCACCAGGCGTCACGAGCTGCACAGCCGGATTCAACAGTTCGAGAGAAATTTCCGCACCTACACCCGATACCGGGTTTCCCACAGCCTGGCCGACACCCGGTTCGCGCCGACCGTCAGCGACCAGGGCGACACCCCTGACCCGCTCCGCAGGCACGGCACCGTGGCCGTTACCGATCTCACTGGCGATATCTCCGACGATAACCGCGCCCTGTGAGAAACCAGTCATGATGAAATCCGTGAGCGGACAGTCCTGGTGAGTGATACGGAGTTCATTCTCCAGCGTCGACGTACCCTCACTCCGGGACTCGTCATACGTCATCTCGTTCTCGGAGTTCAGGTTACGGAACTGCGCCGTGTAAGGCAGGGTCCACACCTTCACGCGCTCCGCAGAATACCGCTCCTGCAGTGGCCTCGTGACCGACAACAGGAAAGAATTCGGGTTGAACATCGGGTTCACCGGGTCATCGGTGGGTGATGACTCCCACGTACCCGGTGCCGCGATGATCTCTACATCCGGGCACCACTCCGGCTGCACCGGACCGGTAGCTGAAGGATCACCCGGCGCACCCGGCCCCGAACCAGGAAGGGCCCCCTCATCATTGACCCACCGCCAGGTTCCCACAGCGATCATGCCGACCACGACGATGGCCACCAGAACTGTCAGCGTTTTTTTCATAACGTCTAGCAGTACGCTGACTTGGCGGCAGAGGCAATCCGATCCGCGACGACCTCAACCGACGCCGACGCCCGCGCCTGCTCTATCAGCTGACCTGCGACAGCTTCCAACGTGTAATTATCGACACCGCTAGCCGCCGAACGGCAGACCTCCGCAGCGGCACCGATCATCTGATCCTCAATACCGTCGACAGAGATTCCACCCTCTCGCAGTTCCTTCAGGTACGCCAGATCAGCGGCGCTACGATCCTGTGCCAGTCCAGGGATCTTGTCGATCTCCCGTGCCGCACCATCACGAGGCTCGGGAATCGGCGGAACCACCGGTTGTGGCGCAGCTTCCCGACGCTCCGGACTCGCGGACACCAGGGACGGATCCTCAGACCTGCCTGAAGGCTCCGCGCTGGCGGACTCGGAGACATCCTCACGCGAAGCCTTCGGCAACGATGACGTCACCGACGGCTCCACGACATCATCACTCTCCGACGTCGCACCACCACACCCCGCCAAGACGAATGCAACGATGGTGAACAGAGGAAAAATGAACCTACGCATCACTTCATTTCCTCAACGATTCCACCGTTGATCTGCTTGATCGTTCCATGCTGGAAGGTCTGGCTCAGGCCACCGGTCGGGATCTCCTCCATATCCGATGTTGGCCAACCGAACTTACCGTTCTCCCAGCCATTTTCACCCCAGTAGTCACGGATAGCACCGTTGTAGACCGCATGAGCACCACTGCCCAGTGACCAGTAGATCGTGCCGTTGTCAAAGTTCTGGAGTGCACCACCCGGGATCAGGAACTCGTTGGAGGTGGGGGCACCGAGCTTCGAGGCGGTCGCCTTCATCTCGCCGTACTTACGGGCGATCAGACCACGCGACCAGAACGTGCCATTCTTCGGCGTGCGGATGACGTAGCCACCCTGGAACTGCTGAATCCAGCTTCCCTCCAGCTCCTTCGCCTCAGCCACCGGGTAACCCAGTACACCCTTCTCATAGCCCTGATTACCCCACGATTCGACCATGTCACCGGGGATCGCCTGAGCACCGGTCTCCGGCGTCCAGTAGATCGATCCGTTCTCGAAGTGAACGAAGCGACCCCGCCCATCCGGCGCCGTCAGCTCGTTGGTCTTCGGGAAGCCCAGGAAAGAACGTGGCCCACCCAGTTCCGCGTAGCGCGCCGCAATACGACCAATCAACATGTGCGCACCAGTGTCAGGCGACCAGTACGCCTGCCCGCCCCGGAAATCCTGGGCCTTACCCGTATCACCGTCGCCGGCCACCACGTCGTATTCGTTGTTGACGCAGCTACCCCACGCGCCGGATGCAGTCAACGCACCGATCGCACCAATTGCTTCACAGTCCGCTCCGCGGTCCTCCTCCTTGAGCGCGAGAGTGTCTGCAACGTAGGGCCATGCCTGCGTCAACTCAAACTGCCAGTAGGGCCAGTTATGGACACCCGACGGACGGAACATCGCGATCACCGGAACGCCAGCCTCCCGGGCTGAACGCACGAACGTCTCCGAAGTCATCCGGGCAATGACTTCCAATCCCTTACCCGCATGGTTCGCGGGCTCGGTCGCCACCGATCCCGGTTCACCGAAATCGTCCCGCCCGGAGCCAGCCGAAACGTATACCGTCTTGCCTTTCAACGCTTCGATACCCAGTTTCGGGTCATTGTCGATCCACCGCTGAGATCCTGCAGGTCCCCACATCGCATCAGCGTTGTACCCACCCCCCTCACGCAAGGCACCCGAGATCATCGCGGGCATACCCGTCGATGTCGTATCAAGGTAACCCGAGAATGAACCGACGAAATCAAAGAGATCAGGACGGTGTTCCGCAATGTTGACGGCTGCTGTACCTCCCATCGATAGACCAATGAGCGCACGTTTACCGTTGGCCCGGTAGCCCTGTTTCAGCACAGCCGGAAGCTCCTGCGTGAGGAAGCTCTCCCACCGGTAGTTCTTCCCGTTGTCCGGACGATTCCAGTCCGTGTAGAACGAGGCTTCACCACCGATGGGCAGAATCACGTTGACGTTCTTGTCCGCGAAGAACTGCTCTGCGTTGGTGTGGAGCGTCCAGCCGGACTCCTCATCGACCGCACGCAATCCATCAAGCATCCACACACTCGGGAACGTGGCATTCGGCTGCGAGTACCAGTCACGGGCCAGAAGTACCTGCACCTGCATGAGCTGCTCCGGCATCGCGGCAGAACGAATGAACAGAGCGATACGGTGCGTACCCAGCCACTCCTGGCGGACGACATCAACGCCCTCCGGAAGGCCCTCGATATCGGGATACTCCGTTTTAACAGGAGTCCGCTCCGGAACATTCTCTTCCTTCAGGTAATCGGTGATACCACCGGATGAGCCGAACGCACTCGATAGTCCGCTCAGGCCGGAACTCTGAGCCAGAACAGTCGTCTGCTCCGCAGAAGCGACCGGGGAGAAGAGGCCGACGCCCAGGGCAATTGCCGTGGGGACTGCAGCGAGGGCTATCCGGTAAGAGCGTCGGCTGCTGGTGAATGCGGTGTCGCGCATGAAGGTGTCCTTTGTATCGGTTCTTGAAATCAATGTTCGGCGTGAAAGGCCGACCGGTGCAACCGGTGACACGAACAGGCGCCCCACAACGCTCCGGGAGTTCCCCGCTCCCGGAACAAGTGACGCCGTCACCGGTTCTTCTTGTAGCTATGTCGTCGATCCAGGGCCAGACCGTTACCAATCGCTGTACCAGCCACCGGACCAAACCCTAAAGATCGACTTTAAGTTTAGGTTGAACATAAGACTTAGTCGAGTTTCAACACATGACACGCCGAGGCTACCCCACCAGTACCCTCCCCAAGCACCGCGACACCCGCCGCCAACCTGACACCGCGATAAAAGACTCCGACCAACCCGGAACCCAGCGTCGACAAGCACCCGACCACAACGGACCCCCATCCGAAGATAACCGGCGCACCACCTCCAACCAGGAATTATCCCTAAAATTCCGCCAATTCACACGCACCACCCGCAAGCCTTGCAACTCCAGCCGCTGCTGCCGCTCCTGCTCCGCGAGTAACGCACGTTGCGTGACCCGCACCTGCCCCAGAAGTTCCTCCGACGACATCGAATCCACCCCCGGCACCACCTCCACCAGGCCATATTTCTCCCTACCGTCATACTCCACAACCACCCCCGAATCCCTGAAAAGAAAATCAACACGCCCCACGAAAACCCCTCTCCGATCCACAACCTCCGCCTGCAACCAGGGAACCGGACACCCCGCACACCACAACACATAGCGCACCAGCGACTCCCTCGGACTCTCCGCCGCACCACTCACCACCGGTAACAACCGAACTACCCGGATCAACCACCTCGACCGCCGCATCACCCGAAGCCGTTCAACCACATCCGCAACCGAAAACAAACCCACTCTCAGACAATGATCAAACACCACCACCGCGTCCTCCGGGCAACCGAACCGTGCCACATCAACCGCTGTCTGAACTGGTGACGTCACCCGCACCGGACCCCACCGAGACTCCACCACAACCGAATCCGCCCGACAAACATCCTGCGCCGAACGAAACCGTACCCCTTCCACCCGAGGACCCGACATACCCCGCCCCACCTGTAACGACACGCCAGACAACCGCCCAGCCAAGGGGAAACCATGCAGCACAGCGGCCGCCTCACCCATCACCACCGCATCCGGATACCGATACGACACCCCCACCGCGAACGCAGCCCACCGATCCCACCGCTCACCCGAAACGATGTCCGGCGGTGCGAAAATACACCGGGTTACCCGCACCAAATCACCCGTCCGCACCCGCGCATACACCCGCGCCCGCTCAGCAGGTGTGAGCATCCGGGTATCCACCATCGGCGATCCCGCCCGCGCACACCGAACAGGTAAGCGAGGCCGTCCTGGACGGCCCCGGCCACCGCGATCCATGACAGACGTCATACCGGTAGTTCCACTGGGAACCGATCTTTCATTCCTGACACCCATGCCTCATCTGACCCCAATTCCCCTTATGAGGTTCCCGGACAGCCCAGCCCCCTTCCTCATCCCCCGATTTACCGTCACCGACCGGACAACCTCACCAATATCAGATTCACTGCCGCATCGGGAGCAAAACCGCAGGAGACGATCGTGCACTCGGCGGAAAGTCCCCCAGTAATGAGGAAACCCACGCACCTCACAACCACCGAAAACAGGACTTTCATCACCATCTTCGGGGATACCCGCCCCCTAAAACCTCTCTAACACGAAGTAGAACATCATCCCCTCAACAGACCCAGCTACCGTGCCAGCCAAAGTCACACAACACGGCAGAAACCAGGAAATCCCGAACCTCCTCACCAGCAGAGCAAGGTACGAAGATCTCCGGGTACAGCGAAATCCCCGCAGGGAACTTTCTCAAGTCCGTACTGCGGGGATTCAGGTGGAGAATCCGGAGCCGCGAAAACCGCGGTGAACGGAAGCGCTACCAGGCGTTCATAACGTCAAGGACTCGCCCCTTGGTCTTGTGGAGCTGATCATTCCAGATTCCCCAGTTGTGGACGCCGGTCGGCGGGTAGTCCACCGCCGGGTTCAGACCGATGGCACGGGCCTTGAGTTCCCAGGCAACCGTGGTGTTCCGGGCAACCCACTCGAGACCCCAGCCGACGATCCTGTCCCAGAGCGGGATGTTCCAGTCATCTCCCGCCCACATTCCTGTGGACGCAGAAATGTAGATGTCCTTGCCCCGGAGCCCCTCCATGTTCCAGTAGGGGTCATTCTCGAAGCGGCGCGGACTGATCAACGCACCGTACATGGCATTGAGGTTGAGGCCACCGGTCTCTAGGAGCGCGATCCTCATGAGAGTCTGCATACCGGGTGCCGTGGTGGTGAGATATCCGGAGAAGCTCATCGCCTGCTGATACATCTCAGGATGCCGGGCCGCGAGGTTGAGTGCTGCGGTACCCCCCATCGAAAGACCTGCGATCGAATTACGGTGCGGATTGACCCCGAAGTGCTCCTGCAGATAGCCCGGAAGTTCGGCGGTGAGGAACGTCTCCCATTTGATCACGAGCGGGTCGGAGGACGAGAAGTTACCGGGTGCAACCCAGTCACTGTAAAAGGTTCCTGCTCCGCCGACAGGCATGATGAGGTTGATGTTGCTGTCCGCATAGGTAGCGGGGGCGTCAGCATACATGGTCCAGCCGGTCTGCTGCGTGTCTGCCCGCATACCGTCGAGAAGGTAGAAGCCCGCATCTCCACCACGCTGAGAGGGCTGGATGAGAACGGGGATCGTACGGTCCATGGCGGGCGACCACACGTCGCAGCGCTGCACTCCGTGGCCGGAAGCATCCCATTCGCAGGTACCGGTGGCGTCCGGCCGCAGCCAGTCACGGTTAGCGGCCTCAGCGGTTCCCACACCGACAACCATGAGAGTGGCTGTCGCGGCGGTGGCGGCCACCACAGATGTGACCTTCTTCCCTGCGATACGCAGGCGAGAGGCGATTGACATGGTTCTCCTTGCAGGACACTTTCCGGACCGGGGGCGCTGATAGCAGCAACCGATCCGTCTATCCCCGGCCTTGATCATTTCGTTACACGATCACCGTACACGGATCGCCATATTTTTACAGTGCAGGCACAACGTACACGGCGATCACGATGCAGACCACCCACAGCACGGCGAGGGTTTGGAGGGTCCGGTCGGACAGGGCGAGTTCATCAGGTGCCCCGCCATCGCCCCGGTCGATGTCAGCGGCATAACGGAGAATCGCGACTGTGAACGGGACCAAGGAGATTTGGTACCAGACCCCACCGGCCCCATCCATTGCACGGCTGACGTCGAAGCCCCAGAGCGCATAGCTCATGACAACAGCGGTGGCCGATAGAGTCCAGACGAATCGGAGGTACGTGTCGGTGTACCCCTCGAGGGACTTCCGGATCTTCGCGCCCGAGGACTCGACGAGAAGAATCTCCGCGTAGCGTTTTCCGGAGGCCATGAACAGCGACCCAAAGGCCGCGACAAGGAGGAACCACTGGGAAAGCGCAATACCCGTCGCTACTCCTCCTGCCATCGCACGAAGCATGAAACCGGAGGAAACCAGCGCAATATCAATGACGGGCTGGTGTTTCCACCCGAAGCAGTAACCGAGCTGGAGTGCAATGTAGACGGCTACAACGATCGCGAGGTTTACCCCTGCGGATGCAAACAGGGAGATCAGTACGGAAGCGAGCATCAGTCCGATAGCCATCACATAGGCAAGGTTCACGGGGAGTACACCTGCGGCGATCGGCCGGAACCGCTTGGTGGGGTGCGCTCGGTCCGCATCAACATCGCGGGCGTCGTTGACAAGGTAGATCGAGGACGCCGCGAGACAGAATACGAGGAACGCGATCACAATGTCGGCGATGGTTCGGCCGTTGAGAAGCGCGGCGGATCCAGCCGCGGCAGGTGCCGCGATGACGAGGACATTCTTCACCCACTGCTTGGGTCGGAGTGCCTTGATCATGGCATCGGGGAGATTCTTCGGGGGCTGGCGTCTCCCGTCGCCCTCAATCCCCCGGGTATGGGGCTCAGACCCGAGCAGCCCGTCATGCGGCTGACTCATACGTTCTTCCTTTCACGCTTGTCGACGACCCGACACACGGCATCGGCGGTCACGGCCCCCAGGGTGGCTCCCGCTACGACATCGGTTGGGTAATGCACTCCGAGCACCATACGCGACAGCATCATCACCGGCACTCCGACGAGCGGCCAGCGCGAACCGGTGGCTCGGTTCACCGCGATGAGGGCCGCAGTGGTGGATGTCGCGTGCGACGACGGGAAACTCAGCTTCGACGGCGTGGACACCCCGATCCGGATGCGTGAGTCGTGGGGACGTTTCCGGCGCACGACTCGTTTGATCACGATGGATGCCGCATGGCTCACGAATGCCGACCCGGTAACCGCCAGCCACGGACCACGTCGGTTTGCGTCGATGGCTGCTCCCACGGCACCGAGCGCAATCCACCCGGCGGCGTGTTCACCGAAAAGACTGAGTCCCCTGGCCACCGGCAGCGCAGCGGGGGCGTCGTAGAGCGTGTCCTGAATTCTCACCAATACATCGGATTCACGCATGAAAGACCTTTCCCCAGCTCTCGCGGCTGGTGAGCTCCTCGTGGGCGGCGCGGTAGGCGATGCGTAGATCATCGAAACGATCGAGGATCTCACGCTGCAACCGGTTGGATTCCGCGAGGAGTGTCTTCGCCTTCTCCCGGTCGCGCTGACGGTACACGACACCGCGCCCGTCGGCGGTGGTGACGGTAGCGCCGTCGACACGCGACAGGGAGAACCAACGAGCCTCGATCGGCGCGAAGTTTGCCTGCGGAACCTCATGGTGGGCAGGGTCGTGCGGACGCACGGAGTGCAGGAGTCCCTTGGCCAACCAGACGGCCTTCTTCACCGGGGCCAGGCGGCCACCGATGTCCTTGACAGGAACACCCGGCGCGCCCGACGGCTTCGGGAGTTCAGCGGCAGTCGGCAACACCACGGCATCCGGGTAGTCACGGCGCAGGCGGTTGATGCGCGGCAGCGACGTCTCGAGGATGTCGAAGAGGTGACCCGGTCCCGCGAGGAAGTCCTTCATCGCCTCATTCTGGATCGCGACAGTCGAGTACTCGAGGCACAACAGATGTTTCAGTGTCGCTTTCTTCATACTGCGCACGATTCCTTCCGGACCACCATCATGATCCATCGCAGCGACGATCAAGCGGTTCCTGAGATGGAAGTATGCCTGCCAGTCGATGGCGTCATCCTTGTCGGACCAGGCCATGTGCCAGATCGCCACACCCGGCCACGTGGCCGTCGGGAATCCCGCCTTCCCTGCACGCAAACCGTACTCCGCATCATCCCACTTGATGAACAGCGGTAGCGGCTGCCCGACCTGCTCCGCGACAATTCGCGGGATGAGACACATCCACCAGCCGTTGTAGTCGACGTCGATACGACGGTGCAGATCCCGTGAGTTCCGATCCTTCGGGCCGTCTCCGGGTCTGCCCTGGTAAGACAGGGGATAGCGGGAAAAGTCATGGTCGTACGCGACATGAGGCGCTGACGTCCACATAAAGATCGACCGGTCGATGACCTCACCCATCGAGTGCAGATGGCTTCGCTCCTGCAGGTTCAGCATCTGCCCACCGACAAGCATCGGACTCTTCGCGTACCGCGCCACCTGGAGGGCACGAAGCACCGAATCCGGCTCAATCGCGATGTCATCATCCATATAGAGGATATACGGCGACTTCTTCGCGCCTGCTTCCCCTGCACCGTCGACGCCGCCGAGGGCCTCGAACATGATGCGCGAGTAACCACCTGACCCCCCCAGGTTTCCCTGGCGGAACTCGAAGAACCGGTCCCCGAAGTGCTCCGTCACCGCGGCATAGCCCGGTTCGTCGGCCGGATGGCGGGACCCCTGGTCCGGCATGATCACGGTGTCGATCACCGCGTCAACCTGCGGGTCGCTGGCGAGTGCCTCGAGCGCGGCGACCGCATCCGCGGGGCGGTTGAACGTGGGGATGCCCACCGTCACCCGCGGCTCGAACGGCCCGACAGTCGTGCCATCGGGCATGGTCTGCGGCGCGGGTGCGCACGGTGCGAACCAGCCGGCCTGCGTAATCATCGCATCCGTTTCCGCGGTCACGTCGAACCACAACCAACCCCCATCCTCGAACGGATCCAGCGACAACTCAAACTCAGCCGCACCGTCCGCAACGAGCCTGCCGGCAACCGCAATCCGAGAACCATCGATCTTCGAACGGTAGACGTCGACACGCGCTTCACCGGTGACCTCGACACGGAGAACAACCTTCGACAACTGCGACCACCGCCGCCAGTAGGACGCCGGGAAAGCATTGAAGTAGGTCTGGAAACTCACTTCCTGACCTGCACGGACACTGAAGCTAGTCCGGTCTGGCCACGTCACCCGCTGTGTGTTCGTCTCAGCCTCAAGAAGATAGAGCGTGCGGACGTCGTGCGGCTCCCCCCTCCTCGGCAGCAGAACACGCTGCAACTGCTCCACCGCCCTGGAATCATCTGGCACCCGCGGTGCCGACGCAACGGCAGGTGTTTCCCGGGAATCGGGGGCGGAAGATTCGCTCATGACGTTTCAACGTCCTTTCGGCCTTCGGTCAGTACCAGTCTCAATCTAATCATTAGCGCGATGGTGCTGCGTTACCCACGCGGTGAGCACAGCAAGCGGAGCCGGTAATCCGGAAAGACCAGAGGAACCGGGCTGGTGAATAAGCTCGTTTTCACGGACCACAACGCCACCTGGAGGAAAAACCCCAGGAGCGCACCCGCACGCAGGCACACAACCAGCCGACAACGAGGAAACACCGTTTCTAGGCGCCACTAGACTGGCGATATGAACCGTGCGGAACCCTCATCCCGAATAATCCTGCAGGTAGCTGCTCTGGTGGCCTTCCTCATGGTGCTGCTTCTGCCGATTCCGGTAGCTGGAGCACAGGCTCCACCAACGGAACGTTCCGTTGCGATCCCCCTGCGTGGAGGCGTGCTCACAGATGACGACGTCGCACTATTAGCGGGGGAAACCCAGAACCTGGCCCTCCCGGTCAACGTCAAGCGGGTCGTGTACCTGGTGTTCGAGTCGAATGAGTCCAACCTGAACGATTCACTCCGCTACTACGCGGAGCGCGACGACCGATCGCTGCTGTCTGGGGCGGAGGACAAGTTCGCCCCAGGTTCGCTGATTGTGGCGGTGGGTATGGATCCCCGCCGCGTCGGGGTGGCCTGCGGCGACGACGTGTGCAACGCGATCAACTTCTACGGCGCGGGCCGCATGGACGGGATCCTCGACGAGATGCGGGTGCCGTTGCGACAGTCGGGCGACCCGAACATCGCGGCGGCACTGCTGGCCGGTGCCCGGGCGGCCGGGGACACGACGGTTGTGTCCGCGGGCGGGGATGCCAGCCCGTCGCACTGGTGGATCCTGGGTGGGATCGGCGGCATCGGTGCCGTGGTTGGGATCGGCAGCGCGGCCTGGGTTCGGTGTCATCGTCGACGTCGGATGCGGGAACGCTATGACTACGTGGTGGACAACTACGCGCGGGTAGCGGCGCACCTGGATTCGATCAATGTGCAGGCTCACTCGTTGTCGTCCCCGCTTGCCGACGACGCAGTGCGCCGCGACTGGGAGGATGTGCGTTCCAGGTTTCTGTCTATCGACGATACGGTGCAGAGCCTGAGTGGTATCGGCAACGAGGTCGAGGACAGGGAACTGGCCAAACATCGGAAGGCGATCAACGAGGCCTACGAAACGGTGCAGCAGATGGAGAACGCGGAGGACAACATCGATGAGTTCTTCCGGGTGGAACACGGCGATGGCACCGTCCGTCGCCGGCGCCTGACGGAGATGCACGAGGATCTGACAGAGGCCCGGACGACGGTGTCCGATGATGGTCTGCGCGAGGATCTGAAGAAGATCGATGAGCGGGTCCTGGCGCTTCGGGACACACCGGATGCCCCGGTGTTCATGGAGACCTACGCGCAGATCATCACCGACTACCGGATCGTCATCGAGGCCGTGCGGCGGCGCGAGTTCGACGACGTGGAGCCGGATGACGACACCACGGCACCACGGATCTGGGATGATTCATGGCGCCCCGGCTACGGGTACACCGGGTTCGTGCCATTTATGACGGTGAACTCATGGCATGAGTCGGCGATGAGCTCTTCCACGGGTTCCTCGGGCACCACCACCGGGTACTCCTCGGGCGGATTCTCCGGTGGGGCAGCCTCGGGAGGCTGGTGAGCTATTCTCCCTCGAACAACGGGGTGAGCTTGTTGTCGAAGAGGTTCATGGCGCTCGCGATGGCCATATGCATGTCGAGGTACTGGTATGTACCCAGACGCCCACCGAAGAACACCCGGTTCTCCGAGGTCTCCTCTTCCGCACGTTTCCGGTAGGCGAGCAGCATCTCCCGATCATTCGGTGTGTTGATCGGATAATAGGGTTCATCCGTGTCCTCGGCGAAGCGGCTGTACTCCTTCATGATGACGGTCTTGTCATTCGGGTAGCTGTCGCGCTCAGGGTGGAAGTGCCGGAACTCATGGATGCGGGTGTAGGGGACATCGGCATCGTTGTAGTTCATCACCGGTGTGCCCTGGAAATCGCCGGTGTCGAGCACCTCGGTTTCGAAGTCGAGGGTGCGCCAACCGAGTTTGCCCTCGGAGTAGTCGAAATAGCGGTCCAGCGGACCGGTGTAGACGACCGGCGCATCGGGGCTTTCACCGCGGACATCGTCGCGGACCTCGAACCAGTCGGTGTCGAGCCGGACGTCGATGAGTTCGTGGTCTGCCATCCGCGCGAGCCAGGCAGCGTATCCATCCTTCGGTAGGCCTTCGTATGTGTCATTGAAGTAACGGTTGTCGAAGGTGTACCGCACCGGCAGTCGGGTGATATTGCCGGCTGGTAGTTCTGTGGGGTCGGTCTGCCACTGCTTCGCGGTGTAGTCGCGGATGAACGCCTCGTAGAGCGGACGCCCGATGAGAGAGATCGCCTTCTCCTCAAGGTTTGAGGCCTCCTCGGGGTTGATTTCGCTGGCTTGCTCCGCGATCAGCGCACGTGCCTCGTCCGGGCTGTAATAGCGTCCGAAGAACTGCGCGATCAGGCCCAGGCCCATAGGGAACTGATACGCCTGGCCGTCGTGCATGGCGAAGACCCGGTGCTGGTAGCCGGTGAATTCGGTGAACTGGTTGACATAGTCCCAGACCCGCTTGTTCGAGGTGTGGAACAGGTGTGCGCCGTACTTATGGATCTCGATACCCGTGGTCGGCTCAGCTTCCGAATACGCGTTACCACCCAGATGGCTGCGCCGCTCAACGATGAGTACGCGCTTCCCCAGTTGACTGGCCGCCCGTTCGGCAACAGTCAGTCCGAAGAGGCCGGAACCGACGACGATGAGGTCGTACCGGGTGTTCATGGCGGGGCTGGTCGAGGGATTTGTCATGGGATCCAGAATAATGCCCCGGACAGCGGCACGGGCTGTGGGCGCGCCGCACCCCGGAGCGGGGTTGCGAGTGCAGGCTCCCGGCACCGCCTGTCCACCCCGGAGATAACGATATCTGACGTCGAGGCGTCGTGGGGATCATTCTGCAGAGTCGGGGGCCGGTGAGCAGCCGGGTTCCCGTCGGACAAGCGTAGGGAAGGTGAACTCGAAAACGGTCCCATGGTGGTACGGAACGTAGTGCTTCCTCGGAAGGGTGAATCATGTTTTCGCCTGGCTTCTCCGGGGCCGACGATGGCGGATCCTACGATCGCAGTGCGTGCGGCAGCACACCAGATCTATGCGCTTCCGTGACGGTGGCGTTGAAAGTTGAAAGGTGTCGAGGCTCGGGTGTCCCAAGTCCACCCACGCCGTGGCACGGGGTGTTCTCCAGGTTCGGACCGCTCCAGTTGTTCCGGGACCGTGTGTAGGTTCTCCACGGTTCTCCGCGCGACACGCCGCCAACCCCCACCTGTCACACGATCAACACTGTTACCATAGGCCACAAACCTAGTCTGCTGTTCCTTTTGCCCCACTGATCCCACATATCCCGCAGAATCGGTGAGGTTCGGGGATCGGCAACAGCATCTTTCGACACTTGAGCATGTTCCGGTACCCCGCAGGTTCTGCGAGGTACCGGAACAGCCCACCTGTCCCACCGAGGAGAACCAGAACGTGAAGCAGCGACGCCGCATCACCACGCAGTCCAGACGCCCAGCCCTCGCGGTGGTTCTTTCCGCCGCTTTGATCACCACCGTGATGGTCGGTGTGGGTAACCAGCCGATTCTCCGGACCGACACCGTCGGTGGAGATCCGGTCACCGCCGCCGTAACCACCGAAAATTTCGCCACGGGCGAGAACGTGGTCGTTTCTGATGCCGCGGTGATCAGCCAGGGATCGGAGACGACCGGCCCCAAAACGGTGAAGGAGTTCACCCGGGACGAGGAATTCTCCATGTTCGCCCTGACATGGCATGGGGAGAAGGACATCGCTGCTTTCTTCCGTGCGAAACGCGCGGACGGATCGTGGAGCCCCTGGTACGACGCGGAGCCTGCAGGTGATGTTCAGAATCCCGCGGGAAAGAACGGCACTGAGCTGATCTATATTGAGCCGACGCATACGGTTCAGGTGTCGACGGCGAATGTGGATGTCCTACCGGGAGATCCCGACAACGGTGCCGGGGTCGCGGCCACAGAGGCCTCCGATGATGAGCTTGTCGACACCCCGACGGTTCCGGCCGAGCAGCCTGCGGCATTTGCGGGGGTACCGCCGGTTGAAGGAATCCCGGTGAGCGAGGTCAACCACACGACCACTGTCGATGTCGGTGAGATCGCACCTGTTGCAGAGGTCATCGACGCCAACGCCATCGAGGCTGTTTTCGTTGACGGCAAGGCGTCTGCTGTGCCGTCGGTGGATCTGGTGAATGCCGAAGAGGATGCCCGCGGCATGCCGAAAATCATCTCCCGGAAGGGATGGGGTGCCGATGAGTCGAAGCGCTGTGGAAACGTCACCTACGACGATAAGGTCAGTGGGCTGACCATTCACCATACGGCCGGGTCCAACCAGTATGATCGCGCCCAGGCTGCGGGCATCGTTCGCGGTATCTACCAGTACCATGCACAGACGTTGGGCTGGTGCGACATCGGGTATCAGTCGTTGGTGGACAAGTTCGGTCAAATCTACGAGGGCCGTTACGGCGGAATGAATCGGGCGGTGCAGGGCGCGCACGCCGGTGGTTTCAACGAGAACACGTGGGCCATCTCGATGATCGGCAACTACCAGGATGTCACCCCGAATCCGACAATGCTGGCGGCCGTCGGTGAGCTCGCCGGGTGGCGTGCGAAGGTCGCCGGCATTGATCCCCTGGGCTATGACACCCACTATTCCGAGGGGTCGTCATACACGCAGTACCCTAAGGGCACACCGGTCAGGTTGCCGAACATCTTCGCGCACCGGGACGTCGATCTTACGGAATGCCCCGGTGATGCGGGGTACGCCCAGATGGGAACCATCCGGGCACTGGCCAACACGAAGTACCGCGCGTTGCTGCAGGGTGACACCACGAATGTCGATGAGTCCCTGTCCGATGATGAGAAAACCGAGGCTCCAGCCCCGACACCTCAGCCGATTCCTGAACCTGCCCCTGCCCCTGACTATCTCACCAGCAGTGGAGGGAAGCTCAATTCAATCCTCGGCGTCGCCGGTTCTCTCCTGGCGATCACGGTCGCATTCCTCGTTTCCAGGGAAGACGGACAACAACGCATCTCACAGATTGGTAAAACCCCAGTCATCGCGGGCCTGAAACTCTCAGATGTTCCGGCCCTGGTTGAAAAGGCGGTGTCGTTCAGCAGTGACCCGAAAGTGAAGCGAACCTGGGATCGGGTCTCCGCTGTGGCCGGACCCGTTCTCGGTTCTCCGCGTGGAGGTACGCAGGTGGCGACACCGGTGGGAGCCCGAAACTCCCGGATCGAGGTCACGCCGTTTGATGGGGGCTTGATCGTGTCATCACCTGAAAGCGGTACCCACGCCATCTGGGGCGCCATCGGTGATGCGTGGGCGGCACAGGGCTTTGATGCAGGTCCGCTGGGTATGCCCGTGAACGAGGAATTTCGGGACGGCAATCTGATCCGTACCGATTTCCAGGGCGGATGGATCACGTTCGATCCGGAGACTGGGACGGTGGACATCCACGAGTCCTAGTTGGAGAAAGTGGAGGGGCGGCCGATGAACCCGGCCGCCCCTCCACGCGTCTCGTGAACCTTCCGGTCAGGTTCAGGTATGGACGCGTTCGCCGAGCATCTCCACGGCGACAGTGCGAAGAAGCTCATCGACCGAGTAGGTACGGGCGCTTTCCTCCAGCAGTTCCGCGGCACGATCGATGTCCCAGGGGAGCGTCTCGAAGAGGCTCTCACTACGATAGGGGGACTGTCCGGTTTCGGTGGCGTTTCTGTCGACCTGACGTGCGATGACCTCTCCGACGATGATCCGGCGGAGAGCCTGGACGCTACGGACGATGTTCGGACCGGGAACCCCCGACCTGTGGGCGGTCATCGCGAAATCACGGTAGAGCGATCCGAATACGATGGCGGTATCTTCCCCGGAGACGATCACTTCCTTGGCGAAGGGAAACTTCTCCAGGTGGTCGATGATCTCCATGCAGATCGCGACGATCCGGTCCACCGGATCAGACGGTAGCTCTGCGGGACTACCGGCTTTGAGTGTGTGAAGAAACGCTTCTGCGATGAGACTGTTTTTGGAATCGAAATGGTGGTACAAAGCCATCGCCGTGACACCGATTTCCTCGGCAACCCCCCTCATCGAAAAGCCTGCGGCACCCTTGGTCATGATGTGATCCGCGGCAATCTCGATGACCCGCTCGCGAGATACCGTCAGCGGGCGACCACGTCGACCCCCCTCAGCCTTCTTCTTTTCTTCTCTGATATCTTTCACCGTTCCCCGTTTTCCGGCGGTCACGGGCCCCCTCCGGGCATTATGACCACGCAGTTATCTTTGTGCAGATGGGAAACCGCCAACCGGTGGAGGACCGGCTGCGGTTGACTTCCTCGGATCGATGACCCGGACTTATCGTCCGCAAAGCATCAGTGGTAGCACCGTCCTGCCAGTTCTACTATCTCTGCTGCCCACATTTCGTTTCATAGCTACAGTGCTACTATACAACGCTGCCGAACAATATTCGCCACAGAGTGATAGTGGGATCGGATCAGTACCAGCGTTCGAGTACAGCGGCCAGCCCATCCTCATTATTGGTGAGAGTCGTCAGATCGGCGGCTGCCTTCACCTCAGGGGCCGCGTTTCCCATGGCTACGCCAGTTCCGGCCCAACGGAGCATCTCGATGTCGTTGGGCATGTCGCCGAAACAAATTACCCTTTCAGAGGGGGTTCCGAGGATTCGGGCGATACCACGGAGACCAGTTGCCTTGGTGATGCCAGGAGCCGCGAACTCGAGCAGCCCATCACTGAACGAGTAGGTGAGGTGTGCCAGTTCGGGTGAGATCTCTGGAGCGAGCCGCCGGTACATGTCCGCACTGTCGAGTTCCTCGTTGCGGAGGAGGAGCTTGATGGCGGGTTCTGCGAGGAGTTCATCTTCAGAGGCTTCACCGAAATTGATCGTCGGCCAGGCGTGCGCCCAGTCCGGGGCGATGATGAATAGTTCGGGTTGCGGGTCGAAGGCGCTGGTTCCGGCGCGTTCGACGGCAATGCCCACGCCTCCGTCACCGGCGAAGATATCCCGTGCGGTGTCAACGATGGTTCGCAGTTGCCGGGGATAGAGTGGATGAGTCTCGACGATCTGGTCAACCGCACTGTCGTAGAGAACGGCCCCGTTGGCGCAGACAGCCATCGGCCGGACCGGAAGCTGTTCAAGCACGGGAAGAAGCCAGCGCGGTGGACGTCCGGTTGCGAGCACCAGAGCACCACCGGCATTGATGAATCTGCGGAGACAATCACGGGTACGTGGGCTGATACGTTCCGTACCCGTGATCAGCGTGCCGTCGATATCGCTTCCGACAAGCAGGGGACGACTCACCGCAGCTCCCGGAGGAAATCACGTAATCGGTCGAGGACACGACAGATCCGGGCGGGAAGTGCACGGCCGCGTTCGGTGATCCGCTCAAGGGCGAAGTCCGCGCGGCGGTCCGCGCGGGCAGCGGCCCGGGCGGCCTTCCTGTCTGCGCGAGCCTGTTTCTTTTCCGCGGTGATCACCGCCGCTTCCTCGAGGGTGGGGGCGCTGCCTCCGAGAGATGCGGGCATCCATGGCGCCCCCTCGAAGGCGCCATATTCTGCGGCGTAGTCCGCACGGACGCCGTCGAGGAGGCCAGCGACAGCATCACGGAGTCTCTCGGTGACCTCAACGGGATCACCGTTCGCCGAGATCGGCTCACCGATCCGGATCCAGACTGGAATGTGCTTGCGTCCGAGGTTGCGGGGGACGCCTTTACTGATGATCCGTTGGGATCCCCACATCGCGACCGGGATGAGGGGCACCCCGGCGGCATCGGCGATCCGGGCGGCACCGGTCTTGAATCTGTCCATCTCAAAACTGCGGGAGATGGTGCCCTCGGGGAAGATTCCGACGAGCTGGCCGCCACGGAGCCTGTTCACCGCCTCGTCAAGAGCACCGCGGCCCGCGGACCGGTCAACCCGGATGTGATGCATGCGGTTCATGAACCACCCGACGACGGGGACATCGTAAATCTCGCGTTTCGCCATAAAACGGACGAGCCTGCGTCCGCGGAAATACCCGGCCACCCCACCGAAGATGAAATCATAGTAACCAGTGTGGTTGTAGGCGAGCAGAGCACCACCTTCAAGTGGGACATTCTCCACGCCCTCAATGGTGATGGTGATGTCCTGCACTCTCATCAGTGAGCGGACGAGAGCGACGATACGGGAGTAGAACGGCTCGTTCGCCTCGGTCGGATGGTCGGGCACCCGGATGAGGTCCGCAGGGTAGCGGAAGATTCCCTCCCGGATGAAGTCACGCTGCGTCATGGGAATCCTGTCTGTGTCGGCCTGCTTTTATCGACACCCGCCCCTTCCGCAGGTGGGGTGCCTATTCCTTGGAGGCGGGGCGTCTATTTCACTGGTTCAAGGATCTCACGCCCGACGAAGGGCCGCAGCGCCTCGGGAATCCGGACGGAACCGTCCGCCTGCTGATTGTTCTCGAGGATCGCGACAAGCCACCGCGTCGTAGCCAGCGTTCCATTCAGAGTGGCACAGGGTTGGGTACGTCCCTCATCATCCCGGTAGCGGACCTTGAGGCGACGGGCCTGGAATGTCGTGCAATTCGAGGTTGAGGTTAACTCGCGGTAGGTGCCCTGGGTTGGAACCCACGCCTCGGTGTCAAATTTCCGGGCTGCGGAACTACCGAGGTCACCGCCCGCGACATCAATGATGCGGTAGGGAACCTCGACGGCGGCGAGCATGTCGCGTTCCATCTGGAGGAGTGCCTGGTGTTCGGAAACAGCGTCCTCGGGCTTGCACCAACTGAACATCTCGACTTTGTCGAACTGGTGGACACGCAGGATACCTCGGGTGTCCTTGCCGTAGGATCCGGCCTCACGGCGGAAACAGGAAGACCAACCGGCATAGCGCAGTGGGCCGTCGGAGAGGTCGATGATCTCGCCGGAGTGGTATCCGGCGAGTGCCACTTCGCTGGTGCCCACGAGATAGAGATCATCCTCTTCAAGGTGGTAGATCTCGTCAGCGTGACTGTCCAGAAAACCAGTACCCTGCATGGTTTCGGGACGGACGAGCACCGGTGGAACCATGAGGGTGAAGCCGGCGGCGGTGGCACGCTGCGCGGCGAGGGTCAGCATACCGAGCTGTAGAAGAGCCCCGAATCCGGTCAGGAAGTAGAAACGGGACCCGGAGACCTTGGTGCCCCGCTCGACATCGAGAATCCCGAGCGACTCACCAAGTTCCAGGTGATCCTTGGGTTCGAAATCGAAGCTGGGGGGCTCACCGACGTGCTCGAGGACGATGAAATCATCTTCACCTCCCGCAGGCGCGCCTTCCACGATGTTCCCGATACTCAGTTGAAGCCGCTCCACCTCCTCTGCAGCCCGCTTCTGAGTGGCCTCCGCTTCCTTGACCTTGGCCTTCAACTCGTTGGAACCGGCGAGCAGGGCGGGGCGGTCCTCAGGTGCGGCCTGGCCGATCTTCTTTCCGAAGGCCTTCTGCTCGGAGCGAAGGCTGTCCGCGGCGACGATCGCCTCTCTGCGGGTGGCGTCAGCGGCGATCAACCGATCGACGAGGCCTGGGTCCTCGCCGCGGGTGCGCTGTGAGGCACGGACCACGTCGGGGTTGTCACGGAGGAATTTGAGATCAATCACGGTTGCCAGCCTACCGAACCCGGCGGTCCCCGGTCCCGGGTGGTGCTGATCCTAAAAAGGACCATCATCCGGTTATTACCAGCGAAGTATACTGTTCACATGGTGTCCTCCCCGAAGTTTCCGGTTCTACCGGCCCGCCACCTCACTGATGGGCCGAAACCGAAGCACGCACAACTCAGGGAAATTCTCGAGGAAATCTGCACCACCAGACTCGCCCCCGGCGACATGCTGCCCGGGGAGCGGGTGCTCGAGGAGACTTTCGGGGTGTCCCGCATCACCGTACGGCGTGCCATCGGGGATCTTGTCGCATCCGGCAGACTGAAGCGCGCCCGGGGGAAAGGCACCTTCGTCGCCCCCACCCCACTCATCTCCCGATTACACCTGGCTTCCTTCTCCTCCGAGATGAGCGCACAGGGGCTACAGGCCACGTCCACGATCCTCCTCGCCGAGCGGGAGACCGCACCACGACAGGTGGAAACCTTCTTCGGCGTGGCTGAACGGCCCCACATCCATCTGCGACGTGTCCGACTGGGCGACGGCCGCCCCTACTCAATCGACGACGGTTGGTACAACAGTCTCCACGCCCCCGACCTGCTGGACAACGACATCCACCACTCCGTCTACGGCATCCTCGACAAGGTCTACGGCATGCCCGTCACCGGGGCCGAGCAGACCGCCACCGCCGTGAACGCGGACGATGAGACAGCCCTCGCCCTCGATGTGGAACCTGGAACGGCGTTACTGATGATCGTCCGGCGATCGTTCTCCCGGGAACACCCCGTGGAATGGTGCGCATCCCTCTACCGAACGGATCGCTACGCACTAAAAACGCGTGTGGAACGCGCTACAGAAACAGGCAGAGAGTGACCCAAGCCGTGGAGGGAGCGTGCACCTGTCCCATGTACCCGGCATGATGGAGGAATCATGAAAGCAACCAGATCGTGGCGTTCAGCCACCGCGGTACAGGCCGGGCTGATCGCGATGCTCGTCGCAGCCGTCGGCGTCGGCTCCTACAACCACGTCGCCGCGGAGACCTCCGCAGACGATGGTGTCGACACCGGAGCCAGGACCACCATGGCATCGACAGGCGCCGCAGTAACCTCCACCAGCGCACCGTCTACCGCTCCTTTCACCACCGCTGACGTCGGCGACTGCCTCACCTGGGATGTCGCACCCGACGGCACGGTATCTAACTTCGAGAAAACCGACTGCGCCACCGATCACCGCTTCGAGGTCTCCGCACGCGAAGATCTCGCCACCTACCCCTCGAGTGAGTTCGGCTCCTCCGCCCCCGCACCCAACCTCACCCGGCAGGCGCAACTGCGCGAAGAGCTCTGCAAGACCCCCACCATCGATTACCTGGGAGGGCGTTACACGCCACGCGGCCGTTACTCCATTGCGCCCATTCTCCCTCCGGCGAGCGCATGGGAGGCCGGCGACCGCACTATGCTCTGCGGAGTCCAGGTCACCGATGACACCGGCCAGACGTTGACCACTCGCGGACGCGCCGCGGAGCAGGACCAGTCCAGGATCTTCCAGCCCGGTGAATGCGTCACCATCGATGCCGCCGGAGCACCCCGTGCCGTGGACTGCGCCGAGCCGCACCAGCTCGAAATCACCGCAGTAATCGACCTCAAGCCCGTCTTCCCCGAGGGCACCCCCACCGTCGAGGAACAGGACGCCTTCCTCAAGGGCGCATGCACCCAGGCCGCCACCACCCACCTCGGTGGCGATGACCCCTTCTATTACTCCACCCTCGAATCGTTCTGGACCGCCATCGACGCCAACGCCTGGACTGGAGGCGCCAATACCGTCAACTGCGCACTGTTCAAGGCGAACGGAGAGGGGCGCTTCGCCACTCTCGAGGGCGCAGCCACGGGGCCGTTCCTCATCGATGGCGCGCCCCCGGCACCCCAACCCGAACGCGATCCCCTACGCCAGTAGCTCACGCTCCACGACAACAAGGACGCCAGTGATCAACATCTCCGACGAACGTTTCAACGAACTCGTGGACATGGGCTTCGCTCAGATTCCCGATAAATTCCTCGACAACCTCAGAAACGTGGCCATCCTGATCGAGGACTACAACCCTGACTCGCCCTGCATCCTCGGGCTCTATCACGGGGTCCCGCTACCGGAACGCCTCGCCAACCACACCGGGCTACCGTCCTCGATCACCATCTACAAGGAGGCCATGCTCGATTACTGCACCAGCGAAGAGGAGCTGATCGAACAGGTCCGCATCACCGTCGGACATGAGATCGGCCACCACTTCGGCCTCGACGACGACGAACTGCATGAGCTGGGTTGGGGGTAACCGCAACCCAGCTCAACCCCTCATCTAGCTCTGCCCGTCCGTCACTGGCCAGGACCCGAGATATGTCATTTCTTCCGCGAGTTCGTTCAGGTCATGGAGCGCATCCCTGGTCTCAGCCTCGTCTATGTGACCCGCGATATCGATGTGGAAACGATATGTTCCCAGGCATGTCCGCGTCGGGCGGGACTCGATCCTGGTCAAATCGATACCGCGATCCGCGAAAATGGTCAGCGCAGAGACCAGAGTTCCCGGCCGGTTGGGCAGTGTGAACACGACGGCGGTCCTGTCGTTTCCGGTCCGCACGGGTGGCACTTGCACAGACCCCACGACCACAAAGCGGGTCCGGGCCCCTGGAACATCGATCACGTCATCGGCAATACGCTCCAGATTGAAAACATCCGCGGCCCGTCTGGGGGCAACCGCCGCATCAACCCGCCCCTCCGCAACCGCTTTCGCGGCGGCGGCGTTGGACGAGGCGGCAATGAACTCCGCACCTGGGAATGAACGGTCGGTCCACTGACGGACCTGCTGCCGCGCGACAGGGTGTGTCGAGAAGCTCCGGACAGTACCCGCGGATGCCCCGGGCCGCACCATCACGGAAAAACTGATCTCGATCTCCGTTTCCGCGAGAATACGCACGCCCTCGCCGTCCGCAAGAGCATCGAAGGTATGCGTCACCGGCCCGTCGACGGAATTCTCGATGGCGACACACGCGTACTGCGCAGCACCCGCGCGCACGGCCGCGAGAGCTTCATGGGGGCTTGCGACCGCGAGCTTTCCGATGTCTCCCGGGCCGAAGCTGCCACGCTCATGGAAGGAGATCAGGGCAGCTTCCGTGAAGGTACCCTCGGGCCCCAGATAAGCGACGACATTCTTCATGTTCATGAAGTGTAGTCCGCTCCGACCCCCCATCCCCGCAGCGGGTAATCTGCTGACCATGTCCGTTGAGCCCATTGCCGCCCGTGTGGAGCGAATGCGTCTCGGCGCAGCTTCTGCGGTGTCTGACGTATCCACAGCATTGACGGCTCTCGTTGACACCAGCCCCGAGCTGAGTGGTTTCTCCGCGACCGACCCGGAACTCGCGCTGCGTCACGCCCAATTCCTCGACTCGCTTCCCCTATCCCAACGGGGGCGTCTCCACGGTCTCATTCTGCCGATCAAGGATCTCATGCCCGTCGCCGGATTCCCGTGTTCCTACGGTTCCATCACCCGGCGTACCCATCCCACGGAAACCGATCCCCGGGCTGCCCGACTCCTCGCGGAGGGAGTCATCATTCCGGGGAAGACCCAGACTTCCGAGATGGGGATGACCGCATACTGCGAACCAGTGGGTATGTCGGCCGTCGAGAACCCCCTGTGGCCGGGGAGAACCCCCGGCGGCTCATCCGGCGGAGCCGCCGTCGCGGTTGCACGAGGTCTCGTTGATGCCGCCCATGCGTCCGACGGTGGCGGTTCCATCCGGGTACCGGCTGCGGCAACGGGAACGGTGGGCGTGAAACCACCACACAACAGTCAGGGAGGCGTACCCACCGCCCAGGGATTCATTACCCGGACCATCGCTGACGCGGCATTCTTGTTCGGAGCGATCCCCGTGCGCCGACCGTTGCGAGTCGGGGTGCTCGTCGAGCCGTTGCACGGCGACGGACGGGTTTCTCCGACGATGATCTCCACAGTGTGTTCGGTTGCGGATCGACTGTCCGATCTCGGGCACCGGGTGCAGGAGGTTTTCCGTCCCTACGGACACCGTCCATTTGCGGCATTCGCTGACGTTCTCGCCTCCCGATCCGTGCACATCCCCGGTCCGGCGAGTGACATCATCGGATGGTTGCGGAAACGGGGCGGGGCACTGTCCGAGGCGCGGCGCGTAGAAGCCATCCGGGATTTTGACTCGGTGCGGCAGACGATTCTCACCGCGTGGAAGATTGATGTCCTCCTCACCCCGACATTGGCTTTCGACCCTCCGGAAATTGGTCATTTCTCCCGGTTAGAACCACCAGAGGATTTTGCGGAACAAACACGGTGGACACCATGGGCAACATTGTTCAACATGACGGGTGGCGCCGCGGTGAGTGTACCGGTACCCGTGACGGGGCGCCCTCCTGTGGGAATCCATCTGGGTTCTGTGCGGGCGTCCTTCGACGAGTTGCTCGGTGTAGCCTCGGAGATCCATCCGTGACCTCACCTGACATGGTACGGCGGATTCGTACGGAGATCGGTGTCGTTCTGCTGGTGACGTTCGGTATGTCCGGGGTGCGTTCAGCACTCCGGCTCATCGACGCCACGCTGGCCCCGGAACCGTTGAACAGCCAGAAAGTGGCACTCACTACGCCGCAGGCGAACGTTCACTGGTTGGAACCTGCTCTGCAGTTGTGTTCGGCGTCGGTTCTCACCGGTTGGGGCCTACTGGTGTTGTTTCTGCTTTCCACCACCGGAATACGGATACGACCGTTATCTGGTCGCGACTGGTTCCGGGGAGCTGGTCTCGCCGCGATGATCGGCATTCCGGGGCTCATGTTCTACCTGGCCGCGGTGCATCTGGGGTTCAGCCGTCAGGTGGTTCCCACCACGTTGGATTCGGCGTGGTGGGAAATTCCGGTGCTGCTGCTGTGGTCTTTCGCGAACGCGTTCGCAGAGGAAACCGTCGTGGTGTTCTGGTTGGTGACCCGGCTACGCCAGCTCGGCTGGTCCCCACCCGCCGCGATCGGTTCCTCCGCTGTCTTACGCGGGAGTTATCATCTTTACCAGGGCTTTTCCGCAGGCCTGGGTAATATAGTGATGGGCCTCATCTTCGCCTGGTTATTCACCCGCACCCAACGCGTGTGGCCGCTCGTCCTGGCTCACTTTCTCATTGATGCGGTGGCATTCGTCGGATACAGCACACTTGCCGGTCCGTTGGGGTTGAGGGGTCTGTTCGGGGTCTAGTCTCCGCTAGTGTGGTTTCCATGGATTCTCGAGGCCCGTCCCACAATGGTGAACTGCCGGACGACATCGCCCGTGACAGCAGGGGCCGCCCCATTCTTGACCGTTTCGGTAGGCCAGTACGTCGCAGGCCCCGAGGTTCCCGCCCTGCCGGGGGCACCGGGCGGCCCATTCAGCACAATTCATCCCGGGAACCTCGCCCATCCGGGCCAGCTAGGCCGGTTAATCCACCCCCTCGGGAAGCACCCGTCCCGCGTTACACACCCCGGTCACAGGTGCGTCCCTCCGCCCGGCCCGGGAACCCCTCTGTCCGGCCCACGCAATACCGGCCGCAGGATCGTACGCCTCCCACCTACCGACGCGATCCGGTGGTACCGCCCCCGCAGCCCCCTGTTGCTACTCCCCGCCGCAGTGGCGGTGAATGGAATCCAAGCCCCCGGCCCCGATCACGACGTGCTGCACCCCGCCGGGGCTGCGGAGCCGGGTGTATGACACCGTTTCTGCTCATCATCGGGATAGTTCTCACACTGACTGTCGTCATCGGACTGTGGGCCGATGCGAAACTGAACCGCGTTGAAGCGACCCCCACGCAGCAGGTGGCGAATACTGCAGGCACGAACTGGTTACTTGTCGGGTCTGATTCCCGACAAGGGCTCACCCAAAAGGAGATCGACACTCTCGGTACCGGTGGTGACATCGGTGTGGGCCGGACCGACACGATCATGCTGCTGCACTACGGGCGCGGATCGAAACCAACACTGGTGTCCATTCCCCGGGATTCCTACGTCAATGTCCCGGGTTACGGCATGAACAAGATCAACGCGGCGTTCACCTTCGGGGGGCCACAGCTCCTCACGGAAACCGTCGAGCAGGCGACCGGACTTCATGTCGACCACTACGCGGAAATCGGGTTCGGCGGTTTCTCCGGGCTCGTTGACGCTGTCGGAGGCGTGGAGATGTGTGTCAGTGAAGCCATCAACGATCCTCTGGCGAACATCAACCTCCCCGAGGGATGCCAGGAACTGAC
The DNA here is from genome assembly GCF_041357695.1 of Corynebacterium sp. CCM 9204. Classification (NCBI taxonomy): domain Bacteria; kingdom Bacillati; phylum Actinomycetota; class Actinomycetes; order Mycobacteriales; family Corynebacteriaceae; genus Corynebacterium; species Corynebacterium sp. CCM 9204. Next base: position 59,375 of record NZ_JAUERX010000006.1, read on the forward strand.
CGGACCCGAAGCCCTCGGTTACGTCCGTAGCAGGGCCTTCGCCATGGGCGACCTGGACCGCGTGGCGCACCAACGGGAGTTCCTCTCCGCGCTGATGGAGAAGGCCACGAGCCCGACGACCCTGCTCAACCCATTCCGTCTGGCACCGTTGATCAGTCGCGCTAGCGGAACATTCACGGTAGGTACCGGTGACCACATCTGGCACCTGGCGCGCCTCGCACTGGCGATGCGCTCGGGCGTCGTCACTGAAACCGTTCCCGTGGGTGGTTTCCAGGACACCAACGTGGGCAACGTGGTGCTGTGGGACGAGACTGCCGCACAGATGTTGTTCAACTCGATGAGGTGACTCGCAGACGTGAGGGGATCCAGTAGCCATTCCACGCGGTACCGGGTTCCCTCACGAAACCTAGTGCGCCGCTAGCGAATGGTGACTTGCCGGGACTTGATGTTGTCGAGCTGTCTACGCTCGTCCGCGGTCAATTCAGCATCATTGGCCAACTCACGGTTGATCTTCTTGTCCAGGGCCTCCAATGGTGCCACAAACTCACCCGGTGACGTTTCCCGGGGAAGATCGAAGACTGGAACAGCGAGACCGTGCGTTCGGAACACCCCGGCAAATTTGGTGCCCTCACCGAGCGTCAGTTCACCTGCTGCCGCGATACGAGCAAGAGCCGCTATGAGCTTGTCCTCGTTCTCCAGTCTGATCCACCGGACATGCGCCTTCTCACCCGGATCGATCCACCAGACAGTGCCCTCGATATCTGCTGTGATCTCTGCGGACGGTATGATCGCGGCATTCGCCTGCTCGATCCCCTGCTTCAGCCTTGGATCAAGAACAGCGCCCTCAGCGAGCCACCAATCAAAGGTGTCGTAAGAGACGGGCTTCAACGTTGTCGCCGGGTCAATCAACTCCTTCAGGTCCGGCTGACTTCCATCGGCGACGGTGGATTCAAGGGTCTGACCGGGCTCCGCGTCCTTCACCCAGCTCAGCGCGAATGCCAGATCACGGCCGGGATTATGACTGTGCATCTGCACCTGAAGCGCCACGAGACGTTCAACGCCCCCATCAGCGCTCTCACGTGTCACCGCTGCCACGGCCCCGGGAAGCACAGTGCAGAGGACAACCGGCTCGTCGATACCCTCAACCTTCAGTTCAGCGGACGCCGAAGGCACAAACTCCTGCAGCGCAACCAGGTCCGCTTCCATCGCGAGCCCCTCATAAGGCCGGGGATCCCGGTCCAGGGCGGCACGCTCGGCGGCACGGGCGGCGAGCTTCGCCTGGCGACGACTCATACCCTCGGGGAGATTTTCATTCTTCTTCTTCTTTTTGGCCATGCCTCGAAGATACCCGCTGTGCACCCGCTCGGGTGCTACCGGCCAAGAATGCGCAACGCCGAACCGGGCCGATTGGTGGCAAGCCACCGTACACCGTGTTCCGCCGCCCATGCTATGTCCCGGGGGTCATCAACGGTCCACATATATCCGGGGAGCCCACCGTATCTGATTCTGGAGGGATCATCCTTGGCTTGCTCCACGGAGACTCCCCAACCAGATACCCTGCCGCGTGCCTGCACGATCGTATCGAAGAGAGGACACCGTTTCCTGCGCAGGTGGATCCGGGGGATCGCCGGAGCTAATCTCCGCATGCGGAGAATAGACAATGGGGAAAAAGAAATGATGCGGATACGCGGATCATCCAGCAGACCGAAATAGCGGAGCCGGAGCGCAACCTGTTCCTCGAGTTCCCGGCCGAAACGCAACGGGTGCTTCGTCTCGATGAATAACTCACGATCAGGGTAAGCCGAAATAAGTTCTAGAACATCATCCAGCCGAAGCGGAGGCTGAGGATTCACGGAAGTACCGAAGTTCAACCGCCGCAACTCGTCGAGCGTCATAGCCGACACGCGCCCGGACCCGTTGCTGACACGATTGACAATCGGGTCATGAATGCACATGACCGTGCCACACGCACTCAGCCGGACATCACATTCAATGCCGTCAGCTCCAACATCGAGAGCCGATGTGAAGGCCGGGAGCGTCAACTCCGGATAGTTCTCGCAATCACCCCGATGCGCGATGATTCGGGTTATGGCTGTGGACGGTTGAGCAGTCACGATCCCATTATCCCATCCCGGTCCATCCACAGGGAACTGACACAAAAGGCGGTGCAGGCACGCACCCGAATGCGCACCTGCACCGCCGTACAACCGACATCGAAGGAACAGACTATTTGGTGTCCTCGGCCGGGAAGAACTTCTCCTGGATCGCACGCAACGTGTTCGCGGAGTGCTTGAACCGTTCCATCTCGTGTTCGGTGAGCTCCAATTCAACAACTCGCCGGATACCACGGCGGTTCACGACGGCCGGGGTACCGATGTAGATGTTCTCCTCACCATACTCACCGCGCAGCAGTGCTGCTACGGGAACTGCGACATCCTGGTTCTGGAGAACGGCACGGCTGATACGAGCGAGCCCCATACCGATGCCGTAAGACGTCGACCCTTTGGCGTCGATAATCTTGTACGCCATGTCACGGGTGTCCTCGAAGATCTTCTCCAGCTTAGATTCGAGCTCCGGATCCTTTTCCAACTGCTTACGCATGGAAACACCGGCGATCGTTGCCGAAGAGAGGACGGGCAGTTCTGTGTCGCCATGTTCACCGATAATGTAGGAGTGCACGGAAGTCGGGGCGACCTCGTACAGTTCACCGAGCATATACCGGAAACGAGCCGAGTCGAGGACCGTACCGGACCCGATGACCCGGTGTGCAGGGAGACCGGAGTATTTCCACACTGCATACGTGAGAATGTCCACGGGGTTGGATGCGACGAGGAAGATACCGTCAAAGTCATTGGCCATGACGTCATCAACAATGGACTTCATGATCCTCATGTTCTTATCAACCAACTGCAAACGAGTTTCGCCCGGTTTCTGAGCGGCCCCGGCGCAGATGACAACCATAGCGGCATCGGAACAATCCGCGTACGTACCCTTGGTCACCTTCGTGCGGGAAGGCGCCCACACGACACCGTGATTGAGATCCATGACGTTACCCTCAAGCTTCTTCTCATCGATATCGATGATCGCGAGGTGGTCACAGATGCCCTGGTTGATGAGGGCGAACGCGTAAGCGACGCCGACATCTCCGGCGCCGATGAGAACAATCTTGTTTCCGACACTGACCTTCATGGATACCTTCTCCCTGCCGGGCCCAGTGGATCCGGCTACTGGGCGTCGGTTGTCCGACGCACTACGTTCTTCCACCATCCATGATGCCCGTTTATGTTGCTTCATGTGGAAAATGTGAGGAATCTATCGCTGAAAACATGCCGTTGGAGCCACGCCCGCGAGAAAACGCCCGATCGGAATCCCCGAATCCCGAAGAATCAGACGGTGACCAGATCCGGGACATGCCATTTCCACAGCACCCGCACCGTCACCCGTCCGTGGTGTGGAGCGGAAGCAGGAAGACCTGCCCCGCGTAACGCTGCGGTGAGCTCCCGCCCGATCTCCGCCTCATCATCGGCGGCACCAACATAGCTGAGCGTGAGGCGACGTCGATGCAGGAAACTGAGATCCTGCCAGTCATCGCGGCGAACGAGCACAGCACCCCGATGATCGGACGTGATCGCCATGGATTTCCAGTCACTGAAGAGGGCAGACACTATCCCGGATTCGTGAAGTTCAGCGAACGCCGCGAGAAGACGATCCACGTCGGTCTCCTCGTCAGCCCAGCGGCGGGCCGTTCGCTGACAGGTCCCCCATACTCGTCGGGCAAGAGCCTCCGAGACGTTCTCCACGGAGCCACGCGCGTCTCGGCAGTCAAGCCGAGAGTTCAGTAACTGTTCGGCGAGATGATCGGAGGCTTCGTCCAAGCGGGTTATGGACCCATTGATGATGCGTTGACCCATCTCATCGAGAATATCGTCGATCTCACCACTATCGATGAGGTGCTGGGCCTGCTCGGCCGTGTGCTCGTCCACGTCGTTGTTTCCTCCAGATGGCTGTGCTCGGAACCGGTCCCGGACCAGCGGGGCAGTAGCCCCACCGGGCCCTCGCCGCGGGCTACCCTACATGCCGAAACCCGAAAACTGCTAGCCTCCGTGGCGTGGATTACAATGCGATCATCTTCGACCTCGACGGCACTCTGGTCGACCACACCACCGCAGCCCGGACCGCAGCCCGGATCTGGGCACATGAACTGGGTTTCGACGGCGACCAGACCTCCCGATGGTTCGAGATAGAACGCCGGTGGTTTGCTGCCTACGAGCGGGGCGATGTGAGCCATCCTGAACAACGCCGCGGACGGACCCGGGAATTTACCGGGGACGGAACCCTATCCGATTCCTCCTGCGACGAACTCTTCGGCCGTTTTCTCACGCTCTACCGTGAGGCATGGTGCGCATTCCCGGATGCCGCCCCAGCCCTCCACCGCGCACTGGCCACCGGAGCCCGCGTCGGGATACTCACCAACAGTGTCACCGAAATACAGTCCGCAAAGCTCCGGTACACCGGACTCGATCTGCCCGGTGTCCATCTGCTGGCATCCGGCGACCTCGGTGTCGCAAAGCCCCGGCCCGAGTGCTACGCGAAGGCCCTCTCGATACTCGATGTACCGGCGGATCGAGCGGTGATGATCGGAGACAACTACGAGAATGATGTTGCCGCCCCCAGACGAGCTGGTATGTCTGCATTCTGGCTGAACCGCGACGGAGCTCCGGCGATCGACGGCGACCCAGGGGCCACAAGCCTCGACGCAATCCCCTTCTGAACACACCCGGGTGGCAGCACTTCCGGTTTTTCCTCCGTTCACCGGACATTTTAAGGCCCAGTTAGGTATTATCAGAATATCTAACTGGGCCTACCTGCACGTCGAAGTATTCACATACAGAACGACATCATCTGATTCCAAGACCAATCCGACGCTTCGGGAGTCCCCATGCGTACAAACCTGACGCCCACACGATGTTGCTCATCAATTCAATCGACTACACATTTCAACGTATGGAGAAAATATGCCGACTTCCCGAACAGCTCGCAGAAGTGTAACCGCAGCAGCAGTCATCACAGCGTTTTCCCTCGGCTCACTCGCCCCTGTACACGCTGGAGCCACGACCCCGACCGTGTACGACGGTCCATATCAATGGGTCGAGGAATTTGATTCCCCGGAATCACTGAATCGCTGGACCATCTTTGATCAACCGGACTATAAGAACGAAAAACTGGTCCTGACCCCGGATGCGGTCCAGGTCCGAGATGGAATGCTGGAAATAACCACTGCACGACACTGCATATCCGAGCAGGGCGAGGCCTTGACCGAGGACAACATCGTCGAGGATCCCTGCCCCGAGGGAAAAATAACCCGGTACACCTCAGCACGTCTCCAGACCGACTGGATCGCCACCGGTGTATTCACCATGGAAACTCGGGCAAAAATCGTTACCGGCGGCGAAGATGGGCTTCGCAGCGCCATCTGGATGCAGAACAACCACCGGACATGCAGCAGAGGAGACTCCGACAGTCTCTACGGCGAACTAGACCTGGTCGAGCACTACTCGTGGCCCTGGCGCTCAAAGCAGTCAGTGTCCACCGTTCACTTCAGTTGCGATGAGAACGGTACGAAGCGGGCCGGGCGAATTTTCACCGAGGGGAAGGATCTCGCAGACGAATGGCAGACGTGGAAAGTCGAAACCAGTCCCGACGCCCTGAAGTTCTTCGTCAACGGGAAACCTGCCCTGTACGACGATACCCCTCCGTACGACGAGCGGGATCACATCACTTTCGATGATCTGCGTACGACAGACAAGCAGTTCACGAAAATTCTTGATCAATCCTGGAGGATCATCCTCAACCAGTACGTGGAGAACCAGAGCTGGGCCCACCCCGCCAGCGATGCAGATCCCTTCCCGGTTCGGAAGATGTACGTTGACAGAATCACCCTCGAGGGTCGCCCTCTGACCGATGATGAGCTGGGTATCGCACCGGCGCCCCCTGCGTCGGGTTCTTCTTCACAACTTCCGGACTCATCCGGCGGGATACTCGGTGCACTCGTCGGGATATTGACGCTGATCGCTCTCATAGCGTTTCCGATAGCCGGATGGTTGCACACGCGGGCAGCGACGCCGACCATATTCCGTATCTGAGTTCAGCCAGGCCCACCGCCACCCACGGAGCACGGGGGCCGTCGTTAGGGGAACGCCCTATTCCGGCACCCCGCATGCGACTCCGGTGGAATGGTGGGGACAGTATCCGCCGGGATTCTTGTACAGATACTGCTGATGATGGTCCTCGGCACGGTAGTAGTCACCCGCGGGGGTCTCAGCCAAAGGAAGAATCTCGGTGGTTACGGGCCCGTATCCAGCTCCGGAGAGTCTCTCACCGTACTCAGTGACCATCATGCGAATGACAGTTGCATCATCCCGCGAGGTGACGGTGTCTCCGAGGGTATAGAAGGCTGATCGATACTGAGTTCCCACATCATTACCTTGCCGGAACCCCTGGGTGGGATCGTGGGCTTCGAGGGCGGTGGCGACGATCCGCTGCAAGGATATACGGGCAGGGTCAAACACGACTTCGACGACCTCCGCATGCCCGGTGCGCCCGGTACAGACTTCACGGTAGGTGGGGTTCGGAGTGTATCCACCCGCATAGCCCACGGAGGTCGCCTCGACTCCCTCCAATTCCCAGAAGATTTTCTCGGCTCCCCAGAAACACCCGATCCCGATAAGAAGGCTGCGCTGCCCTTCACTCCAGGGACCCGTAATCGGGGTACCGAGGACCGCGTGCGGCTGAGGGTCGTTCAGAACGGGGTGTGTGCCCCCCTTGAGTGCGGTATCTGCGGTGACCATCTCTGGATTACGTCCGATTAACCATCCCATACTGCGTTAGACCCTTTCTCGGCGATATTTCTGTGACCACCAGCTTAGGCCCCGATGACGGGTCACCGCGTTTCCGCATTTTCACCCCCAGTCGGGGGATTGAAACAATAGCAGCAGGCGACAGCCCCGATGGCCCATGTTCGCAGGGGCGTACTTATAACAATTTTGTGATAGACGTGTGACCTTATTCGGCGTTGCCCTATCATGGGGCAACGACGCGGACATGTTCCACGCTCATTCTTTTACGAAAGGTTTTTCACATGACGACTTACTACGAACTCCCCGAACTGGATTACGCGTACGATGCTCTAGAGCCGCACATTGCAGCCGAGATCATGGAGCTACACCACTCCAAGCATCACGCGAACTACGTCAAGGGCGCCAACGCCGCACTGGAGGCACTCGCCAAGGCCCGCGAGAATGGCACCATCGGCGACGAAGTCACCGCACTGTCGAAGAACCTCGCGTTCAACCTCGGTGGACACACCAACCACTCCATATTCTGGAAGAACCTCTCCCCCAATGGTGGCGGCGAGCCCACCGGCGAACTGGCGGAAGCGATCGAACGGGACTTTGGCTCCTTCGAGAAGTTCAAGGAGCACTTCTCCGGTGCTGCTCTCGGACTTCAGGGATCCGGTTGGGCCGTCCTGGGATACGACCACATCGGTGGACGCCTCATCATTGAGCAGCTCACCGACCAGCAGGGCAACATCTCCGCCAACCTGACCCCGCTACTCATGCTGGACATGTGGGAGCACGCCTTCTACCTCCAGTACAAGAACGTCAAGGCTGATTACGTCAAGGCCGTGTGGAACGTCTTCAACTGGGATGATGTCGCTGAGCGTTACGCCGGCGCCGCCCAAAAGAAGTAGCCCGCTCAAGAACGTCAAGAACGCCGCCCACCGTACGGTGGGCGGCGTTCTCATGGACGGACATCCACCGGTCCGACCATCCAGGGCCATCATGGCCCGGTAGCGACGAACTCCCGGAACCGATCCACCGGAGGTGCCGGAGAAGCCGCCGCCCGCCAGACCAGGCCGAGCTCCCGGTGCGTCGGCGGATCCAGTGGTCTGAGGAGCAACCCCGCGGGTGCCAGGTATGGGTCGTCCATGGGTAGCAGCGCCACCCCGAGTCCCGCACTGACCAGACCTGCAACGGTACTGAGTTCCATCGATTCGAACACGACATCTGGTCGGAACCCCGCCCGGGCAGTGAGCTCATCAAGCAGTTGCCGGGTACCGTAGCCTGGGCGCATCCCGATGAAGGGTTCCTCGGCTGCGGCGGACAAAGGTAACGGCCCCGTGCTGGCGGCAAGACGGTGCCCCTCCGGGATGGCGAGTGCGAGCGGCTGGCTGTGGAGACACAGCCAGCCGAGTTCCGCCCCGTCCCCCAGACTCTCCTCGGGGCGGGGGCCGACGAGTGCCAGATCGGTGGCGTCAGACAGCACCCTCTCCACAAGATGCCTGGCAGCACCCTGATGGAGCTCAAAGTGGACACCAGCGTGCTCCGCACGATAGGCACGGAGCAGTCCAGGAACGAGCCAGGTGCCCAGTGAGTGCATGAAATCGATCCGCACAGTGCCGTACTCCGGGTCCATGAGGCGCTCCATGTCCGTTCGCGCGGCGGCGAAGCCCGCGCTGATTCGGCGGGCGTGCCCGAGAAATGCCCGCCCGCGGGTATTGAGTGTCAGGGTGCGCCCGGCGCGGTCGAAGAGATCGGTGCCCAGCTCCCGTTCCAAACGTGCGATCCTCCGGGACAGTGTGGGCTGCGGGATCCCAAGCGTTTCGGCGGTGGCGGTGAGGTGCCCGGAGTCAGCGAGCTTGATGAAGGCGTCCACGTCGTCGAGTCGCGGTGATGGAGGCATCACTCACCCCTTCCATGCGTTTTTTACATCGGTTTCTTACTTTATTGATATTTTACTAATTACGCGGGCCACGGCACGATGATCCCATGAGCACGACACCCCCCACGCCTGCCGCCACCGCCGGAGATCTCCCCGAAGGTCTCCGGCGCGGAGACACCGATTACCGGCGGGCCGTCCTGGCAATGCTCGCCGCCGGTCTCGCATCCTTCAACGCCCTCTACTGCACCCAGGCGATGCTGCCCACCCTCACAACAGAGCTCGGCATCACCCCCACGCAATCCGCCCTGACTGTCTCCGCGACCACCGGGGCACTCGCCCTCGCAATCGTTCCCGCCTCGATCCTCTCCGAGCGTTTCGGACGTGGCCGGGTTCTGTCCATCTCGGTCATGGCCGCCGTCGCGCTCGGCGCGGCACTGCCCTTCGCCCCCAACATCTGGTGGCTCATCATCGGGCGTGGCTTGCAAGGGGCTCTTCTCGCGGGTGTCCCGGCCGTCGCCATGACCTGGCTCTCCGAGGAACTCCACCCGGACCATCTCGCTCGCGCCATGGGGGTCTACGTCGCCGGGACATCACTAGGTGGGCTCATCGGCCGCATCGTGCCCGCCGGGGTTCTCGAATTCGCCTCCTGGCGCTGGGCGCTCGGTGCCGACGCCATCGTCGCGGCACTGTTCGTTCTCGTGATCCTCAAGATGCTGCCCACGCAACGACGTTTCGTCCGCAAGGAACTTCATGTCCGTAGCGAGTTCGCGGCGATGCTCGGACACTGGCGCAATCCCCGGCTCGCGGCACTCTTCATCACCGCATTCCTTGCGATGGGCGTATTCGTCTCCTTCTACAACTACCTGGGTTTCCGCATGATCGAACGCTTCGGCCTGTCCGAGGCGCTGGTTGGTGCACTGTTCGTCCTGTATCTCTCCGGAACCTGGTCCTCCGCACGCGCAGGCGCATGGGCGACACGCTTCGGTCCTGGCAAGGTTCTCGTAGCCATGGTGCTCATCTCCTTCGTCGGTATCGGTCTCGCGGCATCCGGCAATCTGGCGGTGACGGTCTTGGGGGTCCTGCTGTTCACCTCAGCCTTCTTCGCGGTGCACTCCACCTCCTCCGGGTGGATCGGGCGCCTCGCCACGACCGACCGTGCCGAAGCATCCAGCATGTACCTCTTCTGTTACTACCTGGGATCTTCCCTCGTGGGCTGGTTCTCCGGCATCATCCTCATCCGTTACTCCTGGACCGGCCTCATCATCTGGCTGCTCGCCATCCTCGCGGTGCAGCTACTCATCGCGGTGATCCTCACCTGGGACCGGCTTCGCCGCCGCGCGGCCCGGATCAGGGGTTAACCTGGCGGCATGGCCGCACCGCATACACACAAACCAGATCATGCGGCTGCATGGTCACGCCGCCAGTGGATGCTGCGCGCCAACACTCCGGTGGCCTGTTGGCTCATTATTCTCCCCCTCACCGTCGGCGCTGCAGCCGCCGGACACATGAATTCCTGGATCCCCGTCCATATTCTCGGCATCGGGGTGATCACGACTTCGATCATGGTCTGGTCCCAGTATTTCACCGCGCGTTTCACCGGCCACCGGCCTACCCGCGCACATCAGGTCAGGCAGCTCTACCGGATCTGGACGGTCACCGTCGGGACCGTGCTGATTCTCGGTGGACAGCTCCCAGACACCCCATCGACGTACGTCAGTGTCATGGGTGCAACCCTGACCACTGCCGGGATGGTCCTCCACGGGATTTCCCTGGGAAAACAGTATCTCGAATCAGACAAAACACGTAGGTTCCGCCCGATTGTCGCGGTCTACGTCTTGGCCACCATCTGTCTTCTCGGCGGCATCACGGCAGGGATTCTGCTGACCATCGGAGTGCCCGGAGCTTGGCCCAACCGACTCCGCTCCGCACACCTCATCCTCAACCTTCCGGGGTTCGTCGGGTTGACCGCCTTCGGTTCCCTCACATTGATGTTCCCCGCCGTCTGGCGGACCCGAGGCCGTCCGGACCACACCAGTGCAGCCGCGACAGCACTGGTCTGTGGTGTCAGCGTCGCGGTCAGCGGAACGCTCTGCGGAACCCCCGGTGTCCTCGGCACAGGACTCCTGATCTATGCCGCAGGATGGATCATCGCGGCGGTTCCCTGGATGGGCAACGTCCGTGATGTACTGACGGACCCCCGGGACCGACTCACCTTCGCGGCGGTCGCGGTGGTCGCGGCACCGGCGTGGCTCATCATCGGGATACTCAGGGCGGCCGTGGAGGTCTTTCTCGGATCAACCGTCGCCTTCACACTCCCGGTGCTGCCATTACTGATCGGGTTCGGCGCGCAGCTCCTCATCGGTGTGCTGAGTTTCCTCGTCCCGTCAATCATCGGAGGGGGGCCTGCAGCCGTCCGTCGCGGAATGGGAGTTCTGGATTCCCTGGGGCTGCTGCGTGCCACGCTTTTAAACGGTTCTCTCGCGTTGCGGCAGTTTGAGAGTGCTACATCCATCGGACCGGCCCCGGCTCTCCTCATAGCGCTGAGCCTCGGTGCTTTCCTTCCGCTCACCGCTACCGCAGTTGTCCTGCAGCGACAGAGGTTGCAGCGAGCACACGATCCCGGGACCCCGGCGACCGCCACCGGACGCCATAATCCGGCGTACGGTCAGATCGTCACGGGTCTGGTCATCCTCGGCATTCTCATCATCGTGGCCTTGTCCCGTTCTCAGGGCATCAGTGGCGGGACCCCCGGCGCACCGGACGCCAGCCACGCCCGCACCACAGACGTTGCCCTGCAATCGTCACCGTTGTAGCTCAGCAACCGACGGCGGGCCGCCTCCACTTCACCGGGACGGGCACCCGTGTGCCCACCAGCGACACGGTACGTATCGACGCTCGCTTCTCCGTCCAGATCCGACTCCGACCAGGTGAACCCCGCCTGTGGCGCCACTATCTTCAGGCCGAGGCCACGTGGGCCGATCAATTGAGAACGGACGGCCGCGAACACGTCGATCCACTCCGGGGAAGAAATGAACTCCTCGATCTCAGCCTCCGACGGGACGGTGCATCCGTCCGGGCTCACATGCCCCCGGAATCTCCGCGCACTGCTGGACAACCAGTGATTCTCACCGTGACGTGCATAGCAGAATGCGGCGAAACTGCGTCCCCGGGCACGGGCGTCGTCCCGTACCGTCCGGAGCCAGGACCAGAACCGGGCGAAGTTTTCCGCCTCGGTTGCGGTGCCCAGCCCACCCCATATCGCGAAGGGACGGTATTCACGGCCGTCGAAAGCGCCCCACAGATAGGCTCCTTGATCAAGATACGCCTCCACATCGACGTCAATCTCCACGTCAAAACGTTGCGCCGTCACCTGCGGAACTTTCCGTAGCACCGGGATCCCGGCACGCCACGCCTTAGCCAACGCGGAGGCCTCCCCCAGATCCGCATCGATCAGGTCGGCCACAGTGTCGATACCTTGCCTGCGGTACGGCTCCGAACGATCTCCCGGGAACACGAGGGAGATGTCATCTGCCGCCGTCAACCTCTGGCCGCAATCGAACCAGAAGCGACACTCACCGCACTCTTTCAACCGGCGGGGGCCATCGGGCAACGAGGCTTCGAGGGCCTTAGACAACGCTGACTGGTAGTGCCTGGTATCCACCAGGAACGCCAGTTCCCGGTCCTGACCGATGGAACCACCGCGCTCACTATCCAATCCGAACTCCGCCAACGCACGGGCCGCAAGACCCAATCGGTATCCGTCGACCGCATGGTGCCGAAGCCGGTACTCCCCGAAGGATGAGGCACCCAGTCCGAGACGTCTCGTGGCGATCAACTCCTGCCGACACCCAACCGCAGGCCGGGCAATCCTGTGGTTGGACACGATCACCGGCAAATAACGTCCGTCATTCGCCCTGACGAGGACATCAGGTGTCGATCGCCAACGCCGACCGTCTGAAGAACCGGTGAAAACAGCACCCGTGATGATCGTGGTCTGCGCGGCAAGAGCCTCAAGCGTCGCGAGCTCCGCGTCTTCGCCCTCGTCCTCGATGTGCACGCGGCTGAATTTCGATGAATCCCACTCCTCCGGCGCCAAGGGGAGCAGTGCACGGACGCGAGACTTCCCCGCCTCGGCACGCTCAATCCGTCGCTGCACAGCCTCCGTCGGCGCCTGATCTGCGTGACGGTGACGTTGTACGATCCGGTACCGACATCCGACGAGGTCCGACGGCTGCAATTCAATGTCCAGCTCCACAATGACAATCAGCTTAACCCCACCTGCGGGTAAGCTGGAAAAGGAACGACAACGACAACATTAATTGGAGATCAGACAGACACCATGGGCATTTTCGAGGCGATCCGCAAGAGCCGGGCAAAGACTAAAGCAGAGATCAAAGCCGCGCAGGCGCGCGCCAAGTCCGAGGTGAAGCAGACCGCCAAACTGAACCACCGGCGATCCAAGCTCTTGGCTAAACAGGAGAAGTCACTGCTGAAGGCTGAACGGAAAGGCCTGAAGGCCAAGCGGCAGCACGAGCGCAGAATGGCCAAGAACAAGCTGGCACAAGTCCGCCAGGGGCGTTTCAACACCCAGAGTGTGCGCCGCTACACCGCAGCCACCCGGCTCCTCGTGCCACTGGCACTTCCTCTCGTCTACCGGGGAGTGACACTCGGAAGGCAGTATCTGGAGAAGCGTCGGGCCAGCCGCTACGGTGTCACCGCCGATCAGCTCGCCCGTTACTCCGGGCACGGCGCCCCGTTGAAGGCGCGTATCGACGGTATCCTCGAAAACCTCGAGTCTGCACCCGTGTCCGCAGGTTTCCGGATCGACGCGAAGGACCGGTTGGAGGAGCTCCGTAGTGCAGTGGAGAACGCCGAGTATCTGTCCCCACAACAGCGGCGCCGCAGCCACAATACGGTGTCCCGGGAACTCGACAACCTCGGAGCGCAGATCCAGGAACGGATACAGAGCCGGAGCTGAGCGCATCCGTCGTCCATTACGAGGCTCACATTGCCCGCCCGCCCCGCCCCGACTGCGGAACGGGCGGCTTTTTCAAGCTCTTTGGAACAGCCACAACACACGGCCACCTGATTCAATTACCGTCACATGTTTCATAGATCCGATTTCACAGAAAAAATCGTGGAACGGTGAATAATTCTTTCATGATCTAATAACTATCAACTACAACTCAATGAAGCAGATAGTGTTTACCCCAAAGGCACGAAAGCCCCGAAGCACAGTCGGCCACATTGCACAATTGGAAAATATTGTATAATCTTTACTTCAAGCAGTGAGTAAAGGTAAGTAGCTGCACGTAAGACTGCACAGTTCTTTTGATACGGAAGTGTCCTTATTTCCTCGAATCAGCGCTGACCGAATCAAGGCCAGGAAGCTGCGCAGTTACGAGCAGTGCGGCTGTCCGCAGGGCGCATTACAGTAACTCACTTGAATAAAATATCTCACTATATGTGAACTGACCAGCAAAGACAGAACGATGAAGGAGCTTACTCAATGGCAAGACGCGAAATCACCCAGTACTTCGATGACCTGGACAAAACCCCCCTTAGCGAGGACGAGCTGCACGTGGTGCACTTTTCCCTCGACGGCACGGAGTACTCCGTCGACCTGAACGAGGAACATGCCAACGAGCTTCGCGGCTCTCTGCAGCGGTACATCGAGGTGGGTCGTAAGATCACTGGCGGAACTCGCCAGCGTCGCCGTAGCAGTGGTGGCGGTTCACGCGGCCGCACCAAGGAAATCCGCCAGTGGGCCCGTGACAATGGCTTTGAGGTCGCTGACCGTGGCAAGATCCCGGACAATATCGTTGAGTCGTTCAACGCCGCAAACTGAGATTTCTTCCCGCAGAACGAAGAGCCATTAGAACCACAACCGTGTTCAATGGCTCTTCTTTCACTGTCCCACCCTTCGACATCCTCCGAAGTACCAGGATACTCATGGGGAATGGGTGTGCCCCTGACTATCGGTAATGATAATCAGGGACACACCCATCTTTTAGAGAACTCCCTGTTCGCGTGCCGCCGCCACCGCAGAAGTACGGGAACGTACCCCTAATTTGTCGTAGATGTGCACCAGGTGGGATTTGACGGTAGCTTCCGAGAGGAAAAGAACTTTACCGATCTCCCGGTTCGACGAACCAGCCGCAACGAGTTTGAGTACCTCGAGTTCCCGCGGCGTGAGTGATGTCCGCGGGGTCCGAACACGCGTCATGAGCCGGTTTGCAACTACCGGGGACAATGCGGAATCACCTTCCGCTGCGGAGCGAACAGCCGCCAAAAGTTCCGAAGGCGGAGCATCCTTCAGTAGGTATCCGACAGCACCCGCTTCTATGGCCCCCATAATCTCGGCGTCGGTATCGTAGTTTGTCACGACCAGAACATTCGGCGGACTGGTCATGGTGCGCTTGATTTCAGCGGTGGCGTCAGCGCCGGTGGATACCAACGTCCCCTCCGCACCCGCCCCAAACCGCAGGTCCATCAGGATCACATCAAGACCACCCGCCTGCGCCGCCGCGATAGCAGCTTCCGCGGTCGCAACCTCTCCAACCACCTCTATATCCTCGGCTTCTTCCAGAACAGCACGAAGCCCGAGCCGGACAATCTCATGGTCATCAGCGAGCAGGACTCTGATCATGGTCAACTAATGTCTCTTCCCTTGTTGTTCACCGGTTACGCACGATAATCCGACAGTCGCCTACTGCGTGTTGTACTCAGGTTCATCTCCGGAATCCTCGACCTGGGTAAGTGCCCTGGACCGGTGGGCTGAGGTGGAAGGATCATCCTCCACGGGAATCGCGATGGAAATCGCAGTTCCCTGCCCCGGCGCGGATTCAACAGTCAGCGTACCGTGTTGCTCTGCAGCACGTTGCCGCATCGCATCCAAGCCGATGTGTCCCAGTCCCCTGGGCCGTTCCCCGACTGCCTCGGGGTCGAAACCTCGCCCGTCATCAACCACATCAAGTCGTACCTCATCCGTGTCATAGGTCAATGTGACATGACAGCGCTGAGCATCCGCATGTTTCGCGACATTTCCCACCGCCCCCTGGGCAATGCGAAGCAAGGAGGCTTCCGTACGCATCGGTAACTGCCGCTCGTCGCCTTCCACCGCAATCGTCACCTCGGTACCAATGATCCCACTGGCAACCCGGTGCAACGCCCCTTCGAGAGAGGTCCGGGACAAAGCCGCAGGCTGCAGCGCAGCTATCATCGCACGCGCTTCTCCCAGATTATCCGCAGCCGTCGTCCGCGCCTGATCGATGCGCTTCAGAACTGTCTCAGCAGCATCATCACTGATCCCCGTCTTCTTCAGCTCCTGTTCAGCCACATAGAGCAGCATTTGGATACTGGACAGCCCCTGTGCCAGGGTGTCATGAATCTCATGCGCGATACGCTGCCGTTCTGCGGCCATCCCGGCGGCACGTTCCGTCTCCGCGAGCTGGGAACGCGTCTCCAGCAGCTCCGCGATGAGTTTCTCACGTTCCGCCGACACCTTCCACAACGTCTTGAAAGCATAGTCGATTCCGATGGACACCAACGCTGCCACCGTCGGACCGAGAATCGCCCCCGCGGTCAGGTGCGGCCATTGGGAGAACACCGATACCGCCGTAGCTCCGATGACCGCGATCACACCCCGAATATCATCGAGTACCTGCAGATAGAGGAAGTACAAGGGGAATACCAGGTAGATCGACGTCGGCTGCATAGGAATGAGCAGCACCCACAACAACGTCAGAGCCAGCAACCACACCTGCGCCAACGCACCCGACATACTGTCCCGCAGGCGTGATCCGAGGATGTACACACCGGCAAAACCCACACACAACGCCAACGTGAGTAATAACTGCCTCACCTCAGACTTCACGGCGGCGAAGGCCACCACCACCAGTAACGCACCGGTGAGGATATGGATGCCCTGGCGGATACTTCTCTCCCCGGGAGCATTCGAGGTGCGGTCGGCGGCTGCGGTCCCTACGCTAAGTCCCATGCGCCGTACCTTACTTGCACTGTCCAGCCTGCTGTTACCACTCACTCTCGCCGGATGCGGAGAGACCACCGGGAAACCTGTCCCGGCACCTGAGAAACCAGCCCCGGAATCGACCCACACCCCGGCGGCAGCACCCGATCAGCCCGAACCTCCCGCAGCCGCAGAGTCGTTGCTCCCCTTCGATGCTTTACCCATCGTTTCGGGAGGACGCGAATCATGGACTGACTGTCCCTACCTGGACACTCAGTGGATCGCGGAAACCAATGGCCAACGTGTCACAGGCGTCGGCACAGACGAACGCTTCAACCCACCGGCCTGCGTCTACTGGTCTTACCCTGAAGAACCCCAACTCACCGTCATTGTCCGTCACATGGACACCATCGCGGACGCCACCGCTGTCGTCGACTGGGCTGCACCAGTTGCCTCAACCGACCCCGCCGAAGAACCCGCAGGATGGTCGGGAGGACGATTCGGCGGGAACGGACACTCCGTCTACGCGGTACAGAAGGGAAAAACCGCGGTAGTTGTCTTCTCCAACCAGGAGCAGTCCATCAAACCCCAGATAGTCGCCGAGGAGGTGATCAACCGACTGGATCTGGGCTAAACCGAGACATCGTTGTAGGGCATCAAGGTGGACACCCACGGATAGACGACCTCCATCAGCAGGAAGAACACCGCGATCAGGAGAACCAGGGAGAGCACAATCTTCACCGGCCGGGGACCGGGAAGAAGACGCCAGATCAATCCATACATGTCAGCTCTCCTTCAGCTCAACCGGACGGTAGCCGTCCTGCTTCAGATCCGTCCGTACGAGCATTGCGTGCACGATCATCCGTTGCGCATTGGAAAACCTCGGATGACAGGTCGTCATCGTCATCAGTCCCTCCATCCCCGGATCCGCCACCAGTTCAGGCTGCCCCGGTATCGGATCAATCACCGAAACATCACCGGGGACGGTAATCAGGCGCCCGTCGACACCCGCGTAATCACCGACAGCCACCCGTTCAACCTGTCCGGGAGTGAGACATTCCGCCGCCTCCGTCCGACGCTGGCCTGCATCAACCACGCCAATCGGGAGAATCCGATAGATGTCCCATGAATCCCGGGTCTCAACCACAACAGAATCACAGGTTCGGAGATTACCCAGATCATTGAATGGTGCCCCCTTACCCACACGGTGCCCGGCTACCGCGAAGTTTCCCGGTTGGCCCGGCATCTGGGTGTCCGGATAACGACCTGGGCCAGCCAACAGGTCGGCATCCCCCGTTCCCTCGACGATGGCGAAGTGGAAATCGGGACCGAACGAAGGAATGTACATGCGGGCAAACGCCTCGCCCAACACCGGGTCTCGCCGAGCCCGTGGATTCTCCCGCTGAATGTCCGAGGAATCATCGGGGGCATCCGCCCACCGTTGGTCCAGGATAGCCGCCACCCGATCCTGCTCACGGCTCGCAGCCAAATTCGTCCAGTAGGACTCGTAGAAAGCAAACAGCAGGAGAAGAGCACCGGCCGTCAGCAGTAACTCGCCGAAGAGCTGGATGACACTAAACCCATCCTGCTGCTGTGGTTCCGGTGCGCGATGCCTCATGAGCACTCATCATAGCGCCCGGACTCGCTTTCACCGTGCCGCACGGATTTTCGCAGCAGCCCGCTACGATCGTTGATGGCACTCCGGTCAAAAACCCGGAGGCTTCCCCCTGACAGTGCGAGGAAAAGACGACACCGAATGCTCGACTTCCTGATCTACCCGGTCTCCGGCGTGATGAAGCTGTGGCACATCACGCTCCACTCCCTGCTCGGTCTCGACGATTCCGTCGCCTGGCTGCTCTCACTCTTCGGGCTGATAGTCACCGTACGGCTCATCATCCTGCCCTTCGCCTGGACCCAGTACCGATCCAACAGGATCTTCATCAACCTCCGCCCCAAGCTGCGTGCCCTCACCGAAGAATACGAACTCCGCACCGATGCTGACGCCGACGATGAACTCACCGCCCGCCGCAAGGAGTTATACAAGGAACACCGCTACTCGCCAGCGGGCGGCTGCGTACCGGCGCTGATCCAGATCCCCGTGTTCATCGGCCTTTACCAGGTACTCCTACGAATGGCACGGCCCTCCGACGGAATTGATTCAGCCCGACACCAGCCCATCGGTTTCCTCACCTCCAACGATGTCGAGGCGTTCCTCCACGGCCGGATCCACGGTGTCCCGATGCCCGCGTACCCCGCGATGTCCACGGAACAACTCACAGCTCTCGACACAAACCGGGAGGTGGTATTCCATTTCGTGCTGCCATTCCTCATCGCGGCCGCGGTTTTCACCACAATCAACATGCTGGTGTCGATTTACCGCTCACACATCACACTGGACCACGGAAGTACCGCGGCCCGCCGTATCCAGCAGTTCATGATCATCATCGCGGTGTTGGTCCCACTCTTTCCCCTGGGATTCGGACTCACCGGCCCCGCGCCCGCGGCCATCGCCCTCTACTGGTTCGCGGGCAACCTCTGGACCATGAGCCAGACCATCATCCTCAACCTCATCCTCGACCGAAAGTACCCACTCACCGAGGAATTCAAGGAATTCCGCGATGAAACGAAACACCGCGTTCGGGGAGAACTCCGCGAGGAACGAACTCTCCGCCGGGGCATCCGACGCCGACGCACGCTGATGATCATCCAACCGCACCGCATCAGGAAACTCCACCGTGAGAACGTCGAAATCCTGACGCGCAGAAAAGCCGAAATCGAGGCCCGGACCTCAGAAAAACGAGACGCGAAGGAAAAGCGGCGCGCAGCGGTCCGCGAACGCAACCGCCAGCAAACACGTCAACGCCGGGAACAGAAGGCCCAGAAGAAAAACGGACTCGGCAAGGAAACCTCAGACCAGACCCCGGACCCCACCGGCCCAATCGGAGAACCCACGGACACGGACCAACGCGGTCAGATGGAATAGTCCGCCGGGGGGACCATCAACAACTGCTTCGCCAGTTCACGTGCCGTCCGGAGCGGTTCGACACTCCGGTTCAAGCGTGCCCCGGCAAGGCCCCCGTCCAGGAAAATCAACAGTTGATTGGCCTGCATAGTTCCTGGGTAGCCGTTGCGCTCCGTCAGCAGATCCACCATCGTCTGTAGCGTCCACCTGCGGTGTTCCTGCACCGCCGACACGATTCCCCATTCGCTCTCGGTCTCGGGGCGCGGATACTCGTTCGCGGCATTCTGGAAATGCGAACCCCGGAAATCCTGCCCCGGTTCATCATCAATCGCCTGATCGAAAAAGGCGAGAATCTTGTCAACCGGATCACTCATATCATGGGTTCGCCGTACCCAGTCCGCCCTGGATTTTTCGTCCAGATCCTGCAGGTAAGCGATAACGAGTGCATCCTTGGAACCGAACAGGGAATACAGTGATGCCTTCGCTACATCAGCCTCACGCAGGATGCGATCGATGCCGATCACCCGGATACCCTCGGTGGTGAACAGATTTGTCGCACTAGCCAGGAGACGTTCACGAGGGCTCGGACGGTTGCGCCGACGGGTACCCCGACCCTTCGCGGTAGACCGACCGGTTGGTTTGTCGGGCTTAGTTGTAGCGGCGGCGATGACACCCACATCCTTCCTGCACTTGTCAGCGATGTCCTACCTCTCCGCCCGGCTGCAGAGACGCAGATGGAGGAACCCGACGCATGTGTCACGTCGGTTCAGACGTTTCCCCTCAACAATACCCCGACCACCGCGACCCGGGAGATCAACTCACCGGACAAACAGAAGGCCCCGCGCCCGGAAACCGGGTGCGCGGGGCCTTCGTGTGGGCTCTCAAGCCCTGAAATCTACTTACGGACCGCCTGGAGAATCGACAGCAGAATCACCGCACCGACGAGGCAGGTAAAGAAGCTGAAGATCCAGCCGCCACCATCAATCCCGAAGAGGCCGAGCAGCGCGCCACCGATAAGACCACCGACGACACCGACAACGATATTGAGGAAGAGACCCTGCTGGGCATCAGTTCCCTTGATCTTGGAAGCGATCCAGCCAGCGAGGCCACCGATGATGATCCAGCCGAGGAAAGAAAGACCGGGCATGATAAATCTCCTTGAGTTTTTGGTTTGCGGCAACGATTCCGGCGTCCGGCACCCGTCTGAAGTACCTGTACCAGGAAAGCCGCCATTATGAACACCACCGAATATATGTGTTCATCCGAGTGCAGTAAACTTGAGAGCACCATTGCTGTCAAAGTGTTTTTCTACTGCAACCTTAGCGTTACCCTTCCCCCACGGCCACCGTGACCACACAACAGCCACGACAACCTGAGGGAAATCCTTGCGGTGCCTGAACTCAGTCCTCCGCACGCCCTCGGACGACCATCATCGGACAGGGCGCCGATTGCAGCAGCGCCCGGGAAGTGGATCCCAGCAGCATCCCCTTGAAACCACCGCGTCCGTGGGAACCGACGACCAGGAGCTGCGCCCCCTGCGCCGCATCAGAGAGAGCCCGGACAGGACGATCCCGGGTCACGATCTTCTTCACCCTGACATCCGGATATTCCTCCGCGAAACCAGCGAGGCGTTGGGCGAGCAAAACCTCCTGTTCCTCCGCAATAGTCGTCCACTGCTCCTGTGCGGCTGACAGTCCCGCTATGGACGCCTGCACCTGCATGTCCATCCACGTGTGCACAGCAACGAGTTCCGCATCCCGCGCCGAGGCTTCCGCAAAAGCGTACTCAATGGCTTTCTGGGACGTCCCGGAACCGTCGACCCCCACGACAATCGGCCCGTACCGGGTTTCATCCTGCACCCCGGAATCTTCGCGAACAACGACAACAGGGCAGTTGGCGTGGCTGACCACAGCCGCAGACACCGACCCCATAACCATTCCGCTCAATCCGCCGAGTCCACGGGATCCCATCACGATCATCGTCACGGACGCCGACATCTCCAGAAGCATATCGATGGGGCTTCCTTCCGCGACCACGTGACCAATCTTCAGGTCGGGAACAAGCTCATGCGCGATGGCCCGCGCCGCATCGACCTTCTCCATCGTCTCGGACTGCAGCTCGTCAAAAACGGACTGCGGCGGCACCATACCCTCGGCGTAGAGGAACTGGGGCATCGTGTAACTCGCGGCGAGTCGCAGGGGAACACCCCTTTTGGCTGCGGTGTTCGCCGCCCACCGGACCGCCACTTTTGAAGCCTCTGAACCGTCGACGGCTACGACGACGATGTTCTCCCGGGTCCTCTTCTCTCCATTGGTGTACTGGGCCATCTCACTCACGACCTTTCCCGCCGGACTCTGTCCGGCATCTTTCCGGCACCCACACCGGGTACCTACCCCCATCCTACCCACTTCAACCATTCACAACAGTGGGTTGACAGAACAGTCACATCCCCCTTTCACCCCTGCGCCGCCATTCGTCACCGAGCAGTGCAAGCGACCTTCTCCGGACCGCGGGATCATGGGCGTAGGTCACTGTAATCACTTCATCCAACCCCAGAGACTCAGCCCATCCGAGGAGCTGAGCCGCCACGTCCGGGGCAGTGCCGTAGGCCGTCATACGTAATGCCTGGCTAATATGGGCCGCCACGATCGGGTGTGGACCGACGACATCCCCCGGCGCGAGCAAAGGACCCCGTTCACCGTTAAGAACACCCGCGAAAGCCTGATACAGGGTCTTGAGCTGATAGCGAGACTCCTCCACGGAATCTGTCACCATGACGTTGACCGCAGCACTGGCCCATGGGCGGTTGAGCTGCGCGGTGGACGCGCCGGGGTTGAAGTTCCTCCGGTAGACATCAAGTGCGTCATGAAGCTGATCAGGTGCAAAATGACTGGCGAAACAGAAGGGTAGTCCCAATTCCGCCGCAACCCTGGCCCCTCCCGACGAGGACCCCAGAATGAAGAATTGCACCCCTGTCCCCCGGCCGATGACGGCGGTCTCCCCCGGGGCACCGGTCGACGGCCCGAGGTACCCGTGAAGTTCAGTGACGTCCCGCATGAAATCGGGGAGGTCGGCGGAACTCCGCCGAAGGCGGTCCGCGGTGAGTCGATCAGTTCCCGGCGCACGCCCGAGGCCACAGTCGATGCGGTCCGGGTACATCACGGACAGTGTGCCCAGATCCTCGGCGACCCGAAGTGGTGCGTGATTCGGCAGCATGATTCCGCCGGACCCGACGCGGATGGTCTCCGTAGCTGCCGCGACCGCACCCATGATGAGGGTGGTCGCGGAGCATGCGAGTGCCGTGGAATTGTGATGCTCAGCCAGCCAGTAACGGCGGTAGCCGTACCGTTCGGCGGTTCGGGCCGCCGCACAGGCTGCCTCGATCGCCGCTCTCGGACTCGACCCGGAGGACACGGGAACAAGATCAAGAACGGAGAGCCCGGGCAGCGGGTGACGCATCTAGGTGGCGGCGCCGTTCGCCGCATCCACGACCTCCGGGGTACGGGCCGGATCAGTGTTCGCAGGGTAGAGGAAATGATATATGGCCTGCAGAATGTCGCCGATGATCTTGCCGATTCCATGACTGAAGAACTCAGACAACTGAGCCATGAGAGAATTGATATCCATGGGCAAAAGGATAGTACAGCGCCGCCGCCGTCAGGCACCGCTACCGATCCGTGATGGCCTGAACCCATCCCGGGCACGACTGCCCGACGATGCTGCACCCGTGACAGCCCTCGAATTCGTTACGGAACTCGTCACGACGCAGACACACCGCGCAACCTGCGATGACACTGCTTCCATCCGTGCACGTTTCGACGCCGGAGAGGTCGTCGACCCGCAGGGACGACGACTCTCCCCGGACCGGGTCCTCGCCCCGGGACAGGACATCTGGTTCTACCGCACCCCCGCCCCCGAGACACCCGTGCCCGGCGACTGCAGGATCATCCACCATGACGAGCACCTCCTCGTCGTCGACAAACCCCACTTCCTCGCGACCATGCCACGCGGCCGCCACATCACCGAGACCGCCGTCGTCAAGCTCCGCCGGGAAACCGGGAACCCGGATCTCACCCCGGCTCACCGCCTCGACCGACTAACCGCCGGAATCCTCGTCCTCACCTGTGACCCCACAGTCCGCGGTGCTTACCAACAACTCTTTTCCTCCCGTAAGGTCCGGAAGACTTATCAGGCGACAGCCGCGCACCTCCCCGAACTGTCTGCCGCCGTCTCCTGCGGGCCGGTCACTTGGGAACATAGAATGCAGAAGACTCGGGGGAGACTGCAGTCCTACCTCGAA
The DNA here is from genome assembly GCF_041357695.1 of Corynebacterium sp. CCM 9204. NCBI lineage: Bacteria > Bacillati > Actinomycetota > Actinomycetes > Mycobacteriales > Corynebacteriaceae > Corynebacterium > Corynebacterium sp. CCM 9204. The sequence continues at coordinate 83,327 of NZ_JAUERX010000006.1, forward strand.
GAGGGCGAACCGAACGCACGCACCATAGTCAGCGCCGTGACCCCCGTCAGCGACACTGAACAAATCGCCCTCGAAGCCATTCACGGAGCGCTCCCCCGTCAGGCCCGCTACACCCTCCACCCTGCGACCGGACGCACACACCAACTCCGCCTGCACATGCTCATCGCCGGCGCCCCGATCCTTGGTGATCCGCTGTACCCGGACATTCTGCCCGAAGACACCGAGGACTTCCGAATCCCGATGCATCTCACGGCGACAATCCTCGAATTCACCGACCCGATCAGCGGCGCACAACGTTGTTTCGTGTCAGAACGCGCCTGAAATTCTGCACCGAACCATCTGCCCGTCAGCCCCGCTATCGGGGTATCCCCTACATGATTGCCCTGTCCCTTTCCGCAACGGCAGGGTTTAGTCTTGGGAGGACTCATTCCGGCAGATCCGAGAAATGCTGCATAGACATGAATTTCTGAGGAGAGAACGTGACCCATACCGTTTCCACCACCCCCACCGAACCGATACCGAACGAGGCAGCCGCCGCACGCGCCGAGAACCTGATCAAGCGTTACGGATCAGGAGAAACCGTCGTCAGCGCTCTCGACGGTGTCTCCGTTACCCTGAAACGGGGACAGTTCACCGCAATCATGGGTCCATCCGGTTCCGGGAAATCAACCCTCATGCACTGCATGGCTGGCCTCGACAGCGTGACCGAAGGCGCGACGTTCATCGGGGACACCAATCTCGCGGGCCTGCCCGACCGACAGATCACCGCACTACGCCGCGATCGTCTCGGTTTCGTCTTCCAATCCTTCAACCTCGTACCCACGCTCACCGCATCTGAAAACATCACCCTTCCCGTCGACATCGCCGGCGGAACCGTCGATCAGGCCTGGTTCGAGGAGGTGACCACCCGACTCGGACTGGCGAAACGCCTCGACCACCGCCCCACTGAGCTGTCCGGAGGCCAGCAACAGCGGGTTGCCGTGGCGCGCGCGCTTATCAGCCGACCCGAGATCGTCTTCGGGGATGAGCCCACCGGAAACCTCGACTCGAACGCTTCCGCCGAAGTGATGGACATTCTCCGCTCTGCCGTCGACGATCTCAGGCAGACCGTCGTCATCGTCACCCACGACGCGAAAGCCGCGAGTTACGCAGATCGGGTGATCTTCCTCGCCGATGGAAAAATCGTCGACGAACTTGAGGATCCCACCGCAGAGAGCATCCTGTCCGTGATGGCCGACATCGAGAAGCTGTGAGTCGCCCCATGAGCACATCCACCTACACCGGACTCCGTAAACCCATGCGGACGATCTCCCGTCGGACGATCGCCGCCCACAAACTTCGGCTCGCACTGACGATCCTCGCCGTCGTCCTCGGCACAGCGTTCATCGCTGGCTCGTCGATGTTCACCGCGTCCCTGTCGAGCAGTTTCGCCAAGATCATCGCCACACAATACGACGACGTCGACATCGTCATCTCCGGACCACAGGGAGCGGGCCGTGGGGTAAATGTCGACACCGTCCGCGAACTCCGCGAGCGGGACGACCTCACCGCTGCAGACATGATCGTCCAGCCCGCACCGATCATCCTCGCCGGAAGCGACGGTAAAGCCATTCAGACCGGCGGTGCACCATCGGACGCGATTCCGTTCAATCCAGACGGAGGGAACGCCGCAACACTCACACTGTCCGACGGCGACTGGCCCCGGGACACCAACCAGGTGGCCGTCAACACCAGCGCCGCTGAACGCGGGAACATCAGCATCGGCGACAACGTCACGGTGGTCACCCCCCGTGACCAACTCGACGTAACCGTCACCGGAATCTACGATGTCCCCACCGCCACCGGGGGCTGGGTCGGAGTTCTGCTCCCCGAGAACCAATTCCTCGACACCTACGCCCCCAACAATCTCGTCAACTCCGCATCTCTCGTCCTCCGCGACAGCTCGGACCTCACCGCCACGATTGAGGATCTCCGCTCAACATACCCCGAATTGTCCATCGATGACGCCGATGTACTCGTCGAACGCCAGACCAAGGAACTGAAGAAAGCACTGAGCTTCGTCAACTACTTCCTCTGGGCGTTCGCGGCGATCGCACTACTCGTCGGAACGTTCATCATCTCCAACACCTTCGCCATGATCGTCGCCGAGAGAACCCGCGAGTTCGCGTTGCTCCGCAGTATCGGCGCCTCACGGTCACAGATCACCCGCTCCGTCATCGGCGAAGCCATCCTCGTCGGACTCATCGGATCCGCCCTGGGCATTCTCCTTGGTATTGCGCTGGCAAAGGGACTCTTCTTTGCTCTGAAGGCCGGCGGCATCGGTATGCCGGACAGCGGACTCTCGCTCACGCCCGCTACCGTCATCGTTCCACTCGTCGTCGGCGCGATCGTAACCGTCCTGAGCGCCTGGGCGCCTGCACGCCGCGCCGGAGCCATCCACCCGGTCGAGGCCATGCGCAGTGGAGACAGTTCCTCCGGTAATTCCCTCCGTACCCGCACCGTCATCGGCGGACTGATCACCTCGGCGGGGACAGGCCTCTGCCTCTTCGGTGCGTTCACCACCAGTATCGATGAAATGAAATACCGGCTTATCGCCATCGGGATCGGTGCTCTCGCGGTGATCATCGGCGTATGGCTCATCGGACCTGCACTGTCCATCCCGGTAGTCGGCGGACTCGGACGTGTCATCGGCGCCCCCTTCGGCGCCGTCGGTAAGCTCGCCTCAACGAATTCCCGCCGCAGCCCCCGTCGTACCGCCGCTACTGCCTTCGCGCTCACCCTGGGGCTGATGATGGTTAGCTCCATCGGCATGCTCGGTGCCACCATGCGCCACAGCATCGAGAACATCGTCGAAGACGTGTTCACCTCGGATTACATCATCTCAGCGCAGAACTCCAACGTCTTCAAGATCCCGTCCTCGGTACCAGCGAATATTGCCGCCCTCGACGAGGTGGAGACAGTGCACACCATCTACCTCGCCCCCATCCTGGTAAACGGCGCGCCACTTTACCCGGTCTTCGGAGGGCCTCCGAAAACCGGCGTGACGGACCTCAACTTCGATTCGGCAGAGGGCCTGGATATCGCCATAACGGAAGGAACCGGGAACCTCCACGACGAGAAGGGGGTCATCCTCTACAAGGACATTGCCGATAAATTCGGACTCAAGGTCGGGGACAAGCTGACCCTGTCAACTCTCAATGATTCCGATTCAATTGAGGTACCGCTGATCGGAATTCACGACCAACTCCAGGCGGGTGGCCCCGGTTTCATCAGCCTCTCCGCAGCGAGCGAACTGCTGCCAGTGAATCAGATGGACATCGAGATGGTGCTTGTCGACGCCGCGGCAGGGACCTCCGAGGCCAAACTAGGAGAGGCGCTTCGGGAAGCGATGGCCGACTATCTCGTCGTTCAGGTGATGTCGAAAGAAGAGTACGCGAGTTCCCAGGCTAACCAGGTTGACCAACTGCTCGGAATTCTCTACGGGCTACTCGGTCTCGCCGTCATCATCGCTGTCCTCGGCATCATCAACACCCTCGCACTGTCCGTGACGGAGCGGCGCCGAGAGATCGGCATGCTCCGTGCGCTCGGAACCCAACGTAACCAGATCCGCACGATGATCTATCTCGAATCCGTGGTCATCGCGCTTTTCGGCGCGTTACTCGGGGCAGCAGTCGGACTCGGACTCGGCTGGTGTTTCACCCGCACGATCGGTGAAGACTCCCTCGACACCATCGTCATCCCATGGGGCCAACTCGGACTCATGCTCGTGACCTCAGCTATCGTCGGTGTCATCGCCGCCGTTTGGCCCGGACACCGGGCCGCGAAGACGAAGCCGTTGGACGCCATCAGCGAACGCTGATCTTTACCCAGCGTTATTTGAGTGGCCGGGCCCGGGCATCGCAGGAGACATCAATTTCTCCCGTGGTGCGCGGGTCTTTTTGTATGTCGAAGTCACGTTCGTCGCCCGCGATACACAGGTATCGCGGGCAGTTCCGTTAGTACGGTGTGTTAAGACCCCGAAGTATCTATCGGATAATCTCTGTCGGGCGGGCTCACTCCCAACACCGTCCGTTCCGGGAACAACTCGTACAAGACGAACACGTCAGAGATATTCCGACCGATCCGAGGAACCCGTGGGACCAAGCGACCCGTCTACTGGTTCCAAGGTTCGACGGAAATCGCTCGTACCTCAAACCCGAGGGTCTAATCAAGCCCGGTCCGACTGTCTGTGCACTGTTGCCACATTCCACATCAGTGCTCCTACTCTGATCGTCTTTTGTTTTTGCGTGACGTTGTCCGTCCCTGACGCGCAGTTAGAGGGTACCGATGGGGTCCCGTTCATCGCACAGTTCCGTCTAGCGCGAATAACATCCGAGCCGCTGGTGTGTGTTGGGTCTTCCCCCGGTGTGCCCTCATTGTGGTGTAGCTCG
>NZ_JAUERX010000007.1:0-83855 GCF_041357695.1 Corynebacterium sp. CCM 9204
AAATAGCGATTTAAGAAGAATGAAGGACAGGTGAACCGGAAGGGTCAGCTCGATTCAGGAACCCGGCGAACGTCCGCACCGAGATCGTTCAGGTGCTCTATGAACCTCGGATAACCACGATCAATATGGAAGACCTCCCGGACCTCGCTCTGTCCCTCAGCACAGAGCGCAGCGAGAACCAGAGCCGCACCGGCACGAATGTCGCTCGACCAGACCGTGGTCGATGACAGTTGAGGCACACCCCGAACGACGACATGATGGCCATCGACAGATGCGGTCGCCCCTAGCCGAAGCATCTCACCCACAAACTTGAAACGAGACTCGAAGACATTTTCCGTAATCATCGACATTCCCTCGGCGATGGACGCCATACCAATCGCCATCGGCTGAAGATCCGTCGGAAAACCCGGAAACGGGAGAGTCTGGTAATCCACTGCGGTCGGGCGTCTGTCCATACGTACCCGGAAGCCGTTCTCGTACGTCTCGATGTCAGCACCGGCCAACTTGAGCTTCGCCAACGGGAGATGGAGTAACTGCGGAGAAATACCTCCGACAGTGATGTCACCCCGCGTCATGGCAGCGGCATACGCCCATGTTCCAGCAACAATCCGGTCAGCCACGACCGTGTGCTCGGTAGGCCGAAGTTCATCGACGCCCGTAATGGTCAGGGTGTTCGTTCCCGCACCCTCGATCTTCGCCCCCATGTCATTAAGAAGTTCACAGAGGTCGACGATCTCCGGCTCCCTTGCCGCGTTATCAAGGACGGTCACCCCGTCGGCGAGCACCGCAGCCGTCAGAATGTTCTCTGTGGCTCCCACGGAAGGAAAATCGAAACGAATTGTCGCTCCCTTGAGACTCGGAGCCCTGGTAACGAGACACCCATGCCTGATCTCAGTCTCCGCCCCCAGGCGTTCGAGACCGCTCTGATGCATATCAAGCGGCCGGGACCCGATGGCATCGCCACCGGGAAGCGCGACCACAGCCTCCCCGCATCTCGCGGTCAACGGACCGAGAACACACACTGACGCACGGAACTGCCGCACCGCCTCAAAATCAGCACGACTGCGCAGTACCGCAGGTGTGGTGATACTGACGTCCGGGCCATCTATCTCCACCTCACAGCCCAGCCCCCGAAGGACATCTCCCATCAGAGGGACGTCAAGGATCTCCGGACAGTTCCGGAGCAACGTTGTTCCCTCCGCGAGGAGCGCCGCAGCCATGAGCTTCAGCACACTGTTCTTTGCACCGGTCACTTTCACGGAACCGGACAGTCGTGCGCCGCCTGTTACCAAAAATCGTTCCTTCACAGTTCAACAGCCTAACGGTTCCACGAGCATCGTGTTGCCTGGAACACTCCCCCGAAGTCCCGCGCATAGAAGATTTTGTCTAGCTTGGGGAACATGGCTGTCCACCTCACCAGGATCTACACACGTACCGGAGACGACGGTACAACCGCACTGTCCACTTTCGAGCGAGTATCCAAGAATGATTCCCGTCTGGTCGCCTACGCCGAATGTGACGAGACCAACTGCGCGATCGGACAGGTTCTCGCCCTCGGTCGACCGTCCGAACACGTCGCCAGGGTGCTCCGCCGGATACAGAATGAGCTCTTTGACGCCGGTGCGGATCTCGCGACCCCCATCGAGAAAAACCCGAAGTATCCAGCGCTCCGGGTGAACCAGAGCTACATTGACCACATAGAGTCCGACTGCGACCGGTTCAACGCGGATCTACCTACGCTCAGCTCTTTTATTCTTCCCGGCGGGACTCCCTCGGCCGCCTTGCTGCACACCGCGAGGGTCATCGCGCGACGGGCGGAACGAGCCGCATGGAACGCCGTCGAGAATCATCCGGAGACGACATCCGTTCTGCCCGCCCAATACCTGAACCGACTATCGGACCTCCTGTTTATTCTTAGCAGAGTCGCCAATGACGGTGATGACGTCACCTGGGTTCCGGGGTCGGGTAGACATACCCATCCGTGAGACGCGAAGGTGCCCCGGACCTTTCAGATCCGGGGCACCAACGACGGAGAGGGAACAGCGAAGATCAGGGCAGCGCGCCGATACGACGGGCGGCGTTGACCGCCTCATAGCGGGTGTGCGCCCCCAGCTTCCGCATGACGCTGCGCAGATAGGACTTCACGGTCTCCGCACCGATCCCCATCTCTTCAGCAGCTTCAACGTTCGTGTGACCGAGTGCGACACATGCCAGGACGTCAAGCTCACGTGCGGACAGCTTGGTCGTCTGCTTCACACGAACCGGTGTCACCATCTGGTCGCAGAGTTCCTCCAGCTCAAGACGAAGTGCCTCGTCCTCCACACGATTCGCGAGCATCCGTAGCTTCGAGTGCGTGGAACGGATCTGCTCCCACTCAGCACCGTTCATGATCCGGCCGGATTTCGCTCCGGCACGGCCTCCTTCACTACGGCGGACGGCACAGTTGATGGCAAGTTCCTGCTCGAGCGTGCGGGCGGTCATCGTGACTTCCTCGATAACCTTGTCCCCGAGGCGCACCGGGGAATGCACCCCGACATAGAGAACCCCACGAATCTCGCGGTGGACGATGACAGGAACCGCGACCAGCGAAAACAGCCCCTCATCCTGAATGACGCTGTCGTATTCGTGTGAGATGACGTTCGCACGCGTGTAATCACTCACCCCTACCGGACGCCTAGTGGTGACAACCCGCCCACCAACACCACAGCCGTGGTCGATGATGAGGTTCTGCAGAGCCGGGGTCCGTAATCCGACCCAGGCACTTATCTGCAGCCGGTTGTCCGGTAGAACCGTCGCGAACATCGTCACCGGAATGCCGGTCGCCGTTCTTAACGACGAGAGTGCTGTGCGAATCGCCTCTTCATCGTCTTTCGTGCGTTGTGAGTCCACGTATACCTCCTGCGCGTCCACCCGGTCAGGTGCCCCCGTCGAGTGAGTCAATATCTTCCGTAAGTGCAGTATAACCACGCCCCAAGGGGGTGAGAAGGCCGCTCATCACGGTGATTATTCGCCGAATCAGGAAAACGGGCGTCCGGCTAAGGGGTGATGTGGTCTCTCCCATCGCCCCCTACGCGCCCCCCTGTGAACAGTGTTAAACGAGATTCACCAATCGAGAACCGGTCACCGCCCCCTACAGTGACCCGACCCCTTCCCACAGCGCGTTCATAATCTTGGTCATACCAACATTTACACCGCTCAACCGGACAGCAAAACCACTAACCCCCAGCCCTCGAAATCACTTTCGAAGAGGTTGAGACGTGAACCCATTCCCCATCCACAACATTCCCCCCACATGGACCATTAAAAATGCTATCCCCCGCAAATCACCCCCAACACTGTTCACGCCCAAACGCAAGGCGTAAGAAACATCACTTTTTTTCCAAACAGTCGATGCGCCCACCCACCCACATAAGGGGGACATCTAGTCAGCAGCACCCGACAGAACGCCGACCCAGACCATCGCCACACCTCCAGGAAACCAGCAGAGGTAGACCCCCTGGCCAGTAATAAACACTCCCCGCCCCACACTCCACACCCCAGCACGCATCTACACACCCCAATACACGAAACAGACAAACTTGTCTATAGTCCGGTCTATTTGTGGTGTAGCGTGACAGCCATGACCCGGGATATGACCACGGTCATAGAACAACAACACGGCAGATCAACGCAGATCAACAAGGAGTTTTTCAATATGGCGAACATTCATGACAACATCACCGAAACCATCGGTAATACACCCCTGGTCCGATTGAACCGCATGACGGAGGGGCTTGACGCCCAGATCCTGGTTAAGCTCGAATCATTCAATCCGGCAAACAGCGTCAAGGACCGTATCGGGCTCGCCATCATCAATGCTGCAGAGGCTGACGGCTCCCTAAAACCTGGCGGCACAATCGTGGAAGCGACCTCCGGGAACACCGGAATCGCCCTGACCATGGTCGCGGCCGCCCGGGGCTACAACGTCATCCTGACCATGCCTGAGACCATGTCCATGGAACGCCGTGTCATGCTCCGTGCATATGGTGCCGAAATCGTCCTCACCCCGGGTGCCGCGGGTATGCAAGGCGCCGTTGACAAGGCCAACGAAATCGTTTCTGAGAACGACGGCGCAATCCTGGCGCGACAGTTCGCCAATCCTGCGAACCCGGCGATTCACCGTGCTACCACCGCCGAGGAGATCTGGAACGACACCGACGGCAACATTGACATCTTCGTCACCGGAGTCGGAACCGGCGGTACCGTCACGGGTGTCGGTGGTGTTCTGAAGGAACGCAAGGATGATGTCGAGATCTACGCGGTCGAACCTGCTGAATCAGCTCTCCTGTCCACCGGTAAAGCTGGTCCCCACAAGATCCAGGGCCTCGGCGCAAACTTCGTTCCCGACGTTCTCGAACGCCGAGTGCTCACCGATGTCCTCACGGTGAGCAATGAAGATGCCATTGCCACCGCACGCGACCTCGCACGAAAGGAGGGCATCCTCGGCGGAATCTCCACCGGGGCCAACGTCCGGGCAGCGCTGAACCTCGCAGCCCGGCCCGAGAACGCAGGAAAGACCATCGTGACCACGGTCTGCGACTACGGGGAACGCTACGTCTCGACCGTGCTCTTCGACGACATCCGCAACTAACGCGCTTTCTGAAGGCACGAACCCTTCACCAGACTAAAGAGGGGTTACGGGCCAGGCACTCCGAACGGTGGCACCGACAGAGAGCATCACCTGCGCTGATAGGATTGGCAGCCATGTACCGCCTGTTGAGGACGCTCAGAGAAGACCTGACCAATGCACGCGAGCACGACCCTGCGGCACGCGGCGACGTCGAGAACGCGATCGTCTATTCTGGCCTGCACGCGATCTGGTCACACCGCATCGCTCATGCACTATGGACACGTGGACTCCGTGGTCCGGCCCGGATACTCGCCCAATTCACGCGTTTCCTCACGGGCGTCGAGATTCACCCGGGTGCCACCATCGGCCGCCGATTTTTCATCGACCACGGTATGGGCATCGTGATCGGCGAAACCGCCGAGATCGGCGACGGCGTCATGCTCTATCACGGGGTGACTCTCGGGGGTCAGGTACTCACCCAGACCAAACGACATCCCACCCTTGAGGACAATGTGACCGTCGGAGCCGGCGCAAAGGTTCTCGGACCGATCACAATTGGTCGTGGGAGCGCAATCGGGGCGAACGCCGTCGTCACCAAGGACGTTCCCGCCAATCACATCGCGGTTGGTATCCCAGCGGTCAACAGACCCCGTAAAACCAATGAGTGCAAGAAGCTCGTCGACCCGGACCGCTACGTCGACAAGGAGCCACCGCTATTTTGAGTTTCTTCCTCTAGCAAAGTGGATGAGGGGCCACCAGTTAGGTGGCCCCTCATCCACTTTCCAAAGATTCCCTGCCAATTACACCGATCCATCAAGACCGTCAACGTACGCGGGATGCTTCGAGATGAAATGCTCGACAGCCGAACACGTCGATCTATAGGCGAGATTCGCCTCAATCGTGTCATCCAGGGCGAATCTGATCAGTCGCGAACTCAGACCACTGCCCCTGTAGTCGGAGTGGATCACTGTGTGGTTGAAGTCGCGTAACGCGGGTTCCCCGAGGCGTGAGGTGAGGAGTTCATAGGATACGTACCCTGCTTCCACTCCATCGATCGTGATGACATACCGCTGGGAATCCACGTCATGGATGAAACCAGGTCTCGTGGTGTTCATTGTCCGGCCCCGATCTGAATAGCTCTGGCTGGTTCACGTCCTACACGGTTCACAGAGTGCACAGTGGCCGATATCCCTCCACGCCTCCGGTGACGGGCGAGGTAATGAACGTACACGGGTTGTACCCTCGCTCAGCAACGGTGTCACGAACCTGCCGCCACTCGGACTCCATGAGATCAGCCTTCCTCGACAGGACGAAACCGGCAGTCCGTTCCGGGTTACCGACAATCACGGTCTCGCCGTCCGCAGAGATCCAGGTAACCCGGTAGTTGGCCGGTCCATCCGGATTCTGGAACGGGACTCCCTTAAAGGCGACACGAAGTGACGCCTTCGTCCCGGGGTCGGTGACCCGTGCGGTGCCCTCGATCCCGGATGGATTACCGAACCAGTCAGTACAGGTGTTGATGACCCTGATCGTGCTCTCCGACACCTGTTCATAGGTTGCGCGGGTGTCCCGCGCACACTGGAGGCTAAATATCTGCGGCAACACGGCGATCTGATTCCAGGTGCCCTGATAAGCGACCAGATCAAGTTGATCAATTTGAGAAAGCTCCCCCGGTGAACTTGTCAGAGACGAAGTGACCGGGATCCCCCTAAAACCCTCAGCTCCATTTTCAGATGCCGAGGCCGGCCCCGGAGACTGCCCCCCGAGGATTAAGAGGGCAGTAACGAGGCCCACGGACGGTAGATACTTCCGAAATGAAATTCCCATCTCATCACCGTACATGACCTAGACAATCAGCCGATAGACACAAACAACCCCCGTTCTGGATACTTCCAGGACGGGGGTTGATTTGTGGCCAGAGCCAGGATCGAACTGGCGACCTTCCACTTTTCAGGCGGACGCTCTACCGACTGAGCTATCTGGCCATAAGAATGTCCGAAGACAATCTCGCGACCCTGACGGGACTCGAACCCGCGACCTCCGCCGTGACAGGGCGGCGCGCTAACCAACTGCGCCACAGGGCCTTACTCTTTGTGCATCGGAACATCCCTTTGCACGAGAGGAAACTTTACACAGTGCGAGGAGTTTCAACAAATCCACAGTACAAGACAGCTTCCGGGGACCTTACCCTGCTGCCGCCAGCCCCGACACGAACCATCCGCACAACTCTGGACCACGCATACCTCCGCGAAGAGATTCACCCGTGACAGAGAAAATCCCCGGAAGCTGAAATGCTTCCGGGGATGACTGCGACCCTGACGGGACTCGAACCCGCGACCTCCGCCGTGACAGGGCGGCGCGCTAACCAACTGCGCCACAGGGCCTCATTCTCTTTTTACGCCCCTCGATACATTGAGGGGTGGTACTCCCAACGGGATTCGAACCCGTGTCGCCGCCGTGAAAGGGCGGTGTCCTAGGCCCCTAGACGATGGGAGCTCACAACTACCCACAAGTGATAAACACTGTGCGAAGCAGCTTGCTCAAAATATACTTGCCAACGGCGCTCTACACAAAACCATGAGGTCAGAATGGGTATTTGCGTTACACAGACGGGCATCTCCGACTACCAACGACACCACGGAGCCCGCCACGCGCTGCCATCACCCGCCCCGGTCAAACCCCAACCGATGATGCGACAACCGTGATCTAAAACCGCGAAACAGCGAATCCTTCCGGACAGCGAACTCTACGACGTCTCTTTCCCGATTCCATGGGAACTTCATAAGCCACACGGGACAGGAAACCACCAGGGGCGCACAGAGCCTCACCAACCCCACAGTGAGCCACGGACCCACACGTCCTGTACACGGCCCCACGGAACCGAGCGAAACCCAATACGGGGCACGTAACAGAGCAGCCGGATCCATGCCCGACACCGGCGCCCCCGTTCCCACCACCCCAAGCTCGACCGAATCAACCATTGGTTCAGAATCCACACGGCCGTACCGATGATGGCCCCGCCACCACAGTGCGAAAAACCCTCCCGCCGCGACTTGGGTCGTGGCGGGAGGGTTTTCTTGGTGGGCCCTGTGGGGCTCGAACCCACGACCTGCGGATTAAAAGTCCGTAGCTCTACCAACTGAGCTAAAGGCCCATCCGGAATATCCTTCCGGAGTCCGCCCCTGGGGGCAGACAAGTGTTCATTGTAGCGCCCTATTCCATCAGAAAGAAATTTCCCCGGAAAGACCTCCCCCAAGCCGTTCGTTAACGTCACTCCACGGGACTCACACAACCTCTGACTGTACGTTTTCCTCGGTCCGCTGAAGATGTCCTGCACCCCGCCCCAGCCTTCTCCCGAACGGCACACTCTGGGTGCGACACAGAAAGAACCGGCCACACGCACACCGGAGAGGCGTGTAGCCGGTTCTGAAGTAAACTTGTCCCGAAAGTACTATTTCTTCTTCGGGGTCTTCTTCATGGAGCCGGTCTCCAGGAAACGCTGGTGGAAACTCAGCGCCTCAGAGAGGATATGCGGGGTCTGCATCATCTTCTTCTCCTTGGCCAGGTGAAGTGCCTTGTCATAGTACTCCTGCAAGAGCGGGCGGTAGTCCGGGTGAGCCAGTGCAATCATCTTGTCGACACGCTGACGCGGTGCGAGACCACGGAGATCCGCATAGCCATACTCCGTGATGATGACCTTGACGTCCTGCTCGGTGTGGTCGATGTGGGACGCGAACGGAACGATAGCGGAAATATCACCGCCCTTCGCTTCGGAAGGGGTGATGAATGACGAGATATACCCGTTACGCGTGAAGTCCGCAGAACCGCCGACGCCGTTCATCATCCGGGAACCAGTGACGTTGGTGGAGTTGACGTTGCCGTAAATGTCAGCCTCGACGAGTCCGTTGGTGCAGATCAGTCCGAGCCTCCGGACCACCTCGGGATGGTTGGAAACGGACTGGGGCCGGAGGATGATGGTGTTCCGGTAGCGCTTGGCGTCCGCGTTCATCTTCTCGGCATACTCGGGGGAGAGGGAGAACGAGGTCGCGGAGGCGACGGTCATCTTCCCCGCGTCAATGAGGTCGACCATGCCATCCTGGATGACCTCGGTGTATGCCTTGATGTTCTCGAACTTGGAGTCGAGCAGACCCGCCATGACGGCATTCGGAACGTTCCCGACACCGGACTGCATGATGTATCCGTCATAGGTCAGGCGCCCGGCGCGGACCTCGCCTTCGAGGAAGTCGAGGAAGTTTCCGGCGATCTTCTGGGAGATTTCATCTGCGGGCTTGAACGGTGCGTTCCGATCCGGAGCATCGGTCTCCACGATGGCGACAACTTTGTTTGGATCGATGTCTATGTAGGTCTTGCCGATTCGCTGGCCAGCCTCGGTCAACGGAATCGGGATCCGGTTCGGCAGCGATGGCATCCGCCAGATGTCAGCCATCCCTTCAAGCTCCGGCGACTGCCACGAATTGACCTCGATGATGATCTTCTCGGCGGCATCCAGGTACTCGACGTTGTTTCCAACGGATGATGACGGAACAATGTGTCCTTCGTCGGTGATGCGGGTCGCTTCGACGATCGCGACGTTCATCTGACCGAAGAAGCCCTGTTCGACGTACATACCGGACTCGGAGAGATGGTAATCGGCGTAGAAGGTCGTGCCGTCATTGATCTTGCTCCGCAGCGTCGGGTCCGACTGGTAAGGGGTACGGAACCGGAGAGCGTCGGCCTCAGCGAGGACACCGTCGCAGTCATCGGCGGTGGAGGCGCCGGTGAACAGGTCGATCATGTAACTGTTGCCCTTGGCGTGCTCTTCCTTCGCCCGTTCCGCAATGGCTTTGGGGAGCGCCTTGGGATAACCGGCCCCGGTGAAGCCTGAGATACCAACCTTGTCTCCGTCGTTGACGAATTGGGCGGCCTCTTCGGCAGACATGACCTTACTCTTGAGCTGAGCGTTAGCGATCCGGTCAGACATTAAATCTCCTCCTGAGTACCTGTTAGCCGACCAGCGGCGTCCAGGGAATCGATTCGCCATCCGCCCCCGGGTAAAGAGAATGTGATGTACCCGTTGCGTTGACGTCTAAGTTACGTGGACCACGATACATCGCTGCCCCCCAATATGCCCCCACAACCCAACAGTTTTCTCCTACAAGCTGGTAAATGACACCCCCAACACCCCCTCCAGATGTGCTTCACCCCACAGTTTAGGAGGATCGCTTCCCCTCCACGCACCCGCAGCGCACCCGTCTCTGCCGAATGCACCGACATGCGCAAACCCGACCCCGATCCTTCCGGAGAGTGGTTTGTCTCGGAGGCACCACACACCGGACAATGGGACGGTGACTGACGCTACCGACCGTTCCCCCGCTCTGACCATCGGGCCACTATCCCTCGGGTCTCCCGTCGTACTCGCCCCCATGGCCGGGGTCACCAACGTCGCCTTCCGAACCCTCTGTCGCGAGCAGGAGAAGACGAAAATGGGGAGTGTAGCGGGACTCTACGTCTGCGAAATGGTGACGGCCCGGGCACTCGTGGAGCGAAACGAGAAGACCCTTCATATGACGACTTTCGCCCCGGATGAGACACCCCGCTCACTGCAGTTGTTCACCACTGACCCCGAATACACCTACCGAGCAGCCAAAATGGTCGTGGACAACGATATGGCCGATCACATAGATCTCAATTTCGGATGTCCCGTCCCGAAGGTGACCAGGAGGGGCGGTGGTGCGGCGCTACCCTATAAGCGTCGCCTCTTCGGAAACATCGTCTCCGCAGCCGTCCGTGCAACGGAAGGGACAGATATTCCCGTCACCGTCAAGTTCCGGGTGGGTATCGACGCCAACCATCTCACGCATCTTGATGCCGGTCGCATCGCCGTGGAATCGGGCGCCCGCGCCGTCGCACTCCACGGACGGACCGCGGCCGAACGCTACTCCGGCCACGCGGACTGGTCACGTATCGCGGAACTCAAGGAGCATCTTGCGGGCACAGGAGTTCCCGTTCTCGGGAACGGCGATATCTTCGCAGCCTCGGATGCCCGACGGATGATGGACCAGACGGGATGCGACGGTGTCGTTATCGGACGAGGTTGTCTCGGACGCCCCTGGTTGTTCGCCGAACTCTCCGCTGAGCTGACCGGACGCCCCTTGCCTCCGCAACCCACACTCGGTGAGGTGTCCACGATCATCCGTCGTCACGCTGAGCTACTCGTCGACCATGATGGTGAAGAGAAAGGTTGTCGTGACCTTCGCAAACACGTCGGGTGGTACTTCCGTGGTTACCCCGTGGGCGGTGACGTGCGGAGGGCATTGGCTGGGGTGTCCTCACTGAAGGAGCTCGACGCTCAACTCGCTCCACTCGCGGGATCCGAGGCACTGCCCGATGACGCGGAGGGACCACGCGGTAGACAGGGATCACCTGGGCGGGTTCTCTTACCCGAAGGCTGGCTGGACGATCCCGAGGATGCAACCGCACCCATCGACGCCGACGTCGAGAACTCCGGAGGCTAACCCGGTTTTCAGGTGGCCGCACACCTGCGGGACAACCGCTCCGGGCGGCGGCGGACCGGCGTCGTTACATCTATAGTGGCTGTTATGCGAACCTCATACCGGGAACATCTCGACGCCTTCGCCCATGATCTCATCATCATGTGTGATCAGGTTCATTCGATCATGGGCAACGCGTCCGACGCGCTTCTCAAGCAGGATCTCCAGTCTGCGGAGAAGTCCCTGTCACTCGTCGATGACCTCGAGGTGGTCCGTCTGCGCTGCGAGGAACGTGCCGTTCAGCTTCTTGCCCTCGAAGGGCCTCTCGCCCGGGATCTACGGCAGGTCGTCTCCTCCATCTACATCGTTGAGGACATGTACCGGATGGGTGTTCTGGCGAAGCATGTCGCCCGAACAGCCCGCCGCAGACATCCCGAAGCGGCGGTACCGCAGCCCCTGACGGGCTATTTTCAGGAGATGGCGCGCGTCACGCTGGAGATGAGCGCGAAGGTACGCGAGATCCTCATCGATCCGGATGTCGATGTCGCCCTCGTCTTCGGTGCAGATGATGATGCGGTCGATGATCTGCATGAGCACCTGTTCACGGTCCTGACCAAGCGGGACTGGCCGTTTTCCACCACGGCAGCGGTCGACGTGACCCTCCTAAGCCGCTACTACGAGCGTTACGCGGATCACGCGGTCAATGTCGCTAGCCGCATCGTCTACCTGAGCACCGGGCTGATGCCACGTGACTACATGGCTAAACGACGTGAGGACGAGGCGGACGCCGATATTGAGCGGCGGTTCGAGGAGCTTGAGCGCCGATTCTCCCGAAGTGGCCACTAACCTGGTTCCTGAAGGAACGTCAGCCGACACCTCCATCACGACGGGGTTCTGTCCACGGGAGGCCGGTACGACGTCACCGAGCCGTTACGGCCTCAAAACAGAAAAACCGGTTCCACCATCCGTAACTGGTGGAACCGGTTTTTTGTGCTGCGGGGTTGAGTTATCCGAATCGACCGGAGATGTAGTCCTCGGTCTCCTTTTTCTGTGGGTTCTCAAAGATCCTGTTGGTGGGGCCGACCTCGACGAGGCGCCCGGGCTTGCCTGTTGCTTCAAGGGAGAAGAACGCCGTCTGGTCGGATACGCGAGCGGCCTGCTGCATGTTGTGGGTGACGATGACGATGGTGTACTCCTGCTTGAGCTCATCAATGAGCTCCTCGACCGCGAGAGTCGAGATGGGGTCTAGGGCAGAGCAAGGCTCGTCCATGAGCAGAACCGCGGGTTCCACAGCGATGGCACGGGCGATGCACAGGCGCTGTTGCTGCCCACCGGAGAGACCGGAACCAGGCTTATCCAGGCGATCCTTGACCTCTTCCCAGAGGTTCGCGCCCCGAAGAGAGCGTTCGGCCACTTCCTTGAGCTTGGTCTTGTTCCGTTCGCCCGCCAGCTTGAGCCCGGCGACGACGTTCTCTTCAATGCTCATCGTCGGGAACGGGTTCGGCTTCTGGAAGACCATGCCGATGGTGCTACGGACGGCGACGGGATCGACGTTTGGTGCATAGATATCCTCGCCGTCCAGGAGGATTTCACCTTTGACCGTCGCACCCGGCGTGACCTCATGCATACGGTTGAGGGTCCGCAGCACCGTCGACTTACCGCAGCCGGAGGGACCGATGAACGCGGTGACGGCGTTCGGCGGCACTTTGAGGGAGACATCCTGTACGGCGTGAAAGTCACCGTAGTAGATGTTGACGTCCTTGAGATCGAGGCGCTTGGCCATGTGTTCTGTGTCTTTCTGTTCCAGGATGTGCGGAGTTGATGCGGGAAAGGACCCGGGTCACTTCTTTTTTCCGGTGACCCGGAGAGAGAGTATGCGGGCTGTGATCGTGAGGACCGCGATGAGGACGACAAGTGTCAGCGCGGCACCCCACATCTTGTCGACGACTGCGGGGGAGGTACCCGCGCGATACATGTCGAGCATCATCAACGGAAGCGAGGATTGGGAGTTTCCGGTCGGGTCCCAGTTGATGCCCTGGGTCGAACCGACGAGAATCAGGACCGGGGCGGATTCACCCATGATGCGGGCGATGGCGAGCATGATGCCGGTGACGATACCGGACCAGGCAGTGGGTAGGACGATCTTGACGATGGTCTTCCAGCGGGGGACACCCAGCGCATAAGAGGCTTCACGCAGATCCTGTGGGACGATGCGGAGCATTTCCTCTGTGGTACGCACGACGACGGGAACCATGAGGAGGACGAGTGCCAGGGAGACCGCGAAGCCGGAACGGTTGAATCCGAACAACGCGATCCAGACCGAGTAGATGAACAGTGCCGCGACGATCGACGGCACACCGGTGAGGATGTCGACCATGAAGGTGGTCACCTTGGACAGTCGATTATTGGCACCATATTCGACGAGATAGACGGCCGTGAAGACACCGATCGGGATCGAGAAGAGGGACGCGACACCGCACTGGACGAGAGTACCGATGATGGCGTGAACCATGCCGCCACCGGGCTCGGTGTAAAGCACTCCGAGCTGGGATTTCGTCCACCAGTCGAGGCTGAGGGTGACCCGGATTCCTTTGATGAGTACGTCCGCGAGGATCCAGACGAGGGGGACGAGTGCGATGACCATACAGGTCCGGATGACCCACCTGGAGATCACATTGGCGTTCCGCCTGGATCCGGAGAGCTTGGGGAAGGTGGGCGCGGCGCCAATGACGTCATGCCCGCTTCCGGTGTCCTGGGAGAGGGAGGTTGCGTTCATCAGGCCTTGCTCCTGTTCTTGATGACGGCGCGGGCACCTGCGTTGACCACGAAGGTCAGGAGGAACAGAACCAGGCCGGCCGCGATGTAGGCACCTGCTTTGAGGTTGTCGTTGAATTCCGGCGCGGCATTCGCGATGGCGGTGGCGAACGTCGTACCACCATCGAAGAGAGAGGCACGGAACGATGAAGACGGGGAGACGACGAGATAGAGGGCCATCGTTTCACCGAGAGCACGTCCGAGGCCCAGCATGGAACCCGAGATGTAGCCGGAGAAACCGAACGGCAGGACGGTCATCTTCACGACCTCCCAGCGGGTCGCACCGAGGGCGAGTGCGGATTCCTTGTGCCCGACGGGGGTCTGCACGAACACCTCACGGGCGGTGGCTGCGATGACCGGGAGGATCATGATCGCGAGCACGACACCACCGGTGAGAACATTCCGGGAGGTGGAGAATGCCGGGGAGTTCGCGTAGTGCCGGAACAGGAAGAAACTGTCGGCGTGCGCATTGATCCAGGTGAAGACTCCGCCGAGTACCGGACCGAGGACTGCCGCGCCCCAGAGTCCGTAGACGATGGAGGGGACAGCCGCGAGGAGGTCGACGAGGAATCCGAGGGGCCTGCGTAGTCGTTCGGGTGCATAGGAGGAGAGGTAGATGGCAACGCCGAGGGCGATGGGCATCGCCAGGGCGAGAGCAACCAGAGAGACCGTGACGGTCACCGCGAGGAGGTTCGGGATACCGAACAGCATCGCGCTGGTGTCACTGGTGTTCCAGTCGCCACCGTAGGTGAAGAATCCGGTTAATCCCTCGGCGTTGTTCATCAGTGCGGGGACCGCACGCCAGAGCAGGAAGAAACCGATCGCCCCGATCAGAACGGTGATGGTGACCGCCGAGGTCGTAGCAATTCCCTTGAAGATCCGGTCGTTACGGCGGTGGGCGGTTCCGGCGGTGCGGAAAGCGCCGGGCCCGGTGCCGACGGGCGTGTCAGCGATGGTCGGTTGTGCCAGGTCACCCTGGACTCCCGACTGGCGACGCCCAGATGTGGAGAGTGGCTTCGTCATGTCTGATGTGTGTCCTCGTGAGGTGCGGAGATACGGAATGCGTGCCCCGGTCCGGGACACGCAGGGTGCTACTGGATCGCGTCGACGGCGTCCTTGAGTTTCTGGGCGTAGGCACCGGAAACCGGAATGTAACCCTGCTTCTCGAGGCGCTCATTCTGGGTGCCGAGAGCAACGGTGAGGAAGTCCTTGACCATCTTGGAGGTCTCCTCGTCGTACCCTGCTGAACAGACGATCTCGTAGGTGGTGAGGACGAGCGGGTATGCCCCTGCCTTCTTCATCTCGAACAGCTTCGCGGAATCGACGACCATGTTGTGGCCCTCGGTCTTGTAGGTGAGGTTGTCCAGTGCTTCACCAACGGTCTTGTCATTGAGTTCCACGGCCCCCTCACCGAAATCGATCTGGGCGATTTTGAGGCCCTGCTCGGTGGCGAAGCCAGCCTCAACATAGGTGATGCCGCCGTTGGTTTTGGACACCTCGGAGACAACACCGTTGGAACCGTTGGCACCTGCACCGGTGGCCGAGGGGAAAGACTTACCGGTGGTGGACCAGTCGTTCGGGGCGGAGGCCTTGAGGAACTTCTGGAAGTTGTCGGAAGTACCGGACTCCTCGGAGCGGTAGATGACGTTGATGCTGGTATCCGGAAGGTCAACGCCGTCATTCAGCTTCGCGATGGCCGGATCATTCCACGAAGTGATCTTACCGCCGAAGATCTTGGCGATGACCTCGGGAGACAGAACGATATCGTCGCTCACACCCTCCAGGTTGTAGGCCACGGCGACTGGACCGATGACGAGCGGAAGGTGCCAGACCTCGTTGCCACCGCAACGCTTCTCAGCGTCCGGGATCTGCTCGTCGGAGAGCGGGGAGTCAGAGCCACCGAAGGCGACCTGGCCGGCGATGAACTGCTTCTGCCCGGAGCCGGAACCCGAAGCGGTGTAGTTGAACTGGGCACCGGAAACCTGCTGCTGGTACACGGTACCGAAGAGGTCCATGGCCTTCTGCTGCGACGACGCACCCTCAGCGGACAGCGTTCCGGTGGTGCCGGAAAGCCCCTCGATGGAGCCGCCGCCACTACCGGTGACAGTGGTGTCAGCGGACTCGGAGCAGGCGGTGGCCGCGAGGGAAACGATGGCGATACCACCGAGAAGGGCGGCACGACGGGAACGATTGCGGATCACTTCGGAATTCCTCCATGGATGTGGTTGGGGTGTTCACGGCAGTTTTCCCTGGTGATGCCGCAGAACATGAAAGTCCGCGGCGGAAAAATGAACCACACCGCCCCGATGTCTGCGGGAGTGCGGTCCGTTTGCCTCGTCCATGAAGCTAGAGGGTGGAGGTGTCCCGGGCGGGCCCTGCCAGTGAACAAAAGGTTAATTCAGGCGGAAAGCTGCGAGAACCACCCCGGGGAAGACCCATTATTCCCAGTTCACCATGGATGGTGTCACCCCCTCAATCACCTCTCCGTGGAGCCGTATGCGACATGCCGCTCACGTACCTCGAAGCCGAGTCGTTCATAAGCAGCCACGGCTGCGGCGTTGTCCGCTTCGACGTAGAGGATCACTTCTTCCGCCCCCCGGTCGATGAGGTACCGGAGTCCTGCCGCAACCAACATTCCTCCGAGTCGACGCCCACGGAATCCATCGGCCAGCCCCACGACATACACTTCACCGGTGGCATGTCCGTCCTCGCTTTCACCGCGCCACTTGGTCCAGTGGAATCCAGCGAGTTCAGGTATCCGACCGGATTCCGTGTCTTCCCCGGCATCACCCCAGAGAAGACGAACCCCGTGGGGATCAAACCAGTCGGTGTCCTGCCCGCGAGCGAGCTTCGCGGCATCCCACCCTCCCTGCTCAGGGTGCCAGTCGAAGGCCTCATTGTTCACCCGGAGCCACTCGGTGTCAACGATGTCCCGACCAAAGCGGCGGCGGGATTCGACGAGATCGAGAATCCGGTAACCGCCCCGGTCCGGTGTCTCCGCAGCCGCAACGAGCCGGGGTCCGCCGATTCTCATCACCAGGAGTTCTCTGACCGGGGTGAGCTTCTGTTCCCGACTCCAGGCAACGGCAGCAGGAAGATTACCGTGGGCCCAGACGGTCACGGCGCCGAAAGTCTCCACGAGGGTCCGGAACAAAGCGGTTCCCACCCCTCTCCGACGCCAGGCTGGATCGACCACCAGCTCTGCAGTCGTACCGTCGAGCGCCGCCGCTCCGATGAGGTGACCGTCGTCATCAAGGACCGATACGTGCCGATGTCCACGATCACCACCGTCGTCGAGCCCGAGAAGAAACTGCTCGGAGAACGGCTCAATACCGTCGTTCTCCGCAGCACGGGCATTCAGTTCACGGATATCCACCGCGGGGGTCGGCGCGGCAGTGTCAGTGGGTGTCATCGTACGGATCTCCATGGGAATCCAGGCTAGTGAAAACCACCGACCGCCATGTGCGGTAAACCTTGGAGGTGTGAAGATCTCCGCTCTCCGTGGGTTCCTGTTACCGACCCTCGTGCTCCTCGCCGTTCCCTGGATCGTCGACACGGTGGTGGCGGTTCAGGTCGAGCGCCATATCTCCGATGAGGTCCGGGCGGCCGATGACCTCTCCCAGTACCCTAGTGTCACGGTAGGGGGGGTCCCCTATCTCGGTGCTCTGCTCACGCACACCGTACCGACGATCATCGTGGAGGCCGGGGATGTACCCGTCCGCGACCTCGGGATGGTAAATCTGCGCACCGAGATCCGGGATGCCCGACTCGCTCCAGGAGCAGTCCTCTCCGGCGATGTCCTGGGGGCTCCCGCATCCGTCATCGCCAGAACGGTGCGCCTTGACGGAGTTGCACTGGGAAATCAGATCGGGATAACGGACCTAGATATCGCGCATCCAACGGACATCTCTCCCTCGGCGAAACCCTCCACGGAAGCCCGGTTGACCGGTACACCCCCAGGGTTCGACCACCCGGTGGCGGTTTACGTCCGGTTACGCATCCGCGGGCCGGAGTTGACGATGACGCCGTACCGGATGGTGGGCGTACCCGATGACCGAGAGGAAGAGGTCGAGTCCATCTTCACCTGGAGCCTCGACTCGCGGGATACGCCGCTTCCCACACTGATAGACAAGGTCTTCTGCTCGGGAGGGTCCATCTACCTCGAATCCAGGCAGCGACCGGCCATCGTCGGTGACACTCCACTGCTTCCGCTGGGCACCTCGGCAATGTGACGCCGCCCTCCGACCGGTCACGCACTGACACCGACACCAGTGGGACAGGACAGGTGACAGGCCGCTAGGCTTGTATCCCATGGATGACTCGACGAAGCCCACCCCGGACAGCTCCCGCACCGACACTCCCGCGGATGCCTCAGCCGCAGGTGTCCCGGCCAACACAGCACCCCTCAACGGGAACGAAGCGGTGAATCTGGCCGCCGAACAGGCACGGAACACCGCGGGCCGGAACATCCCGGGGCTCGGCGATCTCCCGGTACCCGATGACACCGCCAATCTCCGTCAGGGACCGAGTCTCCACGACGGTCTGCTCGCGCTACTTCCGTTGATCGGTGTCTGGCGTGGCGAGGGGCAGGCCGACACCGCCACCGACGGCCAGTACAACTTCGGCCAGCAGCTCGTCTTCGCCCACGACGGCGAAAACTACATCTCCTATGAATCCAGGATCTGGAGGCTGAACGACGAAGGCGAACCCGCCGGCGCAGATCAGCGGGAGACGGGTTTCCTGCGGATCAGCGAGAAAGATGAGATCGAGTTCATCTGCTGCCACTCCACCGGTGTCGTCGAGATCTTCTACGGCGAACCCCTCACGGAGCGTGCCTGGCAGGTGGAGAGCGCCTCCACGATGGTCACGGCAACCGGCCCCGCGACTCTCGGACCCGGTAAACGTCTCTACGGGTTACTTCCCACCAACGACCTCGGGTGGGTGGATGAGCGGGTCGTCGACGGTGCCCTACGCCCCCGGATGTCAGCTCAGTTGAAGCGGGTCATCGGTTGAGCACTCGTCTCAACTGAGGGCATCCGCGATGAGCTCCCGGACCACATCTTCCGCCTCGGTCTCCGGCAGCCCCCTCCCATTGATCCCGACCACGCGGGCAGCCAGTCGAACCGAGCTGCAGAGCCACACGCTGTCCGCATCAAAGAGATCGTTGACGAACATCGGCTCCTCCAGACACGTCCACCCCAGTGTCGCAGCGTGCTCGAAAAGCGCGGCCTGGGTGGTCCCCGGAAGAAGTTCCCGACCAGGCGGTGGGGTACGCAAAGTTGAACCGGTCACGGTGACGACCGTTGAGGTCGCCCCCTCCAACACACGACCGTCACTCGTGAAGATGACATCGTCGTACCCTCTCGACGCCGCGTACCTGAGGGCGGCCATGTTCGTGGCGTAGTTCAGCGTCTTCGCTCCGAGAACGAGCCACGGCGGCGGCCCGTCCGTCGACTCCATCCCCTGCACCGGCAACTCTGAAGTCACGGTGTAACCGCGGGGCGTCGTCAGCACTGACACTCCCTCCGCCCGCTGCCGGAGGATTCGCTCCGACAACGGTTTCACGGTGATCCAGCCTGTGGGCCGCCCGGTGGACTCGCGTCCGCGCGTGTACGTCCACACGCACGCGGCTTCACCGCCTCCTGCGGAGCCCCAGTCATCGACGGCTTCCTTCGTCGCCCGTACCCACTGTCCGACATCCGGTTCAGCGAGTCCGATCATCCGGGCAGAGCTTCGGAACCGACCGAGGTGACGATCAAGATTCCGGACCCTGCCATCCCGGACAAGCAGTGTCTCGAAGATCCCGTCGCCTCTGGTCACCCCGAGATCATCTGCGTAGATCATCGGGAGTTCGGGGTTGTGCCGTCGCGACGGTCCTCCCGCCGGGCGCACAGTGAGAATGACGGGTCTAGGGCCTACGGTGCTCATGCCTCCAGCCTATGCCCATCCCCCGCCACCCGCGATACGGCAGCCACCCGGCGGGACCATACCGACTAGCATGCGTGGTGTGGAACCCGACAACAGCACCTACCGCTCCGTTCTCCTCGACCGACCGGGTGCACAGCCGGCTTTCGGTCCCGACACCGCAGCGGACACCGCGGGTGTCGCCTGGCACTACGGAGAACCGCTGGTGGAGCAGCGCGCCATCGACGGCCCTGGAATCGTGGTGGACCGCTCACACCGGACCGTCCTCTCCGTCAGTGGCCCCGATGCAGCCGACTACCTGAACAAACTCCTGTCCCAGAAGCTCGATGACGCCCCCGACGGATACAGCGCCAGTGCGCTCGATCTGGACGCGCATGGACGCATCCTCCACCACGCGGATCTGACGCTGACGGGGGGTGTGTTCCACCTTGATCTGCCCGCCGCATCCGCGAAAACGCTGTGCTCGTACCTGGAACGAATGAAGTTCTGGTCCGAGGTCGAGATCGGCGTCACCGATCTCGCCGTCCTCACCGTGCTCGGCGCCATCCCTGCGGCACCAGAGGAGGCCATATACTTCCGGGACGTCGACTGGCGTGGACCCTCCCGGAGGGACATCGTGGTGCCGCGGACAACGATCGGGAAGGTCCTCGACAAACTCTGCTCCCCTGACGGCGGGGCCCTGCGGTTGGCGGGGCTGATGGCATGGACAGCGGAGCGCGTCAAAGCTCTCGAACCCGAGGTCGCGGCGGATCTCGATTCCCGATCCATCCCCCACGAGATTCCGCACTGGATCGGCTCGGAGAAACACCCGGGGGCGGTCCATTTGTTCAAAGGCTGCTATCGGGGACAAGAAACGGTTTCCCGGGTACATAACCTTGGTAGGTCTCCCCGTTCCCTCGTTCTCCTGCATCTCGACGGCTCAGCACCTGAGTTGCCCGAGACCGGGGCGCCAGTCACCGACCGTGGGCGTACGGTCGGGAGAATCGGAACCGTCGTCCAGGACTGTGACTACGGGCCGGTGGCACTCGCACTGGTCAAACGCAGCGCACAGCGTTCCGCGGGGCTGACCGTGGGCGACGGAGTCGCGGTGTCCGTGGACCCCGATTCCATAGCGCGGGAGCAGGGAATACAGCCCGGCCGTGCGGCGATCAACCGTCTCAAGGGGCTGACAGACTGATGGGGTAACGGAATCCTCATTCAGCTCCCGTCATTCCCCGACCAGCACTTTAACCCGCGCTCCGTACCGACATCCCCGCGACCGCTTCACGCGACGGGGTAGGCCAGAATCCGAGGTCACGGGGCAAAAGCAGAAAAATCGTCCGGTTCCCGCTATTGTGTCTAACAGGAATACACTGAACTAGAAACACGCCCTGGGGCGCGGCATTCGCGTGCGCCCCGATCACTCCAAGGGGGTCAGACCATGGGTCGCGGCCGTGCCAAGGCAAAACAAGCCAAGGTTGCTCGTCAACTCAAGTACAACATCCCGGACATGGACCTGGACTCGCTCCAGCGTGAACTGTCCGGGAGGGATGAGGGGAGCCACCACTCCGAGGATGACCCGAGCGAAGACCCGTACGACCAGTGGTCAGACTGGTCTGAGGATGACGGTGCTGACGATGACAGCGCAGCCAGGTGGCGCTAGAAGCCACCTGAAGGTGGGGCCGCCCGAGGCGGTCCCACCTTATTTTCCCGTGCGGGTAGCGTAACTCCGCTCTCCGGACACCCACAGGTGAACCGGAGAGCGGTTTCGCGCTGCCTGGAACCCATCCGCCGGGCCCGTAGCCGCTCCATATTTACTGGGGCGGCGCCTGTATGAGAGACTCACCGGCCCCGGGACAATCGGAGGTCGGACAATGACGCGGATGAGACCTCAGCCTCGGCGGAATTCAATGATGAGGGTTACTGGTAGCTGCCCTTGAGCAGGACTGCGCCCGGATCATTCGTGCCACGGGTCCGGACGCTGCCGAGCTCCCAGCAGTCAATGTGCCGGGCGGTGAGCATCGCCAAAGCCCTGTCACGGTGCTGCGGGGCCACGACCGCAACCATGCCGACCCCCATGTTGAAGGTCTTCTCCATCTCGTCCTGCGGCACCTTTCCGAGGTCCGCGATGGTGCGGAAGATCTGGGGTGGTGCCCACGTTCCACGGGAAAGTTCTGCCGTGAGACCCTCGGGAATGACGCGGGCGAGGTTACCGGCCAATCCACCCCCGGTGACGTGGCAGAAGGTGTGTACATCACACTCCGCAGCGAGCGCAAGGCAATCCCTAGCGTAGATCCGGGTGGGTTCGAGCAGTTCCTCCCCCAATGTACGACCCAGTTCCTCAATGTGCCCGTCCAACGGCAGCGAAGCCTTCTCCAGCAGGACGTGCCGTGCGAGGGAGTAACCGTTGGAGTGCAGACCGGAGGAGGCCATCGCAATGACGACGTCCCCGGTACGAACCCGCTCTGGGCCGAGGACACGGTCGGCCTCGACAACGCCGACCGCTGTAGCGGAGACATCGTAGTGGCCAGGTTCCATCACCCCGGGGTGCTCCGCGGTCTCGCCACCGAGCAGGGCGCAACCCGCCTGGACACACCCCTCCGCGATACCCGACACGATCTGCGCGACATGCTCGGGGACAACCTTTCCGATCGCGATGTAGTCCTGGAGGAAGAGCGGCTCGGCTCCGCATACCACCAGATCATCGACGCACATGGCGACGAGGTCGATTCCGATGGTGTCGTGGACATCCATCGCCTGGGCGACGGCGAGTTTAGTGCCCACTCCATCCGATCCCGCCGCGAGGAGAGGGTTTTCGTACTTGCCGAGGGCGAACAGACCGGCGAAGCCGCCGATACCACCCCGGACCTCGGGACGCGTGGCTCGACGGGCCAGCGGGGCGATCAACTCCACCGCCCTGTCGCCGGCTGCGATATCGACACCGGCTGCGGCATAGGAAACGCCTTGCTCGTCGTGTGGGCTCATGGTGCTTCGTCTTCTCCTGGGCTAGGTACGCGGTGAATGTGTGGATCTGGATGCTCCCGCAGGTCTGCTCCGTGTCCACCGGCGGCAGCATCATTCCGCAGCCGATGGTAGAGCACAGGACCCCGGACGGGTAGGGCGATCAGTGGAGCGCGGGCTCCTCCGCGGTGCGTTGCAACTTGCGGACCAGCTCCGCATTGGGATTCCCTTCAGGCATACCCAACGGATAGTGCCCGTCGAAGCACGCACAGCAGAGCTGACTGTAGTCCTGGCGCGACGCCTCCACCATCCGCTCGACAGAGACGTATCCGAGGGAGTCCGCGCCGATGGCGGTCCTTACGGCGTCAATCATCTGTTCCTCATCATCACCTTCGACGCAGTTGGCGAGGAGTTCCCCTGGGCTAGCGAAGTCAATGCCGTAGAAGCATGGCCACTTCACCGGAGGGGACGCGATCCGGACGTGCACTTCCCGGGCGCCGGCCTCCCGAAGCATCCGGATCAGGGCACGCTGGGTGTTACCCCGCACGATCGAATCATCGACGACAACGAGGGAACGCCCGGAAATGACCTCCCGGAGCGGGTTGAGCTTCAGCCGGATGCCCAATTGCCGGATCGTCTGGGAAGGCTGGATGAAGGTGCGCCCGACGTAGGCGTTCTTCATCAGCCCCTGGGCGAAGGGAATACCGGACCCCTGTGCGTATCCGACAGCAGCCGGGGTTCCGGATTCCGGGACGGGAATGACGATGTCTGCTCCGTCAGCCGGACAGTCAGCGGCCAGAAGACGCCCTATCTCGACGCGTGTCGCGTTGACGTTTCGCCCCCGGATCGTGGAGTCCGGGCGCGCCAGGTAAACGTACTCGAAGACGCAGCCCTTGTGATTCGTCGGCGCGAAGCGTTCACTGCGTACCCCGGAGGCATCGATGGTGACCATCTCTCCGGGTTCGATGTCTCGAACGAAGGACGCGCCGACGATGTCTAGTGCCGCAGTTTCACTGGCGACCACCCAGCCGTTGTCGAGACGCCCGAGGGAGAGCGGGCGGACACCGTTGCGGTCCCGGGCGGCGTAGAGGGTGTTACCGTCGGTGAACACGAGACAGAACGCACCCTCGATTCGGGGTAGGAGTTCCCGTGCGGAGTCGAGCATGCTTCGCCCAAACCCGATGCGTTCCGCGAGTAGCGCAGTCATCACATCAGAGTCGCTGGGAGCCGTCTCCGGGTTGACGAGTTTCTTCTCCGCGGCTTCGTCTAGGAGTTGGAGATAGTTAACGATGTTACCGTTGTGCCCGAGGGCAACATCCGTGTCATCAGGCGCCATCCGGAACATCGGCTGGGCGTTCTCCCAGCAGGCTCCACCTGCGGTGGAGTAGCGGGTGTGCCCGATCGCGAGGTCCCCTTTGAGGGCGGCGAGAGACTGCTCATCGAAGATCTGGGACACGAGACCGAGATCCTTGAACACGACAATCTGGTCCCCGTCACCTACCGCGATTCCCGCGGCTTCCTGGCCGCGGTGCTGGAGGGCGTAGAGCCCGTAGTAGGTGAGTTTGGCGACGTCCTCGCCCGGTGCCCACACCCCGAATACGCCACATTCCTCCCGGGGTGGATTCTCCCCGTGGTCGTCGAGATCAACCCTGCGGGTTCCGCTGGGCCGGTCGTCCTTCATGTCCGACTTGTCACTGGCTGCCACATGGCATCATGCTAGCCGTCGCGCCGTACAACCCCCAATCACCGGGGGCTTTCAGTTTCCTGCACGATCCCCCACCCGAGGCAATCGGACGACGGGGAGCCACCGGGTTATCTCCTCAGCCCGGGTACCGGAGACCTCGATGCCGGGCTGAACCCGCAATTCATCGAGTGTGACCAATCCACAGGCCAGGCGCAGCCACGTGTGTGGATCACACTCCACGACATTCGGCGGCGTACCCCGTGTATGCCGGAGTCCCTCGACGCACTGCACCGCGACGAACGGTGGGACCCGGACCTCCACGCTCTTGCCCGGCGCGTCAGCCGCCAGCGCACGGGCGGTGAGCCGCACGGCATCCGCGAGGGATCGGCGGGCGGGTTGTCCCTGCGCTGAGTCGGGATTCTCCTCACGGATCCAGTCGGCGATGGTCGTAACGGCTGCGTGAACTTCTTCGGGATCGGGGATCTTGCCCATGGTTCCCGACTCTAGCCCCTCGCCCCTTTCCGGGCTGTCCCGGTGCGCCACGATACGGTCCCGATCCGGTGTCGACAGTTTCGCAGAGGGGCACACCATTTCACCGGATCCTGGGTCGGGTGGTTCCTCTGTCCCGGAGCCGGTCTACGGAACGACATTCCCGTTCGGGGCACTCGGGTGACTACAGTGCAGTAGTCGTATCAGCCACACCTGAACAAACTCGAAGAGGACAGAACCACCACATGCCACAGCATCCCTCCCCCGCAGTAACCCTCCGTTTTCTCGCGAGCCCCACGGATATCCTCACCGCCGGTGCACACGGCGTGGACGGTGGCCGTGTGCTGGAATGGATCGACAAAGCTGCTTATGCCTGCGCGACCGCATGGTCCGGCGCTTACTGTGTCACCGCCTACGTCGGGCACATCCACTTCGCTCGCCCGATCCCGTCCGGCCACATGGTGGAGGTCCGGTCACGGATCGCCATGACCGGCCGTAGTTCGATGCACATCATCAATGAGGTTTTCTCTGCTGATCCCCGCGAGGGGGTCTACACCCGGGCCTGCGACTGTCTGGTCATTTTCGTCGCCCGAGACACGGAGACCGGGCGTTCGCAGAAGGTCCCGGAGTTCGTGCCGACGACGGACCACGAGAAGCAGGTGCATGAGGCTGCGGTGTCGCGGATCGAGTTACGTAAGGCCATCGAGGATGAGATGAGCAAGCAGACCTATGACGGCCCGAGTGAGGCACCACGGCTGATCACGCGTTTCCTTGCGAAACCAACGGATGTGAACTGGGGCGGCAAGGTGCACGGTGGCACTGCGATGGAGTGGATCAACGAGTCCGCGACCGCGTGCACGATGGAGTGGTCGGGGGAGAATACGGTTGCCGTCTACGCCGGCGGTATCCGCTTTTATCGGCCAATCAACATCGGTGATCTCATCGAAGTGGACACGCGCCTGGTACGTACCGACGCCCGATCCATGCAGACTTCGGTGCATCTGCGTGCCGGTTCACCTCGGGGTGGACGGGAGAACCTAGAGACGGCGATCCACGCCACGGTGACGTACATCGGTGTCGACATCGACGGTCATCCACTGCCTGCCCGCCAGTTCACCCCCAGGACAGTGGAGGACGTCCGATTGTCGGAGCATGCCGCGATTCTGCGCCAACTCCGGGCCAAGTATCACCCACTGCCGTTGATCATGCGCTGAGTCATGCCCGGTTTCCGGGACTTCACTCTAGGGCACGGCCTGGGCGACGACGATCCACACCGCGACGAAGTGCGCGACAGCAGCGATGACGGTCGCCAGGTGAAACCACTCGTGGTAACCCATCCAACGGGCATCCCGCCCCGGCCATTTGAACGCATAGATCAGGGCACCGACGGTGTAGACGATCCCTCCGGCAAACAACAGCCACAGAACGGCTGAGCCCGCATCGGCCCAGAGTTGCGGGATCACCGGGACGATCAACCAGCCGAGGGCAAGGTAGACCAGGACCCCCAGCCAGCGGGGATGATTGATCCAGAGCAGATTCATCAGCACGGAGATCAGTGCCCCGCCCCAGG
This sequence comes from Corynebacterium sp. CCM 9204, assembly GCF_041357695.1. NCBI lineage: Bacteria > Bacillati > Actinomycetota > Actinomycetes > Mycobacteriales > Corynebacteriaceae > Corynebacterium > Corynebacterium sp. CCM 9204. The sequence goes on from NZ_JAUERX010000007.1 coordinate 26,523, forward strand.
CGACCGCGAGCACCCAGGTCGCGGTCGACGGGCGGAGGGAGATCAGGCAGAAAGGTGTGTACGTCGCGGCGATAAACACAGCGATCGTGGAATGATCCGCTCGCCGCCACCACACCACCGTGGATGCCTTCTTCCAGGGGCCCAGGTGATACGCGGCGGAAACCCCGAAGAGAATGACTACACCGACGGCGTACACCATCACCCCGCCAGCCTGCCACCACGGCAGTTGGAGCCACGAATAGGTGGCTAGAACCGACCCGGCAAACACGGCGAGGATCGCCGCGAAGAAGTGTATCCAGCCACGACTTCCCGGACGGGGGCCACGGTCCGTGCGCCAGATGGTGCGGGACACCATCCCGTCGACCCGTACGGGTTCGGTGTTTCCCCCCACGATGGCGGCTTCATCATCGGTGGTGTTCTCGTTTCCCGACGGCAGAGTGGAACGGCGTCCGCCCCGGTGCATGTTCGTACTCCTCGTCCTCGCATGATCGATACTGTCAGGGGACGCTTCCCCAGGTTCCGGAAAAGACCCGGAGGTACGGAAGGTATCACCCCTGAATCAAAGCTACGCTGCAGCACCCAGCATGCGCCAGACGTGCTCCTTCCGGCCGCATTAGACCATCGGCGCATCAACAAGCAGGTCCGACATACGATGCACGGGGGTGTACCCGGCGTCGAGAGCGTCGTGAACCATCGCGAGCAGACTCCCCCGGGTCTTCGGGTCCGCGAGTCTACCCGCGGCGGCGGACAGCCGGATACTGTGCCGGGAGTCGATCTGGCGGGTACTGACCCGGCGGACGCTTCTCCGCCACCACCGGGCCGCCCCGAATCCCTCGCCGAAAGCGAGCACAGGCACCGCCGCTACCACACCCGTCCGGAGATCCTGCACCCCGTTAAGATCGGCGAGTACCGTAAAACCTAGTTCTCCGAGAACACTTCGCGTGTCCTCGGAGAGAATCCACTTGGGTGGCGAGAACACCTCCGTGTCCAGATCCATCGCCGCCATCTGGCGACGCGCCGCGGTCAGCCGGAGTCTGGCCTCGTGCGCGGGAAGTTCCGCGAACTCGGATCGCCTCCCCCGAACCGACTGGTCCAGTCCGGCGAGCACGAGCTCCGCCCCTGCACTCCGTTCGGAGTGGATGAAGTCGAGAACATCCGGGTTCCTGCGTAGTGCCCAGTCTCGGGAACAGTGTGGTGCCACTCTGAGCGCCGGTCGGACACCGTACGGGGAGAGTTCAGTCAACAGTGTTCTCACAAAATCGAGATTCTCCGATCGGAGAGCCGAGAGAGACAGGGAAAGCAGCGGGCGGTTCATGTAGGCCATCGTGACATACCTGTGTAAATGTGCGGTGATGTCGGAGTGAACAACCGGCTTTACGGTGTCGGAACACCTCATCCAGAATCCTGGATGGGATATAGTTTCTCTCGGATGAAAACGTGACGAGACAAAGCGGGAATAATGCACCAGACCACCCACGCGATGAGCCTGCTACGCGACGTCGGTGGTCTCGGACTTTCCGGGCTCATCCTGATGTTGCTGTTCATCGCGATGCCAGTGACTGCACTCCGGCTGGAACTTCGCCGCGACTCCGACCCGTTCCGGCTGATTCTCGTCTTCTCCCTGGTCACACTGATACCGGGTATCGGCTTTCTGATCTGGTACATCATCTACCGGCGGGAACAACTGCGGGACAGACTGGACGCGGCACACGCCGCTGAATGCGACAGCTAGATCACGCCGATCATTCCGGTTATGGCTCCGGGTCTCCGGGTGCACACCGACTGCACCCGCAGGTGTCGGCGGCGGATGTCTTCGAGGTCCGCCGAGTTCTGCACCGTCCGTTGTGCGTCGGCCCACACGAGATCAGCATGCCGCATCAGGTGGTGCAGACGTTCCTGTGTCCCGATAATGTCACCCACGTCCCCCAGACGTTCCAGAATCCGGGCATAGAGGGCGGTACATCCGGAGGCATTCTGCCGGAGCTGATGGAACATGGTGTCCACGAGACCCTCAAACGTTGTTACGGCGTACTCAACACGGAGCCTTCCGTCCCGGGAGATCACCCCGCGTGGAAGCGCTCTGTTGTGCAGCTCCGCCAACGCCTCCGCAAACCTGTCCACAACACCCATCGCGGTAAATGGATCATTCATCCCCGGACTCAACGCCCGTACCCCAACCTCAAGCATCTGATTCACCGCGAACTCGAGATCCTGCGAGTCGTCCCGGTTGGAGCCGAGCAGAAGACAGTCCGCGATCCCCTCCGGAACATCACCCCCGTGCACGACCCGTGCGACCTCGGAACCTGTGAGCAGGTAATCCCCCGGACGCACCCGTAACTGGACCACGCTGTCGGTCGCTTCGGCGAGCTCAGTCAATCGGCGATAATCAACCTGCTGGACGTAACCGCCGCGAGAAGTCCGGACGGAGGTGCCGGCGTCGAAGAAACCGTCAGCGGCCAGCGGACAATCCCCCTGTTCCTCAGCCACTTCGGTACCACGCTTCAACGCCTGAGTCAGATCATCTGTGAGCAGATTGACCACGCGGGTCATGTTGATGGACTGGGCCATGTGGTTGATGTAGTACACCAGGAATCCGATGCAGAGCCCGGCATAGACCATCACCACCGTCACGTTGTAATGCGGGATGAATACCGTGTCTCCGGCCCCGGCGGATACCGCACGCAAACTGAACAGGGAGAACGCGAACGTAGCCAGAAATGTTCCCAATGTCGCCTGGATACCCCGGTCAGCGAGGAAACTGTGCAGTAGGCGGGGCCCCATCGTCGAAATCACCGAGGACAGCGCGGCGATGGTGATGGAGAACAGGGTTCCGGCCACCCCGATGGACATTCCCGTCATCGACGACAGCAAGCCCCGTGCTCCGGATTCACCTCCGGTGTACACGAATTCCAGGGAACTCGGGACACCGATGTGACGCTCCAGCACGATCAGGAACTGCGCCAGCGCCACCGAGAACAGCACCATGACGGCGGGCAGGAACCAGAACAGACCGAACGTACGGACGAGGCGGTGCCGGAGAAAATTCATGGCGTGAGTGTATCGGCTAACGCCAATCCCGAACGGAGATCCGGTATACATATTCCCGGGAAAGTACAGAGTTTCCCTGTTCTCTCCACCTCAGCCGGGCCGGGGCGTCAGGTTTCCGGGAGGTCAGGCACATGACTAGTTCCGCCGATGGGAGTGCAACGAAAACGTAAGATCGACACCCAATCACGGAACAGGGCCAGCGAGGTGAGACCCGACTATGCAGATCTTGCCGAGCACCCGGGAGTACAGAATGAGGAAGTAAAACTGGATGGGTGGGCCCCAGAAACACCCCATGAGTTTTTCCACATGACCACAGAACCTCCGGACTCTGTAAGCGCCCCCGTGAGGAAGCGCCCCGCCCGCCTCATACCGACACTGGGAATGTAATCGCCGAGAGCGACACCACTACAGCATCGGCAGAAGACACGGTCCATTCTGAACCGTCTAATCACACGACAGAGCGGGCCGGAACCCACCACGGTTCCAACCCGCTCTGTCGTGCCAGAAAACAACGCCGGAGCTACTCCACCACGGAGTTCGCTCCGACGGCGTGGCCGAAGATACCGGGCAGGGTGGCCTGCCATGCCTCGCGGAGCGCGGTAACCGAGACCTCGAGGTCAACGCCCCCGCTGACGCGGATGAGTGCGGCGTCGCCGAGTTCGGTGGTGGTGCCCAACTTCGTGAACGGAACACCCTTGATTCCGGCACGACGTTCGAGTTCCTCGGCGTCCTCCGGGGCGCAGGCTACGAGGACGCGGGACGCGGACTCGGAGAACAGTGCGACGAAGGGGTTGTCGTGAACCCCGGAGAGATCGATGTCCAGGCCGATACCGGTGTCCCGGCGGGCCGTCATCGCCAGTTCCGCCAGCCCCTGGGCGAGGCCGCCCTCGGAGAGGTCGTGCGCGGCGGTGATGACGGGGGTTTGCCCACCGTCGACGGTCTGCGTGGAGAGGAGCTCGGCCAGTGCCGCTTCGTTCGCGAGGTCAACACTCGGGGGCATGCCTGCGAGCTGGTCGTGGTTGATCTGCTGCCAGATGGAACCGCCGAACTCGTCGCGGGTCTCGCCGAGGAGATAGAGCACCTCGCCGCCGTCGACGGTGCCGAGCTCGTGCCCGATGCGGCGTTCCACGTCGTCGATGACGCCGAGGACGCCGACGACGGGGGTCGGGAGGATCGGCTCGGTGCCGGTCTGGTTGTAGAAGCTGACGTTGCCGCCGGAGACCGGGATACCGAGTTCGACGCAGCCGTCGGCCAGTCCGTGCACGGCCTCGCGGAACTGCCACATGACGTCCGGGTTCTCGGGGGAACCGAAGTTGAGGCAGTTGGTGACTGCAACTGGGCGGGCGCCGGTGACGGCGACATTGCGGTACGCCTCCGCGAGGGCGAGGCGGGCACCGGTCCCCGGGTCGAGCTTGGTGTAACGCCCAGAGGCATCCGCAGAAACGGCGACACCGCGACCGGTGCTTTCGTCGATGCGCAGCACACCGGAGTCGGCGTTGCGGGCGAGCACCGTGTTACCACGGACGTAGCGGTCATACTGCTCGGTGATGAACGCCCGCGAGCACAGCGCCGGGGATGAGATCATCCGCATCCAGGCATCATGGATCGAGGCGGCATCGGTGGGCTTGTCCACCTCGACGGGCCGCTGGAGATCGTCCTGCCAGTCGGGGCGGGCGAAGGGGCGCTCGTAGACGGGACCCTGGTGGGCGATGGTGTGCGCGGGGGCATCGACGACCGTCTCCCCCCGGTGGGTGATCACGAGGTGGTCGTTGTCGGTGACTTCACCAATCTCGGCGCAGGTGACGTCCCAGTGGGCGCAGATTTCGAGGAAACGCTCGACGTTTTCGGGTGCGACAACGGCGCACATGCGTTCCTGGGATTCGGAGGCGAGGATCTCCGCTGCGGTCATGTTCTCGGCGCGCAGGGGCACGGCGTCGAGGTTGACCAGCATGCCGCCGTCGCCGGCGGCCGCGAGCTCACTGGTGGCGCAGGACAGGCCCGCACCACCGAGGTCCTGGATACCGACGACGACACCGGCGCGGTAGAGGTCGAGGCAGCATTCGATGAGGACCTTTTCGGCGAAGGGGTCACCGACCTGCACGGCGGGCAACTTGCGTTCCGCCCCTTCCTCGAAGGTGTCGGAGGCCAGCACGCTGACACCGCCGATGCCGTCGAGGCCGGTGCGGGAGCCGAAGAGCATGACCTTGTTGCCCAGCCCGGAGGCGAAGGCGAGTTTCAGGTCTTCCGTTTTTAACGTGCCCACGCACAGGGCGTTGACGAGCGGGTTACCGGCGTAGGAGGCGTCGAAGACGGTCTCACCGCCGATGTTCGGCAATCCGAGACAGTTGCCGTAGAAACTGATGCCGTCGACGACACCGGGCAGGACGCGGGCGGTGTCTGGAGCGTCGGCCGGGCCGAAACGCAACTGGTCCATGACGGCGATGGGGCGGGCACCCATGGCCATGATGTCGCGGACGATGCCGCCGACACCCGTGGCCGCGCCCTGGTGGGGTTCGACGTAGGAGGGATGGTTGTGGGATTCGACGCGGAAGGTGACGGCGTGGCCGTCGCCGATGTCGACGACGCCGGCGTTCTCACCGATGCCTGCGAGAATCTTCGAGTTCATCTCGTCGGTGGTGGTCTCCCCGAAGTAGCGGAGATGCACCTTCGAGGATTTGTAGGAGCAATGTTCCGACCACATGACGGAGTACATGGCGAGCTCGGCGTCGGTGGGACGGCGACCGAGGATCTCCTTGATCCGGGCGTACTCGTCGTCTTTGAGCCCGAGGCTGGCGTAGGGCTGTTCGGCGTTCGGGTCGGCGATGGCGGCATCGACGGTGTCGTTGAAAGTCATGGCGTTTTCTCCGGTGTCCTTCTCGTGGTGGCGCGGTCAGGCACCGATGTGGCTGATGGCGGACAGGAACAGTTCCAGGCCGTCGGTGGATGGTCCGGTGAGCTTCTCGACGGCGTGCTCCGGGTGCGGCATCAGGCCGACGACACGGCCGTTGGCGCTGCTGACACCGGCGATGGCGTTGACCGAACCGTTGAAGTTGTCGGTGTAGCGGAACACCACGCGGCCCTCATTCTCCAACATCTTCACGGTCTCGGCGTCGGCCTGGAAGCGGCCCTCACCGTGCTTCGCGGGGATGAGGATCTTCTGCCCCTGGGCCAGGGTATTGGTCCAGGCGGTGTCCGCGTTGACGACCTCCAGGTAGGTGTCCACGCAGTGGAAGTGCAGACCCTCGTTGCGGGTCAGCGCTCCGGGGAGGAGATGTGCCTCGGTGAGGATCTGGAAACCATTGCAGATCCCGAGCACCGGCATGCCCTGGCGCGCGGCATCGACCACAGCACGCATGACGGGGGCGAGCGCCGAGATCGCACCGCTGCGCAGATAGTCACCGTAGGAGAACCCGCCGGGGACGACAACCGCATCGACACCCTTCAGGTCCTCGTCGGCGTGCCAGAGTTCGTGGACCTCGGCACCGGCGATGCGGGCCGCACGCGCGGCGTCCACGTCATCGAGAGTGCCGGGGAAGGTGATGACACCGATTTTTGCGGTCACTGGGCTCACGCCTCCCCGCGGACGATGCTGAACGTCTCGATGACGGTGTTCGCCAGCAGGGTTTCCGCGAGATGATTGAGCTGTTCGTCGGTGACGGTGTCATCCACGTCAAGCTCAAAGCGCTTACCCTGACGGACGTCCGCGACGCCGTCGATTCCGATTCGTCCCAGGGCACGGTGTACGGCCTGTCCCTGGGGATCGAGGATCTCTGCCTTCGGCATCACATTCACAACTACACGGGCCACGGTGTGTCAGCTCCCAATTTCACTGGTGTCAGGGGGATTCCGGCCCACGCGCCGTGGACCGGGGATAACGGCACCAAGACTACCGGCTGCCGGGGCGTTCACACATCTGTGAGGGGGTGTTTCATCGGCATCAGATACACCGTGCGCCCCTCCGCCGCCGGGCAATCCCCGCCACCCGTCACCCGAAAGCCGAATGGCCCGCATCGACGGGCGCATCCACCCGGTACACGCCGGGGTGTCCGGCTGCGGTGGCATAGCTCTGGGCCCAGTAGGAGGGGGCGCTCGAGTCGAGGACCGTGGCAGTGTGGTGCCAGTCCGCTTGAACGCGGTCGGGGGTGACGTCGATGCAGAGGTAGCCGTGGTAGCGCAGATCGATCCACTTGTACCAGGGATCAAGATCCCGGAGAGCCTGCTGCGCCGCTTCCATCGCCGGGCCTGTGACCACTTCCAGTTCCCGGTTCTTCGTGATTGTGTCGAACACCGATGCTCCGGTGATCGACGGGGCGACGAACTCCGTGGCGGCGACGTCTCCGCCCCGGAGACGTCGGTAGGTGAAGGCGTCGCGGGGAATGTCGGCCGCCCAGGAGGTGTGGATATCGCCGGTGAGGAACACCACATCAGTACGCCCTGCAGCGACGATCGCGTCGATGAGGCGTTGACGTTCAGCCATGTAGCCATCCCACTGGTCGGTGTTCACCGCAAGCCCGTCTGGCGGGATTCCGAGTTGCTTGACCAGCCAGTCATGGATGAAGGGGTCGAGGGTGTCCGGGATGGTCAGGGGTGCGAACATCACTTCATTGCCGATCAACTGCCACTGGGCGGTCGATGTGGTGACGGCACCTGTCAGCCAGTCGAACTGGGTCTGGCCGAGCATGGAAAGTCCGTCGCGGCCCACAGCACGAAGGAAATCCGGGTCGGTCACGTTCGCGAGAGACTGCTCGACCTGCACATCACGGTAGCTGCGCAGGTCGGGGATGATCAGCTCCATGAGGGTGCCCCACCGCAGGGTTCGGTAGAGGTGCCGGTCGTCCCTGGCCCCCTGGGTACGCACAGGCATCCACTCGAAGTATGCCCGGGTGGCTGCGGATTTGAGTTCGGAGAAGTCAGGCCCCGACCATTCGTTGTCGCCCGTTGCCCCTTCCCGCCAGGTATTGTCCGCGAATTCGTGGTCATCCCAGATGCAGACCATCGGCTTCGCAGCGTGCAGATCAGCGAGGTGCGGATCGCTGTGGTAGCAACCCTGCCGGATACGGTAATCGGTGAGGGTGGTCGTCCGGTGTGGTGGCTGCACTCGACGGGCGACGGTCCCGTATGCTCCGGCGTAGCCGCCGGTCTCGTATTCGTAGGTGTAATCGCCCAGGTGCAGGACGAATTCGATGTCTTCCCTGGCCGCCATGTCACGGTAACCGAGGAAATGACCGGCCTCGTAGTTCGCACAACTCGTCACCCCGAAGCGGACGGAGCCGGGGCGGGTGTAGGCTCCCGGAGCGGTGCGGGTGCGCCCGGTCCGGGAAACTGCGCCTGCGGAGGGACCGTCGACGACGCTGAAGCGGTAGAAGTAGGTCGTGGCCGGTGTCAGTCCTCTGACGTCGACCTTGACGGTGTGATCGAAGACCGCGCTCGTGTGCTCTCGTCCGCTGCGCACGATTCGACCGAACCCGGGGTCGAGGGACACCTCCCACTGCACGATGGTGGGGTCACCGAGACCTGAACCCGGGGCTGCCTCAGGTATCGGAGTGACGCGGGTCCAGATGATGACGGCATCCGGGAGCGGATCGCCAGAGGCAACGGAGTGCAGGAAAGCTGTTACACCGGCGGCTCCGGGTTCACCCGCGGCAGCGATCTCTTCCCACGGGAGCAGGTTTGCACCCGCGAGCGTGACCCCGGTAAAAGCGGTGCTGCGGAGAAACGCACGGCGGGTTAACCCACCGTCCGATCCGAATTGGCGGTTGTCCTGCTGCGGCATGAACCCATCCCCTTGTCATCAGCGACCGGCGCAGACCTGGGCATGACACACCGGTAGGGGGAGAACTGATCCCGGTTTGCGGCGGCACCCCTGCGCAACAGCAAAAGCGTAGCAACGTTTGACATGGGCCAAAGCAAGTCACGCCAGCCCACGGGGCGGATGAGGTGCAGACTTTCCCCGACCGGAACCCCGCGTTAAAGAACCGTTCATCGACCCCTCACCCGGGTGTCGGGCAAAGCGGGTGATCACCGGGGGTGAACAACCGCGGTATCGCCTACAGCGGCAGATGCCGCTCGATCAGATCGATCACCGCATCATCCTCCGGATCAGTGCCGGGCCGGAATCGGCCAACCACCCCGCCCGCGTCGTCGACAAGGAACTTTTCGAAATTCCACTGCACGTCACCGGCGACACCGTCAGCATCCGGGGTCTGCTTGAGCAGTGTGTACAGCGGATGTTCCGCGTCACCGTTGACGTCCGATTTCGCGAGCATCGGGAAACTGACACCGAAGGAGGTGCTGCAGAATTCCGCAATCTCCTCCGCCGAACCGGGTTCCTGACCCTTGAACTGGTTGCAGGGAACCCCGATGACGAAGAATCCCCGCGCCTGGTACTCATCGAACAGATGTTGCAGTCCCCCGTACTGATTCGTGAAACCACAGCCGCTCGCGGTGTTGACGATGAGCAGGACATGTCCCGCCCAATCCGCCATGGTGGTTTCTCGACCATCGAGAGTGGTCACGGGAATGTCATAGATGGCGCTCATACTGCAAGTGTAGCGCTCTCTCACACGGAGCCCGGCGATCCGCGTTCGCCCCAGACCACTACTCCGTACGGCCTGTCGCCTGGTTGATCAGCCAGGCATACTCGAACGCAGTTTGCTTCCAGCGCTCGTAACGGCCGGACACTCCACCGTGCCCGGCGGACATCTCGGTGCGGAGCAGGAACTGCCCGGACGTCGCCGTGGCACGGAGCTTCGCGATCCACTTCGCCGGTTCCACGTAGAGCACCCGGGTGTCATTCAGCGACGTGACCGCGAGGATGTTCGGATATGCCTTGGCCTCAATGTTCTCGTATGGGGCATAGGAGGCCATGTACTCGTAAGCTGCCTTGTCGTGCAGCGGATCGCCCCATTCGTCCCATTCCGTGACGGTGAGTGGCAGCTCGGGCATCAGCATGCTGGTAAGTGGGTCGACAAAAGGAACGATCGCCTCGATGGCACGGAACCTGTCCCCACCCATATTCGCGATAGCACCCATCAGTAGGCCACCCGCCGAACCGCCGAGGGCAACGAGTTGTTCCCGGGTGGTCACCCGCCGAGCGAGAAGATCATCCGCGACATCGAGGAAATCGGTGAACGTGTTCTTCTTCGACATCGTCTTCCCGTTGTCGTACCAGAGCCTTCCCATCTCCCCACCGCCCCGGATGTGGGCGAAGGCGGTGATCATCCCCCGGTCCAGCATCGACAGCCAGGACACCGAGAAGCCTGGGTCCATGGACGATTCATAGGATCCGTACCCGTAGATCAGCGTCGGGTTCGGCTCGGTCAGATCCAGGTCGGCTCGGTGCAGGAGAGAGACGGGGATACGGGCACCGTCACGGGCGGTGACCCACAGTCGGGTCGCCATGTAGTCCTCCGGGTTGTAACCGCCGCACACCTCCTGTTCCTTCAGCAGCACCCGCTCACCGGTAGACACGGTGTAGTTGTACAACTGCGCCGGAGTGACGAAGGAGGTGTAACTGAGCCGGATGACCGGTGCATCCCACTCCGGTTGCCCGCCCGCACCGACACTGCTCAATTCCTCATCGAAACGAATCTCATCGAAAGTACCGTAGCCCTCCTTCCCGTCAAGACGCATCACGGCGACCCTGCCTATAGCCCCGGCTCGATAAGCCAGAACAATGAAATCACGGTAGGTGTCCACCCCCTCGATCCGGACATCATCGCGATGCGGGATCAGTTGCCGGAGGGAGCGCAGATCGGTGAACTCACCGACGGCGCACTCCCCGACGGCGAAGTTAGGTCCATCGGCGTTGTGCGTGATCAACCACCTGTCCTCTCCACCGACCACGGCGTGATCGACGTCGTATTCAATGCCCTCCTTGCGCGGGAGCAGACAACGGAACTCACCGGTCGGGTCGTCCATGTCCAGCACCCAGGTCTCGCTCGTGGTCTTGGAGCCGGTGCCGATGAAAACGTATTTCTCACTCCGGGAAGTTCCGACGCCGGTCCAGAACCGCTCGTCCGGCTCGTGGAACACGCGGACGTCGTCCTCCGCCGGGGTCCCCACCTTGTGCCGCCAGACCGAGTCCGGCCGCCAGGCGTCGTCGACCCGCTGGTAGAAGATATAATCCTCCCCCACCCAGGTCGCGCCGTAGGAGATGCCGTCCAGTCTGTCGTCGAGAAGTTCCCCCGTCTCCAGATCCTTGATCCGGAGGGTGAAGCGCTCATCACCCGCGGTGTCCACCGAGTAGGCGAGGTAGCGACCCGATCGCGTCACACTCGACGCCCCGAGGGCGAAGAACTCGTGCCCCTCGGCAAGTTCGTTGCAATCGAGAATGACTGTCTCTCCCTCGAGCGTCCCGTCCTCGGGGATGACCGGCGGCACCCAAGCGTCGGCCCCAGGGTCCGCGGGCACCCGGCAGGAGATACCGTAGCTCGACCCCTCGACGGTCCGCCCGAAGTACCACCACTCACCGGCACGGGTGGGAACGGACATGTCCGTCTCCTTCACCCGGGACTTGATCTCAGTGAAGACGTTCTTCCGCAGGACATCCAGGTCACCCGTCATCGCATCGGTGTAGGCGTTCTCCGCGTGCAGGTGATCGAGGGTCTCCCGGGATTCCTTGTCCCTCAGCCACTCATAGTCGTCGACGAGCCGGTGTCCGTGATATTCACGGACGACAGGATGACGGGCTGCGAGCGGTGGTCGCACGGTGTTCGGTCGTGTTGCTCCGGAATCTGCATTGTCCATTTCGTTGATGCTACCCGCGCACCGCCGACCCCGCGTTCCTGAAACAGGCACCGCGGAACAGTTCGGCAGGGGAAGACATCCCTCACTGCATCCGTCAGTTCGAGCCATTGACCGTACACATGAAGCCACCCCTTAATCACCCCCCATTTTCCGGGTCGAGTCCGAGCTGACCACTGTTTTTGCCGCTCGCGGGAGAGCTGAACCATACTGCCACATCAATTGTTAACTAATGAACACGTCCGCCCGCTACATTTAGATCGAGCACCGTCTCGTACCGAACGCAGACGGAGTGCCTGCGGGTCAGCGGTAAAAAGCACGATCCGGGTAGACGCCCCCGGAGTCCCGCCAACCACCCCCTCGCAGGCACCCCCTGTGACACACACAGTTGAAAGAGGCCTCATGCCCAAACCGATCGACAACATCGGCGAGCACGAATCAATCGTGTCGCATCCTTACCTCTCAGCGAAATCCCACGGTGACGTCGACCCGTTCGAACACCACGACATCGGCCCCGGTGCACCGAACGAATCTCCGGGGCAGCAGGCGGAAGCCGTCGAACGCAACGAACTCATCCGGCAGCGGGCCGGACTCATCGGTGGTGTGCTCATTGCGGCCCTGATCTACTGGATCATGCCGAATGACACCACCACGCACGAGATGCGGGCGACCGCAGCGATCGCGACGCTCATGGGCATCTGGTGGATGACCGAAGCCATCCCGATCCCCATCACCGCACTCCTGCCGCTCGTTCTTTTTCCTGCCTTCAACGTCGCCAAGATCAAGGATTTCTCCGGCGCCTACACCCAGGACGTCATCTTCCTGTTCATGGGGGGCTTCATGCTCGCACTCGCCATGCAACGGTGGAACCTGCACCGGAGAATCTCACTCCACATCGTTCGAGCGATGGGTACCTCTTCATCAACGATCATCCTCGGCTTCATGCTCGCCACGGGATTCCTGTCGATGTGGGTCTCCAACACGGCGACAGCAGTGATGATGCTCCCGATCGGTGTCTCCGTCCTGACCCTGATCAACGACAGCCTGGATGCCGACAAGAAGCGTGAACTCGGCGAAGACCCCGACGCACTCGACGATTCCGAAGGCGGCCCCGCAGAGCCGCCAAAGACGAACTTCGGTATCGCACTCATGCTCGGCATCGCCTACGCAGCATCCATCGGTTCCCTCGGCACGATCATCGGCACCCCGCCGAACACGCTGCTCGCCGGCTACATGTCCGAACAAGGGCGTCCCATCAGCTTCGGTGAATGGATGCTCGTCGGTGTACCGCTCGCGGTGGTTCTGCTCCTCGCCTGTTGGCTCCTGCTCGTCAAGGTCGTGTTCAAACCGGAGATCGACCACATTCCGGGTGGACGCGAGGTTATGCACAAGGAACTCAAGGCAATGGGCCCGATGTCCTCCGGTGAACGTCTCGTCGGCATCGTCTTCGTCTTCGCGGCCGTCGCCTGGATCGCCGTTCCCCTCGTCTTCAAGGGCACGACCTTCGCGTCAAACTTCAGCTCCGCCGTCATCGCGATGATCGTCGGCATCATTCTGTTCATCATTCCGGCGGACCTGAAGAAGGGCACTCCGCTGCTCGACTGGCACACCGCCCTCGAACTTCCCTGGGGTGTGCTCCTGCTGTTCGGTGGCGGACTCGCCCTGTCCACCCAGTTCTCCGCCACGGAACTGTCCCTGTGGATCGGTGAACGCGTCGGCGCCCTGGAGAACCTGCCCATCGTTCTCCTCGTCATCGTCCTCGGTGCAGTCGTTCTCGTCCTCACCGAGTTCACCTCCAACACCGCGACGGCCGCGACCTTCCTCCCCGTCGTCGGCGGAGTCGCCATCGGCCTCGGCATGAACCAGATGTACCTGGCCATTCCGGTTGCCCTGGCTGCCACCTCCGCGTTCATGCTCCCGGTAGCGACACCACCGAACGCCATCGCCTACGGTTCCGGATACGTCACCATGAACAACATGCTGAAAGCCGGAATCTGGCTCAACGTCATCGCACTGTTCCTCATCACCATCATCGTGATGACGCTGGGGGTCGCCGTATTCGATCTCAACAGCCCACTGCCCACCCCCGCCGGCTGAGGTAGACTCCCCGGCTCCGACACCAGAGGACGACGCCCGCCCCGATCACACGGGCGGGCGTCGTCCTTTACGCTCCAGCACAGCACTCGGCCATTGATGGAGGGACATGAAAACCCCGCCAGGACTTACCCAAGGCCACCGACTCAATTTTATAGTTCCCTCCTGCTCACCGGTGTCCATGCGGTCCTGGAGCAGCCACCTGGTCACAGTGCCCGGGCGGACCCCGACATCATGGGCAGCCTGCTCCACCGTGACACCCGGGGTCACGGTTGCTGACCGCGCACCAGGCCACGCGCATCACATCGTCACGGACCTGGCCGGGATGGGACCCCGGCATGCTCACGCCCTTCCGGCCAGCCCCTCGGTCCAGTCATCTCGAATGCCACCTATCCCCGCGTCAGCCCCTCGGTAAACAGGCCATGGATACTTTGACATGCACCATGGAAGATGGCCCTGTGCCAAAGGGGTACTCCACGCGCGAACGTGCCCAACCCGCCGAGAACCAAGGCCAAGACGCTAGCTACGGATGTATCTGATCGGTCAAAGACTGCACAAGATAGCCAGACTCGCACAAGGGTACCGATAGTGGTGACACGCTTGGTATTTCCCGGGTACGCATGAAGGCGTGGAAAACGCCATTTCAACCACTACGACAAGCACACGACCTCGTTGGAAGAGCTTGAGTTCATTTCCGATGTGCGACAGCTCTTCGTATTCCGTGAGAAAGAGTTCACCCTGAACCGCTTCGCCACTTACCGTTCGTCAGCGCACAACGATTACGAATTCCTTTCAAGTACCCGGTATCCCGTATCCACCAATGTCCACAAAAAGCACCCTGCGCGTATTCCTCGTCAAGGGTTTTGTCGATCATCAGGCAGAAGAAATTGCGTATCCGGGTCTCGGCAAGCCCTAAGTTTGCTCAGCAAAGCCCTTCCCGCGATACACAATCCTTCCTAGGTAAATACTTATTGCCATGGCAACACGATTGAGCCACTTAACACGGTGTTCAAGAATGGTGCCGCAGGTCTGGAGGATGAGACTCGACGGCTCATTCGTGGCTTCGCCAAAACCACCCTTATTATCGCCTATTATCGCCACTATCGCCTTGGATACCATAGGCGTCAACACTCGTTGATGATATTCACTGGCGGATCCTTGTTGCCGGAAGTTGCGTGCCGTGCCGCCGGTGTGCGGGCGTTTTACATCCACGGAGACGCTTGACGAAATGATCGATACCAGCCCAGCTAACGAGAAGGCGGGATAGCCTTTGTCTGATCCGCGAATGCGGCTCAGGTTACGCGTCGTTCCTGCCCCATCTTCGACCTTCCGGCTCCACCCAGAACCCCAGAATTGCAAAATCCCCACTCACGAGCAGTGCCCACGGAAGGGTTATCTGTGAAAACGGACGTCAGTCAGACGCAGCAGCCGATCCAATTGCCGAACTTCTGACCGGACACCCGCTCATACGCCTCGATGTAGCGCTCACGGGTGGCCTCGACGACACCACCGGGAAGCGGCGGAGGCTGCGTATTCGAGGACTTGTCCCACCCCGATTTCGGCCCGGTGAGCCAGTTGCGCACAAACTGTTTGTCGAAACTCGGCTGAACCTTTCCCTCCTCGTAGACATCCGCCGGCCAGTACCGGGAGGAATCCGGAGTGAGTACCTCGTCGGCGAGAACGAGATGCCCGTTCTCGTCAACGCCGAACTCGAACTTCGTGTCAGCCAGAATCAGATCATGTTCGAGCGCAAGCTCCGCCGCGCGAGTGTAGATGGCCAGTGTCGCGTCACGAAGCTCCGTCGCGCGGGCTTCGCCGAGACGCTCGGCGACATCCTCGAAGGTGACGTTCTCGTCGTGGTCCCCGAACTCCGCTTTGGTGGCGGGAGTGAAGATCGGCTGTGGGAGACGGGAGGATTCCCGGAGCCCCTCCGGGAGCTCGATTCCGCACACCGCACCGGTCTCCTGGTACTCGGCCAGCGCGGAACCCGTAAGGTAACCACGTGCCACGCACTCGAAGGGGATCATCTCCAGCTTCTTGCACACCAGGGCACGCCCGAGAACCTCCTCGGGGATACGCTCATCGTCGATGGGGCCCGCGAGATGATTCGGGAAATCAATGGCGTCGAAAAACCAGACGCTCATGGCCGTAAGAATGCGGCCCTTGTCGGGGATCTCGGTATCCAGAATGTGGTCGTACGCGGAGATGCGATCAGATACGACCATCAAAAGCGTGTCCTCGTCGATCTCGTAGATCTCGCGGACCTTTCCGGCTGAGAGATGGTTGTACTGGGAGAGTTCAGGGCGCATGATGACATAGTCTAGCCCTGCGCCCACACCCGCGCCACGTGAACCGCCTGGCTGACCTCCATCTGTGGCACGTAGCACCGACCGATGGCCACCCCGATCGAAGGCAAAGCGAGCTCATCTCGGTAACAGAGATACCAGGACTCATGCCGTGGGTGGAACTTCGATTTGAACGCCGCCAACGACTTGAACCCGTAGAGCGGTTCCAGAAATGCACCAACTCGGTCGAGGACAGCCGCGACACCGCCGGCCTCCGCTCCTCCCGTGTGCGCAAGCGGTGCGCCCGACAGAGAAACCCACTCCAACCCGTCGGACTGCGCGCGCAACATCGTTTCGGCGATGAGAAACTCCACGACCGGCCGAAACCCCTCCGTGTCCCGGCGCATAAAATCCAGCATCCGTCCGATGACCACACCATCACGACGTACCGGCAACCAACTGGTAACCCCATGAACCCTGTCATCCGCGTCGAGTGCGAGCATCAACGCCACGTCCGGTGCAGCGATCTCATTGACCCCACCGAGAGTGAAACCCATCTCGGGCAACGCCTTGTCCGCCACCCACTCCTCGCTCAGCTCGATGATCTGCTCCCGGATCACCGGACCGAGCTCCTTCCACGAAGTCCATTCCGCCCGGATACCCTCCTTCACCGCACGATTCCTCGCGGTCCGGACATCCTGGAACTTCTTTCCGCGGAACTCGACGGTCGTCGTATCGCAGATGGCTTCCATCGCGACCTGCACCGCGTGGAAATCGGCGCTACTCCGACCGACGGCAAAGTCTGAGCGAACCGAATACCATGCGACCCTACGTCCACGGGCAGCGACGAATTCCTCGAACCGTCGCGCCAGTTCCTGCGGATCAGTGCCCCCGGTCGTAACCGGTTCGCCGACGGTCACCGCCACATCCGCGTACACCCGGTACGCGACATATCCACCGTCCGTCAGGAAGTACCGGTTACCTGGCCAGAGCGTCATCGCTGAGAGGTGGTCCCCGGTACCCGAATCGAGCATCTCCGCCGCGCGGAGGCGATTCCGGGTGTCTCCCGGATCCCCGGTGGACGTCACCGCGACAAACAGAGCAAGTACGACCCCCGCCCAGAAAATCACGCCGATCCATACCGAGAGCGCCCAGCTCAGCTCACCGACCGGGACTAGATCATGATCGATGTTGTCCCCGAGTACCGGAGGTATGTAGTGCAGTAACCACGATCTCAGCACGGACACCGGCTCCGCCCGGGGAAGGAAATCGTCGCGGAAGGCCAATGCCCCGAGTATCCAGACCACTCCCGTGCCCACAAGGAGCAGCAGAATCCGCCGGAACAGGGCCACCACCGCTCCCCGGTGCACCCGCACACCGACGAAACGCCGGTATTTGATGAGCAGGAGGAGAACCACCACCCACGGCACCACGACACCCGCAAGACTGGACCAGGCATAGATGCCACCACCGAGATCACCGATGCGCGCCAGCATTTCTAGCGCAAGTACTCCGATGGTTACCACCTGCGTTACCACGGCCGCCATGAACGCGAGTCGACGCCCGCGGGCGATCCCGAGCGCGATGACAGCCATGAGAATGATCGGAAGCTGGTTCAGAAGGAACGGGCCGATTCCGGTCTGCCGCAGCTCATTGCTGGCATCGGCACAGGCCAGTGAACTGGGGTCCATATCGCAGATCTCCAAGGCGTCCCGGAGCCCGAATCCGGAATCAAACGTCAGGACTGCAATCCCGGATAGCGGGCCTGCAGAATCCGGGTTTAACCCCGCCACGAGAGGACCGACCGCGACGGAGATCATCGCGATGGCGAGCAGTGTGCGGGCCTCCCGGAACGAGACCGCCCCGAAACGGAGGGAACGTTCCACGAGCCACTGACCGATGAATAGGCCGATCAGAACCGCGGCAAGCCGCACGAAATCAGTGACGATCCCCGAGTAGAGGAACAGCGTCAGAGCGAAGGCGAGGACCACCGCCCGTACCCGACGCCGCCACAACGCGGTCATGGACGCCGAGGCGAAGGCCGCAGTGCCGAACACCCAGGACACAGGCGACAACGAATACTGTCCGGACAGGAGCTCACCCCAGTGGCTACCCGTACCGACGACAGCCTGGGCCGCAGTAAGCCCCGCTATCACGGAGAATGCCTGGATCACCACGGCTGCGATGGCGTAACGGTGACTACCGAGCTGCCGCTCCGCGAGGAGCCCGAGGGAAAGTAGGACGAGGGATGCGAGGATCACCGCAGACAGTGTCGGCCCGGTCAGGCCTGCGGTAAGCACAGCCCAGGGGTGGAGCTGCGGGGCAGCCGCCCCGAGTGCGGATTCCAGGGCATCACCATCGCCCCGCCAGACCGCGAACAACAGCCAGTTCAGGATGAGCGCCGACACGGTCACTGGAGCGCCCCGCAGCAGGCCCGCCAACCACCGGGCGATCATCGACACGGTATGCACCATCCCCTTCCCCATGGCACGCACGGTACTCCCCCGATCCGTCCCTCTCTCTACACCGGACATCAGTGCAGGCCGCCCCGCTCAGCCGCAAAGTCGAGGGTCTCGCGGAAAGCATTCCGCCATGTCTTGTAGTCGTGGCTACCCTGAACGGTGAAGAACTCCGTGTCCATCCCGGCATCACTGGTTACCCGCTGCATGAACTTCAGATCCTCGATCGCCTCATCATCATCGTCACCGGCCACAAACCTTCCGGCGATCCCGGAGTAACGCGTAGATCCCTCCTCGATGGCTTTAGCGAGCTGATCAGCCGGATTCGCCTGGATAAAGGACTGCTCACTGCCGCCGAAATACTCGTCGACGGTCTCCTTGTGATCACCGGTGCCGAGCTCGGCCTGACCGGAATAATTGAGGAACGTTCCGTAAGAGTCTGGGTGGTTCACGAGAACTTGAAGCGAGCATGTGCCACCGTAACTGAGTCCCCCGATGGACCAGTGGGACTGGTCCGGATCAACCCGCAGGCGATCCTTGACACCAGCCGGTACATCTACGGCGAGCCAAGTCTGGACTTGGCCACGGTCACTGTTGATGCACAATGGATTGGCTCCGAAACTCCCAGTACCATCGACGCTGATCACGATAGGAGTGACACCGTTATGCCGCGCCTGATAATCCACGAGGGTCTCCGCTGCGCCCCCCGCATTGAACCACTGGTCAGGCGAGCCTGGGTTACCGGCCAGAAGAATGATGACAGGTAGCTCCAGGTCGGGGTCCGAGAAGTACGCAGGTGGTACCCAGGCGATGGCGTCACGGTGCGTGAACTTCGATTCCGTCGCATCGAGGGGAAGTGTGACAAGGGCTGCGGCGTTGTGACCGTTGATCGTCGGTACCTCAGTCTGCCTCTGGAACTCCGCATAACTCATATCCACAGCAATCGGGGATGGATCCAGGGAGCGGAGGGTCGGGTAGCTCTTGTATACCTGATTAACCACTGCGAGAGTGGCCACCACACCGAGCACCGCCGGAATCACCAAGATCCGACGACGCCCCTTCTGCAGTATGAGGGCCGCGATGACGAAGAAAGCAACCACCCCAGCCAGATAGATCCGGACGGGTAGCGAGTCAGGGAACGGCCGCCAGAGGTATTCGAGAACCAACCACACCAGAAGGGTAATAGCCAGCGCCGCACCCACCGCGATGAGAGTCCGGCGCCGAAGCTCAGGTTTTCGGGCTCCAACAGCGGCAAACAGCCCAACCACGGCGAGGACGGATACGGTCACAGCCACGGCCAGGGACCCTGTGAGGGAAATGGCGGGAAGTTCATTCATGCCGACGAATCTATCCGGTTCCACCACGAAAGCGCTCGCAGGTACCTGTCAACCAGATGTGAGTTCCCCGTATCCGCTGTGGTTACCGGATCAGAGAATCTCGCCTGGCCGGTAGGTCGCAGCCACCGGGTGCCGGTTAACCAGGTCCTGGATGCGGGTCAACACCCGAGAAACCTGGCTCTCCGCTGCACCAATGAAGACATGCCGATCCGCCAAGGCGTCGACAAGCTGCTGTCGGTCGAGCGGCAACCGGGTATCCGCGGCAAGCCGGTCCACCAGATCCTGTTCCCCACCGTTCTCCCGCATGTTCAGAGCGCAAGCGACCGCGTTGTGTTTAATCACCTCGTGCGCCGTCTCCCGCCCTACCCCGGCACGAACCGCCGCCATGAGGATCCGGGTGGTCGCCAGGAACGGGAGGTAGCGCTCCAACTCACGGTCGATCATCGCGGGGAATGCCCCGAACTCATCGAGCACCGTGAGGAATGTTTCGAACTGCCCGTCAAGGGCAAAAAAGGCATCAGGCAGTGCGACGCGCCGGACTACGGAGCAGAACACGTCTCCCTCGTTCCACTGCTGCCCGGAGAGATCAGCAATCATGGTCAGGTAACCACGGAGGACGATCTGCAGACCACCGACGCGCTCACAGGAACGGGCGTTCATCTTGTGCGGCATCGCCGATGAACCGACCTGTCCTTCCTTGAATCCCTCCGTGACGGTCTCATTCCCAGCCATCAGCCGGATCGTGTGGGCCAGTGATGACGGACCCGCGCCCAACTGCACCAGTGCAGAGACGACATCAAAATCGAGGGAACGCGGATAGATCTGTCCGACTGAGTCGAATATCCGGGAGAATCCGAGGTGATCGGCGATTCGGGTCTCCAGCGACGCGAGCTTGGTCTCATTGCCGCCCACGAGGTCCAACATGTCCTGGGCAGTTCCCATCGGCCCCTTGATCCCCCGGAGCGGATAACGCGCCAGCAGTCCCTCAGTCCGTTCCACGGCCACCAACATCTCGTCCGCGGCGGAAGCGAAGCGTTTGCCCAACGTAGTGGCCTGGGCGGCGACATTGTGCGACCGGCCTGCCATGACAACCGACTGGTATTCGGAAGCGCGCTCACCCATACGCGCGATGACGGCTACCGCCTTGTCCCGGACAATTTCAAGCGAACGGTGAATTTGCAGTTGCTCCACGTTCTCGGTGAGATCCCGACTGGTCATCCCCTTGTGGATCTGTTCGTGCCCAGCGAGAGCGTTGAATTCCTCGATACGGGCCTTCACGTCATGCCGGGTGACACGCTCCCGAGCTGCGATCGATTCCAGGTCGACCTGGTTGATCACCCGTTCGTACGCGGCAATGGCGTCACCTGGGATGTCCACCCCGAGATCCTTCTGGGCCTTCATGACCGCGATCCAGAGCTGGCGCTCCATGATGATCTTGGCTTCCGGACTCCACAGATTGGTCAGTTCCGTGGACGCGTAGCGAGTGGACAGGACGTTGGCGATCTTCTTCTTGGCAGGCACCCGGTCATTATCGCACGAGAGAACGAGTGCCAGTCGGAAACAACCACTTCGGGTGGGGTCAGCCCGCGGCGACGAATGCCTCAAGGACATCCGGATCCCCGGCCGCGATGACGAGATCACCGGAGCGGATCATGACATCGGGGCGTGCCACCGCAAAACGTGTCCCGGGATGCCGAACCGCAACGATGTGAACACCCGGTGGTACGTCCCCGACCTTCTTCCCCAACATCGACATCGGCGGCGCCAGTTTGACGACCGCGAAATCCCGGTCGAATTCGGCGTACTCCTCAACGTTCCCGGTCATCAGGTGGGCAATCCGCCGCCCGGTGTCCCGCTCGGGGCGAATGACGTGATGAACACCTATCTGGGTGAGGATCTTCGCATGGGCATCACCGTCAGCCTTGGCCCACACGTTGGGTACACCGAGTTCAATAACAGCGGATGCCGTGAGCAGGGATGCCGCCATGTCCGAACCGATTCCGACAACGACACGTTGACACTCGTGCACCGACAATTGCCGCAGAGCCTCGATGTTGGTGGTGTTCGCGATCGTCGCGTGGGTGAGTACACCTGCCGCTCCGGACACAACATCCTCCCTATCGTCGACACCGAGGACCTCCACCCCGGACGCGACGAGTTCCTCCCCTAGTGCCATACCGAAACGCCCCAGACCGAGAATGACAACGGGCGGCAGGGAGCGGCGGCGCAGGAAACTAACCAATGTAGGGCCTTTCAACGGGATGCGAATAGAGGATACCGGTTCGGTTCCGGGTCGCCAGCGCAGCGACGAGGGTGATCGGTCCGATGCGGCCGGCGTACATGAGTGGAACAAGAAGCAGTTGCCCGGCTGGCGGCAGGTCCGGGGTGATACCCGTCGACAGGCCGACTGTAGCGAAGGCACTGACCACCTCAAACACGATTCTGTTCGTGGTTATCTCAGGTGCAAGGAGCATCATCGCACCGATCACCCCCGCAACTGAGACCCCGGCCAGAACGATGACGGTCAGCGCCTGTCGGATCGTCCGCTGCGGGATCCGCCTGCTGTAGGCGGAGACATGCTCCGAACCACGGATTTCGGCGACGACCACAGCCACCAGCACCGCAGCCGTCGTCACCTTCACTCCACCGGCAGTACCACCAGAACCTCCGCCGATGAACATCAGGACATCGGTCAGCAGAAGACTCGACGGATGCAGCGCTCCGATATCAAC
Organism: Corynebacterium sp. CCM 9204; assembly: GCF_041357695.1. Lineage (NCBI taxonomy): Bacteria > Bacillati > Actinomycetota > Actinomycetes > Mycobacteriales > Corynebacteriaceae > Corynebacterium > Corynebacterium sp. CCM 9204. The sequence goes on from NZ_JAUERX010000007.1 coordinate 49,223, forward strand.
CGTGTTGAATCCCGCGGTCCGGGTGGTGACTGACTGGAAGAACGAATTGAGCAGCTTGTCACTGACGTTGAACTCGGCCAAGACCCCACGCCACTCAAGAGCCGCGTATCCAACCCATCCTGACAGGATGAGCAGAGCCGTACCCGTCAGCGTGAATCGGGCGGTCAGGGACATCTGCGGCAGGGTACGAACCCCCTGGGTCCGACGACGGATCCGGAGCGCCGTCTCAAGCAACACTGGATACCCCAGTCCACCAACGATGATCGCACCCGCTACGGGAAGCACGATCCCGGTGTCCCGGGCATAGGGCACGAGATTGTCGCTCCGCAGACCGAAACCAGCGTTGTTGAAGGCGGAGACCGCATGGAAACCACCCTCCCAGACACTCGCGGCCCAGTTAAAACCGTAGGAGTGAAAACGAAAGGTAAGCAGAATACCGACGATCAGCTCCGCCATGACGGTGAAACTGATCGTGGCGACGAGGAGGGTACGGACGTCACCCAGGTGTATCCCGCGCCCCTCCGCGGCGGCGTTGAGCCGGGACTGTAGACCGATCCTCCCGGCCACCGCCCACGAGGTGAATGTAGCCAGGGTCATGATCCCGAGTCCACCGAGTTGGATGAGCAGGACTATCACCGCCTGCCCGAAGTGAGACCAGTAGGTCGCGGTGTCGACGACGATCAACCCTGTGAGACACACCGCAGAGGTGGCGGTGAACAGGGCTGTGACAACATCAGCCCCTCCGTCGCCCGCTCGCGAGAACGGGAGCAGGAGAAGAAGGGTTCCGGAGGTTATCAGGATGGCGAATGCCCCGGCCACGAGCCGGGCCGGACTGAGGGGACTGTGCGGGGACCCCGGACCGCGCCCAGGGAGAGTTCTGCTCACGCCGTAGAACTCTAGCCCCCACCGGTGCCGGTTGGCGTCAGACCCGGATCCGTCCCTCAACAGCCGGGGCTGCAATGTCCGAACGGTAGTGCCCACCGGCCATGCTGATTCCTCGGAGAACTCGGTAGGCATCCGTCCTCGCGGAAGCGAGGTCCGGCCCGGTGCCCACAATGGAGAGCACTCGGCCACCTGCGGAGACGAGCTCACCATCCGCGTTACGCGCGGTTCCGGCGTGGAGAACGGCGTCATCATCGGCTCCGGTGATGACGTCCCCGGAACGGGGGGAGGCTGGATAGCCCTGTGCCGCGAGAACCACGGTGAGCGCGTAACCATCCCGCCACTGCAGCGGTGGTTGTTCTGCGAGCGTCCCGGTGGCAACAGCGTTGAGGAGCCCCGCGAGTGGGGTTTCCAGAAGCGCGAGGACGGCCTGGGTCTCTGGATCCCCGAACCGGCAGTTGAACTCGACGACGGCGGGTCCCTCATGACCCCAGGCGAGTCCCGCATACAACAGTCCCGAGTAGGGACAGCCACGGCGGTCCATTTCCTCGGCCACAGGCTTCACGACGTCCCGGACGATCTGTTCCACGGCACCGTCAGGTAACCACGGCAACGGCGCATACGCACCCATACCACCGGTATTCGGCCCCTCATCATTGTCTCCGACCCGCTTATGGTCCTGTGCCGGCAGGAGTGGAACGACAGTGGTTCCGTCGACGAGGCAGAACAGGGAAACTTCCGGGCCGTCGAGGAAACTCTCGAGGAGAACCGGGTTTCCGACTTCGTGCACGGCACGGACATGTGCAAGAGCCTCGTCGCGGTCAGGGGTCACGACGACACCCTTGCCGCCCGCGAGTCCATCGTCCTTGACCACCCAGACGGGGCCGAAGCGATCGATGGCGGCGTTGATCTCTTCGTCGGAGACACCGGGTTCCAACGCCTCGGCGTGTGCGGTGGCGACACCTGCGGCCGCCATCACGTCTTTGGCGAAGGCCTTGGACCCTTCTATCCGCGCGGCCTCCCGCCCGGGACCGAACACGTCGATACCCGCCTCTCGGAGGGCATCGGCGACACCCGCAACGAGCGGAATCTCCGGGCCGATGACCACGAGACCGGCGTCGATACTGCGCGCCAGAGCAGTGATCTGTGCTGGGTCATCGATCTTCAACGGCACACCGTCGAGCTCCGTGTGCCGGGTCGCCAGGTGTTCCATTCCGGTGTTACCCGGGGCGACGTGAAGTTCTGGTTCAGTAGGGTCTTGTGCCAGGCCACGCAGCAGTGCATGCTCGCGGGCGCCGGATCCGATGACGAGGATTCGCATGTCTCCCACCCTACTGCCGCTCTGTCCGGGCACCATACAGAAATACGGGTGCGAGGGGGCAGCGGAGATGCCCCCGGACCGCTACCCTGTACAGGTATGAGCAGCGTATTCACGAAGATCATCAACGGTGAACTGCCGGGACGATTCGTCTGGCGGGATGACAAAGCAGCGGCATTCCTCACCATTGAGCCGCTGGTATATGGCCATGTACTGGTGGTTCCAGTCGATGAGGTTGACCTCTGGACGAATTTGGACCAGCGGAGCTGGGCGCATCTGAACGAGGTCGCTCAGATGGTGGGCGCCGCGATCGTCGAGAGCTTCAACGTCCCCCGGGCTGGCTACATCATCGCCGGTTTCGAGGTCCCACACACCCACATCCACGTCTTTCCCACATCGGACATGTCCGACTACGACTTCAGGCGGGTGATCCCGGCGGATCAGACAGATCCGGAGAAGATGGACGAGGCTGCCGCCAAGCTGCGCGCCGCACTGGGCACCGATGAGACCGGCCGTCCCGCTTGAGGGATATCTCCGCCCGTCTGCCGCGAATGATCCCGGAGCTGGATGTCTCGGTTCCGGTCGGAGCCCGATTACGGGTCCGAGGCTGGGTCGAGGACGACTGGCGGGCACGCACCACCCAGGAACGGCCCTGGCCTGTCATTCTCATCCACGGCACCACGGTCACCAGCGGTGATTTCGAGGATCTGGCAGCACAGCTCCGCGAACTGGGATGGGCGGTGTTCATCCCGGACTACGGAAACCGGGCAACCAATCGCATCGAGGACTCGGCAGACCAGGTCGGTGCCTACATCCATCAGGTTCTCCACGCGACCGGTGCGGATCAGGTGATCATCGTCGGTCATTCCCAGGGCGGGGTTCTCGCCCGGTGGTGGATGCGGATGCTGGGCGGCGCACACCACGTGCGGCACCTCGTGTGCCTCGCCAGCCCGAACCACGGCATCCAGGAAGCGGGTCTGCTCAAACCTTTCGTATACACCGAATTGCAGGCTGAACTGACCAACCGTGCGACGACGACAGTGTTCGGCCCGGCAGGTCGACAGCAGTTCGTGGGATCCGACTTTCTCACCGCTCTCAACGCCGACGGGGACACGGAACCCGGTGTCAGTTACACCTGCATCGCCACCAGAACCGACTCCACTGTGGTTCCCGCCGATTCCTGTTTCCTCGATGGACCCGACGTACAGAACATCTGGCTACAGGAGCTCCACCCGCGGGCGGTCGTGTTGCACACGGAAATGCCTCGGAGCAGAATTGTGCGCACTCTCGTCGCAGAGACCATCGAGTCACTGCGCCCGTCTACTCCACACGAGGAGAATCCGTGAACCTTGCCCTGCTTATCCCCCGCCGGGGCATCCTGCCCGAACCGCTGCCACCGGTGGCCGGGGACACCCCGGTGGTGTTGCTCCACGGTACGGTGAGTTCACCGGGTAATTTCGCACTCATAGCCGCACGCCTGAAGGATGACGGGCGCCGGGTCATCGGTGTGGAATTCGGCCACCGGGGTACAGACCGACTTGAGCTGTGCCTCCTCGACATCGTAACCGCCCTGGAGCGAGAGCTGGAACCGGGTCAGCGGTTCGACATAGTCGGCCATTCACTCGGGGGACTCATGGGGCTACGGCTCGCTCATCTGCCAGGGTTTGCGGGCAGGGTGCGGACGTTGGTGGGTCTCGGAGCCTGTTTCCGGGGGCAACCAGTGGCATGGAATCCACTGGTCCGCGCGCTTGTCACCGCAGTCACGGGGCCGTCCCTCGTCCAGCTCATGTGCGATGCGGAGATAGAGGCCCCGATCCCGGAAGGGGTTCGGGTCATCTCAATCATCTCGGACAATGACCGTGTCGTCGATGCGAGTTCCTCACAGATAGGTGAGGTCCGGTGGGTTACGGGTACCCCTCACGCCCTGCTGACAAAGCACGCGGAGGAAGTCTCGCAGGCACTGGCTGATGGTGCAGACGAACCGCACGAGATCCCCGCACCGGGGGAAGCCGAGCAGGATCTCTCCGCGACCGGACATGAGACGTCCCCCAGAGTCGAGAACCTGTAACCGGCCACCGCAACCCCCACTGACAGATCGTGCACACTTCCCCTATTGTATTATTGCAGATGATACAGAATGCTCTCATTCGGTATGATGCAGCGGGAGCCTGACGGTGAACACGGCGCCTTCACCCGGCGCGCTCTTCACTCCAACTGTGCCGTCATGCGATTCCACCAGGGATTTCACGATGGCCAGCCCCAGTCCAGATCCCCCGGAGGCCCGGGATCTGGAGGTATCCGCCCGGTAAAAACGGTCGAAAATGTGCCGGGTGTCCTCCTCCGTCATTCCACAGCCGTCATCCTCGATCGATATCACCAGCTTCTTTCCGTCTATTCCGAGACCGAGAGTGACCGTGGCATCGACACCCGCGTGAAGCAGTGCATTACCCACCAGATTTCCGATGACACGGTGCAGGCGTTGCGGATCCCCGGCGACAACAGCCGCCTCCGGTGCGGTGTCCACCACACGGATTTCCCGGTTCGGATGTGCCGCACGCATAGTGGTCACAACATCGAGGCACACCGAACGCATGTCGACGGGCTGAGGATCCATCGGGGCTTCCTCCGCACGGGTGAGAGCCAGGAGGTCTTCAACCAGGACGCCCATCCTGCCCGCCTCCTGTTCGATTCTCCCCAGCACCATGTCAATGTCGTGGGTGGCACCTGAACGATAGAGTTCCGCGAATCCTCGGACACCGGTGAGTGGCGTTCTGAGCTCATGTGACGCGTCACCGACGAACCGTCGCATCTGTTCCTCTTTCGTCCGAGCGGAATCGACCGACCGTTGCAGCCGCGCGAGCATGATGTTGAGGGATTCCGCGAGCTGCCCCACTTCAGTCGTCCCGGGCCATTCAGGAACCCTGCGGTTCAGATCACCACCGGCGATGGCCACCGCCGTCTTCTCAACCTCGCGGAGCGGGTGCAGCGCCCTCCGGACGATCCACCGGGCAATGCCTCCGACTGTGGCCAGCACGAGAAGTCCGACGATGAACTGGAAGAACAGCAACGAACGAAGCATCGCCTTCTCGACCACCAGTGAGTAACCGACAACAGTTGTTACTCCGCCGCTCGCCGCCGCCATCACCCGCCAACTGATGCCCTCTCCGGAACCGGGAACGGTCTCCACCGTGACGGGGTACTCACCGGGCACCACTCCGGTGAGATCCGGGACCGATGAGCTTGCATTGAAAGTCAGCGTTGTCCCGTCCGGGTAGATTTTCTCCAGATAGAAGGCGCTCGGCAAACGAGGACCATCTGCTTCTAAGCGTGGGATGTCACTGTCGGCCCAAGTGCGGAGCGCTTCCTCCAACTGGTCGTCGATCTGCGCGTAAGTGTAGTCACGCATCACCCCGCTCACGACGATAGCGGACAGCCCCAAGCCAGTCGCCGTCATGAGGAGCACGATCAGGATGAGGCTGGTACGCAGTGGTAACCGCACGTTCCAGCCGTTGACAGCTTCCCGGATCATGAGCGTGGGGTACGCAGAACGTATCCGACACCGCGGATGGTGTGGATGAGGCGCGGTGCTTCAGTATCGATTTTCCGCCGCAGATAGGAGATGTAGGATTCAACGACATTTCCGTCACCACCGAAGTCGTAGTGCCACACGTTGTCGAGAATCTTGGCCTTGCTGAGGACTACCTCCGCGTTGAGCATCAGGTAGCGCAGAAGGTTGAATTCGGTCGGTGACAGATCAATGATCCTCCCCGCCTTCGTCACCTCATGGGTGTCATCGTTGAGGGTGAGGTCAGCGTACCGGAGAGTTGCATCCGAGTCCCCGTCGTCGAGGAGTCGTCCCCGTCGCAGGATCACGCACAGCCTCGTGATCACTTCCTCCAGGGAAAAGGGCTTGGTGACATAGTCGTCTGCCCCGATGGTCAGTCCGTGGATCCGGTGTTCAACGGCATCCTTCGCGGTCAGGTACAGAACCGGGCCGTCGAAGCCCTCTGCACGTAGTTTTCCCAGGAGCTCGAAGCCGTCCATTCCAGGCATCATGACGTCAAGGATGAAGGCGTCCGGCGTGTTCGCTCGGGCTATCCGCAGCGCCTCCTGACCGGAGCCTGCGGTAAGTACCGTGAATCCCTGGAACTTCAGGCTCACCGCCAGTAGCTCCACAATGCTGGGCTCGTCGTCGACGACGAGGACCGTGACCGGGATATCCCGCATGGATTCCAAGCTTCTCACCGATTCTTCCCCTCCACCTATTTCTCCGCGCGTGGCATGCCTTCCCACCCACTACACACGCAGGCGGTGTGGAATCACCGTGCACAGGCTGTGAGGTACCTGTGAATACTGGCCCGGTCACCGCGGCTCCACGATGTCACACCGCTCCCGGGATCTGCACGCCTGCGCACGCTTCTCACTCCCAGGTGACGGTGCTCGGATCAATTCCCTCGGCGCGGGCCTTCGTCTCGACGAGCTCAACCAAGTAGTCGGCGGCATCCCCGGTGTACGCGGCATAACGATCATCCGCCACGTACATCCGGGCGAGAATGATCTGCTTCGCCCTGGTACACGGATAGAATGCGGCAACCATCGCGGCATGGCGCTCAACGAGCGCATCCGCTTCGGCGCTACCCGGTGCGACCCCGCTGTCGCGGGCGGCGACGAGTGCCGTCGCGAAGGCGTCGGTCTCTGCCTTCACCCTGCGGAAATCGTCGGCAGCCATCGTCGTCATCACGTCCCGGGCGTGCGCCCAGTCCTCGGTCTCACCCCAGCGCCCCTCAGCTTCCGCCTGCCAGTCGTGGTATTCGTCGCCGAATATCGTCTTCTTGTCCTGCATTGTCACGGTATCCCCTTTCAGGATGGAATCCACTGCCCGGACCATCCGGTGCAGGTGACCTATCCGTTGGACGAGGAGCTCCCGCTGGGCGAGTAGCCGTTCCCGCTTGTCCCCGGGCTCTGCGAGCAGCGTCGCGATGCCCCGGAGTGGGACACCCGCCCGTCGATAGATGAGGATGTCGAAGCCGCGGTCCAGGTCGGCGTCGGTGTACAGGCGATAGTCGCCGGTCTCCGTGCGCCAGCCCGGACTGAGCAGCCCGATCTCGTCCCAATGTCGCAGTGTCCGAGTGGTCACACCCAGTTCCGCTGCGGCCTGTCCAATCGTGTAGTCGGTCACGGACACCACTCTCGGGGTTCCCGTAGCGTGAAGGTCAAGATCGGCCGAGGGTCAGGGGCGGGGGATATTCCGCAGGTTACTCATCGCAAGGTTGTACATCCTGCCCACGCCACCGTCAAGGACGGTGCGGGCCGCCGCCTTCGAGAAGCCCATGATCTGTTCCAGGGTGATGTCCGGCGGGATGGACAGTGCGTTCGGGTCTGTGACGATGTCGATGAGCACGGGTTCGTCGAGGGCAAAAGCCGCACCGAGTTCCGCACGCAATTTCCTCGGGTCGGTGATCCGCACCGAGCGGACACCGCAGGCTTCCGCGATCGCCGCGAAATTGACTTCCTCGTGGTCGGTCGCGAATTCGGGGATTCCCTCGACGAGCATCTCCAACTTCACCATCCCGAGCGACGAATTGTTGAACACAATCGTCTTGATGGGGAGCTGGTGCAGCTTCACGGTGAGCAGCTCCCCCATGAGCATCGCCAGGCCACCGTCACCGGACAGCGAAATCACCTGGCGGTGGGGGGCCGCGGCTTGGGCGCCGATGGCGTGCGGGAGGGCATTAGCCATCGTGCCGTGCCGGAAGGAACCGAGCATCATGCGTCCGCCGGTGGGGTTGTTGATGTAGCGGGCGGCCCACACGTTGCACATACCGGTATCAACAGTGAAGATCGCGTCCTCGGCGGCGAGTTCGTCGATGATGTCTGCGGCATACTCGGGGTGGATCGGAGTGTGGTGCTCAATGTTGCTGGTGTATGCCTCGACGACGTGCTTGATTTTCTTCGCGTGTTCCTTGAGCATCTTGTCCAGGAAGGAACGGTCGGTCTTCTCCTCGATGGAGGGGAGGATGTTCTCGATGGTGGCCTTCACGTCACCGACGACCGGGATCTTCACCTCGGTGCGGCGGCCGATGTGAGCGCCGTTGATATCGACCTGTGCCACGTTTCCGCTGGGCAGAAAGTCGTTGTACGGGAAGTCTGTGCCCAGCAGGATGAGCAGATCGGCCTGATCACAAGCATCGAAGCAGGCGCCGTAACCGAGCAACCCCGACATCCCGACATCGTAAGGATTGTCCTGTTGGATGATCATCTTGCCGCCCAGAGCATGTCCGACCGGGGCCTTGATTTTCTCCGCGAGGGCAAATACCTGGTCCCGGGCACCAAAACAACCGGCACCGCAGAACAGGGTAACGCTCTTCGCCTCATTGATCGCCTGAACCAGCTTCGCAGCCTGTTCGGGATGCGGGAAGATGATCGGGCGGTGGGTGGAAATGACGCTGTTCAGCTCCGGAGTGGACACCGCAGCCTCTGTGGTGACGTCACCGGGCACAACGATGACACTGACCCCGTTGCCAGCCATCGTCGACTGGATGGCGTTATGCAGAACTCGCGCCCCCTGAGCTGGAGAATTGATCAGTTCGCAGTATCCGGAACACTCTCCGAAGATCTGCGTGGGGTGGGTCTCCTGGAAGAACTCGGATCCGATCTGCAGTGACGGGATATGGCTGGCGATCGCCAGCACCTTCGCCCCGTTACGGTGTGAATCGTAGAGGCCCTGGATGAGGTGGGTGTTTCCCGGCCCGCAGGAACCGGCGCAGACAGCAAGTTCACCGGTGACGAGGGAGTGCGCACCGGCGGCGAACGCACCCACCTCCTCATTGCGGACATGAACCCACTCGATGTTGCTGCGGCGGACCGCATCGACGATCGGGTTGAGACTGTCCCCGACGAGGCCGAAGATCCGGGTAACCCCCTGCCGTTCGAGGCTGGCGACAATCTGTTCGGCGAAACTCTGTGCCATATTTTCCGGCGCTCCTTAAATACGTAAGACGTGCGACTATGTTCGAGTGATTGCTTCACTGACGTCCCCCATCGTGAACCTCAAAAACTACTCACGCCAGATATGAGATTCGCGTCACTCTAAAATAATCCCGCCACGCTTCACACACGACATGAATAAATAGCCCCTGAACTTTCACTCCCCTCAGCATGAGGGGAAACAGGCGGCCCCTCCCCCAAACGCCCCGCCTTGGACGATGCGGGTATATGAGGATCATCCGTAGCTCGGAGCACCAGGCGCGGTCCGACTGTAGAGACCGACGACAGGCAATAAAAAGTGAGGCCCCTTAACATCCGAAAAATCGAATAATAACGGGGCCTCACCCATGTTTTCCTCCGGCCTCGACCGGCTTCGGAGCTGGAGATGGGACTCGAACCCACAACCACCGGTTTACAAGACCGGTGCGCTACCAATTGCGCCACTCCAGCAAAGCCACGGAACCTGTATCCGGGGCACGCGAGGATAATACCGGACAACCACCGTTCAAGTCCAAGACCTGCGTCCTCCAGCGCGTGTTCCGTGTCTGCGCGTGCAGGAGTATGCTGCTCCCACGCGTGCCACCGCACGTGCCAACCAGCCGTTCTCTAAGGATCAGTAGCCGACGTGTCCGATATTTTGACCAGGCTGCGGCTGTTCCGGTCCCGTCAAGGTCGTTTCGCAACGATTGACGAGGCCAAGGCCGCTCCACCGCCATCACCACTGGCGCCAATCGATCTCACCAATCCAGCCCAGGTCACCGGAGTCATGGATCTCGCCGCCCGTATCGGTGGCTACCTCCTGTACTCGGGGACCGGTAACCACGACACGCGTGCCCACGTCCACACCGTATGTTCCGCATACGGTCTGCACTACGTGCACGTTGACATCACGTTCAACACGATCCAACTGTTCACCCAGATCGGAACGACTCAAAAAGTACCGATCACCGTGTTCCGGGTTGTTCCCAAACTGGATCTCGATTTCTCCAAGCTCGCCGAGATAGACCGGTTGATCCGGTCGATACAGGCTGGTGCGACACCCCCGAACGTGGCGGAACAGATCATGAACGATCTGACGTCAATGCCTCCGCCGTACGGAATCCGTACCGCTCTCGTCGGCTGGGCGGGACTTGCTGCAGCCGTCGCGGTACTCCTCGGAGGTGGCTGGCTCGTCTCCGCCATCTCCTTCCTCACCGCACTGGTGATCATGGCTGGCCATATCTGGCTGGAACGAAAGGGCCTACCGGAGTTCTACCGGAATATGTACGGCGGATTCGTCGCCACCCTTCCAGCGGCAATGACCTACAACTGGGCCCTTGAGAACGGAATAGATCTCGCCCCAGGCCAGATCATCGCCTCCGGCATCATCGTACTGCTCGCCGGGTTGACCCTGGTGCAGGCGATCCAGGACGGGATCACCGGCGCCCCGGTCACAGCCTCAGCCCGGTTCTTCCAGACGATCATGCTCACCGGTGGGATCATCGCGGGCGTCGCCATCGGCATTCAGGCGTCAACCGCACTCGGGGTGACGCTGCCTCCGCTGGAGGCGACGACACCCGTCAACTTCGCCTCCACCTCCGCGAAAGTTCTCGCGGGTGCGGCCGCATCCGCCGCCTTCGCTGTGGCCGCATACGCCGAATGGCCGTCGGTGTGGATCTCGGGTTTAACCTCACTCGCCGGTTCCGCCTGCTACTATTTCGTGCTCATCCCCCTCGGTATGAGCCCCGTCGTCGGGTTGGGTATCACCGCCACAATCATCGGCCTGGGCGGTGGCCTACTGGCCCGCCGATTCCTCATTCCCCCACTCATCACCGCCGTGGCGGGCATCACACCCCTGCTCCCGGGTTTGACCATCTACCGAGGCATGTACACCCTGCTCAATGAACAATTGGTGCAGGGGTTCGGGAACATGGCGCTTGCTCTGGCCATCGGATCCTCACTGGCCGCAGGTGTGGTTCTCGGGGAGTGGGTGGCCCGCAAGCTGCGGCGTCCACCACCGCTCAACCGGTACACTGGCTTCGCCCTACGCAGAGCATCGGCGTTCCGTCATTCCAGGCCTGTGGTGAAAACTGCGCGGGCCGCCCGACGCACCGGATCAGCCGTGAACCGTGTACGTTCGGCCGCCCACGAGGGTGCGTCCGAGCATCCGGGGACACCCGGAGCGCAGTCAATCACCCCCGATTCACCATTCCCCCGGGCCGACGGCGCTGACGGAAGCGGTGGCTATCGGGGGTGACATTATCCCCGTAGCGCCGTGGCGTAGGATGAGCGTTGCGCCGCCCACCCCAGCCGACGATTCCAGGAGGATCCGTGCCGCCGAAGGTCACAGACACCCGAACCACCAACGCCGACTCTCTGCACGCCGTTGAGGAGAACACCGCGAAGGCGGCCCGCCGAATCGTCGCGACCTATTCCACCGATTTCTTTGACTGCGTGACTCTCGCGTGCATGCTCGGCGTCGCGCCCGAGGGCCTGAACTACCGAAAGATCGCCGCCGAACACGCGGAGGCCACCGAGTCAGAGTCCGGCAAGGGACGCCGGGGAACAAAGAAGACCACCAAGAAAACCACGGCGAAGAAAACCACCGCCAAGAAGACCACCAAGAAGACCACGGCGAAGAAAACCACCAAGAAAACCACCGCGAAAAAGACCACCAAGAAAACCACGAAGAAGTCCTGATGGTGAGTTCGGCGCCACGCAGCGCGTCGGATGGCGGACATGATTTCGTCGTGGTGGCGAACAGACTGCCGGTCGATGTGAACGTCACCCCTGACGGGAGTCGGAGTTTCCTGCCGAGTCCGGGTGGTCTCGTCACCGCACTGAGTCCGGTTCTGGAACACCATTCCGGATGTTGGGTCGGATGGCCGGGCACCGTCGACGGCGGCATGGATTCCTTTCGGACGGAAGCCGGAATCCTCCTGCATCCGGTGAATCTCACGGCAACCGACTTCGAGGAGTTCTACGAGGGTTTCTCCAATGCGACGCTCTGGCCGCTGTATCACGATCTCATCGTGCCGCCCATCTATGACCGTTCCTGGTGGGAGACCTACCGGGAGGTTAACTACACCTTCGCCCGGGAGACCGCTTCCGTTGCTGCAGAAGGTGCCACGGTCTGGGTCCAGGACTATCAGCTCCAGCTTGTTCCGGGCATTCTTCGACAGCTTCGCCCGGATCTGACCATCGGTTTCTTCCTGCATATTCCGTTCCCTCCCGCTGAGTTATTCCGGCAGCTTCCCTGGCGGGAGGAAATCGTCCGGGGGTTGTTGGGTGCCGATATCATCGGATTCCATCTGCCGCAGAACGCTGACAACTTTCTTGAACTCACAAAGTCGGTGGCAGGCATCCCAGGGGCGCACACCGGCCAACCGGACAGTCTTGAGGTGGAAGGCCGGGCATCGGTGCGCAGCATCTCGGCGCACATCACCTCTCCTGACGGACGACGGGTGGGAGTGGGTGCCTTTCCGATCTCGATCGACACGGCTTCCGTGGTCGATGCAGTCGCGCACGTCAACGCCCCGGACATCCGGCGTCGTCTCGGTGATCCGGAGACCCTGATTCTCGGGGTCGACCGACTCGATTACACGAAGGGCATCCTGCAACGCCTCACCGCTTTCGAGGAACTTCTCGAAAGCGGTGCCCTCGATCCACGTACCTCCGTACTGTTGCAGATCGCGACGCCGTCCCGGGAGCGGTTGGAACACTACCGGCGTACTCGGGCCCGGGTGGAGGGCGCGGTCGGTCGGATCAACGGCCGTTTCGCCGAGGTCGGGCGGCCCGTTGTTCATTATCTCCACCGATCCCTGGCCAAGGATCAACTCTTCGGCTGCTATGTTGCGGCCGACGTCATGCTCGTGACCCCGTTCAAGGACGGAATGAACCTGGTGGCGAAGGAGTACGTCGCCTGCCACGGGGATGGCTCCGGTGCACTTGTACTCAGTGAGTTCGCGGGTGCCGCCACCGAGCTCAACCGGGCTTTCCTCTGCAATCCGCACGACGGGGATTCGGTGAAACGTCAGCTTATGACGGCGGTGACCACCCTGCACGACAATCCCTCCGAGGCCCGGGAACGCATGCTGACGATGCACCGTCAGGTGATCGAGCATGACGTGGAACTCTGGGCCCGGTCCTTCCTCGAATCCCTCCGGAGCCACTGATGCGAACCAGAATCCGTTCACTCGTGACGACCACTGTTCTCGGTGTTCTCCTACTTTCGGGGTGCATGTCGGGAAACACCCCTGCGATTTCATCTAACTGGCAAGTCACCAATGTGTACACGGATCGTGACCATCCCAGTGTGCTCCCGGATTCACTCGCAGGTCGCGCGCATCTGGCGTTCGGTGACCATACTGTCGTCGGGGACACCGGCTGCGCCCAGTTCACGGGGTCAGTGGAGTTTCTCGATTCCGACGGTCGCCGGGTATCCGCCACAGACCCGGCCGCGGTCTCCTTCGTGTTTCGGGATCTCCGGGTTCGAGAAGTGGAAGACTGCGAGGGTGCAGAGCGGTACTTCCATGATGCATTCCTCACTCTGCTCGATTCCGGCGAACTCGCAGCATCCCGGCCGCAGGACGGTGAACTGCTGCTCACAGACGCAAAGGACACGGGCATCGACAAACGGGCGATGCGTCTCACCACATCGGGTTGACCGACATCGGCACGACGTACGATCAGGTCATGGACAACACCACTCTCGATGCCGCGATAGTCTCCGTCGCCCGGGTGCCCAGGCTCCTCGTGGTCTCGGACTTCGACGGCACCATCGCTGAGCTTCAGAATGATCCGGACAACGTGCCTGTGAATCGGGCATCTCTCAATGCTCTCGCTGCACTGGGCAGGATCTCGGATACCGCCGCAGTTCTCCTCTCGGGTCGAGATCTGACCACACTCCGGCGCCTCGCCAACGTTGAAGGCTCCGTCGAACTCGTGGGCAGTCACGGAGCAGAAAGTTCCGGGGGGCAGGTGAGACCGACCGCGGAACAGCAGCGGAGGCTGGACGCCGTCGGAGCACGTCTGCGGGAACTGATTGCCGGCCACACAGGTGCGACCGTCGAAGACAAGCCCTTCCACCGGGTCCTGCACACCCGGAGAGTCCCCGACCGTGCACTCGCAGACCGTCTCCTTCGGGAGGCGCGCGAGCTTCCCGTAGACGGCGTCCACGTATCCACCGGCAAGTGCATCGTCGAGTTCGCTGCCGTATCCGTGAATAAAGGGACCTGGATCACTGATGCCCGTGAACGGGGGCACTGGGATGCCGTCGTTTTCCTGGGAGACGACGTCACCGACGAGAACGGTTTCCGGGTTCTCGGCCCCGGGGATCTCGGGATCAAGGTCGGGGACGGTGCCACAGCGGCTGTGGCACGGGTCTCGGACACCAACGGTGTTCAGTCGGTACTCGAACGGCTCGTGGTGGCCCGCTCCGCACATCCCGGCATCTGAGCCGTCACAGGTGGGTGGTGTCCCGTGGAGGCGCGACCGTCCCACCAGGACGGAGCTCCGTATCCAGGAGTTCCCGCAAAGGCTCCACGGGAGACGTCTCATCGGCCGACAGACGTTCCTCAATAAGCCGGAAGAGCATCCTGCCCGCTGCAGCGCCTTTCGCCCGGTTCGGCTGGATGACCGTGGTCAGATCTCTAGCTACGGCGGTAACGATTCCATCGAAACCGGTAACCGACAGATACTCGGGGACCGGGATACCACGGGCGGAACAGTAATCGAGAACCCCGAGTGCCATGGAGTCCGTCGTACAGAGCACCGCAGTGAGATCAGGATGTCCCTCCAGAAGTTCCCGGGCCGCATCGACATTGTTTATCCGGTCATTGATGTGGCGTTCGATGATCGGGACGGTCCCCGGGTCTATTCCTGCGGAGGTGAGTACGTCGAGTGCCCCCAGTACCCGCGACCGCTGCACGTGGAGTCCCGCGTGCAACAGCCGTTCCATGGACACGGGGCCGTCATTCTTCCGGCGGTCCAGCCGGATCGAGAGGATGCCGATCCGGCGGTGACCCGCATCGATCAGCGTCTGTGCCGCAGGAGCGATCGCCGCACGGTCGTCGATGCCGACGAACGGGAGACCAGTCTCGTCTGCGGGTTGGTCACAGATGACGAGCGGCAGCCGCCGGTTGCGCGCCGCGTGGAGATAAGGGTCATCGGCAGCCACCGAATACACGACGAAACCATCGATCATCGGCTGATTGACCAGTTGAGCGGCTGCCGCGACATCCACGGAACTGTCCGGCCCGACGGGAATCAGCGTCAAACAGGTATTCCCACCGTAGGATGCCTCCGCCATTCCGGCGAGGAAATCCACAGACGCAAGATCCTCGAATGCATAGGTGAGATGCTCGGTAAGCAGTACACCGATCGCCCCTGCCCGACGGGTTCGCAGCGAGCGGGCCGTG
This sequence comes from Corynebacterium sp. CCM 9204, assembly GCF_041357695.1. NCBI lineage: Bacteria > Bacillati > Actinomycetota > Actinomycetes > Mycobacteriales > Corynebacteriaceae > Corynebacterium > Corynebacterium sp. CCM 9204. Next base: position 64,808 of record NZ_JAUERX010000007.1, read on the forward strand.
GGATGCGGACCCGGGTAACCGCGCTGCTCCGCAGTGGCGAGAATCTTCTCCCGGAGGGCTGTGGACAACTGCTCCGGCCGATTATAGGCATTGGAGACGGTCGTCCTCGACACTCCAAGTTCGGCGGCCAGAGACGCGAGCGTACCGCGCTGCCGATTACGTTTTGCCATGGTAAAAACCTAGCATTCCCACCCCTTCTGAGTCTGGGCGGAACTCACCGAACCTCCTTCATTTATGCATTCATAAACTTGACAAAGGTTATCAATTGTCGGAAACTGGTTTTCATGATCAAAAGCAGCCTCCACCCCTTACTCCGCACTGTCCGACTCCATCCGATTCGGACCGCGGGCGCCACCATCATTGCCACCGGGATGGCCCTGACCACGGCGGGATGCACCACCGGAAATCAGGATCCAGCTCCAGCAATTTCCCAGCGGGAGGCTGAACAGGCAGACACAGCCGCACCCGACTCCGGAGATAAGCTCAACATCGTCACATCGACACAAATCTGGGCGGATGTCGCGGAGATGGTCGTCTCAGATCAGGACGCCGACATCCATGCCATCATCGTCGGGGACTCCGTCGATCCACACTCCTTCGAGCCAACCGCATCCGACATCGCAATGGCTAAGAATGCCGACATCATCATCGTCGGTGGGGGAGGTTACGATTCCTGGCTCTACCGGAGCCTGAACGAATCGGTCATCATCAACGCCCTTCCCCTCACGGTGCACGATCACGACCACGGACACGGACACGGACACGAAACCGGAGACGATCACGACCACGGACACAGTCATGACCACGACCACGACCACGACCACGGACACGACCACGGACATGACCACGACGATCTCGTGAACGAACACATCTGGTACAACCCAGAGACCGTGTCCAAAGTCGGTGCCGACCTCGCCGAGAGGGTCTCCACGCTCCGCTCGGATGCCAAGGTCGACACCACGAAGCTCAACTCGAACCTCAAGACCATCACCGATGAGCTGAAGAGTCTGCCCGCCGTTCGCGTCGCCCAGACCGAACCCATCGCGGACTACATCCTGCAGAACTCCCCTGCCACGGACGCCACACCGGAGGGGTACCGGACGGCGACACTCAAGGAATCCGAGCCATCTGCCGCTGACTACGCCGCCTTCACTGAAGCCCTGGAGAACGGTGAGATCGACGTTCTGGTGTTCAATCCGCAGACCGCAACAGACGCCACCGAACGCCTGCGGGACGAGGCTGAGGACCGAGGAATCCCGGTGGTCGAAATTTTCGAGACCCCTTCACGGAACGAGAACTTCTTCGACTTCTTCAGGGGCGCGGTTGAACGTCTCAACAGCGGAGCACAGCAGGCCAAAAAGAACTAACCCCCTGACCTGCACCGATTCACGACCGCAGCCTTCCCGGCGGAGCCTCATCCCGCGGGGAAGGCTCCGCTGCTGTCCGGGATCTTTTCCGGACAGCCCATCCGAAATGAGCCGCCACCATGGTCCTGACCTTCACTGATGCAGCCGTTGACCCACTCTTCTCGGAACTGAACCTGACCGTGGAACGGGGCGAGTTCCTGGCCGTTCTCGGACCCAATGGGGCGGGGAAATCAACCCTCCTGCACACGGTGACCGGAACCCGGAAACTCACCCACGGCACGGTGACGGTCACCGGGCGCACCGGTTTCATCCCCCAGCAGCGCATGTTCTCACCGGACCTCCCTCTCCGTGCCCGTGACCTGGTTGACCTGTCCGCCGCACACGGCGTAATCAGGCGTCGACGCGCACGCCGCGGAATGGTATGCGAACTGTTGAAGGAGGTGGGCGCCACCGGGATAGCCGACCGTCGGGTGGGGAATCTGTCGGGCGGGCAGCAGCAGCTCGTGAGACAGGCACAAGCACTGGCGAATGACCCGGAGTTACTGCTCTGCGACGAGCCCCTGTTATCCCTGGACATGGGTGTGCAACGACGGACGGTGGACCTCATCGACCGGAGACGTCGCGGGGCAGGTACGGCGGTCGTGTTCGTCACCCATTCCATCAACCCGGTACTCCGGGTAGTCGACCGGGTCCTCTACCTCGGGCCGCACGGACATGTGCTCGGTGGCGTCGACGAGGTGATGCGCTCCGAGACACTGTCTGAGCTGTACGGCACACGTGTCGACGTCATCGACGTTGACGGCCGACTCATCGTCATCTGATCCGTACCACCGATAACGAGGACACACCATGGACATCACCCAGTTCATAGACGACACGAGATATCTGCTCGGCGTGGGTTTCGTGCGAGATTCCCTGATCGCCGCCGGGCTCCTGGGCGTGCTCTCCGGGCTGATGGCACCACTGGTGGTGCTGCGACGGATGTCCTTCGCCGTACACGGCACCAGCGAACTCGCACTCATGGGCGCATCAGCCGCACTACTGCTCAGCATGAACGTCGGATTCGGTGCCGTGCTGGGATCCATCGTCGCGGCGATCGTTCTCGCGTTACTCGGTATGCGGCAACAGGACACGGCGGTCGGTGTCGTACTGAGTTTCGGCATGGGCCTGTCAGTTCTATTCATCCATCTGTACCCGGGGCGCTCATCAAACGCTTTTTCCCTGCTCACGGGGCAGATTGTGGGGGTTCAGTCGAGTTCAGTGTGGCTGCTCGCCGGAGTGACGGCCCTCGTCACGGTCGCAGTACTCGTGTTCTGGCGACCGATCCTCTTCGCGTCCGCAGATCCGCAGATGGCCGCGGCCGCAGGAGTCAACGTGCACCTCGTCGCCGTAGGGTTCGCGGTTCTCGTGGGGCTGTCTGCCGCGGAGGGCGTACAGATCGTCGGCGCTCTTTTGGTAATGGCGTTACTGATAACGCCAGGGGCAGCCGCCGTTCAGGTGACATCCAGCCCGGTGCGGGCCGTTCTGTTGTCCACCTTGTTCGCGGAAATCGCCGCGGTCGGAGGGTTCGTGCTGTCACTGGCTCCGGGACTACCGGTGAGTGTCTTCGTCACAGCTATCTCATTCTTCATCTACCTGGTGTGTCGCCTGATCGGATACCTTCAGGGCCGCACCGCGCAACGGGATGAGGACGCGTTTCGACGCCGCGCCCAGAACGGTCTGCAGGTGATCGAGGAGCATATGACTGGTGTTCCGCCCCGCACCGGCCCCTCGGTATAGGAAATCATCGGTGGAGGTCCGGTTGCGGCGGGGACGAAAGGGCGGTGCCCCACCCCGGGGATCTACTTGAGCTGAGCCCGCCGCTGGCGAGCTAACTCACTCAGTACGACCCCTGCCGCGACGGAGGCATTGAGTGATTCCACCCAGTCCGACATGGGAACCGACAGAGTGACATCGCAGGTTTCACCGACAAGGCGGGAGATTCCCTTGCCCTCACTACCGACGACGACGACCGTGGGACCTGTTCCGTCATAGGTGTCCAGGGTATGATCCCCCCCGGCGTCGAGCCCGACAATCTCGTATCCAGCTTTCTGGAACTGCTTGAGGGTACGGGTCAGGTTGGTGGCCTTCGCCACCGGGAGACGCGCCGCGGTACCCGCGGATGTGCGCCAAGCAACAGCAGTGACAGATGCCGAACGACGCTCCGGGATGACCACACCATGACCACCGAAAGCCGCGACAGAACGGATGACGGCACCGAGGTTACGGGGATCGGTGACGTTGTCCAGACAAACGATAAGCCCGGGCTCACCGCGCTCGTTGACCTGTTCAATGAGATCTTCGACCGCCGAATAACGGAACGGGGGCATCTGCAGACCGATCCCCTGATGCATGCCGTTACCGGTCATGTTATCTAGATCCGCGCGCGGAACCTCGATGATGGAGATACCTCGGTGCCCCGCGAGCTGTACGGCCTCCGTCAGGCGCTCGTCACTCTCTGTGCCGAGCGCGACGTAGAGCGCGTTAGCCGGAGCTTTCGCTCGCAGACACTCGACGACTGGGTTACGCCCCACGACGAGCTCGGTGGTCTCTTCCTTGATGTGGCGACCACGTGCACGCCGCTCCGCTTCCTTTTTCCGCTTGTGCGCGGGGTGGTAGGTACGGTCCTCCGCCTTCGGCGTGGGACCTTTGCCTCGCAGACCACGGCGGCGCTGGCCACCTGATCCGGCCTGTGCGGTCTTCTTGTTGGTTTTGCGCACCGCTCCGGTGCGTTTGGAATTTCCAGCCATGATACTTCAGGGGCCTTACTTGTCGTCGGTGTTGGCGCGTAACGACCACTGTGGGCCGTCGGCGGTGTCAGTGATCTCAATGCCCGCCGCCGTCAGGCGATCACGCACCTCATCAGCAGTGGTCCAGTCCTTCGCCGCACGAGCGGCGGTGCGGCGATTCAGTTCAGCCCGGATCAGGATGTCCAGGGCCACACGCGCCGCATCATCAGTGCCATCGGACGCGGTCCGGGAGGCGGTCCAGGTATCGGACTGGGGATCGACACCAAGGATGGCCATCATCGCACGGATCTGACCTGCGAGGCGAACCGCTTCATCCCGGTCCCCCGCTGCAAGCGCGGTGTTTCCGGCGCGAACCGCGTTGTGCACCTCCGCCAGCGCCGCCGGAACACCGAGATCGTCGTCCATGGCTGCGGCAAAACGGTCCGTCCATGTGGTGCGTTCCACAGGGCCAACCCGGTCCAGGAATGCCTCAATACGACGGTATCCGGTGGCCGCATCCGAGAGAGTCGACTCGGAATATTCGAGCATGGAACGGTAGTGCGCGCTACCGAGGTAGTAGCGGAGCTCAACGGGGCGCACGAGAGTGAGGACGTGCGGGACGGAGAGCACGTTGCCGAGGGACTTGCTCATCTTCTCCCCGGACATGGTGACCCAGCCGTTGTGCATCCAGTAGCGGGCGAATCCGTCACCTGCGGCGGTCGCTTGCGCGGCTTCGTTCTCGTGGTGCGGGAACTTCAGGTCCAAGCCACCACCGTGAATGTCGAATTCCCCGCCGAGGTATTTGGTGGCCATCGCCGAGCATTCCAGATGCCAGCCGGGACGTCCGTCACCCCACGGGGTCGGCCACGACGGTTCCCCGGGTTTTGCGGCCTTCCACATGGTGAAATCACGTGGATCGCGTTTCCCGGTACCCGCTGATTCGCCCTGGTCGAGTTCGTCGAGGCGTTGTCCGGAGATCTTCCCGTAGCCGTCTACGGTTGCCGGTGAGCAGTAGACGTTACCGTCCGCCGCATAACCGTGCCCGGCGTCGATAATCCGCTGCATGTAGCCGATCATCTCCGTGATATGACCCGTCGCACGAGGCTCCAGGGACGGCGGACGCACACCGAGCTGCTCATACGCCCAGGTGAAGGCACGCTCATGGGTCGCCGCCCACTCCCACCACGGCCGGGCGGCCTCCGCGGCCTTCGTGATGATCTTGTCGTCAATGTCGGTGACGTTGCGGACGAACGCTACATCCAGGCCCTTCGCCTCAAGCCAGTTACGAAGGATATCGAACGCCACCCCGCTACGGACGTGCCCGATGTGCGGAGTCGACTGGACCGTCGCACCACACAGATACACCGAGGCATGCCCTGGGCGCAGGGGCACGAAGTCTCGGAGGGTACGGGTCGCTGAGTCGTAGATTCGCAGAGTCACGCACCCATCCTATCCGCAGCACCCCTGATTCCGGGTGCCGGGACGGTCACTGCGGCGAGATCAGACGGACACGGGATAAACCAAAGCGGTGGCGACAGCGGCACGCCCTTCACCCCGTCCCGTGAACCCCATGTGATCAGTCGTGGTGGCCGAGATGTTGACGGGAGCTCCGAGAATCTCCGCGATCACGCTCTGCGCCTCTTCGCGGCGAGGCCCCATTTTCGGTGTATTGCCGATCAACTGCACTGCAACGTTACCGATCGCCCAGCCGTTCTCATCAAGGAACTCGCGCGCCTCCCGCAGAAGGCGGGCACCGGACACCCCGTCATATTCAGCTCTGCCGACGCCAATGAAAGAACCGAGATCGCCGAGAGACGCCGCGGAGAGCAACGCATCGACGAGTGCATGGGCAACCACGTCACCGTCGGAGTGCCCCTCACAGCCGTCGGTTTTCCCGAAGTTCAGGCATGCGATCCAGCAGGCTTTACCCGCCTCGATCTGATGGGCGTCTGTTCCGATACCGACACGGGGAATGATGGGACTGTCAGTCACCGGGCACCTCGAAAATCGTGGGTTCAACCTCATCCGTAATGTGGCGGGCGAGGATCATGTCCAGGGGAGTGGTCACCTTCAAGGCCATCGGATCACCTTTCACGCAGGTGACGGTGTGCCCCGCCCATTCCATGAGCGAGGCATCATCAGTTGGGGTGAAAACCGGATTCTCCGAACTGAAGTAGGCAAGATTAGCCGCGCGTAGCGCTGCGAGGTCGAAACCCTGCGGGGTCTGTACCGCCCGGAGATTCACACGGGGCGGAGTATCGACGACACGTCCCCGGTCGACAACCTTGATGGTGTCGGTCACTGGAAGCACCGGGATCACCGCGATCTCCCCCTGCCGTACCCGCTGCACGACCCGTGCGATCAGACCGGGTGGGGTGAGGGCGCGTGCCGCATCATGGATGACCACCACCCCGTCTGGAGCATCAATCGCCTGCAATCCCGCCCACACGGAATCCGCGCGCTCCCCACCACCATGGACGAGCCGAACGGGAAACGAAGAATCGTCGAGAAGCCCGGCGCGGTCAAGGATCGTACGGGCATACTCCGACATGTCGGGACTGACCAAAACGATCACCTCGTCAATGACCCCCGACGTAGCCATCGCACGGACACTACGTTCCACGAGGGTCCGGCCGCGTAGGGACACGAACGCCTTGGGCACCGGCGCACCCAGCCGGGAACCTCTCCCGGCTGCAGCGAGCAAAGCAGTGACCCGGCGCTCGTCCACGGAAACTGACACGGTACGGAAACGGACTAGTCGTCCGAGTCGTCGTCGAGGTCGATGTCATCAAGGTTGATGTCCGGCACCTCACCGGCATCATTCTTCGACTCGGCTTCCTCGGTGACTCCGCTGGCATTATGCCGCTCGATCGTCGCATCCATCTGGGCCTGCATATCATCGGCCTTGACGTCGTCGACACTCTCCGCGAGGGCTAGCTCCCCGACCAGAACCTGGCGGGCCTTGGCAAGCATCCGCTTCTCCCCCGCGGAAAGACCACGATCCTGGTCCCGCCGCCAGAGGTCACGCACGACCTCGGCGACCTTGTTCACATCACCCGAAGCGAGACGCTCCTGGTTCGCCTTATACCGGCGGGACCAGTTACCCGCTTCCTCGACATCCGTCTCCCGCAGCACCCCGAAGACCTTCCGCAACCCCTCTTCACCGACCACGTCGCGCACACCCACGAGTTCCGCGTTCTTCGTCGGAACTTTGACGGTGAGATCCGACTGGTGGATCTGCAGGACCAGGTAGTCAAGCACCTCGCCGCCGATCTCCCGGCTCTCGATCGCCTCGATCACAGCTGCGCCATGATGCGGATAGACGACGGTGTCGCCGACCTTGAAATCCATGCCCACTTGGTGCACCTTCCTGCGCCCACCGGCGCCACGGTGAAACTTCACTGTTGCGGGCTGATTCTATCACGGTCACCACCAGCTCTTTTCGCCCGAAGGCCCGGACCTGCACCGACGCCGAATGCGCACGACACAGCACCCCAGCTTCCCCGGAGCGAACATGGAAATGACATTTCACGCAATCTTAGGATTGCCCCCGCACTCCCCCTACGGCAGTCCCCGGAACTTCGTGGAGAGCCTGAACAGCCGCTAGAGTGATGGTAACAACTGTCTCACCCTAAAGCCTTCCGATGGAGGACACTGAAAGTGATCACCACCAAGACCGTGAAAGGCGGGGCAGCGCTCCTCGTCGCCGTTGCGGCGTCCCTGACCTTGAGCGCCTGCAGCTCCGGCCAGATCTCCCAGACTGCGAGTCAGGTCGCCGCGGTCGACGGGGCCCGTGCGGACACCACCGACGGTAAATTGGCGGTTCGCGGTGTTACCGTCGAGGTCAGCGGCACACCGACAGCCGCCCTCCGCTTCACCTTGGTCAATCAGGACACCGACATGACGGTGCATACCCTGAAGGGCGCTTCCGTCAACGGAGAGAAAGTGACGCTGAAGGGAGACACCGAACTCAGCCGGGACTGTTCCCTCGTCGCGGGATCCCGGGAGTACCTGTCGAGGCTCCCAGAGGCCGGCGACGGCATCTGCATCTCCCACCTGGTCACCGAACTCGACGACCAGGGGTTCCCCCCGGGCGGCAACGCTGACGTGGTGTTCACCTTCGACAACGGTCAGCGGATCGACGTGTCCGCGACAGTCTCCGCCCCGCACCTCGCCCCCTCGGACGTCGACCGCACAACCTACGGTGATGACACGCACGATAGTCACTCCGGCGGACACTGAATCACGACCTGACGGAACCGGCACCTCTGGAGGTGCCGGTTCTTTTCTCTTTCCACCCCCATCCCAAGACTCGAACATGTTTTCGCTAAGTGTCCGGCCGACGGGTTAGGGTAATTCACCATGGCCAAGAAACCCCGTAGCGTGCACACCTGTTCCGAGTGCGGTTACAGCACACCCAAGTGGCTGGGACGCTGCCCTGATTGCGGCGGCTGGGGTACCCTCGCCGAGGCCCGCGTCACCGACGGAGGGAACACCGCGGCGACGGCTGCGGTCGGGGGCGGTATCTCCGCAGGCATAACCCCCACCTCACCGGCTGTACCCATCAGTCGCATCGATCCGGCATCCGCGCGGACAGTCCCTACCGGCATCGGTGAACTCGACCGGGTCCTCGGCAACGGGATCGTCCCGGGGTCCGTGGTGTTGCTCGCAGGCGAGCCGGGCGTCGGAAAATCTACCCTCCTCCTGGAGGTAGCCGCGCGCTGGGCGGCACAACCAGTACCCGGGAACGCTGCACACCGGGTCGTCACCGGAGACACCCGGACAGCTCTCTACATCACCGCCGAGGAGTCCGCTGGTCAAGTACGAATGAGGGCACAGCGCACAGGAGCCCTGCAACCGACGCTGTATCTCGCTGCGGAGTCCGACCTTGACGTCGTTTTCGGACATGTGGAACAGCTCAAACCCAGTCTCCTCATCGTTGATTCTGTGCAGACGATGCACATCAGTGGGGTCGAGGGAGTCTCAGGCGGGGTGGCCCAGTCCCGTGCCACGACCGCAGCGCTGACTACTCTCGCCAAGACAACGGGGATCCCGGTGATCCTCGTCGGACACGTAACCAAGGATGGTTCCGTGGCGGGGCCCCGGGTGCTCGAACACCTCGTTGATGCCGTGCTGCTCTTCGAGGGGGATCGGCACTCCTCATTACGGATGCTGAGGGGCATCAAGAACCGGTTCGGTGCCACTGACGAGGTCGGTTGTTTCGAGCAGACGGGGGACGGGATCCGGGAAGTCACTGATCCGTCAGGACTGTTTCTCTCGCACCGTGATTCAACACCCGACGGGACAGCGGTGACGGTGGCAATGGACGGGGTGCGTCCGATTCTCGCCGAAGTGCAGTCACTGCTCGTTCCCACCCAGTCCAAGAATCCACGCCGTGCGGTCACCGGCCTCGACGCGACCCGGGTACCCATGGTGCTGGCGGTTCTCGCGGCTCGGGCGGGAAGGCAGTCCTTCGACCGGGAGGTGTATATAGCAACTGTAGGGGGAATGAAGGTTGGGGAACCCGCAGCCGACCTCGCGATCGCACTGGCCACGGTTTCCGCCATGGACGGTCAACCACTACCGCCGAAGACGGTGGTGCTCGGTGAAGTGGGACTCGCCGGTGAGATCAGGCGTGTACCTGACCTGCGGCGCAGACTCCAGGAAGCTGCACGCCTCGGCTACATCGCGGCGATCGTCCCAGCCGGGGAGAAGCTCACCGTACCGGGTATACGGATCATCGGGGTGTCCACCATCGGGGAAGCGATTTCGGCTATCTGCTGAAAAGGAACGCTACAGGGGTGGTGTCACCTCAGATTGAACGGATGCGCATCAGAGTGATTACCACCGACGAGAGTGTGCAGGTAGTAGCTGCCAACGGGCACCTGCACCCGGTCACCACAGCTACCCGGTGCGGAATTGGTCCGCGACCAGATCGCCTCATAATAGCGTTCCTCCCCCGCTGGGAACCTACGTTCGGTGACATCAACGGCCGGATTACAGTCAACATCCGACCACACTCGCCGGTTCGTCGCCAGATCATAGACCTCGAAGCGGAGAACGTCCTTGCCCAGGTCGATCATGCAGTCCGCAGCGGTCGGGTTCTTCACCGTCATGTAAAACCTGGGTTGGACGTCCGGTGCGTACGCGGCCTGATCCGACGTCGCGGTAACGATGAGATCACTCAGGTCACAGGTGGCCTTCGGCTCATCGGTGCCCTGCCCGGGGGCGGGCTGCCCCGGTTCCGCGTAGGGTTTACGGCTCTCTGCCTCGGTGGTCGGGCGAACACCTGCGTCCCCGGAATCGCGTTTCCCGGAATCGCGTTCCTCATCTGGGGCAGTGGTGGAGGTCGTTGAGGTCTGCGCGGATGTCGTGCCTGGTGCCACTGAGCTGGACCCGGCGGTTCCCTCCGTTGCCGTCGGTTGTGGCTCATCTCCACCGCCGGTGAGCGCGGAGATGAGCCACACGACCAGAAGAACTATGAGGAGCAGCACGACGATCGCCGCCACGCGGCGCCTAATGTAGATCTCTCGGGGCAGTCGACCATTTCTGTTGTCCACGGAACCGAGTCTATGCTGTGCAGCCGCCTGTGCTGTGTCAGTTCCGCGGCGTGTCCGTCATGTTTTGTCACTCATCGTGGACACCAATCGTCACCACGGGTTCCGCCATGCCGTCTGAGAGCCGGTAACGGACCCCGACGATGCCACATGTCCCCTTGGACACCCGGGCCTTGATCTCGGGCGAACGAGACAACACCTGATCGACGGTCTCTGCGACATGGTGTGCCTCGAACTCCTCGATCGTGCGACGCCCGGCCGCCCGGGCGTCGAGGATGGAAGGACTGACTTTCTCGATGAGAACACGTTGAAATCCGCCTGGTATCTCATGCCCGTCAAGCGCCGCCATCGTCGCAGCAACAGCTCCGCAAGACTCGTGCCCGAGGACGACGACGAGTGGAACATGGAGAGACTCCACCGCATATTCCAGGGACCCCAGCACCGCCAAATCAATGATCTCGCCTGCAGTCCGGATGACGAAGACATCACCCAGCCCCTGGTCGAAGATGAGTTCCACAGGTACCCGCGAATCCGAACAGGCGAGAACAACCGCGAGAGGTTCCTGTCCATGGGTCAACTGACTGCGACGTAGAGCATCCTGGTTGGGTCGCTCCACCGAGAAGTTCATGAAACGGCGGTTCCCCTCGATCAGGGCGGCCCAAACGGCCGACGGATAGCGGGGGGTCCGGTTTTCATCCGGTGGCAGGGTGTTCATCATCTCTCAATTGTGCACGGTCGGACCGCCAAGTGGGGGCATTTCCTCGATATACGGCTCACTGCCGAAACCCGATAGACTCGTCCCACTGTGATCACCTTCCCTCTCCTGCGCTGGTATGAAGCCAATCGGCGTGACATCGTGTGGCGGACTCCCGCCACGGATGCCTGGGGAATACTGCTGTCCGAGGTGATGAGTCAGCAGACCCCCGTCCGCAGGGTCGAGCCGGTCTGGTGCGAGTGGATGGAACGCTGGCCCACGCCCGCAGCTCTTGCCGCCGCCGGTACCGATGAAGTACTTCGCGCGTGGGGACGCCTCGGTTATCCGCGGCGTGCCCTCCGCCTACAGGAATGCGCCGCCGCAATCACCGAACGTCACGACGGTCAGGTGCCGAACAATGTCGATCAGCTTCTCGCCCTTCCCGGCATCGGCGATTACACAGCCCGCGCAGTCGCGGCATTCGCCTACGGGTGCCGCGTTCCGGTCGTGGACACCAACGTACGGCGAGTGTACCGGCGACTCGTGGAGGGCCGTTTCCTCCCCGGTCCACCGCGCCGCCGGGATCTCAGCGACATCGAGAAGCTGTTGCCCTCCGACCCGGAGCAGGCTCCCAGATTCTCCGTCGCACTGATGGAACTCGGAGCCCTGGTCTGCACCGCAACCCGTCCGAAGTGTGCGGACTGCCCCGTACGGACCGACTGCGCCTGGCAACGGGCAGGTCGTCCGGACCCCACCCCGGAAGAACTGGGAGCGGCGAAAAAGCGGGTGCAGAAGTTCGCTGGTACCGACCGCCAGGTCCGAGGCAAGATCATGGCCGTTCTCCGGGGTGCACACGGCCCGGTTGCCCGCGCAGAGATCGACGCCGTATGGCCGGATGCCGCTCAACGGTCCCGGGCGCTACTCAGTCTCCTCACCGATGGTCTCGTTGAGGACCGGGGTGACGGTCGGATCGGGCTTCCGCTCCGGGGTGCTCGGTAGGGTCCGTGAGCTGTTTCTTGAGATCGATACTCCGCCCGTAGGCCCAATCCCGGTCAGTGAGCATCCGAGCGAGCGCCAAGCCCGCCGCGATACTGACCACGACGAGCGCTGCGGACGCCGCCGATGAGATCGCCAGATCCATGTCCCCGGTGTTCAACGCATACATCGAGGTGTACATGGCCACGCCGGGAATCATGATGACCGACGCCGGGACCGTCACGGTGATTCGTGGGATCCTGGCAGCCCGATGGATCAGAACCGCAGTGAGACCAATGAGCACTCCGGCGATGAACGCGGCAAGATGCTGCGGTGCACCATGCGCGGCGAGAACCAGACGGAGCATGTTCGCCACCGTCGCAACCGCAGCACCCAACAGCGCCATCCGTCGCGAACAGTTGAACAACATCGCGAAACCCGCGACGCCAGTGAAACTGGCGACTGCGGCAGCACCCCACCAGCCCACGGACGGCGGGCCGGGAAAAGCAGGTAGCGGGTTGAGTCCGGTAACCATGCTGATCATGCTCACTGAGATTGTGGCGGTGACAATGACACTCAATGCGTACGTCAACCGGGAGATCCCCGCGGTGATGTCGAAACGAGTGAGATCCAGCAGCGCGGAGAACAGTGGAAATCCGGGAATGAGAAACAGCACGGCGGCCACGTATCCCGCAGTGAAGGACGTCGGGTCAGCACGCCCCGTCATCTCCAGGATCACTGCGACCAACCAGTACACGAGACAGGCGACGGACCCCGCTGCGGCGACCGTCCCCAGTTGATTGAAGTGCCTCTTGCCGAGCGTCACCCGGATAAATTGTCCGCAGGCTGCGGACACCGCAACGACAGCGGCCTCGCTGAACGGATACCGGTTCAGGATCGCGAAGGACGCACACGCCAGCCCGGCAGCGACAGCCAGAAGCAACCGAGACCAACGTTTGACCACATTCCGCTCGATGACGGTCAAGTGATCGTTGAGCTCCTCGACGGTGAAACGGCGGTGCATGTGATGGGTGAGGTCCTCCAGCGCCTCAATCCGCGAAGCATCGACTGCAGGTTCATGATGATTCGCCACGACGGTGCGAAACATTTCACCCCGATGAAACGTGCAGGTGATGGTGTTCACCGAGATGATCGCATCCAGTCTGTCGAACCCGAGGGAACGAGCCGCCCGCTTCATCGCACGCTGCACCCGGTAACCTGCGGTACCTGCGGCGGTCATCATCAGGCCGAGCCGGAGAACGGCATCGGCTTCCCGCCCCATCTGCTGCTGCATCCGGATCAGTTGTTGCAGTTCTCCGTCTGACTGGCCATCAGCCATCAGTACCATTCACCTTCCTCGCACCTCGCCGAGGTGTTCCCCGACTCTTTCTTCCGTAGCCGGAACCTCAGCGCCAACGTCCCCGCCAGTTGAGTCCGCCCGGAAGACGAAGTGAGATCCGACCGCGCGAGTTCACCGTCAACGGACCGAAACGCCTCGACACGGACGCGCCCGATTTTGACAGATTGAGCCATGTTTTCTTTCCGAGTGACGTACGTCGACGATAATTCAGCCCCACTGATGCTCCCGCTTTCTCTCTGTTTCACAGATCGCACGATGCCCCACGATGGAGGATCCGACGCAATGATGATGGAATGGTGCCCGGAAACTTCCGACTACTTCCGTACGCTACCGGAATCTGCGGTATTTCGGGCACCCTGCACCTCATTCTACGACCCTGCCACGCCCCCGTTTCTGTAATCTCACCCTCATAGTGGCTGATCTCCGCTCCATAAGAAAGATACGCCGGACACGGCCGAACCTCTGTCCACACCACTTCCTGCTTCTACGATCTGGCAGACCTGGTTACGGATCTGAACTGCTGTCGTACGAGAGCGCTCCCCTTACCCTATTCCTTAGAAGAGGATCTAAAGCACAGTGGGGACGGGTGAAGTGTCTTCCCCGTACTGTCATCCCGATGCAGTTCATCGTGCAGACCTACCGCCCGGTGCGCTCCGACCACGGAACAACACCGAAACCCCGACCGTGGGACTCTGGTCGGGGTTTCGATGTTGTTCCAATGTTTAAACGGTACCTGCAGGGGCCTGTCCGCCACCCTGCGCGCCACCGTCATCGTCGGAGGCCGAGTGCCGCCCCTTACTCTGATCAGGATGGTCGGGATTCTCGACGTTCTCGGCGGATTCGATGACGTTCTCCGCCTCAATCTCCCGGGCAGTGTCGCTCTCGGGTACGTCACCGTCAGCGGCATCCGCGACTTCCTTGATCGCCTCGGCGGCTTCGACACTGATCTCACTGAAGTCGGTGTCTTCCGGAAGCGGCTTGGGTCGCGGGACGAAAGTGAAGATGGCGTCCGTCCCCTTGGATTCCCCGTCCCAGTTCTCAACGTCGACGGTCACGATCTCACCAGCGCCGAGCTCTCCGAAGAGGATCTTCTCGGACAGGGTGTCCTCGATCTCCCGTTGGATGGTGCGACGCAGCGGACGGGCACCGAGTACCGGGTCGAATCCGCGCTTGGCCAGTAGGCGTTTCGCTTTATCGGTGAGTTCGAGATCCATGTCCTTGGCGTGCAATGCCTTGGTGACGCGGGCGGCGATGAGATCGACCATCTCGACGATCTGCTCCTCAGTGAGCTGGTGGAACACCACCACATCATCAATGCGGTTGAGGAACTCGGGGCGGAAGTGCTTCTTCAGCTCGTCGTTGACCTTCTGCTTCATCCGCTCATACTGACCTTCGACCCCCAACGCACCACTACCGGAGAATCCCATCCCCACAGCCTTGGAGATGTCTTGGGTACCCAGGTTCGAGGTGAAGATGAGCACCGTGTTCTTGAAGTCGACGACACGTCCCTGACCGTCGGTGAGACGACCTTCCTCCAGCACCTGGAGCAGAGTGTTGTAGATCTCCTTGTGCGCCTTCTCAATTTCGTCGAAGAGCACCACGGAGAACGGCTTGCGGCGTACCTTCTCGGTGAGCTGCCCGCCCTCCTCGTATCCGACATATCCGGGAGGTGCACCGAACAGGCGGGAAGCGGTGAAACGATCATGAAACTCACCCATGTCGATCTGGATGAGCGCGTCATCCTCACCGAAGAGGAAGTTTGCCAGAGCCTTCGACAGCTCGGTCTTACCAACACCGGACGGACCCGCGAAGATGAACGAACCGCTCGGGCGCTTCGGATCCTTCAGACCAGCACGGGTACGCCGGATCGCACGGGAAACCGACTTGACGGCGTCATCCTGGCCGATGATCCGCTTGTGCAGTTCATCCTCCATGCGCAGCAGCCGGGAGGATTCCTCCTCGGTGAGCTTGAACACGGGGATACCCGTCCAGTTGCCCAGTACCTCGGCGATCTGCTCCTCGCCGACCTCGGCGATCTCCTCCAGATCCCCGGACCGCCACTGCTTCTCTTTCTCCGCACGCTCTTCGCCGAGCTTGCGCTCCTTGTCGCGAAGTCCCGCAGCCTTCTCGAAGTCCTGCTCGTCGATGGCCGCTTCCTTCTCCCGGCGGACATCATTGATGCGTTCGTCGATCTCCCGCAGCCCCTCAGGTGCAGTCATCCGCTTGATACGCATGCGGGCACCTGCCTCATCGATGAGATCAACGGCCTTGTCCGGCAGGAAACGGTCGTTGATGTAGCGGTCGGAAAGATTCGCCGCAGCGGAGAGCGCCCCATCCGTGATGGAAACTCTGTGGTGTGCTTCGTAGCGGTCACGCAGGCCCTTGAGAATCTCAATCGTCATCTCGACACTCGGCTCAGGCACCTGAACTGGCTGGAAACGGCGCTCAAGGGCGGCATCCTTCTCGATGTGCTTCCGGTACTCATCAAGCGTGGTCGCACCGATCGTCTGAAGTTCACCTCGAGCCAGCTTCGGCTTGAGCAGGCTGGCCGCGTCGATGGCGCCTTCCGCCGCACCTGCACCAACGAGGGTGTGGATCTCATCAATGAACAGGATGATGTCGCCGCGCTGGTTAATCTCCTTGAGTACCTTCTTCAGGCGCTCCTCAAAGTCACCGCGGTAACGGGAACCCGCGACGAGGGAACCGAGATCGAGTGAGTAAACCTGCTTGTCCTTCAAGGTCTCCGGAACCTTGCCGTTGACGATATCCAGGGCAAGACCCTCAACGACGGCTGTTTTACCCACACCGGGTTCACCGATGAGCACAGGGTTGTTCTTCGTCCTACGGGAGAGGACCTGCATGATCCTCTCGATCTCCTTCTCCCTGCCGACGACCGGATCGAGCTTGCCCTCCTTTGCCGCGATGGTCAGGTTACGACCGAACTGGTCGAGCACCAGCGAATTGGAGCGCTCACCGGCAGGCCCCGATGCACGACCGGACGGATTCGACCCCGCCCCGACTGCTTCCGGCCCGGAGGCAGACTCCGGGGAATCACCCTGTCCACCCTCATACCCCGAGAGCAACTGGATGACCTGCTGCCTAACTCGGGGCAGGTCGGCGCCAAGTTTGACGAGCACCTGGGCGGCGACCCCCTCTCCCTCACGAATGAGGCCGAGGAGCAGAAACTCGGTGCCGATGTACTTGTGACCCATCTGCAATCCCTCGCGGAGCGAGAGCTCGAGAACCTTCTTGGCGCGCGGGGTGAAGGGAATGTGACCGGTGTGCGGCTGGGTGCCGTGACCGATGATCTCCTCGACCTCCTGACGGACGGCGTCCAACGAGATCCCCATGGACTCGAGTGCCTTCGCCGCGACGCCCTCACCCTCGTGGATGAGACCCAGAAGAATGTGCTCGGTGCCGATGTAATTATGGTTCAACATCCGCGCCTCCTCCTGAGCCAGGACGATGACGCGGCGGGCGCGGTCGGTAAACCTCTCGAACATATCTCTCCCCTGGAATCGCTGGGTGTTAGTGCCACCACTGTAACCCGCCCACCAAGGCCGATAATCCGCACCACCGCGCATATCAGGCACCAGGCGACACAACTTCCCACCCTTCGGATACATCCCTGCAGGTAAAATGCTTTTCGAAGGCCGATTCACAGGCTGTACGCCGGTAGCGAACACGGCCATGAAGAAACTTCTCCAACCCATCATGGTTCGACTTCCAACGCCGCGGAGCCGATACATGTTGTAAGGTCATCCCAGTGACATCATCTGTGATCCGATTCCTGGGGTTCGTCGCCGCCCTCCTCGGCGTGAGCGCGGCCGTCGTCGGCGGCTACGGTGCCGCGACAACCCCCTTCACCGATTTCCCGGCATTCGAGTCGACGGGAGACAAACTCCTGGCCTACTACTCGTACTTCACCTTGTGGTCGAATCTGTTGGGCGCTGCCGCCGGTGTTTCCTACGCCTTGTGGTTCACCCGCGGCCGAGACGGTGGATGGTTCGGAGCGGTACTCCGCATCGATGCCACGATCATGCTAATGGCGACAGGTCTGGTGTACCACCTCCTGATTGCCGACGGCTCCCCGCACACCGGAACCCAGGCCTTCACGGCACCCATCATCCACGGCATCATGCCGGTGCTTCTCCCGGTGATCTGGCTGCTCCATCTCTCCCAACGCCACCGGCCCGATGTCCGAGTGAACACGGTTCTCGGCGCGCTTTTCATCCCGGCAGTCTGGACCGCCTGGACGTTCTGGCGTGGCCAGGTCACCGCCGGGTATTACCCCTACGATTTCATGAACGCCGCCGAGATCGGACTGCCCCGGGCGATTCTCACCACCGCCGCGATCTACGCAGTCTTCATCGTCTTCATGCTCATCCTCGGAGTGGTGGAGCGAATCACCCTGAGAAGGTCGAAAATGCGGCAATCCTACATCACCGTCGATACAGCTAAATCCCGCCCGGCTAAGTAGACACTGAGCCTCTCGCACCAGTCGACCGGAATGTCCACCCACTGAATACGGTAAAAGCATTCCGTCCCTCTGTCCGTTGGTGAGGACATCCCCTACCGATCCCGATACCGGCACCTTACAGACCTACCGCAGGCGACGATAAGATGTCCCTGTTTACGGTCGCACAGCCGCCCTGAGAAGAGTTCGCCACTGGAACTGGCGACAGAGTTGTACTGCGGAAGAACCCTCATATTTTCCTTGACCCGAGGCAACGGGTCCGGTCAATTAACTATCCTGGCTCAGCCCAGACAGAACTGTACCCCGCCCCTTCATACCGAAGAGGCGGGGTACAGCGTGATCAGGTCAAAAGGAAACTAGTTCCTCCGCCGCCGGATAGTGACCAGGAAAACACCCAGTGCACTCAGCATCAGACCAATGACCAAAGTCCACAGAACATTCGCGCCAGTCACCGCCAGTGTCCTACCTTCATTGTCCACAACAGCGGCATCGTGCTGATCCGGCTGGCTGGACGACGGCGCAGCCGTGACCGTTCCTGCGCTGTTCGAAATTGTCCCGGAAGGATGAGTTTCCGGAACCGGAGACTCCTTGCTGATCCCTTTACCCGGCTTACCGGGTTCCGGAGTTCCGGTCTCTGACGGCCGAGGAGTTTCCGTTGTCGTCACCTCCGTCCGAGGTCCGTCTTCCGGCTTCGGGGCTTCAGCTTCACTGGACGGAGATTTCGCCAGCAGGCTCACAGCCAGAACGAACGGAATCAAAGCCAGGAACAGCCCAACACCGGAAACCGAGGATCCCAGTTCCACTTCGCCTGAAGACCCAACCTCGCCACCTGAGCCAGGCATCAGCTCCT
>NZ_JAUERX010000008.1:0-27388 GCF_041357695.1 Corynebacterium sp. CCM 9204
CAAAAATATTAGTGGGTCATGATTACTTTTGGAACCTTTTATGGTTCCGGGGTTATCATGACCCACTTTTTGTGTCATGTTGGAGCTGCTCCACCATGACACGGTAGTATTTAGATTTCGTGGTGTGACTGAGCATCATAATTCCGCTCGACGATGAGCGTCACTGTTCCAACTCAAATTAACCCCCGGAAGGGCATGTGTCATGGCTGAACACAACTCCAACGACAGGCACTCTGACCGCGTTCGCGGTGGTGGTAGCCGAAATCCGAGGGCCCGTGGCGGGAGGGGCGCCGAACACGTTTCAGGAGACAAACCCAAGGCCTCCTATGATCCAAAGACCGGTAGTTTCAGTGCGGGAGATGAACAGCCAAAACGTGACAGGTATCGTAGTCGTTCCAATGGCGATAGTTCACGACGTAGCGGTGATCGTCCTTCAGGAGCCAGAGGGTTAACGGATGGCCGTGGTGGGTACGGCGATGCCAAACGGGATGATCGTAACGGATCATCGAGGGGTGTCCGGGGGGCGGATTCGACCGATGGAGCCGGTGTATCCGGAAGACGTTCCGGCGAAGGTGAACGTCGTAATCGGCGTACCGGGGGACGGGATGTCGAGCGGCGCTCCAGCAGTCGTAGTAACAATGGCGGTCGAGGACACGCACAGCGTGCCGGCTCTGGCCGTAGAGAAGAAGGCTTTCGTGCAGGTCCGCAACGATCAGGTTTTCGGGAGGAACGGATCAAGGCACGTTTGTCCGAACCAGACCTTCCTGACGACATCACGGCACAGGATCTGGATCCGTCCGTTAGGCAGGATCTTCGCTCACTTTCGAAGGACAATGCTGAGGTGGTTGGCCGTCATATGGTCATGTCCGCCACGTTGATGGCAGACGATCCGCAACTAGCTCTGCGCCATGCCCGAGCAGCAAAAGATCGTGCAGGTCGTGTCGCAGTGGTCAGGGAAACGTGTGGGATTGCTGCATATCATGCCGGTGAATGGAAGGAAGCTCTCGCGGAGCTCCGGGCTGCGAGACGAATGAGTGGTGGTCCCGGTCTACTCGCGGTGATGGCCGACTGCGAACGAGGACTGGGGCGTCCGGAACGAGCCATCGAAATGGCCCGTACAGAGGACGTCGACTCTCTCGATGCCGAATCCAGAACCGAGTTCACGATCGTTATTGCCGGCGCACGGAAAGACCTGGGGGATGTCGATGCCGCGGTGATTGAACTCCAGCGTGAGGATCTGAATCCGAACCGTACAGGTTCCTCAGCAGCGCGGTTGTTCTACGCCTATGCGGATGCTCTCGCCGCTGCAGGGCGGAAGGAGGAGGCACGTCAATGGTTCACAAATGCAGGTAAAGCTGATACGGATGATGGTCTGGATGTTGTGGACAGACTGGCGGAGCTTGATGAGTGTCGATGATCATATAGGCTGCCGAGTTGCCAGTTCCCGTGAATTCCTGGCCCACGCGGTTCTGCTCCGTATGCTCTCGGTAGACTGAATGACCATGACTGTGGCCTCTGAGTATGACGCACTACTTCTTGACCTTGATGGGACGATCTACCAGGGAGGAGAACCGATTCCGGGTGCGGTTGAAGCGGTAAACGGATCCGGACTTCCTGCTCTCTATGTCACGAACAACGCCTCCAGGGCTCCCGGTGCCGTTTCCGCTCAGCTTCGGGAACTCGGGTTGGACGCGACTCCCGGGGACGTCATGACTTCTGCTCTCGCGGCCATTCAGCTTGCTGCCGAGAGGATCCCGGAAGGTTCGACTGTTCTGATACTCGGTACCGATTCTTTCCGCGAGTTGGCGCTTGATGCTGGTTTCAATGTGACAAACAGTGCGGATGACGATCCGGTCGCTGTTCTTCATGGACATAATCCGGAAACCGGCTGGGCGCAATTGTCCGAGGCGGCACTCGCGATCAGGAAGGGAGCGCTGTATCTTGCCAGTAATCTGGATACCACTCTTCCGAAGGAACGAGGCCTCCATGTGGGTAACGGATCGATGGTCGCGGCTGTTGTCTCTGCCACGGGAGTGTCACCCATCTCCGCGGGGAAACCTGAACCCGCCATGTTTCACGCAGCCGCGAGGTCACTAGGTTGCGTATCGCCCCTTGCAGTGGGCGACCGGCTGGACACGGACATTGCCGGAGGTGCTGCCGCCGGGATGGATACTCTTTGTGTGCTGACAGGTGTCAGCGGTTACTTTGATCTTCTCCGGGCACCCTCTGAACACCGCCCGACGTTTGTATCGGAGACTCTCGACGTTCTCAACTCAGACACGGCACTGCTCCGGCCAGGTGCCCAGGGGGGATTTATCGCGCGGATCGACGGTGGTGTACTGGAACTCGCGGGGGGTGGTCCGGCCTCCACCTCAGTGCAGGCGCTCCGTACCGCGTTAGCGGTCGCGTGGTCCGTGGAGGAACACGTCGAACAAGTCGTATCGGTCGGACCCGATGCCGAGCGTGTTCTCGAACAGTGGTGGTGACCGTGCCCGGTACTCCACGTGGGGCACACCCGATGCGCCCTGTACCCAGAGACCCTGCAAGACCGTGTATTTCACCGACTCGTCTGGTGGAGGCTCTGGAAGCTGTGCTGGGTGAGGAGACGACTTCACTCGCTGAAGAAGCCGACCAACTATCCCGGGCACACCAGATTCTGCACGACGCCCTTCAATAACCGTACTTTGTCCTTTATCCCGGTCAGCCGGATTTACCCACCGCGGATCGAACACCGAGGAGTTTCCTGATGGTTGCCCGCCGACGTCTCGACGCTGAGCTCGTACGACGAAAGATGGCACGTTCGCGGGAACATGCGGTCGAGATGATTCGGGGGAACCGGGTCAAGGTGGGGGGGATCACAGCCGTGAAACCTGCGACCGTCGTGAACCCGGATGTGTCGATCCGGGTTACCACCGCTGAGGAGGATACCTATGCTTCCAGGGGTGCCCACAAGCTACTTGGGGCCTTGGACGCGTTCGCCGCTGAGGGCCTCTCTCTTTCGGGACGGCGGGTTCTCGATGCGGGAGCCTCGACGGGCGGATTCACCGACGTCTGCCTCCGTCGGGGTGCTTCAGAGGTTGTTGCGGTAGACGTTGGTTACGGGCAATTGATCTGGCGCCTCCAGAATGATCCGCGGGTGAAGGTTCTCGACCGGACTAATATCCGGGGCGTCACCCCGGAGAAGCTCGGAGGTGTGTGTGACGCGATGGTGGGAGATCTGTCGTTCATCTCCCTCAAGTTGGTGTTGCCCGCTCTCCGGGACTGCCTCGCACCCGGAGCTGATCTGCTTCCGATGGTGAAGCCGCAGTTCGAGGTGGGAAAGGACAGACTCGGTACCGGTGGTGTGGTTCGTAGCCCAGAACTCCGTATCGAGGTCACCGAGAACATCGCCCGTTTCGCCGAGGAGCTTGGTATGTCGTGTCGGGGGGTCGTCGCGTCCCCGTTGCCGGGGCCGTCAGGAAACGTGGAGTATTTTCTGTGGCTGGTGAATGGATCTGTGTCGGGGGACGGATACCCGTCTCCAGCGAAGGATATCCGTTCTATGGTGGAACGTGCAGTTGAGGAAGGGCCGAGATGACCGACCGCGAGGTTCTACTTGTTCCCCATGTGGGGCGGAGTGCTAATTTGCAGGCTACCGCGGATGCAGCGGAGCTTCTCGACGCTGCGGGAATTCGGGTCCGGGTTCTTACCCCGACTGACCCCAAGATTCTCATGGATCACCCTGTTCTCGGGCGTTTCCCCCGTTTCGCACATACGGCGGGTGCTGCTGAGGGCGTCGAACTCATTCTGGTGCTCGGTGGTGACGGTACATTCCTGAGGGCAGCGGACATCGCCCACATGAATGACCTTCCCGTGCTCGGCATCAACCTCGGGCACGTTGGCTTTCTCGCGGAATGGGAATCTGATTCACTCGAGTTGGCCATCAAGCGGGTGATCGAAAAAGACTACCGGATTGAAGACCGTATGACGCTGGATGTCACCGTCCGCGATGCTGCGCAGAAAACCGTTGGTACAGCGTGGGCGTTGAATGAGGTCAGTGTAGAGAACCTCAACCGTTCCGGCGTTCTCGACGCGATGCTGGAGGTCGACGGTCGGCCGGTCTCTACATTCGGTTGTGACGGAATACTGATCTCTACCCCCACCGGTTCGACGGCCTACGCCTTTTCTGCGGGTGGACCGGTTCTCTGGCCCGAACTTGATGCGATTCTCGTTGTCCCGAACAATGCGCACGCGCTGTTCGCCAAGCCTCTCGTTGTCAGTCCCTCATCGATAGTAGCCGTGGAGTCCAACTCCGACACATCCGCTGCGGTCGCGGTCATGGATGGTTTCCGGCGGATCCCGATGCCGCCTGGTTCCAGGATCGAGGTGGAGCGGGGGGTGCGGCCGGTTCGGTGGGTCCGGCTGGATAACTCGACGTTCACTGATCGACTCGTGACTAAGTTTCGACTGCCTGTCGAAGGTTGGCGGCGCTCGGGTGGTTCTCCCGCGCTGTAACCTCGCGGCACCCTGCCACCATCAGTACGATGCAGTGGCTAGCACGCGTGTTCTAAAAGGTGCTGTATCGTGGTGTCATGCTTGCAGAGATCACGATCGAGAACCTCGGTGTTATTCCGGTGGCCACCACTGAGCTGGATAGTGGGCTGACCGTTCTGACCGGGGAGACCGGTGCCGGTAAAACCATGGTGGTCTCCGGACTTCGTTTGCTGTGTGGCGGTCGGGCGGATGCGTCGCGGGTCCGAACCGGTGCGTCCCAAGCGGTGGTCGAAGGAAGATTTCTGGTGGATCAGCTTCCCCCGGACACTGCCCGCACCATAGCAGAACTTGTGGATGCCGCCGGTGGTTCAGCGGATGAGAACGGCGAATTCATCGCTTCCCGTACGGTGAACGCGACCGGTCGGTCCCGGGCACATCTGGGTGGACGTTCGGTACCTGCCGCCACCCTTGCCGACTTCACCGCAGAGCTGCTGACCATCCATGGGCAGAATGATCAGCTTCGTCTCCTTGCTCCGGAGCGACAGTTGGCGGCCCTCGACCGTTTTTCTCCTCAAATAGGACCGTTGCTCGCGACCTATCGGGAGGCGTGGAACGTCTGGCGGGAAAAAGCCCGGGATCTCAAGGAGCGTACAACCCGGCGTCGGGAGCTCGCCCAGGAGGTGGATCGTCTCCAGTTCGCGATCGGGGAAATAGATGACGTAGATCCGGTCCCTGGTGAGGACAATGACCTGAAGGACCAGATCAGGCGGCTACAGGACGTTGATGGTCTTCGGGAACAGGCTACGGCTGCAGTGGTCGCGGTCGATGGGCCGGAGGCGCTGAATGGATTCGACGGGGCGTCAGATGCGTCAGGTGCCTCCGATCTTCTCGGTGCAGCCCAGTCGGTGTTGGCCGGTTCTGATGATCCGGTTCTCCTGGCTGTCGCTGTGCGACTGGGGGAGATGACTGCGCAGTTGGGGGAGATTTCTGCTGAGCTTGGTGTTTTCCTGTCCAATCTTCCGGTCGATTCCGAGGCACTGGAACAGCTCCTCCAGCGTCAGCAGCAGTTGAAGCAACTGACCAGAAAATATGCCTCGGACATTGACGGAGTTCTCGCGTGGCGGGAGAAAGCTCGCCGTAAGTTGTCGGCGATTGACGTTTCCAGCGAGGCGGTGGAGAAACTACAGGTGGAAACAGCGTCAGCGGAAAAGGCGATGCGTTCGGCGGCGAGGAAACTCACGAAGGCACGCACCGGTGCTGCTGATCAGTTGGGGAGTGCTGTGACCGGGGAACTGCACGGTCTCGCGATGGCGAAATCCCGCTTTGAGGTGGCGGTCCGTGCGGTGGATCCGGGGCCGGATGGGGCCGACGATGTTGAGTTCCTGCTGGCCGCGACTCCGGATGCGGAGGCCCGGGCATTGGCGACCACGGCTTCCGGAGGTGAACTTTCCCGGGTGATGCTTGCCCTGGAGGTTATTCTCGCTGCGGGGACCAAGGGTACGACGCTTGTGTTTGATGAAGTGGACGCCGGAGTTGGGGGACGTGCTGCGGTTGAAATCGGGCGGCGTCTGTCCCGGCTCGCAGTGGACAATCAGGTCATTGTAGTCACTCACCTACCGCAGGTCGCTGCATTCGCCGACACCCACCTCCATGTCGCCAAGCAGGTCGGAGACTCGACGGTGACCTCCGGAGTTGAGGTCCTCGGTGACGGACGCAGGGTAGAGGAGATATCGCGCATGCTCGCTGGGCTGGATGACACCGCGACGGGACGCGCGCATGCGAGGGAGCTGCTCGATATGGCTGCAAAAATGCGTGCGCAGTTCCGCTGAAAGACACCGTAGCGATCATGTACTTCCATTGATACTCAGCGCGCCTCCACCACGGATCGCCCGCTGAGTTGCACAATAGCGCCATGAGTCTGTTCTCCCGCACCGTTGATATCCCCGGACTGCGTGGCACTCTGCGTGAGTGCACTCACCGCGGC
Source organism: Corynebacterium sp. CCM 9204 (assembly GCF_041357695.1). NCBI lineage: Bacteria > Bacillati > Actinomycetota > Actinomycetes > Mycobacteriales > Corynebacteriaceae > Corynebacterium > Corynebacterium sp. CCM 9204. The sequence goes on from NZ_JAUERX010000008.1 coordinate 6,458, forward strand.
AAGGGTCTCAAGCGTCTTTCCACCGGTGACATCGCGGTCATCGATGTTCCGGACATCAACCGGTCCTTTGCACAGCGGTTGATCGATGCGAGGCCGGGAGCGGTGGTGAATGTTGCCGGATTCACTACGGGATCAGTTCCGAATTTCGGCCCACAGATGATGTTGGATGCCGGGATCATTCTCGTGGATAGGGTCGGTGCGGAGGTCTGGCGCCATCTGAAGGATGGTCGTAAAGGTGTTCTGACCGAGGACGGGGAGCTTTATCAGGGGGATAAGCTAATCGGTACCGGACGGGTCATTGATCTTCGTTCCGCGGAGGTCGCCTTCACTGAGGCACAGGGTTCCCTCGTTGACCATATGGAGGCGTTCTTCGGTAATACGATCCAGTTCATCCATTCCGAGGCGCCACTTCTGATCGACGGGCTCGGAGTACCGGATACAGGTGTTGAGATCACAAACAAAAAGGTTCTGGTACTCTCCCCCGGTCCCGAGCACCGAGAGCAGTTGAAGCGTCTCCACAATTTCATCCGTGAGTATGATCCAGTACTCATCGGTGTTGGATCTGCGGCTGATGCACTGGTTGAAGCCAAGTACACCCCGGATCTCGTCGTCGGAGATCCCTCGGGTATCGGTTCTAAAGCACTGCGGAGCGGTGCTCGGGTTGTCCTACCCGCTGATCCGGACGGGCATGCTGTGGGGCTGGAACGTATTCAGGATCTGGGGGTCGGGGCGATGACATTCCCCGCCGCGAGTAACTCTGCCACGGATCTCGCGCTTCTCCTCGCGGATTATCATGGTGCTTCCCTGATCGTGAACGCAGGGGCATCTCTGGACCTGCACACGATCTTCGTGGGTGGCCCCGAAGCGACTCCGTCTGCTCTGCTCACTCGTGCGAAGCTTGGATCTCGTTTGATTGACGGTGCAACCGTCGAGGAGCTCTACAAGGTAGGGGGTCCGAATCCCTCGTGGCTGTGGGCGCTACTCGGAATGCTTATCGCGTGCGCCGTGATTCTGTTGATCGCCGGTACCTCCGGCGACGGCAGTTTCACGGACAATCTCATCACCACCTGGAACAACCTCGCATTGACCGTCCAGAGCTGGTTCCGGTAACACCGTACAACCCGTACCCGCCCTTTCCACCACACCTGATCAGGAGTATTGCCCATGGCACACACATCGCAACGACGGATCGGCCCCGTTGCGGGACTGTTCTTCGGTATAGCGGGCGGCGTCGTCCTGGGAGCCTGTGTGCTGGCCCCCAATCTGCCAGAGGGAGATTCAGGCGCGGTGGTGATCACACCCGCGGAGCTCAAAGAGGCTCGGCTCGAAGCCGAGATTAACGCGGCGCAGGCTGATACAGCGGACACTGTTGTCGCCGATGTAGCGGAGGACATGGTCTCGGGGGTGCTGGCCGAGCAGTCGGTGCTTATCATGACCACTCCGGACGCTGATAAAGAGGACATCGACAACATCGCATGGCTCCTCGGGAAAGCTGGTGCCACGGATGCGGGGACGGTGCAGCTCGCTAAGAGATTCTTCGACCAGGACGGTGCGGATGCATTGAAGACGATCGTCACCTCCACTCTTCCCGCGGGGGCGCAACTTTCCCTGGACCGGCTCGATCCGGGCACACACTCTGGTGAAGCCCTCGGTTCAGCCTTGTTCAACGATCCCGTGACGGGTGAGCCACAGGCCGATCCGGGTGAGCGGAGTCTTCTGCTGAATGCGTTGTCTGAATCCGGTTTCCTGAGCTTTGAGCAGGGCGCTATTCAACCCGCCGACGTCATTGTCATCATCACTGGTGATGATGACGGATCCACGGACAGGTTCGCTGCAAAGAACCTGGCTACCTTTGTCACAGCACTTGACACAAAAGGCCGGGGTACAGTCCTCGCAGGACGCCTGCGTTCGGCGTCGGACACCGGTGCGATCGGCGTCCTGCGGGCCGATGCAGACGCCCGTTCGCATGTTTCCACAGTCGACTCCATCGATCGTGCTTACGGGCGTTTGGCGACTGTGCTCGCTGCTCGGCATGAACGCGAGGGAGACTCAGGCTCCTACGGGTCAGCGGCGTCCGCAGAAGAAGCGGTACCTGCCAAACCGGTCGGTCCCGTACGGGAACCTGGAACAGGCATCGAGCAACACACACAGGAGCCATCTCCAGATTCGCTCTCCGGAGAAGAACAGGAACAACCCGCCGCAGAAGTAGGCCAAGAAGCACAGGACGCCGGATAGTTCTGTCCGGGGCCAGTGGAAGTCGCTGTGTTAGAGTGAAGACCCGTGGGTTACGATGCCGGTAACCTTCAGCACCACCTGCGGTTTTCTTTCTTTTCCGGGCCCGGTTCATCATCATCGTCGGGTTGTCGGGTAACAGACTGATTCCTTCGGTGGGGTAGTCCGCACAACTCGACTCCTCCCGGCGATCAGCCGGGAGGCGACCTAGAACCCCGGGAGCCCCTTTTGTCGCAAACGCGTGGCATTGATACCAAGTACATCTTCGTCACCGGCGGTGTCGCGTCCTCGCTGGGAAAGGGCCTCACGGCCTCCAGCCTCGGTCAGCTACTCACCGCACGGGGGCTGAAGGTCACGATGCAGAAGCTGGATCCGTACCTCAACGTTGATCCGGGTACGATGAACCCCTTTGAACACGGTGAGGTGTTCGTCACCGAGGACGGCGCAGAAACCGACCTGGACCTCGGACACTACGAGCGTTTCCTTGACCGCAACCTCGGCGCCAACGCGAACGTCACCACTGGGCAGGTGTACTCCACAGTCATTGCCCGGGAACGGCGTGGTGAATTCCTGGGACACACCGTACAAGTCATCCCGCACATCACTGATGAGATCAAGCGCCGTGTGCTGGAAATGGGGAAACCGGACGCTGATGGTGTCCGGCCTGATATCGTCATCACCGAGATCGGGGGCACCGTCGGTGACATTGAATCGCAGCCTTTCCTTGAGGCGGCCCGCCAGGCCCGCCACGATGTCGGACGTGAGAACATCTTTTTCATCCATGTCTCCCTCGTCCCGTATCTCGCACCGTCCGGTGAGCTCAAGACGAAACCGACCCAGCACTCTGTTGCTGCGCTGCGGTCCATCGGTATCGTGCCGGACGCTCTGGTACTGCGTTGTGACCGCGAGGTTCCGGATGGGCTGAAGTCGAAGATCGCGCTTATGTGTGACGTCGATGAGGAAGGCGTCATCTCCTGTGCGGACGCCCCGTCCATCTACAACATTCCGAAGGTACTGCATCGTGAGCACCTTGATTCCTTCCTGATTCGTCGCCTGGGGCTGCCGTTCCGGGACGTCGACTGGACCGTGTGGGGTGGGCTGCTGGAGCGGGTGCATAATCCTGATGGGGAGGTCACCATCGCATTGGTGGGTAAGTACATTGATCTCCCCGACGCCTATCTGTCGGTGACGGAGGCGATCCGTTCCGGTGGTTTCGGGAACAACGTCCGTACCGTGATCCGGTGGGTGCCGAGCGATGACTGTGCCACTACCGAGGGGGCAGCGCGTGCGCTCGATGGTGTGGATGGTGTCGTCGTTCCCGGAGGTTTCGGTATCCGTGGTATCGAGGGGAAGATTGGTGCTGTCCGGTACTGCCGGGAAAACCGTATCCCGCTCCTCGGTCTCTGCCTCGGTCTGCAGTGTACGGTCATCGAGGCTGCCCGGGCTGCGGGAATCCAGGACGCCTCTTCAGCGGAGTTCGATCCCGGAACGTCTGCACCGGTCATTGCAACGATGGCGGACCAGCACGATGCTGTGTCAGGGAAGGCTGACCTGGGGGGTACGATGCGGCTGGGTGCATACCCGGCGGTCCTTGAGGAAGGTTCCGTCGTGGCTGAAACCTACGGGGCGGTCGAGGTCTCTGAACGGCATCGCCACCGCTACGAGGTGAACAATGCGTACCGGGCGCAGATCTCGGAGGGGTCGGGACTCGTGTTCTCTGGTACTTCGCCGGACGGAAAGCTCGTTGAGTTCGTTGAGTATCCGCGTGAGGTACATCCGTTCCTGGTGGCTACGCAGGCACACCCGGAGTACAAGTCACGTCCGACGCGTCCGCATCCGCTTTTCGTGGCACTCGTTGCCGCAGCAGTGGAACGCCGCGACAACCGATAGGAGTGTTCCGTGGTTGCACCCGGTTCGCATGAGTTCACCGTAACTGGTTCAGAGTTGCTTCTCGACTCCCCGATCATCGCGGTTCGACGTGATCAGGTGAGGATGCCGGGTGGTGGTATCGCGGCGCGGGAGATCGTGGAGCATTTCGGTGCGGTGGCCGTCGTCGCCTTCGACGGTGAACGGATCGCCCTGGTGCATCAGTACCGGCACTGTGTCCGGAACCGTCTCTGGGAGCTTCCCGCAGGTCTCCTGGATCTTTCGGGGGAAGATCCGCTGGATTGCGCGGCACGTGAGCTCACTGAGGAAGTGGGGCTCACAGCCGACAGATGGGATCTGCTCATCGATGTTGTCAGTTCCCCGGGGTTTTGTGAGGAAGCGGTGCGGGTGTATCTTGCCCGTGATCTTGCTCGGATCGAACGGCCTGAGCCAGCAGATGATGAGGAATCGGACATGGTTCTGGCCTGGTTCGATCCGGATGAGGTTCACCGGATGATCACCACTGGGCAGATCGTCAATTCAATTGCTGTCGCCGGTATCATGATTGGCCTCGATGTCCTAGCTGGGCGTAGCGACCCCAGGAATGCCCGGGAGCCGTTCAGGTTGCGCCCGACGTCGCTCCCGGAACGCCGGGGAGTCGGGCATCGGGGTACGGGTTCGGACCTTAAGCAACGGTGACGGATCCTCACGCACTTGCGGAGACCTGGCTTGATCATCTCGTCGTTGAGCGTGGGGTGTCTCATAATACCGAGTCAAACTACCGTCGGGATCTGCGTCGCTACCTGGATTGGCTCGATCTGGCCGCGTTCGAAGACCTTCGTGACGTCCGGGAAGCCGACGTGGAACGTTATCTCCTGTACCTGCGGATGGGGGATCCTGACACGGGGCGCAGGCCGCTCGCTGCCTCGTCAGCGGCACGGGCGATCGTTGTCGCCCGTGGACTCCACAGATTCGGGGTGGCGGAAGGGGAACTGGAGCGGGACGTCTCCCGACAGGTTCAACCGCCGTCGGTCGGTGAACGGCTGCCGGAGGCACTCACCGTCACTGAGGTTGAGATGCTTTTGGACGCCGTACCCACCGGGGAATACGCGGCTCCCTCGGATCTTCGGGACAGGGCACTACTGGAGTTGCTTTACGGTACCGGGGCGCGGATCTCCGAGATCACGGGTCTTCTCGTCGATGACGCACCGCGTGCATCCACGGACACTTCAATGACTATGCTCGTTCTCACCGGTAAAGGCGACGTGCAGCGCATGGTTCCGGTCGGTACTCCGGCGATCCGTGCGGTGGAGGACTGGCTGGTACGCGGTCGACCGGTGATGTCGAAGGGCAAGACACATGCCCTTTTTCTCAACCGCCGTGGAGGCTCGCTGAGCCGGCAGAGCGCGTGGCGGATCATCCGCGATGTCGCTGATAGGGCGGGATGTGCGGCGAAGATTTCACCGCACACTCTCCGGCACTCTTATGCGACGCATCTGCTGCAGGGAGGTGCGAACATCCGTGTGGTACAGGAGCTGCTGGGGCACGCCTCGGTTACCACAACCCAGATCTACACTCATGTGTCACCGGAGAATCTACGACAGGTGTGGATGAGTGCCCACCCACGAACCTGAATGCATGTCAAGTTTCAAAACTTGATTCTCGGTGGAAATGTCAGGTTCACCAGTGTCTGGCGGTTGTGTACCGCCGACCATGTAATCTGGAACCACACCCGTGTAAGTGAGAGAGGTTCGACGGCGTCCGAGCTCGTCGGGCCGAGGCTGGGCATATAGCTACATGCAGTAGAGACAAGGAAGAGGGATTGACTGTGAGTGATTCGGCACTGTTCGATTCACCTGGGCCCCAGGTGGGTCTGACTGGACGCCCCCTCCGTGAACCTGCTGAACCCACCCCTCTGGACCGGCACGGTCCCGCCACGATTCTCTCCATGTGCAATCAGAAGGGGGGCGTCGGCAAGACTACCTCGACCATCAACCTCGGAGCATGTCTCGCTGAGGCGGGTCGCAAGGTGCTGCTCGTCGACCTTGATCCCCAGGGGGCGTTGTCTGCAGGCCTCGGAGTTCCCCATGATGAACTCGACCTGACGGTGTACAACCTAATGGTCGATAATTCGACCTCGATACTGAACGCGATCCACCGCACGAACGTGGCGGGGCTGGATCTCGTTCCCGCCAACATTGATCTCTCTGCAGCGGAGATCCAGCTTGTCAATGAGGTTGGTCGTGAGCAGACTCTCGCGCGTGCCCTGCGCCCTGTCATGCGCGACTATGACTACATCATCATTGACTGTCAACCGTCCCTGGGGCTGCTCACAGTGAATGCGCTGGCCTGCTCTCACGGCGTCATCATTCCGATGGAGTGTGCCTATTTTTCCCTGCGTGGCCTCGCGCTGCTCACCGATACCGTGGAGAAGGTCCGGGACCGCCTGAACTTTGATCTCGAAGTGACTGGCATTTTGGTCACCATGTTTGATCGGCGGACCAGTCACGCGCGTGAGGTGATGTCCCGGGTCGTCGAGGTTTTTGGGGACCAGGTCTTCGATACCGTGATTACCAGAACCGTCCGGTTCCCGGAGACGTCTGTCGCGGGGGAACCCATCATCACGTGGGCTCCCAGTTCGCAGGGCGCGGCGCAGTACCGAAATCTTGCGCGTGAGGTGATAGAGCGGACCGTCGACTGACCGTGGGGCAGACGAGCCATGCCAGTGCCACCTCGGCGACGTTCGGGGAACAACCGGAGATCACCGGCTTCCAAGTCGCGTTGGCCAATTTCACCGGTCCCTTCGACCTGCTGCTGCAGCTCATCGGAAAGAAAAAGCTCGATGTCACGGAAGTGAGTCTCTCCCGGGTGACCGATGATTTCATCGCCTACACCCGGGCGCTCGGGGAGACCGCTGATCTGGATGAGATCACTGAATTCCTCGTCATCGCCGCGACACTCCTTGATTTGAAGACAGCCCGGTTGCTTCCCCGTGGAGAGGTTGACAGTGAGGAGGATCTGGCGCTACTGGAGTCCCGTGATCTGCTGTTTGCCCGACTCTTGCAGTATCGGGCTTACAAACAGGTGGCTGAGCTTTTCGCGACCTGGCAAAAAGGAGCACCACGCCGTTACCCCCGGGCAGTCAGTTTGGAGGAACGCTTCGCCAACTTGCTTCCTCCCGTGACACTCGGGCATTCCCTCGCTGAGTTCGCGGAACTCGCGGCGGGGGTTTTCCGTCCGAGGGCACCCGAACTCGTTGGCACCGACCACATCCACAAGATTGCTGTTTCCGTTCCGGAACAGGCTGGAAAGATACTTGACACTCTTCGTCTTGCAGGAGTGGATCACTGGATCACCTTCGCGACGCTGACTCGCGATTGCACCGTTTCAATGGAGGTTGTGGGGCGTTTCCTGGCGCTTCTTGAACTATACAAGGCGCAGGCGATCGGAGTTTCCCAGGAGGAGGCCCTGGGTGAACTCCGCGTGGCCTGGACCGGGCGCGAGGTCGACCCCAGGGTGGTGGCCGCAGGTAACTGGGAATGAGCGGACCGCCGGCACATTGGTAGCCTCCCGTGTTTTCTCGGGGAACACCCGGCAGTACCGGATCAGCGAGAGGTATTCGATGATTGTATCGGGTGTTGTGTCATTCTGTGCTCGTACGCGGCACCCCTCTGAAGGGGTTTTACCGAGCCTGACCTTACCGTATCCTTCAATATATGTCCTCTGTCACAGTTCCTGGCCCTGTCGTGTCTGTCGAGTGGTTGTCTGACAATCTCAAGTACCGGACCGAGGGGCTCGTTATTCTGTGTGTCTCAATGGGAGACGCTGAGAAGTGCTCCGAGGGAATCCCGGGAGCACTGTTAGCGGATCTGGAGGGAGAATTCTCGGATTCTGATTCGCCTCTTCCGCACACTGCGCCTAGGGATGTCCGGGATGTGTTCGAAGGGTACGGCATCTCCGACGGTACTGCGGTCGTGGTGTATGACCGTTTCGGGATCATGTGCTCGCCTCGTGTGTGGTGGCTCGCTAAGGTGGCGGGCCTGGACAACGTTGCGGTTCTGGATGGAGGACTTCCGGCTTGGATCGCAGCCGGGTATCCCACGGACGTACTCGCGACGGCGGCGCGGAGGGGGACAATCACGTCCGCAGGGCGGCCTGAACTCATCGTTGGCACAAGCGGGGTCTGGCGTGCGCTGGCCCGGAGCTCCTGGGAGGTCGTGGACGCCCGGAGCGCCGGTCGATTTTTCGGCGTGGAACCGGAACCCCGTCCGGGGTTGAAAGCGGGGCATATTCCGGGCAGCGTCAATATGCCGTTTACGACTGTTCTTGATGAAGGTAGGCTCCGGGACAGCGATGAACTAGCAGAGTTGTTTCATCAGATGGTGGGGGATGCCCGTCGGATGACATTCAGTTGCGGCTCCGGGGTGACTGCATGCGTAGGTGCACTCGCGGCGACGTGTGCGGGATACACGGATCTCACCGTGTATGACGGGTCATGGGCTGAATGGGGTAGTCCGGAGGCGGATCAACCGGTTGGTCCATGAGGCAGAGCCACGCCGGTAGAGTGTTCGGGGTGAGTGAGGAACCAGACCTTCCGGCGCCCGCTTCAGTGACTGCACTGCGATCGCAGATTGAATCGATCCTGCTTGTCATAGATACTCCTGTGGGCGTTGATACGTTGTCGACTGTGCTCGGTGCTGCCCCTGGTTTGGTCACCGAGGTTCTGGAGGAGATTCGTGACGAGTTCGATGCCCGAGGCAGTGGATTTGACCTGCGTTCCAGCGCCGAGGGTTGGCGGCTGTACACGCGTTCCTCGAACGCTGGAGTTGTGGAGAAACTGATCCTTGACGGTGGTCAGTCTCGGCTCAGCCGGGCGGCATTGGAGACTCTCGCGGTGGTGGCATATCGACAACCGGTGACCCGAGCCCAGGTCTCTGCGGTGCGTGGTGTCAATGTGGATGGTGTCATGCGCACCCTGCAGCTCCGCGGGCTGATTCGCGAAGTCGAGGTCGATCACGGTACCGGTGCGCATCGTTACGCCACGACAGAACTGCTTCTGGAGCTCCTCGGTGTCGACAGTCTCGACCGGCTACCGGATCTGGCCCCGCTTCTTCCGGACGTGGATACCATCGATGAGGACTACTAGCCACCGGTACGATCCGCACCCGGGGTCGGTGGATCGAGGGATACCAGTGTGAAGGTACCGCTCCGTTCCTCAAACGTGGCCCGGGTGTCCGGTGGGTAGAGCCGCAGTTCAGCGGGGCCCGAGCAGAGATCTATCTTCGATCGGGCGAAACGTTTGATGATCGTGCGTCCCGAAGGTTTGACGACTCCGATCGCGTTGGAATCCTCCAGAAGTCCCGTTTCCGGGATACTCTTCTGAGGCCCTTCACCGAGAACCTCATCCACGGTGGATCGAGGTTGGTGGGGGCAGATGACGGTCATCGCGGTGGCATCCGAGTCGTAGAGCGTTGCGGGAATGACATCGTACGGATGGGTATCCAGGGTTTTCAGGAGCGGATCACGGCCGAAGTCGCATGCGGCACCACTGAAGCCCAGCGTCGTCAATGCCACTACTAGCAGCGTTGATGTCGGGTGGAAGATCGGGGAACGTGACACGGGGATTCCTCCTTCGGTGTTGCCGACCGCCCCTCCGGGACGCGGTTTTACGGCGTTTCCCATTATCCTCATCCCGGGCGGTACGCGGGGACTTCCGTGGAAACGATGACGGATCATTCCCTTATGGAGCGTTCCGGCGCAGGTGTGTCCGCTGATCCTGCCTGCACGAGGTGGTTGATCCGCCGTCCAAGTAACAGAACCATGGTGCCGATCACGATGACCGTCAGACCACATCCGGTGAAATAGATGCGCTCGGTTGTCGCGTCATCCGGGTTGTAGAGCCTGGAGATGACACCCGCTGCAGCGGTTCCGGCCGCCATGGTCAGGAAGTAGAGCGCCGAGAATCGTGTTCTGTAGCTCGCCGGAGCGAGCCCGGTTGTGGTTGACATCCCAACCGGACCGACGAGAAGTTCGCCGCAGGTGATGATGAGAACTGCGGCGGTGAGTGCGAGGAAGGGGGTGCTGGCGGGGCCGCCACCGGTGAAGGGAAGAAGAACCAATAGTCCGCACCCTGAGATAATGACTCCGATGGCCATCTTCGTCGCTGAACCGATCCGGTTCCCCAACGCAGCCCACAGGAGTGCCGCGGGGCCGGATAGGATCAGGATGAACGCCGGGTTGAGTGATTGCGTCCAGGACGCAGGTATTTCACGGGATGCTCCGAACAGATCGATCGTTCGGTCGAGTCGGATGTCCGAGTAAACCGCGAACACACCGTAGGTCTGGTTCAGAACAGCCCAGAATGCGGTGGACGCGAGGAATATCGGTATGAATGCCGTGACCTTGTTCCGTTCGATGTCATTCAGGGAGTTGTCCCGAAGCATACGGACGAACAGTAGTGCCGCAGCTCCGAGAGTGAGGGCTAGGAACACGTTGGCCGCTGATCCCACATTCAACCACCCGAGGTACACCATCGCGACGACCGTGGCGATACCGGCCAAGGCTACCGCGATGGTTCGGGCACGGGATTCCCTGGGCAGGGGATCAGTGGGCTGTACCGCGATATTTTGTGGTCGTGTGATGAGATAGTTTGTCAGGCCCACCAGCATGAGTGCGGCGGCGGCGCCGAATCCGTAGTGGAACCCACGGGTACTGTGGAGCCAGCCGGTGAACAGGGGGCCTAGAAGAGCCCCAACGTTGATTCCCAGGTAGAAGATCTGGAATCCCGCGTCGCGTCTGCCCTCATTCTCGGAAAAGGCTGTTCCCAGGACCGTGATCGCCGAAGCTTTGAGAGCACCCGAACCGATCGCCACCGCAAGCAGTCCGGTGGTGACTCCGGGGATGCCGGGAACCACGGCTAGGACGAGGTGTCCCACCACGAGGATGACCGCACCTCCGAGGAGCGTTTTCTCCGCCCCCGTGAGTCGGTCGGCTACCCATCCGCCGCCGAGGGTGCAGAGATAGACCAGGGATCCGTACGCGCCCATCAGAGCGGTTGCGTCGGCTCGATCGATACCGAGGCCGCCGTCCGCTGCGGAATGGTAGAGGTAGTACAGCATGATTGCCTGCATGCCGTAGAACGAGAAGCGTTCCCACATTTCCACGCCGGCGACAGAGAGAAGCGTTCGGCCCTGATTGGGCTTCGGAGTATCGACCGGAGACGCTATTGAACAGCGTTCAAAAGTTGTCATGATTAGGATTATCGGGTTTTTCTTTTTCTCCGGGCAAACCGTCTCAATGAGGGCGGGTACCCCCGTCGTGGGATGTAGCGGGGAGCGGCATCTGACCGTAGTGTCGGGCGGTGAAAGGTATTTCGGGTCGGAGATGATGTGACGGAAGCATGAAACATGCTTACCCTTAAGCGACCCACACAACATTTCGCCGGAAGAGGACACATGACGCAGGTGGATGCCAGTGGCCGATATCCCACGGAACGGGATCGTGCGGAATCTCCCGGTGCTCCCCGCGTTGACGTGAACACGACCCCTCGCCAACTATTGTGGCGTTCGATGACCGCACATCCACGCCTCATGGTGCCGGCCCTGGTTCTGTCGGCGATGCACCAGGTAGGTGAGATAGGGGTTCCGGTCATTGTCGGACTCGCCATAGACCACGGAATCGCGGCGGGAGATGGACGTCACTTCGTGATCCTCCTGATTCTCCTGGGAGTTGACTTCCTTGTTCTGTCAACCGCCTACAGGTACGCGTCACGTCTTGGTTGGATCTCCATGAACTACGTCGAACACGGACTCCGCATGCGACTGACTGACCGCATGCTCGACCCACGTGGGCTTGGGGGCCGACGCAGACTTCCGGGTGAGCTGCTCGCCATCGCCTCCACCGACGCCCGGCAGGTTGCCATGAGTACGCAGGCGCTCCTCTACCCTGTCGGGCAGATGGTCGGACTCATCTTCGGTGCCGCTATTCTGCTGAGCATCTACTGGCCACTCGGTATTGCAACCATCCTTGGGGCACTCGCTGTCCTTTTCACGGCAGAGAAGGTCGGAGGTCCTCTGGCCAGCCGATTCCGTACCCAGCAACAGGCTGCCGCGGAGGCCGCTGGAACAGCAGCGGATATGATGCAAGGGGTACGGGTGATCAAGGGGCTAGGGGCGGATGGAGCAGCGGAGCGTCGTTACCGGAGCCTCTCCCGGAAAGCACTGGCGGCGACCCTACGGTCAGTGAACTCCAATGCAGTGCTGACCGGCTCCATGAGGATCACCGGGGGCCTGCTCATCGCGGCAATCGCCGTCGCCGGTGCGCTCCTCGCGGTCACCGGAACGATCACTCTCGGTCAGATGATCACGGTGATCGGACTGGCGCAACTTGTCACCGAGCCGCTCAACTTCATCGGGGATTTCGGAGCAGTCCTCTGGGCCACTGGAAAGGGCAGTGCCGACCGGGTACTGGGCGTTCTTCAGGCGCCACGGGTATTTGACGGTGTTCGATGTGATTCCCGGGTACCCGGCCCTGGGGTGGTGCTCGATGTCACGGCGGGTGCAGACAGGGTGCTTTTCCGGCCTGGCTCCCTGACCGTGATCGACCTGCCGTCCGCGGATGTTGCCCGACTGACCGATCTTTTGTCGATGACTGTTCCTGCAGCGCCCGGGCTGATCCGGCTCGGCGGCGTCGACGTCGCCGAGCTCGATGTTGACACGGTCCGATCGCGGGTACTCGTGTCACCGCATCGGGCGCAAATTTTCGGGGGAACCGTTATGAGCACGATCGAGGAGGGACTTGGGTACGCAGGAACACGAACACCCGGATCGTCGATAAGCGTCGATACGGCGGCACTCGCCGCGGGACTGGACGACATCATCACTTCGCCCCGTGGACTCGACACCGTGACCGGGGATGCCGGTGAACAACTTTCCGGTGGACAACGCCAACGTCTGGCACTTGCCCGTGCTCTGGTCGCTGATGCCGAGATCCTCATTCTCGATCATCCGACGACCGCGGTCGACTCGGTGACGGAAGCACGTATCGTCGCCCGTGTCAGCAGACTACGTTCCGGTAGAACCACGGTGGTGTTCACCGGTTCACCGACATGGCGTGCCGCCGCAGAACAGGTGTACGACGCAACAGTCGGCAAGAATGAGCTGACCTCGTGACCCGTCAACCAGATGGCACCGGCCGCACCCGGAGCCGTTGCCCCGACACTTCCGGTGCCAGCCATGCACTGCACATCGCCACCGGATCTCAGGTTTGGCGTGTGGTGACCACGGAACTCCGTCCACACCTCGGACGATTCACCTCAGCGCTCATCCTTCTGATTCTCGGCTCCGCCATCGGCCTCGTCTCGCCCCGGTTGATGGGGGAACTCGTCGATCTCGTACGTGATGGGAGGCCTTTGCTGGGCCATACCGGAACCACAGCGGTCTGGTGGGCTGCGGCTGCGATGGCATCTGCGGTCGGTGCCATGGCACTGATAACGGGGTTTGGTTACATACTCATGGCAGGCACCGTGGAGAGGATCATCGCATCCCTCCGTGAACAGGTTGTCTCTGCTGGAATCGGTATGCCCGCTGAACGGATAGAGGAAATCGGTGTCGGGGATCTCGTCTCTCGAACAACCGATGACGTGGCGGAGATGACGCGGGCAGTGAATCAGTCACTCGCGTCGCTGGCCATTGGAGGCTTCGCGGTTGTGGTCACCGTCATCGGAATGGCGTTCCTGGATGTACGGTTTCTCGGGGTAGCGGCGGTGCTCATCCCTATCTACGTCGTCATTGTGCACCGGTACCGGAGGAAAGCCCCGGAGACCTACCTCTGCCAGCGTATGGAGATGGCTGAACGAGCGACCGGGATTCTCGCCAGCCTCCGCGGGCTCAGGACCGTGCGTGCCTTCACCCTCCAACCGGTCCGCCGAGAGCAGATCGGGGAACACTCCTGGCATGCGGTGGAACTGGGTATCTGGATACGGATCCTCATCAACCGCCTGTTCGGCGGCGTCAATCTGGCTGAATACCTTGGAATGACCGGAGTGCTGGTGACGGGTTGGTTCCTGGTTGACGGTGGACATGTGAGTGTCGGGGTCGTGACCACCGCTACCCTGTACTTCCTTCGACTGTTCCAACCCATCGGAATGCTCGTCGTGCTCGCCGATCCACTCGCGTCTGCGGCAGCATCGTTGCGCAGGGTCGTCGGTGTCATAGTGGAACCTGACAGCCGTGCACCCGACACAGACGGTGGACCGGGGATCCCCGACGGGCCTCCACCAGATCTGAGAATTGAACACCTGAGTTTCAGCTATCCGGGCGGAAACCTCGTCCTCGACGACATTACATCCGCGGTTCCGGCAGGTACCGTGACAGCACTGGTGGGAGCCTCCGGTGCCGGGAAAACCACCCTCGGTGCTCTGATCTCAGGCCGCAGGCCGGCCACATCCGGCCGAATCCTCATCGGTGACACCGATACCCGAACTCTTTCTCCCGGCCAGCGGGCCCGTGCAGTGTGCCTGGTCACCCAGGAAGCTCATGTCTTCGCTGGGACACTCAGAGATGACCTGCACCTCGCCGCGCCGGGGGCCGATGACGGAGTCCTCCTCGACGCGCTCCGGAGTGTCGGCGCGGAGGACTGGGTCTCAGCATTGCCGGATGGCCTGGATACCGTGGTTGGAGAACGCGGTGAGGTCCTGGGGCCCGTCGAAGCTCAACAGGTGGCACTCGCTCGGGTACTCCTCGTCGACCCGCCGGTTGTCGTTCTTGATGAGGCAACCGCGGAGGCCGGTGCCCGTGGTGCTGCGGCACTCGAAGAAGCCGCGTGGAAAGTCGTCCGGGGGAGAACCGCCGTGATCATTGCTCACCGGCTTGACCAGGCGGTCCGAGCGGACGAGATCTGGTTGATGGATGCCGGACGGATCGTGGAGCAGGGGCCCCATCGGAAACTCGTGGCTGAGGGCGGTGCCTACGCCCAACTCTGGGAGGTCTGGTCCCGGGGGCGATGACGACTGCCCGGACACATATCAGCGGTCGGTGGCCGCGTCCGTGTCAGACATTACCTAGCGATAGAGTTTCAGGTGACCAGTGAACAATGTTCAACTCTGACGCGAGGAAGCGATGAACGACACCGTCACCTTTGACCAGCAACACATCTGGCACCCGTACAGTCCGACCCCGGCGGTAATGGATCCGCTGCCCGTGGCGTCGACCACGGGTGTGCACCTCACCCTGGAGGATGGGCGGACGCTGATCGACGGGATGAGCTCCTGGTGGGCTGCCTGCCACGGGCACGGGCACCCGTCGCTGGTTGCCGCCGCCCACCGGCAGATCGACACGATGAGCCACATCATGTTCGGTGGTCTCACTCACCGTCCGGCGGTCGATCTCGCCGAACGGCTGCTTCGGATTGCGGGAGAGCCGTTGAACAGGGTGTTCTTCTGCGACTCGGGTTCCGTATCCGTCGAGGTCGCGATCAAAATGGCGCTACAGTACCAGCGGGGAAAAGGACACCCGGAGCGCAACCGACTGATTACCTGGCGGTCCGGCTATCACGGTGACACCTTCGGGCCGATGAGCGTGTGCGATCCCGACGGCGGCATGCATTCACTGTGGGCCGGAACCCTGACCGAGCAGATCTTCGCCCCTGCCCCACCTGTCCGGGGAACTTCGGTGGCACAGCGTCACGATTATCTTCGGCAGGTCGAGGAACTGATCGATGAATCGGTCGCGGCCATGATCATCGAACCCGTTGTACAGGGGGCCGGTGGGATGCGGTTCCACGACCATGAACTCGTCACCGGTGTCCGGGAACTGTGCGACCGGCACGGGATCCTGTTCATCGCCGATGAGATCGCAACCGGCTTCGGCCGCACCGGTGACCTGCTGGCTACCCGGGCTGCCGGGGTGCACGCTGACATCCTGTGCCTGGGGAAAGCCCTGACCGGAGGTTTCATGTCACTGGCCGCCGTTCTAGCAACAGATGAGGTTGCTTCGATGATCCAGAAGCCGGAGGGGGGTGGTGCGCTCATGCACGGACCGACCTTCATGGCGAACCCGTTGGCTTGTGCGGTGGCAACCGCCGCCCTTGACCTGGTCGAGGAGGGATACTGGCGGGAGACGGTGCCCCGAATTGAACGAGAGCTTGTCCGTGGGCTTGAGCCACTCCGGGATCTCCCGGGCGTTGCAGATGTCCGGGTGCTCGGCGCGATCGGCGTTGTGGAGATGGTCCACCCGGTCGACATGCGCGCAGCGACAGAGGCCGCTGTTGCTGCGGGCGTCTGGCTCAGACCGTTCGGACGGTTGATCTACACCATGCCACCTTTCACCGCCACGACGGAGGACGTCGCGGAGATCTGTACTGCCGTCACCGCTGCTGCGGGAGCAAGGGGGGCAGAATGACCGTGCACATCATCACCGGCACGAACACGGACGTCGGAAAGACCATCGCCACGGCCGCGCTCGCCGTGCGACTACACACCACCGGCCGTGCCGTCACCGTGGTCAAGCCCGCCCAGACCGGGGAACCCGAGGGACAGGGGGACCTGACGACGGTGCGTCGACTGGTCGGGGAGACCGTGACGACCGTCGAGTTCGCCCGCTATCCCGAACCACTCGCACCGAATCTGTCGGCCCGGCGCGCCGGGCTTGGGCAGCTCGATCTCGAGGAGACATCGGCCAGGGTCCGGGACCTCGATGCCCCGGGCCGTACTGTGCTCGTCGAGGGTGCCGGTGGGCTGCTGGTCCGGATCGCCGACGACTGGACCATTGCGGATCTCGCCGCGGATCTCGCCGCCCCAGTCACCGTCGTCACCTCTCTCGGGCTAGGGTCCCTGAACTCGGCTGAGCTCACGGTGGAGGCTGCACGGCGTCGAGGTCTAGGTGTCACTGGCCTCATCGGTGGGTGTCTGCCCCCGAACCCGGACCTGGCGACCCGTCTGAACCTCCGTGAGCTGCCCGAGGTCACTGGTGTCCCGCTGCTCGGGTGTATTCCGCAGGGTGCCGGAAAACTTGACCCGGTGAAGTTCGCGCGCGCGACGGAGCACCTCGATGCGGAACCTTTTTCGAGGTGAAATGGCGTCCGGGCGTTGACCAGGCTAGAGTTGGCGCGTTACACAACCACATAGAAAAGGACACGATCACCGTGAACCAACCCGCTCGCCGAGACGGCACACCGGAAAAGAAGAAGCGCGCCGCTGACATCTACGTCTCCAAAGCCAAGCCAGCCCGCCACCAGCATGTCCAGTCCGACCATGATCACCGCGCAGCCACTGTCGGTGATGCCGCAGGAGAGGGTGTCCGACTCCAGAAGGTTCTCGCCCAGGCGGGCGTGGCCTCCCGCCGGATGGCCGAGAAACTCATCGACGCAGGTCGCGTCGAGGTGGATGGCCGTATCGTCACCACCCAGGGCATGCGCATCAATCCCAACACCGCCATCGTCCGTGTCGATGGTGCGAGAATCCGTGTCAACGAGGACATGGTCTACTTCGTGCTGAATAAGCCGCGCGGAGTGCAGTCCACGATGAGCGATGACATGGGACGCCCCTGCGTCGGAGACATCGTCGGCGAGAAGCTCGACGCCGGTCAGCGCCTGTTCCACGTCGGGCGCCTCGATGCCGCGACCGAGGGGCTGCTGCTGCTCACCAACGACGGTGAACTGGCCAACCGCCTCATGCACCCCAAGTACGAGGTGTCTAAGACGTACCTGGCCACTCTCGTCGGTGAAGCTGACCGCAAACTCGTCAAGGAGCTCAAGGAAGGCATTGAGCTGGATGACGGTGTCGCACGTGCGGACTACGTCCAGATCGTCGATGTCCACCAGGGAAAGTCCATCGTCCGCATCGACATTCACGAGGGGCGAAAGCACATCGTCCGCCGCATGTTTAAGACCGCCGGTTATCCGGTGGAGCGGCTCGTGCGCACCAAGATCCACACCGTGTCCCTGGGTGAGCAGACCCCGGGCGCGATCCGTGCCCTCAACAGTGCGGAGCTCGGTAGCCTGTACAAGGCGGTGGGAATGTGACGGCCGACCTATCGAACATGCCTGACGGTGGGCTAATCGTCGCCGTCGACGGTCCCAGCGGGACCGGCAAGTCCACGGTGTGCCGTGCACTTGCCTCCCGCTTGGGGGCCCGTTACCTCGACACCGGTGCGATGTACCGGGTGGCGACACTGCACGTGCTCAGGCAAGGCATCGATCCCGCTGATACGGATGCGGTCATCCGGGCGACCGCCGACCTCCCCCTCGAGGTTAGCGACGATCCGATGTCCACTGCGGTCCTGCTAGCTGGGGAGGACGTGTCCGGGGTCATCCGCGAGACGGAGGTCACCCGTAGCGTTTCAGCCGTGTCCGCCATCCCCGAGGTGCGCCTCAACCTTGTCGAACTGCAGCGCAGCCTTGCACGGCGTGCGCATCGGTGCATCGTGGAGGGCCGCGATATCGGAACCGTGGTGCTCGTTGACGCTCCGGTGAAGGTTTTTCTTACTGCTTCTCCGGAGGTGCGCGCACAGCGACGTTTCGACCAGGACACGGCCGCTGGTCGGGACGTTGACTATGACACGGTTCTCTCGGATGTCATCCGCCGTGATGAACTCGATTCCACCAGAGCGGCATCCCCGCTCAGCCCGGCCACGGACTCCGTGGTTATAGACACCTCCGACATGACGCTGGAGCAGGTCATCGACCGGCTCGTCCAGCTCACCTCGGATAGTGCAGAAAGGACGCGCTCATGAGCGACACACAGCATTCTTCCCCCGACGACGAGCAGGAGACGATGTTCGTCTATCACACCCAGGGTGGTGAGATGGATGCGGTCGGCGTTTTCGCCGATGAGGATGTGGCGGCTCCGCACGGAGGTCACGCCGCCAAGGACTTCGATCCGGCAGAGTTCGGTGAGCGCAACATCGACGATGCCGGGGACATCATCGACCCCGAGTTCGATGACACGGACTTTGCTGACGCCGATTTCGGCGAGGACTTCGGTGATGAGGACTGGGAACGCATGGAGGAGGCGTTCGGTGTCGAACGTCCCGAGCACGTCGAAGAATCCCTCTGCACGGTCGCGATCGTCGGACGGCCGAATGTGGGGAAATCGACACTCGTGAACCGGTTCATCGGACGCCGTGAAGCGGTTGTCGAAGACTTTCCCGGTGTGACACGGGACAGGATCAGTTACCTGGGGGACTGGAACGGGCGTCGCTTCTGGGTTCAGGACACCGGTGGCTGGGATCCCGATGCCAAGGGTATCCACGGCGCCATAGCCCGCCAAGCTGATGTGGCCATGGCCACCGCTGATGTCATTGTCCTCGTCGTCGATACCAAGGTTGGTGTCACCGAGACCGATGAAGTCATGGCCCGTAAGCTCCAACGCGCCGAGGTTCCGGTCATTCTGGTGGCCAACAAGTTTGACTCTGATTCACAGTACGGAGATGTTGCGGAATTCTGGTCGCTGGGACTAGGGGATCCTTATCCGGTGTCTGCGCAGCATGGTCGGGGAGGCGCTGACGTCCTCGATAAGGTTGTTGCTTCCTTCCCCGAGGAACCCCGCCGGAAATCGATTCTCGAGGGGCCGCGGCGGGTTGCGCTCGTCGGAAAGCCCAACGTGGGTAAGTCTTCTCTGCTGAACAAGATCGCGGGTGAAGAGCGCAGCGTCGTCGACAATGTCGCCGGAACCACCGTTGATCCTGTCGATTCCCTTGTCCAGCTGGATCAGAAACTGTGGAAGTTCGTCGATACCGCTGGCCTGCGCCGTAAAGTCAAGAATGCGCAGGGACACGAGTTCTATGCGTCGTTGCGCACCAAGAGCGCCATCGAGGCAGCCGAAGTCTGCATCTTCCTCATCGACGCCTCGGAAGCCATCTCTGAACAGGATCAGCGCGTACTGGCCATGATCATGGATGCCGGTAAAGCACTCGTCGTGGCCTACAACAAGTGGGATCTGATGGACGAGGACCGGCGTCCGCTCCTGGAACGTGAGATCGATCTGCAGCTCGCCCACATCCCGTGGGCGCGGCGGGTGAACATCTCGGCCAAGACGGGGCGTGCCCTCCAACGCCTTGAACCTGCGATGCTCGAAGCCCTGAAGTCCTGGGACACTCGCGTGTCTACGGGGCAGCTCAACACCTGGTTGCGGGCCGTCATCGCACAGAATCCACCACCCATGCGCGGTGGACGTCTCCCGCGTGTCCTCTTCGCGACCCAGGCGTCGACCCGACCGCCGGTGATCGTGCTGTTCACCACCGGATTCCTTGAAGCCGGATATCGACGCTACCTGGAACGCAAGTTCCGGGAGTCCTTCGGTGGTTTTGAGGGGTCACCGGTTCGTATCGCGGTACGTGTGAGAGAGAAGCGTAAACGTAAGTAACACATCGTTCGGCGGTGGCTGTACAACGCCCCGGTCATGGTGAGGACCCCGATCCTTGCACGACCGGGGCGTTGTAGCTGTTGATGACAGGACATTTTCAACAAGAGATCTTTGAAGATTTTATTCCCTAAAAAACTATTTTCAATAAATTTTCGTGAAAATACTGGTCATGGGGTTGCATGTTTGGGCTGTTTTCAACTACGATCATTTTTAGAGCGGCTGGTTGATCATAAGGTTTTCAATAAAGGAAACCTTGATTTCCTCGGTCACGTCTTCAACCCGATCACATCTAAGGAGCACCTGTCATGAGCCACACCTTCCACGAGGGTCACGATCACGAGCACGGCGAGAACTGCGGCCATGAGGCCGTCCGTCACGAGGATCACATCGACTACATTCATGACGGTCACCGTCACTACAAGCACGAGGATCACTGGGACGAGTGCGTTGCGGTCTAGGTCCTGCGCTTGATC
>NZ_JAUERX010000009.1:0-5638 GCF_041357695.1 Corynebacterium sp. CCM 9204
GTGATGTTTGAGAACTCGATAGTGTGCCAATGTATTTGCTTGGTGAATGTGGTTGCCCTGTTTTTGTGGGGTGGTTGTGTTTGCTGGGTGGATAGTTTTTGATTCGTTTCCGGATCATCCATGGTCGTGGCGTGTGCCGGGGAGTGTAAGTCGCTTCCTTAATCAGCCATTGTGTGGTGCCTGCGTTGTGTGGGTGTCGTGTGGTGGTTGTTGACTGTGGTGGTTGGGACGGATGTTTTTGTGGTGCGTTTGTTTTTCCTCGTCGAATGACGCGCATCATGGGAGTGGATGTTTCATCTGCTTTATTTTTTTGGACAATCATTTTTACGCTGCCCGGTTCTTTTGGGCTGGGTGGTGTGCTGGTTGTTTGTTTTGCTAGGTTTTGGGCTTTTCTTATTGCTTAAAAGCTTTTATGGAGAGTTTGATCCTGGCTCAGGACGAACGCTGGCGGCGTGCTTAACACATGCAAGTCGAACGATGAAGCGGTGCTTGCACCGTGGATTAGTGGCGAACGGGTGAGTAACACGTGGGTGATCTGCCCTGCACTTCGGGATAAGCCTGGGAAACTGGGTCTAATACCGGATATGACTGCATCGTTAGTGGGTGTGGTGGAAAGGTTTTTCCGGTGCAGGATGAGCCCGCGGCCTATCAGCTTGTTGGTGGGGTAATGGCCTACCAAGGCGTCGACGGGTAGCCGGCCTGAGAGGGTGTACGGCCACATTGGGACTGAGACACGGCCCAGACTCCTACGGGAGGCAGCAGTGGGGAATATTGCACAATGGGCGCAAGCCTGATGCAGCGACGCCGCGTGGGGGATGACGGCCTTCGGGTTGTAAACCCCTTTCGACAGGGACGAAGAGAGATTGACGGTACCTGTATAAGAAGCACCGGCTAACTACGTGCCAGCAGCCGCGGTAATACGTAGGGTGCGAGCGTTGTCCGGAATTACTGGGCGTAAAGAGCTCGTAGGTGGTTTGTCGCGTCGTCTGTGAAATCCCGGGGCTCAACTCCGGGCGTGCAGGCGATACGGGCATAACTTGAGTGCTGTAGGGGAGACTGGAATTCCTGGTGTAGCGGTGAAATGCGCAGATATCAGGAGGAACACCGATGGCGAAGGCAGGTCTCTGGGCAGTAACTGACGCTGAGGAGCGAAAGCATGGGGAGCAAACAGGATTAGATACCCTGGTAGTCCATGCCGTAAACGGTGGGCGCTAGGTGTGGGTCCCTTCCACGGGGTCCGTGCCGTAGCTAACGCATTAAGCGCCCCGCCTGGGGAGTACGGCCGCAAGGCTAAAACTCAAAGGAATTGACGGGGGCCCGCACAAGCGGCGGAGCATGTGGATTAATTCGATGCAACGCGAAGAACCTTACCTGGGCTTGACATGTGCAGGATCGGCGCAGAGATGTGTCTTCCCTTGTGGCCTGCATGCAGGTGGTGCATGGTTGTCGTCAGCTCGTGTCGTGAGATGTTGGGTTAAGTCCCGCAACGAGCGCAACCCTTGTCTTATGTTGCCAGCACGTTATGGTGGGGACTCATGAGAGACTGCCGGGGTCAACTCGGAGGAAGGTGGGGATGACGTCAAATCATCATGCCCCTTATGTCCAGGGCTTCACACATGCTACAATGGTCGGTACAGTGGGTTGCGAAGCCGTGAGGTGGAGCCAATCCCTTAAAGCCGGTCTCAGTTCGGATTGGGGTCTGCAACTCGACCCCATGAAGTCGGAGTCGCTAGTAATCGCAGATCAGCAACGCTGCGGTGAATACGTTCCCGGGCCTTGTACACACCGCCCGTCACGTCATGAAAGTTGGTAACACCCGAAGCCAGTGGCCCAACCCTTGTGGGGGGAGCTGTCGAAGGTGGGATCGGCGATTGGGACGAAGTCGTAACAAGGTAGCCGTACCGGAAGGTGCGGCTGGATCACCTCCTTTCTAAGGAGCTTTTTTTCCACGCTCATCGTGAGTGTTGTGCTTGCCTGGTCACCGGTTGGTGGTTGGGTGTGTGGGTGTGGCGGTTGGTTTGTGGCGGACGAGTGTTCCGCACGCCGGCTGGATAATGATAATCGGGTGGACGCGCGTCGTGTAAGCGATTGTGGGTGTGTTCGGGTGAATTGGAAACGTTCGTTGGTGCACTGTCGGGTGTCTGGGACATTATGTTCCTGGTGTTGCGGCCATGTGGCTTGCTGGCCTTGCGGGGTTGGTGGGTGTGTGGTTGGTGTTGTTGTCAGAACTGGATAGTGGACGCGAGTATCTTTATTTTTTGTTTCGTCGAGAATGTGACCGTTTTTTGCGGTTGTTCTTAGTGTTTTGTGTGTTTTGTTTGTAAGGGCACACGGTGGATGCCTTGGCATACTGAGCCGATGAAGGACGTGGGAGGCTGCGTTAAGCCTCGGGGAGCTGTCAACCGAGCGTTGATCCGAGGATGTCCGAATGGGGAAACCCGGCCGTCGTTGTGGGCGGTCACCTGCCGGTGAATGAAATAGTCGGTGTGGAGGTAACGCGGGGAAGTGAAACATCTCAGTACCCGCAGGAAGAGAAAACAATAGTGATTCTGCTAGTAGTGGCGAACGAACGTGGATGAATGGCTAAACCGTATGCGTGTGATACCCGGCAGGGGTTGCGTGTACGGTGTTGTGGGGCAATGACGTTGTGTGGTCTGCCGGCCGCGCCTGATGAGTGTTTGTGTGTTAGCGGAAGTGGTTTGGAATGACCTGCCGTAGACGGTGAGAGTCCGGTACGTGAAAACACATGGGCCGTTGGTGTTGTTGATACCCCGAGTAGCAGCGGGCTCGTGGAATCTGCTGTGAATCAGCCGGGACCACCCGGTAAGCCTGAATACTCAGTGTGACCGATAGCGGAATAGTACCGTGAGGGAATGGTGAAAAGTACCCCGGGAGGGGAGTGAAATAGTACCTGAACCCGTGTGCCTACAATCCGTCAGAGCCTCCGTGTGGGGTGATGGCGTGCCTTTTGAAGAATGAGCCTGCGAGTCAGCGGCATGTCGCGAGGTTAACCCGTTTGTGGGGTAGCCGTAGCGAAAGCGAATCCTAACTAGGGTGTTTTAGTGGCATGTCCTGGACCCGAAGCGGGGTGATCTACCCATGGCCAGTGTGAAGCGACGGTAAGACGTCGTGGAGGCGCGAACCCACTTAGGTTGAAAACTGAGGGGATGAGTTGTGGGTAGGGGTGAAAGGCCAATCAAACTCCGTGATAGCTGGTTCTCCCCGAAATGCATTTAGGTGCAGCGTTGCGTGTTTCTTGCCGGAGGTAGAGCTACTGGTTGGTTTAGCGGGACTACAATCTTAGCGACATCAGCCAAACTCCGAATGCCGGTAAGTGTAAGCGTGGCAGTGAGACTGCGGGGGATAAGCTTCGTAGTCGAGAGGGAAACAGCCCAGATCGCCGGCTAAGGCCCCTAAGCGTGTACTAAGTGGAAAAGGATGTGGGATCGCGAAGACAACCAGGAGGTTGGCTTAGAAGCAGCCATCCTTGAAAGAGTGCGTAATAGCTCACTGGTCGAGTGGTTCTGCGCCGACAATGTAGTGGGGCTCAAGTACACCGCCGAAGCCGCGGCAGCGATATCCTTTTGAGGGTGTTGTTGGGTAGGGGAGCGTCGTGCATGGATTGAAGCCGCCGGGTGACCGTGTGGTGGACTGTGCGCGAGTGAGAATGCAGGCATGAGTAGCGAATGATGAGTGAGAAACTCATCCGCCGGATGACCAAGGGTTCCTGGGTCAAGCTAATCTTCCCAGGGTGAGTCGGGACCTAAGGCGAGGCCGACAGGCGTAGTCGATGGACAACGGGTTGATATTCCCGTACCCGTGCACATGCGCCCATGGTGAATCAGTGATACTAACCGCCCAGAAGCGTTACGCTGCTTTCTTTGATTGTGGTGTTTCGTGGATGCGTGGGACCTGATCTGGTAGTAGCCAAGCGATGGGGTGACACAGATTGGTAGTCGAGCCACTTATTGGATTGTGGTGTAAGCGTGCAGCCCGAGGGATAGGTAAATCCGTTCCTCGTTATATGGGTGAGGCGTGATGCGTACCCTTTTTGGGGATGTCGATGATCCTGTGCTGTCGAGAAAAGCCTCTAGCGATGTGTGTGTGCGGCCCGTACCCCAAACCGACACAGGTGGTCAGGTAGAAAATACTAAGGCGATCGGGTTAACTGTGGTTAAGGAACTCGGCAAAATGCCCCCGTAACTTCGGGAGAAGGGGGGCCATGACGGGTCACTGGTCCTAGCGGCTGGTTGGCGTGTTGTGGCCGCAGAGAATAGAGGGAAGCGACTGTTTACTAAAAACACAGGTCCGTGCGAAGACGATAAGTCGATGTATACGGACTGACGCCTGCCCGGTGCTGGAAGGTTAAGAGGACCTGTTAGACCAACTTGTTGGTCGAAGCGGAGAATTTAAGCCCCAGTAAACGGCGGTGGTAACTATAACCATCCTAAGGTAGCGAAATTCCTTGTCGGGTAAGTTCCGA
Organism: Corynebacterium sp. CCM 9204; assembly: GCF_041357695.1. Classification (NCBI taxonomy): domain Bacteria; kingdom Bacillati; phylum Actinomycetota; class Actinomycetes; order Mycobacteriales; family Corynebacteriaceae; genus Corynebacterium; species Corynebacterium sp. CCM 9204. The sequence continues at coordinate 4,484 of NZ_JAUERX010000009.1, forward strand.
CCTGCACGAATGGCGTAACGACTTCCCTGCTGTCTCAACCACAGGCCCGGCGAAATTGCAGTACGAGTAAAGATGCTCGTTACGCGCGGCAGGACGAAAAGACCCCGGGACCTTCACTATAGCTTGGTATTGATGCTCGGTTCGGTTTGTGTAGGATAGGTGGGAGACTGTGATCATGTGACGCCAGTTGTGTGTGAGTCGTTGTTGAAATACCACTCTGATCGAATTGGGTATCTGTTAACCTCGGCCCGTGATCCGGGCCAGGGACAGTGCCTGGTGGGTAGTTTAACTGGGGCGGTTGCCTCCCAAAGAGTAACGGAGGCGCCCAAAGGTTCCCTCAGCCTGGTTGGCAATCAGGTGTTGAGTGTAAGTGCACAAGGGAGCTTGACTGTGAGACTGACAGGTCGAGCAGGTACGAAAGTAGGGACTAGTGATCCGGCACCGGCTTGTGGAAGCGGTGTCGCTCAACGGATAAAAGGTACCCCGGGGATAACAGGCTGATCTTCCCCAAGAGTCCATATCGACGGGATGGTTTGGCACCTCGATGTCGGCTCGTCGCATCCTGGGGCTGGAGTAGGTCCCAAGGGTTGGGCTGTTCGCCCATTAAAGCGGCACGCGAGCTGGGTTTAGAACGTCGTGAGACAGTTCGGTCTCTATCCGCCGCGCGCGTTGAAACTTGAGAAAGGCTGTCCCTAGTACGAGAGGACCGGGACGGACGTACCTCTAGTGTGCCAGTTGTCACGCCCGTGGCATGGCTGGTTGGCTACGTATGGAAGGGATAACCGCTGAAAGCATCTAAGCGGGAAGCCCGTTTCAAGATAAGGTTTCGTTTGAGGTTCCCTATAGACTATGGGGTTGATAGGCCGGATCTGGAAGCACAGTAATGTGTGGAGGTGACCGGTACTAATTGACCGAAACAAAACAACATGGGCATAGAAACATTTGATGTGTTGCTCGCGTCCACTAGCCAGTGTCTGGCACCAACACCAGCACAACGTAAGTTGTGTGTGGCACTGTTTGAGATGTGTCGGTGGTTTTAGCGGTGCGGGAAACGCCCGGTCCCTTTCCGAACCCGGAAGCTAAGCCCACCAGCGCCGATGGTACTGCATGCGGGAGCGTGTGGGAGAGTAGGACACCGCCGACACTACAACTTCA